>NZ_LT629945.1:5000-990667 GCF_900104675.1 Angelakisella massiliensis | reverse complement strand
CTGGTACGCTCGGAAAATCGCTTCAAGTCGCCCCTCCGCTCCGACGCGGGGACAAAGTTCATTTCGTTCCGGTCCTCTAAGCGAGGACCATCCACTCCATTTCCTTGCCCCCGCTTCTCCGAAAAAAGTCCCGCTTGCTTCGCCTGCTCGGTTGGTAAACGCCCTCACAACGGCTCCACTGCGCTAGCAACTTTTTTCGGTATGCTAAGGTAGTTTTAGTTGCCGCCTGACACACGGGGGCGGCATTCCCTCGCTCCGACCCACAGCAGGAAGTACAGATACCGCCGCCTTGCTAATACCGGAATTCCGCTGCCGCCCTCGCAGACGCAAAGTCCGCTATGCTCCGGTCCCCTGTACGGGGACCATCCGCCCGCTCCCTTGCGTCTGCTCCTCCGGAAAAAGTCACGCTTGCTCCGGCTGCTCGGTTGTAAACGCCCTCCCGACGCCTCCGCTGCGCTAGCAACTTTTTCCGGGCGACGGTGTTTTTATTTGATGCGGAACCGGTATTCCGTTGCGCGGATAAGGTAGAATCCAAATCCGCCCCAGGCGGATGGGGCTTGTGGCCTGAGTGAGTAGATAGAACTTGCTATCTGCAAACCATTGCTTTTTCCCTTTATAGGCGGCGGATAAACCGCCGCCAGCGGGTCTCCCCAGCTTTTCAGAAAACTACAGGGTTTGTAAGATGAAACGACATGATAAGTCCCTTTTCCTGCAAACCATCGCTTTCGCTCTCTTTGGGGGGCGGCGCAGCTAAGCTGCGCCGCCATTATGCCCCACACCTGCGGTTCAAATCAAATTTCCTCTTAAATTTTAATCACTCCCGCCCCCAAAAGGTTGGTAGCGCAGCGGAGGCGTCATGGCTGCGTTTATGCCCTCAAAGGGCACAGGCAAAGCCTTAGCCGAAGCAAGCGGGACCTTTTGGGGAAGAGGCGGGGCAAGGGAGCGGGTGAGGAATGCCCAATTCCTTAATTGGGCGTTCCGAGGGTAGCGGACTTTGCCCCGCCGAGAGCAGCGAGTGGATTGTCTGGCTTTACCCAGACAACCGGCGAGCGGGCGGCTTTGACGATACTCTGATAGAGACACAAACTAACCCTTCAACCCGTTCCCCTTAACACTAAAAGGTACAGACCAAAACTGCGGCAGGCACTTTCTCCGACTAACCAGATCGCTATTGCCTCAACTATGGGTTTCCAAAGGGACAAGTCCCTTTGGGCGTATCCTCCGTACCTCCCCGTATCCCCCGTTTTCCTCGCATTCCTCCATATTCCCCCGCATCCCCTCATTCCCCCACGTCCGCTTTCACCGGAAAGGAGATATGGAAAGCAGTTTCTTCTCCCTGCTTGCTTTCCACGGCGATTTCGCCTCCGTGGCGCTGGACGATCTGCTGGGCGATAGCCAGACCGAGACCTGTTCCGGAGGCGTTTTCCCTGGAGGATGTTTTTCGGAACCGTTCAAAAATATGGGGCAGTTCTTCCGGAGAAATGCCGCTGCCATGGTCGGCGACATCCAAAAGAAGGCCATTGGGCTGCTGTGTGAGAGACATTTCAATACTGCTGCCCACAGGGGAAAACTTGACACTGTTATCCAGCAAAATAAGGATCATCTGCCGCAGCCGTCCATAATCTCCCTCCAGTACCGCTTCCTGCTCCGGCAGAGAGAGGTGGACCGTAATTTCCTTTGGGGCAGTCTTGGGGCGGATTGCACGGGCAGCGTCCCGGAGAACATCCCGCAGGTCCACCGGAGCGGTTTCCAGGCGGAACTGGGCATTTTGCAGACGGGAAAGCTCCAGCAGATCGTTTACCAGCCGCTCCAAATGACGGCTTTCTCCCAGCATTTGACCATAATACTCCTGAATCTCCGCCGGGTCATCCACCGTACCGTCAGCCAGCAGCTCCACCGAACCCCGCAGAACCGCCACCGGTGTCCGCAGCTCATGGGAGACATTGGCAATAAAGTCATCCCGCATCCGGTCCAGTTCCTCCCGCTGGTGATCCACCTCCGCCAGCCGCTGCGCCAGAATATCAATGGTCCCTGCCAGCTGTCCGATTTCATCCCGCTGCCGCACCTGGGTACGGGCCGAATAATCCCCTTCTCCCAAGCGGTTCACGGTGGTCCTCAGCTGACAGAGGGGCCGGGAAAACCGATAGGATACAAACAGTGCCGCCAGCAAAGCGAACACCAGCGCCACACCGGCGGAAAGCCCCAGGGCGGACAGTCCCTGATCCACTGAATGATCCACACCATCCACCCAGGACTGAAGCACCACAGCACCCAATAACTCTCCGCTGCTTCCATAGATGGGAGCACCCACCAGCACAAAGTCGGAACCCTTCTGCGTATCCAGGTCCTGGTTACAGTTGAGCTGCCCTTCCAGAGCCAGACGGGCCACCTCCTCTCCCGCTTCCGGCAAAGGGTTTTCCTGGGCGGTGGTCCAGTTCATATGTCCGGCAGTCAAGCGGTTCATCTGCGTATCCAGCAGCCAGACATCCGCCATGGCCAGCTCATCCAGATACCGCAGATAAGCGCCCATCCCTCCCTGGCCGCTCCGGCCCATGCCTCCCCTGCCGGAAAGGAAATCCCCCAAAGTCGCAGAGATGGAAAGGGCTTTGGCCTCCAGCTCCTCACGGTGCAGCTCCAGGGTGTGGCTGCGGAACAAAGAAAGAAACATGGTCCCTAAAATCAGCGTAAACACCAACAGCACTGCCACAAAGCCCACTGCCAGCTTCCAGAACAATCTATCCCTCATGATTCACCTCAAACTTGTAGCCTACACCCCGGATGGTGGCGATCTGCCACCGGGGATGAGGAATTTCATCCAGCTTGGCACGCAGCCGCTTGATGTGGGAATCAACCGTTCGCGGGTCCCCATAATAATCCATCCCCCACAGCAGATCCAGCAGATGGTCTCTGGTAAAAGCTCTGGTCCGGTTCTCCACCAGGGTCCACAGCAGATCCACCTCCCGCTTGGTCAGACGCACCGGCTCTCCTCCAATAGTGACGGTGTAATCCTCCAGGTTGATGGTCAGGTCCTCCACGGTCAGCCGCTTGGAATCGGCGCTTTCCCGTCCCGCCCGGCGGAGCACTGCCCGCACCCGGGCCATCACCTCACCGGGAGAAAAAGGTTTGACAATATAATCATCCGCCCCGATATCCAGCCCCATGATCTTTTCAAAATCCTCCCCCCGGGCAGTGATCATGATCACCGGCGTATCCCACTGGCGGCGGATTTCCCGGCAGACCTGGAATCCATCCATTTTGGGCATCATTACATCCAGCAGCACAATCTGGGGATGCAGCTGGTCAAACAGCTCCAGCGCCTCCTGACCATCCATGGCTGTGGCCACTTCAAAGCCTTCCTTTTTGGCAGCGCTGGAAAGAATATTCAGCAGCGATTGGTGGTCATCGGCAATGAGCATCAAAGACATGGTTCTCTTCCTCCTTCAAATGTCATCCATTTTATAAAAAATCCTGCAACTGCTTCTCCATCACAGACATGGCGGCCCCCTTTTGGGGCGGGGCACTTTCATCCCCTGACGTGGGCACCATTTCCCTGTCCAAAAGCCTCCGGACCTGGGAACGCCTCTGCCGCGGGAGGTTCTTTTTTGCGGCTTCTGTTAAGGACAGTATAGCACAGGATCATGGCAGTTCCATGGCACGGGCAGAAAAAATTCCTCCCAAATAACTTTTTGCTGACACACATTTGCCATGAAGGGGGGATAGAATAAGACCGTACCCTCCAGGGAGCGGTCCTCACAAAAAGCGCCGCCATCCTGATCCACAAATCATAAATGAAGATGAAAAGGAGTTTTGAATCATGAAAAACAACAAGAAACTGCTGGCCGCCCTCACCGCCGCTATGGTCCTGGCCTCCACCTCCGTTGTGGCCCTGGCCGCCCAATGGAGCACCCCTGCCGAAGCTGCCGCCGGCGTCACCGGCAGCACCGTGGAAGAAGTACAGCAGCAGCGGGCCGATGGCAAAACCTATGGCCAGATCGCTGATGAAGCCGGTAAACTGGAGGAGTTCCAGCAGGCCATGACCGACATCCATGAAGAGAGACTGGATGAGCTGGTGGAGCTGGGCCGCATCACCGATGAAGAAGCCGACACCTGGCTGGAAGCTTATGAGGAGCGTCAGGCCACCTGCGATGGAACCGGCCTCCGTGACGGCAGCTGCGGACTGGGTTACGGCTGCGGCAGCGGAGCGGGCTGCGGTGCTGGTTATGGTGCTGGTTACGGCGCAGGTTACGGCCCTGGTGACGGCACCGGATACGGCGCTGGCTATGGTGCCGGACGGGGCGCTGGCATGGGTATGGGCTGCCGGTGGTAAGAGAAATTTAAGTCTTTCCGTTTTTAACGGTTACAGAAAATAAAGCGGCGGGAGAGTTTTCTCTCGCCGCTCAGTCTGTAGAAAACCTGTTTCCATAAAAAACAAAATTCAAAACCATAAAAATCATCCTCCATCCTGCCTTTTATTTCTCCCTTTCCTGTCGGAAAGAAATAAAGGGCTTTTTTTCTGTTTCCAGGCATATAGATAGAGGGAAAGACAAGGTGGAAGGAAGGTTTGGGGATGAAAAAGCTGCTGGCGATATGGATGGCGCTGGTGATGCTGGCGCCGGTGACAGCAATGGGAGACACACCGGAAGAAAAAGGGGAGGAAAACATCCCCGCCTGGGTCATTGAGGAAGAGGTGGAAATGGCTTCCGCCATGGGTCCCGGGTCCTCACTGCCGGTAAAAAGCGCTATCCTCATGGTAGAAAACACCGGCGAAGTATTATGGGAAATGGATGCGGATCAACAGCTGCCTCCGGCGTCCATCACCAAAATCATGAGCCTGCTGCTGATCATGGAGGCCATTGACAACGGCAGCATCAGCCTGACGGACCGGGTCACCTGCTCTGAGAACGCGGCGGGATACGGCGGGTCGGAAATCTGGCTGAAGGCCGGCGAGGAAATGACGGTGGATGAGCTGGTAAAGGCCGCGGCGGTAGCCAGCGCCAATGATGCCACTGTTTGTCTGGCGGAATATGTAGCGGGCAGCGAGGAAGCCTTTGTGGAAAAGATGAATCAGCGGGCCCAGGAGCTGGGGATGAAAAACACGCATTTTGTCTGCGCGGCGGGTCTGGACCATGAAGGGCACCTCTCTACCGCCCGTGATATCGCCATCATGTCCCGGGAGCTGCTCAAACACCCCACCATCAAAAATTATACTACCATCTGGATGGACAGTCTCCGGGGCGGCGCCACCCAGCTGGTGAACACCAACCGTCTGGTCCGTTTTTATGAGGGCACTACCGGACTGAAAACCGGCACCACCGACGGCGCCGGGAGCTGCCTGTCAGCCACAGCGGAGCGGGACGGCCTGGGACTGATTGCGGTGGTAATGGGGGCGGATACTTCGGATCATCGTTTTGCCGCTGCCCGCAGTCTCCTTGACTGGGGTTTTGCCAATTACAAAGCCCAGCCTCTGGAGGGTCCTGCCGGTTTGACGCCGGTGCCTGTGACCCGTGGGGTTGAGCCGGAGGTACCGGTGAGCTTTGATCTGCCGGGCACCATCGTCATCCCCCGGGACAAAGCGGAAAGCATCAGCCAGCAGGTGGAGCTGGCGGATTCGGTGGAAGCGCCGGTAACAGCAGGGCAGGAGCTGGGGTCGGTAAAGGTACAGGTGGATGGAAAAACGGTACTGACCTATCCTCTGGTAGCCTCCCAGGCTGTAGAGCGGATGACCCTTTCCCGGGCATTCAAAGCATTGCTCCGGGCACTGCTGGCAGCCAGCTGAGAAACGCACAAACTGGAATTTCTGGAAAAAGGGATGGCGGTATGGTATAGTGATAACAAAAGAGAAATCCACTCCGGCAAATGGATGGGATGCCGCCCTGCAGCATACCGCTCCCTTTCCCTTTCATTTCCAAAAAACAGAGATTTTTCAGCGGGATCAGACCGCCCTTATAGGGCGGTCTCAAGTCCTGCCTTGGATACAACAGGAGAAGAAGTCATGATGATACGACATGAACCCTTTATGGAGGAGGCCCTCAAGGAAGCCCATGCTGCCGCCCTGGAGGGGGAAGTTCCAGTAGGCGCGGTGCTGGTAAAGGATGGACAAATCATTGCCCGGGGACATAACACCCGGGAGCGGGACCAGGACCCCTTGGGCCACGCGGAAATCAATGTCATCCGCCAGGGATGCGCCCTGCTCCACAGCTGGCGGCTCACCGGCTGCACCCTGTATGTGACGCTGGAGCCCTGCCCCATGTGCGCGGGGGCGATTCTCAACGCCCGTCTTGACCGGGTGGTATATGGCGCTTCCGATCCGGCGGCAGGATGCGTCGGTTCCAAAATTCATCTTTTTGACCTGGATTTCAACTGCCGCCCTCTGGTGACCACTGGAATTTTGGCGGACCAGTGCGCCCAGGTGCTGCGGGATTTTTTTGCCGTCAGGCGGGACTGAATGAACAGCTTTTCCATTTTTCAGCGGACGCCGTCCTTTCTCATGGACAAGGATGAAAGAACATTGTAAGAGGTGCCGGAGGAATGATACACTACAGAAAGATAGAGCCTCATAAGCTGAACCGGGAACTGTTTTCCCATTTCATTCGGCTGCAGCAGGTCACCGAATGCTGGCGCCTGGAAGAAAATCAATGGGTCATCCGGGAGGACCCTTTTGTGGATGACTGGACGGAAGAGGATTACCGGCAGCTGCTTTCTCAGTTGAGAAAAACTCTGGCTGAGGGAGGGCTGGTGTGGGGCGCTTTTTCTCAGGGGCATCTCAAGGGCTTCGTTTCGGTGGAGGCTGTGTTTTTTGGAACGGAACAAAAATATCTGGATCTGTCCAATCTCCATGTTTCCCGGGATCTGCGCCGTCATGGAATTGGAACGGCACTGTTTTTGGAAGCCAAGAAATGGGCTGCAGCCCAGGGAGCGGATCTGCTGTATCTTTCCGCCCATTCAGCGGTGGAAACCCAGGCTTTTTACAGAAAAATGGGATGTGTGGAGGCAAAATACCGCCATCAGCAGCATATTGACCGGGAACCATTTGATTGCCAGATGGAATGCAGACTATAAAAACATGGTGCTTTACGCAAAAAGGGTACGGCTTGTAACGGCCGTACCCTTTTTGCAGAGAAAATGAAAAGAGAAAAGAAAGAGGAAGAAAGAAGAAAAGCAATTTATATACAAACCCCGGTGGGGGGAATTGTTTGTCCTGCCATGGGTCCGGCCGGTATTCCGTCCACCGGGCGCTGGCAGTTTTTTGTGTTCAGCGGTCTGGCCGCTTGAGGCGATTTCCTTTAGCTGATGTGCTTATTATATTGGGCATTTATGAAGCTGTTTTGGGGTTTTCAGGAACATTTTTGAAAAAAAATATGAAAAAACTTTTTCCGTGTTCCAGAAATATCCAAAGCAGAGACAGACTTTTCCATTTACTCAAAAAAACGTTCCAAAAGCAGAAAGATTCCCAGCGTTTTTTACCACCGCAACCACCAGTTGACAAAAAGAGGCTTTGTCTTTCTTGTGGGCAACCGGGAAAATTTGCTATCATTGTCTTGAAAATAAGAGAAACAACAAAGGAGGAAGCATCATGACACTGGGAGAACGAATTTCGGCATTCCGCCGCCGTCAGGGATTATCTCAGGAGGCTTTGGCCGAAAAGCTGGGAGTTTCCCGCCAATCCGTCTCCAAATGGGAACGCAATGAATCTCTTCCCGAAACAGACAAACTGCCTCTTTTGGCCCAGGCTTTGGGGATTTCCCTGGATCTGCTCCTCAACGGGGAAGAAGCAGCCCCTTCCCCCTCCTTTCAGCCGTTTCCACCCTTCCAAAGAGGAAGTTTGTGGAGCAAAATCACCTGGCTGTTCCAGAGGTGGGGATGGGTGGGGGGATTGGTTCTGGCCAGCTATGGCGTCATTGTCCTGGGGATTGCAATACTGTGGCGGGTGATGATGGGACAAATGCTTCCGCCGGAGGTGATCTTCACCGATGGCTACAATCCCTTTCTTCCTGTTGAACTGATCACAGGGGCCATCATGGTCATGGGAGGCATACTGATCGTGGGGGGATTGGCATCCGCCATCATCCTTTACCGCAGACGGCGCTGAAGATCCCTTAAAAGCTTAGGAAAAACAGTAAAAAAAGGTGCCCGGTATCACCAAATACCAAAGGCACCTTTTTTGATTTAGATTCAGTACCGGGACGCACTGCGGAAGGATAACAGCCCACCCTCCAGGGTAATACCGGAGGTTCCCTGCCCCAAGGCATAATAGGTGGACTGGGCGGCAAAAGGCTGGACAACTCCCTGATCCAGCAGCATTTGCTGGGCCTGCTCATAACAGGCGATGGTGTCCTCCATCTGATCCTCCTCCAGCGCTCCTGTCACCAAGGCATCATAGTCGGGATTTTCATATCCCACCACATTTCGGCTGGAACCGGACAAAAAGCTTTCCAGCATTCCTCCCGGTCCCTGGCCTTCCGCCTCCATGGCCAGAAAAGCCAGATCAAAATCTCCTGAGGCGATACGGGACTGATATTCACTGTCACTGACCCGTTCCAGATTCACATAAACAATGAGATTTTCCATCCACTGACGCTGGTAATATCCCGCCAGATCCGTCAGCCCCGCCGATTCCGGCAGCAGCAGCGTCACTGTGGGCATTTTCTCCAATTCCAGCAGGGACAGCCCCTGCAGAAGGGTTTCCCTGGCTGTCTGGGTATCGCCGGAGGAAATGGTAGGGTCATCCATCCCCTCCAGCAGATTATTTTGGGGAACACAGCTGTCGGTAAAGCGATACTGCTCCGGCAGCCGCTCACTGATGCCCGAACGGTCTACAGCCTGAAGGAAACTCCGGCGTACCAGCGGTTCCGCCAAAGCTCCCTGCTGACGAAAAGCCAGCATCCATACGGTATTCTCCACCGAAAGGATCTGGGCCCCCGCCCCCTCCAGCTGCTCCAGCTCCTCATAGGAGGCTTTGTACAGATCGGCGCTTCCCGCCAGAAACAGATCCCGGGCAGACTGGACATCCTCCGGTTTTTCCGCCTCTTCCGCTGTCACCACCCGGCTGCTATAAAAAACCACCTGGGGACAAACCACCGTTTCCTCAGCAAAATACCGGGAATTTTTTTTCAGCACCACCTGCTCCTCTCTCCAGGAACTGATCTCATAGGGTCCGTTAAACAGCAGCGCATTGACGCTCAGGCCATACCGGGCCTTGGTCTCGGTAAAAAACTTCTCCTCACAGGGCAGTGCCGGCGTGGCCGCCAGACGCTGGAGAAACAGCGCCGATGGCTGGGTCAGGGTGATTTCCAAAGTCCGGTCATCCAAAGCCCTGGCTCCCAGGCTCTCCTGGGGCAGCTGCCCCGCCAGCACCTCCGCCGCACCCTCAATGGCAAGATACTCCCCCGCGTAAGGGGACGGTACCTGGGGATGAAACAATCTCCGCAAAGCGAAAACAAAATCATTGGCCGTCACCGGATCTCCATTGCTCCAGCGGAGATCATCCCGCAGGATAAAGGTGTAAACCCTCCCATCGGCAGAGATGGTGTAGCTTTCAGCACAGGCAGGCTCCAAAGTACCGTCTTCCGTCTGCCTGAGCAATCCATCAAAGGTGTTGGACAGAATGGTCCTGCTGGTCTCGTCGGTGACAAACTGCGGGTCCAGATTGGTCACTTGACCGGTAAAATCCAACCGGATGGATTTACTCTCTTCTTCTCCGCAGCCCACCGGCAGCAGGCAGAACAGCAGCGCTGTCAACAGACAGAACCATTTTCTCATTGGGTCACCCTCTCTGTGGATTATCTGTAAAAACTTCATCTGGAGTTTGCTGGAACTATTCATAGCAAGAAATACGCCAAAAAACTCAAATCATCTGTCAGGGGACCGGTTCCCCTTTTTTGTCTGTGAAAAGCGGAAGCGAACGGCTCCTTAAAGCCGCCTCGCCTCCGCTTTCTGTGGTTTTCAAGCTGTCTTTTTTGGGGGAAGGAACCCCCGGGGGCTTTCTGAAAAGTGAAAATTTTCATCCTTCTCCCCACAAAGAGAAATCTGCCCCCTTAAAAAGGCTGGGCTTCAAAGGATGCCGGCGCCTTTTGCTCCGGCACCCCCGCCTTCTGGGAAAAATCCGTGTCACTCTTCATTTTCAGAAACGCTCACAATCAGATGTCTTCCCCTGCATCTTCTGCCGGAGAAGTCTCTTCAGCTGCTGCCTGCTGGGTGGAGGTTTCCTCAGCAGAAATTTCCTCCTGAGCCTCCTCCGTTTCCTCCTCGGTCTCCCTGGGGGCCCGGGCGATGGAAACTACCCGGCTTCCCTCTTCCAGACGCATGGCACGGACACCGCCGCCATAACGGGACTGGACCGTGATCTGGTCTACGGGAATACGGATGATCACGCCGTCATCGGAAATGAGGAACACATCATCATCCGGCTGCACCACACGGATGGCAGCCACACGGGTATCCTTCTTCTCGCACTTATAGTTGCAGATACCTTTGCCGCCGCGGCTCTGGAGACGGTATTCCTCCAGATTGGTCCGCCGTCCGGCGCCCTTCTCGGTGATGGTCAGCAGCTGACCCTGAGGATGAATGCGCGCCATACCCACAACCTCATCCCCTTCATCCAGACGGATGGCCCGGACACCCATGGCGGTACGGCCCATGGGACGGACATCGGTTTCAGGGAAGCGGATCGCCATGCCCATGGCGGTGCCGATAAGCAGCTCCTCGTTGCCGGTGGTGTTGCGCACCCAGGCCAGCTCATCCCCTTCCTCCAGGCTGATGGCAATGATGCCGCCCTTGCGGATGTTCTTGTAAGCGGAAAGCTGGGTCCTCTTGATGGTGCCCTGACGGGTGACCATCACCAGGAAGCTGTCTTCATCCACTTCGCCCACCCGGATCATGGCGGTGATCTTTTCTTCCTTCTCCACCGGCAGCAGATTGACGATGTTGTTGCCCTTGCCGGTACGGGAGCTCTCAGGGATCTCATAGCCCTTGAGGCGGTACATCTTGCCCTTGTTGGTGAAGAACAGGATGTAATCATGGCTGGAGCAGACAAACAGCTCCTCCACAAAGTCCTCCTCCCGGCGGCTCAGACCGGAAACGCCCCGTCCGCCCCGGCGCTGGGTGTGATAAACATCCACAGGCTGCCGCTTGATGTAGCCGAAGTGGGTGAGAGTGACCACGCAGTCGGTAACAGGGATCAGGTCCTCAATATCCACCTCTCCGGAAACCGGCTGGATCTCGGTGCGGCGGTCGTCGGAATATTTATCCCGGATCACCTGCAGTTCATCCTTCATGATCTGGTACACCTTCTGGTCATCCGCCAGAATGGCAGTCAATTCCGCCACCTTGTTGAGGATGGCGGCCAGCTCTTCCTCAATCTTGATCCTCTCCATGCCGGACAAACGGCCCAGACGCATTCCCACAATGGCGGCGGACTGAGCGTCTGTAATGCCGAAACGCTCCATCAGGTTCACTTTGGAGTCGTTTTCATCCTTGGAGTGGCGGATGATGTGGATGACCTCGTCGGTGTTGTCGCTGACGATCTTCAGGCCTTCCAGGATATGCTCCCGGTCCTTGGCCTTTTTCAGATCAAACTGGGTGCGGCGGGTGATGACCTCAAACTGGAAGCGGATATACTCCTCCAGCATCTCCTTGAGGGTGAGAACACGGGGTACGCCGCCTACCAGAGCCAGCATGATAACGCCTACCGTATCCTGAAGCTGGGTGTAGGAATAAAGCTGATTGAGCACCACCTGAGCGTTGGCTTCCCGCTTCAGCTCAATGACGATGCGCATACCGTCACGGTCCGATTCATCCCGCAGGTCGCTGATCATGTCGATCCGCTTTTCCTTGACCAGGTCGGCGATGCTCTCAATGAGGCGGGCTTTGTTGACCATGTAAGGAATCTCGGTGACGATGATCCGCTCACGGCCGTTCTTCCACTCCTCGATCTCCGCCTTGGCCCGCAGAATGATCCGGCCCCGGCCGGTGCCATAGGCGGCACGGATACCCGCCTGGCCCATGATGATGCCGCCGGTGGGGAAATCCGGCCCCTTGATGTGCTCCATCAGCTCATAAAGGGTGGCGTCCGGATTGTCAATGAGGCAGTCAATGGCGTCGATCACCTCCCCCAGATTGTGGGGAGGGATATTGGTGGCCATACCTACGGCGATACCGGTACAGCCGTTGCACAGCAGATTGGGGAACCGGCTGGGCAGAGCCACCGGCTCCTTTTTGGTGTCGTCGTAGTTGCCGGTCCAGTCGATGGTCTCCTTGTCGATATCCGCCAGCATCTGCAGGGCGATACGGCTCATCCGGGCCTCGGTGTAACGGTAGGCGGCCGGCGGGTCGCCGTCAATGGAGCCGAAGTTTCCATGGCCGTCGATGAGGGGATACCGCAGGGAAAATTTCTGGGCCATCCGCACCATGGCGTCATAAACCGACGCGTCGCCGTGGGGATGGAAGGAACCCAGCACATCACCGACGATGGTGGCGGACTTTTTATAAGGCTTGTCAGGTGTAAGGCCCGACAGGCTGGCGGCATAGAGAATACGCCGGTGAACAGGCTTCAGACCGTCCCGAACGTCAGGCAGTGCCCGGTCCACA
Organism: Angelakisella massiliensis; assembly: GCF_900104675.1. Classification (GTDB taxonomy): domain Bacteria; phylum Bacillota; class Clostridia; order Oscillospirales; family Ruminococcaceae; genus Angelakisella; species Angelakisella massiliensis. The sequence goes on along the minus strand of NZ_LT629945.1, from coordinate 978,082 downwards.
ATGACGGACATGGAGTAATCCAGGAAGCTTTTACGCATCTCCCGGTCAATATCCACCTGAATAAGACGGCCGCCGCCTGTATTTTCTCCCTCCACCTGAGGATTCTGATTGAATTCTTCACTCATGTTTTGATCCATTCCTTTCTCTCGCCGCCGCAAAGTCCGTTATGCTTCCTTGCGGCGACTGCTCCAAAAAAGTCCTGCCCCCGTCTGGTGAAAGGCTTATAAATGCACCTTTTAGGCATCGTCTGGTTGCTGCCAACTTTTTCGGGCGGGGTTTATTTGCGTTTGATAAGGAAAAAAGATATGCACGAAAGATTGAGGGCCCGGCACAGCCGGGGAGGTATACTTTTTGCGGTATTGCTGGTTTGCAGCCCTCATGCCGGGCGGGCACTTCCTTTGTAATGAAACAAAGGAAGCAAAATTCACCAGCGTACCGCTTCGCAGCCGCAAAGTCCGCTATGCTTCGGTCCCCTGTGCGGGGACCATCCGTCCGCTCCCTTGCGTCTGCTCCTCCGAAAAAAGTCACGCTTGCTCCGGCTGCTCGGTTGCCTGTACCCTTTAGGGTAACAAGCGCCCTCCCGACGCCTCCGCTGCGCTAGCAACTTTTTTCGGGCGTTGGTTATTTCCATTTTATAAGGAAAAAAGAACGGCTGTTTTTGCTTCCCCGCCCGGTGCGCTCGGAAAAATGGCCCAAGGGGCCTGCTCCGCCCCGTGGTCCATTTTTTGCCGCCTGACACACGGGGGCGGCATTCCCTTGCTCCGACCCACGGCAGCAAGTACAGATACTGCCGCCTTGCTAATACCGGAATTCCGCTGCCGCCTTCGCGGCGGAACCGGTATTCCGTTGCGCGGATAAGGTAGAACCTAAATCCGCCCCAGGCGGATGGGGCTTGTGGCCTGAGTGAGTGAACAGGACTTTTCTTCTGCAAACCATCGCTTTCCCTCTTTTGTGGGCGGCGGATAAACCGCCGCTAGCGGGTTTCCCTCAGCTTTTCAGAAAACTACAGGGTTTGTAAGCAAGGTGCAATAAAAGGCTCTTTGTTTTGCAAACCGTCGCTTCCGCTCTCTTTGGGGGCGGCGCAGCTTAGCTGCGCCGCCTTTAAGCCGCACATTTGCGGTTCGGACCAAAATTTCCTTTTTAATTTTAATCACCCCCGCCCCCAAAAGGTTGGTAGCGCAGCGGAGGCGTCGGGAGGGCGCTTGCAACCGAGCAGCCGAAGCAAGCGGGACCTTTTGGGGAAGAGGCGGGGCAAGGGAGCGGGTGAGGAATGCCCAATTCCTTAATTGGGCGTTCCGAGAGTAGCGGACTTTGCCCCGCCGAGAGTCCCTTTGGGCGCATCCCCCGTTTCCCCTCGTATCCCCCGTCACAATCTCAGAACATCAAATATCCAGGTTGGTGACATACTGAGCGTTCTGCTCGATGAACTCCTTTCGGGGCTGGACCTTGTCGCCCATGAGGATGGTGAAGGTCTCGTCGGCTTTGACGGCGTCCTCCATGGTCACCTGGAGCATCACCCGGCGCTCCGGGTCCAGGGTGGTCTCCCACAGCTGGTGGGGGTCCATTTCACCAAGGCCCTTATACCGCTGGATATCCACCTTACCGGTGCCGTCGGGGTTCAGTTCAGCGATATATTTGTCCCGCTCAGCGTCGGAATAGGCATAGCGCACCTGTTTGCCCTTCTGGAGCTTGAACAGGGGCGGCTGGGCGATATAGATATGTCCCAGCTCGATGAGGGGACGCATATACCGGAAAAAGAAGGTGAGCAGCAGGGTGCGGATATGAGAGCCGTCCACATCGGCATCAGCCATAATGACCACTTTATTATAGCGGATCTTGGTGGGGTCCAGCTCATCCCCGATGCCGCAGCCCAGAGCGGTGATAACAGGCATCAGCTTCTCGTTGCCGAACACCTTGTCGATGCGGGCCTTTTCCACGTTGAGCATCTTGCCCCACAGGGGAAGAATGGCCTGGAACCGCCGGTCCCGTCCGTCCTTGGCGGAGCCGCCGGCGGAATCACCCTCAACGATATACAGCTCGGTGCGCACATTGTCCCGCTCGGAGCAGTCAGCCAGCTTGCCGGGGAGAGACATGGTCTCCAGCGCGGATTTCCGCCTGGTCAGCTCCCGGGCCTTCCGGGCGGCCTCACGGGCTCTGCTGGCGGTGAGGGACTTGTCGATAATGGCCCGGGCCACCGCCGGATTTTCCTCAAAATAGGTGGACAGCTTTGCAGTGACAATGCCGCTGACCAGGGTCTTGATCTCGCTGTTGCCCAGCTTGCCCTTGGTCTGGCCCTCAAACTGAGCGTCCCGCAGCCGAACCGAAATGACCGCGGTCAGACCTTCCCGGACATCCTCGCCGGTGAGATTCTTGTCGCTGTCCTTGAGCAAACCATTTTTCCGGGCATAGTCGTTCATCACCCGGGTGAGGGCCTGCTTGAAACCGTCCTCATGAGTACCGCCTTCGCCGGTGTTGACGTTGTTGGCGAAGGACAGAATCAGCTCATTATAGCTGTCGTTATACTGCATGGCCACCTCGGCGGTGGAATCGCCGTTGTCGCCGCTGATGAAGATCACATCAGGATGGAGCACTTCCAGGGACCGGCGCTTGTGGATATACTCCACAAAGGAAGCAATACCGCCTTCATAGCACATGGAATCCTGAGGACCGTCCGGCTCCCGCTGGTCGTAGATGGACATCCGCACCCCGGCATTGAGGAAGGCTTCCTCCCGCAGACGGGTGTGGAGGGTCTCGTAATCATAGACCAAGTCCTCGAAGATCTCCCCGTCCGGCTTGAAGGTGACGGTGGTGCCGGTCTCGGTGCAGTCGCCGATGATCTCCAGGTCGGTGACGATCTTGCCCCGCTCATACCGCTGGTGATAAACGTGGGTGCCGTCCCGGACCTCCACCTCCAGCCATTCCGACAGGGCGTTGACCACCGACGCGCCCACGCCATGGAGGCCGCCGGATACCTTATAACCGCCGCCGCCGAACTTGCCGCCGGCATGGAGGACGGTGAAGACCACCGTCACAGCGGGGATCTTCAGCTTGGGCTGGATGCCCACAGGGATACCACGGCCGTTGTCCACCACCCGGATGACATTCCCCGGCAGGATATAGGTCTCAATATGGTCGCAGTAGCCCGCCAACGCCTCGTCGATGGCGTTGTCCACGATCTCATAGACCAGATGATGGAGACCCCTGGAGCTGGTGGAGCCGATATACATGCCCGGCCGCTTGCGGACCGCTTCCAGTCCTTCCAGCACCTGGATCTGAGACCCATCGTACTGTTGGTTTGTCTGATTGTTTTGCACCTGATATTCTCCCTCTCCAAATCAGAAATCCCGGCTCACCGAGCCGGCGGACGGCGGATGGACGCCATCCTCTATCGTCTATTTCATCCAAATCCCACAGCCGCCCGGGCCGGGGGATGGTTTTTTTCCGTCGTTTTTTTCCTCAGATATTGGCGATCTGATCGATAAAGCCGGTCCTCTTGCGCAGGGTGGCGGAGGAAATCTGACTGATATACACCCGAACCTCTCCCCGTTTGTCCCGGCAGACCACAAAGGTCTTGGGCAGCTCCCCGGTGACGTTGACCACCTGTCCCCGCTTCTCCGCCTGGGCCAGAAACTGCCGGGTGGATTTGCCTACGGTGGCGTTATCCATATCAAAGATACCGATGATCTCACTGGTGCGTACCACCGTGTCCTGTCCCAGATGCAGGTACATCCTGTGCTTCCTCCTTGTCTGTTTTCCGGCTGGCGCGGCCTTCCGTCACCCGCCTGGACCGAAGCTGTCCCCGGTCCACCCGGATGGTCATTCCCCGGGTCACTCCCCGGATGCTGCCGCTGTCACAGCAGGTGAGGAACACCTGTCCCCCGTGGATGTCCGAAAGAAAATAGTCCCGGCGTTTTTTGTCCAGTTCGCTGAGGACATCGTCCAGCAGCACAATGGGCCGCTCCCCGGCAATCTCCTCAATGACGCCGCATTCCGCCAGCTTCAGCGCCAGCGCGCAGCTGCGCTGCTGCCCCTGGGAGCCGAAGGACCGGGCGGAAATGCCGTCGATCCGCAGATCCATGTCGTCCCGGTGGGGGCCCACCCCGGTAAAACCTAACCGCAGGTCCTCCCCCCGGTTGGCCGCCAGAGCCTCCAGCACCGCCTGTTCCCCCTCCTGCTGGGTCATGGCGTCCCAGTTTCCGGGAATGGTACACTGGTAGGCCACCGTCAGCTCCTCCCGGCCGCCGGAAATGCCCTTGTACACCTCCCCGGCCTTGGGGGAAAGACGGCGGATATACCGCCTGCGGGCATGGATGACCGAATAGGCCATTTTGGCGAAGCTCCGGTCCCAGACCTCCAGCATCCCCTCCAGTCCGGCGAAACGGCTCATGTCCCCCAGCACCGTGTTCCGCTGGGAGAGAGCCCGGTTCATGGCCGCCAGGGTCTTGAGATACCGGGGCATCACCTGGCTGATGGCGCTGTCCAGAAAGGACCGCCGCTGGGCGGGACCCTCCTTGACCAGGGAAAGCTCGGTGGGGGAAAAGACCACCGCGAAATACCGCCCCGTCAGCTCCGAGGGCTGGACCGGCAGCTCGTTGAGGGAGACAGTCTTTCGTCCCCCTCCCAGGACCATCCGCACATTCTGGCTGCGGCCCCCGGCGAAAAAGTCCGCCTCAATGATCCCCTGGCTCTGTCCGAACCGCACCAGGTCGCTTTCCCGGCTGGGACGGAAGCTCCGCTGGCCGGTGAGAAGATACAGGGCCTCCATGAGATTGGTTTTCCCCTGGGCGTTGTTGCCGTAGATGACGTTGACCCCAGGGGCCGGAAGAAACTCCGCCCGGGTGAAGTTGCGGAAATCCTCCAGAATCAGCCGTTCAACCCGCAACGGACCCTACCTCGTATACCGTCTCCCCCAGGGTCACCCGATCCCCGGGATAAAGCTTTTTGCCCCGCATCAGACAAACCTCTCCGTTGACCAGCACTTCACCGGCCGCCACCAGCTCTTTGGCGTGGCCTCCGGTCTCGGCAGCTCCGGCGAACTTGAGAAAGCTGTCCAGCTTGATCATTTCCGTATGAATGGTGATGACTTCTGTTTTCATATCAGTCCCTTTTCCGCCTCCTTCAGGCGATCATTCGGTTTTCAGCCGCATGGGCAGCACCAGGAACAGGAAACTGTCCCCATCGGGAGGAACCACCTTCATGGGGGACAGGGGACCTCCCAGCTGGAGCAGCACCTGATCGGAGCCGCTGTTCTTCAGGGCGTCCATGAGATAGCGGTTATTAAACCCCATCTCCACGCCCGGTCCCGCAGTTTCACAGGGGCACTCGTCATAGGCCTTGCCGATGGTGGTGGAGCAGGACATCTGAATGACATTTTCCCCGAAGGATACCCGCAGAGGACTTTTCAGACGGTCGGAGATGAGCAGAGAGGTCCTTTCAATGGAATTGATGAGGGCCCGGGTATTGACCTTCACCACCGTGGCGCTCTCCTTGGGGATGGCGGCGTTGTAATCCAAAAAGTCCCCTTCCAGCAGACGGGAAATGACGCAGCAGTCCCCGATGGTAAAGAGAATATGCTTGCGGCTGACCTGCATCCCCACCGAATCATCGCTGTCCCCCAACAGTTTTAACAGCTCGCTGAGGGTCCGTCCCGGGACAATAAAGCGCATGGGCTGGTTGGAAGCCGCCTTTTCCCGCCGGAGGGCCAGACGGAAACCGTCCACCGCCACTACTGTCACCTCACCGTCCTCCATCAGGAACAGCGCGCCGGTGTGAACCGGTTTGGCGTCGGAGGTGGAAACGGCGAACAAGGTCTGGTCGATCATGGAGCGCAGCTTGTTCTGAGGCAGGCTGACCCCATCTCCATCCCCCACCGAGGGCAGCTCCGGGAACTCCAGGGAGGACATGCCCAGGATGGTAAACCGGGAAACGCCGCCGGTGATCTCCACCAGGAACCGGGGATCGCAGGAAATGGTGATCTCCGGGCTGTCGGTACGCCGGACAATGTCGGAAAAAAGCTTGGCGGGGATGACCACTTCCCCTTCCTCCCGGACCTGGGCTTCCAGCGTGGTGGTGATCCCCAGCTCCAGATTATAGCCCACCAAGCGAACGGTCTGGCCCTTGGCGGTAACCAGAATCCCCTCCAACGCCGCCAGGCTGGATTTTGGGGCCACCGCCAGAGAGACGTTCATGATGGCCTGATTGAGTAACGAGGTGCTGCAAATAAATTTCATGTTGGCATACGCTCCTTTTGAACGGGATGGGCCCCTTAAAAAGGGGAAAATGAAGGATATCCTGCAATTATACAGACAGTATAAAGACTGTTTTGCCGGTGGAAAATCCTGATTCTTTTTCCTGCCGGGTTTCTTTTCTGTATAGAAAGAATAAATATAAAATAGTAGTAATAGTAGAGCCGGTGGAAATGTGAAGGACGGGACAAGTCCGCTTGCGGGCTGAAAAATCAGAATTTTCCACATCTGGAAGAATGGTGGGGAAAAAGTGCAAAAGTGAAAAGCAAGCGGAAGTTTCAACTGCTGGTGGAATACGGTGAAGGGAATGTGGTGAAATCGGCGGAAAACGCCCTGCTTTCAACGATTCTCCCTCCACAATCCACATTAAGCGGTGGAAACATTCGGCGGCCGGTGGAAAAAGCTTTCCACTGCCGGTGAAAAGGGGATATAATCCCAGGGCACAAGTGGAAAGAGATGGTGAAAAAGGCGGTGAAAAGAGATTTTGATGGGGGGTGAGGCGATTACTGTGAAATGAAAGGTTTTGGAATATGGGGGAAATTCTCTGGGCCCGGCACAGCCGGGGGATTTACTTTTTGTGGTATCGCCAGTCTGTAGCCCTCATGCTCGGCGGGACAAAGTCCATTCCGTTTCGGTCCCCTGGACGGGGACCATCCACTCCATTTCCTTGCCCCGCCTCCTCCGGAAAAAGTCACGCTTGCTTCGGCTGCTCGGTTGATAAACGCCCTCCCGACGCCTCCGCTGCGCTAGCAACTTTTTCCGGGCGTTGGTGATTTCCATCTTATAAGGAAAAAAACGACTGCTAAGGTAAAATTCAAATCCGCCCGAGGCGGATGGGGCTTGGGACAAAAGTGAACAGACAGGACCTCTTTTCTGCCAATCATCGTTTTCACTCTCTTTGGGGGCGGCGCAGCTTAGCTGCGCCGCCTTGGAGCCGCACATTTGCGGTGCTATCTAAATTTCCTCTTGAATTTTAATAGCCTTCGCCCGAAAAAAGTTGGTAGCGACCAGACGGCGCTAAAAAGGCGTATTTATAAGCCTTTCGCCGGACGGGAGCGGGACTTTTTTCGGAGGAGCCGCCGCAAGGGAGCGGGTGAGGAATGCCCAATTAAGAATTGGGCATTCCGAGGGTAGCAGACTTTGCGGCGGCGAGAGCAGCGAGTGGATTGTCCGGCTTTACCCGGACAACCGGCGAGCGGGCGGTTTCGGCTCTGCTGGGACAGGAGCAGAAACCTGCCCTCCAGCCCGTTCCCCTAACACTGAAAGGTACCAACCAAAACTGCGGCAGGCACTCACTCTGACTAACTAGATCGTGATTGCCTCAACAATGGGATTCCAAAGGGTTGTGACCCTTTGGCCGTAACTCCCGTACCCTTTTTGATGCTCTTTCATATCCCCGACGCAATCTCCGCCTTACAGCGTCCGGATGTTTTTGATGATGTCGTCCACGGTCTCCTTGAAGTGCTGGTCCTTTTCCATATTCTTCTGGACCTGCTGGATGGCATAGACGACGGTGCTGTGGTCCCGGTTGCCGAATTCCTCGCCGATGGTGGCCATACTCATCTGGGTGATCTCCCGGACGATATACATGGACACCTGGCGGGCGGTAGAGATGGCGCTGGCCCGTTTGACGCTGCGGATATCCTCGGCGGTGACGCCGTAGGTCCGTGCAACCTCGGTGATGATCCGTTCCACCGTCATGGGGATGGGCTGGTGGTCGCTGAGGATATCCTTGATGGCGCTCTGGGCGATGAGGATGGAAGGATTGGAACCGGCCAGCTGTTTGTAGGCCTTCAGCTTCTTGACGGCGCCCTCCAGCTGGCGGATGTTGTTTTTCAGGCGGTTGGCGATATATTCCGCCACGTCGTCGGGAATCTCGATATTCATCATCTCCGCCTTCCGCTGGATGATGGCCACCCGGGTCTCAAAATCCGGAGGCTGGATATCCGCCAGCAGGCCCCACTCGAAGCGGGTGCGCAGCCGGTCCTCCAGGGTTTTGATCTCCTTGGGAGGCCGGTCGGAGGTGAGGATGATCTGTTTGCCCGCCTGATAGAGGGCGTTGAAGGTATGGAAGAATTCCTCCTGGGTGCTCTCCTTGCCGCCGATGAACTGGATATCGTCCACCGCCAGCAGGTCGGCCACCCGGTACTTGTCGTGGAACTGCTGGGTCTGCTTGCCGCCGATGGCCCGGATCAGCTCGTTGGTGAAGTCCTCGCCCTTGACATAAACGATGTTGAATTCCGGATGGGTTTTGCGGATCTCGTTGCAGATAGCGCTGAGCAGATGGGTTTTGCCCAGGCCGGAGCCGCCGTAGATGAACAGGGGGTTGTAGGCTTTGGCGGGATTGTTGGCCACGGCGCAGCTGGCGGCGTGGGCGAACTTGTTGGAGGGGCCCACAATGAAGGTGTCGAAGGTTTCATCGGTGCTGCCCAGCTGGTCCTCCGGCTCATGGACGGCGGGAGCGGGATCAGCCGGAGCGGCGGCGGACAGGGGCGGGCTCTGGGACGGAGCGGTCCCCTGAGTCTGAGCCGGAGCGGAAGGGGGGGCGGCGCTTTCCTCGCAGCTGAGGGAAACGTCCACCTCAAAGCCCAGGGCCTGTTCAAAGGACTTTTTCAGAAGTCCCAGGTATTTTTCCTCTACAATGGACTTTTTGAAGGCGCTGCGGACAAAAAGATAGGCCACCGAGCCTTCAAGACGGACCGGCTCGATGTCCTTGATCCACAGGTTGTAGGCCACCTCGGACAGCTCTTTCTGACAGTATTGGCAAGCCAGGTCGAAAACTTCCCGGAAGGAATCCATAAAAGCGGTCACTCCTCAAAAAACGCACCTGCGCGGTGCAAAAAATCAGATACTTCAGTATAGCATAAAAGTGGAAAGTTTACAAGTTCTCAACAATTCCCAACCACCCTATTTTATAATGTATAAAAAACGGAGAAAAACGAGGTTTTCCACACGGTTTTCAACAGACAGTGGAAAACTCCTGCCGTGATTTTCCATTTCCGGGGAAGAATTCTTCCCCTTTGTCCCCCAAAACCCTTGACAGGGCGCGTAAAATCAGGGTATAATCCTATATTGCAAGGTTTCACCCTGCCATGGAAACCTGTTGTACAGGCTTCGGCAGCGCTTTTATCGCGCCGGGGCGTTATTTCCGCCGTGCCTCTTTGGGAAAAAAGGCGGAAAAGGGTTGGTCTGGACGCCTGGAGCGGACAGGCCGACAGCGTGTTTCCGGCGTGTTGACCAGGAGGGGGTCCCAGACCCTTTCCAAAAAAGGAACGCCTCAGAAAAGGAGGGAATCAAGAATGCTCAGAACTTATCAGCCCAAGAAGAGACAGAGAAGCAAGGTCCACGGCTTCCGCAAGAGAATGTCCACCGCCAATGGCCGTAAAGTGCTGGCCCGCCGCAGAGCCAGAGGCCGCGCCGCGCTCACCGTCTGAGAGCGTGCTCCGGTGACGGGAATTTCCGCCGGGGGGCAGGCTGCCCAGGCGCCCCCGGGCGGTACGTTTTCCTGAACATGTTTTGGTCCGGAGTCTGGCTGTCCCGCCGGTTCTGTTCCGGCGTCGGGCAGCGGCAGCTTTGGCTGCCGGCCCCGGCCCTGCCTGCGCCCACACTGTGATGTGGGCTTTCTTTTTACGACTCGTTTGAAAAATGCCCCTCCCCGCCGCCTTTCCGGGAGGAAAAAGCCGGAACAGGGCTCCCCGCCAGGCTCCGGAAGCCTTTGGGCCGCTCCGGGGCGGGGAGAAAGGAAAACTCCGGTTTTTCAGGCTGCTCCGGCGTCCAGATGGGCCGGGGGCCGGAAGAAATGGAAGGACCCGATGAAAGATCCCCTGATCATTCGTGAAAACAGAGACTTCGTGCGTCTGTACAAGCGGGGAAAAAGCCAGGTGGACCCCCTGCTGGTCACCTACGCCCTGAAAAGCCGCAGGCCCTGCACCCGGGTGGGCATCACCGCCAGCAAAAAGGTGGGCGGGGCCGTCCAGCGCAACCGGGCCAAGCGGGTCATCCGGGCCGCCTGGCGGGAGCTTGCTCCCACGGTGCCCGGGGGATACGACCTGATCTTTGTGGCCCGAGGGCGGACCACCACCTGTAAAATGCAGCAGGTACGCCGGGTGATGGCCCTTCACCTCCAGCGGCTTACCGGCGCCCGGGAGGCGGGACGATGAGCCCCTCTTCCCCGGAGCCCCGGGACAGCTTCCTCAGCCGCCTGGCCATTGCCCCCATCCGCTTTTACCAGCGGTACATCTCCCCTCTCAAGCCCCCCTGCTGCCGCTTTATCCCCAACTGTTCCCGTTACGCCATCACCGCCATCCGCCGCTTCGGTCCCCTTCGGGGCGGGCTGATGGCCCTGTGCCGCCTGCTGCGCTGCAATCCCCTGTTCAAGGGCGGCTATGATCCCGTGCCGGAGCATTTTTCCCTCCGGCCCTTCGCCGCCGCCAGAGAGCAGGCGGCACATCTCCGCGACACTGCTATGGAGGAAGAAAAGCAATGAGACTTATCATGGAAATCTTCGGTTACCCGCTGGGCTACATCATGTGGGCTATGTATCAGCTGGTCCACAACTATGCCTTGGCGCTGGTGCTGTTCACCGTCGCAACCAAATTGCTGCTGCTGCCTTTGTCCATCAAACAGCAGAAGGGTACCATCAAGCTCCAGATCATCCAGCCTCAGATTCAGGAGCTGCAGAATAAATACAAGAACAATCCTCAGAAGCTCAATGAAGAGGTTCAGGCCCTTTATCAGCGGGAGAACTACAGCATGATGTCCGGCTGTCTGCCCATGCTCATTCAGTTCCCCATTCTGTTTGGTTTGATCGACGTTATTTATCGTCCTCTGACCCACATTACCCATCTTTCCGCGGAAGTTCTGACCCAGATTCAGAATATCTGCACCGCCAATGCCATCTCTCTGGGCAGCTACGCCCCCCAGATCGATATGCTCAAGGCCATCCAGTCCAGCCCCGAGCTGTTTGCTGAGGTGGGAGCCGATGTCATCGAAAAGGTCAATTCCCTGAACATGGTTTGCTTTGGTCTGGATATGACGGTCACTCCCGGATTCGGCCTGAATCTGTTGGTGCTGGTGCCTCTGCTTTCCGGCGCCACCGCTTTCCTCATGTCCTGGATCACCATGAGAAACTCCCCTGCCAGCCAGAGTGCCGGCGGTTCCACCAAGATGATGATGTATATGATGCCCCTGATGTCTGTCTGGTTTACCACCCTGGTACCGGTAGGCGTGGGTCTGTACTGGATCATCTCCAACCTGGTGGCTTCTGTTCAGGCTGTCGTGCTCAATAAGTTCTGGAATCCCAGAGAGATCGCCGAGAAGATGAAGGCGGAACGGGAAGCCAGAGAGGAACAGGAACGGAAGGAACGCATCGAGGCCAAAAAGCTGGCCAAGGAGCGGGGCGAGGAAAAGAGCGAAAAGGCTCTTACCCAGAAGGAGATCAATCGCCAGAAGCTGGCTGCGGCCAGAAAACGCAACGCCGAAAAATACGGCGATTATGAGGACATCGAGGTTTCCGACGAGGACCTGAAAGGATAAATATGTCCTCCGACACGCAGGAGGTGCCAAACTGTGATCAGAGAAGTTACCGCTACAGGGAAGGACGTCAATGCCGCTATTGACAACGGCTGCGCCCAGCTGAACATCCAGCGGGAGGACGCTCAGTTTGAGATCATCAGTCTCCCTAAAAAGAGCTTTTTCGGCCTCAAGACCCATCCCGCCAAGGTCCGGGTTTATATTGAGCTGCCCGACCCCAAACCGGCTCCCGCTCCCAAAGCAGAGCCCCAAAAAGAGCAGCGTCCACAGGAGCGTCCTGCTCCTAAAGGTCAGCCCCAGCAGTCTCAGCAGCAGCCCAAGGCTCCCAAGCAGCCTCGCCCTGAGGGGGAAAAGACTGCTGAGAAGCCTCAGGAAAAGACCACCGAAAAGACCCGTGAGCCTCGTGGTGAGCGGCCTGCCAAGAACCAGAAGCCTCAGGGTGAGCGCAAGCCCAAGGGCGAGCGCAAGCCCAAGGGCGAGCGGAAGCCTGCCCCGGAGCGGAAGGCTCCCCAGGAAGAAAACAGCGAGACTGCCGCTGCCGCTCCGGCTCCCAAGGCGGAACCGGTGGAAGTGGAGCCCACTGAGGAAGTGCGGGTAAAAATTCAGCGGGCAGCCGACTATGTCACCGAGATCATGAAAGCCATGGGCTTTGAGGATATCCAGGTAACCCCCCGTTACTATGAGGATTCTGTCTGCCTGCGGCTGTCTGGAACCGGCCTGGGCGTCATTATCGGACGCCGGGGCGAGACCCTGGATTCCCTCCAGTACCTGGTGAGCCTGGTGGCAAACCGGGGCGAAGGAGATTATATCCGTGTGAACATCGACAGCGGCAATTACCGGGAGAAGCGGGAAAAGACCCTCATCGCCCTGGCTAAAAAGCTTGCCAATACCGCTGTGCGTACTGGCAAGAGCACCACGCTGGAGCCCATGAATCCCTATGAGCGCCGGGTGATCCACGGAGCTGTTTCTCAGGTGAAAGGCGCAACCTCCGCCTCTATTGGTGTGGATCCCAACCGTCGGGTGGTGATTTCCGCAATCGAGCCTCCCCAAAAAGGCGGTAAGGGCGGAGAGCAGCGGGGCGGCAAAGGCCGGGGCGGCCGCGGAGATCGTGGTGAACGCTCTGGTGAATCCCGCAGAGACAGACGGCCTCGTCCCGAGGGGGATCGGGGCGGCAGAGGTTCTGCTCCCAAGGGAGAGAAAGCCCAGCCTGCCCAGCCGGTCAATGATGCTGAGCTCTTTGCAGATCTGCCCAGAGGAGTACCGATTCGTCCCGATGGTACCGAGAAGATCGTGACCCCCAAGCCTGCTCCGGCTCCCGCTCCCGCCCCCAAGAAGGTGGAGCGGCCTGAGGAGGAAGTGAAGGCCACCAATGAGGCCCATCTGTACGGCAAGATTGAGCTGTAACAGGCTGAGCCTGTCATAACAGTCAGGACCCCCGGCTAAGCCGGGGGCTTGGGATAGCCCTAGAAGGGCATGATACGGACAACGCCCCTAAAGGGGCCACGAATGGGTCGGCCAACTGCATTGCTGACTCATGGCGGGCCCCTGAAGGGGCGTTCCTTTACGCCTTGGTATTCTTGCTACCCGTAAACGGGTCTATGAACTCCTTTAAACTCATTTGATCCGCTATCTGGTCTGTCTCTAACTGTTGTTTGATGTATTCCTGTATTTGCTTTTTATTTCGCCCCACTGTATCTACATAATATCCTCTTGCCCAGAAATGTCTGTCCCCATACTTATACTTCAGATTCGCATGTCTGTCAAAGATCATTAAACTGCTTTTTCCTTTGAGATATCCCATAATTTGTGATACACTATACTTCGGTGGAATACTCAGAAGCATATGGATATGATCTGGGCACGCTTGTGCTTCTATAATTTCCACTCCCTTTTGCTCACACAGCTTTCGCAGTATTTGTCCGATATCTTTCCTGATCTGACCATATATTGCCATTCGCCGGTACTTTGGCGCAAATACCACATGATATTGGCATCTCCATCTTGTGTGCTGCAAACTTTCTATATCTTTTTCTTTCATAGAAAAGACCTCCTGGTTCTTTATTGTTGCAGTTGGCCGACCGCAACTCTATTCTACCAGAAGGTTTTTTCACTATATAATTTCTTTTACTCTCCCCGGCTTAGCCGGGGGTTCTCTTTTCGCTAAAGCATACTAACAGAAAAGGTTTGACACACTTCCAGGGGGACCTGATTCGCCTGGATGCGCCGTCAAGATTCTGACGAAGCCAACGGCCATATTTTTGGTTTCACGCCTTGGTGGGCGCAGGTCGTGGTATACCAACCAGGTACATATCCTGGTTGGTATGAGTTTGAATTGATGTGCTTTAGCGAAACGACATCCCCCGGCTCAGCTGGGGAGAGTAAAAAAGCTTTAGATTCAAGCATTGAACGCAGCGAGAAAAGAATAAGAATGCTTTTCTTATACATAAGGGTTGAATTAGTGTGTAAGTGCCCGTTTACGGGCTGCAAGGCAAATGATTCAAGTGGCAGATCGTTCAGTGCCTCTTGAGAGGTTTTGCCGACATGGTGCCCTTCCAAGGCTACCCCAAGCCCCCGGCTTAGCCGGGGGCCCTGACTTTGTCTGTGGTTTGAAAAGATTTTTGACAGACTGGGGGGGCGACGGTTTATCCGCCGCCCCCTGTGGCCGCCCAAGGCGGCCACAATCTTTTTTCCTTATTAAATGGAAATTATCCCCCGCCCAGAGCAGCGAGTGGATTGTCCGGCTTTACCCGGACAACCGGCGAGCGGGTGGCACTGCCTATACCAACACAGGAGCAGAAACTCTCCCTCCGCCCGTTCCCCTTAACACTAAAAAGTACAGGCTAAAACAGCGGTAGGCACTCTCTTTGACTAACCAGATCGTGATTGCCGGGGCAATGGGATTCCAAAGGGACGAGTCCCTTTGGCCGCATCCCCCGTAGCCACCTTCCCCTCCGCGTCAGTCAGCCTTTTTTCTCCAGCACCGACAGGTCCAGGCCAGGGTAGTTCTGGAGAAACTCTTTAAGCTGCTCTACGATAGCATCCACACCGCCAGGGAGATTACTTTCAATATTCAGGGGCATGAGGGGATCGTGGAGGGACATCCGCAGCAGGAACCATCCTTTGGAGGCGGGAATGGAGGCCCGGAAGCCTTCATGATTGTCAGGAGCAGGTACCCAGTCCTCCCGGCCTTTGGCGTATTGTTCCAGATCGGCCAGCACCTGAGCGCCGTAAGCCTTGAAATCCGGCAGAGAGATTTTCATCCGGAATTCTTTGGCCTCCAGGGGCTCTCCCAGCTTTTCCAGCAGCTGGCCTACTGTGCGGCCTTCCCGACGGAGGCGGGCAGCCTTGATGATGATTTTAGCCGAGAGATAAGCGCCGTCGTCCAGGAAATAATTTTCCTTCAGTGCGCCATGGCCGGAGGTTTCCATGGCCAGCAGGCTCACCTTTCCCTCCTTATTGAGGCGGATGGCCTCATTGATAACATTTTTGTATCCCCGCTTGAACCGATGATGGACACAGCCCAGGTCCTCTTCAATGAAGGTTTTCAGTTCCGCCGAGGTAACGGAATCGGTGACGATCACCGAACCGGGAGCGTCTTCCGCCACAATAGCCGCCATCAGGCCAATCAGACGGTTCCGGGACAGCTCTTCCCCATCCCGGTCCACCGCTCCCGCGCGGTCCACATCGGTGTCAAAAATGATGCCCAGATCACAGCCGCCTTCCAGCACCGCCCGACGGATGGAATCCATAGCTTCCTTGTTTTCCGGGTTGGGGATGTGGTTGGGAAAATGACCGTCCGGTTCCAGATAGACGCTGGCGGAGGTGTCAGCACCCAAAGGCTCCAGCACCATCCGGGGGAAGAAACCGCCTGCTCCATTTCCCGCATCCACGGCGATCTTGAAGCCGGTGAGAGGCTTGTCGGGATGGTCAGGATCGTTGATGCCTTTACGGATCACTTCCCGCAGATGGGCGGCATAAGCGGGCATCAAATCACAGGAGGTGATGGTACCGGTCTTTTCCCCGGCGGGCAGCCCCTCCTGGCAAAGAGTAAGCAGCTGAGTGATATCCCCCTTTTCCAGCCCGCCGTCAGCGGTGAAGAATTTCAGGCCGTTGCGGTTCCAGGGCAGATGGCTGGCAGTAATCATCACTGAACCGTCAAAGGTAAACCCCGGCAGTACAGTGGACATGAACATGGCGGGAGTGGAGGCCATGGCGCAGCGGAAGGCGCAAGCCCCCTGTGCGGTCAGCCCTTCCAGCACCCCCTCCTCCAGAGCAGGTCCGCTCAGGCGGGAATCCCGTCCCACGGCAATCCGCAGCTCCTGCGCCGGACGTCCGGTTTTTTTGCTCAGCCACAGAACAAAAGCCCGGGCGATTTCCTTCGCCTGGACTGGGGTCAGGTTCACTGGTTCGCCGGCAATCCCCTCCAGGGCCACGCCCCGGATATCGCTGCCGTTTTGGAGTTTTTGATAGTCCATTTCCTTGCACGCTCCTTTGTGGTGTGATGTTCCGGGGTATTGCCCCCATTCATCGGGTCCCCTCCCATGGCGGCCCTTTTTATCCTATTGTAGCATAATCCAGAATGGTTTTCCACACAAGGAGCCTTTCGCTGTGGAAAATTTCCGTCCTTGCGAAAAGAGCTCCAGCGGCATTATAATGGGAACGTACAAGGCTGTCGGCTGCTTTCTGCGGGGCTTTGCTCTCTGTCCTGGATGGCTGCTGGGCGGAAGCTGGTGTCACGGGGGATGCGCCCAAAGGGACTCGTCCCTTTGGAAACCCGCGTCGCGGTGGACTGCGCTGCTCTCGGAACACCCAATTAAGAATTGGGCATTCCTTGGCCGCTCCGTCACCGCTCCTTCTCCCCAAAAGGTCACGCTTGCTTCGGCTGCTCGGTTGCCTGTGCCCTTTGGGGCAGCAAGCGCCCTCACGACGCCTCCGCTGCGCTACCAACCTTTTGGGGGTGGGAGTGATTTTCATTTTATAAGGAAAAAAGGAAAGTAGCCTGCCACAGTTTTGGTCTGTACCTTTTAGTGTTAAGGGGAACGGATGGAGGGATGGATTCTGCCCCTGTCCTGGCAGAGGCAGAATCGCCCGCTCGCTATTCGTCCGGGTAAAGCCGGACAAAGCCGCTCGCTTTTTTGCTGGGGAAGCTGGCCGCCCAAGGCGGCCAAAGGGGGCGGCGGGTAAACCGCCGCCCCCACATTCCCCCAATGGGATTTTGGAAACTAAAAAAAGAAATTCCCCATGGATGACAGGTTCCCCAGACAGCATTTTCCTGCCTCCATAAAATTTTGTTTGCCATGCCTGACGGTTGAAAAGATAACACTGGATTCAATTGGTTTGACACGCTATCCAATAAAAGAAAGGAGATCCATCATGGAACTGAATCAGGAAATTTCCCAATATATCCAGGATCACAGCGGAGAGGCTCTGGAATTGCTCACCACCCTGGCGGCTATTCCCGCCCCTTCCAATCAGGAAGAAAAGCGGGTGGAATTCTGCCGCAGCTGGCTCCGTCAGCAGGGAGCCTCAGAGGTGCTGGTGGACCCGGCGCTCAACGTCATCTGCCCCGTAGGCAACTGGAAAGAAGGCCCTGTCAGCATCTTTATGGCCCATACTGATGTGGTTTTTCCGGACACCGATCTCCTGCCGGTTGTCCGGGATGGAAATATCCTCCGGGCTCCTGGCGTGGGGGATGATACCGCCAATCTGACAGCCCTGCTGATGGCTGCCAAATTTGTGCTGCAGCGGGGTCTTGTGCCCCGGGAGGGCGGCGTACTGTTTGTGGCCAACTCCGGAGAGGAGGGCTTGGGAAATCTCAAAGGTTCCCGGCAACTGATGGCCGATTACGGTAAGCGCACCCGGCAGGTGATTTCCTTTGACGGAGGCACCGGCGGCATTATCAACCGGGCGGTGGGTTCCCGTCGGTACCGAGTGGAGATCCGCACCGAGGGAGGCCATTCCTATGGGGATTTCGGCAACCGCAACGCCATCGCCGTCATGGCGTCCCTCATTGACGCTCTTTATGCGGTCAAGGTGCCCCAGGGAGGCCGGACCACCTTCAACGTGGGGGTCATCAAGGGAGGAACCTCGGTGAACACCATTGCCCAGCAGGCGGAGATGCTTTATGAATTTCGTTCCGACTGCCGGGAGGATCTGGAGATCATGGAGCGGCATTTCCAGGCGCTCATCGCCGCCTGGCAGACCAAGGGCGTGACTGTGGAGGTGCAGCTGGTGGGTGAGCGTCCCACCATGGGCCCTGTGGACCCCGCCGCCCAGCAGGCTCTGGTGGAGCAGATCTGTGCCGCCACCCGCCGCTGGAGCGATCAGGAGCTGCGGCTGAAAAGCGGCTCCACCGACTGCAATATTCCCCTTTCCATGGGCATTCCCAGCGCCTGTACCGGCTGCTATATTGGGGGCGGCGCCCATACCCGGGAGGAATGGCTGAGAATAGACAGCCTGGAAGCGGGACTGCATCTGGCCTTTGATTTGGTGCTTCAGGCTTTTTAAGGGAAAATTGCTGAGAGAAGGACAAAATCCCCTGAAAATTGTCTTTTAATGACGTACATTTGACCGCATGTTAGAAAATCGCTTTCTTTCCACAGGGAAAGTTTGGTTGTTTTATTTATTGACAAAAATTCGTCATGACTTATAATGGAATTTACAGCTTTACTCTGATAAAGCCGCAAAAACGCTTTTTTCACGCGTCAACGGTTTTCAGGCGGGCTGTCATTTCAAAATCTGATGAAACAGGAGGTACGAAGTATGGCAAGAGCGTATAATTTTTCCCCCGGTCCTTCCCAGCTGCCCCTTGCGGTGCTGGAACAAGCGGCCAGAGAGTTGGTGGAATACGGTTCATCCGGACAGTCGGTGATGGAGATGAGCCATCGTTCAAAGGACTATGAAGCCATTATCGCCCGGTGCGAAGCGGACCTCCGTGAGCTGATGGGCATTCCTGACAACTACAAGGTGCTGTTCCTGCAGGGGGGTGCTTCCACCCAATTCGCGGCGGTGCCAATGAACCTGATGAATGGTTCCGGCAAAGCGGACTATATGGTTACCGGTCAGTTTGCCAAGAAAGCCGCCAAGGAAGCAGCCAAATACGGCAAGGTAAATGTGGTGGCCTCCAGTGAGGCGGACACCTACTCCTATATTCCCCAGCCTGACCCTGAAAAGGTGGACCCCCAGGCGGATTATTTCTACATCTGTTATAACAACACCATCTATGGCACCGTGTTTCAGGCTCCCCCTGAGACGGGAAATGTGCCTCTGGTGGCGGATATTTCTTCCTGCATCCTCAGCGCGCCTCTGGATGTGACCAAGTTTGGTCTGCTGTTCGCCGGCGCTCAGAAGAACCTGGGCCCTGCTGGTGTGACCATCGTCATCGTCCGGGAGGATCTGCTGGGCAAGGCCCGGCCCGACACTCCCACCATGCTGGATTACAAGGTGATGGCGGATAACGGCTCCATGTACAATACGCCCCCCTGCTATTCCATCTATATGGTGGGCCTGGTGCTCCAGTGGCTCAAGGGCTTGGGCGGTGTGGATGCCATTTATGAGAAAAACAAGGAAAAGGCCGCCATCCTCTATGATTTTCTGGATCATTCCAAGCTGTTCAAAAACAGCGTCCGTCCCGATTGCCGTTCTCTGATGAATGTCACCTTTGTTACAGGGGACCCGGAGCTGGATAAGAAGTTTGTGGCTGAAGCCGCAGCCGCGGGACTGTTGAACCTGAAGGGTCACCGTTCCGTTGGCGGTATGAGAGCCTCCATCTATAACGCCATGCCCAGGGAGGGTGTGGAAGCGCTGGTGGCCTTTATGAAGGAATTTGAAGCGAAAAACGGCTGAACAAGTTCCTTTTGGGTCAGGCGATGACAGATGCCTTTCCCCTGCTGCCCCTTCCTGCCCATAAGGCCGGAAAGCGGGCGCTTTTACCTGACAACCTTGAAAACAGCAAACCGGCAGCCGGCGGAGAGGGCTTCTTTCCGCCGGCTGCGGTGCAAAGAAATGATTTTTTTCATCGGGCATCGGCTCTGCACGCTTTGATAAAGCGGCAAAGGCCGTGTTTTATTGGCCCGGTTCAGACAGGAGTGGATGAAAGATGTATGGAATCAAGACCCTCAACAAGATCAGCCCTGTGGGTATGGACGCTTTTGATAAAACAAAATATCTCTGCGGTGATGAGATCGCCGATCCGGACGGCATCATGGTCCGTTCCGCTGCCCTTCACGATATGGAATTTCCCGCCAACCTCAAGGCGATTGCCCGGGCTGGAGCGGGAGTGAACAACATTCCTCTGGACCGGTGCAGCAAAGAAGGTATTGTGGTTTTCAATACTCCCGGCGCCAACGCCAACGCCGTCAAAGAGCTGACCATTCTGGGGCTGCTCCTTTCCGCCCGGAAGGTTTACCCTGCTATGACCTGGGTCCAGACCATCGCTGACCAGGGGGATCAGGTGCCCAAGCTGGTGGAAAAAGGCAAGAGCGCCTATACCGGCCCCGAGCTGCTGGGTAAGCGTTTGGGCGTCATCGGCCTGGGGGCCATCGGCGTAATGGTGGCCAATGCCGCCGTCCAGCTGGGAATGGAGGTCTACGGCTACGATCCCTATCTGTCGGTGGATGCCGCCTGGGGCCTGTCCAGCGCTGTCCATCATGCCGCCACCCTCAAAGAGGTCTACAGCGGCAGCGACTTCCTCACCCTCCACCTGCCGCTCAATGCCAGCACCAAGGAGATGCTGGATGCCGACGCCTTTGCCATGATGCGCCCCGGTGTCCGTGTGCTCAACTTTGCCCGGGGAGAGCTGGTAAACAATGAGGATATGCTGGCTGCCCTGGAAAGCCGCCAGGTTACCTGTTATGTCACTGACTTCCCCAATGAAAAGCTGCTGGGCCATCCCGGTATTCTGGCCATCCCCCACCTGGGAGCGTCCACCCCGGAATCCGAGGACAATTGCGCTTCCATGGCCGCCAAAGAGCTGATGGATTACCTGGAAAACGGCAACATTACCCATTCGGTCAACTTCCCCGATGTCTCCATGCCCCGCAGTGCCGGAACCCGGATCGGTGTGCTCCACCAGAATATCCCCGCCATGATCTCCGGTATCTCCCAGGTCCTTTCGGCAGAGGGCATCAATATTGAAAACCTCACCAACAAGAGCCGGGGCGAAATGGCCTATACCATGATCGATGTGGCCGGACAGGTGGGAGACGCCCTGGCGGACCGCATCCGCGCCATCGATGGCGTTATCCGGGTGCTTCTCTACCGGTAAAAATCCGCTGTTATAACAGTACAGGATCAGAAATGAAAAGAAGGGGACCTTTTCTCTTGGGAAAAGGTCCCCTTCTTTTTGCTGATGACAGGATGTTGATTCTCGCTTGAATGGGAGATAGCCGAAAGTTTGTGCTAAGGGATGCGCCCAAAGGGACTCGTCCCTTTGGAAACCCGTTGTTGGGGCAGCAGCGAGAGGGTTAGTCCGGGAAAGTGCCTGCCGCTGTTTTGGTTGGTACTTTTTAGTGTTAGGGGGAACGGGCTGGAGGGATGGTTTCTGATCCTGTCCCGGCATAGATGATACCGCCCGCTCGCCGGTTGTCCGGGTAAAGCCGGACAATCCACTCGCTGCTTTGGTGTGGAGCTGGCCGCCCAAGGCGGCCAAAGGGGGCGGCGGATAAACCGCCGCCCCCCACCTCTTTGGAAAAGCCAATGGAAGCAGATACAGGAAATTAAAGGGGTATCGAATCTAGTTTCATCAGAGATCAAATTCAGATCTAAAAGATACCTAATCTCCCGTGGAAGTGTGCCGCGCTTTTTCGGTATGCTCATGCGGCGGCAGTTTATCTGCCGCCGCCCGGTTGGAAACCATATTTTTGCTGTCCTTTTGTTGAGGGAATAGATCCATGGAAGGCTCATTTCAGCTCAGAACTTCGTCTTCAACTGACCTAAAGGCTTTTCCTCACGGAAAGGAGAAAAAATTTTTCTCGTCTCATCCCTCAAAAAGCTGTCCTCCGCCGTCGTCAATAGTCCAGTCTGCGCCGTTCCCGACGCAGATCATTCCGGCGCTGCCCTGCGGCCCATTCCTCCCGCTGTTCCGGTGTATCCAGCCGCAGCGGGGGGACTGCGGTAGGCTTGTCATTTTCATCCAGGGCAACCATCACCAGATAAGCCCGGTTGATCATCTCCTGGGTGCCGTCCAGAGCTTCGGCGAAGGTATCTACCCGAACCTCCATGGAGGTGCTGCCCACAAAGGTGACCTGGCCCTTCAGCACCACCACATTGCCGCAGTAGGCGGCGGCTTTGAACACCAGGTTGTCGATACAGGCAGTGGTGACATTGTGGTTGCAGTGGCGTCTGGCTACTACTCCTGCCACCACGTCGATCCACTCCATCAGCCGTCCGCCGAAGAGACGTCCCGCGCCGTTGATGTCGCTCTTCATAATAATGTGTACCTGCTCAGCCCGGGACTGGTCAGGGGATTTTTCCATCAGTATTGCCATGGTTCCTCCTTTTTCGCCATGGACCTTCCGCCATGGGGCGGTTGCGGTCAGTTTGTGTTTGCCGGTATTCCGGTTCTCTTCAGTCATGCTCAGGGGAGCTGCGCAAAAAGATGGTATATTATTCTGCGCCTGAATCATTCTTCCGGCAGCGGATACCCTCTTTATTGGCAGTGATATTCTTTCCACCTGTCCTTTTCAGTATAAAGCAGAAAAAGCGTCCCCGTCAACAGCGGCATCCCATGGAATTTTACCCGAATGTATGGTAAAATCGGTGTTGCCGATGGGTAGCGCTCAATAATGGCCCAGAGGCAGAAAAGGAGCACCTGATGAAATTTGCGGATCTGCATGCCCATACCTGTTTTTCCGATGGTTCCCTCACCCCCGAACAGCTGGTGGAGCTGGGAGCCCAAAAGGGTCTTTCGGCTCTGGCCGTTACCGATCACGACACCGTGGACGGGGTGGAGCGGGCCTTGGCTCATGGCCGGAAAATTGGGCTGGAAGTGATTCCCGGACTGGAGTTCTCCTCCCAGCTGGAGGGGCGGAATCTTCATATTGTAGGGTTGTTTGTGGACCCCCACAGCCAGGCCCTTCAAAGGGTTTGCCAGAAGATGCAGCAGATGCGGGATCGGCGGAACCGGCAGATGCTCCGGCAGTTGGAAGAGGCGGGCTTCCCTGTTTCAGAAGAGACCTTCCGGGATTTTCAGGGTACTTCCCTCACCCGGGCCCATGTGGCGGATGTACTCATCCGGGCGGGCTACGGCAGCAATATGAAGGAAGTGTTCCAGAACTATATGTCCAAGGGCAAGCCCGGCTATGTGGCCCGGCAGGTGGTGCCGCCGGAGGAGTGCATTGACGCCATCCACCAGGCGGGAGGCCTTGCTTTTGTGGCCCACCTCCATCAGATCTCCAAGGACCCCGATGCCTGCGTCCGCCTCTGTCTGGACACCCTGGATCTGGGAGCGGACGGCCTGGAGACCCGGTACAGTGAGTTTGATGACCACTGGCGGAATACCGCTGAGGAGATCGCCCGGCAGCGGGGATGCCTCTCTTCCGGAGGCAGTGATTTTCACGGTGCTTTCAAACCCGGGCTGGAGCTGATGACCGGCTATGGGAACCTGGAGGTGCCCTATGACTTTGTGGTGGAGATGAAGAAGGCGCTGCGCCACTGACAGGAGCAAAGCGATTCCGCCGGAGAAATGGAAGCAAAAAGCGGGAAATAATAGAGACAGGACCGGGGCAAGGAGTTCCCGGTGAAAATAAAAGGGAGGCATCAAAACAGGCATGACCTTCAATACCCAAGAGGAAGGCCGTCGGGAGAGGGCGGTACTGGCCGGTGTGGATACCGGCGAATATGATATGGCCATTTCCATGGAGGAACTGCGGGAACTGGCGGATTCAGCGGAGCTGGATGTGGTGGGTATCGCCACCCAGGTCCGGGGAGAGCTGGAGCCGGGCACCTGCATGGGGCTGGGACGTCTGCGGGAGCTGGCAGAGCAGGTACGGGCCTTGGAAGCAGATGTGATCATTTTTGACCATGAGCTGTCCCCCGCCCAGCTGCGGAACATTGAGGATATCTGCGACTGTCCGGTGATCGACCGCACCATGCTCATCCTCAATATCTTTGCCCGGCGGGCTGTCACCAGTGAAGGCAAGCTCCAGGTCCGTCTGGCTCAGCTGCGGTATCAGCTGCCCCGTCTGGCAGGCCGGGGTGTGCAATTGTCCCGTCAGGGCGGCGGTGGCGGTGGCGGCGGCGGCGCCCGAAGAGGCGGCGGTGAAGCCCAGCTGGAAGTGGACCGCCGTCATATCCGCCGTCAGATCACGGCCCTGGAAGCTCAGTTAAAGGAACTGACCCAGCGGCGGGAGCGGCTGCGCCAGCGGCGGAAAAAGGACAATGTTATCACAGTAGCCATTGTTGGCTATACCAATGTAGGCAAATCCACCCTCCTCAATACCCTTACCCAGGCGGGAGTGCTGGCGGAGGATAAGCTTTTTGCCACCCTGGACCCCACCTCCCGGGCACTGGAGCTGCCGGACGGCCGCAGGGTGATGCTGGTGGATACGGTAGGACTGGTGCGGCGGCTGCCCCATCATCTGGTGGAGGCATTTAAGTCCACCCTGGAGGAAGCGGCGTCCGCCGATTTGGTGCTGAATGTCTGCGACGCCACCAGCAGTGAGATGGAGGAACAGCTCTCCGTCACCCGGTCCCTCCTGCGGGAGCTGGGAGCGGAGCACACCCCTGTCATTACGGTACTGAATAAATGCGACCTTCTCCCCACGCCTCCGGATCTGGCGGGGATGAAGGCGGTGGCCATTTCCGCACGGGAGGGCCGTGGCCTGGAACAGCTGTTAAAAGCTGTGGCGGACGCGCTGCCCCGGACCCATCTGCGGGTGCGGCTGCTGCTGCCCTACAGCGCCGGGGAGCTGGAAGCGAGGATCACCCGGGACGGCAAGGTGTACAGCCGGGAATATACCCCCGACGGAGTAGCGCTGGAAGTGAATATGGACCGGCGGCTGATCCATCTGGTGGAAGCCTATGTGAAGCCCCTGGAAAGCGGGGAGGAAAGGAAATAGTTCATGCAGCAGATCTTGGGAATGATGCGTAAGGCCATCACCGATTATCAGATGATCTCCGACGGGGACAGGGTGCTGGTGGGAATCTCCGGCGGAAAGGATTCGGTGGTGCTTTTTGCCGGACTGTGCCGCCTGCGGCAGTTTATCGGCATCGACTATCAGGTGATCGGGGTGACGCTGGACCCCGGCTTTGAAGGAGTCAATACCGATTACAGCCCCATTGTCCGATTGGCGGAGGAGTATGAAGCGGAATATCAGGTGCGCCGCACCGATATCGGCCATGTGGTGTTCCAGGTGCGCCAGGAGGAGAACCCTTGCAGCCTCTGCGCCCGGATGCGCCGGGGCGCCCTCCACGATGTGGCCAAGGAGCTGGGATGCAGTAAGGTGGCGCTGGGCCATCATGGGGATGACGCGGTGGAGACCTTTGTAATGAATCTCTTTAATGAAGGACGGATCGGCTGTTTTTCCCCGGTGACCTATATGAGCCGCAAGGATCTCCATGTGATCCGTCCCCTCATCTACGCCCGGGAGCGGGATGTACTTCATGCGGTCCGCACCAATAATCTGCCGGTGGTCAAAAGCGTCTGCCCGGTGGATGAGAAAACCAACCGCCAGTGGACCAAAGAGTGGCTGCTGGAGATGGAGAAAACCCATCCGGGCATCACCATGCGTCTCTATGGGGCGATGCAGCGGGGCCATGTCAGCGGTTGGTGAGGTACATACCTATCAGGACCACGGGAAAGATGGACCTGGCCCAATACAGGGTGGAAGCTTTTGCTAGGGCTACGGGGAGTTACGGGGAGGGGGTACGCCCAAAGGGATTCGTCCCTTTGGAAACCCGCGTCGCGGTGGACTGCGCTACACTCGGAACACCCAATTGAGAATTGGATATTCCTCGGCCGCTCCGTCACCGCTCCTTCTCCCCAAAAGGTCCCGCTTGCTCCGGCTGCTCGGTTGGTAAACGCCCTCCCGACGCCTCCGCTGCGCTACCAACCTTTTGGGGGCGGAGTGATTTTCATTTATAAGGAAAAAAGGAAAGGAGCCTGCCGCTGTTTTGGCCGGTACCTTTCAGTGTTAAGGGGAACGGGCTGGAGGGATAGTCCCTGCTTCTGTCACGGCGGAACCGAAACCGCCCGCTCGCTATTCGCCTGGATAAAGCCGGACAAAGCCGTTCGCTGCCCTCTGGGGTGAGCTGGCCGCCCAAGGTGGTCAAAGGGGGCGGCGATAAACCGCCGCCCCCCTCGTCAATACAAGGCGAAAGCCCTGGCACAAACTTTCCCATAGTAAAAGATTTTTCTTTAAGCAAAAGGGGAAATGCCGGAATCCCTCAGACTGTGGTTTCCCCTTAAAACCAATTTTTCAGAACAAAAAGCGGGAGCCGTTCCCCTGGCCGTCAGAAAGACAGTTGGAGGAATGGTTCCCGTTTTATGTGGGCAAAAATATGCGGGAGAATAAAAATCAGGCAGAGAGGGCATAATCGGAAAGAAAACCCTGGTAAATCTGCCGTTTGTTTTCCAGTCGGGTAAAGTCGGCAGGCTGCACCAGAGAGAAATCCTTATCCCACTGTACAGCGCCGGACTTGTCCAAAAGATAAGCCACAAACTGAGAGCAGACAAAGTGGTACCGGCATTCTGTGGGGATCCCCAGGGCGATGAAGGGCAGTCCCACAAAATTATAATGGTAGCGCTCATAGTCCCGGAAAAAGTTTCGCAGCAGTCCCCGGATGGCATGGTATTCCTCCTCCGAAACGGGCACCTCATAAATGAGGCAGCGGGTGTGGTACTTGGCGAAGACGCCCCCTTTTGGATTCTCCCGCACCAGCCCGGCAATAAAGGGCAGGTTCATGCTCCGCCGTCCAAAGCTGTACAGCTCTCCCAGCTGACGGTCCATAGCAATGGAAACATGGGTGTATTCCTTGCCGGTGCACAACTGCAGGAATCGGGAAAATTTGGTGCCGGTCATGGAAAGCATAATATAAATGTATCTTTGGCGTTGCATGGAAGAACCTCCTTTGGTGTCAGGTGTGAAAATATGAAGGGATACGGGGGATACGCCCAAAGGGACTTGTCCCTTTGGAAACCCATAGTTGAGGCTGTAGCGATCTAGTTAGTCCCACAAACAGCCTGCCACTGTTTTGATTTGTATCTTTTAGTGTTAAGGGGAACGGGCGGAGGGATGTTTTCTGTTCCTATCCCGACAGAGGTAAAGCCGCCCGCTCGCCGCCGCAAAGTCCGCTACCCTCGGAACGCCCAATTAAGGAATTGGGCATTCCTCACCCACTCCCTTGCGGCGGCTCCTCCGAAAAAAGTCCCGCTTGCTTCGGCTGCTCGGTTGCTTGTGCCCTTTAGGGTAACAAGCGCCCTCCTGACGCCTCCGCTGCGCTAGCAACTTTTTTCGGGCGGGGGAAATTAAAATTAAAAAGGGAATTTAGGTAGTGTCGCAAATGTGCGGTCTGATGGCGGCGCAGCTAAGCTGCGCCGCCCCTAAAGAGAGCGAAACCGACGGTTTGCAGAGGAGAGGTCCTGTCCGCGCACTTTTGTCTCAAGCCCCATCCGCCCGTGGCGGATTTGAATTTTACCTTATCCGCGCAACGGAATACCGGTTCCGCATCGAATAAAAATTACCGTCGCCCGGAAAAAGTTGCTAGCGCAGCGGAGGCGTCGGGAGGGCGTTTACAACCGAGCAGCCGGAGCAAGCGTGACTTTTTCCGGAGAAGCAGACGCAAGGGAGCGGGCGGATGGTCCCCGTACAGGGGACCGGAGCATAGCGGACTTTGCGTCTGCGAGGGCGGCAGCGGAATTCCGGTATTAGCAAGGCGGCGGTATCTGTACTTCCTGCCGTGGGTAGGAGCGAGGGAATGCCGCCCCCGTGTGTCAGGCGGCAAAAAATGGACCATGGGGTGAAGCAGACCCCTTGGGCCATTTTTCCGAGCGTATCGGGCGGGGAAGCAAAAGCAGCCGTTCTTTTTTCCTTATAAAACGGAAATAACCAACGCCCGGGAAAAGTTGGTAGCGCAGCGGAGGCGTCGGGAGGGCGTTTACAACCGAGTAGCCGGAGCAAGCGTGACTTTTCCCGGAGGAGCCGGCACAAGGGAGCGGGCGGATAGCCCCCGCCCAGGGGGCTGGAGCATAGCGGACTTTGTGTCGGCGAAGCGGAACGCTGGTGAATTTTGCTTCCTTTGTTTCATTACAAAGGAAGTGCCCGCCCGGCATGAGGGCTACAGACTGGCGGTACCGTCAAAAGTAAATTTTCCCGGCTGTGCCGGGCACGCAATTCGGCGCCCCATTTTCATATGAAAAGAAAAATTTCCCCGTCCCCTGCCCCACGGCTTTAAAATACGCCCACAACCTCTAAAAAATCTCTAACTGTATGATTGAATTAATACATCATGTGTACTAGCTCAAATAATACAGTACAAGGCCCAAAGCTGTCAAGTCCCCCAAAAGAAATCTCTGGAAGCCTCTTGTAAAAAACAACGAGAAAAGGCGCTTGAAACCTACATTTTTTTCAAAAAAATTTTTTCAAACCCCTTGCAATGACCATACCTGTATGGTATTATACTAGAGCGTGACTGCACACAGATATGCGATGATGCGAGAGGTTGCTGCCATCAGGTAGGTAATTTTCGCGGAGTATGTCCGATTTTAAACCGGGCGGCTTAAATACTGACAGGCTGCTGCGCCCTCAGGGGTGGGCCTGTGCGTAGAAGTCTGCGACTGAGCAGACAGGTCCCGGATAAACCATGCCTTTCGTTAAGGCTCGGTTTTCCGGTTTTTTCTATGTCACAGCGCGAAACACCCGGCGGGGTTTGCGGCATAAACAGTGGAAAAACCGTCGCCTAGGGAACCAAACATTTCAAGGAGGCGATGCAAAGTGGCAGTCAAGGAGAAAATCAGAATCAGACTCAGAAGTTATGACCACCAGCTGGTGGACGCATCAGCGGAGAAGATCGTGGAGACCGCTCGGAGAACCGGCGCTCGGGTATCCGGCCCCATCCCGCTCCCCACTGAGAAAGAGGTCGTCACCATCCTGCGGGCCGTCCACAAGTATAAGGACAGCCGTGAGCAGTTTGAGATGAGAACCCACAAGAGACTCATCGACATCCTCAGACCGTCCAACAAAACTGTGGAAGCTCTCAAAGGTCTGGAACTCCCTGCCGGCGTTGAGATCGAGATCAAGCTCTGATCCCATTTGCGGCAAGGTCATGTTGGCGAAAGCCAACCAATAACCGAATGTAGGAGGAACAAAAAATGCAAAAGTGTATCATCGGCAAAAAGATCGGCATGACCCAGTTGTTCGATGAAAGCGGCAAGGTCATCCCCGTCACAGTCATTGAAGCGGGTCCCTGCGTCGTGGTGCAGAAGAAGACCACCGAAAACGACGGTTATGAAGCCGTGCAGATCGGTTTCGGCGCACTGAGCGACAAGCGGGCCAACAAGGCTGTCAAGGGTCACTTCGCCAAGGCTGACGTAGCTCTGAAGAAAACTCTCAGAGAGTTCCGCCTGGAGGACATCTCCGGACTGAACGTCGGCGATCTCATCAAGGCTGACGTCTTCGCCGCCGGCGACAAGATCGACGTCTGCGGCACCTCTAAAGGTAAAGGTTACGCCGGCACCATCAAGCGCTGGGGCAACCACCGCCTGAAGGAAACCCACGGTACCGGCCCTGTCCACAGACACGCCGGCTCCAACGGCCCCGTCAGCGATCCCTCCAGAGTGCAGAAGGGCAAGCGCCTGCCCGGTCACATGGGTGTGGAGCGGGTCACCGTCCAGAACCTGGACGTTGTCAAGATCGATGCTGAGAACAATTTGATCGCGGTGCGCGGCGCGGTTCCCGGCCCCAAGGGCGGAATCGTTTACATCACCGACACCGTGAAGAAGGCGTAAGGAAGGAGGAAGAAACAATGCCAAAGGTTACTATTTATGATATGACCGGTAAAAGCGTTGGGGAAAGAGACCTTTCTGATGCCATCTTCGCTATAGAGCCCAACAAGTATGCTCTTCACGCTGTGGTGAAGAACTATCTGGCCAACCAGCGCCAGGGCACCCAGTCCACCCTGACCCGTACTGAGGTCCGGGGCGGCGGCAGAAAGCCCTGGAGACAGAAGGGTACCGGCCACGCCAGACAGGGCTCCATCCGGGCTCCCCAGTGGACCCACGGCGGCGTCGCTCTGGGCCCCAAGCCCCGCAGCTACAACTACACCCTCAACAAGAAGGTCAAGGTGCTGGCTCTGAAGTCCGCTCTGTCCTCCAAGGTTCTGGAGAACGAGCTGGTGGTTGTGGACAACATCGCCGTTGAGGACTACAAGACCAAGACCGTCGTGGCTATGCTCAGCGCCCTGGGCGCCGGCAAGAAGGCCATGATCGTGACCGCCGCTCCCGATGCCAAGCTCATCGGCAGCGCCAACAACATCCCCGGCGTGAAGACTGCTGTGGTGGGTGCTCTGAATGCTTATGACATTCTCAACACCGGCAAGTTCATCATCTCCGCCGAGGCTGTGGATAAGCTGGAGGAGGTGTACAAATGATGAAGACCGCTCATGATATCATCCTGGCTCCCGTCATCACAGAGAACAGCATGGAGGGCCTGGCCCAGAGAAAGTACACTTTCAAAGTCGCCAAGAACGCCAACAAGATCGAGATCGCCAAGGCTGTGGAGACTGTGTTCCCCGGCGTCAAGGTGGCCGGCGTCAACACCCTCAACTGCAAGGGTACCCTCAAGCGGATGGGCCGGTATTCCGGCTACACCCCCGATTACAAGAAGGCTGTCATCACCCTGACCGCTGACAGCAAGACCATCGAGTTCTTCGATTCCATGCAGTAAGTTCCCGGTGGGAACGAGCGGGGGTACTGTCCCCCGCGGGGAAAACCTCCCCGAAGTATGGAGCTGCTCCAGCTCCGCTAATGATGACAAGGAGTGAAAGAAATGGCTATCAAAAAATATAAGCCCACGACAGCCGGCCGGCGTACCATGACCGTCACCGACTACTCCGGTCTGTCCAAGGTTGCCCCTGAGAAGAGCCTCCTTGAGCCCCTCAAGAAGCATTCCGGCCGCAACAACACGGGCAAGATCACCGTTCGCCATCACGGCGGCGGCAACCGGCAGAAATACCGCATCATCGACTTCAAGAGAGACAAGGCTGACATGAAGGCCAACGTCCTGACTCTGGAGTACGATCCCAACCGTTCCGCTCACATCGCTCTCGTTCAGTACGAGGACGGCGAGAAGAGATATATCGTTGCTCCCCACGGCCTGAAGGTGGGAGACGTCATCGTCTCCGGCGCCGGCGCTGACATCAAGACCGGCAACGCCCTTCCTCTGGCCAACATTCCCGTCGGTACCTTCATCCACAACGTGGAGATGTATCCCGGCAAGGGTGCTCAGCTGGCTCGCGCCGCCGGCATCCAGGCTCAGCTGATGGCTAAGGAGAATGGCATGGCCCTGATCCGTCTGCCCTCCGGCGAGCTGCGGAATGTTCCCCAGCAGTGCATGGCCACCATCGGCCAGGTTGGCAACATCGACCATGAGAACGTTCACATCGGTAAAGCCGGCCGTACCCGTCACATGGGCATTCGTCCCACCGTCCGCGGTTCTGTCATGAACCCCTGCGACCATCCTCACGGCGGTGGTGAGGGCAAGTCCCCCATCGGCCGTCCCGGCCCTGTGACCCCCTGGGGCAAGCCCGCTCTTGGTTATAAGACCAGAGCGAAGCACAAGAGCTCCGACAAGTTCATTGTAAAGCGCCGTAACGCCAAATAAGGCTGGCTGAAAGGAGGAACGAGTTCATGGGCAGAAGCGTTAAAAAGGGACCTTTCGTACAGCCGAAGCTGCTGGAAAGAGTCGAAGAGATGAATAAAACCGGCGAGAAGCGGGTGCTCAAGACCTGGAGCAGAGCTTCCACCATTTTCCCGGACTTTGTGGGACACACCTTCGCCGTCCACGACGGCCGCAAGCACGTTCCGGTCTATGTGACCGAGGATATGGTTGGCCACAAGCTGGGTGAGTTTGCCCCCACACGGACCTTTAAGGGCCACGCGGGCAACAAGAAGACCAAATAAGGGCCGAAAGGAGGAAAAACACAATGGAAGCAAGGGCTTACCTGAGACACGCCCGCATTTCTCCCCGTAAGGTGCAGATCGTTCTGGATCAGATCCGCAACAAGCCTGTGGAGGAAGCGCTGGCGATTCTGAAATATACCCCCAAGGCTGCCTGCGAGCCGCTGGAGAAGCTGCTCCGCAGCGCCATTGCAAACGGCGTCAACGATCCCGCCAAGAATATGGATCGCAACAGCATGTACGTAGCAGAGTGTTTTGTCTGCCCCGGCCCCACACTCAAGAGAATCCGTCCCAGAGCGCGGGGCAGAGCGTTCCACGTTCTGAAGAGAACCTCCCATGTCACTATGGTGGTTCGGGACAAAGAGTAAGCTGAAAGAGGAGGTAAACTATGGGCCAAAAAGTAAATCCCCACGGCCTTCGTGTGGGTGTAATCAAGGATTGGGATTCCCGCTGGTTTGCTCGCGATAACGCTTTCGGCGATATCTTGGTCGAGGACTACAAGCTGCGGAAGTTCCTGAAGAAAACCCTGTATGATGCCGGCATCCCCAAGATCGAGATCGAGCGTGATGCCGCCAGAGTCCGCATTCACATTCACTGCGCCCGTCCCGGCGTGGTCATCGGCAAGGGCGGCACCGAGATCGAGAAGCTGCGTCTGGCCTGCGAGAAGATGATCAACAAGGGCAAGGAGCAGAAGATGGCTGTCTCCGTCAACGTTGTTGAGGTTCGTCAGCCTGATAAGAACGCCCAGCTGGTTGCCGAGAGCATCGCTGCTCAGCTGGAGAACCGGGCTTCCTTCCGCCGCGCTATGAAGCAGGCCATCGGCCGCGCCATGAAGTTCGGCGCCAAGGGTATCAAGACTCAGGTGTCCGGCCGTCTGGGCGGCGCTGAGATCGCCCGTACCGAGCAGTATCACGAGGGCACCATCCCGCTGCAGACCATCCGCGCCGACATCGACTACGGCTTCGCGGAGGCTGCCACCACCTATGGCCGCATCGGCGTCAAGGTGTGGATCTATGCCGGCGAGGTCCTCGCTGAGCGCAAACCCCGCCAGGAAGGAGGCAATAAGTAATGCTTCTGCCAAAGAGAGTTAAATACCGCCGCGTCCACAGAGGACGTCTGACCGGTAAGGCCACCAGAGGCAATACCGTCACCTACGGTGATTTCGGCCTCCAGGCTCTGGAGCCCGCCTGGGTCACCTCCAATCAGATCGAGGCCGCCCGTATCGCCATGACCCGTTATATCAAGCGTGGCGGTCAGGTTTGGATCAAGATTTTCCCCGACAAGCCCATCACCGAGAAGCCCGCTGAGACCCGCATGGGTTCCGGTAAAGGTTCCCCCGAGTACTGGGTTGCTGTCGTTAAGCCCGGCAGAGTGATGTTCGAGATCGGCGGCATCGAAGAGTCCGTCGCTCGTGAGGCCATGCGTCTGGCCGCTCACAAGCTGCCCATCAAGTGCAAGTTTGTCAAGAAAGAGACCGAAGGGAGTGAAGCGTAATGAAAGCCACCGAGATCAGAGATCTTTCCACCGCCGAGCTGAATCAGAAGCTGGCCGACCTCAAGGCTGAGCTTTTCAACCTTCGCTTCCAGCACGCCGTCAACCAGCTGGATAACCCCCTGAGACTGAACCTTGTCAAGAAGGACATCGCCCGTCTCAAGACCGTTATCAGAGAGAAAGAGCTGAAGGCTCAGTAAGAAGGGAGGACGAAGCTGTGAGCGAAGAGAGAAACCTGAGAAAGACCCGGGTAGGCAAGGTCGTCAGCGACAAGATGGACAAGACCGTCGTCGTCGCCATCGCCGACAATGTCAGACACCCCCTTTATAAGAAGATCGTCAAGCGCACTGTCAAGTTCAAGGCACACGACGAGGAGAACGCTTGCGGTATCGGCGACACCGTGATGATCATGGAGACCCGCCCTCTGTCCAAGGACAAGAGATGGAGAGTTTGCCAGATCATCGAGAAGGCGAAATAAGCCTCTCTCCCGTTACCAAAACCCGTTCGTTACGAAGATTTTGAGTATGACTTAAATATAAGTCTCACCGAAAGGAGGAACGCTCTGTGATTCAGATGCAGACCTATCTCAAAGTGGCCGACAACACCGGTGCCAAGGAACTGATGTGCATTCGCGTGCTGGGAGGCTCCCGTAAGAGATACGCCAACATCGGCGACGTGGTGGTGGCTTCCGTCAAGAAGGCCGCTCCCGGCGGCGTCGTGAAGAAGGGCGACGTTGTAAAGGCAGTTATCGTGCGTTCGGCCAAGGGCCTCCGTCGTGAGGATGGTACTTACATCCGCTTCGACGAGAACGCAGCCGTTATCATTAAGGAAGACAAAAACCCCAAGGGTACCCGTATCTTTGGGCCAGTGGCCAGAGAGCTTCGTGAAAAGGATTATATGAAGATCCTCTCTCTCGCCCCTGAGGTTCTGTAATTGGAGGTGTCGCATCAAGATGAATAATCTTCACGTTAAAAAGGGCGACACAGTCGTCGTTCTGTCCGGTAAGGACAAGGGCAAGAAGGGCAAGGTCCTGGAAGTCAGCCCCAAGGAGCAGAAGGTCATCGTTGAGGGCCTGAACATGGTCACCAAGCATGTCAAGCCCCGCAGACAGGGCGATGCCGGCGGCATCGTCAAGGCCGAAGGCGCTCTGTACGCCTGCAAGGTGATGGCTGTTTGCCCCAAGTGCGGCAAGCCCACCCGTCTCGGTCGCAAGATCAAAGAGGACGGCAGCAAGGCTCGCGTTTGCAAGCTGTGCGGCGCAGAATACTAAGAGAAGGAGGAGAAGACATGGCTCGTTTGAAAGAGACCTATAAAAACGAAATCGCCCCTGCTCTGATGAGCAAGTTCGGTTACAAGAGCGTCATGCAGATCCCCAAGCTCGAGAAGGTTGTGCTGAACATCGGCTGCAGCGAACTGAAAGAGAATCCCAAGGTTCTGGACGCCATCATGGGCGACCTGAGCAAGATCACCGGACAGAAGCCCGTGGCTACCAAGGCCCGGAAGTCCGTCGCCAACTTCAAGCTCCGTGAGGGCATGGTCATTGGCGCCAAGGTGACCCTGCGCGGCGACCGTATGTATGAGTTCATCGATCGCTTCTTTAACTTTGCTCTCCCCCGCGTCAGAGACTTCCGGGGCATCAACCCCAACGGCTTTGACGGCAGAGGCAACTACAACATGGGTATCCGGGAGCAGCTGATCTTCCCGGAGATCGAGTATGATAAGATCGACAAGGTCCGCGGCATGGACATCACCTTTGTCACCACCGCCAAGACCGACGAAGAGGCCAAGGAGCTGATCACTCTCCTGGGCGCGCCGTTTGCAAAGTAAGGAGGTAGAGAAGGGTTATGGCAAAGGTTTCCATGAAAATTAAGCAGCAGCGTCCTGCTAAGTTCTCTACCAGAGAGTACAACAGATGCAAGATCTGCGGCCGTCCCCATGCTTATCTGCGCAAATACGGCATCTGCCGTATCTGCTTCCGGGAGCTGGCTTACAAGGGTCAGATCCCCGGCGTCAAGAAAGCAAGCTGGTAACAAGTAATAGCAAAGGAGGTTGACCTATGTATATCACCGATACCATCGCCGATATGCTCACCCGCATCCGGAACGCGAATTCGGCCAAACATGACACGGTAGATATTCCTGCGTCAAAGATGAAGACTGCTATTGCTCAGATTCTTCTTGACGAGGGTTATATTAAAGGTTTCACCGTCGTGGACGACGGAAAGCAGGGCGTTATCCACATGACGCTCAAATACGGTCCTGGCAAGACCCAGGTGATTCAGGGGCTGCGGAGAGTTTCCAAGCCCGGCCTGCGGATCTACACCAGCTGTGAGGATATGCCCAAGGTGCTCAAAGGTCTGGGTATCGCCATCCTTTCCACCTCCAAGGGCGTCATCACCGACAAGCAGGCCCGCAAGGAAAACGTCGGCGGCGAAGTGCTGGCGTTCATCTGGTAAGGGGGGAAATAAGATGAGCAGAATCGGTAACAAACACATCGACATTCCCGCCGGCGTAGAGGTGAAGATCGACGGCACCACCGTCACCGCCAAGGGCCCGGTGGGCACTCTCACCAGGACTTTTGACAGCCGGATGGGCATCGCTATGGAGGGCAACGTCATCCACGTTACCCGTCCCAATGATGAGAAGATCTGCAAGAGCCTCCATGGTTTGACCAGAACTCTGGTTCACAACATGGTGGAGGGCGTTGCTCACGGCTTCTCCAAGGAGCTGGAAGTCAACGGCGTCGGCTATCGTGCCGCCAAGCAGGGCACTAACCTGGTCATGAACCTGGGTTATTCCCATCAGGTCATCGTTCCGGAGATCCCCGGGATCACCATTGATGTTCCCGCTCCCAACAAGATCATTGTCAAAGGCCCTGATAAGGAAGTTGTTGGACAGTTCGCGGCTGAGATCCGCGAGAAGCGTCCTCCCGAACCCTATAAGGGCAAGGGCATCAAGTATGTCGGCGAGACCATCATCCGCAAGGAAGGCAAAGCCGGTAAGGGCAAGAAGTAAGGAAGGAGGAGTAAAGAATGGTAAGCAAGCCTAGCGCAAAGCAGAACAGACTCAAGAGACGCGCCAGAGTCAGAGGCAAGATCTCCGGCACCGCGCAGCGTCCGCGGCTCTCCGTATTCCGCTCCGCCAAACACATCTATGCCCAGCTGATCGATGACGTCGCAGGCGTCACTCTGGCAGCTGCTTCCTCCATGGATAAGGACTTTGAGGGCAATGGCGGCAACAAAGAGGCGGCCAAGAAGGTCGGCCTGGCTGTCGCAGAGAAAGCAAAGGCCAAGGGTATCGAAGAGGTTGTCTTCGACCGCGGCGGCTTTATCTATCATGGCCGTGTCAAAGAACTGGCTGAGGGCGCCCGTGAAGGCGGACTCAAATTCTAATAGGAGGAGGGACACTTTTGGCTAGAATCGACGCTTCTGCACTGAATCTCAACGAGAGAGTAGTTGCAATCAACCGTGTATCCAAGACCGTCAAGGGCGGCCGTATCTTCAAGTTTGCCGCGCTGGTCGTCGTGGGCGACGGCAACGGCCTGGTCGGCTTTGGTCTTGGTAAAGCCTCCGAGGTGCCGGACGCTATCCGCAAAGGCATCGAGGATGCGAAGAAGAACGTTATCCGCATCTCCCTGAAGGGCACCACCATTCCTCATGAGGTCATCGGCAAATTCGGCGCCGGCGAAGTGCTCATGAAGCCCGCCCCCCAGGGTACCGGCGTTATCGCCGGCGGCGCTGTCCGTGCGGTGATGGAGATGGCCGGTATCCGGGATATCCGTACCAAGTGCCTGCGCTCCAATAACCCCTGCAACGTGGTCACCGCCACTATCAACGGCCTGGCCTCCCTGCGGGACGCTGAGCAGGTTGCTGCTGTCCGCGGCAAGTCTGCCAAGGAAATTTTTGAATAAGGAGGTAGCTTGAAATGGCAAACGGAACGCTGAAAATCAAGCTGGTCAAGGGTTTGGCCGGCAGAAAAGCTCCCCAGATCGCTACTGCTTATTCTCTGGGTCTTCGGAAGATCGGTCAGGTGACCGTTCAGCCCGACAATGAGGCTACCAAGGGCAAGATCGCCAAGATCTCCCACCTCGTGGAAGTCACAAACGCTTGAGCAAGGAGGTGCAGGTACAATGAAATTGCATGAGCTTTCCCCCGCCCCCGGCTCCACCAAGAAGGCTTACCGGGTGGGCCGCGGCGCTGGCTCCGGTAACGGCAAGACCGCGGGCAAGGGCCACAAGGGTCAGAACGCCCGTTCCGGCGGCGGTGTGCGCCCCGGTTTTGAAGGCGGCCAGATGCCCCTTCAGAGACGTATCCCCAAGAGAGGTTTCGTCAACATTTTTGGGACCAAGTATGCTACCATCAACGTAGAGGATCTCAACCGCTTTGAGGATGGCGCCGTGGTAGACGCCAAGGCAATCGTAGAAGCTGGTCTGCTGAAGAAGACTCTGGACGGCGTCAAGGTTCTGGGCAGAGGCGAACTGACCAAGAAACTCACCGTCAACGTTGCGGCTTTTTCCGCAGGCGCCAAGAGCAAGATCGAAGCAGCCGGCGGAAAGGCTGAGGTGGTATAAATGATCCAGACGCTGAGAAATGCCTGGAAAATCGAGGACCTCCGTAAAAAGCTGATCTACACCATGTTCATCCTTTTTATCGTGAGACTGGGTTCCGCTATTCCGGTTCCCTTCCTTGATCCCACCGCACTGAAGGCCATGATCAGCTCCGGCGGTAACCTGCTGGGCTATCTGGATGTGCTCACCGGCGGCGCTCTCAGTAACGCCACCCTGCTGGCACTGTCCATTTCTCCCTACATTACCGCGTCCATCGTCATCCAGCTGCTGACTGTGGCCATCCCGGCCCTGGAGCGGATGGCGAAGAACGGTGAGGACGGGCAGAAGAAGCTGAAGAAGATCACCCGGTACACCACCGTGGCCCTGGCGGTCCTTCAGGCCTTCGCCTTCTACACCCTGTTCCGTAACGGCTATTATGCTGTCACCTATACGGAAGGCTTCGCAGGTGTGCTGACCGCGCTGGCCATCATCGCCGCCTTTACTGCCGGCGCCATGGTGGTAGTGTGGCTGGGCGAGCGGATCGATGAGAAGGGTATCGGCAACGGTATCTCTCTGATCCTGTTTGTGGGTATCGTTTCCCGCGGCCCCGGTGCTGTCTACGAGCTGACCCAGTATTTTGCACAGGGTCCCCAGTACTATGTGCTGGTTCCCCTGGTGGCGGTGCTCTTTGTACTGCTCATCGGCTTCATCGTTCTGATGAACAACGCTGAGCGGCGCATCACCGTCCAGTACGCCAAGAAAGTGGTAGGCCGCAAGATGTACGGCGGTCAGAGCTCCTATATTCCCATCAAGGTGAATATGTCCGGTGTTCTGCCCATCATCTTCGCCAGCACCTTCCTGGCCATCCCCGGTACTATCAAGAGCTTCGTGGACCCCATGGGCACCACCACTCTTGGACAGATTCTGGGTGCTTTCAACTACAACACCTGGCTGTACGCGGTGATTTATTTCTTCCTCATCATCGGCTTTAACTATTTCTATATTGCGATCCAGTATAATCCCATTGAGATGGCCAACAATCTGCGCAAGAACAACGGCGCCATCCCCGGTATCCGTCCCGGTAAGCCCACTTCGGACTTCATCACCAAGGTTATCTCCAAGATCACTCTGGTGGGGGCGCTGATGCTGGCTGTCATCGCGATTCTGCCCATCATTCTGGGCAATGTCGCCAAGATGAACATCGCTTTGGGTGGTACTTCCATCATCATTCTGGTGGGCGTGGCTCTGGATACTGTACGGAGCCTGGAATCTCAGATGATGATGCGCCACTACAAAGGCTTCCTTGAGTAAAAGCAGGACTTTTGGAGGGTGACATGATGAATCTGGTTCTAATGGGCGCTCCTGGAGCGGGCAAAGGCACCCAGGGTGAGATCATCAGCGAGCGTTTTGAGCTCCCGGAGATCTCCACCGGCAGTGTGCTGCGTGAAGCCATCAAAAGCGGCTCTCCTTTGGGCGAGCAGGTCAAAAGCCTGATTGCCCAGGGAAAGCTGGTCCCTGATGAGATAATCAACCAGGTGGTCAAAGACCGCCTTTCCCAGGCGGACTGCGCCAAGGGCTTTATTCTGGACGGCTTCCCCCGGACGCTGGCCCAGGCCCAGGCGCTGGACGCCATGGGCGTCACCATCGACAAAGTTTTGTACATCAATGTTCCCGACCAGGTGATTCTGGAGCGTCTCGGCGGCCGTCGGGTCTGCGAGAAATGCGGCGAGACCTACCACATCAAACACCAGCCTTCCTCCGCGGGAGAACTGTGTGAGAAATGCGGCGGCAAGCTGATCATCCGTGCCGACGACAAGCCTGAGACCATCCGGGACCGGCTGGCTACCTATCACCAGAGCACCTATCCTGTGGTGGAATACTACAGAGGTCAGGGCAAGCTGCTGGAAGTGGACGGCACCGGGAACATTGAAGCGATTACTGAGCGAACCCTTCGGGTGCTGGAGGATGAAGAATGATTGTGCTGAAAACCAGTAAGGAGCTGGCGCTGATGCGCGAAGCGGGGCGGATCTCCCACCTGGCGCTGATGGCGGGGGTGAAGGCGGTTGCTCCGGGCAAAACCACCATGGAGATCAACCAGGTCATCCACGACTTTATCGTCTCTCATGGAGCAAAGCCTTCCTTCCTGGGCTACGGCGGATTTCCTGCGGCAGCCTGTATTTCCATCAATGAAGAAGTGATCCATGGTATCCCCTCCAAGCATCGGAAGATCAAGGAAGGGGACATCGTCAGCATCGACACCGGCGCCATTTATCAGGGCTACCACGGCGACAATGCCTTTACGGTAGCGGCGGGTACCCCCGCCCCTGAAGTGGCGCAGCTGCTGGAAGTGACACAAAAGTGTCTGGAGCTGGGCATCGCCCAGGCTCTGCCGGGCAACCGGCTGGGGGACATCGGTTTTGCCATCCAGAGCTATGCCGAGAGCTTCGGCTACGGCGTGGTTAAGGAGTATGTGGGCCACGGGATCGGTACAGAAATGCACCAGGACCCCGAGGTCCCCAACTATGGCGTGCCCGGCAAGGGCCGCCGCCTCTCCTCTGGTATGACCCTGGCTATCGAGCCCATGATCAATCTCAAAGGCGCCGGAGTAAAACAGCTCTCCGACGGCTGGACAGTAGTGACCCACAGCGGACTTCCATCCGCCCATTTCGAGCATACCGTGGCCATTACCGACAACGGTCCGGTGATCCTCACCAGACCCTGAAGGAGGCCCGGGATGTTCAAGCTGGGACAGGTGGTTTGGTCCTCACGGGGACATGACCAGGGAAGTTTTTATGTGGTGGTGGGTCTTGAGCAGGCAAGGGTGTACATCGCCGACGGCAAGCGGCGGAAGCTGCAAGCCCCAAAGGCGAAAAACCCCCTGCATCTGCGTCCCACCAATACCGTCATCGACCTGAGCTCTGTGAGCTCGGACCGCAGACTGCGCACACTGCTGCGGGAGTATCATGCAGAAAGTCAACCAGTGCCAACCGAAAAGGCAGAAAGGAGAGCGCCCTGATGTCAAAGCAGGATGTAATTGAAATCGAAGGCACCGTTGTGGAGAAGCTGCCTAACGCGCAGTTCCAGGTGGAGCTGCCCAACGGCCATGTGCTGCTGGCACATATTTCCGGCAAGCTGCGGATGAACTATATCCGCATCCTTCCCGGCGACAAGGTAACGGTGGAGATCTCGCCCTACGATCTCACCAAGGGACGCATCACCTGGCGTTCCAAGTAAGGAAAAGGGCAAACCCCAAAGGAGGTAGTTTCAAATGAAAGTAAGACCTTCCGTTAAGCCTATGTGCGAGAAGTGCAAGGTGATCAAGCGCAAGGGCCGCATCATGGTCATTTGCGACAATCCCAAGCATAAGCAGCGTCAGGGCTGAACCTAACCTATTTCATGGAGGTGCAAATTAATGGCTCGTATTGCTGGTGTGGACCTGCCCAGAGATAAGCGGATCGAGATCGGTCTGACCTACATCTTCGGCATTGGCCGCAAGACCGCCCAGAACATCCTGGCCGCCACCGGCGTCAACCCTGACGTCCGCGTGAAGGATCTGACCGAGGAGGACGAGGGCAAGATCCGTGACTATATTGACCACAACCTCACCGTTGAGGGCGACCTGAGAAGAAACGTTTCCCTGGACATCAAGCGTCTGGTGGAGATCGGCTGCTACAGAGGCGTCCGTCACAGAAAGGGCCTGCCTGTCAGAGGACAGCGGACCAAGACCAACGCCCGTACCAGAAAAGGTCCGGCGAGAACCATCGCCAATAAGAAGAAGTAAGGAGGGATTGAGATGGCAAAGCAACCCGCAAAGAAAGCTGTCATTCGCAAGCGCCGTGAGCGCAAGAACATCGAGCGCGGAGCCGCTCATATCCAGTCCACATTCAATAACACCATCGTCACCATCACCGACACCCAGGGCAATGCTCTCAGCTGGGCCAGCGCCGGCGGACTGGGCTTCAGAGGTTCCAGAAAGTCCACTCCTTTCGCTGCTCAGACTGCCGCTGAGGTGGCTGCCAAGGCCGCGATGGAGCATGGTCTGAAGACCGTGGAAGTTTATGTCAAGGGCCCTGGCGCCGGTCGTGAGGCCGCCATCCGTGCCCTTCAGGCAGCTGGTCTGGAGGTCAACATGATCAAGGACGTTACCCCCATTCCCCACAACGGCTGCCGCCCGCCCAAGAGACGGCGTGTATAATCGAAAAGGAGGTATTCGTCGATGGCTAGATATACTGGTGCAGTATGCAGACTTTGCCGCCGCGAGGGCAAGAAGCTGTTCCTCAAGGGCGACAGATGCTACTCTGATATGTGTGCCCTGACC
The DNA here is from genome assembly GCF_900104675.1 of Angelakisella massiliensis. GTDB lineage: Bacteria > Bacillota > Clostridia > Oscillospirales > Ruminococcaceae > Angelakisella > Angelakisella massiliensis. The sequence goes on along the minus strand of NZ_LT629945.1, from coordinate 935,838 downwards.
CGGAGAGCTTCCGTTCCCGGTCAGCATGGCAAGTCCAGAAAGAAAGTTTCTGAGTACGGCGTTCAGCTGCGTGCCAAGCAGTCCGCCAGAAGATACTACGGCGTGCTGGAAGGCCAGTTCCTCAAGTACTTTGAGATGGCTGAGAGACAGCCCGGTATGGCTGGTGAAAACCTGCTGCGCATCCTGGAGTCCAGACTGGACAACGTGGTTTACCGCGCTGGTTTTGCCGCTTCCAGAAAGGAAGCCAGACAGCTGGTCCGTCATGGTCACTACACCCTCAATGGTCACAAGGCCAACATCCCCTCTATCCTGGTCAAGGCCGGCGATGTGATCGAGGTTACCAGCAAGAGCACTGACAGCGACAAGCTGAAGGCTGTTGTGGAAGCCAACGCTTCCCGTCCCCGTCCCAAGTGGCTGGATGTGGATACCAACAAGATGACCCTGAAGGTTGTGGAGCTGCCCAACCGCGAAGACATTGATCTGGATGTTGAAGAGCATCTCATCGTCGAGCTGTACAGCAAATAATCAGATGATCCGGCAACAGATCGGTAGGGAAGTACAAAGACTTTTCGTCTTCATAAGGAGGGTTAATATTTATGGTTAAGATCATTGAACCAAGGATAGAGACTACAGAGCTGAAATCCGACGGCAGCTATGGCAAGTTCGTGGCTGAGCCTCTGGATCGCGGCTTTGGCATCACCTTGGGCAACGGCCTGAGACGGGTGCTGCTCTCCTCGCTTCCTGGTGTGGCTGTTTCGTCTGTAAAGATCGACGGCGTACAGCATGAGTTCTCCACCATCCCCGGCGTGAAAGAGGACGTCACCGAGATGATCCTCAACATCAAGGGGCTGACGGCGAAGCTGTACTGCGACGAGCCTGTACGGGTCAAGATCTCCGCGGAGGGCGAGTGCGAAGTCACCGCCGGCTCCATCAGCGGCAGCTCCGAGGTGGAAGTGCTGGACCCCGGGATGCATATCGCAACCCTGGCGGAGGGCGCCAAGCTGAATATGGAACTGACCCTGCAAAAGGGACAGGGCTATGTTTCCGCAGACCGGAACAAGGCGCTGGACGGAGACAAGTCCCCCGTGGGCACGATCTTTGTTGACAGTATTTACACCCCGGTGTTAAAGGTGAACTACTCGGTGGAAAACACCCGGGTCGAACAGATCACGGACTATGACAAACTGACGCTGGAGGTTTGGACCGACGGTACCATCTCCGCGAAAGAAGCGGTCAGCCTTGCGGCCAAGATCCTCAATAGACAACTCAACCACTTTGTGGAACTGTCCGACGAAGTGGGCTCTACAGAAATCATGGAGAAAAAAGAGGATACCGGTAAGGATAAGGTTCTTGAGATGACCATTGAAGAGCTTGACCTTTCTGTTCGTGCCTTTAATTGCCTGAAGCGGGCGGGCGTCAACTCTGTGGGCGACCTGATCAACAAGTCTCCCGAAGAGATGATGAAGGTCCGCAATCTTGGAAAGAAGTCGTTGGAAGAGGTAATCGGCAAGCTGGAAGCCCTGGGCTTCAAGCTCAACGACGACGAGGAATAACTACAATTACAGGTAAAGGAGTGATTATAAATGCCAGGAGTCAGAAAGCTGGGCAGAACCTCTGACCATAGAAAAGCGATGCTCAGAGCGATGGTGACCTTCCTGATGGAAAATGGGAAGATCGAGACCACCGTCACCAGAGCCAAGGAAGTTCGCGCTATGGCCGAGAAGATGATCACCATTGCGAAGGCTGGCGACCTGCACGCCAAGCGTCAGGTTTATGCTTATATCACCAAAGAGACCGTGGCCAAGAAGGTCATCGATGAGCTGGCCCCCAAGTATAAGGAAGTGGGCGGTGGTTACACCCGTATCATCAAGATCGGACCCCGCCGTGGCGACGCCGCTGAGATGGCTATCATTGAGCTGATCTGAGGAACAGTTTGCAGCCAAACCATGAAAGCGTAACGCTTTGCTGATAAAAAGCCCCCCGATGGAGTGATCCACCGGGGGCTTTTGGCATATGATAAGGAAAAAAGTCCTGCCTCTGGTGAGAGCGTTCCATCTGCTGAGGACAGGCAGCGAATACTCCCCGAAAGGCAATCAATCCTTTTGGATAAATAGAGAAGAAACCAGGCGCAGAAAAGAAGGGTGATAAATGATGAGAATTGCCCCTCCTGCCTGTGGGCCCTTTTTGCGAGAGCAGTGCCTTTTTTAGGGAAGCAGCAAGAGAAAGGGACTCAGGGACACAGACAGCTCCAGGGGGAATTTCTGTTCCCCATAAAGTTTGGGAAAATTGAGGCGGCGGCAGTTTATCTGCCGCCGCTTTTGGCCGCCTAAGGCGGCCTTCCCCCACCCAGGCAGCGAGCGTCTTTGTCCGGCTTTACCCGGGCAATAAGCGAGCGGGCGGTGTTATCTATGCTGGGACAGATACACAAACCAGCCTTTCAGCCCGTTCCCCTTAACACTGAAAGGTACAAACCAAAACAGTGGCAGGCAGTTTGCCGGACTAACCCGATCGCTATTGCCCCAACAATGGGATTCCAAAGGGACGAGTCCCTTTGGGCGTACTCCCGCATCCCGGGTACAAACCTTTGCCCAGCTGCCACTGAGGAAAGAGACACCATCTCAGCCCCCAGAAAACAGCGACAGGCGGGTTCTCTTTTTCCCTTATAAAATAGAAATCACCCCCGCCCCCAAAAGGTTGGTAGCGCAGCGGAGGCGTCGTGAGGGCGTTTGTACCCTCAAAAGGGCGCATCCCCCGTATCTTCCGCATAAACCTCCGCCCAGCCCTGTTTGAGGCAAAGACAAAAGGCTCAAATCATAAGAGGACGATGAGCAGAGCGCTTAGAAGAAGCAGCACAAAAACCGCCATCAATATTTTTTTCATGATTTTTTCTCCGGCGGCTCCCCGCTTGTCACAAATACATTGACAAATGGTCAGAAGGAGAAAGATGGCGGCGGCTTCCAGGTTGAACAGAACAAGCATTCCGGAACGCCTGTCAAAATAATTGAGAATTGCCGCTGCCAGCCAGATGGCGGAGAGAATAGCCCAGGTCCATTTTTTAGCCATATCATTACCTCAAACAAAAGTGTTTTGATTTGAAACAGAGCTTTTGGTGTACAGATACCCAGATCAGAAATCAGACATTCAGCCTGGGGTACAGAAAAACTATTTTGGGCGAAAAACTCCCTCCCGGTTTTCACCGAGAGGGAGAAATAGGTTTATTTATCGTTTGAAACTGGATTAAAGCTGTTTTGAAGAAATTTTTTGTTTTGCGCTTCTCTTTCTCCCGTGGGAGAAACAGCTGCCGGTTTACCCTGGTCAGATTTAATCTTTTGCGTTTGATCCAGTTGTTCTTTACACCGAATCAGCTGCCTTTATGGAGGAAAAGTCTTACACCTTGATTCACCGATCACTCAGGAATTAAAATGAAAACTAACTCCTACAGAAGAAATCAGACGCTTTTCCTGCCTGCGCCGGCAGGTTTACAGATCAGTAAGCTCCCTTTTTCAAGGGGCTTTCTTCATACCCCCTGGCCTATACGCTTTCCAGTATCAGACGGGAAAGATCGCTGGTTCCTTTGGGGGAGATCAGCCGCCGCCCTTCTCTTTTGTTACCCTCTGTTCCTGCCTGGACAAGAGCAGCGGCTTTCAAGTTTTGGGTGGTTGTTCTTTTCCTGCCTGCATCCACAGGCTGAACTGGGTACGCTGACTGATTGCAAAACTTATTCGCTTCTATTTCTTATAGAATATATCTACGCTTTCTTCAATCAAACCATATTCTTCCCTGGGCGCTTTCTTCATCCGCCCTTTTCCAGGTGCGGTATAAAGATCTGTGGTGCGGTGCCGCATTTCCCATAATTCCTTTGCCATTCATAGAAATGATCTCTCTGCCTGCAATGTTTCATTTCAGTCTCCTGCAGGAAACCGAAATTTCTTTCCCAACGGATGTTTACCCGCCGGGAATGTTCCCAACAGATGCAGTACCCATGGGATTTGCCAGACCTAAAAATCTTTTCTGTGGTGTAGGATTTGGTTCTTTGCTTTTCCGAACCTTTTCCGCCTTTTTCAGGGATTTCGACCAGAATCAGACAAGTTCCATCCTGCCTTTAGAGTTTCCACTTTGAATCCGGCTGCGTCTTTATCTCTTGCGAGAAATGACACCCATTTTTACCGTCATCTGGGTCCTAAAGATAACCTATTTTAAGATGGCACCTGTGTTCCTCTTTTTCCGCCGAACAAGACAAAAAAAGCGAAACCTCGTCTTTCCTCATAGAAAGACCCCGGCTTCACATTGCATTTCATAGCAGTGGACGCATTTCTGTTGTATGGATGGAACCGAAAGTTTCATCAGTTGCCGCCGGATACTACGAAATGAGTGCAATGGGAAGCCGTATTCTTCTGTGAAACAACTGAAGCCATTGGACTCACTCCTTTCTCTCCCCAAGCAAATTCAGGATCTTAACTGCTTAGTACATTGGAAACGATCCTTTCTGAATTGGTTCCTTTCTTTTCTGTGTCTATACTATATCATAAAGCATAATAAATGTCAACATATTTTTTTAAAAATATTGAAATTACATAAAACCCATCCAAAATGAAAAAATGTGAAAAAAACAGGTAAGAGAGCTGTAAAAAAATCCTGTCCATGCTATAATGAAAAGGACGGCCCGCCGGCCTATATAGTTGCGGGCGCAACAATTTGCCAAGGGGAAAGAGAGGAACAACGCAATGGGCGCAGGATTACGAAAGCTGTATGCGGCGGATGAGATGCTCCGTCCTGATCAGCGCCAGGGAGAACTGCCGTCCACCAGAGAGCTGTACCGGGATGCTGGAGAAATCGCTCTTCCGGCGGTGATCGATACAGTGCTGGTGGCAATGGTCTCTATGATGGACACCATGATGGTCAGCAGTTTGGGAGCGGCAGCCATTGCCGCGGTGGGTATCACCAATCAGCCCAAAATGATCATTCTGGCCACCTTTATGGCCCTCAATGTGGGCGTTACAGCTGTCGTTGCCCGCCGTCGGGGCCAGGAGGACCGGGAAGGAGCCAACAAGGTGTTGGGACAATCCCTGAGCCTGTGCGCGATCCTTTCGGTGATTTTGTCAGTGCTGGGAGCGGTGTACGCCCGTCCGCTGCTGCTGTTTGCGGGAGCGCAGGCAGATATGATCGAGGCCGCTACCGTATATTTTCAGATCCTGATGATCGGTATTCCCTGTTCGGCCATTACCCTATGCATCAATGGCGCGCAGCGGGGCTGCGGCAATACCCGTATTTCCATGAAAATCAATTTGACGGCCAACGCGGTGAACATCGTATTCAACTATCTCCTTATCGGCGGAAATCTGGGTTTTCCCCGGCTGGAGGTGGCAGGCGCCGCCATCGCCACAGTTTTTGGCAATGTGGTGGGATTGCTGATGGCCTTCTATTCCCTCCGGGGCAGGCATGAGCACTTCCTTCGCATCGAGCTGCATAATCTGCTGCGCATAGACCGCCGCACCGTGGCTCCGGTAGTGAGCGTGGGCCTCAGCGCCGGCGTGGAGCAGGTATTTATGCGTATCGGATTCTTCCTCTATATTAAAATTATCGCCTCCCTTGGCACGACCGAGATGGCAACCCACAACATCTGCCAGAGTGTGCTGAACCTGGCCTTTTCCTTCTGTGATGGCCTGGGTGTGGCAGCGGCTTCCCTTTCCGGACAATCCCTGGGACGCAAGCGCTCCGATCTGGCCATCCTTTATGGGAAAGCCTGCCAGCGTATTTCGCTGGTGATTTCCACGATCCTGGCGTCTACCTTTATTTTCTTTGGCCGCTATATTATTATGGCCTTCTCCACAGAGGAGGTCATCGTCCACTTGGGTACCCAGGTGCTGATGATCATTGCTGTCACCACTCCGTTCCAGGCGGCGCAATGTATCTTCGCCAGCTGCCTGCGGGGCGGCGGCGACACCCGGTACACCGCTATGGTGGCCATGATCAGCATCGGCATTTTCCGGCCCCTGATCGCATGGCTTCTCTGCTATCCTGCCGGAGGCGGTTTGGTAGGAGCCTGGTGCAGCTACTTTATCGATCAGTTTGTCCGCTTCAGCCTGGTGGGAATCCGTTTTGCCAAAGGCCGCTGGTGCCAGATGAAGCTGTAAAAAGGGCGCCGCTGCTGAGAAAAAAGGCTGTCCCCCAATTTTTCGGAAAGCAAAGCTTCTTTTCAAAACAAAGGCTTGCCTGCGTCCTGGAGAGGAATCAGGCAAGCCTTTTATGTACAGAGATAGTCCGGCACGGTTTGGGGGAATATCGTGCCCGATGAATACACCACAGGGCTTCAAACAAACCGGCGCTGCTTCCATTTTGTTTGAGGCTCAGATTCAGTTTTTCTCAGCAAATAAAAATCAACAGAGCATCTTCCAGTACCAACTTCCGCCTGGTATGGACGAGTGGGGGGCGGCGGTTTATCCGCCGCCCCCTTTGGCCGCCTTGGGCGGCCAGTTCCTCACCAAAGCAGCGAGTGGATTGTCCGGCTTTACCCGGACAACCGGCGAGCGGGCGGCGCTGCCCCTGCCGGGACAGGAACAGAAACCATCCCTCCATCCGTTCCCCCTAACACTAAAAAGTACCAATCAAAACAGCGGCAGGCACTTTTCCGGACTAACTTGATCGTGATTGCCTCAACAGCGGGTTTCCAAAGGGACGAGTCCCTTTGGGCGTAACTTCTGGCGCCAGCTTTCCCTCAGCACCTATCCAGGAAAGAGAACTCTTTTTCATCCCCAAAAAGTCTCCCTCATCATCCTCTGGCTCAATTTTTGGGAAAAAGAGCCTTTGGTCCTGTGGGGATCAGAGAGTGAGGACACCGGTGCAGCCGTCTCCCTCCAGCCCTGTGAGGAGGACGGGAAGAATTTGGCCATGAAGGTCCTCAGGTTCCGCTACAATGACGGGAGTATAATTGGGGGTATAACCGATCTGGAGGCCATCCTTGCCCCGGTCCTCAAAGAGTACCGGCTGGGTAAGCCCCACCATATTCTGGAGAAACTTTTTCCGCAAGGCATCCCCCTGAGCGATGAGGGCGGCGGAGCGGGCCTTTTTCACCTGGCCGGGCACCTGGTCCGGCATAGCGGCGGCTCGGGTGCCGGGGCGGGGAGAATAGGAAAAAGCATGGATTTTGCTGAAGCCCACCTGGGCGGCAAAGTCCAGGGACTGCTGGAACTCCTCATCAGTCTCCCCGGGAAAGCCCACCATCAGGTCGGTGGTGAGGGCGGCCAGAGGGAAGCGCTGATGAATGGTGCGGCACACCTCCAGGTATTGGGCGGTGTTATAATGACGGCCCATCCGCTCCAGAACGGTATCACAGCCGCTTTGGAGGGAAAGGTGAAACTGAGGACAGAGCTTGGGCTCCAGGGACATCAGCCGGAAGTCTTCCGGGGTGATGAGGTCCGGCTCCAGGGAACCCAGGCGGATCCGTTCCAGGCCGGGTACCCGGCAGGCCAGCTGGATGGCGTCGATGAGGCGGCACCCCAGATCCCGGCCATAGCTGGAAAGATTGATCCCCGCCAGCACCACTTCCTTATAACCGGAGGCAGCCAGTTCTTCCAGCTCCGCCTTCAGATCCTCCAGAGGCTTGGAACGAATGGGCCCACGGGCGGTGGGGATAATGCAATAGGCGCAATAATTTTCGCAGCCGTCCTCAATTTTCACGAAGGCCCGGGTGCGCCGGCCGAAATCATCGGTATGCATTGCCTCAAAGGTTTCTCCCGGAGCATGGGGGGTAATGGCCACGATGCGTTTTCTTTCCCCCAGAAACCGCCGCACAGCCGCCACCAGACCGGCCCGGTCCCGGGAGCCGGTGATGACATCCGCCTCAGTGAGAGCCTCCATTTCCTGGGGAAATGCCTGGGGATAGCAGCCGGTGAGGGCGATCACCGCCTGGGGGTGCTCCCGGCGAAGCCTCCGCAGCAGCTGCCGGTTTTTCCGGTCCCCTTCGGCGGTAACGGTGCAGGAGTTGATGATGAGCACATCGCTGTCCTCCCCCTCCTGCTCTACCTGGAAGCCCTCGGCGGCGAAACGGCAGGCCAGCGCCTGGGTTTCATATTGATTGACCTTGCAGCCAAGGGTGAAAAAACGAACTCTTACCATAACAGAACATCCTTTCCCGGGGCGGCCCCGGTATTGTTGGAATCTTTTTGCCTTTTGGGGATGGCTTTGGGTTTGAACTGAAAAAGTGAAACGCCCTCTCCCATTTTACCGATCCATTCCCGCCTTCAAACAGAGAAAACCCACCTGGAACAAAAATGTTCCGGCAATGGAAATACCACTGTTTTTCTTATGAAGACAGAGAACCACAAATCCAATCCTCATTATAAACAAAACCCGGCTTTTTGACAACGCCCTGTCCCATCCCGCCAAAATATACCCGTTTTCCGGGGAGAAAAAATGGCGTTCCGTCTGTTGACGGAAGGAACGAATCTTGCTATATTTAGATGGTAGTTCCCGGACGAACCCTTTACCGGCTCCGCCCGGACCCTTTCGGCCAGATTCCCCGCAGACCGGAAGTGACGTCAAAATGATTTCAGCCGGAGCGGAGCGGCAGAATGGAGCAGCAATATGATGATCGAAAAGAATATACAGCTTCCCACCGTGGAAGCGGTCAAGGAATTTGTCAATGCGATGTGCGCCTTTGATTTCCCGGTGGATCTGCGTTCCGGACGTTATTGCGTCAATGGACGGAGCATTATGGGCATTTTCAGCCTGGATCTCAACCAGCCCATCAAGCTGGAGGCCACCATGGCGGATGACCAGCAGGAAGCTTTTCTCAAAGCAGTGGAGCCTTTCTGCGCCTGACCGGCAGTAAAAAAACAGCCGCCGGGTCTTTTCCTTTTCATGGATGGGAGATGCCCGGCGGTTTTCTGCGTTCTGCCCATATCAGGTCGTTGTTTTTGGTTGGAAACGATGAAAATAGAGAAAAGCAGCAACCTGTCTTGCAATGGTCAATGAAAGCTGATACAATATGTCGTGTCGCAAAACGTATTTTAGACACTATATCTAGTGACCTGTCTTGCGGGACAGGTTTTTCTGTTGTCATAAAGACTATGACGGCGGGGAAAGACGGAAGAAGTACAAAGTTCAGTTAATAGAGAAATAAACAGAGGTGCAAAGAATGAAACTGGGAAAGAACGCCATCACCGTACTGGAAAAGCGGTATTTGAAAAAAGACGATCAGGGTTTGCCCACAGAGCGTCCGGAGGATATGTTCCGCCGGGTGGCGGATACCATCGCCGCGGCGGATTTGGCTTATGATGCCGACGCCGATGTGGCAAAAGTGTCCAACCGTTTCTATGAAATGATGACCAATCTGGAGTTCCTTCCCAACTCTCCCACCCTGATGAATGCCGGGCGGGATCTGGGACAGCTGTCCGCCTGCTTTGTGCTGCCGGTGGATGATTCCATGGACGCCATTTTTGAGGCGGTCAAGCAGGCCGCTCTCATTCACAAGTCCGGCGGCGGCACCGGCTTTTCCTTCTCCCGCCTGCGGCAGAAGGGCAGCATGGTGCGCACCACCGGCGGCGTAGCCAGCGGCCCCATCAGCTTTATGCGGGTGTTCAATATGGCTACCGAGGCGGTCAAGCAGGGCGGTACCCGCCGGGGCGCCAACATGGGCATCCTGCGCATCGACCATCCTGATATCCTCCAGTTTATCGACTGCAAAAAGGATAACGCCGACATCACCAATTTCAACATCTCCGTAGGCGTTACCGAGGAGTTTATGGCCGCTGTGGAGAAGGGGGAGAAGTATGACCTCATCGACCCCAAGACCAAGCAGCCTGTAGGTCAGCTGGACGCTACCGAAGTGTTCAATAAGATTGTGGAAGCCGCCTGGAGAAACGGCGAGCCGGGCATCATCTTCCTGGACCGCCTCAACCGGGACAATGTGGTTCCCAGCCAGGGAGAGATCGAGAGCACCAATCCCTGCGGCGAGCAGCCCCTGCTGCCCTATGAATCCTGCAACCTGGGCTCCATCAATCTGGACAATATGCTGCGCCAGGGGAAAAAGGGCTGGGAGCTGGACTATGGTAAGCTGGAGCGGACCATTCGGGATGCTGTCCACTTCCTGGACAACGTCATCGATGTCAACAAATATCCTCTGGAGCAGATCGCCTTTACCACCCGCCAGACCCGGAAGATTGGTCTGGGCGTGATGGGCTATGCCGATATGCTGCTGCGGATGGGCCTGGGCTACAACAGCGACGAAGCGGTGGCCCTGGCGGAGGAGCTGATGGCCTTCATCACCCGTGTGGGCCGTGAGGCATCCATGGAGCTGGCCAAGGTCCGCGGGCCCTTCCCCCTCTTTGCCGAGAGCATTTATAAGGATGGTCCCGCTCTGCGCAACGCCACTGTTACCACCATCGCCCCCACCGGTACCCTGTCCATCATTGCCGGGTGCAGCTCCGGCGTGGAGCCTGTCTTCGGCTATGTCTATATCCGCAACGTTATGGACGGCACTGAGATGGTGGAGGGAAATCCCATTCTGGAGGAGGAGCTGCGCCGCCGCGGCCTCTACAGCCAGGAGCTGATGCGCCGCATCGCCGCCGAGGGCACTCTGGCCCATATCCCCGAGATCCCCGAGGATATGAAGAAGGTGTTTGTGTGCTCCCACGACATCAGCCCCATCTATCACATCAATACCCAGGCCGCTTTCCAGCGTCACACCGACAACGCTGTTTCCAAGACCGTTAACTTCACCCATGACGCCACCGTGGAGGATGTGCGGGAGGTTTACATGCTGGCCTACCATCAGGGCTGCAAGGGCGTTACCATCTATCGTGACGGCAGCCGGGAGGGCCAGGTGCTCAACATCGGTTCCGTCAACAAGGAGACCAAGGACCAGAAGGATGCCGCTCAGGAGACCGCTGCTCAGGTGGCGGATACCCTGAACCTGGAGATCGTTCCCCGTCCCCGCCCGGAGATCACCTATGGCCTCACCGAGCGGATGAAGATCGGCTGCGGTAACCTCTATGTCACCGTCAACTATGATGAAAACGGCATCTGCGAGGTGTTCACCTCCACCGGTAAGGCCGGCGGCTGCCCCTCCCAGAGCGAAGCTACCGCCCGTCTGGTGTCCATCGCCCTCCGCTCCGGCATCTCCACCAAGGAGATTCTGGATCAGCTCAAGGGTATTCGCTGCCCCTCCACCATCCGTCAGCAGGGTATGAAGTGCACCTCCTGCCCTGACGCCATCGCCCAGGTGGTCAAGAAGGTGGACAACTATATTAAGGAAATGCAGGAGAATGGCCAGTCCCTCACCGAAAAGGGAATCTCCGGCCTGGCCCACTCTCCCAAGGTGCAGCCCACTGAGACTGCCCCTGTCTCCGCGCCCCGTCCCAACGGAGGCAAAGGCGTGGAAAACTATACCGCCGCAGATCTGAAATACGCGAAATTCTGCCCTGAATGCGGCGCCCCCATGGAGCATGAGGGAGGTTGTGTCTCCTGCCGCAGCTGCGGTTATTCCAAGTGCGGCTGAGGATGCGGGGATACGTTTAAGGAGATGCGGCCAAAGGGACTTGTCCCTTTGGAAACCCATTATTGAGGCTATAGCGATCTAGTTAGTCAAAGAAGGTACCTGCCACTGTTTGGCAGGTACCTTTTAGTGTTAAGGGGAACGGGCTGGAGGGATGGTTTCTGTATCTATCCCAACATAGATAACGCCGCCCGCTCGCCGGTTGTCTGGGTAAAGCCAGACAATCCACTCGCTGCTCTCGGCGGGGCAAAGTCCGCTACTCTCGGAACGCCCAATTAAGGAATTGGGCATTCCTCACCCGCTCCCTTGCCCCGCCTCTTCCCCAAAAGGTCCCGCTTGCTTCGGCTATGGCTTTGCCTGTGCCCTTTAGGGTAACAAGCGCGCCTTATTGACGCCGTCTGGTCGCTAGCAACTTTTTTCGGGCGAAGGCTATTAAAATTTAAGAGGAAATTTTGGATAGTACCGCAAATGTGCGGCTCAAAGGCGGCGCAGCTTAGCTGCGCCGCCCCTAAAGAGAGTGGAAGCGACGGTTTGCAGGAAAAGGGACTTATCATCTCATTTCAGCTTACAAACCCTGTAGTTTTCTGAAAAGCTGGGGGAGACCCGCTGGCGGCGGTTTATCCGCCGCCTATAAAAGAACAAAACCGGCGGTTTGCAGGAGAGCGGTCCTGTTTGTTTACTTTCGTCTCAAGCCCCATCCACCTGGGGCGGATTTGAATTCTACCTTATCCGCGCAACGGAATACCGGTTCCGCCGCGAAGGCGGCAGCGGAATTCCGGTATTAGCAAGGCGGCGGTATCTGTACTTCCCGCCGTGGGTCGGAGCGAGGGAATGCCGCCCCCGTGTGTCGGGCGGCAAAAATCGCTTCACGGAGCGGAGGGGCGACTTGAAGCGATTTTCCGAGCGTACCGGGCGGGGAAGCAAAAGCAGCCGCAGCGCCTTTGCGCGGCACGGTCCAGCGGAACGCTGGTGAATTTTGCTTCCTTTGTTTCATTACAAAGGAAGTGCCCGCCCGGCATGAGGGATACAGACTGACGATACCACAAAAAGTATGCCTCCCCGGCTGTGCCGGGTCCAAATACTTTCCCTCCATATTCCAAAAGACATTTTGCCCTTGCACCGAAGCCGAGGAACGACTTGAAGCGGTTTTCCCAGAGAATCGAGTGGGGAGATAAAAGCAACCGTTCCGACTGTACCGAACCTGTAATTCTTCCGTACCTGTTTTCTAAAAATCTCCCCCGCCCCTTGTAAAATGCCGGGGAATCGTATATACTAAAGAAAATGCCGGAATGGGCGTAACTGTCCCGCTCCGGATTGACTGACGCCAGAAAATAAAGCAGACAGTGGCTGTGAAGAAAGTTATGGCCGATTTTTTCTCCCCAGAGAGCCGGTGGATGGTGCGAACCGGTGAGAAGGACGGTCTGTTCCGCTTTTGGAGCCGCCGGCGAGGAGCCGGAAGGGTAGCGCCCTCTATCGCGCTCAAAAGGGGCCGGGAAACCGGCAATCTGGGTGGCACCGCGGAGACCTTCCGTCCCATGTTTGTGGGATGGGGGCTTTTTCTTTTGTCCGCCGTCTGTCTGAAAGGCGTCTGAGTTTATAAGGAGGAACACAAAATGCTGGATATCAAATTCCTGCGCGCCAATCCTGATTTGGTCAAGGAGAACATCAAAAAGAAATTCCAGGATGAAAAGCTGCATCTGGTGGATGAGGTAGTGGAGCTGGATGAGGAGTGCCGCCAGGTCCGCACCCGCTGCGAGTATCTCCGCAGCCAGCGCAACACCATCAGCAAGCAGATCGGCGGCCTGATGGCCAAGGGTCAGAAGGAGGAGGCTGAGGAGGCCAAAAAGCAGGTGGCTTCCATGGCACAGGAGCTGACCGAGCTGGAAACCCGCCTGGACGAGCTTACCGGCAAGATCCGGGAGCGGATGCTGGTCATCCCCAATATCATTGATCCTTCCGTGCCCATCGGCAAGGATGACAGCGAGAATGTGGAGCGGGAGCGCTTTGGTGAGCCTGTAGTTCCCCCCTTCGAGGTGCCTTATCATGTGGATATCATGGAGCGCCTCAACGGCATTGATCTGGACAGCGCCCGGCGCACCAGCGGCAACGGCTTCTATTATCTGAAGGCTGATATTGCCCGGCTTCATTCCGCCATTCTTTCCTATGCCCGCGACTTCATGATCGACCGGGGATTCACCTATTATATCCCTCCCTTCATGATCCGCAGCAGCGTGGTTACCGGCGTTATGAGCTTTGCTGAGATGGAGAACATGATGTACAAGATCGAGGGAGAGGACCTGTACCTCATCGGTACCAGCGAGCACTCCATGATCGGCAAGTTTATCGATACCATCCTGGATGAGGACCAGCTGCCCCAGGCACTCACCAGCTATTCCCCCTGCTTCCGTAAGGAAGTGGGCGCCCATGGCATCGAGGAGCGGGGTGTCTACCGTATCCATCAGTTTGAAAAGCAGGAGATGGTAGTGGTCTGCAAGCCTGAGGAAAGCCCCATGTGGTTTGACAAGCTGTGGCACAATACGGTGGACTTCTTCCGCACCCTGGATATCCCTGTCCGCACCCTGGAGTGCTGCTCCGGCGACCTGGCGGATCTGAAAGTAAAGAGCCTGGATGTGGAGGCTTGGTCTCCCCGTCAGAAGAAGTATTTTGAAGTGGGCAGCTGCTCCAATCTGGGTGACGCCCAGGCCCGCCGTCTGGGTATCCGTATCCGCAGCAAGGAAAAGGGCAACTACCTGGCCCACACCCTCAATAACACTGTGGTGGCTCCTCCCCGGATGCTCATTGCCTTCCTGGAAAACAATCTCCGGGACGACGGTTCCGTGGCTATCCCCGAGGCACTGCGGATGTATATGGGCGGCAAGAGCGAGATTCGCCCCTAAAAGGTATCAACCGCAACTAAATATAACAACTATAAAAGCAAGACGGCAGGGATTTTCCCTGCCGTCTCAGACTGTAGAAAAACCTGGTTTAAGGAACAAATGAAATTCAAAATCATAAAAATCAGGACATGCGCCTGATTTTTATACCACGACCCGCGCCCACCGGGGCGCGAAACCGGGGGTATCGCCGCTGGTTTCATCAGGAACCAAGCGGCGTATCCAGGGGGTATTGGATACCCCCTGGAAGCGTGTCGAACTTTTTCGACACGCACAGACGGCAGGGATTTTCCCTGCCGTCTGTGTCTGACCGATTATTGGTTGTTTGAGGTACAGAGACCATCATTTTTATCTGAAAGGAGCAGGGGATGGAACTAAGAATACTTGAATCCAGTTTAAACCTGCGTGTGGATCGGAGAAACGACGCTCGTCTCTCCAATACGGACTACCAACTGAAAAAGGAAGTTGCCAGGGAACAATTGGCATATAAAGATGTGGATTTGTATTGCAATGTAGAGTATATGGAATGTCAGGATGAGGAGTATCTTTATGAATTTTCCAAAGGCTACAAACGGATCAGTGCGCTTTTTGGCAAAGACAATCGGGGAATACTCTGCTATGTGAAAAAGGAGCTGGGAATAACGGTAGTCCACAGAAAAGAATATCCCCACTTTCTGCACTTTCGGATCACCAAAAATAACGAGACCGCAGATGTCATTGTTTTCCGCATTTTGGTTTCTGACAGCTCAAAAGAGGATTTTGAGGACCGGGCCAAACAATGGAATATTGTAATGGAATATATTGACTCAAACATAAAGGAGACTTCCAGGTTGATCCTGACGGGGGATTGGAATCATGCCAGGGTTCGATCTCAATACGCTGGCTATAATCAGGAAAGCTTTCATTATCAGAAAATCAAAAATGATTTAAAAATAAGAGGGCTTTCCATGGGAATCAATTTGAAGCCTGGACATAAGGAACATAGTTATGCAGGATATTTGGCAATCGATCATATCGCTGTAGGCGATGCATTTTCTTACCTGGAAGCGCCGGGATATTCCCATTACCACCCCAATGCTCCCATCGGAACGCCGGATCACGCGTATCTGCTGGCCTGCATAAAGTCATGATAATGCCAGGGATTCCCCCAGCCCGAAGACGGATAACAAAAAAGGCGACGCCCCCGCAGAGACGTCGTCTTTTCGTTTTGCGCAAAACTGTAAACAAAAAATCAAGATCAGACAGAAGCGTTCAGCTTGTTGGCCAGGCTGGACTTCTTTCTGGCAGCGTTGTTCTTGTGAAGGAGACCCTTCGCGGAAGCCTGGTCGATCTTCTTGACGGCCAGCTTGACAACTGCCTCTCTATCCTCAGCGGCGTTGGCGATAGCGGCCTCAGCCTTCTTGATGACAGTCTTCAGATTGCTCTTGAGCGCACGGTTCTGAGCGGTCTTGGTCTCAATGACCCGGACTCTCTTCTTGGCAGATTTAATGTTCGGCATAGTGACACCTCCTTCACACTTCTTGACAGTACAAGTTATCCTATCATTTTTTAAGAGAAAATGCAAGGGTTTTAGCAAAAAAAAATTAGAAATTCCCTGGTAAAAACAGAGAATTGGCGCCCATAACCCACAGGCAGGAACAATACATGGATATTGTTTGGTACAGTTTGGAAAAATGGTGCTGTTTTGGGCAAGGCAAAGCGTATGCTGTATCGCAAAGAGGATGTTTCACATGGCCTTTTGGGCTTTTTTGGCTGCCTTTGGGAGGGCTTGATCTCTGCCGTCATATCTTCCGGCCCTGTCCGCATATAGATAAGAGGACAGGCGAGACAAGCCGCGAGAGGACGGAGGTCAAGGGAATGGAACGTTACGAGGGATTGAGCAGCAGGGAAGCAGCGGAGCTTCTGGCAGAGCACGGGGAAAACGCCATTAAGGAAAAGCGCCGCAGCGGGGCGCTGGCAATGTTCGCGGGGCAGTTCCGGGACGCGCTGATGATGATTTTGCTGGCGGCTACGGCGGCGTCAGCGGCGATGGGAGAAATTTCCGAGGCGCTGACCATTATTGCAATTGTGTTCCTCAACGCTGTGCTGGGCTTTCTGCAGGAATACCGCACCGAACGGACTTTGGAGAAGCTGGGTGAGTTATCAGCCCCCACAGCGGAGGTGATCCGGGACGGCGCCCGCCGGCAAATCCCCGCCCGGGAGCTGGTGCCGGGGGATATCGCCCTGGTGGAAGCGGGAGACCGGATTCCGGCGGATGGTCTGGTACTGGAATCTGCCGTTATGTGCTGCGATGAATCCATGCTCACCGGGGAATCCGATGGGGTGGAGAAGGTCCCTTCCACCCCCGAGCGCCCCTGTAAGGTGTATATGGGCTCTCTGGTGACCAAAGGGCGGGGGGTGATCCAGGTCACAGGTACCGGCGGCAGTACCGAAATGGGCCGCATCGCAGGAATGCTGGGGAGCATTGAGGTGGGGCAGACCCCTCTTCAAAAGCGTCTGGCACAGCTGAGCAAGGTGATCGGTTTGGGATGCCTGGTGGTGTGCGCTGTGGTGGCGGCTACCGGTATTCTTCGGGGGGAGCCGCCCTTTGAGATGCTGCTGACAGGAGTATCCTTGTCTGTGGCGGCGGTGCCAGAGGGATTGCCCGCCATTGTCACCATTGCCCTGGCCATGTCAGTGGGGCGGATGGTCAAGCGCAATGCCCTGGTACGCCGTCTTCATGCGGTGGAGACCCTGGGCTGCGCCACTGTCATTTGTTCCGACAAAACCGGTACCCTCACCGAAAACCGGATGACAGTCCAGGAGCTGCGTACCCCGGAACAGATCATCCGCCTGCGGTATCAGCGGAAAGGGGACAGCTTCTTTTGCGGGGAAAATCCTGTTTCAGTCCGGGACCATACCGGTCTGCGGATGATGCTGACTGTGGCGGCGGTATGCAGCAGCGCCGTTCTTACCACCAAAAAAGGAGTGGATGGAGGCATCCGCAACCAGGCCTCCGGTGAGCCCACCGAAGCCGCTCTGCTGCTGGCGGCGGCCAGAGGGGGCGTCACCCGGGAAAAGCTGGGCTGGGAGGTGCTGCGGGAGCAGCCTTTTGATTCCGCCCGGAAGCGGATGACCGTTTGTGCCAAAGGGCCCGACGGTACCCTTCGGGTCCTCACCAAGGGGGCTCCCGATGTGCTGCTGGAACGGTGCACCCGATATCTGACCCAAAAGGGAGAACAGACCCTCACCAAAGAGAAAAAGGATAAGATCCTGGCCCAGGTGGCGGAGATGGGGGAATCCGCCCTGCGGGTGCTGGCCTTTGCCTGGCGTCCGGCGGCAGGTCCCACGGATGTTCAGGAACGGGATTTTATTTTCCTGGGGCTGGCGGGACTGATGGACCCACCCCGGCAGGAGGCCTTTGAGGCGGTGCGGAAGTGCCGTCGGGCCCATATCCGCCCCATTATGATTACCGGCGACCATGGAGTGACCGCCAGAGCCATTGCCCAGCAGCTGAAGATCTGCCGGGAAGGGGACCTGGTGGTGACGGGAGCCCAGCTGGATCAGTGGGATGACCACCGGCTGAAGGACCAGCTGGACCGGGTGGCGGTTTTTGCCCGGGTCACCCCCGCCCACAAACTGCGCATCGTCCGCGCCCTCAAGGAGCAGGGAAATATTGTGGCCATGACCGGAGACGGGGTCAATGACGCCCCCGCCATCAAGGAGGCGGACATCGGTGTAGCCATGGGTAAGGGAGGCACCGACGTCACCAAGGAAGCGGCCTCGGTGATCCTTCTGGATGACAACTTTGCCACCCTGGTGGCAGCGGTGGAAGAGGGACGGATCATTTACGGCAATATCCGCAAGTTTATCCGCTACCTGCTTTCCTGCAACATCGGCGAAGTGGTGACCATGTTCTTTGCCATGCTTATGGGGATGCCGGTACCCTTGCTGCCCATTCAGATTCTGCTCATCAACCTGGTCACCGATGGCCTCCCGGCCATTGCTTTGGGTCTGGAGCCGGGAGAGCCGGAAGTGATGTCCCGTCCGCCCCGCCAGCCTGATGAATCCATCTTCTCCCATGGTCTGGGGGCCACCATTCTGCTGCGGGGAATCCTCATCGGCCTGACCACCCTGGGGGTTTTTGGCTGGATGCTCCGCCAGGGCGCGCCCCTGGAGGCCGCCCGCACCGGAGCCCTTCTCACCCTCATTCTCACCCAGCTTATTCACGTCTTTGAGTGCCGCAGTGAGACCCGCAGCCTTTTTGCTGTTCCCCTCTCCTCCAATCCCAAACTGGTGGGAGCGGTTACGGTGTCCGCCAGTGTTGCGGCGGCGGCGGTTTGGTGGGCCCCCGCCAGGGAAATTTTCCTTACCGCCGCCCTTTCGGGACAGCAGCTCCAGCTGATTATCCTTTGCTGTGCCATTGTGCCGGTCATTTCCGGGCTGGTGCTGGCGCTGCGCAGTGGAAAAAGCCGCAGGCTGGAGGAGTGAAAAGCCTAGATATGGAAATAGGTGTTAACAGAGGGTTGTGTCAGAGGATACGGGGGTACGGCCAAAGGGACTCGTCCCTTTGGAATCCCATTGTTGTGGCAGCAGCGAGAGAGTTAGTCCGGGAAAGTGCCTGCCGCTGTTTTGGTTGGTACCTTTTAGTGTTAAGGGGAACGGATGGGAGGGATGGCTTCTGATCCTGTCTCGGCAGAGGCAGTGCCGCCCGCTCGCCGGTTGCCCGGGTAAAGCCGGACAATCCACTCGCTCCTTTGGGTGGGGATTTGTTCTCTGTCCTGCATGGCTGCTGGAGGCAAACTGGTGACATGGGGGATACGCCCAAAGGGACTCTCGCCGGAGCAAAGTCCATTCCGCTTCGGTCCCCTGGACGGGGACCATCCACTCCATTCCCTTGCCCATCTCCGGCCTAAGAGCCGCCTGCGGCGGTTGGCCTCCGAAATGCGCCTGCGGGCGCGAGGCTCTTCCCCAAAAGGTCCCGCTTGCTTCGGCTGCTCGGTTGCTTGTGCCCTTTAAGGCAGCAAGCGCCCTCCCAACGCCTTCACAGCGCTAGCAACCTTTTGGGGGCGGGAGTGATTTTCATTTATAAGGAAAAAAGGAAAGGAACCTGCCGCAGTTTTGGCCTGTACCTTTTAGTGTTAAGGGGAACGGATGGAGGGATGGTTTCTGCTCCTATTCTGAAAAAGGCGGTATCGCCCGTTCGCTATTTGCCCAGGTAATCTGGACAGTCCCGGGTAAAGCCGCTCGCTGCTTTTGCGGGAAGATTGGATGCTTTCGTTCATCGGTATAATATGGCATAAACCGTTATCCTTGCTGGATATTAAAAATATAGGAAGCGCTATCCGGGAGGTATTATCCTGGACGGCGCTTCCTGTTATTTTGCGGGTTTTAGCACAAAGACATCCTGAATTTGCCGGTAGTACAAAAGCGCTCCTCAAACTTTGAGAAAAGCGGGATGTCATAAAGAAGTAAAGATAAAACAACGGCGCTGAAAACTTGCTCTTTACGGATAGTGGAACAAATGGTACAGATGGCAAATGTGACAGTATAAACCCCTTCCGAGACGTTGCGGATTCCACATTTGATGATGCTTATTTCCAACAGGGCAGCAGGCCCCGTTCTTCAAGCATCCGCCGAAACTCCTTGTATCCCACACAAATTCCCGGTATTCTGCAAAACAGCTTTCCCTCTGTGCAGATGTTCAGCGCCTCGTGCCGGGTGCTCCTCCATACCCGGCTGATTTGGGACAAAGGCAGGGCTCGTTTTTTTCCCCAATAGGGTGTCACATATAAAGTATCCTTCACCACAGCTGCTCGGTATCTTCGGCTCATCCAGGTGGGAATCTCGATGAGCGCCACGCACAGCGCCATCAGCACCCAAAGGGTTTGCCGGCTTTTCATGGAAAGATCTGTCGGCAAAATCCCCATCATGGCCAATGCAAGACTGATGATATGCCAGCAGACTCGGCAGACAGCAGGAACATATAAGGTGCCTGAAGGAAGCTTTCCATAGCTTTTCCTTGTCAGCAGTTCCACGGCAATGCCCGCTGCGGGTATCACAGCGCTGCAAAAAATCAGAACTTTCATCTGTCTTGCCTCCCCTTTAGTGGAGCAAAGCCCAGTGAGCTCCCCAAATATATGGTTTTCGCTCCCCTCTGTTTGAAGGCGATAAAAAAGGCGATTCTCAGATTTTTACCAGCGGACTTTTTTCCGGCGGAGCGGGGGTGTGCATATCGCTGTCAAGGGCAGTCAAAGCCTGGGCCATCAGCTCCAGATATTCATCTGGAATTGGTTCCAGAGCCTTGAAAAAAGGGGCGAAACTGATCCTGGCGCTGGTCCTGATATGCTCCTCATAGACTTTTTTCCCTTTTTCCGTAGGCTTGAGGATGATATTTTTGCGGTTGTTGACCATCTGATATTTGGCTACCAGATCATATCCGCACAGCACCTTGGTATATTTGGAAAAGGAACTTTGAGGGATTCCCAGCCGTTCCGAAATGCGGATCATACTGTCGTCGTCCGATTCATGCTCAATGATATATTCCAATACCTGACCTTCCTGAAAGGTGAGAAAAATATCCTGAGCATACTCATGTTTGGTATTGATATAGCGGGCGCTGGTGTTTCCATGGAGAACCAGCGCTTCCATCAGGGAATGGTACCGCCCCATCCAGTTGGGCATAAAAAATACCTCCTTTGGAAGATCGTGTGGTGGCAAGACAGAGCACCTTGTTTACAGAGGCCCAAAGCGCAGCACAGCCATCTCAGACACGTCAAAAGGCTGTACTGTCCCAAAAATCAGACAAAATCAGGCAATGGAAAAACTTCTTTTCCATTCTGGCTTTATTGTACCATAGTTTTAGAGACATTACCATGAAAACGTCCTTGGACAACTGCAACGAAAGAATAAAAATAAATTTGTTAGAATATATTATTGATTCTATATAATATATATAATATAATCAGAATTAATGAGGGCCTCATCGAAATTCTTTTTCCAGCAGTTCTATTCCAAAAAAATCAACCGTCCATCCCCACGGCTGTGGAATTTTTGGGTTCTGTTTTTCTCACGGCGCAGTACAGCTGGATGGTCGGCAACAAAGAACAGGAAGTGAAGAAATGAATCGGCAGACGCAAACAACGGTATCTGAAAGAAACGGTACAGGGGAAAAATGGGCTGTCAGGTTATTGGCTCTTTTCATAGCTGGTATTTTAGCTTTCAGCTTTCTGGGGAAATTGATCCAAAGCGACTTTGGGTCCATTCATGTAGAGCATGTCCTGATTGATGTCCGGGGAGGCGTCATGGATGGACAACTGTATTATCCTGCGGGAACCAGCTCCCAGGAGAAGCTGCCGGCAGTGGTCATCGCCCATGGCGGCGGAATGAATTACGGGGCCATGCGTGGGTCTGCTGCGGAGATTGCCCGCCGGGGCTTTGTGGTATTGAGTCTGAGTGCCTACGGTTCCTCCTTGAGTCTGATGCCTCCCTATGATGAAACGGGCAACGGTGTAGAGGTTTTTAATCTGCTGGGGGATGAAGGCGCTTCCGCAGGACTTTTCGACGCGGTGGACTATGTCCGCTCCATGGCGATTGTTGACCCCACCCGGGTCGGCTTGCTGGGACAGTCCATGGGCGCCAACCGTGCGGGAGCCGCAGCGGTGATTGACTGCGGCTATTACACCTTCAACGATATTCTCATCAATCTTCTTTACGATACTTTCGGCCAGCGCTTTACAGAAGAAGAGATCGCCATGGACGCCGACACACTGGCCGCCCAACGGCTCAACCAAGATCAGCTGACCTATTACCAGGCCCTCAGGGAACAGGCGTGGGAAAAATTTGATACCCGCCTCAAAGGCGTTATGGTAGTGGGACTTAACTGGCTGCCGCCTCTGTCACCTTCCAAGGATGTGGAAGTAGCGGGCTATACCGTCACACGAAATGTACAGACCAATGTTGCCTATGGTACGGGTTCACTGGATGTATGGAGAACGATCAACCAGGATGAAACCATAAAATCCACCTGGTACTCTCAGTCGGATATCACCTATGGTTCCTGGTATTCCATTGATGACCAAACCAAAACCAATACGATCCTGGGGGATTTTGACAATTCCTCTGTGACGGAAGATGAAGCCCTGGCTCTGGCCATTGAAAACGGTACTGCCCGGGTACTTTGCCAGCCGGTGGAAAATGTGACCCATACCGGTATCTGTCTTTCCACCGGACTGTTCAGCCAGCAGACCAAATTTTTTGAACAGACTCTGGGATATAACCGGGGAGATCTGGGTGCGGAAGGGACAACCCCACTGGACGCCGGCGAAACTTACGGCATCTGGAGAGAAATCTGCAATGGCTTGGCTATGATCTGCATGGTGGGCATGGTGATCACCCTGGGGATTCTGCTGCTGAAAACACCGCTGTTCCACGGTTGTGTGGCGCAGGCCGCTTCCACGCCCCTCTCTTTCAGCAGAAAGCAGTATTTACTCTCCTGCGGGGCCACTTTCCTGCTGACCTTTGCCGCGATTGTTTACATCAATAAAGGCATTAACGGCTTCGCGCTGTCTGAGATGTTCCTCAGCCCGGTGCTGCCCTTTGGGCAGGGCACCCTTCTGGCCATCGCTTTCGTGCTGATTCTGGCAGTTGGAACCGTGGTGATCGTGGCAGCCAACGCCATGGTATTACGGAAAAAGACCGGCCGCACCGGCCTGGAAAATCTCAACATTGCCATAGGAGGAGCCCGGCTGGGCAAGACACTTCTGCTGGCGTTGACGCTGCTTGCCAGTGCCTATATTTCCCTGGGAGTTATTGACTACCTCTTCGGCCAGGATTACCGGTATTTCACCATGTATTTCTCCTATGTCAGGCCGGAGTATTGGATCCGCCTGCTTCCCACCATTGCCATATTCTTTGGAGCGTACCTTATTATCGGCGTTGGGGTCAACTATTTGTCCCGCGGCGACGGACCCCAATGGAAAGATACCCTCATGACTGTGGTGATCTTTTCCGCCGGTGTGTGGGTAGCCTGTATCATCAATGAGGTGGGCGCCATCAGCGCCGGGGCTGCCGGTACCTTTGACAACAGCACCTCTTTCTTCTGTAATTTCATGAACACCTATCATTTCAATTTCACTGTCCCAATGGTGGCTTTGATCAGCCGGGTACTGTACAAACGCACCCACAGCATCTGGCTGGGCGCCTTGGTTTGCGCGCTGCTGGTAGCATGGTCCGCCACCGGTTCCGGCACC
This sequence comes from Angelakisella massiliensis, assembly GCF_900104675.1. GTDB lineage: Bacteria > Bacillota > Clostridia > Oscillospirales > Ruminococcaceae > Angelakisella > Angelakisella massiliensis. The sequence goes on along the minus strand of NZ_LT629945.1, from coordinate 912,220 downwards.
AACGATATGTATATGCCCCAGACCTTCCTCAGCAGTCTTCTGGGATAAGAGAGAAAAGGCCATAACGTGTCACGAAACGCCGGAAGTCGGGAAAAAGGGGACGCCCAAAGAAACCGGATTCTGAAGTCTACTGCGTGAACCTAACGGCAGGGCTTGCCCTGTCCGACAAAATCCAAAACTGTGGTAAAAGGGAATACGAAAGCGGTATCCAATCATTGGAGAGGCTTTCGTATTCTCCTTTTTTATGACTCAGTGATTTTGCCGGAAAAAGAAATCCTTTGGGTGAAATAACCGGGGAAAGGCTTTCCCGGAGGCGCGGGGGAATCAAATCCCCCGCAGCTTTGCCGCCCCTAACACCAGCAGCAGCAGTCCCGCCGCCAGTCCCGGGTCAGCCCGATGGAAGGAGGCGGCTTTTCGTCCCAAAGCGGTTCCCGCCCACACCGACAGGCAGCCTGCCAGCAGGCACAATGAGGCGGTCGCCGGCAGCCATTCAAGGGGGAAGGCGGCGCCCACTCCTGCCGCCAGGCTATCCAGCGACAGCGCCAGGGAGAGGGGCAGCGCTTCGGCGGGGCTGATGCTGTGGGAGCGGTCCACATCCGCGGCGGCGCTGTCCCGCCACACCTGGAGCAGAAAGCTGCACCGCAGCAGATGAAATTTCAGCTGGGCTGGAGCATCCTCCCCACGTCCGGTCCAGCCTCTCAGCAGGCAGTCCAGCAGCCGGGCCAATCCCAGACCGGTGAGAATCAGCCAGGACAGGCGGGCAGCTGCGGCGGCGGGAAGAAAATCCGACAGCTGTTGTCCCACAGCGGCGGAAAGAGTGAGCGCCAGAGCGGAACCGCCTCCCAGGATGAGGGTGGAGGAAAGGGGCAGCCGGATTTCCCGGCCTCCCAGGGCGGCGGCCGCGGCCAAAGTGTCCAGGGAAAGAGCCAGGACCAGCAGAAGAATTTGAGCAAACATCAGACAGTCATCCTTTCGACGGGGCTTTTCTCCCCATCCTATGAGAAAGAAAGGGGAGATGTGCCGCAAAAGGGAGAAAGGCTGCTTGCCGGGCTTTCCCGGGCACAGTGGAGCTGGGGAAAAGTCCGGCTTTTTTCATCAGGACAGAAATGGTACTGATTATGGGACAGAGAAAGGCGTATGATTTTCTTGAAAAGCTAAACTGAGGTTCAGATGAAAACAGGATAGGGGAGGGAAAGAAAAATGACCGTGGTATGGATGGTGATTTTAGTGGGACTGCCGCTGTGCCGGTGGCTGGCAAACAAAAACCGCCGGCTGCGAACACAGCTGGAGGAGCAAAGGATTTTATTCTCTCAAATGGATTTGAAATCTTTCTCCCCGGAAGAAGAATTTTCCCCAAAAGCCCATGACTTGGCCGGCGGCCTCACCGGAGGAGAGAAAAGGTCCCCAGGCGAAGGATTATGCCTGGACCGGGGGATGAGAAAAGTGTACCGTGGCAAGTGCTCCGGCTCTGGGTTTCCGGGAGAGAACCGGTGGGGGAAACAAGGATTAAAACAGGAAAAAAGCGGCTCTTGTTCCGCTGCAAACCGGGCGCCCCTTCTTGCAACCGCCGGGGTTTTCCGGTACAATAGAAACAATAAGGGCAGGGTCATTCCCTTCCCTGCGGATCACCGGGGCGGAGCATGAGCCGTCCCAACGGAAAGGAGCATCGCTATGAATTCTCAGGTCGTGGAGATCGCCTGCCGCATCCGGGAGCTGCGGGAGGTACTGGAAATGAAAGAAGAGGACCTGGCCGCTCAGCTGGGCGTTTGTGTGGAGGACTACCGCCGCTATGAATCGGCTCAGTCGGATATCCCGGTGGGAGTGCTGTACGGCATCGCCGCCATCTGCAAGGTGGACCCCACCCAGCTGCTGACGGGAAAATCCCCCAAAATGCATTCCTATACGCTGGTGAAAAAGGGCAGCGGTGTGGAGGTGCAGCGGTACCCCGGCTATACCTTCCGGTCTCTGGCCACCAACTTTGTCAACCGGGAGATGGAGCCTATGGTGGTCCATATCGATCCCATTGAGGGGGAGCCCAAGGAATGGTTCTGCCACAGCGGCCAGGAGTTCAACTATGTTCTCTCCGGCAAGGTGAAGGTGATTTTGGGTGAATCGGAGCTGCTTCTGGAAGAGGGGGACAGCCTTTATTTTGATCCCCGGATTTCCCATACACAGATCGCTGTGGACGCTCCGGCTACATTTTTGACTGTCATCAATGAGCAGGCCACTGCTTATGGCAACGCCACCCGTCTGGAGACCCCTGAAAAGCGGGAGTATCATTTCCGGGGCTGAGAGGATAAACAGCGCTTTTCCTTTGGGGCAGGATAAAAACAGAGGATTTGTTCATGGCGGCGGGGCTTGACCCCGCCGCTGAGTGTGCCGAAGGGGTTCGGCACACTTCCAGGGGGACCCGGTCCCCCTGGATACGCCGCAGGTTCCTGACGAAACCAGCGGCGATACCCCCGGTTTCGCGCCCCGGTGGGCGCGGGTCGTGGTATAAAAATCAGGCGCATGTCCCTCTGAGTGTGCCGAAGGGGTTCGGCACACTTCCAGGGGGACCCGGTCCCCCTGGATACGCCGCAGGTTCCTGACGAAACCAGCGGCGATACCCCCGGTTTCGCGCCCCGGTGGGCGCGGGTTGTGGTAAAAAAATCAGGCGCATGTCCCTCTGAGTGTGCCGAAGGGGTTCGGCACACTTCCAGGGGGACCCGGTCCCCCTGGATACGCCGCCTGGTTCCTGACGAAACCAGCGGCGATACCCCCGGTTTCGCGCCCCGGTGGGCGCGGGTCGTGGTATAAAAATCAGGCGCATGTCCCTCTGAGTGTGCCGAAGGGGTTCGGCACACTTCCAGGGGGACCCGGTCCCCCTGGATACGCCGCAGGTTCCTGACGAAACCAGCGGCGATACCCCCGGTTTCGCGCCCCGGTGGGCGCGGGTCGTGGTATAAAAATCAGGCGCATGTCCCTCTGAGTGTGCCGAAGGGGTTCGGCACACTTCCAGGGGGACCCGGTCCCCCTGGATACGCCGCCTGGTTCCTGGCGAAACCAGCGGCGATACCCCCGGTTTCGCGCCCCGGTGGGCGCGGGTCGTGGTATAAAAATCAGGCGCATGTCCCTCTGAGTGTGCCGAAGGGGTTCGGCACACTTCCAGGGGGACCCGGTCCCCCTGGATACGCCGCCTGGTTCCTGGCGAAACCAGCGGCGATACCCCCGGTTTCGCGCCCCGGTGGGCGCGGGTCGTGGTATAAAAATCAGGCGCATGTCCTGATTTTTATGATTTTGAATTTTGTTTTTTCGTGGAAATAGATTTTTCCACAGTCTGGACGGCGGGGCTTGACCCCGCCGTTTGGCTATTCCGATTTTTTCAGAGGGGTGCCGGCGGGGCTGTGCCGGAAGCGGGCAAGGGGCTGCGGTTTGGCAGCGGGGAAAATGGAAGAAACGGTGACAAATTAGAAAGACACGGGCGCAGTCGCCCCAGAGAAGGGGCCTTTTACGCCTTTACACGTTTTTTACCTCCATTGGGGCGCGTCCTTTACACAGGGAAGATATACTGAAGGTGCAGTGAAGAACTGCAAATCATGTGCAAGTGATTTCTTCTTCTGACGATCTCTCCCGCCGGATAGGGTTCCGGCAATTCCTCTTTCCTTTGCAACATACCCCGCCAGGACGTCGGTTGCCGCGATGGTCCCTGACGGGGCGATCTCCGTATAGGCAAAAACTTGTTTTGGGGCGGGGCTTGTATGAAAAGGGGAAGAGAGCTATACTGGGTGCGGAAGAGGAATTGATTTTTCAGTGCCGCTTCCGGGGCGGCCTGTCCTGTGAAGGAGGACGACCATGAAAACCCATCTGGACGACCAGCTGGATATCCTCAACCAGCATCTGCTGGAGATGGCCATGATGATTGAAAACGCCATTTCCAGCGCCGCCAAAGCTTTGTCGGAACGGGATGTGGAATTGGCTGAAAAGGCCATTGCCTATGACAGCAATGTGGACCAAAAGGAAAAGGAGATCGAGAGCCACTGTCTGAGAATGCTGCTCCAGCAGCAGCCGGTGGCGGGAGATCTGCGGACGGTATCCGCTGCGCTGAAAATGATCACCGACATGGAGCGCATCGGCGATCAGGCGGCGGATCTGGCGGCCATTGTCCGGCAGCTGCCTGTCCAGGGGGACCGTCTGCCCATGCGGCACATCCCTGAAATGGCGCAGACAGCGGTGAAGATGGTGCGCCAAAGTATTCAGGCCTATGTGGGGGAAAATATGGAACTGGCCCGGCAGGTGCTGGAGATGGATGATATTGTGGACGGTCTGTTTATCAAGGTCCGTCAGGATCTGCTGCAAACCATCCGCTCCAGGGAGGACAGCGGCGGCGAGGCTCTGGATCTGCTGATGGCTGCCAAATATCTGGAACGGATCGGAGATCATGCCACCAATATCGCGGAGTGGGTGATTTTCTCGGCGTCCGGTATTTATAAGGACGCTCCGCTGCTGGGCGAAGCTCAGACATAAGTCAAAAGCGAGGCCATCCCTTTGCCATTGAGACGACTGCTCTCCCCTTTCAAAGAGCGGCGTACAGGTTTAAAATGATAGGATCAAGGAGGCATTCCTGACGGTCCATCCCAGCCGGAAGAGGGCAAGAGGCACTCTGCGGTACTGCCCATGGTTTTGCTGGGAAAAGGGCCTGGGGAAGCACAGGACGGAGGTAGGATAGAATGGATAGAATCTACTGCGTGGAGGATGACGAAAGCATCCGGGAGCTGGTGCTGTACGCGCTCCACTCCAGCGGATTTGAGACCCGGGGTTTTGAAGACGGAGAAAGCTTTTTTGAGGCGCTGGACCAGCAGCTGCCCAGCCTGGTGCTGCTGGATATCATGCTGCCGGGAGAGGATGGGCTGAGCATCCTGCGCAGACTGCGGGAAAATGGGCGCACGGCCCGTATTCCGGTGATCATGGTCACCGCCAAGACTTCGGAATACGACAAGGTCACTGGTCTGGATACCGGTGCCGACGACTATATCGCCAAGCCCTTTGGGGTGATGGAGCTGGTGTCCCGGATTCGGGCGGTGCTGCGCCGCACCCGCACCGACACCCCGGCTGGGGTACTCACACTGGGACCCATCACTGTGGACCCTGCCCGCCGCACGGTCACAGTTTCCGGCCAGCCGGTAACGCTGACCTACAAGGAGTTTGAACTCCTTTCCTTTCTCATGCGCAACGAGGGGCTGGTTCTCACCAGAGAGCGGCTGATGGAGACGGTATGGGGATTTGATTTTGAGGGAGAAAGCCGCACCGTGGATATGCACATCAAGTCCCTGCGTCAAAAGCTGGGCTCTTGCAGTGAAATGATCCAGACTGTACGGGGCGTAGGATATAAAATCGTGCAGCTGCCCCGCCAGGAAGAAGGGCGTTCATGAAAAAACGCATCTATCGCAGCATCTGTCTGACCGCCATGGCTGCCGTTCTGGCTGCCATGCTTCTTGCCATCTGCTTTTTTTCCGGACAGTACACCGCCATCCTCCAGGCGGATCTGCGGGATGAGTGCCGGCTGCTGGCCGCTGCCCTGCCTGCGGGGAAGCTGAGTGACAGCATTTTGCCCCCACGGGCCAGGGCCACGCTCCTTGAAGAGGATGGCACGGTTATTTGGGACAGCAGCAGCGATCCCTCCGCCATGGAAAACCATCTGGACCGTCCGGAGGTACAGCAGGCGCTGCGCACCGGAGAGGGCTCCTGCATCCGGTATTCCCATACACTGGATGAGGAGACCTGTTACTATGCCATGCGCCTGGACAGCGGCATGGTGCTGCGGATGTCACGCAGCTATGGCAGCGCCTTGTCCATACTGGCTCCCATTATTCCCTCCCTCTGTCTGATTCTGGTGGCGGTGCTGCTGGCGTCGGTGCTGATTTCAGCCCGGCTGACCAAAACCATCCTCACACCCATTGTAAAGCTGGGCAGCAGCCTCAACGGAGAGCTGCCTCAGGAATATTATGAGGAGTTGGCGCCCTTTGTCAGCAAGATCCGCCGTCAGCGGCAGCAGCTGCGCCGTCAGATTCAGCGGTTGCAAAACGAGAGGGACACCGTTTCAGTCATTACCGGAAATATGCGGGAGGGACTGATCACCATTGCCCCCGATCAAAAGGTCCTTTCCTTTAATCCCAGCGCCCTGACCCTTCTTCATGCCCCTCCCGGCAACTATCAGGGACGCAGCTATCTGAACATCAGCCGCAGCGATGAGCTGCACCGCTGCGTCTGCACCGCTCTGTCGGGGGCTTCCGCTGACGGCCAGATTCTGGAGGAAGGCCAGTGCTGCCGCATTTTCGCAAGCCCCGTGCTCCAGTCCGGCACCTGCAGCGGAGCGGTGGTACTGCTGATGGATTCCACCCAGCAGGAACAGAATGAGCGGATGCGCCGGGATTTTTCCGCCAACGTTTCCCACGAGCTGAAAACCCCCCTCACCTCCATTTCCGGCTTTGCCGAAATCATTGAAAGCGGTATGGCGTCAACCCCGGAGGATTGCCGGATGTTTGCCGGACGCATTGTCCGGGAAAGCTCCCGCCTCATCGCGCTCATTGACGACATCATCCGTCTGTCCCGGCTGGATGAAGGGGTACAGATGGACCTGTGCCGCTGTTCGCTTCAGAGCATCGCCCGGGATACCATCAGCTCCCTGGAGCCGGTGGCGGAAAAGCGCCAGGTGAGCCTCTGCCTGGAGGACGGTCCGGAGGTGTTTCTTACCGCCTGTCCCTCCATGCTGTCGGAGCTGTGCTTCAATCTTTGTGAGAATGCCATCAAGTACAATAAGCAGGGGGGCTCGGTGACCATCAGGGCCTGGCAGGAGGGACAAAACGCCATCCTTCAGGTGCGGGATACCGGCATCGGCATTTCCGCTGAGCACCAGGGAAGGATTTTTGAGCGGTTTTACCGGGTGGACAAAAGCCGTTCCAAGCAGACCGGGGGCACCGGTTTGGGGTTGTCCATCGCCAAGCATATTGTGGAGCGGCATAATGGTTCCATTCAGGTGCAGAGCCATCCCGGCGTGGGTACTGCCATGACGGTCACTCTTCCTGTCCAGGGTCCTCCCCGGCAGGAGGAGGAAAACGCAGCAGACCACTTGTGAGGCTGTCTCTTTCAAGGAATGATTGCCGCGGGCCTGTGAAAATGGCAGCGCCCGGTGGCAAAAGCGAAAACCGTGTGTCCCACGTTTTTTAAAATCTATTTTCCAGGGCAGGCTGTGGATTTCCATGGGCCTGCCCTTTTGCTTTGCTCCCAAGTGCTTTGGAAATGGAACAATTTTCCGGAAAATACAAATAAAAGCTTTACATCAAAAGGACGCTTTTGACAGGAAAATCATTCTGCCGCGGACAAAACCTCTCTCTGAGAGAAACAAAAAAACAACTACCAGACGGTCTCAAACAGGCCAGAAACCGGACAAGGGAAGGCCAGGTTCATCTTTTCCCGCAGCGGTCAGGAATGGTTCTCCGGCAAAAAATTCAGGGAAGTCTTTTCTTTCCGGTCATTGCAAACCGTCCCCGGAAAGATTATAGTATTACCATTACATCCGAACCCTTTTCCGCTGCCTGCTTACAGGGGGGAATTTATCAGAAGAGGGGTTTTGGAAACGAAAAACGCCTCCTCCAAAGGGGCGGGAAAAGAGGGATCTTTATGTATCAAACCATTGCCGTGGCTGGTCTGGGCCTGATCGGAGGCTCTATGGTCAAAGCAGTACGGGAGTACCTTCCTCAAACACGGGTGCTGGGATATGAGCTGCGTCAGGAGGTCTGTGACCGCGCCCTGGAGGAATCCACCATCCAGGCAGCCAATGACTGGGAAGGGCTCCGGCAGGCGGATCTGCTGCTGCTGGCGCTGTTCCCCGGGCAGGCGATGGATTTTGCCGCCGCCCACGCTTCCCGTCTGCGGCCCGGCTGTGTGGTCATTGACCTGTGCGGCGTCAAGGAGGCGGTCTGTCCCACGCTGGAAAAGCTGTGCCTGGCCCATAGTCTGGTCTATATCGGCGGTCACCCTATGGCGGGACGGGAACGCTCCGGCTATGACGCCGCCCTCACCAATCTGTACCGGGGAGCCAGCATGATCCTGGTCCCCACCGCCGCCTCCACGCCTCAGGCCATGGAAGAAGCCTCTGAGTTTTTCACCGCCCTGGGCTTTGGGCGCATTGAGGTGACCACGGCGGAGCATCACGACCGGATGATCGCCTTTACTTCCCAGCTGGTCCACGCTGTTTCCAACTGCTATATCAAAAGCCCCTCCGCCCCGGATCATCACGGCTACAGCGCCGGCAGCTACCGGGATCTGACCCGGGTGGCCCGGCTGGACCCGGCCATGTGGACGGAGCTGTTTTTGTGGAACCGTCAGGCGCTGCTGGAGGAGATGGACCAGCTGACCCTCCATCTGGGGCAGCTGCGGCAGGCCATAGACCGGGGGGACCGGGAGGAAGTGTACCGGCTGCTGGACGAGGGCAACCGCCGCAAGATAGAAATCGACGGGGTGTGAGAAACCTTTTCTTTGGTACTTTTCTCAGCACCAAAAACGGTATGGCTTTTGTGTTGTCACACCACAAGTTCCCTTCTGTTTTTCGGTTCTGCCGAAAAAGGGCTGATGGGCAGCGTCCCGTCTGCTGAAATAATGGGAATATCCGCAAATGGTACGCTGTTGGAAAAAACTTTGTGAAGACTTCTGACGGCCTTATAAATCCAGAAAAGAAAGCATAGAGCAGATTCCCGCAAAAATTTCAAAATTTGCCGGAATCCTTTGCCAGCCGCAGGCGAGTATACTCAATTCTTCACCGCATACAATAAATGAGCCGTCCTGTCCCGTCCCGTTTATTTCCCGGACGTGAAAGAACGGTGGGAAAAACCGCTTTTTTGTTGTTTTTCCGAGCCCTGTCCCCAGCGGACACAGAAAGGGAGTGAAGAAAGTGCTGGACAAACTCGCTTTGATCCTGGTAATCATTGGCGCACTCAACTGGGGCGGCATCGGCCTGTTCCAGTTTGACACCGTGGCCTGGCTCTTTGGCGGCCAGGGAGCTATGCTCAGCCGGGTCATCTATACGCTGGTGGCGCTGGCGGGTGTATGGTGTATCTCCATGCTGTTCCGGGAGGACGCCGTGGCGGACCGGGGCAGATGACCCGGGACAAAAACATCTGACAGACCCACGAACGGCTCAGCGCTCCTTTCCCAAATGAGGAAAGGGGCGCTGAGCGTGTCGAAAAAGTTCGACACGCTTCCAGGGGGTATCCAATACCCCCTGGATACGCCGCTTGGTTCCTGACGAAACCAGCGGCGATACCCCCGGTTTCGCGCCCCAGTGGGCGCGGGTCGTGGTATAAAAATCAGGCTCATGTCCTGATTTTTATGATTTTGAATTTCATTTGTTCCTTAAAACAGGTTTTTCTACAGTCTGAGCGCTCCTTTCCTTATTTGGCAAAGGGGCGCTGAACATATGAAGAAGCCATATATTTTCACAGGCTGAATACGCTCCTCAGCAGATGGCAGGACCAGCAGGGATGCTTCGGTTTTTCTCCTCCGGCAGAAGGGACCATGGCAGAACCATCAGGCACAGATGCCGGCAGCGGATGGTTTTTGTCTCCCCTTATTTTGTCCCTGAAAGCTTGCCGTTTTTCCTCAAAATGATAAAGCCCATCTACATAGCATCCTGAGACAAGTCCCCACGGGAATGGAGCCCCAGACAGGAAATTTTTTCCTTCAAGCCTTTTGAGCGGGGCAAAGGAGGGACCTGTTTAAGGGTAAAAAACATTTTCCTTCCCTCTTTGGACCCCTGTAAAATTCCCCCTCCGCCTTTTCACCGGTCCGGTTTTGTGGTATGATAAAAAAATACGGACAGGAGGCTCAGGTATGACCATTACAGGGATCGAAAAGACCAAACGGGGACGGTATTCCCTGTTTGTGGATGGGGAATTTTTGTTCAGCATCCATCCGGACATCTACAAGACCTCCAAGGTGAAGGCTGGGCTGGAGATGACCGTCCAGGAGCTGGAGCAGCTGCGCCTGGACGATGAGTTCTACAGCGCCAAGGACAAAGCCCTCACCCTGCTGTCCTACGCTCCCCACAGTGCCGGGATGCTGGAAGAAAAGCTGTGCCGCCACTGGGACAGAGAGATTGCCCGCCGTGTAGTGGAGCGGATGGAGGAGCTGGATCTCATTGATGATGGAGACTATGCCGCCCGTCTGGCCCGGGATCTGGTGAACCTCAAAGGCTGGTCCCTGAGCCGGGTGCGGCTGGAGCTGAAGAAGCGGAAGCTTCCCCCCGGGGCGGTGGAGGAGGCTTTGGAGCAGTTTGACGGGGACAGCGATCTGGAAGCGGCCCTGCGTCTGGTGAAGAAGAAGTACCGCTCCCGCCTTTTAGACAGCGACGGGGTGCGCAAGACCATTGCCGCCCTCCAGCGCCAGGGTTTTTCCCTGGGGGTGATCCGACAGGCTTTGGAGCGGCTGGAGGAGGAAGAATGGGAGGAAACGTAAAGCAGAAGTCCGCCGCGCCCCGGCTCCTCCGCCTTTGGGAAGGGGCAGGGATACTGGCTGCGTTTTTTGGCCTGATTCCCCCTGTATTTTATGGCATTTTTCATCCCGGCGTGGCAGTGATGCTTCTTTTTGCTCTGGCGCTGTGGATGAAGGTGCTGTTTTTGTCTCCTGACCGGGCCTCCCGCCTGCCTGCTTTAAGGCGCTGGCTGAAGGAGAGCAAAGCCGCTCCCATACTTCACCGGCTGTTATCTCTGGCTTTGGGGGTGGGGCTGACGGTGGAGGGACTGTTTTCCATTGTGATGATTCAGGCGGGATGGTTTCATCCCCCTGTTCAGGGACAGCAGGCCACAGCGGTGGTGTTGGGATGCCTGACCATAGGGGACCAGCCTTCCCGGATGCTTCGGTACCGGCTGGAAAAGGCGTTGTCTTACCTGGAACAGCAGCCTGAGGCCATGGTGGTGGTCACCGGCGGCAAAGGGGACCGGGAAACCTGCAGCGAGGGGGAGGTTTCCGCCCGCTGGCTGGAGGAGCATGGGATCTCCCCGGACCGGATTTTGGTGGAAAACCAGTCCTCCAACACCCGGGAGAATCTGGAGCTGACAGCTCCCCTGCTTAAACAGGCTGGGCTGGGTCCTCAGGTGGTGATCGTCAGCGATGGTTTTCATCAGCTGCGTGGGCAGCTTTACGCCCGGCGCGTGGGGCTGGAGCCCACCGGCCTTCCATCCAAAACCCCCTGGGGTCTGCTGCCTACCTATTGGCTCCGGGAGCAGATGGGTATCTGCAAGGCGCTTCTGCTGGAATGATGGGGAGCTGTTCTCCTGTTTTTCACAGCCAAAGGAAAAAACGGTGGAAAATCCCCATGTCCGGGGCGTTTGGGAAATGCTTTTTTCATGGATGGGGGAAGGGATTTGCTTTCTCCTTCCGGGCGCCGGGTCCATAATAAGGATTCCGCGCAGAGGGATGTTTTATTTTTCAGATAGTGGCAAGCTGTGATGTTTGATAAGAGGATTGACAGGGTGGGACCGGTTTTATTTCCCGGGAAAAGCCCTGAGACCAAAGAATAGAAACAACACCCTGTTCCCATAAAGACAGGGGGAAAGGAACGAGAACTGATGAATCCAATCAAAGTGGGAATGATTTCTCTGGGATGCTCCAAAAACCAGGTGGACGCCGAGCTGATGATGGCTATGATCGTGGAAGGCGGCTGGCAGGTAGTGGGGGACCCGGAGCATTGTGACGTGGTCATTATCAATACCTGCGGCTTTATTGAGGATGCCAAGCGGGAATCCATCGATACCATTCTGGAGTACTGCCGCAAGAAGGAGGAAGGCCGCCTCCGGGCGGTGGTGGTCACCGGATGTCTGGCGGAACGGTATCAGCAGGAGCTGGCGCAGGAGATCCCCGAGACGGATGTGGTGCTGGGCATCGGCAAAAACAGCCATATCGTACAGGCCATCCGGGAAGCCCTGGAAGGACAGCGGGTGGTGGAGTTTGGACCCAAGGAGGACCTGGGGCTGGAAGGAGAGCGGATTCTGGCCAATCCCCCCTATTTCGCCTACATCAAGGTGGCGGAGGGCTGCGACAACCGGTGCAGCTATTGTGCCATTCCCCTGATCCGGGGTGGCTTCCGCAGCCGGTCCATGGAGGACATCATGACCGAGGTGCGCCGTCTGGCGGCTCGGGGTGTGCGGGAGATGAACCTGGTGGCTCAGGATACCAGCCGCTACGGTCTGGACCGGTACGGCAAATATATGCTGCCGGAGCTGATTCATCAGGTGTGCCAGGTGGAAGGGGTGGACTGGGTCCGTATCCTCTATGCCTATCCTGAGCGGATCACCGATGAGCTCATTGACGCCATCGCCAAAGAGCCCAAGGTGGTCAAGTACATTGATATCCCGGTACAGCACGGCAGCGGCAAGGTCCTGCGGGAGATGAACCGTGTGGGGGACCGCCACACCATCCTCGCCCTGGTGAAAAAGCTGCGGGAGCGGATCCCCGGTGTGGTGATCCGCACCACCATGATCGCCGGATTCCCCGGAGAGACTCAGGAGGACTTTGAGGAGCTGTGCCAGCTGGTGACTGAGGCCCGGTTTGAGCGGCTGGGATGCTTCGCCTATTCCCAGGAGGAGGATACCCCCGCCGGTGAGCGGGAGGATCAGATCGATCCCAAGGTTCGGGCCGACCGGGCCGACCGGATAATGGAGCTGCAGATGGATATTGCCTTTGAGTTTGCCCGCTCCTGCAAGGGTAAGGTGCTGGATGTGCTGGTGGAGGGACGCCAGGGAGGCCGTTATTATGGCCGCAGCTATATGGACGCCCCCGACATTGATACACGGGTTTATTTCACATCCAAGGAAAAGCTGTCTGCCGGACAGCTGGTACCGGTGGAGATCACCGGCAGCCGGGAGTATGATCTGGTGGGTGTGGCCCGCTGAAAGGAGAGACGGCAATGAATCTGCCCAACAAACTGACGATGATGCGGATTATCATGATTCCGCTGTTTCTGTTTTTTCTGCTGTGGGATATCGTCCCCGGCAATGAGCTGCTGGCGCTGCTCACCTTTGCTCTGGCCGCTATTACCGACACCCTGGATGGGCAGATTGCCCGGCGGCGGAATCTGGTGACCGACTTCGGCAAGCTGATGGACCCTCTGGCGGATAAGCTGCTGGTGATGTCCGCTTTGGTTTCCTTTGTGGAGGTGCAGGATGTTCCCGCCGTGGTCATCGTTATCATCCTGGCCCGGGAATTTATGGTCACCTCCCTGCGGCTGATCGCCGTGGAGAAAGGAGTGGTCATCGCCGCCGATATTTGGGGCAAGGTCAAAACAGTGCTGCAAATGTTCTGGATCGTCTATACCCTGCTGCTGCGGTGGCTGGCTTCTCTGGAAATGATGATCGGTGGTCCCCTCACCCTGATTTATCAGGTGGGAATGGTGCTGGTGGTAGTAGCTACGGTACTGTCTGGAATAAACTATATGTATAAAAATCACAAATTGTTTACGAAAAGTATATAATCTGAAATAAAAAAAGAGGGCTCTGCTTTTTGCAGGGCCCTTCAATTGTTTGGGAAAAGTTGCGCCCAAAGGGACTCGCTCCTTTTGGGGAATTTGCTCTCTGTCCCGGATGTCTGCCGGGCGGAAGCTGGTGTCACGGGGGATGCGCCCAAAGGGACTCGTCCCTTTGGAAACCCATTGTTGTGGCCGCAGCGAGTGGGTTAGTCCGGCAAACAGTCTGCCGCAGTTTTGGTTGGTACCTTTCGGTCTTAGGGGGAACGGGTGGAGGGATGGCTTCTGCTTCTGTTTTGGCAGAGGTGGTATCGCCCGCTCGCCGGTTGTCTGGGTAAAGCCAGACAATCCACTCGCTGCTTGGGCAGCAGTCGGTTCTTCTTTTCAGGTAAACGCTGACCATAAGTTTGTACTGTAGGGGATGCGCCCAAAGGGACTCGTCCCTTTGGAATCCCATTGTTGTGGCAATAGCGAGTGGGTTAGTCCGAGAAAGTGCCTGCCGCTGTTTTGGCTGGTATCTTTCAGTGTTAAGGGGAACGGATGGAGGAATGGCTTCTGCTTCTGTTTTGGCAGAAGTGGTATCGCCCGCTCGCCGGTTGTTCGGGTAAAGCCGGACAATCCACTCGCTGCTTGGGTGGAAAAATGGCCGCACAAGGCGGCCAAAGGGGGCGGCGGGTAAACGCCGCCCCCAGCTTGTTTTCAACCCTGTTGAATCATCCTGCCGCCTATTGCGCTCACTGGGAGGTAAAATCCGACGCTTCAAACAGGGGGGGCGGTAAACAAAAAAACAAGTTCCAAGTTTGTATAAGCCCCCTGAAGGTGAAAAACCGGCGCCCTTTCCAGTGAGTTTGCAGGAAGGGGACCGGTTTTTTAATATATTTCGGCAAAGGAAACTTTTCAACAGGACATGGGCGTTTCTGTGGAAAATCTTTTCCCAATCCCATGGAGAAAGGAAGATCTTTTCAGCACCAGCTCCAACCCATACGGGCCAAAGGCTGCTGAAGGCGGCGCACTACGGCAGCGGCCAGGAGGATTTTTACCACGTCCCCGGGGAGGAAGGGGAATACGCAGTAGATGAGGCTTTGCCACAATCCCAACCGGGTGACAGCCATAAACCACACAGTTCCAAAGAGGTAGCACACCAGACAGCCCAGAACCATAGCGGGAATGAGAGCCTTGAAGCTGTGACCCCAAATTTTCGTCAGCAGTCCCACCAAAAAGGCGGTGAGGATATAGCCTAAAATATAACCGCCGGTTTTACCCAGCAGGGTGCCCAGGCCGCCGGCAAACCCCGCAAAAACAGGCAGGCCCACCGCGCCCATCAGAGCATAGACCGTCACGCTCAGGGCTCCCAGCCGGGGCCCCAGCACTGCTCCTGCCAGATAGGCGCCGAACAGGGCCAGGTTGATGGGCACCATAGGCAATGGGATTTGGATCTGAGAACACACAGCCATTAGTGTGGCGAACAGGGCACAGGCAGCCATCTGCCGGGTTTTATTCTGGGTGGAATGTTCCATGGAGAGTGATGCTCCTTTCCATATGCAATGAAAGTTCTTTGTCATAGATATACCATGTTCCGTCCTAATTGTCAACATAAAATAAAAATAAAGTTTACAATGCAGGATAAAGCACACTCTTCTGGAAGGCAGAACATTGGTGAAAAGGCAATGGGAGAGAGTTGTATTTCCCACATGGACACTGGGAAAATGTGAAATATATGATACAAAAGGAAAACCACTTTTGTACAAAAAAGATATTTTTTGCAAAATTGTTATGTTGCATAGTTTGTGGTTGCATAAAATGATATTTGTGCACAAAAAAGATAATGGTAAAAAAAGTAAAATGCCTGCCGCGTGACGGACAGGGTTACTGACAATTTGTATATTTGCAGGTTGGCACAGTGTATACTTGTATAATTCTTTTGTAGGAATACAATATGTATTTATATTGTGTGCAAATGGAGGATTCTAACTTTCTTTTTTCCACTTTCAAAATAAGTCTTCCATAAAAATCATCTGGAAAAGATTTTTGGTAAAAAGGAAAAAAATCCACCCTAAAACGTCAAAATGGCCTTATTTTGTCTATTTCATGAAGATTTTGGCGCGTTTTTCTGCGGATTGGCTGATGAAAGGAAATTGTTGAAAATTGACATGAAGATGAAAATCGGGTATCATAACACGGTAACACGCTTGCGACGGAAACAGGTTCCTGATTATGCATAAAAGCGATCCTGACAACGGCTTTGCCGGGACACCGGCGGCCGTGTGTTTTTGTCTAAAGCACAAAACCCCTTGAGGACGCGGTCCGGGGGGAATGAAAAACGAAGGAGTGACTACAGATGGGCAAATTCATCATCAAGAGAGTGCTCTCCGCCATTGTGACCATCTTCCTGGTGGCGACCATCACTTTTTTCCTGATGTTCCTCGTCCCTGGCGGGCCCTTCCTCTCCGAGAAGGCTCCGTCTGCTGAAACACTGGCCGCGTTGGAGGCTAAATACGGTTTGGATCAGCCAGTGCCGGTACAGTACGTCAATTATATGGAGCGTCTCATTCACGGCGACCTGGGAACCTCTCTGAAAAAGAGAGGCCTGGAGGTCAATGATATCATTGCCACCGGTTTTCCCGTATCCGCCAAGGTGGGCGGCATCGCCATCGCCGGAGCGGTGCTCATCGGCGTTCCCCTGGGTTCTGTGGCGGCTCTCAACCGGGGCAAGCCTCTGGACAACATCATTATGGTGGTGGCCACCTGCGGTATTGCCGTCCCCAGCTTTGTTATGGCCACAGTGCTGATGGTTACTTTCGGTGTTCAGCTGGGCTGGCTGCCCACCATGGGCCTGAGCGGGCCGCTCAGTTACATCATGCCATGTATCGCCCTGGCTTTCTATCCCACCGCCTATATCTCCCGGCTGATGCGTTCCAGTATGCTGGACGTCCTTGGTCAGGACTATATGCGCACCGCCCGTGCAAAGGGCCTGAGCCAGTTTGTCATGCTCTTCAAGCATGCCCTGCGCAACGCCATTCTGCCGGTTGTCACCTATCTGGGTCCCCTGCTGGCCTATACTCTCACCGGTTCCTTTGTTATTGAGAAAATTTTCACCATCCCGGGGCTGGGCAGCGAGTTCATCGGCTCCATCACCAGCCGTGACTATCCTTTGATCATGGGCACCACCATCTTCCTGGCCTTCCTCATCATCATGATGAACGTCATCGTGGATATCGTGTACAAGCTCATTGATCCCCGGATCAAACTGAAGTAAGGCGGTGAAAAAATGGAACAGGAAAAAATGAAAAAGAATCCCCTGAGCGTGCAGCTGGATGTTTCCGACTTCCTGCCCGCCGACGAGACCGAAAAGCAAAGCCTGGTGGTGATGCGGGAAAGCGTCAGCTTCTGGAAGGACGGAATGCGCCGTCTGCTGAAAAATAAAGTAGCCATGGTCTCCCTGGTAGTCATCATCTTGGTGATGATCTTTGCCTTTATACTGCCCATCTTTTATCCCTACTCCTATGACGAGCAGCTGCGGGGACGGGAAAACCTGGGCATGATGGAGCCTATTCCGGAAAAGGCCCTGGCCCTGGCGGAAAGCAAGGGGCTTTCCACCTTTCCCCACATTCTGGGTACCGACAACATGGGCCGTGATTATATGATCCGTGTGATGATGGGCACCCGCATTTCTCTGCTGGTAGGTATTACCGCCAGTGTCATTATCCTGTTTATCGGTTCGCTGTACGGCGCCATCGCCGGCTACTTCGGCGGCAAGGTGGATATGATGATGATGCGTCTGGTGGATATCATTTACACCGTGCCGGATATCCTCATCATCATTCTGCTGAGTGTTACCCTCAAGTATCCTCTCAAACAGCTGGCGGCGGACTATCCTGCCATGTTTGGCTGGATTGAGACGGTAGGTGTGGGTCTGGTATGTATCTTTATCGTGTTTGCCCTGCTGTATTGGGTGGGTATGGCCCGGATCGTCCGCAGCCAGATCCTCATCCTCAAAGAGCAGGAGTATGTTACCGCCGCCAAGGCCCTGGGCGCGGGCAGCGGACATATCATCCGCAAGCATCTGCTGACCAACTGCATCGGCACCCTCATTGTCACCACCACCCTGCAGATCCCCAGCTCCATCTTTACCGAGAGCTTCCTCAGCTTCATCGGCCTGGGCGTGGCCGCTCCCATGACCTCCCTGGGCTCTCTGGCCTCGGCGGCCATCGGCGGCATCAGCTCCTATCCTCACCGGCTGCTGATCCCCGCGCTGATGATTTCCCTGATCATTCTGTCCTTCAACCTTCTGGGTGATGGTCTGCGGGACGCCTTCGACCCCAAACTGAAAAACTGACGAAAGGAGAGGTGAATATCTATGAGCAACCAGCCTTTGCTGAATATTGAACATCTGCGCCTCTCCTTCTTCACCCCTGCCGGTGAAGTAAAGGCCCTCAATGACGTTTCCTTCCAGCTGGAGCAGGGAGACGTACTGGGCATCGTGGGAGAATCCGGTTCCGGCAAATCGGTCACCGCCTATTCCATCATGGGTCTGACCGCTTATCCGGGACGTATTGTGGGAGGCGAGATCCACTTTAACGGTCATGAGATCCACAAGATGACCGAAAAGGAGATGCGTTCCATCCGGGGCAAGGAAGTGAGCATCATCTTCCAGGACCCCATGACCTCGCTGAACCCGGTTTATACCATTGGCAACCAGATCTGTGAGGTGATCCGCCTCCACACCAACAAGACCAAGGAACAGGCCCATGCCCGGGCGGTGGAGCTGCTGAGCCTGGTGGGCATCAACGAGCCGGAGCGGCGTCTGAAGCAGTATCCCCATGAGCTGTCCGGCGGTATGCGCCAGCGTGTAATGATCGCCATCGCTCTGGCCTGTGAGCCCAAGCTGCTCATCGCCGATGAGCCCACCACCGCACTGGATGTGACCATCCAGGCGCAGATCCTGGAACTGATGATGGAGCTGAAAAAGAAAATCGGTATGTCCATCATCATGATCACCCATGACCTGGGCGTGGTGTCCAATATGTGCGACAAGATCGCCGTCATGTACGCCGGCAAAATCGTGGAATACGGCACCGCCGACGATATTTTCTACAATCCCCAGCACGAGTACACCCGGGGACTGCTCACCAGTATCCCCAAGCTCAACGCCACCGAGCATGAACGCCTGGTGCCCATTGAGGGTCAGCCGGTGGACCTGCTCAATCCTCCCGCCGGATGTCCCTTCGCCCCCCGGTGCAAATCCTGCATGAAGATCTGCCTGCGGGAAATGCCCCCCTATACCCACTTCTCTGAGGATCATTACAGCGCCTGCTGGCTGACCCAGAAGAAGGAATTTGAAGCCCGGAAAGGAGGAGACCGGACATGAGTGAAAAACTCATTGAGGTGGAACACCTGAAACAGTATTTCGATGTGGGTTCCTCCATGTTCAAAAAGAAATATGTCAAAGCGGTGGACGATGTCTCCTTCTTTATCAACAAGGGAGAGACCCTGGGCCTGGTGGGAGAATCCGGCTGCGGCAAGACCACCACAGGACGGACCCTGCTGCGGCTGTACAAGCCCACCGGCGGCAAGATCATCTATGACGGCAAGGACATCACCAATGTGGATATGCTCCCTTACCGCCGCAAGATGCAGATCGTTTTCCAGGACCCCTACGCCTCTCTGGATCCCCGTATGACGGTGGCGGATATTGTAGGCGAGCCTTTGGACATCCACAAGCTGGCCGCCACCAAAAAGGAGCGAGAGGAGATCATCATTGAGATGCTCCGCCGGGTAGGCCTCAACAGCGAACACGCCAACCGCTATCCCCATGAGTTTTCCGGCGGCCAGCGGCAGCGCATCGGCATCGCCCGGGCGCTGGCGGTGCGTCCCGAGTTCATCGTCTGTGACGAGCCGGTTTCCGCCCTGGACGTTTCCATCCAGGCTCAGGTGGTCAATATGTTTGAGGACCTGCAGGAAAGCATGGGCCTGACCTATCTGTTCATTGCCCATGACCTGTCCATCGTCAAGCACATCTCCAACCGCATTGGCGTGATGTACCTGGGCAAGCTGGTGGAGCTGGCGGACAGCAATGAAGTTATCTTCCACAGCCTCCATCCCTATACCAAGTCCCTGATCTCCGCCATCCCCATTGCCGACCCCAAGACCAGCCGGGCCAGCAAGCGCATCGTCCTTCAGGGAGACGTCCCCAGCCCCCTCAATCCCCCTTCCGGCTGCCGTTTCCGCACCCGCTGTCCCTATGCCACCGAGCTTTGCGCCCAGAAGGAGCCGGAGTTCCGGGAGGTCTCCAGCGGTCACTATGCCGCCTGCCATCATCTGGACAAGATCAACTGAGGCCCTCTGGAGGATAAAGCCTCTTATTTTGAGACAAAGGTACGCCCAAAGGTCTGTTTTTGAAAGCCGTTGTTTTTACATGGCTTTTGAAATAAAGAAAAACCTGCCCGGGATGCTGATCCCCGGCGGGCAACAAACTCTTTCAGGAGGAAAAAGAAATGAAAAAACTTGCACTGCTTCTGGCCGCAATGATGCTGGTAGTCAGCGTCGCCGGCTGCGGAAGCAACACTTCTGCCTCCAGCAGCTCTCAGGCTGCCGGTGAATCCGGTGCCGAAAGCTCCGCCGCGCAGAACACTGCCGCTGTTTCTCCCGTTACCAGCTGGGACGGCAAGGAGCTGTCTGTGGTCGTTGGTCCCGATCCCGACACCATTGATCCCGCCCTCAACTCCACCGTGGACGGCGGTACCATGATCGCCCATGCCTTCGAGGGCCTGTTTGCGCTGGACAAAGACGGTGTTCCTCAGCCCGCGCAGGCTGAGAGCTACACCCTCAGCGAGGATGGCCTCACCTATACCTTCACCCTTCGGGACGGCCTGAAGTGGAGCGACGGCACCCCTCTGACCGCTGAGGATTTCGCCTATTCCTGGCAGAGAGCCATCGACCCCGCCACTGCTGCCGACTATTCCTACATGTTTGAGTGCATCGACGGCTATGCCGACGGCAAGCTCAACGTCACCGCTGTGGATGAGAAGACCCTGGAGGTCAAGCTGATCGCTCCCACCGCTTACTTCCTGGAGCTGACTGCGTTCCCCACCTATATGCCTGTCCAGAAGGCCACTGTTGAGGCCAATGGCGAGCAGTGGGCTCTGTCCGCCGAGACCTACATCGGCAACGGCCCCTACAAGATCAGCGAGTGGCAGCGCGGCTCCCACATCACCATGGTCCAGAACGAGAACTACTGGAACGTGGAGGCTCTGGGACCGGAGTCCATCCGCTTCAACCTGGTGGAGGATGATGTGGCCCAGCTGTCTGCCTACAAGACCGGCGAGGTTCTGTTTGTAGATACCGTTCCCAACGACGAGATCGATGCCCTCAAGCCCAATGAGGACTATTATGTCATGGACCAGATCGGTACCTACTATGTCAGCTTCAACGTTCAGAAGGCTCCCCTGGATAATCCCAAGGTCCGTCAGGCTCTGATCCTGGCTGTGGACCGTGACTGGATCTGCGTCAACGTGGGCAAGGCCGATCAGGTTCCCGCCGGCGCTTATGTTCCCCCCGCACTGAGCGACGCTGATCCCACCCAGTCCTTCCGCGAAGTGGGCGGCGACTATTATGATCCTTCCTTTGAGGCCTATGAGGACAACCTGGCCAAGGCCAAGGAGATCCTGGCTGAGGCCGGCTATCCCAACGGCGAGGGCCTGCCCACTATCGAGTATCTGTATAACGAAGGTACCGCTCACCAGCAGATCGGCGAAGCCCTCCAGAGCATGTGGGGCGAGCTGGGCGTGAAGGTGGAGCTGGTTTCCCAGGAGTGGGCAACCTTCCTCAACTCCCGTAAGAACGGCGAGTACAATGTGGCCCGTAACGGCTGGCTGGGCGACTACAACGATCCCATCTCCTTCCTGGATATGTGGATCACCGGCGGCGGCAACAACGATGCTCAGTGGTCCAACCCCGAGTATGACAAGCTGATCACCGAGATCAAGTCCACCGGCGACCAGGCTGTGCGGATGGAGAAGATGCATCAGGCGGAGGACATGATCTTCGCTGACTGGATGCTCTGCCCCCTGTACTACTACACCGACATCTATATGCTCAGCCCTGTGGTGGACAACACCTGGGCCTCTCCCCTGGGCTTCAAGTACTTCATGTACGCTACCCCCAAGGCGGCCTGAGACAGTCTGAGCCAGGAAGGGAAAAGGTCTGGGTGAAAACAGACCGCACCCTACAAAGATAAGAACAGCGGCGTCCCCGAGAGCGGAAATGCTTCCGGGGACGCCGTTTTGTTATCATTTTATATTTCCGGATTTCCGGCCGCAGGGAAGAATGGCTCCGGGTTTGGAGGACACAGGCTTTGGGGCGCAATACGCAATGATATGGGTCCCCATTTTCACACCGGCAAAGAGGCCATGGCAGCATCAAAGACATTGACCCGCCTTGATTTCGTGGTAGAATGGAAAAAGAAAATGGGGAAGGAGGGAAACGCCATGGGGGAAAGCATCCATCTGGCGGTGCGTCAGCTGTGCGAATTTCTGCTCCACACCGGCAGTATCGACAACCGCTTCGGCGGCGGGGACCGGGCGGCGGAGGGCAGCCGGATCCATCGCAAGCTTCAAAAGGAGGCGGGAGAAGAATACCAGGCGGAGGTCCCTCTTTCCCTGACCGTATCTTTGGGCGGGGAGGAATACTGCCTGGAAGGCCGTGCCGACGGCATCTTTCCCCAGGATGGGCTGTGGGTGGTGGATGAGATCAAAACCGTCTCGGTGCCCCTGGAGCTGATTGACGAGGACTGGGATGCCGCCCACTGGGGGCAGGGATATTGCTATGGCTGGATGCTGGCCCGTCAGCGGCAGCTGGAGCAGGTGGGAGTGCGGCTGACCTATTATCAGGCGGACACCGGGGAGCGGAAGGAATTTTACCGGTGCAGGACCCTGGAGGAGCTGGAGCAGTGGGGGATGGACCTGCTGGAGCAGAACCGCAAATGGGCGGAAGGCCGAAAGAGCTGGAGCCTGCTGCGGGACCAATCCATCCATCAGCTGCCCTTTCCCTTTGAGCGTTACCGGCCCGGGCAGCGGGAGCTGGCGGTGGCGGTATACCGCACCATCAAGCTCAAAAGCAAGCTTTTTTGTCAGGCTCCCACCGGCACCGGCAAGACCATCTCCACCCTGTTTCCCGCCGTCAAGGCTATGGGGGAGGGGATGGGGGAGCAGCTGTTTTATCTCACAGCCAAAACCATCACCCGTCAGGCCGCGGAGGATGCCTTTCATCTGCTGCGGCAGAAGGGGCTGAGAATACGGACTATCACCCTCACAGCCAAGGACAAGATCTGCCCCCTGGAACAGCGGGACTGCAATCCCGAAGTCTGTCCCTACGCCGACGGGTACTATGACCGGGTGCGTCCGGCGGTGTGGGAGCTGCTGGAGAGGGAGGACTGCTTCACCAGAGCCCTGTTGGAGGAGGAGGGGAAGGCCCGCCGCCTCTGTCCCTTTGAACTGGGCCTGGACCTGTCGCTGTGGTGCGATTGCATCATCTGTGACTATAACTATCTCTTTGATCCGGTGGTGAGCCTCCAGCGCTTCTTTGGGGAAAAGAAAGGGGAATACCTGTTCCTTATCGACGAGGCCCACAACCTGCCGGACCGGGCCCGGGAGATGTATTCCGCGCACCTGGTAAAGTCCCGGTTTCTGGAGCTGAAAAAAGCCCTGGGCAAAGGTGGCGGCCCTCTGCGCCGGTCAGTACGGGAGTTAAACAGTCAGTTGGTCCGGGTGCGGAAAGCCTGTGGGGAAGAGGGCAGCAGAACCCTGCCTCAGCCGGAGGAGGAGCTGACCGGCAGCGTGGCCGCTTTTCATGCCGCCGCCGGAGAGTGGCTGGAGGAGCATCGGGAGCCGTCGCCTCTCCGGGGACAGGTGCTGGAACGTTTTTTTGAGGCGGGTTTTTACCTCAAAATTCTGGAGCTGGTAGATGAAAGCTATATCGTCCTGGACAGCTGCCACGGCAGCGAGGTGGTCACCCGGCTCCTGTGCCTGGACCCGGCCCGTCTGCTGGCGGAGCGGATGGCCTGCGGACGCAGCACGGTGCTGTTTTCCGCCACCCTTTCCCCGCTGGATTATTACCGGGATATTCTGGGAGGGGGCAAGGAGGCGCTGCGCCTGTCCCTGGCCTCCCCCTTCCCACGGGAAAACCTGTGCCTGGCGGTGGCGGGACAGGTCAGTATTCGCTATAAAGACCGGGAGAAAAGCCTGGAGCCGGTGGCCGGGATGCTCCATGCCATGACTGC
Source organism: Angelakisella massiliensis (assembly GCF_900104675.1). GTDB lineage: Bacteria > Bacillota > Clostridia > Oscillospirales > Ruminococcaceae > Angelakisella > Angelakisella massiliensis. The sequence goes on along the minus strand of NZ_LT629945.1, from coordinate 888,449 downwards.
CGCCCGTCCCGGCTGTTACCTGGCCTTTTTCCCTTCCTACCGTTATATGGAGCAGGTGCGGGAGGTATATGCCGCGCGATATCCCGATGATCCCATTCTCTGCCAGACTGGGGATATGGACGAGGAGGCCCGGGAACAGTTTTTGGCCCGGCTGGACGGAAAGCGCCGGCTGCTGGGCTTCTGCGTGATGGGAGGCATCTTCTCTGAAGGGGTGGATCTCCAGGGGCAAAGGCTGCTGGGAGCGGCCATCATCGGCACCGGCCTGCCCCAAATCGGTCCCGAACTGGAGCTGCTGCGGGACTACTTTCAGCGGCAGCGGGGGATGGGCTTTGACTTCGCCTACCGTTTTCCCGGCATGAACAAGGTGCAGCAGGCTGCGGGACGGGTCATCCGGGGGGAGACGGACCGGGGTGTGGTGCTGCTGATTGACAGCCGCTTTCCTCAGAAGGACTATCAGCTGCTGTTCCCCCATCATTGGCAGGGATGGAAGAATGTTTCCACGGCAGAGGACCTGTCCCGGCTGCTGGAGGACTTCTGGAAACAGGGCCAGGAGAAGTAGAGAAAAAACCACCGGCGGTTTATCCGTTTCGAGACTGTAGAAAAAGCAAAATTCAAAATCATAAAAATCAGGACATGTACCTGATTTTTATACCACGACCCGCGCCCACCGGGGCGCGAAACCGGGGGTATCGCCGCCGGTTTCGTCAGGAACCAGGCGGCGCATCCAGGGGGGCTGGGTCCCCCTGGAAGTGTGCCGAATTCCTTCGGCACACTCAGAGGGACATGCGCCTGATTTTTATACCACGACCCGCGCCCACCGGGGCGCGAAACCGGGGGTATCGCCGCTGGTTTCGTCAGGAACCAAGCGGCGTATCCAGGGGGACTGGGTCCCCCTGGAAGTGTGCCGAATTCCTTCGGCACACTCAGAGGGACATGCGCCTGATTTCTATACCACGACCCGCGCCCACTGGGGCGCGAAACCGGGGGTATCGCCGCCGGTTTCGTCAGAAACCAGGCGGCGTATCCAGGGGGACTGGGTCCCCCTGGAAGTGTGCCGAATTTTTTCGGCACGCTCAAAGCGGCTTCGGAGACAATCGCTCCGGAGCCGCTGCTTTTTTCAGTATACTATGGTTTGGTGTTTTTACAGCTCCATTCCCGGAGCCACCTGCTCCAGCACCTCAGGGGACAGGTGGTCCGCCAGGGTTTTACCGGCAGCAGGACGGATCATGCAGTATTGCTTCAGTTCCCCGTCGGTGCAGACGGTGTCAAACAGCTGAAAGCCGTACTGCTCATAAAAGGAGACGTTGCGGACATTATGGGTTTCCAAAGAGGTGAGCAATCCTTTTTGGTCGGCGTATTCCAGCACCGCGGAAAGGAGCTTCCTTGCCAATCCCTCCCCCTGGTGATCGGGGGTGACGGCCAAATAAATAATATGCAGCCTCTGGTCCTGCTCCAGCCGGTCGGTCCAGCGGGAATCCAGATAAGGACCGCCCCGGAGAAAATTGAACAGGGTTTTTAAGGACAGGTCCTCCCGGATCAGGTAAGCGTCGGCTTTCAGGGAATAAAAGGCCTCGTTGGCGTAGTATTCCAGGGGGTTATAGGGCTCGCTCTCATCATCCACAATGATCAGGCCATTGATATCGGGGCTGTCGGCGTAGATCTGGCAATCAGACATCATCTGGCCAATATCGCAGCTGAACAGCTCCGGCAGGGCCCGGCTGCGTACTTCCGGGTCCGGGATCAGATGGCAATACAAGGGGTCCTTGGCAAAGCACTGGGTCAAAATCTCTACCATACGGGGGAAATCCCGCTCCCCCAGGCGGTAAAGTCGGTCTGTTTCCATAAATGCTCCAATCTTGTTTGTTTTGGTCAGGCTGCGGGCGGCATTCTCCAAACTTTCGGGAAAAAGCGCCTCTTTCTCCCGGGGATGCCGGCCAAAAGCTTATCCTCTGGCTTCGTCCAGCATCTGGGCCAGCTTCAGCAGGTTCTGTGTTTCCTGCTCCGCCAGACGTTCCAGCAGCTGCTGCTGATCCTGCCGGGCCTGTTCCAAAGCCTTTTTCTCCCCTGCGAACGCGCCGGGGGTGCGATCCTTTTTGTCCTTCAGGGAACGGATCACACGGGACAGGTCCTGCCAGCCCACGATCCGTCCCGCGCCCCACATCAGCCGGTCCGCCGGCTGCCGCAGCACCGCGTCGGTGAAATAACGGCATACCTCCTGGTCAAAATCCAGAACATAACAGTTGTTGTCCACTTCTGCCAGCAGAGACAGCGCTTCGGTGCGCCATCCCTTTTCCAGGGCCTCCCAGGCGCCCTCCAGCCGGTCCAGATTGTACTGGGGGATCTGATGAGGGAAGCAGGCGCTGTCGTGCCAGGTGAGACGAGTGAAGCTGTCCTGAGCAAAGCGGAAGGCCTTTAACAAAGCGGCGGTCATCTCACGGGCCCGGTCATGAAGCTGCCGGGAGCGCTGATCCTCCCGCCGGGGATATCTGGCGCAGAGGGACTCCAGCCGCCAGACCTCCTCCGCTGCCAAACGGGCGGCTTGTCCCGCCCTTTCACAGGCGTTTTGCAGCTTTTCCGCCAGCTCCGAAGGCAGCCGCTTCATATTGATGGTGCTGTGAAGCGCGGACAGCAGGGGGAAGAAATCCAGAGGCGCTACCGAAGTGCTGTCAAAGGCCATCATCAAAAGGCCGTAGAACTCATGGTGGAAGCGGTACACATCCTCGTCATAGGCGTCGGTGGTATCGAACTGGGAGTGATAGTGGGTCTCCATAAAGCTGCCGTCCCCGAACTCGTTGACCATGGAGGGCACCCCGCCGATGGAGAAGGAGAAGTCATCGGACCAGGTCTGCACCGGGCAGATGACCCCCACGCCTCCGGGATAACACTCCCGCTCGGGGACGTTGCGGATAAACTCCTCCAGAAAGGTCTTGTACTCGTAGACGCTGCGGACCTTGTGGCGGGTGTCATGGGAGAAGGCGGGCAGCTCCAGGTTCAGGTCCGCCACCACCTTTCCGGCCCATTCGGGATGGACCCGGAAAATCTGGTTATAAGCGCCGGTGCTCCAGTCGTACCGGCTGTCGATGACGCCCCACTCCTCAGCAGCCAGAGCGCAGAACATGAGGGTTTTCCGGGGCTTGTAGCCGCTTTTGACCAGGGCCCGGGCAATGCCCAGCATCAGAGCCACAGCAGCATTGTCATCCTGGAAGCCATGGAAATAGGAATCATAATGGGCGCTCATCAGCACGATCTGCTCCGGGTCCTCTCCGGGGATACAGCCGGTGACGTTGAAGCTGGTGGTTTTGGGCATGATGGTGGACTTGGCGCTGAACCACACCTTTCCGCCGGTGCCCTTGGTGATGCCCAGAGCCCGGATCATCCGGTTGGCGTCAGCCCGGGACATACAGAAAGCGGGAGCCTCCTTAGGTCCGCAGAAGTCCTGGGTATTGAGGGCGGCGGAATCCACCTGGGCGTAGCCGCTGTCCTGAACGGCGATAAGGGCTGTGGCCCCTTTCAGGTGGGCCTGATAGGCGGGAAAGTTGATCCACCACTCATCCCGCTGGTTGATCTCCGCCAGCACCAGCTTGCCCCGGACATCCAAGCCCTGGTAATCCTCGGCGGCTCCTCTGCCCACATAAACGATCTCATATTCATGGCGGCCGTTTGTGTCAAATTCGGTCTGATAGCCCCCCAGCTGGCAGACATATTTTTGCCCGTCCCGGTCCACGAAGGAGAGCCGGGCGTGGTTGAAGTCCCAACCATCCAGTGTGAAGGGGTCCCGGGTCACCTGGGAAAGCCCCATCTCCTCCATCTCCCGGGCCAGCATTTCCCCGGTCAGCCGTTCCGCCTGAGAACCGGCGGTGCGGTAGCCCAACACCTCATTGGTGCGGTAATGCTCCATTTTACGGGCAAGGCGGTAGGAGCCGTCCACGTCGATCTGTTTGAGATAGGCTTCCCACGCCGTCTGCCTTGTCTGTCTGAGCCATTCTTTTGCCATTCATCCAGCCTCCTGTGTCAATACTTAACATATGAATGGTAAATCCCTTTTTCCTCCTTGTCAAGTACCGCGGACTGCTCAAAGGATTTATCGTCTTCCCCAGGCGGCTTCCGCCCCCGGAGATCGGCGCTGCTGTGGGTGAAAAGGTCCTTTTTCCGCTGTCAAAACAGACGGCATACCCGCAGCCCGGTAAAAAGCAGAAGGGATTTTGAGGAAGGGAAAGAAGGGGGACAATCCCTTTTCCAGGGCAGGGTTGTGTGGTATAATAAATAAAAACGTGGCTTCATTGCTCTTCATTCTCCCCCTGGCGGCACAGAGCGGACAGTTTGGAGAAAGCCGGAAGCTCATCCCCGCCGTGGGACACAGGGGCGATTTTGTCCGCCGACAGCAGCTGATCCACAGAAAAAGCAGAAGTTGTGTAATAAAGCTAATTTTCCTCCAAAGTGTCGGAAAAAGTTGTATTCTGTCGGAGAACATTTCTCTTGAAATGATAGCTGCCATCAGGTAGAATAATATCTAATCACCTATCGGAACCGGCCCATTACGCCGTCCCGTCATCACTAAAGATTTCAAAGGAGGAAACTATGCTTAACACTGATTTCGCCAGCAAATTCAGACCGGAAGCTCTTACCTTTGACGATGTTCTCCTGGTTCCAGCCAAGTCGGACGTCCTGCCCAATCAGGTCAATGTCAAATCCGTCCTGGCCCGTGATGTGGTCCTCAATACTCCCATCATCACCGCCGCTATGGACACCGTGACCGAATCCCAGATGGCCATCGCCATTGCCAGAGAGGGCGGTATCGGCGTCATTCACAAGAATATGCCCATCGCGCAGCAGGCTGATGAGGTGGACAAGGTCAAGCGTTCTGAAAACGGCGTCATCTCCAATCCCTTTTTCCTCTCTCCCGAGCATATGGTCACCGACGCGGACGAGCTGATGGCCAAATACCGCATCTCCGGTGTTCCCATCTGTGAGGCGGACGGCAAGCTGGTGGGTATCATCACCAACCGTGACCTGAAGTTCATGACCAGCTATGATGTGAAAATCAAAGAAGTGATGACCAAGGAAAACCTGATCACCGCCCCCCAGGGCACTACTCTGGATCAGGCCAAGGCCATTCTGATGAAGCATAAGATCGAAAAGCTGCCCCTGGTGGATGAGGCGGGTCATCTCAAGGGCCTTATCACCATCAAGGACATTGAAAAGGCGGTCCAGTATCCCAATACCGCCCGGGACAAGTCCGACCGGCTGCTGTGTGCCGCCGCCATCGGTGTTTCCCACGATTTGGAGGAGCGTGTTGCCGCTCTGGCCAAGGCCCAGGTAGACGTACTGGTTATGGACAGCGCTCACGGCCACAGCGCCGGTATCATGAAGGCGGTACAGATGGTCAAGCACCTGTATCCTGATATCGCTCTCATCGCCGGCAACGTCGCTACCGCCGAGGCCACCGAAGCCCTCATCAAAGCGGGCGCCGACTGCGTCAAGGTTGGTATTGGTCCCGGCTCCATCTGCACCACCCGTGTGGTAGCCGGTGTTGGCGTACCTCAGGTTTCCGCTGTGTATGACGCCGCCTGCATGGCAGCCAAGTATGGTATCCCGATCATCGCTGACGGTGGTATCAAGTATTCCGGCGATATCGTCAAGGCGCTGGCCGCCGGAGCCAATGTGGTCATGCTGGGCTCCATCCTGGCCGGCTGCGACGAGGCACCCGGCGAGGAGGAGATCTTCCAGGGCCGCCGCTTCAAGGTCTATCGCGGCATGGGCAGCCTGGCGGCTATGGCCAAGGGCAGCAAGGACCGGTATTTCCAGGAGGACAGCAAGAAGCTGGTTCCTGAGGGCGTTGAGGGCCGTGTACCTTACAAGGGCTCTGTGGCTGATACCATCTTCCAGCTGATGGGCGGCGTCCGGGCCGGTATGGGTTACTGCGGCTGCGGCACCATTGCCGAGCTCCATGAGAAGGCCCAGTTCGTCAAGATCACCGGCGCTGGTCTCAAGGAGAGCCATCCTCACGACATTTACATCACCAAGGAAGCGCCCAACTATTCCACCTCTATGTAATAGCTTTGGGGAAAGTTTCCCTTTATGCGGCGGCGGGCTGAAAGCCCGCCGCTGTAGTTTGTTGGGGGAAAAGATATTTTCGGCGTACCCCAAAGACGGAACACGGCTTTGGGGGGAATGTCCCATCCCATTTTGGATAAGAGGCGCAAAACCAGCTTCCATTCTCCCGGTATTCCGGTCTGATGGGGCGGGGATAAAACGCAACCCCACATCCTGCGTTTTATGCTTTTAAATAAAATCCCTTTGCAGCCAATGCTTTTGAACAGCTTGTATGTTCTCCTTCGTGAAGCGGACAGCCTTTGGCCAAAGAGACTGCACCAGTGCGCAGCAGCCGTTTCAGGTTCCAGACAGGCAGTTTTGGGCATGGAAAATCCTTTTTTACAGGCGTCAAAAAAAGAAGTCCCGCCCCACCCTGCACAGTGGAACGGGACTTTGTGGACTTTTTTGTTTCAGAACAGCCGGATGCCCTTGATCCAGGGGCCTTTCCCTTATTGGGCGGTGACAGGATCGTAGGAAGCCAACACTTTGTCGGCCTGTTCCCGCAAGGCCTGGCGGGCGCTTTCGGGCGAAAGGATTTCCGCGCCATCCCCCAGGGCGAAGATCCATCCCAGGAACTGCGGGCTCAGCTGTACCCGCACGACGGCGATAAAATGATTGCGGTCCTCATCCGGCTGAACAAAGACATCCTTTCCAAACCGGTCCACCACCACATTGGCCAGGTCGTTATGGAACCTCAGACGGACCTGCTCTTCCTGGCCGCTGAACATCCCCAAAACCCCTTTGGCATAGCTGCCCATATCGAAGCGCTCAAACAATTCCTGACCTTCCCGGGGGCTTTTGCTCAGCTGAATATCGCTCATTTTATCCACCCGATAGTGCTTGGTCTGTTTGTCTTCACTGTCGTAAGCGATGAGGTAATAGTTTTCATTGTCCCAGCACAAAGCCCAGGGGCTGGCGCTGTAGCGGTTGCCCTCATGGCGGTACCTTTTCTGAACCTGCTCCCCGCCGTCAAAACGGATGCTCCAGGAAAAATACCGGAAACTGATGCGCCGGTTGGTGGAAATGGCGTTGTGAAGCTTATCGATATTGTAATAAATACTTTCGTTCATGGTTTTGATGCGGTTGGTCACATAAACCTGCCGCTGGAGCATCCGGGCTTGGTGGATGCTGGTGAGCCCTTCCAGCTTTTTGATCAGTTCCTGAGATTTTTTGTGGGTGAGAAAACGGGAGGACTGGATGGCGTCCACCAATAGTTTCAATTCCGCCAGTTCAAAGGTGTGGCTGAGAAGATAATACCGATGCCCGGTGCGCTGTACATCCAGTCCGTAGCTGCGCAGCGCCTCCATATCATCATACAAGCTTTTCCGCTCCGCCGTTACATTGTAGCGCTCCAATTCCCTCAGTAGTTCCGCAATGGTCATACCATGGTCATTGTCGGTATGCTGCTGCAAAATTTGCATCAAATATAAAAGCTTCAGCTTCTGGTTGGGATTCCTTGCCATTGCTGTGTCCCCCTTTGAGCCATCCTTTCAGAAAGCTTTCTTTCTTTTTCTCATTATACTACAATTATACACAAAAATAAAGGCGTATTGTTCTTTTTAATTGTATAAAATCCTTATAAAGCATGAGGCTTTCAGCAAAAACAGGTAAATACTGAGGTTTTGCTGAGACGGAAGGAATTTTTGGGGAAAGATGAAAAAGAGAAAAGAACCGTTTTCCCCAAAAAGAAATGGGATTTGTGTTTCCTCGCGGTTCGTGGTACACTGAGCAATAGAAGCGGACACATTCCCGCCCCGGCGGCAATGTGGCTGCCTGAAATGAGGTGGGATGATCCATGAAAGTAATCCTGTCCCCGGCACGCCGGTTTCGCCGGTGCGCACCGGATCAGCTGCCTGAGCTGACCCGGCCAAGATATCAGCAGCAAGCCGGGATGCTGCTGGAGCAGCTGCGGCAGCTGAGCCCCTGGCAGCTGGAAAGCCTGCTGAAGGTAAACCCGGAGCTGGCGCTGGATGCCTTCGGCTGGTACAGGGATATGGAGCTGAACCATGCCGGCGGTACAGCAGCCATACTGGCTTATCAGGGAATGGTCTATCGGAGCCTGAGAGCAGAGACCTTCAACAGGCAGGAGTTTGAAAACGCCCAGGAAAAATTGGTGCTGTGCAGCGCTTTTTATGGACCGCTCAGGCCCCTGGACGGCATTGAGCCCTACCGTCTGGAACTGGACAGTCTGTTCCGCCCCGGAGATCAGAAGCTCCGCAGTTTCTGGGGAGATGGTTTTTATCAGGCTGCTTTTGAGGATGGCGGACCGGTGGTGGATTTGGCGTCCAAAGAATACAGCTCGGCGGTTTCCGCCTTTCTTCGCCCTGGGGACAGAATGATAGAATGCCGTTTTCTCACCTGGAAGAGAGGAAAGCTCCGCACCATCGTTACCGACGCCAAAGGCGCCCGGGGCGCCATGGCCCGCACCATCATCCGGGAGGGCTGGCAGCGTCCTGAGCAGCTGACGGCCTTTGAGGAAGGCGGTTTTCAGTACAGTCCGCAGCTGTCGGGGGAAAACCTGATGGTATTTGTTCGCCATTCTGAGGGATAGAAGCCAAAGGATGCTGTCGGGGCGGTATCCGGGAGGGATGGCTGCGCCGCTGCGCTGAACAAGGCGGATTTTCTGTGAGATGAAGGCCTGAAAGAAAGGGATGTAAACAGGATGAAAAAAAGAAAGTTTTCTGAAAACGGTATGATGTTCTGGATTTGCCTGATCCTGGGACTGGTGCTTCTGATCTGGCCCGATCTGTCCACCCGATTGATCTGCTTTGTCCTGGGCGCCATTCTGGCGGCGGTGGGGATCGTTCGGATCGCGCTGTACTTTATCCGGGACAGCTACCTGGGCCTGCTGCGGCAGGATCTGACAGTGGGTCTGCTGTGCCTGGGCGGCGGTGGATTTCTGCTGTTCTGGCCGCAAATGGTGGCCTCTTTCCTGCCGGTGCTTTTTGGCCTGCTGCTGCTGGTGGCGGGAGCGGACCGGCTCCAGGCGGGAATGGATCTGCGGCGGATGGGCTCCAGTTACTGGCTGGGCACCATCATTGCCGCGCTGGTGACGCTGATACTGGGTGCGGTGGTGCTGGCCAATCCCTTTGATACGGCGCTGCTTCTCATCCGGTTTATCGGCGTTTCACTGGTGGTGGTGGGCTGTGCCGGCCTGGGGACATCCATGCTGGTTTCCCGCATGGTACGGGATTTTTATGCGGACCGTTTTGGGGACCCCGGTCCGATTGAAGTGGAAGCGGTGGATGTCACTGACAAGGAGCAAGACCGGTAAGAAACGGCTGCTTTTATCCCCAGGTTCCACCTGAAAGATGCGAATTACCTGCCCCGCAAATTGACTGATCATACTGGAGGTTTTGATCCATGGCACAAATACAGCTGAATCTTTACACCCCTGTTCGGGAGCCCACAGCACTGCTGAAGGCTGTACAGGAAGGTTTGGCGCCTTTTATCACAAAGACAACGCCCCATCAGCTGGAGCAGTCCGGCCAGGAAATGGCTGAGCTGGAATTGATGGACGGCACAGCGCTGACAGTAAGAATGTACTATGATCCGGTGTTCCTCATAGGATATTTGGCACAGATGGTGAATTTTTTCCGCCGGATGGAGACTTCCCATCCCCGGGCAAAGGCTTTTGTGCTCAGCTGTGTGCCCAAGTTTCAGGGAATGGTGAGCATCCGCTTTGAGACTACGGAGGAGAAGGCCCGTACCAACTGCCTGATGGGAGGAATCTTTATGGCCGCTGCCCGCCTGGATGCGCTGACCGCGGCTGCGGATGGTTCTCTGTATCAGCCTGACGGCAGGCTGCTCCTTGGAGCGTCCGGGGACAGCCAGGTGGGAGAGGAAGAGCTGGAGGAGTTCGGAACCTCTGAGACGGCACAGCCAGGGGAGAATGGGCAAAAGAGTTCCCCCACAAGTGAGAACCGGGAGCTGCTGGCTGCCCGTGGAATTGATACCCCACGGGAGCTGACGGCTTTTGTGGGGGAGCATCCCTCCTGCCAGCGGACCGCTGAGGAGATCGCCCATCGGGCGTCAGCGCTGTTTGCGGCTGCTGTCTGCGCCGAAACGATTCAAAATGGCGCGGCTCCTTTGGTGGCAAAGAAGGTAGTGGAACGGTTGAATCAAACTCTGGGAGGGGGCTTGATGGAATGGACCACCTCCCGGGAGAGGGCCTATCTGGAAGATGAAAAGCCCCCCATGGGAGACACCATTGATTTTGCCTGGAAATATGAGGCCTGCCAGGTGCTGCTGTGGGTGTTGGGACACCGGGAACTGTCTTTCCCGGACCGCGGCTGCAATGCCACGGGAATCGGCAGCGTGTTATGGAATTGCGGCGGTATGGAAAAGCTGCTGACGGCCCGGCCCCATCGGACGGAGGAAGAGATTTGGCAGCAGGCAGATCTTACTTTCCGCTGTCAATGGGCTTGCAGGCAGGCGGCAGCACAGCGGAAAGGGATGCCCGGCAAGCTCAATCAGGGTGTGGTTTACGAGCGGGCCTGGGCTTTCAGGTGGCTGCTGGGAGATGGAGATTGGGAAGACATGGACCCCAATCGGGCATAAAAGGGGCTGTCAATCAAAATCCGATGGATCCTGAGGATTTTGGAATCTGAACCAGCCGCGGTACATCTTTGAAAAAGGGCCGCTTTCCGGCGGAAGCTGGGGAGCGGCTTTTTGTCTTCATATATAAAGCCCCCGGAGAGATTATTCTCGCCGGGGGCTTTATTCTTCATGGTCATATGCGGGGGGTATTACCGCCGCTTTTTATCCTTCTCGTCAGGCTGGGTCTGCTCCTCCGGTTCCGGCTGCTTTTTGGCCGCAACTTTCAGAATCTGCCGTTCATTTGCCTCCATAACGGTGAAGGTAATGTCGTCGATCATCACAGAGGGATGCTCTCCAGGCTCGGGAATCCGGTCCAGCAGACCGATGAGCAGGCCGCCCAGGGTTTCGTAATCCTCCTCCCGGTACTGGTCCAGATCGCACCCCAGCAGCCGCTCCACCTCCGACAGGTCGATATCTCCGTCCAGTGTGTAGGTGTCCGGGGCCACGCAGGTGGCTTCCTCCTCCTCCTGATCGTACTCATCCTGAATATTGCCCACAATGGATTCCAGCAGGTCCTCCATGGTAACAATACCGGAGGTGCCACCGTATTCGTCCACCACCACGGCAATCTGCACCTTTTTGGCGCTCAGGTGGGAAAAGAGGTCCCGGCAGCGGGTGGATTCCGGCACAAATACCGCCTCCCGCATATAGTCCTTCAGGGAAAAAGGAGTGCCGGGATCGGTGAGGATCAGGGGCAGCAGATCCTTGACGTTGAGGATACCCTTGACATCATCCAGGTCCTCCCCCACCACCGGGATACGGGAAAAGCCGAACTGCACCGAAAGGCCCACCGCTTCCGCAAGGGTAGCGTCTTCCTCCAGGAACTTCACATCGGTCCGATGGGTCATGATCTCGTTGGCGGTGCGGTAGTCAAACTCAAAGACATTGTTGATCATGTCCCGCTCCCGCTGGTTGATGCCGCCGCTCTCCTCGCTGACATCCATGAGCATCCGGATATCTTCCTCGGTAACGTTCTCCTGTCCTTCCCGGTATTCCGCACCCAACAGAGCGCAGAGACCGCCCACCGCCCAATCAATGATGATCCGCAGCGGGGTAAACAAAATCAGGAACAGGCGGGCCAGAGGAGCCAGGGAATAAGCCAGCTGCTCCGCTGACTGGGCGCCGATGCGTCTGGGGACGCCCCGGGAAAAGATGAGGATAAACAGGGTGCCCACCAGCATGGATACCAGGGCTTCCACTCCCTGGCCCCAAGGCGTGCCCCGGTATTGTTCCGGCAGCAGCTGAAGGCTGACAAAGAACCGGCTGAGAAAAGCCACCGCGCAAAGATGGAAGAAGGTATAAGCGGTGCGCATACCGGAAGAAAACCGGCTGGGACTGCGGAGCATCCGCTCCACCAGCTGCTGATTTTTTTCCTCGCTGTCTCCTTTTTTGATGCGGCTGTCAGGAATGGCGATAATGGCATTCTGACAGAGCACCACCACCGAGCCTAGAAACAAAAAGATCAGAAACAGTATGAAACTACCTGCGTCAGGGTCCATGGCCTTGTAAAAACCTCCGTTTTTCATTGTTGTCATTTGTTGGAACAGGGCAAAAAACCGCGCCCTTTTTTCCAGTATGCTACCAGTTTACAATAGAAGCCGGGTGATGTCAATTTTTTCGCCGGAATTGGGGAAAAAGAGCAAAAATTTTATCTGCCCCTCTGCCGGTCCCCACACCAGCAGCTGTAAAATGTCCCCTCCCGGAGCCGATCGTCAGGGATTGGCGCAGAAGGGGACATTTTTTACTATTCTGCCGGTGGGCAGTCTTTTTTCCTCACACCCCTGCCGGCTGAGGTTCTCCGCTTTTTTCCGCCAGCCGTTCCTTGGCCACCGAGAGCATCAGCTTGATACGGTTCTCCTGATTGACACGGGTGGCGCTGGGGTCATAGTCGATGGGAACGATGTTGGCGTCGGGGAAGATGGAGGTGATGCGGCGGATCATTCCTTTGCCCACAATGTGGTTGGGCAGGCAGCCGAAGGGCTGGGTGCAGACAATGTTGCCATAGCCCTGTTCTGCCAGCTCCATCATCTCGCCGGTGAGCAGCCACCCCTCACCCATCTTGCAGCCGTAGCCGATGACCCCTTTGACCAGCTTTTTCACATGGCTGTAGGGGGAGGGCACCACAAAGCCGGGTACCTTCTTCACCGCCTCGATGAGGGTGGTTTCCATACTGGTCAGATAGTCCATAAAGGTCTTGACCGCGGCATACTTCACCGCGTTGCCGCCGTAGAGCTTGATATCCTCCAGACGGTTATCCACCTTGAAGAGCATAAAGCCCATCAGCCCCGGCACCATCACTTCACAGTCCTGCTCCGCCAGGAAGGCTTCCAGGTTGTTGTTGCCAAGGCTGGCGTATTTGACGTAGATCTCACCTACCACGCCCACACGGACCTTGGGCTTGGAGCGGTCCACAGGGATGGCGGCGAAAGCCTGGGCGATGCTGTCCAGATATTTTTTCTGTTCCGCTCTGCCATAGCCCTTGCCGATCTTGAACTGGCCGGCCAGCTTTTCCACCCAATGGGCCACCAAAGCGTCGGTTTCCCCTTTATGGATCTCATAGGGGCGGGTCTGGTTGCTCAGCAGCATCAGCAGGTCCCCGTACACCAGCCCGGCGATCATCTTGCGGATCATGGGCAGCGTCAGCTTGAACCCGGGATTCTTCTCCATGCCGGAGAGGTTGATGGACACCACCGGTATGTAATCCAGTCCGGCCTTCTTCAGGGCCTTGCGCAGCAGATGGATGTAGTTGGAGGCCCGGCAGCCGCCGCCTGTCTGAGAGATGAGCAGAGCGGTTTTATGCAGGTCGTACTTGCCGCTGTGGAGGGCGTCCATCATCTGGCCGATGACCAGCAGTGCCGGGTAGCAGGTGTCGTTGTGGACATATTTCAGCCCTTCCTCCACCACCGAATGTCCGTTATTCTGCAGCAGCACCACGTTATAGCCGCTGTTGTCAAACACCGTCTTGATGATGCCGAAATGGATGGGCGCCATCATGGGGATGAGGATGGTGTATTCCTCTTTCATCTCCTTGGTAAACAGCAGCCGTCCCTTTTCATCATAAACAAGCTTTGCCAAAAAGGTTTGCCTCCTTACTCCAGACCGGTGGCGGCAAAGAGGCTTCTCAGCCGGATCTTTACCGCGCCCAGGTTGGTGATTTCATCGATTTTGATCTGGGTATAGATCTTTCCTTCCGCCTCCAGGATCTCCCGCACCTCGTCGGTGGTGATGGCGTCCACGCCGCAGCCGAAGGAAACCAGCTGCACCAGATTCATGTCCGGCTGGGTGGCGATATACCTGGCCGCCGCATACAGGCGGGAATGGTAGGTCCACTGGTTGAGCACCCCGGTGGGGAACTTCTGCACATTGCAGCTGACGGAATCCTCGGAGATGACTGCCACGTTGAAACCGGCAATGAGCTTGTCGATGCCGTGGTTGATCTCCGGGTCTACATGATAAGGCCGTCCCGCCAGGACGATGATGGGCCGTCCTTCTTTTCTGGCCCGGTCCACAATCTCCTTCTCCCGGGCCCGCACCCGGACAAAGTAGGCGTCATAGGATTCATATGCTTCATCCGCCGCCGCCTTGACATCCCGCAGGGGGATATCGCCGAAATAACGGCAGAGGATCTCGTGGATCTTTTTGGGGAAGTCCTTCCTCCGGTGGATGCCCACATAGTCGGTGATGAAGTTCACCTTGCCGATATCGGGCATATTGGCGGCGATCACCTCGGGATAATAGGCCACCACCGGACAGTTATAGTGATTGTCTCCCAACCCCTCGTCCAGGTTGTAGCTCATGCAGGGATAGAAGATGGTATGTACCCCTTCATGGATCAGGGCCTCCACATGGCCGTGCATCAGCTTGGCGGGGAAGCAGACGGTATCGGAGGGAATGCTGCTCTGGCCGCTGAGGTAGAGCTCCCGGTTGGATGCGGGGGAATGGACCACCTCAAAGCCCAGCCGGGTAAAGAAGGCATACCAGAAGGGAAGCAGCTCATACATATTCAGCCCCATGGGCAGCCCCAGCTTGCCCCGTGAGCCTTTGATGGGCTGATAGCTCCGCAGCAGCTCCAGCTTGTACTGGTAGATGTTCTCGCTGTCATCCTGAGCCTTTTTGGTGACGGGACGTTCACAGCGGTTGCCGCTGATGAAGCGCCGTCCGCCGCTGAAGGTGTTCACCGTCAGCTGGCAGTTGTTGCTGCATCCGCCGCAGGCCACCGCCCGCACCTCATGGGTGAAATGCTCCAGATCCTCCAGACCCAGCATGGTGGTGGAATCCGCGCCCTTCTCCAGGGCATAGAGGGCCGCGCCGTAGGCGCCCATCAGTCCGGCGATATCCGGGCGGACCACATCCACCCCCAGCTCCTGCTCAAAGGCACGAAGCACGGCGTCGTTGAGGAAGGTACCCCCCTGCACCACGATATGTTCTCCCAGCTGCTGGGCGTTGGCGCAGCGGATGACCTTGTACAAAGCGTTCTTGACCACCGAGATGGACAGACCCGCCGAAATGTTCTCAATGGAAGCGCCGTCCTTCTGAGCCTGCTTGACCGAGGAATTCATAAACACGGTGCACCGGCTGCCCAGGTCCACCGGATGGTCGGCGAAGAGCCCCAGCTTGGCAAAGTCAGCGATGGAGTAGCCCAAGGCGTTGGCGAAGGTTTGCAGGAAGGAGCCGCAGCCGCTGGAGCAGGCCTCATTGAGGAAGATGTTGTCAATAGCGCCGGAGCGGATCTTGAAGCACTTGATGTCCTGGCCGCCGATGTCGATAATGAAGTCCACCTGGGGCAGGAACTTTTTGGCGGCGGTGAAATGGGCCACCGTTTCCACCACGCCGTAATCCACACCGAAGGCGTTGCGGATGATGTCCTCACCATAGCCGGTGACAGTGCCGCCCTTCAAAGTGATCTTGGGATAGCGATGGTAAAAGTCCAGCAAAAACTGCCGCACCAGAGGAACAGGGTTGCCGTTGTTGGACTGGTAAACAGAGGTGAGAAGCCGTCCCTGGGGATCGATGACCGCCGCTTTCAGGGTGGTGGAACCGGCGTCGATGCCGATATAGGCAGGGCCCTCATAAGTTTCGGGATCGGCGGTGACAGCCACGTCCCGGTTGTGCCGGGCACAAAACTCCTCATATTCCTGCTGGTTGTGGAACAGGGGAGGCATAGTGGCGTAACGGCCCTGGGTGTGGTACTGCTGCAGACGCTCCAGAGCAGCTGCCAGATCGATCTCCTCGCTGGCGCAGAAGGCCGCGCCCATGGCTACATAATACAGGGAATTTTCCGGGCAGACGCCGGTGGTATGAAGGGTCTTGTCAAAGCTCACCCGCAGCTGAGGCAGGAAGGTGAGGGGACCGCCCAGATAGATGACCTTGCCGGTGATCTCCCGGCCCTGGGCCAGTCCGGCGATGGTCTGGTTGACCACGGCATAGAAGATGCTGGCGGCCACATCGCTCTTTTTGGCTCCCTGGTTGAGAAGGGGCTGGATGTCGCTTTTGGCGAAAACGCCGCACCGGGAGGCGATGGTATAGATCTTTTCATGCTCCTGTGCCAGGGTGTTCATCTCATCGGCGGACACACCCAGCAGCGTGGCCATCTGGTCGATGAAGGCGCCGGTTCCTCCCGCGCAGGAGCCGTTCATCCGTACCTCCATGCTGCCGGAGAGGAAAAGGATCTTGGCGTCCTCGCCCCCCAGCTCAATGATAACGTCCCCGTCAGGGATCAGCTTCTTGGCGGCCACACGGGTGGCGTATACTTCCTGGACAAAGGGGATGCCGCAGCTGTCCGCCATACCCATGCCCGCAGACCCAGAAATGGTCAGCTTGGCTGTCTGCTCCTGGGGAAAACGTTCCCGCACCTGGCTGAGCAGCTGGGCTGTCTTTTGGGTGATCTGGGAAAAATGCCGCTCATAGGACTGATACAGCAGTTTTCCCTCTTCATCCATCGCTACGCATTTAATCGTTGTCGAACCAATGTCCAAACCGATTCTCATACCATCAACCATCCATTCTGCCGGTCCTCCGGCAAAAATCCCTGTTTGCATTTCCCAAAGGAGAGGAAGAACAGGAAAGTAAACTTTTATTTACAATCATTACAACCAATATTATACCCATTTAGTCAAAAAA
Organism: Angelakisella massiliensis; assembly: GCF_900104675.1. Taxonomy (GTDB): domain Bacteria; phylum Bacillota; class Clostridia; order Oscillospirales; family Ruminococcaceae; genus Angelakisella; species Angelakisella massiliensis. The sequence continues at coordinate 871,637 of NZ_LT629945.1, read as the reverse complement.
GGCAATGGATTTTTATTCCCTTACCTGGAATTGCCTTCAAAGTCGTCAGTTGCGCCAGTTTCCCCCGGGTAACCGGCAGGGGTTTTTGACACAATTTCCTTATGACCAGGGCTTTTTCCCCGCAGATAAAGCCAGGCACAGATAATGGTGGTGAAGGGAATGGTCAGGAGAATACCAATGCTCCCCACCAGTGCCTGGAGCGCCTCCACCGCCACCATCTCCCGGCTCAGCAGTCCCCGCAGGCTGTCGTTATTGGCCGCCAGCAGCAGCACCGTAGACATGGAGCTGCCGATATAGGCCAGGATCAGGGTGTTGGACATGGTGCCCATCATGTCCCGCCCAATGGCAAAGCCGGAACGGGTCAAGGTAAGGAAGGTGGGGTTCTCTCCGTTTTCCCGCAGCTCCCACAGGGCCGAAGCGATGGACATGGCCACATCCATCAGCGCGCCCATGGCGCCGATGAGGATACCGGCATACAGCACCCCCAGCAGATCCAGGGGGCGATCCTGCCGCAGATAGTAAAGAAAAGAGGTTTCCTGATCCACCATTCCGGTCAGATGAAGGGAGGAGGTCAAAACCAGGGACAGCGCCGCCGCCGCCCCGATGCCAGCCATACACCCCAGCCCGGCGCAGAGGGTTTTGCGACCGCAGCCGCTGACGATGACCAAAGTGGTAAAGACCACATAGGCGCAGATGAGGCTGGACCAGAAGTAGATATTCTGCCCGGACAGCACCGCCGGGACAAAGACAAAAAATACCGCTCCGCAGGTAAGCCCCAGTGTAAAAATAGTGCGGGCCCCTTTGGTTTGGCCGAAAAGAAGGAGCAGCAGCAAAAAAGCCCCGCCCAAGAGCCCCAAAGCGGGGGTACGGTCAAATTCCCCTACCATCCAGACCATCTGGCTGCCGTTATCGCTGTAATAAAGCAGCACCCGATCTCCAGGGTCCACCGGGTCCATCTGAATACCCAGCAGGTCGTCCACACTCTGTACCGCTGTCACGGTTTCGCCCTTTTGGTCACCGCCGGTGATAAGGGCGGAAAAAATGCGGTTATAGCCGCTGACCACAATGCCGCCTCCGGCGTCGGTGCTGGTAGTTTGATGATCCAGCACCTGGAGCACCTTGGCCGGTACAGGGCGGTCCTGAATCTCAGCGGAAATAGGATCGACAGACGCCACGCGGTTGCCTGCGATCAAAAAAATAACGGCGAAGACTCCGGTGACCAGCGCCACGATCCAGTCCTCCCGGGAAAAATCACCTTTGAGCCAACGGGACACAGGGAAACTCCTTCCTATTAAAAATATTCTCCCACTCTGCAATGATACACTGTTCTTTTCTGTCATTCAAGGGCAAAAAGCTGAATATTTTTTAATATCTGACTTTTGCAAGGTCTTTCAGGGACGGAACTTTCCTTCTGTCAGGGACTGCTCCTCAAAAGGGGAGCTTCACCATCCAAAGGCATAAAATTTGCCTGCGGCTCTATGTATTCCCGTGTTTTCCCGGGGATTTTCCCATACAGAAAAGCGCCCGGCTCCACAGCGGGATGATGTCGGACGGCAGAAAAACCTGTTTTCAAGAGCAAGCAGAATTTAAAATCGGACACAATCATGCCATATACCCTGATGGCGTGTGATTTTTATATTCCGCTCCAGACGCGGCAGATGGGAAAACCGGAGGCGTATCCAGCGGAACATCCGCCTGATTTTTCTCCTCCGCCTCAGGTACACCGGATTTAAAAACTGGGATGGTGGATACCCGCCGGGAATGCGCTGAACTTTTCCACACGCAAAAAAGCACCGTGTTCCCTGGGAACGCGGTGCTTTTTGAGTCAGGGGGACTTTTTATTTGTTGATGACCATTTCGTGAAGTCTCTCGGGGAGCTCTTCCACGCTGCAGGAAACAGTGAAGGTGATCTCCACATGGCTGGCGGCGGAGAGCTTGTTCAGCTTATCCACCATCAGGGCGAAGGCTTCATAGTCTCTGCCGCCGATCTTCAGGGTGGCATCCACAAAGATGTGGGTGATGTCATAGTTACCGGCCATCAGTCCGGCCAGGAAGCCGTACAGAGCGTCAAAGCCCTCCACAGCGTATTCGTCGGTATCCACCAGACGGGCTTTATGGGTGATGTCATAGGTGAGCTTCAGGCCCTTCTCCAGGCAAACAACGTTGCCGGCGGAATGGCTGACCGCCTCGTTGGTCATGGAAATGAGGGTTTTGGTCTTACCGGAGCCTTTGTTTCCTACAATCAGCTTAATCATGGTAAAGTCCTCCTTCAGAAAATTGAATTGGTGTATTTAGGGGGGAGCGGACGGATGGACCGGTGTTCTCAGCCCAGCTTCTGGAGCAGATCCGCCTTCAGATCCTCATAGCCGGGCTTGCCCAGCAGAGCGAACATATTCTTCTTGTAAGCTTCCACGCCCGGCTGGTTGAAGGGATTGACCCCCATCAGATAGCCGCTGATGGCGCAGGCTTTTTCAAAGAAGTAAACCAGATAACCGTACTCAAACTCATTGAGCTCCGGCATCTCCAGAACGATATTGGGTACGCCGCCTTCGGTATGGGCCAGAATGGTGCCCTCCATGGCGCGGCGGTTGACCTGGGACATTCCCTGTCCCGCCAGGAAGTTCAGACCGTCCAGATTTTCCGCATCCGGCTCCAGGAAGAAGTCGGTTTTAGGCTTCTGGATGTCCACCACCGTCTCAAACATGATCCGGCTGCCATCCTGGAGGAACTGCCCCATGGAGTGCAGATCGGTGGAGAAGGTGACCGAAGCGGGGTACACGCCCTTCTGGTCCTTGCCCTCGCTTTCGCCGAACAGCTGCTTGAGCCATTCATTCATCATGGCAAAGGCGGGCTCGTAGCTGACAAAGACCTCGGTGCTCTTGCCTTTGCGGTAGAGGATGTTCCGCAGCGCCGCGTAGCGGTAGCAGGGGTTCTTGCACAGAGAGGGCTCGGCCAATTCCTTTTCAGCGGCCGCCGCACCCTCCATGATGGCGGCGATGTCCACCCCCGCCACAGCGATGGGCAGCAGACCCACAGCGGTGAGGACCGAGTAACGTCCGCCTACATCGTCAGGGATAACGAAGGTTTCGTATCCCTCACGGTCCGCCAGACCTTTCAGGGTGCCGCGGGCCTTGTCGGTGGTGCAGTAGATCCGCTTGGCGGCCTCCGCCTCGCCGTACTTCTCGATCAGGGCTTTCCGCAGCACACGGAAGGCCAGAGCAGGCTCGGTGGTGGTGCCGGACTTGGAAATGACATTGAGAGAAAAATCCCGACCCTTGATCAGGGTAAGAATTTCGTTGAGGTAGGTGCTGCTGATGTTGCAGCCGGCAAACAGGATATCAGGAGTATCCTTGGGCAGGCTGTTGTACAGGGGGGAACGAAGCAGCTCGATGGCGGAGCGGGCGCCCAGATAGGAGCCGCCGATGCCGATGACCACCAGCACATCGCTGTCAGCCTTGATCTTGTCCGCCGCTTTAAGGATGCGGGCAAACTCCTCACGGTCATAGGAGGTGGGGAGATGGAGCCAGCCGAGAAAATCGTTGCCCAGCCCGGTTCCGGCCTCCAGCTGAGAGACAGCGGCGCCCACCAGGGGTTCCATAGCCTGCATCTCCTGAGGAGCGACGAAACGGCCCAGATGCTTTTCGTTCAGATGGATTCCCATATACGATCACCAATCTTTCTTTCCATATTGTCGGCTTCCCCCGGGTCCCGGCAGGAACGGGGGATATGGGATGTTTGTTTTATTGTACCCTATCCGCCTGTCTTTTTCAAGAGAAGGGGCGGGTTAAAGTGAAATTTTATGGAAAGGGATTGGAAATATTCTGTGAATCCATTACAAAGCCAGTGTGAAAAGAAAAAGTGCTTTTGGCCATTATTCTCAAATTCTGCCTGTAACTGATGGGATGGAAATTTGCGGCAAAGCAAACAGAGAAAAATGCCTGCCCGGCTTTGGGCAGGCGCAGGAAAAGCCTCCATGCCAAAACCAAAAAGAAAGAGTTCCTGCTCCTTGGGAGGCCGTATACTCTCCTTGATGGCGCTGGGGGAGAAAGCTGCCTTTTGCGGATCGGTTAAAAGAAAAAGTCTCCCCGCCGGAGCCAGACCAGCGGGGAAACGAATCTGTCTGTATGAGGAGGATTCAGGATAAACAGCGGCCTCACTTGTAAGGAGAGCCATGGGGGATATATTGCTGTATGCCGCGGCCCGATGCCGTCGGGGAAAGTCTCAAAAAGGTTTTAAAGCAGCTTTTGAGAAAAACCATCAGTTATACAGGCCGCTGGTGTTCCGCGGATTTCCTCTTGTATTTCCCAAAAGGAGAGGCGGAGAGGAAAAACTGTCTGAGGATTTTTATCCGCGGGGTGTTTCCGCCGCTTTTCTGCCCCGGCAGCGCAGCTCCCACGCCGCCGATATCATGGCCGCGCCCAACAGGCAGCAGCCTCCCAGCAGGAACTTCTGCTCCAGCGTCAGGCTCAGCAGCTCACTGAGACTGTTGACCGCCGGAGGGGAGAGAAACTGTCCCACCTGGCTGGAGCTGCAATAAACAGAGATGGCCAGCGTAGCGGCGGCAGGCGTCACCGAGGCGGTAGCTTTCAGATAGCCCGCGGGCATCCGGATGGAGAAGAAGAAGCCGATCAGCCCGGCAGCAAAGAACAGAGGGGCCGCGGAACCGGAAAAATAGACGATCAGTTGGGCGATGCCGGTGCAGGCCAGAATTACCGGAAGCGAAAACTCCCGCAGCCGTCCCAGGACCCGTCCGCCCAATACGCCGGAGATGATTCCCACCGCCGACTGACAGGAAAGAATCTTTCCTGAAAGCTCAGAGCCTCCCAAACCCCGCTCAGCCACCAGCAGCGCAAGATTGGTTTGCAGGATGTAGAAGAAGATGGCGAACACGATGGACTGTCCCACATAGAAAAGCAGGGAGGGATTCAAAAGCTCCCCCAGCCCCGACCCTTTTACAGGGGGAGAAAGCTCCCCCTTGGGCAGCATCAGCACCAGGAAAAGGATGGGGATAAACAGCACAAACGCGCCGTAAGCATACCACCAGCACAGGGAGGCCAGACGTCCGCCGATATAGGAGAACAGCACGCCGCCCATACCGATGACCGCCGATTGAAAGCCCAGCATGGTAGGCTGTTCCTGAGCGCTGTAGTGTTCATGGATCAGCGCTGTGGTCAGGGGAGAAATGCCGCCGTAGCCCAGGCCGAAGATGACCGCCGCCGCTACCAGCTGCCAAAAGTGCTGATGCAGCACCAGGGGCATCAGTCCTCCCAGGATCATCAGACCAATGGAAAAGGCGACGATCCGCTTTTTGGTCACCACAGAGGACAGACGTCCCGACAGCAAAATAATGGCAATGGCCACCAAAGAAGGCAGTGTGGTCAGGGACTGCACCGCCGAAATGCTGGTTTGTGGAAATGCTTGAGAAATGCTGGCGATGGCGGGGGAAAGGGCCACAATGGAGGTGAGGGCGAAAGATGGGGACAGCACGGTGATCATCTTTTTCAGCCTCATGAGAGCGCCTCCTTCATTCATCTGAAAATATTGTTTTTAAGCAATAATTGTACGACACTTATATGTTATCATCATACAATACGGATGTAAAGGAGCAATTTATCTAACTTTTCTCAGGGCTTTTCCAGCAAAAACACCGTTTTCTCAGGAGCAACGGAAGGGAATACAAAGATTGACAAAACCGTGGTCAGACAATATACTGAAAGAAAGGATTGATCATAAAAAGCAAAAAGCCGGCGCTCCCGGATGCCGATGGGATACCGGGAGCGCGCTTTTGACAACAGGAGGCATGGCATATGCAAACCAATGGCAGCAGAGTAAATTTATCCGATACGGTGGTGGAGAAGCTGGAGGCCATGATCTCCACCATGAAGCCGGGTGAGCGCCTTCCCACCGAAAAGGAGCTTTCCGAGCGTTTTTCTGTAGGACGTTCCACCATCCGTGAAAGTATGAAGGTCCTTTCCGCGCGGCGGATGGTGGTGCGCCGCAATGAGGGTACCTTTGTGGGGGACGCGGTCAAGGGCTGCCTGGTGGACCCTTTGAAGCTGATCATCAATATGCAGCCGGACAGCGATATCAACGCCTTGATCGAGCTGCGGGAGATTCTGGAGCTGAGCACTATCCGCATGGCCTGTCAGCGGGCTACACCTGATGACATTGTGGCTCTGGAGCGGGCCTGCTGGCTGATGAAGGAGCCTGGTCTGACCAAGATGGAAAGCCAGAAAAGGGATATCGCCTTCCACAATACCATTGCCAAAGTGGCGGGAAATCCTGTGATTGAGGAATTGCTGGGCTCTTTGCGGACGGTGATCGCTCAAAAGCTGGAAACACAGGCGGAGATCATTGACTTCAAGGACGGGCCGGATCTCCATGAGGAGATGGTGGACGCCATCAAGGATCAGGACCCGGACCGCGCCTATGAGATCATGGTCCACTATTTTGAAAAGGTCTATCAGTTTATCGGTATCTGAGCTCCATTATCTCAGCAGGTATGCGGCGTGAGCAAGACCGTCCAGCTGTACCGCCCTGGTCAGCCGCAGCAGATCCCCTCCCAGGTCGGAATGCTGGCTGAGGCGGGCCAGGCTCACCACTGCCTGAATCAGCTGATCCTCAGGGCAAGGCGCCTGAGGGGCCAGCGCCAGCAGCAGCCGCAGCAGGGCGTACTGCTCGGCCAGCAGGATGCCGTTGTGCTCAAAGGACAAGCCTTCCGCCCGGTACAGGAAGGGGAACATACTGGAGAAAAGGTAGCTGACAAAATAATTTTCCGCCGCTGTGGCCAGGGACTCCAAAATGGGGTCCCCTTTTTCTTTGCCTGTTTTGATGAGGAAATCCAGCGCCTCTCTGCCCGCCTGATACTCTCCTGTGGCGGGGTCCGCGGCGCACCAGGGTTCCAAAGCCTGCCACAGGTGCCACAGCACCGGTTTGCGGGCGCCTCCCAGCAGATGGGCCACCGGCAGCCTCATAGCTGCCTGATGAGCCTCAGGATGGTACTCCAGCCGCTGGAAAAAGCCCTGGAATTCCCCCTTCTGCACAGAGGTGAGAAATCCTGCGCACATCGCCGGAATTTCCCCGTCCCGCCCATCTTTCAGCAGGCGGTCCACCCGGCGCAGCAGCAGCCCCACCGCCAGAATCCGCTCCGGCAGCTGATAATCCCGGCAGCGGATCAGCTCCAGACAGGCTTGGCGCAGTGGTGAACCATAGACAGGAGGCGCAACAGGCTTTCCCCCGGGACCAATGCCCAAAGGAGGCATGGCATCCAGAGGATCATGAGGATCCACAGACCTTGTGCGGGATACAAACTCTGTTTTCTCCTGAGAAAAGAGGGCCAGCCGGGCCGCCTCTGTGCAGGAAAGAGACAGGGACAGCTCCCATATTCCCGGCAAAAACTGCGCCTTTCTTCTGGGATACAGGGTACAGGTGTGGGAAAGGGCCTGTGGCCCCAGTGCCCGAATGATGCGGCATCCTCCGTCCGGGTCCTGAAAGCCGCAGCGGCCATCTTCGTCCAGGGCAAGGGAGGCAAACTGTTCCGGGGTGCCGTCTTTTTTCCTCCGATGCACCACACGGGCGCAAAGACTGCGGAACGAGGGGTCCTGCTGGGCTTTATACAGCAAATAATGTTCTTTATCAATGTTGATTTCCCAGGTATGACAGCAGTTGTCTGTGCAGGATGGCCCGATACAAGCGAATTTTTCATAAAAAGCGGGCTGAAGGATCTCCACTTCCTGTCTCATTTGTTTCCCCTCCTGAAGCCGGTGGCGTTTTATAGGACAATATTATTTTATCATCACACAATAGCTTTGTAAAGAAAACGGGGATTTTCCTGGAGATTGGTACACTTTTTCGGTAATATAGAAATGAATATAGGGCAAATTATCCATAAACTAATGACAATATTTTGTATTAATGGAGAAAATGCAAAAATCAGATTGACTTTTTTGTGGTCAGACAATATACTGTAGCCATAAGATACGCCCCGGGGAAACAAGACAAGATCATCATAAGACCTGGCCCAGGACGGTCTTACACCGATACTTTGTCTGCCCAGCTCCATCAGGATGGGAGACAAGGCTATGCGTACGAATGAAAAGGAGGACTCAACATGGAGAAGTACCAGGAATTGTACGAAATTCTTCGCAAAGAAATGAAGCCCGCTTTGGGCTGCACCGGTCCCATCGGAATCTGCTTTGTGGCCGCTCAGGCTTATGACGCCATCGGCGGTGAGATCAAAAAGATTGTTTGTGAAGGCTTTGGTCCCAAGAGCGACGATGTGGCGTTCCCTGGTACCGAGATGCTGGGCGCCGAGATGGCCGCCGCTTTGGGCGCGGTATGCGGTGATCCCAACGCCGGACTGGAGGTCCTCCATTCCGTTACCCCCGAGGGCGAGCTGAAAGCCCGTAAGGTGGCTGAGCTGGTGGAACTGGTGCCCACAGACGATCTGGATCTGGGCGCGGCCCGCAAGATTACCATTGAGACCGACAAAGGCGTGGGCGTGGCTGTCATCAAGGGCGCTCAGGACGGCCTGATCTACAAGGCCCGCAATGGCGAGGTCCTGCTGGAGAAGGAGCCCGATGCCCTCAACCGGGCCGGTCACACTCCCCTGATGAAGTACAAGATCAAGGATTTCTATGAGTTTGCCACCACCACCCCCATTGAGAAATTCGATTTCATCCTGGAAGCCATTGAGATGAACTCCAAGATGTCCGAATATGTTCTGACCCATGACGATGTCAGCATCGGCATCGGACGCAACCTGCTGGCCACCTCCACCCCCAGCCCCGTCAGCCGCGCCAAGGCCGCTGCCGCCGCTGCCTGCGAAGGACGGATGTCCGGCGTTCCGCTCCCCATCATGAGCGTGGGCGGAAAGGGCAACGTGGGTATCGCTTCCTCCATGCCGCTGATCAGCCTGGCCAAGGACCTGGGCAGCAAGCAGGAGGACCTCCAGCGGGCTCTGGTCATCAGCTCTCTGCTGGCTACCGCTGTGATCCACCGTATTGGCAAGGCGCCCACCATGTGCTCCTGCGAAGTGGCCGCCACCATGGGTGTGGCTGTCGGTGCGGTCCTGCTCCAGGGCGGTACTGAGCAGCAGGCGGAAAACGCCATCCAGAACCTGATCCCCAACGTCTTCGGTGTGGTGTGCGACGGCGCCAAGCTGGCCTGCGCCCTTCGTATGGCTTCCGGTACCGCCATGGCTCTGGATGCCGCGGAGCTTGCCCTCAAAGGGGTGCGTCTGGCCAATAATCAGGGCGTTCTGGACATCAATGCCGACGCCTCCATCGACTTCCTGGGTGACTTCGCTCTCAATGATATGCTGGAGAGCGACAAGAAGCTGGAAGCCAAGATGATGGAAAAGAGAAAGATTTTCCCGCTGATGACCTTCACAGACCGTCAGAAGCAATAATATAACGGTTTTCCATGGACCGACCGGAGCCGGCAGAGGCACTTTTCCATTGCCGGCTCCATGAAAACCATACAGCTGCTAAAGATCACTGAGGAGGGAAACAATGAATTACTTGGATGTTGCCAACAGTGGATTTATGTTTGTACTCTGCCTGGTCCCGGTGGGCGTCATCGTTTTGCAGGCGCTCCGCTTTATGATCATGGCCTGGAAGCAGGGAATTGAGATCGGGATGGACAAAAACAAGCTGAAAAAATGTATCACCACCTCCGCCACCATCTCCGTCATCCCCGCCCTTTCTCTGGTTTCTTTGATGATCGCCATGTCCCCCAATCTGGGCAAATTCTTCCCCTGGCTCCGTCTGTCCAACATCGGCGCCGGCGGATATGAGCCCATGGCGGCGGGCATCGGCCTGGAAGCTGCCGGCTTCACAGAATATTCCGCCTGCACCCTGGGTGGTTTCGTGGTCATTATGATGGTCATGAACATCGGCATGAGCCTGGCTCCCGTCAACTGCCTGCTGACTCTCAAGGGCTATGACAAGGCGCTGAAAAAAGCCAAAAAGACCAGCCGTTTCCTGCTTATCGGCACCTCTGCCGCTTTTGCCGCCGTGGTTGCCCGTCTGAATGTTCCCTATTTCACCGATTTCAGCAAGATGCTGCCCTTTGTCGCGGCGGTTACCGGCGCTGTGTTCATGTTCATCTGCATGAAGCTCAAGAGCCGCTATCCGGTCATTGGAGATTTCGCCCTGTCCATCGCCATTGTAGCCGGCGTTATCGCCTGCTGCCTGGTGGCGTGAGCCCATTGTGAATTTCATTTTGAAAGGAGAACGGCGTAATGAGTGCTGAGAAAACAACGGCAGCTGCCAATAATGAAGCCTTTTCCGCTTATGACCGTAAAGTTCATCGCTGGGGACGCATCTCCATGCTGATGGCGCTGATTGCCATGTATTTCCCTGTGGTAGGTGTGTGTCTGCGGTATGGAGTATCCATTGAATGGGCCTCTGTGGGCGCAGGTGTTCTCACGGTTCTGGCCGCTTTCGGTATGAACCAGATCATTGAGCCCTTTACCTTTGCCCCCATGCTGGGCGCCGGCGGTACCTATATCGGCTTTACCACCGGCAACGTCAGCCAGACCAAGATCCCCTGCGTCACCAGCTGCCAGGAGATCATGGGCGTGGAGATGGGCACCAAGGAAGGCGATGTGGTTGCCACACTGGCTGTGGGTACCTGCAGCCTGGTCACTACTCTGGAGGTTGCTCTGGGCGTCGCCTTTGTCCATATTATTTATCCTGTCCTCACCAGTCCGGCGCTGGAGCCTGGATTCAATAACGTTCTTCCCGCTGTCATGGGCGCCATGCTGGTACAGCGTATTATGTGGAACTGGAAGGTGGGCGTTGTGCCCTTTGTGCTGGGCTGCATTGCCGCTCTGATCTTTGGTCAGGCGTGGTTCAGCTCCTATGGCATCTGGATCATGCTGGTACTGATTGCCATCACCGTGGTTTGGGCACGTTACCTGTTCCAGAAGGGCATGATTAAATAAGAGCGCAGATTGATGCGGCACTGTTTGCTCCAGCCCCTTCCGGGACTGGAGCAAATTTTATGGAACAGTTTGATTTCATGTAACAATTGGGAAGGCACAGGTGGTTTGTATGGATAGAAGAATTACGATATTGGGGGCCGGTTCCACCGGTATGACCACCGCGGCCTGGCTGGAATCCGGCGGATGGGAAGTGACCCTTTGGGATACGCCGGAACAGTCGGAGGACTTTGAGGTGATCCGCCGTCAGGGAGGGATCATGCTCCGGGGGGGAAGCGGAAAAACCGGCTGCGTGATGCCCCACCAGCTGACCAACGACTTTCAGCAGGCCTTGTCCTGGTCTGAGCGGGTACTCATTTGTACCTCCGCCCAGCGCCATGAAGAAATTGCCCGGGAAATCGCGCCTGCGGCCAGATCCGGCCAGGCATTTCTGTTTAGTCCGGGAAATTTCGGATCTTTTTTGCTGGAGAAGGAACTGAAAAAGGCTGGCAAGGAAGGCGTTTTGATCGGAGAGCTCAGCGGAAATCTTTGGGCTTGCCGCCGGACCGCCCCGGGAGAGGTGCTGTCTGCGACACCCCTGAAAAATGGAATAAAAGCTGCCGCTCTTCCATCGGCGGATACACCCCGTCTGCTGGAGGCTTTTGAAGGGGTTCTGCCCCTGGAGGCTGCCGCCAATGTACTGGAGGCGTCGCTCAATTCTCCCAATGTGGTCAGCCATGTGGGGGGATCGGTGCTCAACGCCCAGGGCATTGAGCAAAAAGGCCCTCAGTTTGCCTTCTTCCAGGACGGCTTGGGGGAGACGGTGCTCCACTGCCTGCACATTTTGGAGCAGGAGCGCAACGCGGTTCTGGAAGCGATGGGGCTGACAGCTTACAACCCCTTTTCGGAAGGACATATGCGGATGGTGATGGACCGGAGCAGCCACCGGGAAATGGATTTCTTCCGGTCATTGGATGGTCCCTCCAGCTTTGCCCACCGTTATGTTTCGGAGGACGCTGCCTGCGGCGTAGCGATGCTGGTTTCCCTGGGCCGCTGCTGCGGGGTGCCGGTTCCCCTCACTGAGGCGTTCCTTACCGTTGCAGGCGCTATTAATGGGGCTGATTATATGGCTCAGGGACGGACACTGGAAAACCTGGGGCTCTCCGGCCTGACGCCTGAGGAGATCTCTCAGCGGATCTGATGAAAGCCCGAAGCTTTTTCATCCGGAATAGGACAGAAAGAAAATTGAATGTTTCCTGCGGAAGCGTCCCTGCCGTCTCAAAACCGGCGGGGACGCTTCCGCTTGTAAAAAAGTAAAAAATATTTGGGGAAAATACAGACGCACTGATTTTAAAATCGTAAAATCAGCATATAAACTTGATCTTTATCCTCCACCCTGTACCGGCTGCACCGGAAAACCGGGATGTGTCCCGGGGTCTGGGATCTGTTTCTGAAGTACACCGGAATGGTTTCCTGCCGGACGCAAAAGCACCCCTGCCGATCTGAAACCGGCAGGGGTGCTTGGCACACAATATTGGGTGGGCGAAGAAAATTACTCCGCGTCTACCTTGGCCATGTGCTTGATGAGATCCAGCAGCTTGTTGCTGTAACCCCACTCATTGTCGTACCAGGAAACCAGCTTGACAAAGTGGTCGTTGAGCATGATACCAGCCTTGGCATCGAAGATGGAGGTTCTGGGATCAGTGTAGAAGTCGGAGGAAACAACATCCTCGTCGGTGTAGCCCAGAATGCCCTTCAGCTCGCCCTCGGAAGCCTTCTTGACTGCGGCGCAGATTTCCTCATAGGTGGTAGCCTTCTCCAGACGGACGGTCAGGTCCACAACGGAAACGTCCAGGGTGGGTACACGGAAAGCCATACCGGTCAGCTTGCCCTTCACTTCGGGGATAACCAGGGCGCAGGCCTTGGCGGCACCGGTGGAAGAGGGGATGATGTTGCCGGCAGCGGCGCGGCCGCCTCTCCAGTCCTTCTTGGAGGGAGAGTCAACAGTCTTCTGGGTGCCGGTGGTGGCATGAACGGTGGTCATCAGGCCTTCAACGATACCGAAGTTGTCGTTGATGACCTTGGTCAGGGGAGCCAGGCAGTTGGTGGTGCAGGAAGCGTTGGAGACCACGGTCATATCCTTGGTGTACTTGTCATTGTTGACGCCCATAACGAAGGTGGGGGTATCCTTGTCCTTGGCGGGAGCGGAAATAACCACTTTCTTGGCGCCGGCTTTCAGGTGAGCCTGGCACTTCTCGGTGGTGGTGAACACGCCGGTGGACTCCACAACATAGGTAGCGCCCACTTCGCCCCACGGAATTTCCTCAGGATTCATCTTGTCAAAAACGTTGATGACCTTGCCGTTGACAACGAACTTGCCATCGACGCACTCAGCGGTGCCGTTGAATTTGCCGTGAATGGTGTCATACTTGGTCATATAGGCCATATAGTCAGGGGTGATGAAGGGATCGTTGACGCCCACTACATCGAAGACGTCGGGATTTGCCACGGCCACGCGGAAGACCAGTCTGCCGATCCGGCCGAAACCATTGATACCAATTTTGATAGCCATAGTGAAAAACTCCTTTACTCCTTGATTTTGGGTCCCACGAACACCCTTATTGTATACCAAAAACGAAAAAACTACAAGGGCCTGATAATTGATTAACGAAAAACAGACAAATATTTGGGGTTATTGCAAAAAGTGTTATAGTTTCTATAGTTTTCTTGTGTAATTAAACCAATGTTCAACTGTGAAATCCGGCAGTTCTTCCCAGGAAAAAGGGGTGACTTTTGGGCAAAAATACATTATACTAAAGAAAGACATTTTTTTCACGCCGGCAGGTTGTCCGGTGTGGAAGATGAAGGAGGCTTGACTGGAATGACGCAAAGTTTACAGGCTGATCCCGAATCCGCCAGGGATCATTTTGCGGACGCCTGTTTTCCAGTACTTCTGGTGGATGGCGAATTGACCATTCTTTTTGCCAATAAAGAGGCGTCGGAGCAGTTCCCCGCCTTCCGTCTGCCCGACGGCCTGAGAACTTTGCTGTCAGCGGAGGAGGCCGCCGGATGTGTCAGCAGGGTCCGGCAGCGGAAACATTTTAAACAGAACCTATCTTCGCTGTCCGGGCAGCCCATGTCGGCGGCGTTTGTTCCCGCTGAGGACGACGGCGAGAGCGTGATGGCTTATGTATTCTTTGTAGCGGCCATGTCTGCCCAAAATGACAGGGAAATGCCGCTGACTTCGCTGCTGGGGTACAGCTCTTTGGGGCTTTCCGCCCGGGTGCGAGAGTCGCTGTCCGATATTTTTTACGCGCTGGCATCAGCCAGAGCCAAGCTGGACCCGGAGCAGGCGGAAAAGGTACGGGAGCAGACCGAAACCATCAGCCGCAGTTGCTATCGGATTCTGCGGGATATGGACAATATCGCCCGCCGGGGCAGAGCCGGTGATCCAAAGGGACAGCATATAGAGCCGGTAGACTTCTGGAGCGAGTGCGCACAGCTGCTGGAAGCCGCCTCGGCGCTGCTTCAGGGGGCAGGGGTGAAGTTCAGTTACGCGCTGCCCTTCACCACCGTTTGTGTCCGGTGTGATTTCAGCCAGGTGAGCTGCGCGCTGCTCAATATCATTTCCAACGCGTGCCTTTACAGCGGTCCTCAGGCCACGGTAAGGGTCATAGGCAGAGATTTGGGCAGCTTTTTGGTGCTTACCGTTTCCGACGACGGCCCCGGTATCCCTTCCCAGCAGCTGGAGGGGGTGTTTGAACCCGCTCCCGGTTTGGAGAAAGGCGGCGGTGTTCCCGGATTGGGCCTGGGGCTGAATACTGCCCGCCAGATCGTCACAGCCATGGGAGGCACCATGGCGGTACAGTCTCAGGAGGGCAGCGGCACAACGGTAGCCTTTACCTTTCCCGCGGCCGTGGGGGAGGAGCCGATGGATTCCACCTTCTCTTCCGACAGCAGTGAATATCTGCAGGATCGGTTTTCCCCGGTTTATGTGGGGCTGTGCGGAGTAGTGTCACCGCCTCTGATGTAGTACAGGGGATATGGAAAGGGGCAGACAGAATATAAAATAGGATTGAGGCCTTTTCACCCACATATCGGGGAAAAGGCTTTTCCATGGACAGAAAGGAAGTTTTGACGATGAAGATGGATGCCTATGTGGACTATGCGGTGGAACAGCTGAAAGCACTGACTGCCATCCCCAGTCCCTCCGGCTTTGCCCGGCAGGCGGGAAAATATGTTTTTGAAGAGCTGACACGGCTGGGATATGAGCCTAAAATCACCCAAAAAGGCGGAGTGCTGGTGGATTTGGGAGGCCCCGACGACAGCGAAGGGCTGCTGCTGATGAGCCATGTGGATACTCTGGGGGCGGTGGTGGCCTCCATTAAAGAGAATGGACGCCTGAAACTGTCTCCTCTGGGAGGCTTGCAGCCGGACAACACCAACACCGAAAACTGCACTATTTACACCCGTTTTGACGGCAGCTACAGCGGTACCTTCCAGCTGTGTGACGCTTCCGTTCATGTCAACGACGATTATGCCACCCAGAAGCGGGATTTCAGCCACATGGAGCTGGTGCTGGATGAGGATGTCAAGGAGCCGGAGCAGGTGCTGGCGCTGGGTATCCTTCCCGGGGATGTGGTGTGCTTTGACCCCAGAACGGTGGTGACCGCCTCCGGTTATATCAAAAGCCGCTTTCTGGATGACAAGCTGAGCGTGGCCATTGTACTGGCTCTGGCCAAGTACCTCCGGGAGGAAAAGGTGGTCCCGGCCCGGAAGGTCTATGCCCATGTGACAGTGTATGAGGAGATCGGCCACGGCGGATGCGGTACGGTGCCCGACGGTGTTACCCAGCTGCTGGCGGTGGATATGGGCTGTGTTGGAGAAGGGCTTACCTGCACCGAGCGTCAGGTGAGCATCTGCGCCAAGAGCTCTGCCGGTCCCTCGGATTATGAGATGACCACAGATCTCATCCGGGCGGCCAAAGCGGCAGGAGCGGATTGGGCAGTGGACGTCTATCCCCATTACGGCTCCGATGCCGACGCCGCTCTCCGGGCGGGATGGGATGTGCGTCATGGTCTGATCGGCCCGGGCGTATACGCTTCCCACGGCTACGAGCGCAGCCATGTGGATGGTGTGAAAAATACTCTGCTTCTGTTGGCGGAATATCTGGGAGTGACAACGGCTTAAGACGAAACTCCTTTTGTTTACACTTTCAGGGGGACTCAGTCCCCCTGGATACGCCCCGGGCTGCTGACCAAACCAGTGGTGATTCCCCGGTTTCGCGCCCCGGTGGGCGCATATCCTGATTTTTATGATGATGAATTTTATTCATCTCTTGAAACAGGTTTTCTGCATTTTGAAGTCCAGCTTCGGCTGGACTTCAGCGTGTCGAAAAAGTTCGACACGCTTCCAGGGGGTATCCAATACCCCCTGGATACGAAGCTGGTTCCTGACGAAACCAGCTTCGATACCCCCGGTTTCGCGCCCCGGTGGGCGCGGGTCGTGGTATAAAAATCAGGCGCATGTCCTGATTTTTATAATGATAAATTTTATTCATCTCTTGAAACAGGTTTTCTGCATTTTGAAGTCCAGCTTCGGCTGGACTTTTTCTTATATACAATGATATTTCTTGGCATAGAAAAAGAAAACAGCCCCAGGAAGAATGTAGTTCAGCGCAAATGAGAGCTTTTCATCAGCAGCTGGAGAGAAAGAAAGCGTCGCTTTTTGAGATCACTTGTTTTCTCCCGGAGCAGTGAAAGAGCGGACTTGGGGGAAAACGGACGAAGTTTTACAAGGTGTTTACCTGTTTTTCTGTTTCTTTACCAATGAAGAGATAAAGGCAGGGTACATTTTACAAAAACAAAACTCAGCCTTGATAGCGGCGCACTTTCCCACATGTTAAAATGACCATGCTTGAAAGAAAAAGAAAAGCAGCGCCGGAAAAGAAAACCGGCCAGACATCTCAAAGCCTGATGAGATGGGATAGAATCTTTTCAGGCGGTACAATGTGAAAAAGGAGATCGTACATCATGAAAAAAGTGATTGCTTTAGTAGCTGCCCTGACCCTGTCCATGGGTATGTTCGCAGGCTGCGGCAGCAGTGAGCCTGCCAGCTCTGCTTCCTCTTCCGCCGCGGCTTCCTCCGAGGCTGTTTCCAGTGAGGCCGCTTCCTCCGAGGCTTCTTCCTCCGAAGCTGCCGCTGCTGTCAGCGGTGTGGTCAACACCGACGGTTCCACCTCCATGGAGAGTGTGGTAAAGGCTCTGGCTGAGGCTTTTATGGCGGAGAACCCTGATGTGACCGTCAACTACAGCGGCACCGGTTCCGGTACCGGTATTGAATCCGCTACCGCCGGCACCTGCGACATCGGTCTTTCCAGCCGTGCTCTGAAGGAAGACGAGACTGCCGCCGGCGCTGTTTCCAACGTGGTTGCTCTGGACGGTGTGGCTGTCATCGTCAACCCCGCCAATACCGTTGAGGACCTGACCGTGGAGCAGATCGCACAGATCTTCAAGGGCGAGATCACCAACTGGAGCCAGCTGGGCGGCGCTGACCTGGAGATCGCTGTCTATGGCCGTGAGGCTGGTTCCGGCACCCGGGGCGCCTTCGAGGAGATCGTGGGTGTGGAAGACGCCTGCAAGCTGACCAACGAGTACAGCTCCACCGGTGATGTCATCGGCAACGTGGCCAGCAACGAGAACGCCATCGGCTATGCCTCTCTGTCCGCTGTGGGCGACACCGTCAAGGCTGTCAAGGTAGGCGGCATTGAGTGCAGCGAAGCCACCATCAAGGACGGCACCTATGCCATCCAGCGCCCCTTCGTGATGGTCACCAAGGATGGAGCCGCTCTTTCCGACGCTGCTCAGGCTTTCCTGGACTTTGCCATGAGCCCTGACGCTGCTGAGATCATCGCCGCCGCCGGCGCTGTCTCCGCCAACGCCTGATTGTCCATACATTGAAGCTGCACACAGGCCTCCGGAAACAGGATTTTCGGGGGCCTGTTTTCCAAGTAAAAGCTTTTCCTCCTCAAACCACAGAAAGGTTGGTAGCTATGGAGCCTCAAACCAAGCGCAGGAGCACCCTCAAAGAGATGATTGAACTGCTGATGCGGGTGATTTTCACCGTCTGCGGATTCATCGCCATCGCTTTTGTGCTGATTATCACCGTTTATCTTATTATTTCCGGCCTGCCTGCCATCCGGGAGATCGGTCTTGTGGATTTCCTCTTCGGCACCCGCTGGGCCTCTACCGATAAAACCAATCCCGCCTACGGCATCCTTCCCTTTATCCTCACCTCCATTTACGGCACTGCCGGAGCCATCCTCATCGGCGTTCCCATCGGCTTTATGGCGGCGGTGTTCCTGTCCAAGGTGGCTCCCCCAAAGGTGGCGGCAGTCATCCGCCCCGCTGTGGACCTGCTGGCCGGCATCCCCTCGGTGGTTTACGGTCTGGTGGGTATGATGGTGCTGGTGCCCTGGATCAAGGATACTTTTGATCTGAAAGCGGGAGACAGCCTGCTGGCGGCCATCCTGGTGCTGGCGGTGATGATCCTCCCCTCCATCATCAGCGTTTCCGAAACCGCCCTCAAAGCGGTGCCCAAAGAATATGAGGAAGCCTCTCTGGCTCTGGGGGCCACCCCCCTGGAGACCTATTTCAAGGTGTCGGTTCACGCCGCCCGCAGCGGTATTGCCGCTTCGGTGGTGCTGGGTGTGGGCCGTGCCATCGGCGAGGCCATGGCCATCCTGATGGTGGCGGGCAACAGCCCCAATATGCCGGGACTGTTCCGCAGCGTCAAGTTCCTCACCACCGCCATCGCCAGCGAAATGTCCTATTCCTCGGTGGGCAGCCTCCAGCGGAACGCTTTGTATTCCATCGGCCTGGTGCTGTTTTTGTTCATCATGTTCATCAACGTCATGCTGAATCTGTTTCTCAAAAAGGATAAGGAGTAAGAGCCATGAAACAACCTGTTGCGTCCCCTGTTTCCACAGAGGAGCGGGACTGCCGGAAGCTGTCGCCCCGCCGCCGGGCTTACGAGGTGACCATGCGGAGCCTGCTTTATCTCTGCGCCGGTATCACCTGCGCCCTGCTCCTGTTCCTCATTGGTTATATCCTCTATCGGGGGCTGCCGGGGCTGAGCTGGGAGTTTCTCACCAGCCAGGAGAGCATCCTCAAGAAGACCGACGGCATCCTCCCCGCCATTCAGAATACCATTTACGTCATTATCGTTACCCTCATTTTCATTATGCCCCTGGGTGTGGGCTCCGCCATCTACCTGACGGAATATGCCTCCAACCGCAAGCTGGTTACCGCCATTGAGTTTGCCACCGAGACCCTTTCCGGTATCCCCTCCATCCTTTACGCCCTGGTGGGTATGCTGGTGTTCTGTCAGTTCCTTAATCTGGGCAAAACCCTTATCGCCGGCGCCTTCACACTGGTGATCATGACCCTGCCCACCATCATCCGCACCACCCAGGAATCCCTGAAAACCGTCCCCGCCAGCTACCGGGAAGGAGCTTTGGGCCTGGGAGCGGGAAAGTGGCACATGATCCGCACCATCGTCCTGCCCAGCTCCATTGACGGTATCGTCACCGGCTGTATTCTGGCCATCGGACGCATCGTGGGCGAATCGGCGGTACTGATGTTCACCGCCGGTATGAGCACCGCCATGCAGGATTTCTTCGGCAAGGGCGGACTGTTCAAAAGCTCCGGCGCCACCCTCACCGTGGCTCTGTACGTCTACGCCAAGGAACGGGCCAAATACGATCTCGCTTTCTCGGTGGCGGTGGTGCTGCTGGTGATCACCTTCGGCATCAATCTCTGCGCCAAGGTGATGGGTAAACGGATGAAAGGTAATAAAGGTGGAGAGAAGAAATGAACACTCAGACAATTTTGCAGGCCCAGGACCTGGACCTGTTTTACGGTGAAAATCAGGCCCTCAAGGCCATCAACATGGAAATTCCCGAGCGGCGCATTACCGCCCTCATCGGCCCCTCCGGCTGCGGCAAGTCCACCTTCCTGCGGACCATCAACCGCATGAACGATCTGATTCCCGGGGTTTCGGTCCGGGGCAAGATGACCTACCGGGGCGAGGACATTTACAGCCCGGAAATTGACGTCACCTGGCTGCGGAAAAAGGTAGGCATGGTGTTCCAGAAAGCCAATCCCTTCCCCATGAGCATCTATGACAACATCGCCTACGGCCCCCGCATTCACGGTATCCGCAAAAAGGCGGAGCTGGATCAGATCGTGGAGGAGAGCCTCCGGGGCGCGGCCTTGTGGGACGAGGTGAAGGACCGGCTGAAAAAGAGCGCCCTGGGTCTTTCCGGCGGTCAGCAGCAGAGAATGTGCATCGCCCGGGCTTTGGCGGTGCAGCCGGACGTGCTGCTGATGGACGAATCCACCAGCGCCCTGGACCCCGGCAGCACCATGCGCATCGAGGAGCTGATGAGCCAGCTGAAGGAGCGGTACACCGTGGTCATCGTCACCCACAATATGCAGCAGGCGGTTCGTGTCAGCGATCACTGCGCCTTCTTCCTGTTGGGAGAGCTGGTGGAGTATGGTCCCACCCAGCAGCTGTTCTCCCAGCCCAAAGACAAGCGGACCGAGGACTATATTACCGGCCGCTTCGGTTAAGCGGGAGGAGGAAACAGCAATGAGTTACCGCAATTATTATGACCAGGAACTGTTCCGTCTGGAGGGCCTGGTGGAAAAGATGGGACATATGGCAAGCGTCGCTCTGGCAAAGGCTATTCAGGTGGCTTCCACGCTGGAAGGCACGTTGGCGGAAGAGGTCATCGCCCATGACAGCGACATCGACCGGATGGAGCGGGAGATCGAGCAGCTGTGCGTCACGCTGCTTCTGCGTCAGCAGCCCATCGCCAGCGACCTGCGGCGCATCAGCACCACCCTCAAGCTGGTCACCGATCTGGAGCGGGTGGGGGACGCCGCCGCGGATATCTGTGAGATCGCCCGTACCCTGGAGCACAACCCCCAGGATGAGGAATTCTTGGCGATGCTCCATCAGGCCAAAGCCATGGTGGACAGCGCCGTGGAAGCCTATCTGGCCCAGGATTTGGATAAGGCCCGTCAAACCATCGCCCTTGATGATGTGATAGACGGGGACTTTGACCGGATCAAAAAGCGCCTGATCCAGCAGATCGCCCAGGACGCCGGTATCGGGGACGAGGCTCTGGATCTGCTGATGATGGCCAAATATGTGGAGCGGGTGGGAGATCACGCCGTGAACATCTGCGAATGGACCATCTGCCGCAGCACCGGTATCTATCGGGAAGAGCAGATTATGTAAGAACATAGGGTTTTCCGCACCCAAGGAGTGACGTTCAAAAAGCTTTGCGCCTTTCCCAGGGATGCTCCATATCCCCGGCCTTGTATTCTGGTGGATGCAGGCCCGGGGATAACATTTTTGCACCAACATAGGTAAGGAATAACAGCGGTCATGGCTGGACATACCATCAGGCAATGGGTGTCCAGCTTTCTTTTTATTCTGTTTGCCCATTGTCCGGATATGTTATAATAACCCCAAAAGCGCTTCCAAGGAGTGTTCCTAAGGATATCCCAGGGCAGCGGGAATGGGGGAGGTTCTAAAAGATGAATATCAGCAAACAATATGATGATCAAGCCTTTTTTGAGCAGTATTCTCAGATGACCCGAAGCAGGGAGGGGCTGTCGGGAGCCGGGGAGTGGAGCCAGTTGGCCCCCATGTTTCCCTCTTTGGCGGGTAAAAAGGTGCTGGATCTGGGCTGCGGCTATGGCTGGCATTGCAAATATGCGGCGGACCATGGAGCCGCAGAGGTGCTGGGGCTGGATTCCAGCGAAAAAATGATCCGGCAGGCCTGTCTGCAAAACAGTGCCGACGCCATCCGGTATGAAGTACAGGGGTTGGAGGAGTATTCCTATCCCTCCCAGGAGTGGGACTGTGTCATTTCCAACCTGGTGCTCCATTATATCGCTGATTTGGATTTCGTTTTTCGCTGTATTCACCGTACCCTCAAGCCCGGGGGAGTTTTCCTGATGAATATAGAGCACCCGGTTTTTACCGCCGGCGTAAACCAGGACTGGGTGCGGGACCAGGATGGAAATCCTCTGTATTGGCCGGTGGACGGCTACTTTATGCCCGGCCCCCGGCACACCTCCTTCCTGGGTTGTGATGTGGTAAAGGAGCACCATACCCTGACGCAGATCCTCATGGGTCTGATAGAAGCGGGATTTACTTTGGAACGGGTGGAAGAGGCCCGTCCGCCCAAGGAAATGATGGGGCTGCCGGGAATGACCGACGAGCTGCGCCGTCCCATGATGCTGCTGGTGAAAGCCAGCGCCTGAGCTTGTTTTTTCGCGGCTTTGACAAGCAAGAAATTGCCCTCATGCTGTTTTCTCTGGAAAACCGGCTTCCCGGAAGGATGTAAAATCATCTTCTGCCGCCGCGCAACAAATTGTTGCTTGACAATTTCTCCAACCGGCAGGTATGCTCAAAGGGGAGGTGGGGGAATGATGGAGATGAAAGATCGTCTGCGCCGGCTGCGTTTGAAATGCGGATTGACCCAGCAGCAGGTAGCGGACCAACTGGGGATTACCCGTCAGGCATTGTCCAGTTACGAAGGAGGACGAACCCGCCCGGATATTGAGATGTTGGAAAAGCTGTGCCGGATCTATGAAACGGATCTGGAGACGATGCTCCACGGCAGGACTGGGAATAAAGAAAATCCCAGTCGTCTGAAACGGCTTTGGAAGATCTGGACAGGAGTACTGGGAGGGCTTACCTTCATCAGTTCCGCCCTGTTATGGAGTGGAAACCGCTTTTTCCCCGTAAGCACAGGACAGCTGACAGCGGAAGAACGGGTGGTTTTTCAAACGCACCATCGCCTGATCTCCGCCTGGGAAGCGATGGACAGTTTGATTTTGCTCCTGACCCTTGTGAGTGGAATTTTGCTGCTGTGGCAGAAACGAAAGGGGAGATATCCCCTGCCCTGGAGGAAGCGATTGGGGATGCTGGTGATACCGGTGGGAGCAATGGTGCTGGCGGCGCTGCCTTTTGCCCTGACTGATCCGGTTTTTGAAGCGGTGAATTATTTGATTACCCCATTCCTTTGTGGGATGCGGATACTGCTGCTGTGGCTGGTGGATTTGGCAATGGATATGGCAGCGGGATTCCGGAAAAAATCCTCCA
Organism: Angelakisella massiliensis; assembly: GCF_900104675.1. Classification (GTDB taxonomy): domain Bacteria; phylum Bacillota; class Clostridia; order Oscillospirales; family Ruminococcaceae; genus Angelakisella; species Angelakisella massiliensis. The sequence goes on along the minus strand of NZ_LT629945.1, from coordinate 848,530 downwards.
AAGGAAACAATAATTCTTCTCAGGACAAAAAGTCTTTGCCCCACCCTGGGGAAAGCTGAAATAAAATGGGAGCGGGAACCTACCTTCCCGCTCCCATGAGCGTGTCGAATTTTTTCGACACGCTTCCAGGGGGTATCCAATACCCCCTGGATACGAAGCTGGTTCCTAATGAAACCAGCTTCGATACCCCCGGTTTCGCGCCCCAGTGGGCGCGGGTCGTGATATAAAAATCAGGCACATGTCCTGATTTTTATGGTTTTGAATTTTGCTTGTTTTTCAAAATCAGATTTTTCTGCAAACTGATGGGAGCGGGAATCTACCTTCCCGCTCCCAGTTATTTTTAACGGAATCAGAGATTGTTGGGATCGCCCCACTCATATCCCGCGGCCCGCACCTGGTCGATCACATCCCCCAGAATCTGGTCGTTGGTGGAAGAGACCGCATGAAGCAGGTAAATATTTCCCGGGCAGACAGCGCCCACCACCTTCTGGAGGGAGGCCGCAGGCTCCGGCTGGTCGTCGGTAAGCCAGTCCTTGTAGGCAAAGCTCCAGAAAACGGAACGGTAACCCAGCTGCTGCACCACTGCCAAAGATTGCTCATTGAAATTTCCGCTGGGGAAACGGAAATACTTCATTTCATAGGAGAACTTGTCCCGGACAAAATCGTGCATCTTGGTCAGGTCCTCCGCCGCCTCCATGGGGGTGAGGGTGGAGTAGTTCTTATGGGAATAGCTGTGGTTGCCGATGACATGGCCCTCGTCGATCATTCTTTGGACCAGGTCTCCGCTGCGGTTGGCGAAGTCATAAGTAATAAAGAACAACGCCTTGACATTTTTTTCTTTCAGGGTATCCAGGAAAGAGGGGGTCAGACCATATTCATACCCTTCGTCAAAGGTAAGATAGACCACCGGTTCCTCAGGACCGATAAACAGCGCTCCGTAGTCCCCATATTTCTCATTGTACAGCAGCGCCCCCTGAGAACGGTTTTTCTCGTCCACCGGACCGCCTGGGCCCCAGTCCAGACTTTCGGCGGAAAGGGCGCCGATCTCCTCAAAATCGGCGCCCATGGCGGCTACGGAGCCCTCCCCGGCGCTGCTGCCGGAGGAGGCGCTGTCGCTGCCTTCAGAGCTGTCGCTCCCGGAAGAGGAGGAGGGACTCATCTCCTCCGGCATACTGCTGTCCGGTATGCTTTCGGGCATGGAAGAGCTTTCGGGGATGCTGCTGTCGCTGCTCTCAGGGATGCTTTCCGGCATGGAGGAGGAAGTGGAAGGGGTCTCCTGGGAGGAGCTTTCATCCTTATCCATCCAGCAGCCGGTGAGCGCCAGAGAGAGGACCAGCACCATGACGGTCATCCAAATGGGAAAACGAAACTGCTTGGTCATCAGTCACACCTGCACTTTCATGGGTTTTGGTGGAGGGAGACCGGGGAGAGGATCACCGCACTCTCCCCGGCCGTCCCGCTCCCCGTCGTGTCCGGCGAGAAGTGGGACGCTCCCTATTCTGTACCGTCGAAGGCGGAAAATGTATGAACGCTACAGGTATATTTTAACAAAAATCGTCCAGCCTAACAACTGAAGGGCGGCCCCCTGAGCGCCGCCGATGAGAAGGAGTGGAACCATGAAAGATTTTGCCATTACGCAGGTGTCGGCGCTGGAGATTCTGGACAGCAGGGGAAACCCCACCGTCAAGGCGCGGGTCACTTTGGAATGCGGAGCCTGGGGAGAAGCGGCGGCCCCCTCGGGAGCCTCCACAGGGGTCCATGAGGCCCATGAGCTGCGGGATGGGGACCCGGCCCGCTATGGCGGTAAGGGGACCCAAAAGGCGGTGGCTCAGGTAGAGCAGGTATTGAACTCCGCCATCCGGGGCATGGACGCCCGGGAACAGAAAGCGGTGGATCAGGCCATGATGGAGGCGGACGGCACCAGAAACAAGGAGCATCTGGGCGCCAACAGCATCCTGGCGGTATCTCTGGCTGTTGCCAGAGCCGCGGCCCAGGCCACCCAGCAGCCTTTGTACCGGTATCTGGCGGAAAAAACGCCGCCGGTGCTGCCGGTACCCATGATGAACATCCTCAACGGCGGAGCCCACGCCGCAAACAATGTGGATATCCAGGAGTTTATGATCCGTCCTCACGGGGCCCCATCCTTTGGGGAAGGACTGCGGTGGTGCTGCGAAATCTACCACACCCTGGGGCGGCTGCTGCGGCAGCGGGGGCTGAGCACCGGTGTGGGGGATGAGGGAGGCTTTGCCCCCGATCTCTCCTCTGATGAGGAAGCGCTGGAGCTGATCATCCAGGCGGTGGAGCAGGCGGGATATCAGCCGGGGCGGGATATCTCCCTGGCCATTGACGCCGCCGCCAGCGAGTGGAAGGCGGAAGGGGAGCTGTATCTCACACCCAAAGGTCAGCGTCCCTTTACACCCGCCCAGCTGACCGCCTTTTGGCAGGACCTGGCGCTGCGCTATCCTCTGGTATCCCTGGAGGACGGCATGGGGGAGGATGACTGGCAGGGGTGGAAGCAGTTGACCGCCGCCCTGGGAGGCAGGATGCAGCTGGTGGGGGACGATCTCTTTGTTACCAATGTCAAGCGTCTGCGCCGGGGCCTGGAAGAGGGGGCGGGCAACGCCGTGCTCATCAAGCCCAACCAGATCGGAACCCTCACCGAAACTTTGGAAGCGGTAGCAATGGCCCAAAAGGCCGGTTGGGGGGTCATTCTTTCCCACCGCAGCGGCGAAACGGAGGACCCCTTTATCGCGGACCTGGCGGTAGCCACTGCCTGTGGGCAGATCAAAGCGGGAGCCCCCTGCCGCAGTGACCGCACCGCCAAATACAACCGCCTTTTGGAGATTGAAAAGGAGCTGGGCCCTGGGGCCCGTTATGGGCGGGCGTGATGCCATTGGCAGGCAATCAGTGAAAAAGCATCATGCCTGAGGGGAAGGAAAGGTTCTGTCCCTTGAGGGCACAGAAAAAGCTGGTTCCACTTTTTAGGGAATCCGATGCCTTTGTTTTCCGCCCTGGTACCCCTGGGCAGAGGCTGAAAAACCAGGGCTTGTGCTGTTTTTACCGGTTCCCAATCCATGATTTCCCCATAAAATAAGTTTTTCCGCAGCAAAAAGCGGCACGACCCAACCAAAGGAAAGGGCCGTGCCGTTTTTGTTCCCAATGACTATGGATTTCTCAAAACAAAGAAACCCGCAGATTTCGTCTCAGAAGTGAGCAGCTGCAAGGAAACCAGGGGAATAACCTTGGAAATGTCCGGTGTTTTCCACAGCAAGCACCGCCTTGGGTGGAAAAAGAGGCGATGCCTGGAAACTTTATTCTTCCGGGTCCACCTCGGCGTTGATGTCCACGGTGGGTACAGCCCCCAGCTTTTTGGGAGCGGCCGCCGCCTTGCCGCCGTTTTTCCGCAGCTTGTCGGCGTTTTCCATCACCTGCTGGGCGATCTCCTCACAGAGTGCAGGATTTTCCCGCAGCATGGCTTTGATGTTGTCCCGGCCCTGGCCCAGACGGTTGTCCTTGTAGGAGAACCAGGAGCCGCTCTTGTTGACGATATCCAGGCGGATGGCCAGATCCAGCACCTCTCCCTCCCGGGAAATGCCCTCGCCGTACATGATATCAAACTCCGCCTCCTTGAAGGGAGGAGCCACCTTGTTTTTGACCACCTTGACCCGGGTGCGGTTGCCGATGACCTCGCCGCCCACCTTGATCTGCTCTGTGCGGCGTACATCCAGACGCACAGAGGAGTAGAACTTCAGCGCCCGGCCGCCGGGAGTGGTTTCAGGATTGCCGTATACCACGCCGATCTTTTCACGCAGCTGGTTGATGAAGATCACCACAGCGTTGGATTTGCCGATGGCGCCGGTGAGCTTCCGCAGGGCCTGGGACATCAGGCGGGCCTGGAGGCCCACATGGGTCTCGCCCATCTCTCCCTCGATCTCCGCTTTGGTGACCATGGCGGCAACCGAGTCCACCACCACCACGTCCACCGCGCCGGAACGGACCAGGGCTTCGCAGATCTCCAGCGCCTGCTCGCCGGTATCCGGCTGGGACACCAGCAGGGAATCGATATCCACCCCCAGAGCCTTGGCATATACCGGGTCCAGAGCGTGCTCTACGTCGATGAACACCGCTTCGCCGCCCATCTTCTGGGCTTCCGCCACCACATGGAGGGCAACGGTGGTTTTACCGGAGCTTTCAGGACCATAGATCTCGATGATCCGGCCCCGGGGAACACCGCCGATCCCCAGGGCGATATCCAGGGAAAGGGAGCCGGTGGGAATAGCCTCCACATTCATGGTGGTGTTCTGCCCCAGCTTCATGACCGCGCCCTTGCCGAACTGCTTTTCAATCTGGCTCAGGGCCGTTTCCAGTGCTTTTTTCTTATCGTCCGCCATCGTTTGTCCTCCCGCGTTTATGTGTTGATAAAGGGTTATAGTGCCCCTTTGCTGTCTCCATTATAGACGATTGCGCCTGGGATTTCAACAGGAAAACAGCAAAAAACGAATATTTGTTCGTGGTCGTCTGACAGAAAGTTTGTCAAAGAAAGTGACGCGCTGGGATATCTCCAAAGGCTCTCTCTCCAGGATTCTCATTGAATCAAGAAGGCTGCTTCAGCAGCTGCCCCAAAAGAAATTGATCGCTGTGGAAGCCCGGGACCTCCACGGCAGCGGTCCAGGCCGCTGGGCGAATTGGCTGGCGCCTTTTGGATTTAAGGGGAACGGATTGGGGAATGTTTTCTGCTTCTTGCCTGGAGCTGGCAAAGCAGCCCGCTGCTTTTTGCCGCCATGGATTTTTTGCTTTTCTTCCTCAACCAGGCTGAGCGGCAGTCTGTAACAAATATCTGCCAACAGCTTTTTTCCAGGATTTTTTTCGTTTCTTTGCAGTAAAAATCCTGTTGGCAGACACTATAAAGACAAAGAAAACGTTTTCATCAGCTTTCATAAGGAACTTGCTTTTTGACACAGCAGGTACGCGGTTTTTATCAAAGAAATGAGACTGTGCCAACCATACGGATACGGAGATTGTAAGGAGGTATATCCATGAACGGGATGATTCACAAGGCATTTTCATTGGCGGCGGCGATGCTGCTCCTGGCGGGATGCGCCGGGGCCGGTGAAACGGCGGGACAAAACAGCGGCAGCCAATCTTCGGCACCGCTGGAAACAAAACCGGTTACCGGAACTGTCGTCAGCACACAGACAGAAAACGAAGGCGGTTCCCTCACCATTACCTTGTCGGACGGCAGCCAGCAGACCTTTGATTACACCAGCGAAAGCCGTTTTGATCGCGAGCCGGACCAGCTGCAGCCTGGGGATCAGGTGGAGCTGGAGGTTTCCGGAGAGCCTCCCATGGTGGTGACTTCCACTTTGGTGGAAGAGGCCCAGCTGGAAACAGGAGCATCCCAAGCCCCCTTGTATGTGGCGGACGCCGCCCTGTACCGGGGAACTGTGACGGAGGTATCTTTAAAGGACGGCACAGGTACCTTCACCCTTGCCCAGGCGGCAGGCACCGATTACGGCGCGGCGGAAATGACCTTTACCGTGGATGAGAACACCCGGTTCAGCTATCCCTTGGAAAAGCTGACGGAGGGAGCTTATGTGGAAGTTTTCTATGGCGGGGAGGAAAGCCCTGCCGGGGCCATCGCGTCCAACTATCTGGGGGAGGAAGAAATGATCGTTTACAATGGTGTGCTGCTGGGCGTGCAGGAGGATGAAAACGGAGGAAAAAGCCTGGTGATGGCTTCTCTGGACAGTGAGCCCTTCTGCGGCAACAGCACATTGGAGGAGCTGTATCCCCTGGCGGAGATCGTCTTCCACTGCGGTGACGACACACAATTTTATCTGTCCCAAGATCAACTGGTTCTGGGCGCAAAGCTGAATATTCTCCATACCGGAGCCACCACCCGCAGCCTGCCCCCTCAGGGCAACGCGCTGGAAGTACGGATGTATAAGGAAATCGCCTATACTCCCCTGGCGGACAGCGGGGACAACGTACCGGTGGAAGGCTGAGAAGAAGTTTTATTGGGGCATAGCCCTGCCCACCCCGATTTTTGAAAACCTGGATTCCAGGATACCCATGTAAAAGAGGACCAGGGGAGAGAGCCTGCAAGCATCTCCCCATGGTCCTCTTGTTCTGTGTCGCTGTGTTTTCCCGCCTGCTCCAAAGGGGCCGGCATTCCCTGAGAAACAGCCAGGCTGCTTCTGCCCCAAAGGCTGTCCTTTCAGGAGGCGCAATGCCCCGTAAACAGTTTTTCCAGACTGCCCCGGCCCACTATGATGTAATCCGGCAGCAGGGTCATTTCCGGAAGGCGGACAAATTCATATTCCTTGTATCCCGCCTCATAAAAAGGATACAACGCCCGCCGCAGCAGACCGTCCGCCACATATTGGTCCTCCGCCTGGATCCACAGGATCTGGCAGGGATCATCGTCATAGGCTCCTTCCGCCACCACGCAGTAGCCGGCCAGTTCCGAGGCGTCCGCCGCGGCGTAGCCCCATACCCGCTGCTCACATTGGATGGAAAGCTGATCGCACAAAGGCTCCAGCAGTTCCGGCGGCAGAGGCAGAATGGTAATCATCACAGAAACGCTCCCTTCCATGCCCCTTGAACAGAGGCTGGTCATTTGAAACGATGGAAAACCGGTCTCCCGGTACGATATTTTTCAGACACACAGCCGGAAAGGAAATATAGCTGCTGGGGTTCCATCAGCTTTTCCCTGACCGCTTTTTTCACGTCCCCAGCCGGAGACAACCCTCATGTCTGTCAAAAACTTATTTCTTGGGTCCGTCGCCCCGTCCGCCCCGGAGCCCCTGCCCTGTGGGCCGGGCTGAGGCGCGGGAAAGCTTTCCCTGACGGCCACTCCTGCCGCCTCTGGTATAGGCATCGGTTTCCCGAAGCAGTGCCTCGGTTCTGGATTCCTTTTTGCCTACAAAATGATCCTTGCGCCGGGCGCCCCGACGCTCGGTGCCGCCAAAGCTGGCCACATGAGGCCCCTTGTCCTCCTGGGGCAGGGGTTCCTGCTGTCCGGCGGGGCGGGCGGCATTGCGCAGAGCGATGACTTCGCTCTTTTTCAGCTCCCGCCACTTGCCCGGCTGGAGCATCCCCAGGCGCACCGGGCCTACCGATATCCGTTTCAGCCGTGCCACTTCCAGCCCCACCGCCTCGCACATCCGGCGGATCTGGCGGTTGCGGCCCTCGGTAATGGTGATCTGCAGAACCACCCGTCCCGGAACCTTTTCCAGCACATGGACTTGGGCGGGCAGGGTTTTCCGCTCCTCCCCGATATCCACGCCGGTGGAAAGGGCCACCACCTGGTCCTCGGTGATATCAGGCCGCACAGTGACCCGGTAGGTCTTGGAGACATGATGGCTGGGATGCATCATCAGATTGGCAAACTGGCCGTCATTGGTCATCAGCAGCAGGCCCTCGCTGTTTTTATCCAGACGTCCCACAGGATAGACCCGCTCCCCCAGATCCTCCACCAGCTCGGTGACGCACCGCCGACCCAGCTCGTCGCTGGTGGTGGTGACATAGCCCCGGGGCTTGTTGAGCATGATATAGATATTTTCCCTTTTGCTGCTCAGAGGTACCCGGACGCCATCGATGGCAACCACATCCCGGTCGGGATTGACGGGATTGCCCGGCTGGGCGGGACGGCCGTTGACAGTGATGCGCCCGGCCTTGATATACTCCTCTGTTTTCCGCCGGGATAAAATCCCGCTGTCGGTCAATGCTTTCTGAATTCGGATGGGCTTTGGCATATTCTCTCTCCTTTGTGATGCGGGGCACCATGCCCCCTTCTCAACAGGCCCAGCGCCTGATTTTTTCTTTCACAGCCCGGAAAGCCCCTGAGAGGCTCCAGCATTTATTCCCATCCCAGGCGGGCTTTCAGCCGCTCCCACCAGGACAGACTGGGAACAGTCCTGGCGGCGCACTCCCCGGCAGCGGCCAGGGGACTTTGGGCTACAGGACTTCCATCCTTATAATATACTATCTTGCCGACAATGTCACCCTCCAAAACAGGGGCGTATAAAAATTCCGGGGCAAAAATTTCCGCCGTGATCCCCTCCGCTTCTCCTTTCGCCAAGGGCAGCTGGGTTTGCCGGGTTTGCCGCAGGGGCACCTGGTCCACAATTCCCCCGGTTACAGGCAGCTGCGGCAGGTCCCAGGTCAGCTCCACCCGGCTCACCAGAGGAAAAGAACGCTCATACAGCAGCTCATGGACGTTCCAGTCGTCCGGACAGTTGAGTGTGACGCAGATGAGGGTGATGCCATCCCGCCGGGCAGCGGACACCAGACAGCGCCCCGCTGATTTGGTAAAGCCGGTTTTGACCCCGATGGCCTCGGGATAGAGGGACAGCAGCCGGTTATGGTTGGAAAGGGTGCGGTCATAGGGGGGATTCCCATAACGCAGCCGCAGGCTTTTTGAAGCGGCCATTTGGGCAAAATCTTCGTTCTGGAGGGCTTCCCGGGCCAGCAGGGCCATGTCGTAGGCGGTGGAGCAGTGGCCCGCCGCGTCCAGTCCCGAGGGGGTAACGAAAAAAGTGTCCCGCATGCCGATGGCTTCCGCCCGGCGATTCATCTCCTCAGCGAAAGCCGGAAGGGTCCCCGCCAGACGTACCGCCGCGGCGTTGGCAGCGTCGTTGCCCGAGGCCATGAGCATCCCTCCCGCCAGGTCCCGCAGGGTGACCACATCCCCTTCCTGAAGGCCCATGGAGCTGCCCTCCACCCGGATGGCATCCGGGTCCACCACAAAGGGCTCCTCCAGCTCCGGGCTTTCCAGGGCAAGCAGGGCGGTCATGATTTTGGTGGTGCTGGCCATAGGCAGCTGTTCCCGAATATTCTGGGCAAAAAGTACCGCGCCTGTTTCCGCCTCCATAACGATGGCGGCTTTGGCGCCCACCGATACCCCTTGCCGGTTCAAAGGGGCCTCTCCGGATAAAATAGGTGTAAAGACAAGACAAACAGCCAGGGCCAGCGCCAGCATGAATCCTCCTCCTCTCCAGGGCGAAAAAGCTTCTCCCAAAGCTTATGTCCAAAGGAAAGGAAAGATGCCGGAAGGATTTTCGGAAAAATACCACAGAAAAAGTTCCTGCCCCCGGCCCATCAAAGGGGAGGAAAAACCAGGAAAAGGATAAATAAGTGTCCCAAGAGGGGGCCGGCACACTTCCAGGGGGACCAGGTGCCCCTGGACACGCCGCAGGTTCCTGACGAAACCAGCGGCGATACCCCCGGTTTCGCGCCCCGGTGATGTAGGTTGAGGTATAAAAATCAGGCATATGATGGGAATTTTGAATTTTGTTTGCTTTTTGAAACAGTTTTTTCCCTGTTATTTGAAATAAATTTTGTTTGTCAATCAAAATGATCCATGATACAATACCAGTAGAACCGTTGATTAAAAAGGCATCTGGCCTGAGAAGTGCGGGTTTTTGGAAACCCCATTGCTCCGGCGGCTGCAGATCGTTTGGTATTTTGGAGCAAAGCAGGGTGACGGCAGCACCGCCATCCTGATTTTTCATGCAATACCCATTGTTGTGATTGAGATAAAAAGGAGGAAGCTTCCATGCTTCAGCTTGTTTTGAGCGCCCTGGTGGGCTATCTTCTGGGCAGCCTCAGTTTCAGTATCATTCTTTCCCGCCTCCGTTACCGGGACGATATCCGCCGCCATGGCAGCGGAAACGCCGGTATGACCAACACGATGCGCACCTATGGCAAGGGAGCCGGAGCGGTGGTGTTTGTGGGGGATTTCCTCAAGGGCAGCCTGGCGGTGGTGCTGGGCCATCTGATCGGCGGAGAGCTGGGAGGCTATCTGGCCGGCTTCTTTGTGGTCATCGGGCATCTGTTCCCGGTGTTTTTCGGCTTCCGGGGGGGCAAGGGCGTGGCCACCGCAGCGGGAATGATCCTGGTGATGAGCCCCGGTACCCTGCTGGTGCTGCTGGTGCCTTTTGTGCTGATCATTGTGCTGACCCGCTATATGTCACTGGCGTCCATCACCGTGGCGGCGCTGTATCCTGTGGTGACCCTGGGGAGAATGCTGCTGGCAGGCTGGGAGCCTTCAAAAATTCTGTTGGGCCTTGTCTACTCCGGCGTTATCGGCGGATTGGTGATCTTTATGCACCGGGCCAATATCGGACGCTTGCTCCGGGGCGAGGAAAGCAAGCTGGGCAAAAAGAAGAACTGAAGCAGGATTTGAGTTTCTGTGTCCATGGGCTGAAAGCGTATGGGGAAACAGAAAGGAAAAAACGGAGAAACCTGCAATTTTCCTTTAAAAAACCGAAAAAATACCTTGACAAGGCCCCGCGCCTTTACTATAATAATAAAGCTGTTCTAGTTCCATAGACAGCAGGTGCCATCATTTGGATGGCTTAAAGGTTTGACACCAGCCTGCCGAGGAGTAGAAGTGTAACACCGCGAGCAACGCTCACAGGATCTTTACGCTCTTTCCACGGTATGTTGGAAAGAGCTTTTTTAGTTTCAGCAATTATCTGGGAGGTGAACCAAATGGCAAGCGAAAAAATTCTGAAGGCAAAACAGGAGCAGGTGGAGGCCCTCAGCGCCAAGCTGAACAAGGCTGTCGCCGGCGTTGTTGTTGACTACAGAGGCATCACCGTTGCCGACGACACCAAGCTGCGTAAGGAGCTGCGTGAGGCCGGTGTGGAATACGCCGTTATCAAGAACAACATCCTGCGCCGTGCCGCTGAGGCCGCTGGTCTGAGTGACCTGACTGCTTCTATGACCGGCACCACCGCTTTCGCCATGTCTGAGTCTGATCCGATCGCCGCAGCGAAGATCCTCCATAAGTATGCGGAGGCTTCCAAAGGCAAGTACGCCATCAAGGCTGGTTTCATGGAGGGCAAGGTCCTCGATGTAGCCGGTGTTGAGAGTCTGGCGAAGCTGCCCGGCAAGCAGGAGCTGCTCACCATGCTGTGCATGGCTCTGAATGGCAACATCAGAGGTCTGGCTGTGGCCCTCAATGCCGTCGCGGAGAAGAAGGGCGAGGAGCAGCCCGCGTAAGAAATACGCAGATGGCTCTGTTATTGATGAACTGAATAAACAGTAAACAGGAGGTAAATTATCATGGCTTCTGAGAAAATCACTGCTATTGTTGAAGAAGTAAAGACCCTGTCCGTCCTCGAGCTGTCCGAGCTGGTCAAGGCTATCGAGGAGGAGTTCGGCGTTTCCGCTGCTGCTCCCGTTATGGTTGCTGCTGCTGGCCCCGCCGCTGCCGCTGCTGAGGAGAAGACCGAGTTTGACGTTGTTCTGACCGAGGCTGGCGCTTCCAAGATGGGCGTCATCAAGCTGGTCAAGGAGATCTCCGGCCTGGGCCTGAAAGAGGCCAAGGAGCTGGTAGACAACGCTCCCAAGACCATCAAGGAAGCTGTCTCCAAGGCCGACGCCGAAGAGATGAAGAAGAAGCTGGAGGAAGCCGGCGCCAAGGTAGAGCTGAAGTAATTTCCGCTCATCGTCTGTGTTCCAGCCGAAAACTAAAAAGCTCGAACCAAATACCGCACGCCGGGAACTTTCGGGTTCCCGGCGTGTTTTTGCGTACGCAAAAAGCTCCGCATACTTTCCACGGCCCGGTTCCCCTGCATACGCTGCCTGGCTGATGACAAAACCGCCGGTGCCCCCCATTTTTTCTCTCCGGCAGGTGTGGGGAGGCGTATAAAAATCAGGTGTATGTCCCTGTGTGTGCCGTAACGATTGGGCTCCCTTCCAGAGACCCCCGGTTCTTTTGGGGGATGTCCTCGCGCGCCAAAGGACGCAGAACCCCGTATAAAAAATCAGAGCGTGAACCGGATTTTTATGAGTTTGAATTTATCTGTTTTTCACATAGGTTTTTTCTGCAGTGTGGGGCGGCGGCAGTTTATCTGCCGCCGCCTTTGGCCGCCTTGGGCGGCCATTTCTCCACCCAGGCAGCAAGCGGCTTTGTCCGGCTTTACCCGGGCAAATAGCGAGCGGGCGACACTGCCTCTGCTGAAACAGGAGCAGAAACTATCCCTCCACCCGTTCCCCTTAAAACTAAAAAGTACAAACCAAAACAGCGGCAGGCTCCTTCCCTGACTAACCTACTCGCTATTGCCTCAACTATGGGATTCCAAAGGGACGAGTCCCTTTGGGCGTACCCCCCAACACCAACTTTGACCCAGCAGCCATGCAGCACAGAGAGCAAATCCCCACCCAAAGGAGCGAGTGGATTGTCCAGCTTTACCCGGACCTGTCCAGGTTATCTGGGCAACCGGCGAGCGGGTGATACTGCCTCTGCTGAAATAGGAGCAGAAACCATTCCTCCACCCGTTCCCCTTAACACTGAAAGGTACCAGCCAAAACAGCGGCAGGCTCTTTCCCTTTTTTCCTTATCAAATGAAAATCACCCTAACCCCCAAAAGGTTGCTAGTGCAGCGGAGGCGTCGTGAGGGCGTTTATACCCCAAAGGGCACAGGCCAACCGAGCAGCCGAAGCAAGCGGGACCTTTTGGGGAAGAGCCTCGCGCCCGCAGGCGCATTTCGGAGGCCAACCGCCGCAGGCGGCTCTTAGGCCGGAGATGGGCAAGGGAATGGAGCGGATGGTCCCCGTCCAGGGGATCGAAGCGGAATGAACTTTGTCCCGGCGAGAGTTCCTTTGGGCGTACCTCCCGCATCCCCCTGCGCAAACTTTCGCCCAACTGATAGCAAAATAGAAACATCCCCTGAGAAAAAAGGATACGGAGAGCTGAAACACAAGCTTTCCGCATCCTTTTGCAGTTGTTCTTTTTCCACAGCCCGGTAGATAAAAGGTGAAAAATCACCCCTGGCAGCGGAGCCGCTCCACCAGGGCGGCGATGTGGCGGGGAGAGGCAAAGTCCTCCCGGCACAGGCGGGTGGGGTAAATCTCTACGCCATAGCGGTCTTCCAGCGTATACAACAGCTGGAGAAAGGCCAGGGAATCCATCAGCTGATCCTCGTACAAGTTCCGGTCCGGCTGTCCGGCCACTTCCGGAGCCTGGCAGACCCGGGCGGCGATGGCGCAAATATCCTCTAGCATTACACGGTGGTCTGCTGTGGGATTCATAATAGTTCCACCAGCCTTTTCCGATCCAGTTTACCGTTTGGAGTCAGGGGGAAGGCGTCCACCAGTACGATCCGCCGGGGCACCATGTAGGGGTACAGCTGCTTGCGCAGCTCCTTTGCCAGCCGTTCCGGGGAAGGACAGCCTTCTTCAGGGATGACGAAGCCTGCCAGCCATTGGGGGCGGCCTTCCTCATCCAGTACCGGCACCACCTCGGCGGCGGCTACTCCCCGCAGGCTGCGGAGATGCTCCGCCACCCCTCCGGCCTCCACCCGATAGCCCCGCAGTTTTACCTGACGGTCCAGACGCCCATGATACCACAGCTGTCCATCCCGCAGGCAGCCCAAATCACCGGTGGCGTACAGCCGGTCCCCATTGGGCAGTACCGAAAAGCCCGGCTCTCCCGCCAGATAGCCCAGGGCTACCTGGGGGCCTTCCAGCATGATTTCCCCAAGACGGCCATCCTCCTTGGAATTGCCCTCCTTATCGGAGATCCAGATGCGGTTGCGTCCCATGGGGGCACCGGCAGGGAGAGGGTCGCCGCTTTCAGCCATTTTCCGGGTCACCTCTACCGCTGTCACGGCTACAGTAGCCTCGGTGGGACCATAGGAGTTCCACACCTGCGCCCGGGGAAATCGCCGGAACAGCGCCCGGGACTGGCGCGGGCTGAGGGTTTCCCCGCAGAACAGGAACCGCTCCAGCCGGGGCATCAGGTCTTGATTGAAGGTTTGATCCGCCAGACAGAAGGAAACAAAAGAGGGTGTGGCAATAAAAAGATCCGCCTGAGACTGGCCCATCTGGTAAAACAGCTCCCGGTAGTCCATATCATCCAGGGATACGGCGGCCAAAGTTCCTCCGCTGGTGATGGCGCAATAGATGCCCGGCACCGAAAGATCGAAGGAAAAAGGAGAGGACCCCAAAATCACTCCATTGCCGCACAGCGGCCCCGCCCATTCCATAAAGGCGTCCAGATTGCCGCCGCTGACCGCTACGCACTTGGGCTGTCCGCTGCTGCCGGAGGTGGAAAGAATATAAAAAGGTGCTTCCTCTGATACTGCCAGGTTTTCCGGGCATTCTTTGCCGCAGGCCGCGGCCTCCTCCACCCTGGAAGCTTCCCAAATGTTCAGCCCCTCCAAAGTCTCCGGCAAAGGCTGGCAGCACAGCAGTACAGAGGCGTCCGCGGCAGCCAGAGTGGTCTGCAGCCTGGCCATGGGACAGCTGTCGTCAATGGGCAGATAGGCCCGGCCGGAACGGACACAGGCCAGAAAAGCCCGGATCATTTCCGGCTGCCGTCCGCCGTACACCGCTACAGGACGGCGATCCTCCCCCAGAGCCTCTTCCAGCACAGCGGCCAGAGCGGCGGAACCCTCCTCCAGCTGGCGATAGGTGAGTACGCCGTCTCCATAGCGGCAGGCCACACGATCCGGGGTGCGGCGGGCCTGGGCCAGAAAACGAGCCAGTGTTTTGGTCATCGAATCTCCTCCTGTGGGATGAAGGACGGATCAAACAGCACCTTGGAATGGTTGCGGAAGATCAGGTGCTCTTCCTCCGAAACGCCGGTGCTTTTGCGGATGGTCCGCTTCCAGATCTCGCTGTTGCGGTACCAGCCGTCCTCCTCCAGATGATAGTGATGGTCCCGTTCCTCGATCCGCCAGCGGAAGGGAAGGGAGCGGTCGCACAGCAGCTCCCCGCACAGATCTCCCCCCTCCAGCCAAATGTGCAGCTGGAAGGTGCGGTCAGTATCATTGCGGAACCGGTAGTCCACGTTGTTGTAATAAATGGATGTGCCGGTACCAAAAGGTACGCGGCGGTTGCTGTCGGGAAAAATGGCGTCGGTATGATGGTGCAGCTCGGTTACGGTGAGGGGACTTTGGAGCACCATCCAGTGAATCAGATTGGCCAGCTGGCACAGACCGCCTCCCACTGAGGAGGAGATCTTGCCGCTGGAGATGGTCAGCCCCGGCAGGTAGCCTTTGGCGGCGGTACAATTCCCCACCCGGCGCCAGAAGGAAAAGGTTTCTCCGGGACCGATGACCAGCTGATCCAGATGGACCGAGGCCAGCCACAGATTGGTGGCCTTGTTTTGCTGCAGGACCATATCCACTCCGGCCAAGGGCCGCAGGATCGGAGAGCGATGGCTCACCACCACTGCCGGCAGAAGGGTCTGCTGCTGGCAGGCGGCGAAGCGTTCTCTGCTTAAAAGGTCCCGCAGGCGGCGTAGCAGCCGTTCTTTTCGTTCTGAGATCCAGTAACAAACAGGATGATACTGGCAGAACAGTTTTCTTTGCTTCATGATTCAGATACCCCCGGCTCAAAAGGGCGAAATAGTTCCCTTTGTAAACATTCTGTTCATAAAACGATACAGCCAGGGAAAATATTGCACTTTTTCACAAATTTTCCTGATAGTCCAAAAAGCTTTGGAACCGAAGGAAAATTCTTGGGGAAGGCAGCAAAAAGAGGGCTGACCAGTCCTTGCATCGGCGATGAAGGAATCAGGATTCACTGCTGGTGAAGGTTATGGTTCAGCTGCCGCTGGCCCATGGGACGATATCGTACCCCGCTGCCGGTGAAAATGCTTTCCATCAGCCACACAGAGGACACCTTCAGGGAGGGAAGCGCCGACGGGGGCGGAGAAGAGAAATATTTTCCCCCACTCCCACGGGCCAGTGTAAAATGAGGCAGAAAGGGCCGGTCCTCCAGGGAGAAGCCCCGACGGGTCAGCTCTGACCACAGCTGCCGCTGCAAGGCAGCCAGGGAAGGACAGGGCTTGACCCCCTGCCAGAGAGTATTTCCACGATGGCCGGGAAAGAACCCACCCTGCCCCAGCTCCAGGGAAAAGGCGGGTATCTCCACTGCCATCAGCCCCTCCAATGCCGCTTCCTGACGGGAGGTTTCCCCCAAAAAGGCCAGGGTCAGATGAAAATTTTCCCTGGGTGTGACTTTTCCTCCTCCCGCCAGCGTTACCGCCCCGCCGGCCAGTGTCTCCAGCGCGTCGCGGAAGGGGTCATCAGGCAGAATTGCCGCAAACAGACGGCTCATGGCCAACATCTCCTTTCCCGGTTCCCCAGAACCAAATCCGCCATTACCTGGGCGGCCTGTTCCGGGGTGCGCCGGGTGACGTCCACCTGTACGGTATCCATATCCCTGTAGAGGGGGAGCCGTTCCAAGCTTCTGGGGATGATGTCCGGCGTTCTGATACCGGCCTTCACATCCTTTTCCAGCCGGGCCTTCAAAGCCTCCGGCGTGCAGGTAAGGGTAAAGAGCCAGAGGGGGATTTTCTCGTCCCTCAGGGGTTGGAGCACCTGCCGCAGGATCTCCGGATGATCCATCACCCAGCAAAAAAGCACGGTTTCCCAGCTTCCACGCCGCAGAAAGTTCCCCAGCAAGGTATGGATGTTCTCCAGCACCACCGCCTTGTTTTCTTCGGTGACGGTGAAAGGTTCCATTTTCCAGCACCAGTCTCCGTCCAGCCAGACCGCCGGAGAGAGCTTTTGGGCCAAAAGCGGAGTAACAGTGGTTTTGCCTGCGCCCATGGGACCGTTAATAAGGATAAGCCGTTTCATTTGTGCCGCCTTCCCTGGAAATGCCGCCGCTGTGATCCTCTGCAGGCCGGAAGGAACCATTCCCGGTCAGAGGAAGACAGCTTTGGTTGTCAGCTTCATGATACATGGTTATTGTACCACTCTTTTGTTTGAGATTCCACAAAAGGGGGAAAAGCGCAAAAACAAGGACGCTGCCCCTTCTTCCCCCCCTTGGACCAAAGACTTGTTTGGAGGAAGAAAAGATGAAATTTGACTTTTGTCCGATTTCGGATTATAATAGAAACGTTGCAAAATGTCCGAATTCGGACGAATAAAGGAAAGGGGAACGATATGGAACAAGATTCCCTCCATCAAATGCTGCTGCGGTATAACCGTGTTTTTAAGGATATTGACCAGGTCTATCATCAAATGGCCAGAATCTGCGGCCTGCCGGACTGCGCCTTTTGGATTCTGTATCTGCTGCGGGAATCGGAGGTGAAATATACCCAAAGCGGCGTCAGTGAGAATCTGTCTCTCAGCCGCCAGACCGTCAATTCCGCCTTGAAAAAGCTCCAGCAGGAGGGATACATTGCCATGGCCCCGGGAGAGAGCAACCGGAAAAACAAACCCCTGCGCTTGACCGACCGGGGCGAAGAGCTGTGCCGGAATACGGTGGATCTGGTGCTGCAGGCGGAGATCAATACGCTGGCGCGCTTTACGCCTGAGGAAAGGGAGAGCTTACTCTCCCTCCAGGAGCAGTATGCCCAGGCGCTGCGCCAGGAAGGCAACCGGCTTTTGCTCCCCTGTTCCGGAGAGGAGGAACAGGGATAAATCCCCTTCCCCGGAACAAGTGAAAAGGAGTTATTTATGCGGATTCAGTTATCCGATCATTTTACCTATCCCAAGCTGCTGCGTTTTGTAATGCCATCTGTGGTGATGATGGTTTTCAATTCCATCTACAGTGTGGTGGACGGACTTTTCGTTTCCAATTTTGCCGGCAAAACCGCCTTTGCCGCTGTCAATCTCATTATGCCGGTGCTGATGGGAATGGGAGCGGTAGGTTTTCTCATCGGTACCGGCGGCAGCGCCATCGTTTCCATGACGCTGGGAGAAGGAAGGCGGGAGGATGCCAATCGCTATTTCTCCATGCTCATTTATATCACCATTGCCCTGGGCATCCTGCTGACAGCAGTGGTTTTTCCCTTTCTGCGCCCTTTGTCGGCGGCGCTGGGGGCTTCCGGACAGATGCTGGAGGACTGTGTCATATACGGCGGCATTCTGCTGGCCTTTCAAACCGCGTTTATGCTTCAGTGCGCTTTCCAGAGCTTTCTGGCGGCGGCGGAAAAGCCCAAGCTGGGGCTGCTGGTGACGGTTGCGGCAGGGATGACCAATATTGTGCTGGATACGCTGTTTGTGGCGGTGTTCCGGTGGGGCATCGTGGGAGCAGCGGCGGCCACTGTCATTGGTCAGCTGGTGGGAGGCGGCATCCCTCTGGTGTATTTTGCCCGGGAAAATGACAGTCTGCTGCGCCTGGTGCCAACATCCCTGGAGCCCAAAGTGCTGCTGAAGGCTGCGGCCAACGGTTCCTCCGAGCTGATGAACAACCTTTCCGCCTCCCTGGTGAATATGCTGTATAATCTGCAGCTGATGCGCTTTGCCGGTGAAAACGGCGTGGCGGCCTATGGGGTGATCATGTATGTCAACTTCATCTTTTCCGCCATTTATTTTGGTTACACATTGGGAGCGGCCCCGGTGATCAGCTATCACTATGGGGCTCAGAACAGAAAGGAATTAAAGGGGCTGTTTCGCAAAAGCCTGTGCATCACCGCTGTAACGGGAGGCGCCATGCTTCTCTCGGCAGAGCTGCTGTCCGGCCCCCTTTCCCGGCTGTTTGTAGGATATGACCAGGAGCTTTTCCAGCTTACCTGCCGGGGATTTCGGGTATATGCCCTGTCGTTTCTCATCAGCGGCTTCAATATTTTCAGCTCCGCCTTCTTCACCGCCCTGAACAACGGCGGGGTCTCAGCGGCCATCTCCTTTTTGCGGACACTGGTGTTCCAGCTGATGGCGATTCTGCTGCTGCCGGTGGTGCTGGGAATGGACGGCGTTTGGCTGGCTATCGTTGCGGCGGAGCTGTTGACCCTGGCGGTGAGCGTCTTTTTCTTCGCCTGGGGCCGCCGACGCTACGGTTATCTTTAAAGGGCGTGCAAACCGATTTCATTGGCAGGTTTGAAGTGTTGGGGAGACCCGGCTGGAAGATGATTTCTGCCTTCCTTGGAGGCGGCTGATGCTGTTTTCCGTTCTGAACAGGTTTATGGGTAGGGCCGGAGGAATTTCCTCCGGCCTGAGCGTGTCGAACTTTTTCGACACGCTTCCAGGGGGTATCCCATACCCCCTGGATACGCCGCAGGTTCCTGACGAAACCAGCGGCGATACCCCCGGTTTCGCGCCCCGGTGGGCGCGGGTCGTGGTATAAAAATCAGGCGCATGTCCTGATTTTTATGATTTTGAATTTTGCTTACGCTTTGAAATAGATTTTTCGACAGAATGAGGGCCGGAGGAATTTCCTCCGGCCCCAATTATCGTTTCTTATGGAGTTTGTTTTGATGCTTGCTACAAAATGTTCAGCCCAAAAGCCCCCTGAAAAAGCAGGCGCTGCGCTCCCTTCTTCCCAAGGATGGAAGGCGACGTACTGATTTTTACTGGGTGGCTGTGGAACCGATGGAAGAGGCTCTGTAGGGCTCCGAAGTATTGAGATAAGTGTCCAAGCTGTAGGAAAACAATACCTGGTCATAATCCTCCGGATTCAGGGCCCGTACCTCGCTGTCGGTGAGCAGGGAGGTGTCGGCAAAGGTGATGGTTTGGTAATGGATAGCCAGGAAGGGAAGATAGCTGAGGGTAGTGCGGTCCCCCAGCACCAGCAGGCTGCCTTTGGCGCCGCTGCCCAGGGTGGTGATGGTGATTTTGGGAGAAAGGCCGCCCAGAATGCCATTGATCTCCTCGCCCTGAACCACTGCCTCAGTGGGATAGAGGCTGTAATAGGTGCGGTTTTCATACCGCAGCCAGTGATCCACCTGCCAGGCCCGGGGCTGGGAAATATAACGCCAGGCCATAATGGTATCGGGCTTGACCCCGCCATATCCCCATTGGTCGTAGAGGGGACCGTAATATCCTTCTCCCAGATTGTCCAGAGCGAAGTCCTCAGGCGTTTTGGGGGTCAGCCCCAGACGCTTGGCCAATGTCTGGTAGACCACAAAGCCTCCCTCGGTGGTGAGATTGTCATCGGTGCGGTAATACAGATATCGGTCTCTGGCATCGTACAGAGGGGTGTACACATCCACTCCTGTGGCAAGCCCTGCAAAAGCCTTGGTGGTTTCCTCAATGAAAAGCTTCTGATTGGTCTTTTCAATGGGAGCGTAATCCGGCACCTGGTCCTGATAAATAACACAGGCAGTGGGAATGAGCACCAGAGCACAGGGGGTCTTGGTGGTCTGGACAAATTCCAGCAGAGACTGGGTGTTTTTCTGATAAATACTGGTATCCGTAGTGGCGGAGAAGTTTTTGATCAAACCGTCATTTGCCAGAAAAATACCGTTTATCTCCCGGTTTCCCCCCATCAGCCGCAGCTGGAGAGACAGATTTTGCAGAGATTGGCGGATGGACAGGTTCTCTTTGAAATATTGGGTCATTTGCTCCGCCAGGCGTACGGGATGGCCTATGGTGGCCAGAGTGGACAACCCCAGTTCCGGGGGCGCGCCCACCAGGGTGGTGATGGAAATGGCCAGGATAATGGCGATAAAGGTGAGGGGAAGCAGGCTTTTTTTCGTGGGTAATCCCTCCTTGAGCTGGGATGAAAGGCCCCAGAGACTGTAGTGACGAATACTTGGAACAGGTACCCTGTCCCAGGTGAAAGATGAAAGCAAGAAGCCTTTCCCTCAAAGAAAAAGGTTCTTATTGTAAGCAAAGGAAAAGGGGGAACGATTCCGGCGCTCCCTGAGAGATGCGCTCCAAGCAGGCTTGCTCCTCCGGCTTTCCGGGGGGCCAACCGGCTTTCTTTCAGCCCTAGCGGGGATGCATCTTACAGAAAAGCCAGCACAGCCACAAACAGGCACAGATTCACCGCCAGGGAGGTAATCTGGCTCACCAGCAGCCACCGGGCCTGAAGGCGTTTGCCCTGACGGCTGATAAAGCCGCTGCAGAACACCACGCACAGCACTAGCAGCAGCCAGTTGCTGGTCAGCAGATACAGCACCTGATTATCCCACAGCCGGGAGGTGCCCAGACCCACCATGGTTTTGAGGTAAAACAGTGCCTGACTGATGGAGCCGCTGCTGTAGATGGCAAAGGAAAACACCACTGCCACGAAGGTATACAGCCAGCGGACCAGGGACGGAAGACGATGGAGGACCTTTTCCCCATACAAAGTTTCCAGCACGATGAAGAAGCCCAGTACACCGCCCCAGGCGAGGTAATTGATGTTGATGCCGTACCACAGGCCCATGAGGATGGTAATGAGGAGGATATTCAGGGTGGTGGACAGCTTGCCGTTATCTTCAGCGGACAGAGCGCCGTAGACATACTTGCGCACAAAGCGGTTGGCGGAGATGTTGAAGCGGGAGAAGAAGTCGGTCACCGAATCCGCCTGAAGGGGATAGTGGAAGTTTTCCGGCAGTTCCATGCCGAACAGAGCGCCCACTCCCCGGGCCATATCGCTGAACCCGGAAAGAGTGTAATAGGTGGCCAGCAGATGGCAGATCACCAGCAGCCATACACCGAAGACGGTTTTTTCCTGATAGGGGATGTCCTTGAACTGTGTGCCCAAAGCCAATACCCCGTCTGCCAGGATCACCTTTTTGGCCAGACCATGACAGAGCCAGATAAACCCTTGCCCCATCAGGCTCAAAGAGGGCCGCAGGGTCCCCAGCTGTCCCCGGAACTGGTTGGCGGAGATGATGGGGCCCACATACAGCTTGCCGAAAAAGCAGCAGAACAATCCATAGTCATAAAAGGAAGTGATGGGATCGGTTTCCCCATTATACAGGTCCACCAGGTATCCCAGGGAAGTAAAGCAGTAGACCGTTACCCCCAGGGGCATTTCCATCAGGTCCAGCTGGCTGATGGAGGAAAGAGTGACAAAAAGCAGGATGTTTTTTGCCGCGCCCACAGTGACCGCCGCTTTTCCCCAGCGGCTTCCCTTGCCGCAGAGGAAGATGGGGCGGGCCAGAAGGAAGTCGATGCCCACGCTCACCGCCATGATTCCCAATCCAACGGGGCTGGTCATGGCGTAGAAGAAAGCGGAGGCTACAAACAGTACAAATACCCGGAAGCGGCGGGGGACCAGACAGAAAACAAGGCCGGTCACCGGCAGAAAGAAGAAGAGAAAGGGCAGGCTGAAAACGTCCATCACACCGCCTCCTTTCCTTTGGAATGATAAAGTGGCCGGTTCATCTGCGTTTGAAGCGGTATCCCAGCCAGAAAACAAGGAGCTGCAGCCCCAATGTCACAGGATAGCCGATGAGATTATGGGAAAAGATGGGCCATACATACCGGTGCAGCAGCAGGCCGCTGAAATATTGGGCGGTAAACTGCCCCTGGACCAGCTGGGCCACCACCGGCATCCGGTAAAGGAAGGTGTTCTGCAGAGAAAAACTCAACAGCACCGACAGCACAAAGGCGATGGTACATACGATCCCCGGCAGATTGGCCAGCAGCAGGCTGCGCCCGGTCCCTTTCATCCGATGGCGCCAGAAGCCTCCCGCCCAGTACCACACTGACAACAGCAGCAAGCCCTCCACCATCTCCACCGCGCCCAGGTAGGCGTCAGAGAAAATAACGTTCCCCTGAGGCAGCAGCCATCCGGCAGCACAGGGCAGCAGGGCCAACAGGAATAATTGCAATCCCTTCATTCTTTCGCCTCACTCCAGCTCATAGGAAAGGTCCTCCCAGCGCAGCCGGGAACCCTCGGTCACAGCATCCGGCAGCAGAGCCAGCGCCACGGGATTTTCTCCGCCGCTGCCGTCGGCGGGCACCAATATGGCGTAGTCTCCATCCAGACGGGCAACGATATAATGAACGATCTCCATGTTATGTTTCCTCCAGTTGTTGTTTGACCCGGGCCACCGCCTGGGCCAGTTCCTCACGGGTCACCACCCGGGACAGCACCCCGCACAGGGCGTTGGCGCTGATGGCCCCCGGCAGCCCCAGCTCCCGCTGCACCAGACGGCGCAGGGTGCTGCTGTCCGGTCCCCCGGAAAGCCCCAGAGCGAACAGATCCTGCTTGGTGATGGGCTCCCGGACCGGGGGAGCATTGCCATCCTCCAGGGCTCCCGCCTGTTCCAGGGCGCGGCGGAGCACCTCTTCCGGCATTCCCTCCACCCCCAGAGTGCCTTCCGCCGAGGGAGCGGCCTTGCGCCGTTCCTTTCCCAGGATCTCCGGGATGTATACCTGAATGATCCGCTCCGGCGGGATGGCCCCCGACAGATATCCCCGGATGCGGAATCCCGCCCGGTCGCTGTCAGTAAGGAGCACCACCTTTCCCGCCGCTGCCAGACGGCGGATGAGGGTCAGCTTGTCCTTATCCCGGAAGATCCGGAATCCCTCTGTGGTGATGATTTCCCCTTCCACCATGCCCCGAAGCTTCATTTTATCATATTTGCCCTCTACAATCACAGGGTATTTCAGACGGATCATCGTTTCCCCTCCCGGTCCAGCACCATGAAAATGCGGGTGATGACCGTCTCCAGCTCAGTGACGGCGTCCACTCCGGTTTCCTTGAGATGGACGTCCTCCTCTGCCAGCAGCGTCACCACCGCTCCCAGAGTGTCCAGGGAAAAGCGCCGCTGATTTTCCAGCGCCCGCTGATACCGGAAGGCGCTTCCGCCGAAATAACCCAGCTCCTTCTGCGCCTGGGCAGTGGGAATCCCCGCCCGCTTGGCTACAGCCGCCCGGTACAGGTCCGCAAAGCCCATGGAGAGGATAAACAGGATGGAAACAGGGCTTTCCCGCTGGAACAGCAGGTCCTCCACCACCGCCATGGCCCCCTCCCGGTCCCGCCGGAGAATCTTGTCCGTCAGATCAAAGGCTCTGGCCTCGGTCACCGGTTCCACCAGCAGCTTCACCGTGTCCTGTGTGATGGTCTCCCGGCCCCGGTAGGCCGCCAGCTTCTCCGTCTCGTTGAGGGCCCGGACCGTATCGCCGCCGCAGTATTCCGCCAGCAGCGCCGCTGCCTCCCGGTCCATGGAGGCCCCCAGCTTGGCCGCCTGGGAGAGGACCAGCCGGGCCACATCCCCCTGACTGGGCTTGGGAAAGGAGCACACCAGCCCGATCTTGTCACACAGCTGCCGCAGCTTTGAGCCCCAGCCGCTTTTTTTCTTCAGATCCAGGGGCACGGTGCGTACCGTGATGATCAGCGCCGTGGATTCCGGCGGCTCCTGGAGCAGCCGCCACAGCCGGTCCATCTCCTCGGCGGATTGCTGGGTCAGATCCAGGTCGTCCAGCACCACCGCCCGGCTTTCCGCCATAAAAGGGGTGGAGACCGCCGAATCCACCGCCCGGGCCATATCCACCTTCCGACGGCCGTCAGCGGTGTAGAGATTGAAATCAGGGAAAGCGGTGACCGCCATCTTGATCAGCTTGTCCCGCTGCCGCTGGATCTGATATCCGTCGTCACCGTACAGCAGTGCCGCCAGAGGCAGTCCGTGCTCCCTGCACCAGCCCTCCAGCTGCCGGTCCCCTGCCAGTTCCATGGCGTTCCCCTCCTTTTCCTCTGTTTGAGATACAAAACCACTGTCTGAGCGGCCGGATTTTGGTCCGCCGGCGCTGTTTGCCTCAGCCGCTGCCGGCCAGTACCCACCGCACTCCCATGGAACGGGGCAGGCTGATCATTCCCGGACGCAGCCAAAGCCGCCCCTCCCGGTCTGAAACC
This sequence comes from Angelakisella massiliensis, assembly GCF_900104675.1. Classification (GTDB taxonomy): domain Bacteria; phylum Bacillota; class Clostridia; order Oscillospirales; family Ruminococcaceae; genus Angelakisella; species Angelakisella massiliensis. The sequence continues at coordinate 824,044 of NZ_LT629945.1, read as the reverse complement.
AGAGCGCCCTCCTGGGTGCCGCCCAAAAGCAGGTCGAAATCCATTATAGCATAACCGCCCCAACATTTCAGCACTTTTGTTTGACCGATCCTTACTTCCACCAAATCTCCGTCAAACCGCTCCACCGATACCCCGCCCACCGGCAAAGCCTGTTTGCCCAGCTCCACTGTACGCAGGGAGGCGGGCATCAGCCGCTTTACCCGGGAAAGGTCCTCCTCCGGGGCTGCCAGACACCGGGGACTGATGGTGTGGGAGGCTTCCAGAAGCAGGTCCGGTCCGCCCCGGCCGCAGATCAGCACGTCGGGATGGACAACGCCGGCGCTCAGCAGCTCCTCTTCCAGCTGCCGCAGCTGCCAAAGTTCGCCCGCGCCGCTGATGACCACCTGCCGCTGTCCCCAGCGCAGCAAGAGGGAACTGCTGCCGGAGAGGGCAAGCAGCTGCACCTGATTTTCAAAGACGATGGAGAGTGCTCCCTGAGTCAGCAGCAGAACCACTGTCAGTATCACCAGCAGCCGACGTTTCACCAGTCGCGGTACCGGCAGCAGGGGAGTAAAGATCAGCGCTCCCAACAACCCCAGAAGGAGGAACCTTCCCGGCCAGACCGTGGACAGGGTGCATCCCGGCAGCCGGCACCAGATTTTGGCCAGGATGAGAATTCCCTCCCCGCAAAGGGAGGCAAGGTCCAGCAGCAAAGCCCCTGCACCCGCCAGAGGCGTTGCCAGCAGAAAGATTCCCGCCCCGCCCAGGGCCATGGACAGATACACCAGCGGCAGTATCAGCAGGTTCAAAGGAGCTGACAGCAGGGGAACTGTGCCGAAGCGGAGCGCCAGAACAGGAGCGGCGGAAATCTGTGCCGCCATGAGCATACCCATACAGCCGCAGAAGCTTCTGCAAAGGGCAGGACATCTGCCGCCCAGCAGACGAACCAGCCCATCCTCCCACAGGCCCCGGAAAAGGCGGCTGAAAGCAAAGATCCCTGCAGTGGCGCAGAAGGAAAGCTGCACACCGGCGTCGGTAATGAGGGCCGGGGAAAAGGTAATCAGCAGCAGAGCGGAGAGACACAGGGAGGTCCACGGGTCGCTCCGCCGGTTGAGGCATCCCGCCAGTACCGTCATCAGACCCAGTATGCCGGCCCGCATGGCCGCGGCGCCGTATCCTGCCAGGGAAAGGACCAGGAAGACCAGCCCCAGACACAGAAGGAGCCGCAGTCCCCGTTTGAGCCTGGACCGGGGCGCTTTCATCGCCGTCCATCCCAGAACCAGGGACATATGAAAGCCTGAAACAGACAGCAGATGGCTGATGCCCGCCTGTTCCATGGCTCTGCGGTCCTCATCCGGGAGCTCTTCATCGGCGGAAAAGAGCAGGCCGGTCACCACATGGGTGCCGCTGCCGGAGCTGTGAAGACGGGCTTTGTGCAGCAGCTGTTCCCGCACCGAGGCCATATGGGCCAGGGGGCTTGGCCACTGAGGATTTTCCGCTTCGGGCGCCTCCACAGGGAGCGCGGAGAGCACCCATCCGCCGGTAAAGAAGAAATCCTGGGTATCTTCCCTGGCGCCGGTGATGTGAATGGTTGCCCGCAGCCAGTCTCCAGGCAGAAAATCCTGGCTTGCGGCATCCAGCCACACCCCGTAACAGCCGCCATTGGAAAGCTTTACCCGGATCAGCAGCCGGGAAGGGTTCCAGGGACTGACACGGCAGACATACCCCACCACGGTCTGCTGCTGGCCTTCCAGCTTTTGAAGCTGCTCCAGCTGCCGGTCCACCAATGCCATACGGCCAAGGGCCGCGGCTGACGCTGCCAGCAGTACACAGCCCACACGACGGTTCCGCGGATGGATCAGCCCCGCGCCGGCCACCGCCGCCAACAGGGGCGCGACTGCTCCGGGACAGACAAAAGCGACCGCTATGGTGGTGAGAAAACCTGCACCAAACACACATAGCGGCCGCTTCATGGATGATCTCTCCTGTTCGGCTTGGAATAGGTGAAAGACCGGTGTCAACCGGGGGGCCAGGCTAAAGTACGGCCGCCCAGGACATGAAAGTGAAGATGTCCCACCGTCTGTCCGCCGTCCTCGCCGCAGTTGTTGACCACACGGTAGCCCTTATCCAGGCCCAGCTGGGCGGTCAATTTGGCGATGACAGAAAAGATATGACCTACCACAGCGCAGTTTTGGTCATTGAGCTTGTCGGTACCGGAGATATGCTCCCGGGGCACCACCAGAAAGTGGACCGGCGCCTGGGGAGACAGATCATAAAAAGCCACGCAAAGGTCGTCTTCATACAGCTTGTTGGAGGGGATTTCCCCCGCGGCGATCTTGCAGAAAATACAATCCATTCTGCTTCCTCCTTTCCGGGTCGGCTGAGACCCTGTTTCCGACTTTATTTTACTCCATTGGGGAGGATTTGTCCATCCCGCCGTTTTCTTCCTCTTCTTCCGCCCCCGGCAGCGGCAGACCGCCCAGATCGGTTACCTGGGTATATCCCAGCTGGCGCAGCCGCAAAACCGCCGGAGCGCTTCTGGAACCGGTATGACAGAATACACCGATGGGGGCGTTCCGGTCCGGCAGAAGAAGGCGAACGGTGTCCTCCTGAATGTCGAAACAGTCCAGACGGATGCTTCCCGGCAGGGTGCCCGCCTCATATTCCTCCTGAGAACGGACATCCACCAGAATCATCCCCTGAAAGCTTTTGTGTTCCATGGCGTCACCTCCTTCCCTTATCCTATTCCGGCATGGAAAGAGGGGACACGAAGGAGCCCCGGAACAAATCAGGACAGGGGCACCTGACGGCGCAGAGGAGTTTTGTTGCCCTTCTCGTCCACGATGCAGGTGTTGTCCAGGGTGCGGATCAGATCCGCCCGGATTTCATCCAGATATTCCCGCCGAAGCGCCTGCTGCTCCTCCTTTTCCTCGGGGGTGAGGCCCTCAGCCTTGGACTTTCGGGCCAGAGCGTTGATACGCTGGATCTTTTCGTCAGTCATAGCCTTCTCCTTTCTGTGTTTCCAATGAATCAGGGGATGGGATTAGGAAAAACAGGCCCCATCCCCGGAGGAATGAGAGCCTGCCTCATGCGATGATATTGCGCATCGCAGACGTTTAAAATGAATCTCCGCCGGAAAACTTATTCCGCGACAGCGGCGTTGAGAGCCTCCATCAGCGCGGGGATATCCATGCCGTGAGCGGCAGCGCCCTGCTCGATGGTCTCAAAGTGGGCGGCGGCGCAGCCCAGGCAGCCCATGCCGAAATTGCGGAACACCTGAACGGTCTGCGGATACTGGTTGACAACTTCCATAATGCCCATTTCCTTGGTGATGGTCATAGAATAAACTTCCTTTCTGTGTCCCCGGAAAGCCGGGATTTTTGGAGGGGAAAATTTTTCGTTCTCAGTATAGTACGAAGGCGGTTTTTTGTCAATTTATTGGGAAAAACAAGAAGGACCTGGGGTTGACTTGAAGGGAGCGGATGCAGCACCGACGGCAGTCCGGCCGCCCCAGGCTCCCGGACTATCAGCATTCCCCCAAAAAGAAGAAGTTTTCATAAAGCGTGCAGATGTCTTCCCCAAAAAGCGGGAACCTTTTTTCCTCCCGGAAGCCATGGGCCGGATGCCGCCCAAAAGGGCCAATCTCCTTTTTTCATCGGGATAAAGTTTCCCTTGACAGTTTCCGGCGGGGGCCGTATAATGTTCCCCGTGAGCAAAGGCGTTCACCAGGAGGAAAGCGGTTTCCGCACCCCCTGGTGGGCGCTTCTCTTTTTATGCTTTCGGGGAATGCTTTGGGGACTTCTCCCCCAATAAAAGACACTGTTTACTAAAAAAAGACCGTTTTCCCCCGGCCCCCGGTTATAGGGGAACAAAATGGGGAAAAGACCCTTTGACAGGTGCAGAAAGGATGATGGATGATGGCAGTACCACAAACAGTCAAGTACATTTTTGTTACCGGCGGCGTTGTCTCCGGTCTGGGCAAGGGAATCACCGCCGCTTCCCTGGGGCGGCTGCTGAAGTGCCGGGGCCTGAAGGTCACCGCCCAGAAGCTGGACCCCTATATCAATGTGGACCCCGGGACCATGAGCCCTTATCAGCACGGAGAGGTATTCGTCACCGATGACGGGGCCGAAACAGATCTGGATCTGGGCCATTATGAGCGGTTCATCGACGAGGACCTGAACCGTTATTCCAACCTCACCACCGGCAAGGTTTACTGGAACGTTCTCAACAAGGAGCGTCGGGGAGAGTATCTGGGCTCCACCGTTCAGGTGATCCCCCACATCACCGATGAGATCAAGCGCTTTATCTACGCCGTGGGACAAAAGTCCGACGCCGATGTGATCATTACCGAGATCGGCGGCACCACCGGCGATATTGAAAGCCAGCCCTTCCTGGAGGCCATCCGCCAGGTGGCACTGGAGCAGGGAAGAGAGAACTGCCTGTTCATTCATGTCACTTTGGTGCCCTTCATTTCCGGTTCCGGAGAGCACAAAACCAAGCCTACCCAGCATTCCGTCAAGGAGCTTCAGGGAATGGGCATCTCCCCGGATATCATCGTCTGCCGCTGCGACCGTCCCATGGAGCCGGAGGTCCAGCGGAAGATTTCCCTGTTCTGCAATGTCCCCGCCGACTGTGTCATCCAGAACCTCACCCTGCCGGTACTGTATCAGGCGCCCATCATGCTGGAACAGCAGCACCTGTCGGATATCGTCTGCCGCCGTCTGGGCCTGACGCCCCCTCCCGCCGACCTGGAGGAATGGCAGCAGATGCTCCGGAGAATGGAGCATCAGGACCGCCAGGTGGAGATCGCCCTGGTGGGCAAGTATGTTCAGCTTCACGACGCCTATCTCTCGGTGGCCGAGGCCCTGCGCCATGGAGGCTGGGAGAACGGCACGGCAGTGAAGATCCGCTGGGTGGATTCGGAGCCCCTCACCAGGGAAACCATTGCCGCCGCCCTGGAGGGCTGTGACGGCATCATCATCCCCGGCGGATTCGGGGACCGGGGCGTGGAGGGAATGATCCTGGCGGGACAGTACGCCAGGGAAAAAGACATCCCCTGCTTTGGCATCTGCCTGGGAATGCAGACGGCGGTCATTGGCTTTGCCCGGGACCGCCTGGGGCTGGCGGAGGCCAATTCCAGTGAATTTGATCCCCAGGGGCCCCATTCGGTCATCGACCTGATGCCCGATCAGCAGGGAAACCTGCCCAAAGGCGGCACCATGCGCCTGGGGGCGTACCCCTGTGTGCTCACCCCCGGCACCCGTTTGGCGGAAGCTTATGGCTGTGGAGAGATCTCCGAGCGGCACCGCCACCGGTATGAGTTCAACAACCGTTATCGCCAGGCGATGGAGGAAGAGGGACTGACCATTGCGGGCCTTTCTCCTGACGGCCGGCTGGTGGAGGCGGTGGAGGACCCTTCCTGCCGCTTCTTCGTGGGCGTGCAGTATCACCCCGAGTTCAAGAGCCGCCCCAACCGGGCTCATCCCTTGTTCCGGGCCTTTATCGCCGCCTCCATGGAAAAGGGACGCAGATAACAGGGAGGAGAGGATAGGGAAACGCTCCATCGGCAGGCATCTTGCTGTTTTCTCGGGTGCTTTGGGAAACCCGGGGAATTCCTGGGTTCCATTCCGCCTTGCAGCTGCTGACAAGGGCGGTTTCGTTCCTTTTCAATATCGTTGTGATCATTGGCAGTGGGAGAGAAGATCAGCTTTCCCACTGCTTTTTTTCCGGCAAAACAGCCCTGAAAATGGTCTTAAAAATAAAATTTGCTGTGAACATTCCATGAAAAAGGGAGCCAAAGGTTGACAGAAGCTTTTACATCATGTAGAATGATGATCGTTGACTTCACTACATGATGTAGAATGCACTCGCTGGAGGTTTACAGCAATGAAAATATCCCAGTCTGAAATGAAGATCATGCGGCTGATCTGGAACAGCACCGAGCCCCTGACGGCGGCACAGCTGATGGAGCAGCTGCCCCAGGAAGGCTGGAAACCCACCACCTTGCTCACCTTCCTTTCCCGTCTGGAGGAAAAGGGCTTTGTTACCATCTCCAAACGGCGGCGGCAGAATACCTATTCTGCCCGTGTGACGGAGCAGCAGTATAAAACCATGGAGACCCGCGCCTTTCTGGAACAGATCCACGGCGGTTCCACCGCCAGCCTGCTGTCCGCGCTCTGTGACGCTCAACCCCTCACTCCTGAGGAGGCCCAGGAGCTGCGCCGGTGGTTCGACCAACAGGGAGGAGAGGAAAAATGACCGAACTGTTTGCCGCTCTGCTGGCCATGACATTGTCCGGCACTTTGGCGGCATTAACGGCCTTCGCACTGAAGAAAGCGGCGGGAGACCGGCTTTCCCCCGCCTTTGGCTGCTACATTTGGCTGCCGGTACTGCTGTTGTTTCTGCTGCCGGCGGCAATGCCCCTGCCGGATATTTTGAGATTGCCTCTGGACAGGATCCTGGTTGCCGCGGGCTCTCAGGCCCAGCAAACGGTTCCCGCGCTGGTGGAAGGGGCGCAGACAGCCTCCTCTGTTCTGGCTGATCCCCAGCCTGCACAGAAGCTGATTTTTTCCGCCATGCTGCCACGTTCCAGACAGCTTCAGCTGGCGGCCGCCATGCCGCTGCTGGTGCTGTGGGCAGGGGGCGCTGTGTTTTTCGCCCTGGTGCGGGGGATGGATTACCGCCGGATCAGAAACTACCTGGCGGAGCACTCTTCCCTTTGCGGCAAGCGGGCTCAGGGATTGTTTGACCGGGCAGCGGAAACCGCCGGTCTTTCCGGCAAGGTGAAGCTGCGCCTTTGTCCCGGCGTGGGCACGCCGCTGGTCATCGGTTTTCTCAGACCGGTGATCTACCTGCCCCATGAGGATTTTTCCCGGGCTCAGCTGGAGCTGATTTTCGCCCATGAGCTGACCCATCTTCAGTATAAGGACCACTGGTTCAAGGCGCTGGCCCTTGTGGTCAACAGTTTCCAGTGGTGGAATCCGGTGGTATACCGTGTGTCCAGGGATCTGGACTATGCCTGTGAAATCTGCTGTGACCGCCGGGTGGTCAGCTCCATGGATGCCAAGCGCCGCAGAAGTTATGGACATATGCTGTTGGAGCTGGCCGCCGGAGAAACAGCGGGGGAGACCGCTTTCACCGCTGGTTTTGCCATGGATCGCCGGGATCTTCAGCGCCGTTTGCGGCTGGTGCTTCACAGCGCGGCGGTGGGAAAAGGCAAGCAGGTACTGGCGGTGGCCCTGTCTCTGGGGGTCACGGTGATCGGCCTGACACTGACGGCGGTTCTGGCCCCTGCCCGGACAGCGGCAACTGAAGGCGCGGTCCAGAGCGCGTGGGCTCCCCCCGAGGAGTATTTCCAGCAGCTGGAGCAGCAGTCCCAGTCGGAGGACCTTCAGCTTCGTTCCCGGGTGTTGTCGGCGGTGGATGACCGTACTGTGGATGGCAAGGAGCAGCTGGCCGAGGAGCAGGAAGCGCTGGAAGCCCTGGGTATGACGGAAGCGGACGAGACCGCCCAGGAGCCTGAGGGCGATGAGACGGAAGAGACTGAGCAGGCAGAAGAAATGCAGGATCAGCCTGTGGAAGAAACGCCTCAGCCGGAAGAAGAGCAGCCCCAGGAGCAGCCTGTCCAGGTTCCGGAGCAGTCTCAGCAGGAGACCGTTTCCGCAGAGCAGGAGCAGCCTTCTGTGGATCAGCCTCAGGAGCAGCAGCCGGAGGATGCCGGACAGGACCCCCAACAGGAGCAGGAAGCTGCTTTGCCGGAGGAGGAACAGACGTCCTCTCAGCAGGAGCAGGCAGTGCCTCAGTCCGCTCAGGCGCCCGAGGAACCGGACCAGCAGGAACCTGAGGAACCGGAGGAGGAAGAACCGGAGGAATATATTCCCGACGACGATTTTGACGGCGACTTTATCTGGCCTGTGGACGGCGGATACATCTACTGCGGCTATTGGGGCTACTATGGTCACACCGGTGTGGACATTACCGCGGATATAGGCACCGATATTTACGCGGCGGCAGATGGTGTGGTCACCTATGCCCAGCCTGCCTCTGTGTGGCCTTACGGCAAAAATGTGATTATCGATCATGGGGGCGGCTATCAGACCCGCTATGCCCATTGCAGCAGCGTTTTGGTGGAAGAAGGCCAGCAGGTTTCCCAAGGCGAGGTGATCGCTTTGGTGGGACGTACCGGCAATGCCACCGGTCCCCATTGCCATTTTGAAGTGATCTATCAGGGTGCTTATCAGAACCCCAGCAATTACATTGGATATTGATTTTTATAAAAGCCCCGGCTTCGATGAAAGCCGGGGCTCTTTCTGTCGAAAAACCTATTTCAACGCACAAGCAAAATTCAAAATCATAAAAATCAGGACATGCGCCTGATTTTTATACCACGACCCGCGCCCACCAGGGCGCGAAACCGGGGGTATCGCCGCTGGTTTCGTCAGGAACCTGCGGCGTATCCAGGGGGTATTGGATACCCCCTGGAAGCGTGTCGAACTTTTTCGACACGCTCAGCCCCGGCTTCCATGAAAGCCGGGGCTTTTTCGCATCCAAATCCAGAGGGCTCAAATCCTCCCGGTTGCCGTTCTGGTGGACGCAGATGGTCATTTTTATGATGCCGGATTTTGATTGCTTTTGAAATATTTTTTTGCACAATGAGACCGCCTTCCCTGGCGGCCTTTTTTCGCTCAGGCGCCCAAATGATGCAGAATTTTACTGAAATTTGACAGCAGCAGGATGTTTTCCCACCGAAGGAATAGCCTAAAATAACACTGATTGTAAAACTGCGTGATACCAGCTTGAAAATGGAAAGGAACGAAAAGGATTGAAAATAGCGCTGACCGATTTGGGCTCCAATACAGTGCGGATGTCCGTTTACGATGTGGATGAGGAAAAAAAGTTTCAGATGCTTTTTTCAGAAAAGCAGATGGCGGGCCTTGCCAGCTACATTGACAAGGGCCTGCTGTCCGCCGAGGGCATCGACAAAGCCTGCCAGGTGCTCCAGGGCTTTCAGTGGCTGCTGCGGCAGTTTGACATGACCGAAATGAAGGTTTTCGCCACAGCTTCCCTGCGAAATATTGACAACACCGCGGAGGCGGTGGCCGCCATCCGGGATCGTACCGGCCTGGAAGTGGATGTTATTTCCGGTGAAACCGAGGCCCGGCTGGACTATTATGGAGCGATGCTGGACAGCGGTATCCGGGATGGTTCCATGTTCGACATCGGCGGCGGCTCCACTGAGATCGTATCGGTGCGCCAGGGGATCATCCAATCGGCCCAAAGCCTGCCGGTGGGGTCCCTGAACCTGTTCAACCGCTTTGTCACCCGTATCTGGCCCGGACGCAGAGAGATGGAGAAGATGGAACGGTACATCCGCAAAAATCTGGATAGGGCCTCTCTGCCGGAAAAAGCGGATCAGGTCTGCGGCATCGGCGGTACCGCCCGTGCGGTGCTGAAAATTGCCAACGCCCATTTTGGAAAAGAGGCGGACAACCGGACACTCACCGGAAAAGAGCTGCGGGAAACGGTGAAGATCCTTACCGACAGGGAGAGTGAAGCCCGGCGGCTGATCCTCAAATGCTGCCCTGACCGGGCACACACCATCCTGCCCGGGGCGATGATGATGGAGAATGTCTGTGACAAGCTGTGTGCCGGGGGCCTGTATATCAGCAAGTATGGCGTAAGGGAGGGATATTTGTGCCACAAACTGCTTCAGGATGGGACTTGAGCTATACCCAGAACCGGGAACTGAGCTGGCTGAAATTCAATGCCAGGGTACTGGAGGAGGCCTCTGACCCCACGGTGCCGCTGATGGAGCGGCTGCGGTTTGTATCCATCTTCACCAGCAATCTGGATGAATTCTTTATGGTACGGGTGGGAAGCCTGCTGGACCTGGACGCCGTGATGCCCCAGAAGCGGGACAACAAAAGCGGCAAAACCCCACGGCAGCAGCTGGACCTGATTTTTGAGGCGGTGCGTCCCCTGGTACGCCACCGGGACGCTGTCTACCGCCAGGTGATGGCGGAGCTCCAGGACAAGGGTGTGGCCGATGTGGCCTACAATCAGCTGTCCAAGGAAGAGAAGCAGTTTGTGCTGGACTACTACAAGGACCGGATCTTCCCCCTCCTTTCCCCTCAGATCATCGACCGGAACCACCCCTTTCCCCATCTGCGCAACAAGGCCCTTTATGCCGCCGCCCTGCTCCAAAGCCAGGACAGGGATCTGCTGGGGATCGTGGGGGTGCCCTATCCCATCCCGCCCATTCTGCTGCTTCCCGGGCAAAATGGGCGCTACATCCGCACCGAGGAGCTGCTGCTGGCTCAGGTGCACAAGATATTCAAGATCTACCGGGTGGTGGAGCAGTGCGTGGTGTCGGTCACCCGCAACGCGGATATCAATTACATGGACAGATATGAAGAGGACGACAGCGCCCCGGATTTCCGCAACCAGATGACCCAGCTGCTGCGCCAGCGGGAACGGCTGGCCCCTGTCCGTCTGGAGATGCAGGGGGATACGCCCCAGCTGCGCAAGCTGTTGCAGAAAATGCTCCGGCTGCCGGACAGCCAGGTGTATCACGGGCTGTGTCCTCTCAGCCTGGGCTATGCCTATCAGCTGAACGATTGTGACAAAAGCCTCTATAACAGTCCCTTCACCCCTTGCTGGCCGGAATATCTCAGCGATCAGCTGCCGATGTGGAAGCAGGTCCGCCAGCGGGATGTGCTGCTGTTTTATCCCTATCACACCATGCAGCCGTTTCTGAATCTGCTGCGGGAATCCGCCGCCGATCCCCGGGTGGTGTCCATCCAGATGACCATTTACCGCCTGGCCAGAAACTCCATGGTGGTCAAACACCTGTGCGCCGCCGCGGAGAACGGCAAAAATGTTACGGTGCTGGTGGAGCTGCGGGCCCGGTTTGATGAAAAGAACAACATTGAATGGGCCAGGGAACTGGAGGAAGCCGGATGCCATGTTCTTTACGGGGCGGAAAATTATAAATGCCATTCCAAAATCTGTCTCATCACCCGCCAGGAAAAGAACGGACAGCTCAGCCACATTACCCAGATCGGCACCGGAAACTACAATGAAAAGACCTCCGGACTTTACACCGATCTGAGCATTATGACCATGGACCCGGAGATTGCCCGGGACGCGGTTGCCTTCTTCCAGAATATGCTCATCGGCAATCTCTCCGGCAGCTATGAGAAGCTGCTGGTGGCTCCCATATCCATGAAATCCACCTTGATGCGCCTTATTGACGGGGAGATCGCCCGGGGCCGCCAGGGGCATATCATCATCAAGGTCAACTCCATCACCGAACGGGAGCTGATCGACAAGCTTTCCCAGGCGTCTCAGGCCGGGGTGAAAATCGAACTGATCGTCCGGGGCATCTGCTGCCTGGTGCCCGGGGTCCCCGGCAAAACCGAAAATATCACCGTCACCAGCATCGTGGGACGTTTTCTGGAGCATTCCAGGGTCTATTGCTTCGGGGATGGTGAGCTGCGGCAGCTGTTCATTTCCTCCGCCGACATCATGACCCGCAACCAGACCCGCCGGGTGGAGATCGCCCTGCCGGTGAAAAGCCCCGAGCTGCGCCGGTGGCTGAGCCACTACCTGGATGTGCTGCTCAGCGACAACGTCAAGGCCAGACGGCTGCTGGCCAGCGGGGAATATATCACCGTCACCCCTGTGGACAGTCAGCTGCGTATTTCTTCCCAGCAGTATTTTATGGAGCATCCTCCTGAGCTGGAGGCCACCAAACTTCCCAGAAAAACTTTGTGGACCCTGATTCGCCGGCGGATGACGGGGGCATGAACTCCCTTCAAAAAGTAAAGGGGCAGCCTTGGCCCCAGCCCATCGGGAGGTGAAACCGGGGTGTTGCCGCTGGTTTGAGCATCAACCGGCTTCGTATCCAGGTAGCATCCGGTATCCCCTGGAAGCGTATGAAACTTTTCAGCACACACAACAATAAAGAGGGCGGGACCTTTTAGGAAGGTCCCGCCCTCTTTGCTGGGAATGCCGAGAAAAGAAGAAAACCACAGTTTGGCCTGGCTGCGTCATGCGGTGGGGTCGCTGACGATGCCGGTGAAAAGCTGTACGCCGTTGTCACTGTTGATGGCAAAGATAAAGGGGCGATCCAGCCGGATGGTCACCTGCTCCAGGGGCAGGGGCGCGGACATGGCGTTAATGCCGATGGAGGTATAAGCGGCGGCTTCCGCTCCGTTTTCGTCCACCGCCACATGGGTCCCCTGCTGGATGCTGGATACATACGCCGATTGCTCCAGCATTCCGCTCAGGTCCGCCTGATCCCCGAAAATATCGGTGACGCCCATGGCCTTCATGGCCTCCACCAGGTCCAGCGTGGTATCAAAGGAAAACTTGGGACAGGCCAGGGTGACATCCGCCGGCTGATCCATCTCTGCTGAGAACAGCTGCGCCGCTACATCGGGATTTCCCAGCAGATCGGAGGGGGAAACGCCTTCATCCGGCAGAATGAGGATCATTTGGCTGCCGCCCGCGAAGGGCAGAGCGGTTTTGATATAGCCCTCCCCTTTGGCGTAGCTGTGGCCGGTAAAAACGCCGTTGAGAAAATCTGCCTGTACCTGACGGCCATCACCCGTGGTAAAGGTTTCGGTGGTGGTGGCTTGAGCCGCGAAAGGCTCCCGCCAGGAATCCTTGAAATACAGGGTGTTGATAATAGCCAGCAGCTGGTCGGGATCGGTGCTCAGATCAGGTTTCAGCAGGCCGTTGGTTTGGTCGGAGATCCACTGGCTCATCTGCGCCGCCACATCCCCGCTGGAAAAGTCCACCTCCCGGCTGGCGGCGTAAAACTCCTCCGCTGCCAGATCGGCGTATTCCTCCTTGAGCAGGGCGTCCTGGTCCACCCACAGGGAGTTGGCCAGCTTCAGCCCGCCGTTTTCGTCCTCCCGCCACAGATACCGCAGCAGCGTACCGTTCTGCTGCGCCAGCCACTGGATATCCTGTCCTTCCATCCCCAGGGCGGAAAGCAGCTGGGCCTGGGAGTCACCCCCGGTTCCGGCGGTCAGCATAGACAGGGCCATGGACAGGCTCAGGGGAGAGTAGCAGACGTTTCCTTCCTCTCCGGACAGGATGATCCCGGCGGAACGGGCGGAAAAATCCGAGAGCCCCGCCAAAAAGGCGTCATCCGCCTGGTTTTGTTCCCGCTGATTGGCTCGTCCCTCGTAATCATCCGCTGCCAGGGCGGTGGGGTAAACAGGGTCACGGGAAATCATCTGCCGGGTCTGGGAGACAGAGGACGGTTCCTGCACAGAGCCGGAGGCGGAATGCCCTGCGGGGGCGCAGCCCACTGCTCCGGCCAGCATGGCCCCGGTGAGGGTGAGGGCCAGAAAATGTTTGAAGGTGGTCATGATAACTTCTCCTTTCCAGGACGGCGGGCAAGCACCGAAGGCCGGTATCCAAACGCCGTTTATAGACAGATATGGCACAGGAAAAATGTGCTTTCGCTGTAATAGTGGTCTGGAAAGGTGTTTTTGATGCATGGGGAGAAAATTTTCTGTCCCGGCGGGCATAAATTCTTTGTTCCGTTTTATACTACAGCCAGGGGGAACAAGTCTCTCCCATTTTAACCGATAAAGGAGTGGAACTTATGGCCAACCTCACCGCCAAGGAACTGACACTGCTGGAGGAACAGCTTTCCAGAGAACAGAATCTCATCAAAAAGTACAAGCTTTATGCCCTCCAGTGTGCCGACCCTCAGCTTCGCACCCGTTGTGAGCAGGCAGCGGGACAGCATCAGAACCATTATAATACCCTGCTTAACCAGCTCAACTGAGAGGAGAGAGAAATATGGCTGAAATCAGCGGAAACTTTGGAGACCGGGAGATCCTGGACGATATGCTGGCCTCTCAAAAGGAGATGACAGGACTGTACAACCTGGCGGCGGGAGAATGTGCCTCCGGCGCCCTGCGGGGAGTGCTGATGGACCTGTTGGGGGAGGAGCACCAGATGCAGGCGGATATTTTTACAGAACTGTCCAAACGCGGTTGGTATCCCACTGAGCAGGCGCCTCAGCAAAAGGTGCGCCAGGCGCTGGAGCGGTTCCAAAACAGTGACAGCTGAGGAATAAACCGCACAAAACTTGTATCAGATGTCGATTTTGCCATAAAAATGCCATCTTTCGACAAGATTCGACACAACTTTAGATACCCTGCTGAAAAGTGTTGGAAAAAATCCTTGTTTCTGCGAATTTACTCTCAGGTTCAATGAGGGTATCATAAAGATACAGTCTCCGGTTACAACTCAAACTTATTTTGATCTTGTATTAAACCACCGGAGGCCATAGAGCGGCGTTCCTGTAAGGGCCCGCAGGACGGCGCTCTGTTTGCGGAGTGAGGGAAGGGATCCTCCGCTGCGGAAACAGTGTTTCACTTCAGGCGGCGCACGAAACCCGGTTGGGGAAGAAGATCCCCCAGCCGGGTTTCGCTTTTCTTTATCAGGCAGGAAATTTCAGGTGGAGCAAAACTTTTCTTTTGAGATAGGCTGTGTTATAATAACCCCAGTAAAAATGTACCGGCGAAGCGGTCTTGGAGCCTCTGCCACTTGTATTCCCGCCTTTGGGGAGCCGCCGGAAAATCAACAATGCAAGCCTGAACAAAGCAGGCCGTACCTGCAAGGAGGAACGACCCTTTATGTCCTTTCCCAAGGAAAATATCCGCAACTTCTGCATCATCGCCCACATCGACCATGGTAAAAGCACCCTGGCGGACCGCCTTCTGGAAAGCACCTCCGCAGTCTCTCAGCGGGAGATGGAGGACCAGCTGCTGGATAACATGGATCTGGAGCGGGAGCGGGGCATTACCATCAAGGCCCGGGCTGTCCGTATCGACTACCGCAGTGATGACGGCAAGGATTATCAGTTCAACCTCATCGATACCCCCGGCCATGTGGACTTTCATTACGAGGTTTCCCGGTCCCTGGCCGCCTGCGAGGGAGCGATTCTGGTGGTGGACGCATCCCAGGGTATCGAGGCCCAGACCCTGGCCAACACCTACCTGGCGGTGGACCACAACCTGGAGGTAGTGCCGGTCATCAATAAGATCGACCTGCCCGCCGCTGATCCCGACCGGGTGGCCCATGAGATCGAGGATGTCATCGGCATCCCCGCCCTGGACGCGCCCCGGATTTCCGCCAAAAATGGTATCAATATCCACGCTGTGCTGGAGAGTATCGTCCGGGATATCCCGGCGCCCAAGGGGGCCGATGATGACAAGCCCCTCAAGGCCCTGATCTTCGACAGCTATTACGACAGCTACCGGGGAGTTATTGTCTATGTGCGGGTGATGGAAGGAAAAATCACCCCCGGCATGACCATCCGCATGATGTCCACCGGAGCGGAATTCAACGTGGTGGAGACCGGCTCCATGGGAGCCACCAGCCTCACGCCCCGGAAAGAGCTGTGCGCCGGCGAGGTGGGCTACATCGCTGCCAGCATCAAAACGGTGCGGGATACCCGGGTGGGCGATACCGTCACCGATGCCGCCAACCCCGCCGCCGAGGCCCTCCCCGGCTACCGGAAGGTAAACCCCATGGTGTTCTGCGGCATCTATCCCGCCGACGGCGCCAAGTATCCCGACCTGCGGGAGGCGCTGGAAAAGCTTCAGCTCAACGACGCCTCCCTCACCTTTGAACCGGAGACCTCCGCTGCGCTGGGCTTTGGTTTCCGCTGCGGTTTTCTGGGACTGCTCCATATGGAGATCATCCAGGAGCGGCTGGAGCGGGAATATAACCTGGACCTCATCACCACCGCCCCCAGCGTTGTGTACAAGCTGATCCTCACAAACGGCGAGACCATCACCATCGATAATCCCACCAATTATCCTGATCCCGGCACCATCGCTGAGGCGGAGGAGCCCTATGTGAAGGCCAGCATCTTCACCCCCACCGCCTACATCGGCAGCATCATGGACCTGTGCCAGGAGCGCCGGGGCATCTATAAGGACACCAAGTATCTGGATACCGACCGGGTGGAGCTTCATTATGATCTGCCCCTCAATGAGATCATCTATGACTTTTTCGATGCCCTCAAATCCCGTACCAGAGGCTACGCTTCCTTTGACTACGAGATGGGGGATTATCGCCCCAGCAAGCTGGTCAAGCTGGATATCCTCCTCAACGGCGATATGGTGGATGCCCTGTCCTTCATCGTCTTTGCCGACAGCGCCTATCCCCGTGCCAGAAAGATGACAGAGCGCCTCAAGGAGCATATCCCCCGCCAGATGTTCGAGATCCCCATCCAGGCGGCCATCGGCGGCAAGATCATCGCCCGGGAGACGGTCAAGGCCCTGCGGAAGGACGTTTTGGCCAAGTGCTACGGCGGCGATATCACCCGGAAAAAGAAGCTGCTGGAAAAGCAGAAGGAAGGCAAAAAGCGGATGCGCCAGCTGGGTACCGTGGAGGTGCCCCAGGAAGCATTTATGGCGGTGCTCAAGCTGGACAGCGACTGATCGTTTCAAACAGAATCAGAACAAGGGCGCGGCTGCTCCAAACCGGAGGCCGCGCCCTTTGCCGTACCGGGGAAAGTTTGTGCCGGGATACGGGGGATACGCCCAAAGGGACTCTCGCCGGGACAAAGTTCATTCCGCTTCGGTTCCCTGGACGGGGACCATTCACTCCATTCCCTTGCCCATCTCCGGCCTAAGAGCCGCCTGCGGCGGTTGGCCTCCGAAATGCGCCTGCGGGCGCGAGGCTCTTCCCCAAAAGGTCCCGCTTGCTTCGGCTGCTCGGTTGGCCTGTGCCCTTTGGGGTATAAACGCCCTCACGACGCCTCCGCTGCGCTACCAACCTTTTGGGGGCGAGGGTGATTTTCATTTGATAAGGAAAAAAGGAAAGGAGCCTGCCGCTGTTTTGGCTGGTACCTTTCAGTGTTAAGGGGAACGGGTGGAGGGATAGTTTCTGCTCCTGTCCTAGAAGAGACTGTACCACCCGCTCGCTATTTGCCCGGGTAAAGCCGGACAAAGCCGCTCGCTGCTTGGGCGGGGATTTACTCTCTGTCCTGGATGTCTGCCGGACGGAAGCTGGTGTCACGGGAGATACGCCCAAAGGGACTCGTCCCTTTGGAATCCCATAGTTGAGGCAATAGCGAGTGGGTTAGTCCGGCAAACAGCCTGCCGCTGTTTTGGTTGGTACCTTTCAGTGTTAAGAGGAACGGGTGGAGGGATGGCTTCTGCTTCTGTTTTAGCAGAGGCGGTATCGCCCGCTCGCTATTTGCCCGGGTAAAGCCGGACAAAGCCGCTCGCTGCTTGGGTGGAAAAATGGCCGCCGGAGGCGGCCAAAGGGGGCGGCAGATCAACTGCCGCCCCCTCATTTGCATTCCAATGAAAAATATGCTTATTTACTGAATTTCCTGCTCCAATTCATCAAACAGCTCACAGTCAAAAAACTGCCGCAGACTGATTTCCAGGCCATCACACAGCTTTTTGAGGGAAACAACACCCGGATTCCGGCTTTTTCCATCCAGTATGCTGTAAATTGTGGTGGGAGGCACACCGGAGACGCAGGCCAAGGCATTGACGGTCAGTCCTTTTTCCCTGCAAAGAGCAAGGATACGGTTGGCAACTGCTTCTTTGGTATTCAGTTTTACCGCCTCCTTCCGTTGGTTGTGATTTTAGTGTAGCGGAATTTACGATAAATCGTGTTGGATATATCGTATAAAGAGAAAAATAAAAAATGCCCTGTAAGGGTTAAAAATAGTTTTTCATTTCCCTCAAAAACTGTTTTTCCATAAAAATGGGCAAAGAATATGGTTCATTTCTTTCGATTCACTGGACGCACACCCGAAACTGTTGTAAAATAATTTAGACTGGTGTCTTCGGATACCGGAAGCTTTGTACACAGCGAAGGAAGGATGCCTATGTCCATTGGCATAATTGTGGTCGTTTCACTGTTGGCGGCGGTGCTGATTGTGGTGGCGGTAGCCCGGTACCGCCTGCGCCAAATGTCCAGAGCGGTCTTTGGGGTGGATTCCTTTACCCAGGGCCTGGCTCTCCAGCAGCAGCGGCTGGCTGTCACCCCAAAATCCGTCTCAGGCATGACCAAAATCTACCTCCCTCAGGTCCAGCGGGATTTTCCCGAATTCAACTACCAGCAGACGGTTCGGGATACCCAGCAGGTGCTGCAAAAGATGCTGTTGGCTCTCAGCACCGGGGAGGGACTGGAGGAACTTCCTTCACAGCTGGCCAGCCAGGCCCGGCAGCATCTGGAGGACCTCAGGCAGCAGGGCCGGGATGAGACCTTCCAGGATGTACAGGTCCATCAGACGGAGATTGCCCGTTACCGGAAACACCAGGGTACCTGTGTCATCACCTTTCAGTCGGCGGTGGGCCACCTCCACTGGATCACCCAGGGAGATCAGCTGGTTTCCGGTTCCCGGGATCAGCCCCGCCAGACCAAATATGAGCTGGAACTGTGTTATGTTCAGGACCCGGAAAAGGCGGGGGACGCCAACGCCGTGGGCACTACCTGCCCCAACTGCGGCGCGCCGGTGACCCAGCTGGGCAGCCACAAATGTGAATACTGCGGCGGTGTGGTGGAACCGGTCAATATCCGCTGCTGGCAGTATCAGCATTTTCGGGAAGTGGTATGAGGCCGAATGCTGAAAAATGGATGGGAATCATCTGAACATACAGTGGGCGGGCAGTTCAAATTTCCCATAAGGTGTATCCTGATGGGAGACACAGATCTGTCCTTCCCACGGGACAAAAGGATTTTACTTACACTCTGCGGCAAAGAAGTATATACGCAGCACATAAAAGGAGGAAACAATCATGGGTATCATCAAAGCGATCACCAGCGCCATTGGAGGAAGCCTCGCGGACCAGTGGCTGGAGGTGTTTGAGCCGGACGAAATGAACGACACTACTGTTTTCACTTCCGGCGTGCCGGTGCGTCGTGATGACCGCCGCAATCAGAACCGCAAGGGAACAGACAATCTGGTTTCCAACGGTTCGGTTATTCATGTTTATCCCAACCAGTTCATGATGCTGGTGGACGGCGGCAAGGTAGTGGATTACACCGCTGAGGAAGGTTATTACACCGTCAATAACTCCACCACTCCGTCCCTGTTTAACGGTCAGTTCGGGGATTCCCTGAAGGATTCTCTGGACCGTGTCCGCTTCGCAGGAGGCACTCCCCGCCAGCAGAAGGTTTATTATGTCAACCTCCAGGAGATCAAGGGCATCAAGTTCGGCACCCGCAATCCCATCAACTATTTTGACAGCTTCTATAATGCTGAGCTGTTCCTGCGCACCCACGGCTCCTATTCCATCAAGATCACCGATCCCCTGCTGTTCTATGCTGAGGCCATCCCCCGCAGCAGGGACCGGGTGGAGATCACCGACATCAACGAGCAGTACATCTCCGAGTTCCTGGAAGCCCTCCAGGCAGCCATCAACCAGATGTCCGCTGACGGCATCCGGGTCTCCTTTGTTCCTTCCAAGGGCCGGGAACTGAGCAAGTATATGTCCAATATCCTGGATGAGGACTGGCGGCAGACCAGAGGTATGGAAGTTCAGGCGGTGGGCATCGCCAGCATTTCCTATGATGAGGAGTCCCAGAAGCTCATCAATATGCGCAATCAGGGCGCTATGCTGGGAGATCCCTCCATTCGGGAAGGTTATGTCCAGGGAGCTGTGGCCCGGGGTCTGGAAGCGGCAGGCTCCAACTCCGCCGGCAGCATGGCCGGATTTATGGGCATGGGCTTTGGTATGCAGGCGGGAGGCGGTTTTATGGGCGCGGCTTCCCAGTCCAACCAGCAGCAGATCCAGGCTCAGCAGGCGGCCCAGGCAGCGGCCCAGGCCCAGCAGGCTGCCGCTCCGGCACCTGCCCAGGAGGGCTGGAAGTGCTCCTGCGGTGGGGTGAACACCGGCAAATTCTGCAGCGAGTGCGGCAAGCCCCGTCCTGAGGCCCCCGCAAAGGAGGAGTGGAAGTGCTCCTGCGGCGCGGTCAATACCGGCAAGTTCTGTAGTGAATGCGGCAAGAAAAAGCCGGAGGCCCTTCGTTGCCCCAACTGCGGCTATGAGCCGGAGGAAGGAAAAGCGCCCAAATTCTGCCCTGAGTGCGGTACTCCCATGCAGGGCTGAGAGCCGGAGGAAAAGACAAGATGATGGATACCGCAACCACCTATAAATGCCCCAGCTGCGGGGCAGGACTTACCTTTGACCCGGAGAGCCAGACCTTCCACTGCGAATACTGCGGCAGCAGCTTTACCCAGGAGGAGGCCCGTCAGGCCCAGGACAGCGCCGCCGCTGAGGTGGAAAAGTCCCCGGAGGAGCCGGCGGCGGAACAGGCAGAGGCACAGGACCAGGGACAGCAGACGGAGGAAATGACCGTCTACCATTGTCCCAGCTGCGGCGCGGAGATCGTAACCGACGCTACCACTGCGGCTACCCAGTGCTTTTATTGCCACAATCCCGTGGTGCTGTCCGGACGGCTGTCGGGAGAGTTCCGGCCGGAGTATGTCATCCCCTTTGCCATCCCCAAGGAGGAGGCGGAAAAGAGATTCCTCCACTGGGCCAGAAGCAAGCGGTTTGTGCCCCGGGACTTTTTCCACAAATCCCGTATTCAGAAGCTGTCGGGGGTCTATTTCCCCTACTGGATGGTGGACTGTAAGCTGGACGGAGCCATGGAAGCCACTGCCAACCGGGTCCGGGTGTGGCGCATCGGCAACACAGAATATACTGAGACCAGCCGGTACCGCATTGTCCGGGGGGGAAAAGTCAACCTCAATGAAATGCTCAAGCCCGCGCTGAAAAAGGCGGACCAGAAGCTGGTGGAAAGCGTGCTGCCCTTTGAGCGGAAGGAAATGAAGGATTTTACTCCTCTGTACCTCACCGGCTTCCAGGCGGAAAAGCGGGATGTGGAGCGGGAGGAAGCGCAGCCCGCCCTGGAACAGCAGATCAAAAATTATACAGAGCAGTTGTTCCGGGACACTATTCCCGGGGATATGGTGGCGGTCAACGTCACCCACCTGGAGACAAACAACCAGGACCAGAAGTGGCAGTATCTTCTGCTGCCGGTATGGACCTTTACATACCGCCCCAAGGGGGAGGATAAAACCTACTTTTACGCTATGAACGGCCAGACCGGCAAGGTGTGCGGGGAGCTGCCCATCCATTACGGACGGTTGGCGGCATTCTGCGGGGGCATTTACGGGATACTGGCATTGCTGCTGTTTTTTGGGAGGTGGCTGCTGGGATGAAAAAGCGGATTTTTGCCCTGATGACGGCGGTGGTGCTGGTTTTGGCGCTGGGGTCCACGCTGGCTTTTTCGGTGGAAAACCGGATCATTGACGAAGCGGGTATTTTTACTCAGGAGGAAATTGCTCAGCTGGAGAGCCTGGCGGAGAAGTATTCCGCGGCCTGCGGTCTGGAGCTGATGATCGTTACCAAGGAAAGTACCGGCAGCATGAGCGCTGACTGGTACGCCGGAGAGGAGTTCCGCAAGGCGGGAGTTACCGACGGCGCGCTGATGCTGCTGGATATGGAGGATCGGTATGCCTGGCTTTCCGGCACGGGACGTGGCGCCCAGCTGCTGCCGGATGAGACCATGGAGCTGCTGTTGGATTTGATCTACGGCAAGCTGAAGCGGGACGATTTCGCCGGTGCGGCGGAGGCATTCCTGAAAGAGGCCCAGGTGGAGGCCCGGCGGGCTTCCGGAGAGCTGATGTTCCCCAGAATGAGCCTGGTGGCGTGGCTGGTTTGCCTGGGAATCCCCCTGATCGCGGCGGGTGGTTTCTGCATTTGGGTGGTACGGGACTATCAGTTCCGGGATGTCCAGTATGAGTATCCCTGCCGTCAGTTGGGACGGGTGGAGCTGAGCCAGTCTCAGGATATCTTCCTGGGCAAGACTGTCACCTCCCGCACCATCCAGCGGAGCAGTTCCTCCAGGAGCGGCGGTTCACGGTCCTCCGGAGGACGCAGCGGCGCCGGACGGCATTTCTAAAGTTTGTGGCAGACAGGGGGAAACTTTCCAAAGGGAGAGAGCTTCCCTCTGTTCTCTTTTGATGGTTTCCCGGAGAAGGAAGACGGCCAAAGCGCCTTCTGGTCCGGGAAACCCTGCTCAATTCTTTTTCTGGAAAGGATGGAATCTGTTATGGAAAATCTCATCGTATTGGGTACCGGCAATGCCCTGGCCACCCATTGTTATAATACCTGCTTTGCCATCGATGACGGCAGTGAGGCGGTGCTGGTGGATGCGGGAGGCGGCAACGGCATCCTTTCCCGCCTGGAACAGGCCGAAGTAAATCCCGCCCGGATTCACCATCTCATCGTCACCCATGAGCACTGCGATCACCTGTTGGGCGTGGTGTGGATGGTCCGAAAGATTGGTACTCTTATCCGAAACGGCAAGTATGAAGGAAACCTCCATCTCTACTGCCATGATGGCCTGGTGGAGCCCATCAAGGCCATTTGCGGCTACACCCTCCAGAAAAAGTTTACCAGTCTCTTCGGGGAACGGATCATTTTCCACCCGGTGGAGGACGGCCAGCGGGAAAACCTGGCGGGAAAGGAGACGGTGTTCTTTGACATCCACTCCACCAAAGCCCGGCAGTTCGGTTTCTCCATGACTCTTTCCAACGGCAGCGTCCTCACCTGCCTGGGTGATGAGCCATATAATCCCCTGTGTGAAGGCTATGTGAAGGGCTGCCGCTGGCTGCTGTGCGAGGCATTCTGCCTCTATGGGGACCGGGAGCGGTTCAAGCCCTATGAGAAGCATCACAGCACCGTCCGGGAGGCCTGCCAACTGGCGGCGGAGCTGGAGGTGCCCAATCTGGTGCTGTGGCATACCGAGGACAGTGACATTCCCCACCGGAAGGAACGATATACCGCCGAGGGCCGCACCTTCTACCACGGCAATCTCCTGGTCCCTGATGATCTGGATGTGATTGAGCTGAAATGATGTTGATTGGATAGGGGATAAAAGGGGAATACAAGGGAAAACACCCAAAGGAACTCTCGCGGGGGCAAAGTCCATTCCGCTACGGTCCCCTGTACGGGGACCGGAGCATAGCGGACTTTGCGTCTGCGAGGGCGGCAGCGGAATTCCGGTATTAGCAAGGCGGCGGTATCTGTACTTCCTGCCGTGGGTAGGAGCGAGGGTATGCCGCCCCCGTGTGTCAGGCGGCAACTAAAACTACCTTAGCATACCGAAAAAAGTTGCTAGCGCAGTGGAGCCGTTGTGAGGGCGTTTACCAACCGAGCAGGCGAAGCAAGCGGGACTTTTTTCGGAGAAGCGGGGGCAAGGAAATGGAGTGGATGGTCCTCGCTTAGAGGACCGGAACGAAATGAACTTTGTCCCCGCGCCGGAGCGGAGGGGCGACTTGAAGCGATTTTCCGAGCGTACCAGGCGGGGAAGCAAAAGCAGCCGTTCTTTTTTCCTTATAAAACGGAAATAACCAGCGCCCGGGAAAAGTTGCTAGCGCAGCGGAGGCGTCGGGAGGGCGTTTACTACCCTAAAGGGCACAGGCAACCGAGCAGCCGAAGCAAGCGTGACTTTTCCCGGAGGAGCCGACACAAGGGAGCGGGCGGATAGCCCCCGTACAGGGGGCTGGAGCATAGCGGACTTTGTGTCGGCGAAGCGGTACGCTGGCGAACTTTGCTTCCTTTGGTTCGTTCCAAAGGAAGTGCCCGCCCGGCATGAGGGCTACAGACTGACGATACCACAAAAAGTACGCCTCCCCGGCTGTGCCGGGCCTCCAATCTCTCGCCCCATTTTTCCCCAGGCAATATCCCGCAAAATGTCCCATCCCCCCTGAAAGGAGAGCTTTTCCATGCCCCTGGCCCCTGTCTCCCTCTATCTCCATATCCCCTTTTGCGTCCGCCGCTGCCCCTACTGCAATTTTTATTCCACCACCAACCTGGAGCTGCGCCGGGATTTCACCGCCGCTATGGTCAGAGCCATTGAAAAGGCGCCTCTGGAGGGCCGGATTGCCCGGACTATCTATTTTGGAGGCGGTACGCCATCCCTGCTGGGAGAAAGCCTGATCACTGTTTTGGAGGCTGTTCGCCGCCGGCTGCCGGTGGAGGAAACGGCGGAAATCACCCTGGAGGCCAATCCAGGAACAGTGGAGCCCAGGCTGCTGCTCCAGCTGCGGCAGGCGGGTTTTAACCGCATTTCTTTTGGTTTGCAGGCAGGAGATGAGGAAGGGCTCAAACGTCTGGGCCGCATCCATACGGCGGATCAGGGGCGTCAGGCGGTGGAGCTGGCCCGGCAGGCTGGTTTTGAAAATATCTCGGTGGATATCATGCTGGCCACCCCCGGCCAGGATGTTCCCACCGCACGGCGTCTGGCGGAACAGGCGGCAGACTTGGGGGTGCCCCATATTTCCGCTTATCTGCTGAAAGTGGAGCCGGATACCCCTTTTGGCCGTCAGGGGATTCAGGACCTTTGCCCGGACGAGGACCAAACGGCGGATATCTACCTGGAGGTGTGCCGGACCCTGGAAGAGGGTGGATTTGGTCATTATGAAATTTCAAACTTTGCCCGCCTCGGCTTTGAAAGCCGCCACAATCGGGCATACTGGCTCTTGGAGGATTATCTGGGTATCGGCCCCGCCGCCTATTCCTGTATGAACGGTGAACGGTTTCATTTTCCACCGGATTTGAAAGCTTTTGTGGAAAGGGAAAACCCCTGGAGCCTCCGCCAGGAGGACGGTCCCGGTGGGGATGGGGAGGAATTGCTGATGCTTTCTCTGCGGCTGGGTGAGGGGCTGAACCTGTCCCGGTGGGCTAAAGCCGGTTTTTCCCCGGAGGAGTTGAGAAAAAAAGCGGCCCCCATGGTACGGGCAGGACTTTGTGGGATGGACGAACACCGCTTGTGGCTGACCGATGAGGGCTTTTTGCTGTCTAACTCCATCATTACCGCCCTGCTGCCCTAATCATGCAAATAAAGGCAAGTTTTTCATGACGCCCTTGGATGATTCCCAGGGCGTTTTCTTTTTACCCGATGGGATAAACAGTACTATAAAATGGACTAATTAAGATAAATGTTAATTTTTTGTAAATAAAAAAGCCGATTTCCTTGCCTTTCCCCGGGAAATTCGGGTACAATAAAAAACAGAACAGCAGGGCATGACCCTGCAAATTTTTGCCCAGAAAGGGGCGGGAACCATGATTAGAAGCATGACTGGTTACGGGCGCGCCCAGGAGACACTGGGAGGCCGGGATATTACGGTGGAGATCCGTGCGGTCAACCACCGGTACTTTGAGTATTCCTCCCGGCTGCCCCGGGCCTACGGGTACCTGGATGACAAGCTGAAAGGTCTGCTTCAGTCCGCTATTTCCCGGGGAAAGGTGGACGTGAGCCTGACGATGCAGACCATCGACGGCGGTGGAGCTGATGTGTCCATCAACCGGACTTTGGCTGCCGATTATCTTCGGGAGCTGCGCCAGCTGGGTGAGGAGCTGGGGGTCAAGGATGATGTGACCCTGTCGGTTCTCAGCCGGTTCAGCGATATTTTCACTGTCCGCAAGGCGGCGGAGGATGAGGACCAGGTTTGGAATGATGTCCGGCAGGTGGCCGAAGCCGCGGTGGAGCGGTTTGTGGCTATGCGCCAGGTGGAAGGCCAGCGGCTGAAGGCTGATGTGCTCAACCGCCTGGAAGCCATCGAGGAAGCGGTGACCGGCGTGGAGGAGCGCTCTCCCCAGACGGTGGCGGAGTACCGGGCACGGCTGACAGCCAAGCTTCAGGAGCTGCTGCAAACCACCACTATTGATCAGCAGCGGATCCTCACCGAGGCAGCCATTGTGGCGGAAAAGCTGGCGGTGGACGAGGAAACGGTGCGGCTGCGCAGCCACATCGCCCAGCTGCGGGATATTCTGGAACTGCCGGAGGCGGTGGGCCGCAAGCTGGATTTCCTGGTGCAGGAGATGAACCGGGAGGCCAACACCATCGGCAGCAAGGCACAGGACGTGCAGATCGCCCGGCTGGTGGTGGATATCAAGAGCAATATTGAAAAAATCCGCGAGCAGATCCAGAACATTGAGTAGCCGGTGAAGGAGGCGGAGGGATGTGAATCCATCCATAGGAGTGATCGGCGGGGCGGATGGCCCTACCGCAGTCTTTGTGGCCTTTTGTCCCAGCCTGCCGCTGCTGGCAGTGGGAGGACTGGCGGGTGTTGCACTGATTGCGGGTTTGTTCTGGTACACAAGCAGGAAGAAACAACATAAGAGGAGAAACAGCCATGAAACTGATTAATATCGGCTTTGGCAATATGGTCTCCGCCAACAGGCTGGTGGCTATTGTCAGCCCGGAATCCGCCCCCATCAAGCGGATCATTCAGGACGCGAGGGACAACGGCAATCTCATCGACGCCACCTATGGACGGCGTACCCGGGCGGTGATCATCACCGATTCCGACCATGTGATCCTGTCGGCGGTACAGCCGGAAACAGTGGCCAACCGCATTGTGGACTATGAGGACGATGAGGAGGAGCTGGAAAATGAAGAATAAAAACGGGATGCTGGTGGTTTTTTCCGGTCCCTCCGGCGCCGGTAAAGGTACGATTCTGGCGGAATATCTCCGCAGGGGTACCGAGGCGGTCTGTTCTGTTTCCGCTACTACCCGCAAGCCCCGCCCCGGTGAGATCGACGGCGTTCACTATCACTTTGTCACCAAGGAAGCCTTTGAGGAGATGATCCAGAAGGGGGAAGTGATCGAGTACACCTGCTACAACGGCAACTACTACGGTTCTCCCGCCGGTCCCATCCGCAAGCTTCTTTCCCAGGGCAAGGATGTGATCCTGGAAATTGAGGTCAAGGGCGCCAAACAGGTGAGAGACCGGTTCCCCGGAGCGCTGAGCATCTTTGTGATGCCCCCCTCTTTTGAGGAGCTCAAGCGCCGTCTGGTAGGCCGCAACACCGAAAACAGCGAGGAGATCCGCGGACGGCTGGAAACTGCCCGCCGTGAGGTGGCCATGGCGCTGGACTACGATTACATTGTGGTCAACGACGTGGTTTCTGATGCTGCCGACCGTCTGGGCTATATTATTGAATCCGCCCGGTGCAGCAGAAAGTTTAACAGAGATTTTATTGAAGAGGTGCTGGAAAATGCTTAGACCTGCTATGTCCCAGATTCTCAAACCTGGGGAGAGTTATTATGAGTTTGTAGTGGCGGTGGCCCGCAAGGCCCGCCAGATCGCCTCTGAGGCAGAGGAGAACCATGTGATGCTGGATGAGAAGCCGGTGACCATGGCGGTGAATATGTTCGCCAGCGGTGAGCTGAAGCTGTCTGACAGCGATGTAAGTGTAGAATCCCATGAGGACCAGCCGGCTGAGGAGAGCGCAGAGCCTGAGCAGACTGAAGCCGCAGCGGAAGAAGAATAAGAATGGGACGCAGCCGCGGGAAAACTGCGGCTGCTTTTGCTTTTTCGCCTGATATTTCCGGGAGAGAGGGAAGGTCCTGTTCTCCCGGCAATTGATGCTCAAAGGAGGCGGCGGCATGACGCGAACAGCCCGGGTGGCGGTGGAAAAGGCCGCTTACTCCTACGACAAACTGTATGACTATGCCATACCGCAGGGGATGGATGCCCGCCCGGGAATGCGGGCAGTGGTCTCCTTTGGCCGCGGCGGGGACCGGATGGCGCTGATTGTGGAGATGGGCCAGACGGAGGATACCGCTGGGCTCAAACCCCTCAAAGCCCTTTCGGACCAGGAGCCGGTGCTGGGAGAAGAACAGCTGGGGCTGTTAAAATGGCTCCGGGAACAGACTTTCTGCACATGGTTTGACGCCCTTCGGGTGCTGCTGCCCGCCGGGTACGGTCAGAAGCTCCAGCGGGGCTATCTGCCGGTGGAACCATTCCCGGTGGAGCCGGAAGAAGAGGAGCGGCAGGTGCTGGCTTTGTTCCGGGGCCGCCGGACACCGCTGACAGCGGAGGACCTGCCGGCTGACCAGTTCCCTGAGGGGGAGAAGCTGCTGGAGGAGATGACCCAGCGGGGACTGCTGGCAGCGGAGGATCTGATCCGCCGTCGGGTCCAGGACCAAACTTTGCTGATGGTGCGGCTGCTGGAGGGGTGGGAGGAGAAAAAACTCACCCCCAAGCAGCAAAATGCGGCGGAGCTGCTTTCCCAGGCAGGAGCGGCTTCGGTGCGGGAGATCTGTTATTTTGCCGGTGTCACCAAAGGGGTGGTGGACAAGCTGGTGTCCGCCGGAGCGGCGGAATATTTTCAGCAGGAGACCTACCGGGACCCCTACCGGGACGCGGACCGGAAGGGAGACGCTCCACGGCCGCAGCTGTCGGCGGAACAGGAGCAGGCGGTCCGGGTCCTCGGTGGGGAATACCGGAAGGGAACGGGCAGTACCGCCCTTTTATACGGCGTCACCGGCAGCGGCAAAACCCAGGTGTTCCTGCGGATGACCGACCAGGTGGTGTCAGAGGGGCGGCAGGCAATTGTGCTGGTACCGGAAATTTCCCTCACGCCCCAGACCATTGAAACCTTCCATGGCTATTTCGGCTCCCGGGTGGCGGTGCTTCACAGCGGCCTGTCCCTGTCGGAGCGATTGGATGAATGGAAGCGGATCCGCCGGGGACTGGTGGATGTGGTGGTGGGCACCCGTTCCGCCGTGTTTGCTCCCCTGGAGCGGCTGGGCCTCATTGTCATTGATGAGGAACAGGAGCATACCTATAAATCGGAGAGCGCTCCCCGGTTTGACGCCAGGGAAGCGGCCAGAGCCAGGATCCAGTATCATAAGGGGCTGCTGATTCTGGCCAGCGCAACCCCTTCGGTGGAGAGCTTTTACCGGGCCCAGAAGGGGGAGTATCAGCTGGTGCGTCTTTCCCGCCGGTATGGAGGAGCCCGGCTGCCGGATGTGACCATTCTGGACCTGCGGGGGGAGGAGATGGCGGGAGAATGCCTGTCCCAGACCCTGTGTGAGGAGATTTTGCAGAATCTCCACCGTGGGGAGCAAACCATCCTTCTTCTCAACCGCCGGGGCTACAGCGCTCAGGTGAAGTGCATGAGCTGTCACCAGCCGGCGGAGTGCCCCAACTGTTCCATCCCTCTGAAGTATCACGCCGCCAATAACCGCCTGATGTGCCATTACTGCGGCTACAGCGCCCCGGCCCCCAAAACCTGTCCCCACTGCGGCAGTGAGTATATCCGCTATGCCGGTCTGGGGACCCAGAAGGTGGAGGAGGAGCTGAAAAGCCGCTTCCCTGACGCCCGGGTATTGCGGATGGATCTGGACACGACGATGCAGAAATATTCCCACCAGAAGTATTTGACCGACTTCCGGGAGGGAAACTATGATATTATGATCGGTACTCAGATGGTGGCCAAAGGGTTGGATTTTCCCAAGGTGACCCTGGTGGGGGTGCTGGGGGTGGATCAGTCCCTGTATGGGGAGGATTTCCGCAGCTATGAGCGGACCTTCGCCCTGGTGACCCAGGTGGTGGGCCGCAGCGGACGGAATACGCTGCCCGGCCGGGCCATCATTCAAACCTACACGCCGGAAAATCCTGTGCTTACCACCGCCGCGGCGCAGCGGTATGAGGATTTTTATCATGAGGAGATCCACAGCCGAAAGCTGCACCTCTATCCGCCCTTCTGCCGTTTGTACTGTATTGGGCTGTGGGGGCTCAGCCAGGAGCAGACGGGACGATGGGCAAAAGAGGTACTGGGGGAATTGACCCGGCTTTTACGGGAGGAATACCCTGATCTGCCGGTGCGGCTGCTGGGCCTGTCCGAAGCAGCGGTGTTCAAGGTGGCGGGAAAATACCGCTATAAGATTCTGATCAAAAGCCGCAACAGCCCCAGAAGCCGGGAGCTTTTTTCCCGGATCCTGGCCTGGGCGGGAAAAAATGCCCCCAAAGGAGCGTCTGTTTTTGTAGACCCCAGTTATGATTCTTCTTTTTAGGCGGGGCCGCAGTCCCATAAATGTATTGGAGAGCTGCGGGAGAGAAAATTTGCAGTTTATTGCTTTTCATATATTTCCACAGAACAAGGGGTTCCCGGTGGAAAAGCTCCGGGAACAAAAGTAAAAAAGGAGTGAGATATCCATGGCGATTCGCAACATTCGCAAGGAGGGGGACGACATCCTCCGCAAAAAGAGCAAGCCGGTGGAAAAATTTGACCAGAAGCTGTGGGAGCTGCTGGACGATATGGCAGAAACCATGGCAAAGGCAAACGGTGTGGGACTGGCGGCGGTACAGGTGGGCATCCTGCGCCGGGTCTTTATCATCGATGTGGGGGAAGGGGTAGTGGAGTTTATCAATCCCCAGATCCTTTCCAGCTGCGGCAGTCAGACCGGCGAGGAAGGATGCCTGTCCTCTCCTGGAGAGTACGGCATCGTCACCCGCCCCAATAAAGTGACCATCCGCGCCCAGGACCGCCATGGCAAGTGGTTTGAGGAGACCGGCGAAGAGCTGTACGCCCGGGCCATGTGCCATGAGAACGACCATTTGGATGGTGTAATTTTCAAGGACCACGCTGAGCGGATGCTCACAGAGGAAGAACTGGAAGAGATGTACGGCGACGAATAAGGAGGATGGGCCATGCGCGTGGTATTTATGGGAACGCCGGATTTCGCGGTGCCCTGTCTCCGGCGGCTGCTGGAGGATGGGCATGAGGTGGTGGGGGTATTCACCCAGCCGGATAAGCCCCGGGGCCGGGGTTACACCCTTTGTCCCCCTCCGGTGAAGGAACTGGCGCTGGAGAAGGGCATCCCTGTTTGGCAGCCCACCAAGCTGCGGGATGGCAGCGCTTTGGAAATCCTGCGGCAGCTGGCGCCGGAACTGATTGTGGTGGTGGCTTATGGCCGCATTCTGCCCAAGGATATCCTGGACTGCCCGCCGCTGGGATGCGTCAATATCCACGGCTCCCTTCTGCCCAAGTACCGGGGAGCGGCCCCCATCCAGTGGACCGTCCTCAACGGGGATCCGGTGGCCGGCGTCACCTCCATGTATATGGCCGAAGGGATGGACACCGGCGATATGATCCTCACTATGGAGACCCCGGTGGAAGAGAACGAAACCAGCGGAGAGCTTTTTGACCGGCTGATGGATCTGGGAGCGGAGTGCCTCTCCCGCACCATGAAGCTGTTTGAGGAGGGAAATGTCCCCCGCCGTCCCCAGCAGGAAGAGGAAGCCACCATGGCCCCCATGCTGGACAAGGCCATGGGACAGCTGAAAAGCTTTGATCAGGACGCCAAAGCTATCCATAACCTCATCCGGGGCCTCAATCCCTGGCCATCGGTGACCATCCCCGCCGCCAATGGAAAAAACCTGAAGATCCACCGCAGTGTACTGGTTGCCGGCAGCGGCAAGCCGGGAGAGATTCTGGACAGCAAAAAGCTGGTGGTTGCCTGCGGCAGCGGCGCCCTGGAGCTGACTGAAGTGCAGCCGGAGGGCAAAGGCCGGATGACCGGCGGAGAGTTCATGCGGGGCGCGCGGCTGACCAAGGGGGATAACCTGTTCCGGGAGGAATGAGGGATATATTATGGGTGATAGAAACGGGGCGAAAGATTGCGGACCCGGCACAGCCGGGGAGGCGTACTTTTTGTGGTATCGCTGGTCTGCAGCCCTCATGCCGGGCGGGCACTTCCTTTGGAACGAACCAAAGGAAGCAAAGTTCGCCAGCGTTCCGCTGGACCGTGCCGCGCAAAGGCGCTGCGGCTGCTTTTGCTTCCCCGCCCGGTACGCTCGGAAAATCGCTTCAAGTCGCCCCTCCGCTCCGTGAAGCGATTTTTGCCGCCTGACACACGGGGGCGGCATTCCCTCGCTCCTACCCACGGCAGAAAGTACAGATACCGCCGCCTTGCTAATACCGGAATTCCGCTGCCGCCTTCGCGGCGGAACCGGTATTCCGTTGCGCGGATAAGGTAGAATTCAAATCCGCCCGAGGCGGATGGGGCTTATGTCCTAATTAAGCGGACAGGACCTCTCTCCTGCAAGCCATGGTTTTCGCTCTCTTTTGGGGGCGGCGCAGCTAAGCTGCGCCGCCATCAGGCCGCACATTTGCGGCACTATCCAAATTTCCTCTTGAATTTTAATATCCTTCGCCCGAAAAAAGTTGCTAGCGCAGCGGAGGCGTCGTGAGGGCGTTTACAACCGAGCAGCCGGAGCAAGCGTGACTTTTTCCGGAAGAGCTGACGCAAGGGAGCGGGCGGATGGTCCCCGTACAGGGGACCGGAGCATAGCGGACTTTGCGTCAGCGAGGGTGTTCGCAATTCTTTTTCCCCCTCTTTGCAGACCATTCACATTTTGGTGACATAATGGGAACAGTAACACTGAAAAATAGTTTCGGCGGCTTGTTTTCGCCGGAAAAAAACAAGGAGGATTTCTGTGTTCGGATATTATTACGGCTTTGACTGGAGCTATCTGGTATTGGTGCTGCCTGCTTTGCTGCTGGCCCTTTGGGCGCAGGCCAAGGTGAAAAGCACCTACGCCCGTTATTCTCAGGTTCGCAGTTATCGGAACATCACCGGCGCCCAGGCGGCCCGAACCATTCTGGATGCCAACGGCCTGCGGGATGTCCGCATTGAGCATATCGCCGGCAATCTTACCGATCATTACGATCCCCGTACCAGAGTGGTGCGGCTGTCGGACAGTGTCTACAACAGCAGTTCCATTGCCGCTGTAGGTGTAGCGGCTCATGAGGTGGGTCATGCGGTGCAGCATGCCACTCATTACAGCTTTCTGACCCTTCGCAACGCCATTATTCCGCTGACCAATCTGGGTTCTACCCTTTCCATGCCTCTGATTCTGCTGGGATTGATTTTCAATTCATCTTCTCTCGCTTTGGCGGGTATTGTACTGTTTTCCCTGGTGACCCTGTTCCAGCTGATTACTCTGCCGGTAGAGTTTAACGCCAGCAACCGGGCTCTGCGTACCCTGGAAGGCTATCATATGCTGGAGCCTGACGAACTCAAAGGCACCCGGAAGGTTCTGGGTGCCGCCGCCATGACCTATGTGGCGGCATTGGCAGTCTCCCTGGCTCAGCTGCTGCGGTTGGTGCTGCTCTTTGGCGGCCGCCGCAACAACGATTGAGGCCATGGGCAGCGCAAGACTGACCGCCGCCCGGGGCCTGATGGAGGTCTTTGGGTCCGGCGGCTATTCCAATATCGTTCTGGACCATAAGCTGGAGCAGGAGGATCTGTCCCCTCAGGACAGGTCCTTTTGCGCTGCTTTGTTTTATGGCGTCATTGAACAGGCTTTGGCGCTGGATTACGCCATAGGCAAATACAGCTCCATTGCGGTGAAGAAGCTCTCCCCTGGGGTGCTGGCCGCGCTGCGGTGCGGTTTTTACCAGCTGCTCCATATGCCATCGGTGCCCCCGTCGGCGGCGGTCAATGAAACTGTCACCATCACCCGGCAGCTGGGAGAGCGCCGGGCGGCAGGCTTTGTCAACGGCGTGCTGCGGAGCTTCCTCCGGGCAGGGATGGCGGTGCCGGAACCAAAGGATAAGCTGACGGCTTTGTCGGTGGCTTATTCCATCCCCGCGCCCCTCATACAGTATTGGCGCAAAAGCTATGGCCAGGAGATGACCCTGCGAATTCTGGAGGGAAGCCGGGGGCCCGCCCCTGTTTTCGCCCGGGTGAACACCTGCCGCACCACCGCCGCGGAATTGACGGAGCTCCTTGCCGGCCAGGGAGTACAGGCAGAAGAGGCGGGAGTAAAAGATGCCCTGCGTCTGACCGCCCCCGGCAGTATTACCCGCCTGCCCGCCTTCCAGGAAGGGCTGTTCCATATTCAGGACCTGTCCAGTCAGCTGTGCGCCGCCGCAGCGGATCCCCAGCCGGGGATGCGGGTGCTGGATGTTTGTGCCGCCCCGGGAGGCAAAAGCTTCACCATGGCCCAGCTGATGGAGAACCAGGGGGAGCTGGTCTGCTGCGATCTTCATCCCCATCGGGTGAAGCTCATTGAGGAAGGGGCTGCCCGGCTGGGGCTGAACATTCTCCGGCCCATGGTTCAGGACGCCACCCAGTACAACCCGGAAAGGGGCTCCTTTGACCGGGTACTGTGCGATGTGGTCTGTTCCGGCTACGGGATTCTCCGCCGCAAGCCGGAAATTCGCTATAAACCCCTGGAAACACTGGACGGAATCTGGTTGGTACAGTATAATATACTGGAAACTTCCGCAAAATATTGTAAGGAAGGGGGCAGGCTGGTCTATTCCACCTGCACCCTCAATCCTCAGGAAAACCAGCAGGTAGTGCAGCGTTTCCTGGATGCCCACGGGGAATTTCGCCTTGTGGAGCCCATGACCACCCTGGTGAAAGAGGAGCTGGACTGCGACGGCTTCTTTTACGCCGTCCTGGAGCGGAAAACCACGAAGTAAGGAGCGCGCCAGTTGGAAAAGACTGATCTGTTATCCCTGCCCCTGCCCCGTCTGACCCAATGGGTCACGGAGGAACTGGGGGAGCCTGGCTTCCGGGCAAAACAAATTTATCAGTGGCTGCACCAGAAGCAGGTGACGGAGTTTTCCGCCATGACCAACCTCTCCGCAGCCCTCCGGGGAAAGCTGGAGGAAAAGGCGGTCATTGCTCCGGTGTCCACCGTTACACGGCTGGATTCCCACCTGGATGAGACCCGCAAATTTCTCTTTTCTCTGGCGGACGGCAACTGTGTGGAGACGGTATGGATGGAATATAACCACGGTCCCAGCCTTTGTATCTCTACACAGGTGGGGTGCCGTCAGGGATGCCGTTTTTGTGCCTCCACCCTGGGGGGACTGGTGCGCAGCCTCACCGCCGGGGAGATGCTGGGGGAGATTTATGAGGCCCAGCGGCAGATGGGCAAGGCCATTTCCTCCCTGGTGCTCATGGGCATTGGGGAGCCTCTGGACAATTTTGAGAATGTGATGGATTTTCTGGAGATCCTTTCCTCTCCTCAGGGGCAGAATCTCAGCCTGCGTCACGTCTCACTGTCCACCTGCGGCCTGGTGCCGGAGATCCGGCGGCTGATGGAGCGAAAGCTGGGACTGACTTTGTCCATTTCCCTTCATGCCGCCGACAATGAGACCCGGGATCAGATCATGCCGGTAAACCGCCGCTATCCCATTGAGGAGCTGATGGCGGTGTGCAGGGAGTATTTTGCTGTCACAGGGCGGCGCATTTCCTATGAATACGCCCTCATCGCCGGGGTCAACGACGATATGGACCACGCTGATGAGCTGGCAGCCCTTCTTCGGGGTCAGAACTGCCATGTGAACCTCATTCCCGTCAATCCTGTGAAGGAACGGGATACCAAGCGCAGCAGCCGACAGCAGATCCAGCGCTTTGTGGAGCGGCTGGAGCAGCGGGGCCTTAACGCTACCGTCCGGCGGGAGCTGGGCAGCGACATCAGCGCCGCCTGCGGACAGCTCCGCCGGGAGCATGTTTCCCAGTCCCAGCAGGAGTAAAAGGTTTGTGAGAGTATCTGCCCTGATTTTTTGAAAAGAGGTTGGGGCAGAGCAAAACAGCAGTTTGGGTGTACTGAAAAGGCGCCGCTTTCCTGTGTACAGGACAGCTTGTGAAGAAAGCGCCTTTTCCGGACAGCCAAAGTACCCATTACAGATCATCACCTATTGCAGGACCATTTTCCATTGCTTTGGAAAGGCAGAACATAGAACAGACAGGAGGGAACGCCATGGTCAAGGTAACAGGAGCCACCGACAGGGGCCGGGTGCGGGAGCGCAATGAGGACCGCTTTGCCGGAGAGGCGCTGGCCGGAGACTATTGCTATGGCGTGGTTTGCGACGGCATGGGCGGTGAAAACGGCGGCAGCGTCGCCAGCGGTATCGCCTGTGAGGAGGTGCGGCGGCTGATGGAAAGCTCCTGCCGCAGCGGGCTGGATGACCGCTCCGCCTATATGATCCTGGAATCCGCGGTTTCCACCGCCAACGCTGTGGTATTGGCCCAGGCCAGACAGGACCCGGATCATCTCCGGGGAATGGGCACCACCCTTTGCCTGGCTTTGGTCACAGGGCAGCGGTGTTATATCGCCAATGTAGGGGACAGCCGGGCCTATCTCTGCCGGGAAGGGGAGCTTACGCAGCAAACGGTGGATCACAACCGGGCGCAGATGCTGGTGGAGCTGGGGGAGATCACCCCTGAGGAGGCGCCTACCCATCCGGACCGGAATCTGCTGACACGGGCCATCGGGGTACGGGAAAGAATGGAAGCCAGCTACAGCCAGCTGGAGCTGATGCCGGGAGATACCCTTCTTCTCTGCTCCGACGGTTTATACAATATGGTACCACAAGAAATGCTGGGAGAATTGACGGCACAGGCGGCGGAGCAGTGGGATTGCACACCTCTGCTCAGGGAAGCCAACGCCCAGGGAGGCCGTGATAATATCACAGCGGTGCTGCTCCATCGGGAGCGGACCGAAAGCTGACAGTCTCAGGACAGTTTGGGGAAGATACTCCCCGGCGTCCGGGCAGGGGAAGGAGGGCGCTGCCCCGTGCCCCATCTGTAAGCCCTGAACCGGCGGACATTCCTGCGGGGCCGCCGGCAATCCACTGACGGAGGAACACGGACCATGGATAAAATTTTGGGAAAGACTCTGGCCGGAAGGTATCTGGTGGAGGAGCTCATCGGCGTGGGCGGCATGGCCAACGTCTACAAAGGCTTTGACACCAAGGCCCAGCGGCCGGTAGCCATCAAAATGCTGCGGGACGAGTACGCGAAAAACGAGGACTTCCTCCGCCGCTTTCGTAATGAGACCCGGGCCATTGATACCCTCAATCACCCCAATATCGTTAAAATTTACGATGTCATCCTGGGCGGGCCCAATCCCACCATTGTGATGGAGTATGTGGATGGCATCACCCTCAAGGAATATATCGAGAAGAAGAAGGTGGTCAGCTTCAAGGTGGCCACCGCTTTGACCATCCAGCTGCTGATGGCGCTGCAGCACGCCCATGACAACGGCATCGTCCACCGGGATGTAAAGCCGCAGAATATCATGGTTCTCACCGACGGCAGCATCAAGGTGATGGACTTCGGCATTGCCCGTTTTGCCATGTCCCGGTCCCGGACCATTACCAACAAGGCCATCGGTTCCGTTCATTACATCAGTCCGGAGCAGGCCAGGGGAGACGGCGTCATCGACCAGCGGTCCGACCTGTATTCGGTGGGCGTGATCCTCTTTGAAATGATTACCGGCCAGCTGCCCTTTGAGGGGGACAGTCCCATTACCGTCGCTCTCAAGCAGATCGAGGCGTCCCCGGTCAAGCCACGGCAGCTCAATCCCGCCATCCCTCAGGCTTTGGAGGACATCACCCTCCGGGCTATGGCCAAAAATGTGGATAAGCGGTATCAGAGCGCCGGAGAGATGCTCCAGGATCTGCGCAGCTTTACCCAGAACCCCGGCATTGTCTTCGGCTACGGGGAGATGGACCTGGACCTGGATAAAAAGAGTGAAGCGCAAAAATTTATGGACAGGGAAGAGGCATCCGCTGTGACCGACCAAAAGACCAAGAAAACCAAAAAGGGAAGCGATCCGGCCGCCCGACGGCGGAAGAAAAAGAAGAAAGCCTCTTTCCTCAGTATTTTGTTCGGCATTACCTGCGCCTTTGTGGTGGGCACCCTTATTTTCGTAGGGGTGATGGTTTACAACAACAATCCCTTTGTTCAGGTGCCGGAGGTGGAATGCCCCGACCTGGTAGGCAAGCAGTATGATGAAGTGATCAAGGACAAGGCCTACAGCGATTTTGAGTTTGTGCTGGAGGAGCAGGATTTCCGCAACAACTTTGAGCAGGGGGAGATTTATGAGCAGTACCCCACCTCCGGTAAAAATGTGAAGGTGGGCAGCACCATCCGTCTGAAGGTGTCAAACGGCCAGCAGACAGTGGCTATGCCGGATTTCACCGGCCAGGAAGGCACTTTGGTGATGGCCAAGCTCCAGGAAATGGGATTAGTGGCAGAAGAAACACAGATCAACAGTGAGGATGTGCCGGAGGGCAGTGTGGTCAGCACCGAGCCGGGGCCCAATGTCACCGTAGAGGTAGGCAGCAGCGTCATGGTCTATGTCAGCCGCGGCAGCGGTAAGGAAAAGGTGCAGGTACCGGACGTTGTGGGACAGGATCTGGAGACTGCCCGGGAGATCATTAAAAACGCCGGCCTGGAGGTGGGTACCATTATCCGCAAGGCCAGCGATATGGCGGAGGGCGTGGTTCTGGGCCAGGACCCCAACTATCCGGCGCCCCTGGCGGTGGGCAGCAAGGTGAATCTGACCGTTTCCTCGGAGCTTCCCGTCAGCGAGGGAGAAAAGTCGGTGAGCATCATCTGTATGCTGCCTCTGGATATTGAGCAGAGCGTTCATTTGACGGTTGATCAGGATGGGGTGGAGTTCCTCAATCAGATGGTCAGCCCCGCAGAGGCCCGGGTGGTGAACATTACGGTTCCCGGGGATTCCGGCCAGACGACCATTACCGTGAAGATCAATGACAAGGTTTATCATTCCTACCGGGTGGATTTCGATCCTGAAAAGCCCACCTATGAGGATTTGGAGGACAACAGTGAAGGCTTCCAGCCCTGAGCAGGCGCTTCGGTCCCGCCTCCCTTACGGGGAGGCGGGCGGACCGCTTTCCCGGGGCTTTTTACAGGGAGCCGCCGGGAAGAAGGAGCGACAGCCATGACCCAGCAAAACACCTTACAGGGAGAGGCAGCCCAGGGCCTGATTGTCAAGGCTCTGGGAGGATTTTATTATGTGCAGACAGGGCAGCAGCTGCTGGAATGCCGGGCCAGAGGGCTGTTCCGCAAGGAGGATATCTCGCCCATGGTGGGGGACCAGGTGATGGTAGAAGAAAGCCAGCCGGGAAAAGGAACGGTCACTGCCATTCTGCCCAGAAAAAACAGTCTGATCCGTCCGCCGGTGGCAAACCTGGACCGGTTGGCCATGGTGGTATCCTCCACCCAGCCGGAGCCCAATGTGCTGGTTATCGACAAGCTGACTGCCATTGCCGCCCGCCGTGGGATTCCGGTGACACTGATTTTCACCAAAATGGATTTGGCGGACCCTGAGGCTGTGGCGGAGATTTATCGCTGTGCCGGGTATGAGACCTTCCTGGTGGACAGTCTCCGGGGAGAGGGGATCGACTCTGTGCGTCAGGTGCTCCAGCAGGGTCTTACCGCCTTCTGCGGCAATTCGGGCGCGGGAAAATCCAGCCTTCTCAACGCCTTGTTCCCTCATTTGGAGCTGGCAACCGGGGACATCAGCAAAAAGTTGGGCCGGGGCCGCCACACCACCCGCCATGTGGAGCTGTACGCCACTGGCTGCGGGGGTTATATTGCCGATACACCGGGATTTTCCGCGGTGGAATTTTTGCAGTTTGAGCGGATGCTGGCCCGGGAGCTGGAGGATTGTTTCCCGGAATTCCGGCCCTTTTTGGGAAAATGCCGGTATACCGGGTGCAGCCATACCGCCGAGCGGGACTGTGCCATCCGCCAGGCGGTGGAGGAGGGGATCATTTCCCAGAGCCGTTACCAAAGCTACTGTACCATTTATCAGGAGCTTCGGCAGATAAAGGAGTGGCAGCTGTGAGCAAAAAGATGGACCGGTGCCTCATTCTCTGCGCCGGGGAGCTTGATCCCAAAGCGCTGGAGGCGGTGGAGAAGCCGGAGGAATGTTACATCATTGCCGCTGACGGAGGCTATCTT
This sequence comes from Angelakisella massiliensis, assembly GCF_900104675.1. Taxonomy (GTDB): domain Bacteria; phylum Bacillota; class Clostridia; order Oscillospirales; family Ruminococcaceae; genus Angelakisella; species Angelakisella massiliensis. The sequence continues at coordinate 784,452 of NZ_LT629945.1, read as the reverse complement.
CATGCCCGCCGTCTGGGCCTGCGGCCGGATCTGATTCTGGGGGATTTTGACTCCGCCCCCCGGCCTGCCGACACGGATGTGGAGCTGTTTCCCGCCGAGAAGGACGACACCGACTGTATGCTGGCGGTCAAAGAGGGTATTGCCCGGGGCTGCCGGGATTTCATCATCCTGGGAGGAACCGGAGGACGGCTGGACCACACCATCGCCAATATTCAGACTTTGGAGTATCTGTGCGACCGGGGGCTGGGAAATCTTCTGGCGGATGCCCGTCACCGGATCACCGTTTTGCGGGACACAAGCAGGACGTTCCCACGTTTTAAGGGATATTTATCGATTTTTGCCCTCAGCCCCAGAGGGGAGGGCGTGACCCTGACAGGGATGAAATATCCCCTGAAGGAAGCGGTCCTTACCAGAGGCTTTCCCCTGGGAGTGAGCAATCAGATCACAGAAAAAGAGGGAACAGTGTCGATCAGGCAGGGAACACTGCTGGTGATCCAGGCGCTGGAACCGGAGGAGGAAGAAGAATGAACCAGGAAATGCTCTCCAGACTGAAGAAGGCTCGGGAGAAACACAGCCTCATGGCGGTGTACCGGGACGGCCTGGAAGTGGAGGATTACAGCGGCATTCCCGTAGCGGTGGGACGGCAGCTGGTGATTCTTCATCGTAACCGGGACTTTTTGCTGGACGGTTATGCGGCTCTGCGGCTGGAAGATATCACCGAGCTGGAGCAGATGGATGACAATGATTTTATCCGCAAGGTGTGCGTGGGGGAAAAGCTGTATGACAAAGCCTCGGCGCCCCGGCTCACCAGCGCTGAGGACTGGTTTCAGCTGTTGGGCGGCATCAAGGGCAGCTTTGGCGGCTGGCTGGCGGTGGAATGTGTCTCGGAAGGGGAGTTGTGCTTTTACCTGGGGACTATTTCCAGAGTGGATGTGAATTTCCTCCAGCTGCGGCAGGTGGATGCTGATGGTTTCCGCCATGAGGAGGATACCACCGTTCCGCTTCAGGATCTTCTGACGGTTACATTTGGGGATCGATACTTAGAAATATACAAAAAGTATACTAATAAAAAATAAAACAAAATGGAGAGCGACGTCCATGAGGGCAGCGCTCTCCTTTTTGTTTTTACTCATTATCTGCATCCAAAATCAAAGACGATTCTATAAAAGCTGACGAGAAGAGCTTCGGCTGTCCAAGCCAATGGCTTTATTCGTCAGTTTTGTTTGAAAGGGAAAGATTTTGGAGACATCTTATTTGCTTCGGTCCCAAGGCTGCCTCCAAGGAGTAAGGTACGGAAAAACATAAAAACGGAGAAAAGAACAATTTATCTTCCAAAAGAAGGCAAAAAATCAGCGAAAAAGACAATTGTATTTGAACGGAGGACTATTGACTGTAGTTTTGTACCCTTATGCAGGAAAATGAATGAAAACTTGCTTAAAAAATAAGATTGTCCCACATAACTAATGGAATAATTCAGGATTTTTCAGGGTTTGACAAAAAAACAATGGTTTTTTTCTGGTGATACACTTGCATTTTTTTGCAGCCGTTGCTATAATAAATCAACGGTTCGCGGATACTTGTCCTTCAAAAGAGGACATTATCCTGCTGCGCCATCAGAAAGAAGAAGGAGGATTCGTTCCTATGAGAAAGCTTATTGCCCTGTCGCTGGCCTGTTTATTGGTAGTTATGGCCTTTGCCGGATGTTCCAGCAGCCCCAGCGGAGCCAGCTCCGCTCCTGCCTCTGATTCCGCCGCCGCTCCCGCCGATTCCGGTGATGCTTCCGCGGCTCCCGCCTCCGGCGACAACGTGGTACGCATCGGTGTCTTTGAGCCCGCTACCGGTGACTCCGGACCTGGCGGCAAGCAGGAGACCCTGGGTATGCAGTACGCCAACAAGGAAACCCCCACAGTGGACATCGGCGGCACCACCTACACCGTAGAGCTGGTTTACGCTGATAACGGCTCCGACTCCGCCAAGGCGCCCACCGCCGCTTCTGATCTGGTGAGCAAGGATGTGGCGCTGGTGCTGGGCTCCTACGGTTCCGGCGTGTCCATGGCCGGCGGCCCTGTGTTCGATGAGGCGGGTCTGGCTGCCATCGGCGTCACCTGCACCAATCCCGGCGTTACCGCGGGCAACGATTATTATTTCCGTATCTGCTTCCTGGATAACTTCCAGGCTCAGGTCCTCAGCAGCTTCGCCCAGGAGAAATTCTCTGCCAAGAAGGCCTACTGCCTGGGCGAGCTGGGCAACGAGTATGACCAGGGCCTGATCGCTTACTTTGAGCAGACCTTTGACGGCGAAGTGATCAAGGATTCCTTCCCCACCAATACTTCCGACTTCACCACCTATCTGAACAAGGCAGTGGCCGAGCAGGCAGATGTGATCTTCTGCCCCGTTTCCATCGCTTATTCCACCCAGATCGTCAAGCTGGCCGCTGACATGGGTCTGGAGATCCCCCTGCTGGGCTCCGACACGCTGGACAGCAACATGGTTCTGGAAGCCGCTGCCGGCAGCAATGTCCAGCTGTATGTTTCCACCTTCTATCAGGAGGGCGGTTCTCCTGAATTCGACGAGGGCATCAAGGCCTGGCTCAATGAAGATGCCACCGCCATGACCAACAACGGCGGCAACGACACCATCGCCGCTGTCACCGCCATGGGTTACGACGCTTACTATGTGGCTCTGGAGGCCCTCAAGGCTGCCGGTTCCATCGATCCCGCCGCTGTCAAGGCCGCTCTGCCCGATGTCACCTACACCGGTGTTTCCGGCGCCATCGCCTTTGACGACCAGGGCGACGCCATCCGGGATACCGCCTATATCAAGACCGCTGACAACGCCAACACCGCCTGGAAGCTGGAGAAGGTCCAGACCGCGGCGTGAGCCTTCTGAATCACAACAGATGACAGACCGCCTGGCGGAGGACCTTCGCCAGGCGGTTGCTTGTACCGGGAAAGCCTGGGCCTTTCCGGGAACAAGGGAACAAACAAGAGAGGTGTGTTCCTGTGCAATATTATCTTTCCATCATCCTCTCCGGCATCTCCCTGGGAGGACAATACGCCCTCATCGCCATCGGTTATACCATGGTTTACGGCATCCTGCGGCTGATCAACTTCGCCCACGGAGATGTGTTCATGGTGGCCGGCCTGATGATGGTCTACCTCAGCGCATGGCTTCCCCTTCCCATAAGCCTGCCGCTGATGCTGCTGCTGACCGCCGCGCTGGGCTTCCTCATTGAGCGGGCGGCCTACAAGCCCCTTCGCTCCGCCCCCCGCATGAGCTCCATGATCTCCGCCATCGGCGTCAGCTATCTGCTGCAGAACCTGGCCACCTATGTCACCGGCGGTCTGCCCCAGATGTATCCCAAGATCCCTTTCCTGTCGGATATTGTGGTCATTGCCGGCGTTTCCACCAAGTGGGTCACCATCATCACCCCCTTCCTGGTGCTGGCGCTGGTCATCGCCCTCACCCAGCTGATCAACCACAGCAAGGTTGGTATGGCCATGCGGGCGGTTGCCAAAGACTTCGAAACCAGCCAGCTGATGGGCATCAAAATCAACTCCGTTATCTCCGCCACCTTCATCATCGGCTCCTTCCTGGCGGGACTGGGCTCCATGCTCTATTTCACCAACTATCAGTCCATTGTTCCCCTCTCCGGCGCGCTGCCCGGTCTGCGGGCCTTTGTGGCGGCGGTGTTCGGGGGCATCGGCTCCATTCCCGGCGCGGTGGTAGGCGCTTTCATCATCGGCATCAGCGAGACTGTCATCAAGGGCTCCGATTGGAGCGTCTTTTCCGATGCCTTTACCTTCGCCTTGCTCATCATCATCCTGGTGGTCAAACCCACCGGTTTGTTTGGTGAGAAGACCACCGATAAAGTGTAAGGGGGGTCCGCTGTGTTGCAGGAAAAACGAAACAAAAGCGGCATGATTGCCGTAATGGGTCTCACGCTGATGCTGCTGGTGCTGGTACTGATGCTGGAAAACACCATCAAGCCCACCCATATGATCTTCATCGTCCTGAAAAAGAGCGCTGTTTATGCGCTGGTGGCTTCCTCCATGAACCTCCTCAATGGCTTTACCGGTTTGTTCTCCCTGGGCCAGGCGGGATTCATGCTGCTGGGCGCCTATACTTATTCCATCCTCACCATCCCGGTTGAGAGCCGGGAGAGCGTCTACTACATCTACGGCGGCTCCGCCATCAAATTCTCCCTGCCGGAGCTGTTCGGCGGCGTGGTGGGACTGGTGCTGGGAGTGCTGGTGGCGCTGATTCTGGGAGGCTGTGTAGCGGCCCTGGTGGCCTGGCTCATCGGTCTGCCGGTGCTGCGCCTGAAAAGCGACTATCTGGCCATCGCTACCCTGGGCTTCGGAGAAATCATCCGGGCCGTTTTCCAGTGGGATAAGCTGGGGCCGGTCACCAACGGCGCCAACGCCCTGAAAAGCTTCCCCACCTTCTCCAGCTTCAATATCGAGAACGCTGACGGGCAGGTGGTGCTGCGACTGTCCGCCTTTGTACCCCTTCTGCTGGCGGCAGTCTGCATCGGTATCCTGCTGCTGCTGATCAATTCCTCCTATGGCCGGGCCTTCAAGGCTATCCGGGAGGATGAGATCGCTGCCGAGGCCATGGGTATCAATCTGGCAAAGCATAAACGCCTGGCCTTCTGCATCAGCTCTTTCTTCACCGGCGTTGGCGGCGGTATGTTCGCCATGTTCGCCAACCAGGCCCAGGCCAAGAACTTTGTCACCTCCATGACCTATGAAATCCTTCTCATTGTGGTCATCGGCGGTATCGGTTCCATCTCCGGGTCTTGCATCGCTTCCTTCCTCTATGTGGCCGCCAGCGAGTGGTGGCTCCGTTTCCTGGACAGCGAGGCGTATATCGGCAATTTCCAGGTGCCGCTGCTGCGTACCGGCTTCCGGATGGTGGTGTTCTCGGTCATCATCATGATCGTGGTGCTGTTCTTCCGCCGCGGCCTCATGGGTGACAAGGAGCTGCCGGATCTGCTGCGGATGCTGCGCAGCCGGGGCAAAAGGAAGGAGGCAGCCCAATGAGTGAGAATATCCTTCATCTGGACCATGTAACCATGCAGTTCGGCGGTGTGGTGGCGGTGGATGACCTGACCCTGGATGTCAACCAGGGGGAAATCGTCGCCCTCATCGGCCCCAACGGCGCCGGAAAGACCACCGCCTTCAACTGCATCACCGGTGTGTATGAACCCACCAACGGCCAGGTTTCCTTCCAGGGTCAGGTGATTGTGGAAAATTATCCTCAGGGCAAAATGGCTGCCCAGTATGCCGGGGAAAATAAAGGGATGTTTACCCACCGGCTGGCCCCCACCCCGGACCGGATCACCCAGCTGGGTATTGCCCGGACCTTCCAGAACATCCGGCTGTTTGGAGCCCTGACCGTCTTTGAAAATGTGCTCATTGCCAAGCATATGCGGGCCAAGCAGAATTTCCTTTCCGCCACCTTCCGCCTCAACCAAAAGGAGGAGCAGCGGATGCGGGAAGAATCCATGAAGCTGCTGGAAGAGCAGGGCCTTGCCCACCTGAAGGACGAGGTGGCCTCCAGCCTGCCTTATGGCCTTCAGCGCCGTCTGGAGATCGCCCGGGCACTGGCTACAAATCCCAAGCTGCTGCTGCTGGATGAGCCCGCCGCGGGCATGAATCCGCAGGAAACTCAGGAACTGACCGACTTTATCCGTCAGATCCGGGAGGAATATCAGCTGTCCATCTTTATGATCGAGCATCACATGGATTTGGTGATGCAGATTTCTGATCGAATCTATGTCCTGGACTTCGGCAAGCTCATTGCTCAGGGTCCGCCGGAGGCCATACAGAACGACCAACGGGTCATTGACGCTTATTTGGGGGTGGCAGACGATGCTGAGAATTGATGAACTGCGGGTCAATTACGGTGGCATCGAGGCCGTCAAAGGGATCACCTTCCAGGTGCCGGAACGGGAGATCGTCACCCTCATCGGCGCAAACGGTGCGGGCAAATCCACCACCCTTCGCTCTATTGCCGGACTGGTGAAACCCGCCTCGGGACGCATTCACCTCCAGGGTGACGATATCACCGGTCTTTCCCCAGACAGGATCGTTTCAAAGGGAGTGACACTGGTGCCGGAGGGACGCCGGGTATTCCCGGACCTGACGGTGCTGGAAAACCTGAAAATCGGCGCTTATCTGCGGAAAGATGACCTGGAGGATGACCTGAAATGGGTTTACGACCTGTTTCCCCGCCTCAAGGAGCGGTCCTGGCAGGCAGCGGGTACCCTCTCCGGCGGCGAACAGCAGATGCTGGCAGTGGGACGGGCGCTGATGTCCCGGCCCAAGATCATGATGATGGATGAGCCCTCCCTGGGTCTCGCTCCCATTGTGGTGCGGGGGATCTTCGATATTATCCGGGAGATTAACCGCCAGGGTGTGACCATTCTTCTCATCGAGCAGAACGCCAATATGGCACTGAATATCGCGGATACCGCCTATGTGCTGGAAACCGGACGGATCACCCTCAGCGGCACCGGCAAGGAATTGCTGAACAATGCCGCGGTAAAGAAGGCATATCTGGGATAAGGACGGCGGAGCGTCTCGAAAAGTTCGACACGCTTCCAGGGTATACCCAATACCCTTTTTTGAAATATGGCTTCCAAAGTTTCGGGCGGCGGCAGTTTATCTGCCGCCGCCTTTGGCTGCCTTGGGCAGCCATCTCCCCGCTCAAGCAGCGAGCGGCTTTGTCCGGCTTTACCCGGGCAAATAGCGAGCGGGCGACATTGTCTCTGCCCGGACAGGAGCAGAAACTATCCCTCCAACCCGTTCCCCTTAACACTGAAAGGTACCAGCCAAAACAGTGGCAGGCTGTTTGCGGGACTAACCCACTCGCTATAGCCCCAACAATGGGTTTCCAAAGGGACGAGTCCCTTTGGGCGTATCCCCGCATTCCCCGTAAGAACCTTCCCCAGCTGCTACTCAGGAAAAAGACGCCATCTCAGTCCCAGGAAGCAGCGAGCGGCTTTGTCCGGCTTTACCCGGGCAAATAGCGAGTGGGCGATATTGCCTCTGCCGGGACAGGGGCATAAACCATCCCTCCATCCGTTCCCCTTAGCACTGAAAGGTACCAGCCAAAACAGCGGCAGGCTGTTTGCCGGACTAACCCACTCGCTATAGCCACAACAATGGGTTTCCAAAGGGACGAGTCCCTTTGGGCGTACTCCCCCGTATCCCCGGTACAAACCTTCGCCAGCTGACACTCAGGAAAGAGGCTTTGTCCCAGCGAGAGTTCTTTTGACACAATCCCCCGTATCTCTTTTTCCCGCCCTTTGCCATATGCAAAAGCACCCCGGCCCAAGACAGAGAAATGGGTCGGGGTGCTGCTGTTTTTCAGTCTGTTACATGGTGTAATAGAGGCTGTGATTCATATAAACATTGTCGCAGGTGATATTCATGCCCAGACGGCTGCAAACCTGCTCGTCGCTGCCGGTGATAAAGCAGGTGGAGTGAGCCTGACATCCATCCAGCTGGCAGAGACGGTCCATAGCGGTGGCGGCCAGAGGATTGGTGACAGCGGAAATGCTCAGTGCGGTGAGAATTTCCTCGCAGCCCAGAACATGATGCCGGTTCTTCAGGGCCTTGATTTTGAGATCCAGAATAGGCTCAATGATAATGGGAGGCAGCAGGTGCATCTCATCGGGGATGTTGGCCAGATATTTCACCGCGTTGAGGATAGCCGCGGCGCTGGCGGTCATCAGTTCACTGTTGCGGCCGGTGATGATGGTGCCGTCATCCAGCTGGATACCGGTGGCGGAAACCCCATCGGTCTTTCCAAGACGCTGGCGAACCTGCTCCAGATAAGCACGGGTGGGAGCAACCACCTGGCGGTCTTCGGGTTTGAGCCCCTGACCCTCCATGATAAAGCGCATCCGCTGCCAGGTATCCTCATCTACGGTGCCCAGCTTATAGTCACAGGCGGTTTTGAAATAGCGGCGGATGATCTCCTGGCGGGAGGCTTCCTGTACCACAGCATCGTCAATGATACCGGCGGCGATGCAGTTGACCCCCATATCGGTGGGAGACTGGTAGATGGACTCGGTTCCGGTGATCCGCTCAATGATCCGCTTGATCACCGGGAACATCTCCATATCCCGGTTGTAGTTGACAGCGGTGATGCCGTGGGCGTCCAGATGGAAGGAATCCAGCATGTTGAAGTCCTTCAAATCAGCGGTAGCCGCTTCATAGGCCACATTCAAAGGATGTTTGAGAGGAATGTTCCAGACAGGGAAGGTCTCGAACTTGGCGTAACCCGCTTTGCGGTTGCGCTTATGCTCATGATACAGCTGGCTCAGGCAGGTGGCCAGCTTGCCGCTGCCGGGGCCGGGAGCGGTGACCACCACAATGGGCTTGGTGGTTTCGATATACTCGTTGGCGCCGTAGCCGGAATCGCTTACAATAGCGTCCACATCGCTGGGATAGCCCTTGATGGGACGGTGGTAATAGGTGCGGATGCCCCGGTTTTCCAGCTTTTGGCCGAAAATTTTGGCGGCGGGCTGATCTTCATACCGGGTGATGAGCACTGAATTGACGGTCAGGTCATAAGAGCGCAGATCATCGATCAGGCGCAGCACATCCATCCCATAAGTAATGCCCAGATCTCCCCGGACCTTGTTGCGTTCAATGTCTCCGGCATGGACACAGATGATGATCTCCGCGCTGTCCTTGAGGGTGGCCAGCAGTTCCAGTTTGGCGTTTTCCTGATAGCCGGGCAGGCAACGCTGGGCATGGGTATCCAGCATCAGCTTTCCGCCGAACTCCAGATACAGCTTGTCCCAACCCTGTACCCGCTCCAGAATATGTTTGGACTGTGCTTCCAGATATTTTTGATGATCGAATCCCTGTTTCATAATTTCCTCCGCGCACAATGGATGACCCCGCCTGATCGCTTGGTTCCTTTGCTGTTCAGGCAGGGTCTGTGAATCATTCATACCGAAATAAGTATAGCATCCCGGCAGCATAAAGTAAATGGAAAAGGTGACAATTCTTTCCTTTTGCCGGGAAAGAAAATGACAAAAAATCAGCTGTCTGAAAGAAACTGCCGTCATCAACATCAGGTACCCCGGCAGCTTCTTCACTTTTCTGCATCGCTTTCAAAGCTGCTGGAAACGGATCAGTACAGCAAAGAAAGAAGAACTGTCATCAGGCCGGAAATACCGATGGATACCCCGCTCATGGCTCCCTCCAGCTCTCCCATTTCCAAAGCTCTGGTGGTTCCTACAGCGTGGCTGCAGGCGCCGATGGATACTCCCGCCTCCACAGGGTCCTTGACATGGAACAGCCGGATGAGGAGAGGGGCACAGATGGCGCCCATAATACCGGTGAGGATCACTGCCACCACGGTGATGGGCACCAGCCCCCCATGGCTGGCGCTTACCTCCATGGCGATGGGGGTGGTAACCGATTTCGGCAGCAGGGAGGCGGTCATCACCTCATCCAGGCCCAGCAAGCGGCAGCAAACCGCAACGCTGACCATGGAAGTGACCGATCCCGCCAGACATCCCAGCACCACCGGCAGAAAATTTTCCCGCAGTACCGGCAGCTGACGGTAAACCAACAGCGCCAGAGCGGCGGTAGCGGGGACAAGCATCATGGAGATCACTTCTCCGCCCTTCTGAAAGGATTCCAGCGGAATGCGGAACAGCTGGAGAACCAGGATCACCAGGATCACGGCAATGAGCAGGGGATTGGCGACAGGCGATCCCAGGCGGCGATTGAGCCACAGGCCGATTTCAAAAGCCAAAATGGACAGTACGATCCCAAACAAGGGAGAAGAAATCCATTCATTCCACATGGGCCGCAGCCTCCTTTGCGCTTTTTTTGCGGGAGAGAAGCCGGGTAACACCCCGGATGGTAAGAGCGGTGGCTCCAAAGGTGAGGATCATGGTGAAAAAGCAGATGGCCACCAGCGCCAACCCTTGTTCCTTCATCAGCTGAGCATACTCCAGGATGCCCACACCGGCGGGAATGAAGAAGAAGGCCATATTTTGCAGCAAAAAGTTCCCCAGACGGGATACATGATGCTCCCGTACCGGACATGGTACGATCAGCAGCAAAAACAGCAGACCCATGGCAACCACGCTGCCGGGAAAGGGGATGGGCAGCACCATGGCGATGCCTTCTCCCAACAGGCAGACGGCCAGAATCAGCCCCAATTCTCTCAAAAAGGACATGAATAAAACCTCCAAATTGCCTTTCGGCTTGAAAACTGAGAACAATTATCTTCCTTTCAAGGGCAGATGTAAAGAACTTTGATGACCACATAGTTTGGACTTTCAGACAATTTTTTGTTCAAAAAAACAGCATCCCACCGAAAAAGGAGGACTTTCATCAATAATTTATAATTTCTTTGTATTTTTTATCCAAGTATTTAGTTATAATAAAATACATCAACCACCCTGGCAGGCAAATTGTCCGCCGGAAAGGAGCCATTGGATGAAACCTTATACTTCTGAAATGGATCGCTACTCCTATGAAAGTCTTTTTTGCCAGATCCGCCAAGCACCGGAGAAAGCAGTGGCCATGGGGGAAGAAACCTTTGACGCTCAGATACGGGCGCTATGCCGGGAAGCAGTGGAGCGGGACCGTCGTCTGCTGCTGGTAAGCGGTCCTTCCGCTTCGGGAAAGACCACCACTTCCAAAAAGATCATTACCTGTCTGGAGGGAATGGGAAAGGAAGTTTACCGAATCTCGTTGGATAATTTTTATATGGAGGACCGCAATCTTCCCCTTTGGGAGGATGGTTCGGTGAATTTTGAAGCGCCGGAGTGTCTGGACCTGGATCTTTTCCACCAATGCCTCAGCATACTGTGGAAAGAGGGAACAGCTCAGTTCCCCATTTTTGATTTCACCACCTCCCGCCGGCGCAGAGACAAGACCTTTTCAGTGCGGTATGCCCCCGATACCTTCCTGGTGGTGGAGGGGCTCCACGCCCTCAATCCCCGTATCCGCCAGGCGGTGGGAGATATTCCTTCCCTGGGCGTCTATATCAGCATCCACAGTGATTTTGTGGATGAAAAGGGAAAGGTGGTTTTGTCGGGACGGCAGCTGCGTCTGACCAGAAGAATCATTCGGGATCTGGTCCGCCGTGATGCTCCGGTGGAGGAGACACTCTCCATGTGGGATAATGTTCTGCGGGGAGAGCGGCTGTACATACATCCCTGGCGGGGAAGTGCCGACGCCCATATCAACAGCACCATCCCATATGAGCCCTGGCTGTACCGGAACGCTGTGATGGATGCCATGGGCAGCTGGACAGGACCGGAAGCCCATCAAAAAGTGGTGCGGGAGCTGGTGGATTTTTACGCGGGATTGACACAGCTGGATACTGGTCTGATTCCGGCGGATTCTTTGACCCAGGAGTTTTTGAAAACCAAGTAATTTCCTGATATACTCCCAAAACTGAAAGAGAATGGGTGGCGCAACAAAAAATTACACCCAGAAGGACTTATGCCGCCGCCCCCCATAATCTCCCGGGGAGAAGGAAGCGGCTAATAGGGAAAAATACCCACTGCCATTTGAGCGAGCCGAACTTTTGAGGCACACTTTCAGGGATGCCCGGCCTCCCTGGATACGTCGCAGGTTCCTGGTGAAAACAGCGGCAATACCCTGCGGTTTCCAACCCAATGGGTGCGGGTTGAGGTATAAAAAATCCGGCACGTATACCTGAGTATAAGTTTTGCCTACTCTTTACAACAGGTTCTTTCACAGACAAAAACGGCAGGAACCAAAGTCCCTGCCGTTTTGCATTGTCTGTCTGTATATTGGTTGGCTGTGTTTTTCAGCTTCCGCTGCGGACAACTTCCGCTGTATCGGTATCCAGGTCGTACCGTAAAATCTCACCGCCGTCCTGGGCCACATAGAAGGTGCCCCGGTATTCCTCCGGCCGTCCGTCCTCATAATCCGCCACTACAGTAATAACGTAGTAGTTGCGCCCGTTATAGTTCACAGGGGTTTCCTCCACCCGGCGGGTATAGACGCTGATATCAGCGGAGAAACCGGTTTCAGAACGGCTGAGGGTCAGCAGCCGGTTCATAGCTCCCTCAGCAGACAAGCCGCTGCCGGAGGAGGAGGTACTGCTGCCGGTGTTTCGCTGGCCGTTGCGCAGCTGCTCGGCGGTATCGGTTTCCAGATCATACCGCAGAATAGCCCCGTCCTCAGCGGAGACATAGAAGGTGCCCCGGTATTCTTCCGGCCGTCCGTCCTCATAATCCGCCACCACGGTGATAACATAATAGGGTACGCCGTTCCAGGTGGTCAGCTGCTCGTCAGTACGTTTGGTGTAGACGCTGATATCCGCTGAGAAACCAGTTTCGATCTTGGTCAGTGTCAGCAGCAGGTTCATGGCGTCATCAGCGGAGATGGGATATCCTTCCTCAGGCTCCTCAACGGGCTTGGGAGCTTCAGCCATCTGCTCCACCAGCACCTCATAGGCTCCGTCGCCATAGGTGATGGTCAGGGACATTCCCGCCGTCTCACCCGGCACTGTCAGCTGTATGGAGCCGGATTCGGCCAAAGGATCATATTCCCCTTCCACAGAGGCTCCATATTCCTCCGTCAGCTCTGCCACATAGGCTGCCACATCGTCGGCGGCATTGTCCGCGCCGGAGTAACTGAACAAACCGGATTCCATTTTGCCGTCCCCGGTGAGGGATTGGGTGATGCCGTCCAATGTGCGCCGTCCGGCTACAGCGGTGATGGAATCCACCGTTACACCGCCGGCGGCGTAGGTTTCAGGCAGGTCCGGCCCAACGATCTGGCAGGAACACAACAGCAGCAAGCCGGCCAGAACAACAGCCAGGAGGGAAATCGTGCGCTTCACAAAAGAGCCTCCTTCAGGATAAAATAGGGCGGCCTCATGGGTCGCCCCTGGTAGTACCGATCATCTCCAAAAAGCGCTGGCAGGCGGCGCTCAGGGAGACATTTTTCAGGGAAAAAACCCCCACACTGCGGGGAGGAATGGCGGGCGTTACCAACAGCTCCCGGATTTCCCCACGCTCCAGGGGCTGCTGGGCAAATTCCCGGATGACACAGGAAATTCCCAAACCGATGCGGGTCAGCTGGAGCACAAGGTCATGGGAGCCCAGCTCGATTTCCGGCATCAGGGGCACGCCGTTGGAAATGAAATAGTGATCAATATACCGGCGGGAATTGGCTTTTTTCTCCAGCAGAATGATGGGGAAGCGGGCCAGCTCCGCAGGTGTATAGATATGTTCAAAATCACAGGGATAATTGGCTGCCGCCACAAAAACATCCTTGATGGCAAAGCAGCTGCGGATATCCAGAGCGCTGTCATCAATGGGCAGGTTGGCAAAGGCGATATCCACCTTGCCGGATTTCAGCAGCGTCACCACCTCGGGACTGGTGCCGTTGAGGACCCGAATCTTGATTTTGGGATGCTGATCATGAAAACGTTCCAGATAGGGCAGCAAAAAGCAGGAGGTGATGGTGTCGCTGGCGCCGATGACCAACTCTCCCAAGGTGAGGCTTTTGGCCTGAGCCAGCTTGTCCTCTCCGTTTTCGATGAGGTTGATGGCGGAGCGGACATATTCGTACAGGGTGCTCCCCTGGCTGGTGAGTGTGACCCCTCTGGTACCCCGGATAAACAACCGCACATCCAGCTGTTCCTCCAGCTGCTTGATGGTCTGGCTGACAGCGGACTGGGAGATGGAAAGGTTTTTTGCCGCGGCGGAAACACTGCCCACATCGGCTACTTCCTTGAAGACCCGGTACAGCTCCAGCTTGATGCTCATAACGGATTCTCCTTCCATTGATCTGTTTCTCCCGTGATGGGAAGAATAAAGACCGGCGTTCCTTGATGCCGCCTTTTCCGGGGATGGAACCGCTTTTCATTATAATATATCCCCCTGCAAATGACAAGGAAGGATTTTTGAATTTTAAGCAGCATCAGGCGGGGAAGAAAAAACTTTTTTCAAAGCCGGTCCTTTCATCAATCCGGACATCTCACAGCGGAGTTTTCATAAGGGATCGGACGTTGTGTCATTTCCATGGCACAGTTCACCACTATGGTAAGAGCCGTCCTCCAGTTCCAGCTGGGCGATAATGGGATAATGGTCGGAGGGGAAGGCGTCCTCCACCTGTTCCCGGCGGATTTCCAGCGCCCGGAGATTCAGATCCTTGCTGGTAAAGATGTAGTCGATGGGCTGGCCGCCCACTGCTCCCCGGAAACCATGATAGCTGCGCCCCGGACCCTGTCCTTCGCTGCTGCTTTGGACCATGAGATTATAGCTGTCCCGCAGCAGTACCTGTTCGCCGGAAGCGGTCAGCTCCGCCGCCCATTTTTGGAGCGTGCGGCTGGTGGGGGTGGCGTTAAAGTCCCCGGTGAGAGCCACAGGAGTACGCAGGCTTTTTTGATCCTCCAAAATCGTACGGATGATCAGCTTCAGGCCGTTGACCCGGGCAAAATAGCTGATATGGTCCAGATGGGTGTTGTACACCCGCAGCAGTACGGCGGGATTTGCGGCCAGCGCCAGGGTACATTTGGTGCAGATGCGGGGAAAAATGGCCAGCCAGGCCCGGCTGGGCACTTCCGGTGTGGCGGAAAGCCAAAAGGTTTTGTTCTCCCGCAGCAGAAAACGGTCCCGCCGGAAAAGAATGGCGGTAAACTCTCCCAGCTGTCCTCCGCCCCGTCCTTCGCCCACATAGTCATATTCCGGCAGCAGCCGGAGCAAGTCACTGAGAGAAGCCACGGTCAGTTCCTGGGTGCCGATGATGTCCGGGGCGGTATCCCGCACCAGCCGGGCCACCAATCCCGCCCGTTTTTCCCAGCAGTGCTGCCCAAAATGAAAATAGTTGCGCTTCATATTGAAGCTCATCAGCTTAATGGGGACCATTTTTCATCCACCTCTCCCTGCGTTGCCTGAGAAGCTTTCTGCCAATGGTTATACCATATAAATATGAAACAGCTGTGAACGGCGGAAAGGGAGAGGAGAAGGGAGGAAAAAACATGGCCCACAGAAGGAAAACTTCCGGCAGCATGGGCAGAAGGAATGGACAGCATGAGGCTGCTGAAATCTTTCTTCCCTGTGTGGCCTGAGATTCTCCAAGCTGTGGGCGCCTGGCGGTCCCGCCCTTTGGCTTGGAAAAGCAAAGCTCCATCTGTGCGGCCGCAAAGCGCCGCTGTACAGGGGAGGCTTTGCCCCGCTGCCAAATTTGTTTGGGGGGATCCATGTTTTCTTGTTTAAAGACGGCTTCAGCCGTTTTCTGTCCCTGAGTGGGAGAGATTGTGCCGTCACAGCGGCAAAGGAGAACAAGCTTTAGCGGCAGTTTTTGCTGTCGGAAACAGAAGCGTCGCCTTTCATGTTCTGTCCGGAGACAGGGTCCTTCTTCTGGGTAGCGGAGTCGTTTTTCTTACCGGAAGCGGGACGGGTGCCGTTCTCGGCGGAATGATTCTTGGACATTTCACATTCACCTCCTTTACGAACCTTAGTATGAACAGGAAAAGGCAGAGTATACCATGGGCTTGCCAAAGAAGGGAAAAAGTTTGCCGGCGGCTTTTCCCCAAAGAGGGGAAAAGGATTGAAAGCTGACGCTCCGGGCTGTGAATGGAGAAAAGGTTTTCCTTTCACTTACATCGCCAGGAAAGAAGGTGTTTGGGGATGCTGTGATGGCTGCGGTGTATTTGGCGCGCTGGAAAAAGATTTTTTTGAAAAAATCAAAAAATCTATTGCTTTTCTTCTGGAGATATGATATAGTATGGTCAAAGATGATAGCGATTATCATTATTGATTTCGAAAAGAAAACAAAAAATTCAAGTAAAGGAGATTTATATTATGGCTAAGTTTGTATGTTCCGTTTGCGGTTATGTTTATGAGGGCGATGCCGCTCCCGAGTTCTGCCCCCAGTGCAAGGCTCCCGCTTCCAAGTTCATCGAGCAGAAGGACACCGAGATGAGCTGGGCTGCCGAGCATGTAGTGGGTGTTGCTGAGGGCTGCGATCCTGAGATCATCGAGGGTCTGCGGATGAACTTCACCGGCGAGTGCACCGAGGTTGGTATGTATCTGGCCATGGCCCGCGTTGCTCACAGAGAGGGCTATCCTGAGATCGGCCTGTACTGGGAGAAGGCTGCTTATGAGGAAGCTGAGCATGCTGCCAAGTTTGCCGAGCTGCTGGGCGAGGTTGTGACCCCCTCCACCAAGAAGAACCTGGAGATGCGTGTTGAGGCGGAGAACGGCGCTACCGCCGGCAAGACCGCTCTGGCCAAGAGAGCCAAGGAGCTGGGTCTGGATGCCATCCACGACACCGTACATGAGATGGCCCGTGACGAGGCCCGTCATGGCAAGGCTTTTGCTGGTCTGCTGGCCCGTTATTTCGGCAAATAAGCAAATCCCTTTTGAAAACTAAGTGATAAAGCAAAGGCCGGAGGAGTAAATCCCTCCGGCCTGAGCGTGTCGAAAAAGTTCGACACGCTTCCAGGGGGTATTGGGTACCCCCTGGATACGAAGCTGGTTCCTGATGAAACCAGCTTCGATACCCCCGGTTTCGCGCCCCGGTGGGCGCGGGTCGTGGTATAAAAATCAGGCACATGTCCGTCTGAGTGTGCCGAAGGGGTTCGGCACACTTCCAGGGGGACCCAGTCCCCCTGGATACGCCGCAGGTTTCTGATGAAACCAGCGGCGATACCCCCGGTTTCGCGCCCCAGTGGGCGCGGGTCGTGGTATAAAAATCAGGCACATGTCCGTCTGAGTGTGCCGAAGGGGTTCGGCACACTTCCAGGGGGACCCAGTCCCCCTGGATACGCCGCAGGTTTCTGATGAAACCAGCGGCGATACCCCCGGTTTCGCGCCCCAGTGGGCGCGGGTCGTGGTATAAAAATCAGGCACATGTCCGTCTGAGTGTGCCGAAGGGGTTCGGCACACTTCCAGGGGGACCCAGTCCCCCTGGATACGCCGCAGGTTCCTGATGAAACCAGCGGCGATACCCCCGGTTTCGCGCCCCAGTGGGCGCGGGTCGTGGTATAAAAATCAGGCACATGTCCTGATTTTTATGATTTTGAAGTTCATTTGTTCCTTCAACTAGGTTTTTCTACAGTCTGAGGCCGGAGGGGTAATCCCTCGGGCCTTTGAGTATGTCTGGAAAATCAGACGTATAATTGGAAAAAACAGGTATCCTTCAATGAGATACTGTCAAAGATTTGGAGCACAGGCGCTCTGAATCTTTTTCTTTTATCTGCATCTGCTCTCTTGGTCCGGGAGGATCTGCATCCGGTATTCCATAATTTCTTTTGCCCGGCCAGAAGCCGTGCTTTTCTGATTGGGATGGCAGGAATAAAAATCCATGATTTATGCCGGAGAAAAGCCATGAAGGATTTGCCGGCGGATGCTCCTTGTACCCCTGAGATGGGGAACCGATGCAAAGAATACGTTTGGCGCCTTGCTCATGGAAGAAAACCCATGGGGGATGATTTACCCGGAACCAGTGAGTTCAAAATGGCAGCTGTTTTCTGACAAGGCGGGGACTTTCTTTCCTAAAAAAGTGGCTGCAGGACAGCGAGCGGCAAGCCCCTTTGGGATTTTTGCCCGTGGATCAAAAAAATCCCCCCGCTGCCGTTTGAGCGCACAGCGGGAGGATTTATATAGGGAGGGAGGAAAAGGATGTTCCGTTATTGGCGGCCCCCTTTTAAAGTTCCGGGGGCCTTTTTTCCTTACTCAATGGCAATGGTCTGCGTAGCGGGAAGCTCCTTTTTGGCTTTAGGCAGGGTCAGATTCAGGATACCATCCTGGTAAGCGGCTTTGATGCCGGCGCTGTCAATGCCGCTGATATCAAAGCTTCTGGAGTAGCTGCCGAATCTCCGCTCCTTGCGGACATAATTCTTCTCCTTTACATTCTGCTCCTCCTTGTGCTGAGCAGAAACTGTCAGGAAACCGCCGCTGACCTGGATGGAAATATCTTCTTTATTGAAGCCGGGCAGCTCAGCCTCCAGCAGGTAGTGGTCCCCTTCATCCTGGATATCGGTACGGAACTGGCAGACGTTGCTGTCGTTGTTGCCGAAGAAGCCACGCTCCATGCGGTCCAGGGTACGGAACATATCACGGAAACTATCATTACTGTTTTCAAAAGGCATAAGACCAAACATCATAAACTCCATTTCTCCACCGCCTGAAAGAATTTTGTTTTCCAAGGACCCTGTCCCCTCCTGGCGGGGGAAGAGTGGGCAGAGAATTTATTTTCTGATCGTCGTACATTCAGTGCTGACGAGGTAACTGCTGTTCAGCACATCCGATTCACCTTCCTTGAAGTGATTCCTTCGGTTTTTCCGGAGGATCTTTTGTTCCTTTGAACAATTTTGATTATAGTTCTGTGTTGTTAAAAAACAAGGTAAGAATGATGAATAAAATGTTAATTTTAGCACTCTGTACACGAGAGTGCTAAACAGCGATTTTTCGCTCATTTTTTGCCGTATCTCCAGTAAAAATTCAATAAAAACAGGTATCCGAAGCAGAAATATGATATTTGTTCATGCTTTTTTCGATGTTGTATGTTATACTAACTCTGGTTATGCTCTGAAATGACCGGAAATGGGAGGCTGTTGTGATGGCATATTCAGAAGCCCAGAAGCGAGCTACCGCCCGATATAATGCCCGGACCTATGATCGCATTGAGATCAAGGTGCCCAAAGGGGAAAAGGAACGGATCATGGAGGCGGCGCAGCGTCAGGGGAAAAGTGTGAATAGCTATATCGTTTCCCTCATCAGGCGGGATCTGGAGGGGCAGGAAGCAGAGTCTTTCCGAAGTCACCGGGATCTGCTGGTTCTGGAGGATTTGGAGGACTGATCAAACAGACGATCTCCATAATGAACGGCTTCTGCCCAGGGCGGATTTTTGCCTGTAAAGTTTTCGCTTTTATAAAATGAAAGCGCTGGGAACAGGATTTTCTCCCTGCTGTTCCATGGTGAGGGAGGACTGTTCAGGCAGGTCTGTCAGGAGAGCGAAAACTTTTTCTCACAAAACAGGAAGCGAGGCGCTGTATAAAATGATGGTATATTTATTGCTGATTGCCTTTCTCATCGGCGGCGGTTGGTTTTTGTGCGACCATTTGGGCGGCAAAAAAATGGAATGGACCTATCTGCTGATTTCCGGGGCAGCTTTTGTGGCTATTGCTACTTTGCGGTATTCCATAGGCTTTGACTATTTCAGTTATCAGACTATTTTTGAGGATATCGCTGCCCTTCCCGGGTGGAAAGAGGTGCTGGAATATGGAGCCAGTTATCCCTTGTTTGCCATCCTCAACCGGCTGGTGGCCATGGTGGGCGGCAGCTATCACATTTTGCTGCTGGTTTGCAATCTGATCATGACCGCCCTGGTGCTGTGGGTGGTTTACCGCTGGTCCTGCAACAAATGGCTCAGTCTGCTTCTGTATGTGACGATGCAGTTTTTCCCTCACAGTATGAATCTGCTGCGGCAGTCCATGGCAGCATTTATTCTTTTTGCCGGATATGGTCTGCTCCGCCGGAAAAAGTTCATTCCTTATTTGCTGCTGGTGCTGGTGGCGGCAGGCTTCCACACCAGCGCTTTGGTGATGATTCCCTGCTACTTCCTGCTGAACCTTCCCTTTAACTGGTATCTGGTGGGAGCTTACGCCGCTGCTACCCTCATCGGTTATGTGGCATACCAGCCTCTGATTGAGTTTGTCACTACCTATATCTTCCCTCAATATGCCATGTATCTGGACAGCATTTACGCCACTGCCAACGGCCTTTCCTATGTAGTGGTGCCGGCGATCTATTTCCTGTGTGTGGCGCTGTTTGCCAACCGGCTGTTAAAAAGGGACCCCAGAAGCAGTATTCTGATCTATTCCTCCCTCTTTACCTTTATTTTGTATATTTTCATCACCCGGATGTTTATTCTGGAGCGGCTGTCGGTTTATTTCTTCCCGCTGATCATGCTGGTGGTGCCCGAAATGGTGGATACCTTCCAGGTGGATTCGCTGAACCAGGAGGAACTGAATAAAAAAGACAAGCATACTGCCAGAAAGCAGATGGCTCAGGTAAAGGAGCAGAAGTTCTACCGCAATTGGGCGCTGGTAACCGCGGTGCTGCTGTCACTGTTGTATTTTTCCTTTGCTTATGTCCGTGGCTTCCACAAGGCCTATCCTTATATCAGCATTTTTGAAAAGGAAAAAGCGGTGAGCAATGACGATTATCTGTTCAGCGATATTCGAACAGCAGATGATTTGGCGGACCAGCAGATTCCCCTTGAGAGTGATGAGATTACGGTTCAGGGCTCCTGAGCGGCCGGATGCTGTAAGATGAGAAATTATAAGCAATAAATCAGGCCCCCGTGTGCTCAGCATGGGGGCCTGATTGTCTGTAAGGTTGGGTACATTTCCAGAGGACTTGGTCCTCCTGGATACGCTGCATGGCTGCGGATGAACCAGCTGCGATATCCCGGTTTCTGGACTCAGCAGGCATGAGTTGTGGTATAAAAATATGGGTTTGTATTTTATTTTTGCAATCCTTTTTTGACAGACAACGGCCCCATACATTCAAGATGGGGCCGTTGTTATGTTATTCAGTTTCATTGAATTTGGAAGGAAAGCATTGGCCGGTAAAAGGTGACAAGGTATCTGTATGCGGCTGCCGTTTACCTCACAAAATCCCTGGAGGGATGTTTTCAGATGAAAAACACCGGGCAGTATGGAAGCACAAAATTCTTACAGAAATTTCCTGGGAAATATTCTTTCAAAGCTTTGCCGCTCTTTATCCGCAGAAAGAACGAAATGGTTCAGATACACCGTTTTCAGGATATGCTCTCAAGAAGAAAACCGTGGGTTTTCCTGGGAGCCTTCTCTCCCCGGCGGCTGTCATCCTTCCCGGACAGCGGCTGTGAGGGCGGGAAGAATTTCAAACAGATCTCCCACGATGCCCCAGTCCGCCAGTTCAAAAATGGGTGCGTCAGGATCTTTGTTGATGGCCACAACATAATCCGCACCACTGATGCCGCAGGTGTGTTGAATCGCTCCGGAAATACCGCAGGCAATATACAGCTTGGGGGAAACATTTTTTCCTGTCTGGCCCACCTGATAGGCATGGGGGACCCATCCCGCGTCCACCACCGCCCTGGACACAGCTACAGTACCCCCCAGAGCGTCCGCCAGCTCCTCAACGATCCCCATATTCTGGGGCCCGCCGATACCTCTGCCGGCAGCGACAATGATCTCGGCTCCTTCCAGATCCACGCTTTCCGAAACTTCTTTGATCCGTTCAATCAATCTGGTGCGGCTCTCCCCGGGGGCGATGGAAATCTCTTCCCGGATGATTTCACCCGCAGCTGTTTCATCATAGGGACGTTTTTTGAATACGCCGGGACGCACGGTGCCCATTTGAGGACGATGGTCCGGGCAGAGGATCATAGCCATGAGGTTTCCGCCGAAGGCCGGCCGGGTCCAAACCATTTCTCCCGTTTCGCCATTGATTTCCAAAGAGGTACAGTCGGCAGTCAGCCCCGTTCCCAGACGGCTGGAAATTCTTGGGGCCAGGTCCCGCCCGTTGCCGGTGGCGCCCATCAAAACGGTGGAGGGACTGTATTTTTCAATCAGTCTGGTCAGCGCGATGGAAAAGGCGTCGGTGGTATAGGGCTCATATTCAGGCCCATCCACCAGGATCACCTGCTCAGCGCCATAGCAAATGGCATCCCGGGCACACTGCTCCACATGGGAGCCGATGACCACCCCAACCAGCTGTTGGCCGCTTTGCTCAGCCAGCGTCCGGCCGGGAGCCAGAAGCTCGTAGCCTACATTTTTAGGCTGTCCGTTTTCAGTTTCAATAAAAACAAAAATATTTTTTCCCGGATGGATTGTACTCATATTGGGGCCACCTCCACTACAATACCTGGGCCTGTCTGAACGCCTCCACCAGCTGCCTGGCGGCTTCTTCAGGATTTTCCCCACTGATTTTTATCGTCTTTTTCCCCCGGGGCGGCACAAAGGTTTTCCGCACCTTGGTGGGGGAACCTTTGAGACCGCAGCGGGCGGGATCGATCTCCAGGTCATTGGAAGTGATCACCGGAATAACGGCCCTGTTGGCGGCCAGCTTGCTTTTCATTGTGGGAACCAGAGGGGGAAAGTTGGTCTTGATCACTGTTGCCAAAGCGGGAAGCTTGGCGCCGATGATATCATAACCATCATCGGTTTCCCGTTTGACGTGTATTTCCTCTCCCGCCAGGGTCAAATCCGCGGCATAGGTGATTTGGGGACGTCCCAGCTCTTCGGCGATTTCCGGCCCCACCTGAGCGGTATCGCCGTCGATGGCCTGTTTGCCGCACAGGATCAGGTCATAGACGCCATGCTCCTGTTCCAGCCTGCGGATGGCGGTGGAAAGAATATAGCTGGTGGCCAAAGTATCGGAGCCGCCGAAAAGCCGGTCGCTGACCAGATAAGCATGATCCGCCCCCAGGGACAAACACTCCTTTAATACGGCTTTTGCCTGCTCCGGTCCCATGGTCAGCACAGTGACAGACGCCCCATGCTCCTTTTTGCAGCGCACAGCCAGTTCCAGGGCGCAGATATCATAGGGATTGGCGATGCTGGGTACCCCGTTTCTCAGCAGCGTATTGGTCTCAGGGTCGATTTTGATCTCCGTGGTATCAGGCACCTGCTTGACACAAACAAGGATATTCATTTTTGTTCTCCTTTCCCTGTGAGGCGTTTTGGAAGTTTCAGGCGCGAGCCGGATCATTCTCCGCCGCTGCAGGAAAACCCCGGGCGCCGACGATATTTCACGCCGGCGTCCGGGGCCATCTGTTACAGCTGGTCAGGGCGCTTTTTTCAGGGTGCCGCCCGATCCCCATACAGGCATTTCCATAATGGTGACGTAAATTTCAGGTACCGGGATCCCCAGTTCCTCCGAAATCACGTTCATCATTTTCTCCGTAAACTCCCGGTTCTTTTCATAGGGAGCAGCCTGATAGCAGCTGAGAGCGGCCAGCGCGCAATCATGATTTATTGTACCACGGAAATAAATGGTGTGTCCATCCTCCACATCCACCATCAGGATCTCCTTGCGCTTGTTGGGAATGATGGATACCAGTTCTCCGATGCGGTCGGCCAACCGTTCCTTCTGCTCAGGGGTGAGGACCTTGTTGGTTTTGATGGCGAGAAAGGGCATTTTATTTCTCCTCCTGCATCACCAGAACGCCGGGATTCATGATGCCGTTGGGGTCATAAGCCTTCTTCATGATCTTCATCAGCTCATAAGAGGTGCCGTGCTCCTTGGGAGCCATCTGGACACGGCGCTTGCCCATGCCGTGATGATGGACGCAGCCGCCGGTCTCATATTTGAGCACTTCCTCGCAGATGGCATGGACCACCTGGGTATGGATGGCATCCGCCTCTTCCGGATTGGGCATCTTGATGCGGTAGACAAAGTAAATGTTGGTGCCGTTTATGTAGCTGTGGGAGACGTGTCCGCCCAGCATGACCAGGTGCTCGCACTTCTGGGGCACATTGGCGATAACGTCGTCATAGATCTTGACGATATCGGTCCAGCTGGCAGAGATCTCTGTGGTGGAATACATGGTCTGGGTCTCACGGAATTTCACATACCGCTGATCGCCGCTGTAGGAATTGCACAGATCGTTGCGGTGGATCATCCAGTGCTTGACCGCTTCGGTGCCGATGTAGTTGCCGCCATGGGCCAGAGCGATTTCATGGATGGCGTCGCCGGTAGCCTTGACAACGCCTGCGGGTCCCTCGCAGACAAAGAACATGAATGCTTCCTCGTCCTCCATCTGTACGCTGCCGAAGTTGTAGTCCATATCGGTCTTGTCATACAGACGAACGACGGAAGGCTTGTATCCGGCAGTGATGATGGCCCGCAGAGCCTTGAAGCCCTCGTGCATATTCTTCATCTTGTAGCCGCCGTACCATCTGTCCTCGGGATGATAGGGGAACAGCTTCATGGTCACTTCAGTGATGAAGCCCAGGCCGCCCTCGGAGCCCATGAGGATGTGACGCAGGTCGGGACCGGAGGAACGGCGGGGGACATTGCGGATGCGGAAGATATGGCCGTTGGGCAGGACGCCTTCCATGCCGCAGATCAGATCCTCGATGCCGCCGTAATAGGTGGAGAACTGACCGATGCTGCGGGTGGCAACCAGGCCGCCGATGTCCGCCATGGGCAGGGACTGGGGAGCGTGTCCGGTGGTGTAGCCCTTGCTGTTGACAGTCTCCTCAATGACCCGCAGGGGGGTGCCGCAGCGGGCGGTGACCATCATGTTGTCCTCATCGATCTTCAGGATACCGTTCATCAGAGAACCATCCAGGAAAACGGTGGTATCGTTGACGGTTTCCAGCAGAGCCTCGCCGCCGGAAGCGCCGGTGCGGGGGATGACGCTGATGAGCTGGTCATTGCAGTAGCTGAGGACCTTGGAAACTTCCTCTGTATCCTTGGCGTTGACCACGCACAGGGCGGGAGGAGTGGCATATACGCCAAAGGCCTTGGCATAGCTGCGGTTGAGGACATCCGCGTTTTTGAGCACTTCGGGATCGGTGATAACGCGATCTTCGCCCACGATTTTTTTCAGTTCCGCAATAGCGGTTTCCTTGCTTACTTTCATTACGATTTCCTCCTTTGGATGATGGGACACTTGGAAAAGGGAGCCATGGGGCGGGGTGGCCCTGTCCCCATGGCACACATATTCGATCATTACTTGCTTATATAGGGAGAGTCATTCATATCAGGACGTTTTCCCCCTTCGGGGATGGGAGCGATATAAGTGAGCCTGCCATGGGAGAAGCCTTTTTCGCTACACTGCCACTGCACCAGATGTCCCATACCGTTGGGCAGGAACAATTGGGCCGGTGTCAGAGGCGTCTCCAGACACGCCCGAAGAAGGCGTGAAATGACAACGCTGTGAGAAACCACGGCGATGCGGCTGTACTGATGCTCCATGGCATCCTTTACCACCAGGTCAAGCCCTTGCTTCATGCGCTCCGTGGCCTCCTGGAAGCTTTCTCCTCCAGGCATGCGGAACAGATCGCCCAAAACCTCCCGCTGCTGATAATAAGGTTCTTTTTTCACCTCACTGGCCAACCGTCCATCATATTCTCCAAAGGACATTTCCCGCAGTTGATTGAAAATCACGGGTTCATGCTGGGGATAGATGATAGCGGCTGTCATCTGGCAGCGGATCAGGGGACTGCAGTAGACCTGTTCCACCGGTTCATGGGGGTGCTCTTTGCACAACAGCGCCAGATCACGCACTCCATAGACAGATAAAGGCGGGTCCAGATCGCAGCAGTAAGCGCCCCGGTGATTATACTCTGTCCAGCCATGACGTATCAGGCTGATATCCATTGTTTTTTGGATCATTTTACCTCAGCAGCCTTTTTCTTTTCCTCATATTTTCTGCCCAGCTCGGGGAGGAACAGGGTCAGCACGCCGAAGATGAGGGGAGACAGGCAGCAGATGGCCATGCCGTTGTACAGGCCCATGGTCTCGCCCAGAGCACCGGCGATGTAGCCGCCCAGAGAGCCGCCAACGCCTACCATAGTCAGGATGCAACTGGTGCCCAGGGAAACAGTACGGGGCTCAACGCCGGGGAGCTTATACAGGGTGGTGAAAGCGATGGGAACGAAAGCGTAAGCGCCGAAACCGGCCATGAAGGAAGCCAGGCACAGGAGGGGGATGCTGCTGGTTTTGAGCATTGCAAAGTAGCAGACAGGAAGGATGAAGCCCCAAGGCCAGATCATCAGTTTGTCGTAGCCGATCCACTTGGTAATGGTGGGGCTGATCAGAGAGGCGATGGCGGAGGCGATGGGCAGCAGACCCAGAACCAAACCAGCCTGATCCAGTGTCAGACCCAGGCTTTCAGTAGCGTAGGTGGGCCAGAAGGTGTAGGTGGCGATCCACACCAGGCTGGTGCCGGGCCAACCCAGAGCCAGCAGCCAGACTTCCTTCAGCTTCAGAGCCTTCTTCAGGGGCTCCAGGAAAGGAGCATCGCTCTTCTTGAACTCGGCGCCTTCCTTTTCCTTGTAGGTAAGGAACCAGGCAGCCGCAACCACCAGAGCGACAACGCCCATGGCAATCATCAGATTCCGCCAGCCGCTGAGAACCGCCAGCAGGTAACCGACAGCAGCGGTACCCATGGCCTGACCGACAGGGCTGATGAAGTTTTCGATACCGTTAACCTGGGTCAACTTATCCTTGGGGAACCAGTTGATCTTGATGAGAACCAGGGGGGACAACAGACCGGCGGAAACACCGGAGACCAGCGCCCGGCCAATGAAGATCATGGCCAGATTGGTGGCAAAGCCCTGCATGATCAGAGCGGCGCCGGTGATGAGATACAGAACACCCAATACATACTTGGGATTGATTTTCGCCACCAGCAGCGCGATGGGGATGGTGACAAAAGCCTTGGTGATCCAGGCCATAGCGCTCAGCTGACCTGCTACTTCAATACCGAAATTCAGTTCTTCACGCATGCTGGGCAGCAGCATACCGAGAGCAAAGTTCGCCAGGTTGACCAGAAATACAGCGGTCCAGGCGACAACGACCAGAATCCAACCTCTGCCGGATGTTTTGTTCGCAGTTTCAGACATGATTGTACCTCCTCCAAAATGATGTATTCACCCTCACAACACGTTATCCAGCCAGTGACTGGAGCGATCCACGGCCTTCAGCCAGATCTTATAGTTATCCATATATTTCTGCTGCTGGTCATTGGGGACAAAGACCTTATGTTTCTGAACCATAGCCCGGACATCATCCTTGGTCAGCCAGCCTCTGTAAATAGCCGCCAGCTGCGCCGCGCCCAAAGCTGTGGCTTCCACAGACTTGGGACGGACCACGTTCATGTTCAGCAGATTGGCCATGTTCTGAGCAACGATATCGCTCTTGGATACGCCGCCGGAGATCATCACTTCCTTGAGATCCAGGGCGAACTTTCTTTGCAGGGCTTCAAAAGCGCCGCAAACCGCGAAAGCGACCGATTCAATGGTGGCCCGGATAAAATGCTCCCGCCGTGTGGAACCGGAAATACCAATATAGGAAGCTCTGGCGGTGGGATCGGTATAGGGGGAATAAAGCCCGGTGAGGGCGGGAACGAAATAGACGCCGTCAGTGTTATCCACACTGGAGGCCAACGCGTCCACTTCCTTGATATCATCAAACAGTTTCAGCTTATCCTTTGCCCATTCCAGCACCGCGCCGGTGGTGGGGCAGAGGGCTTCCACCATGTAGTCGGTGGTATCGCCGATCTTCCAGGCCACACGGGGCACGATACCCTGATGGCCGCCCTCGGGACGTTCCGGATAGCTTTGACCGATATTGACAGTGAGAAAACTGCCGGTACCGTTGGTGCATTTGCCGGTGCTGATCTCATGGCAGCCCTGGGAGAACAGGGCAGACTGCTGATCCGCCACCACGCCGGTAATGGGGATCTCCACACCGAAAAATTCGGCGTCGGTCATGCCATAGTCATCAGCGCAGGCTTTCGGTTCGCCGAAAATACTCTCCGGCAGGCCGGCGTAATTGCCCAGCATGTTCATATCCCATTTCTGGGCCTTTTCATCCATCGCACCCAAAGTGCTGGCGTTGGACAGGTCGGTGGCAAAAACCTTACCCTTGGTCAGCTTCCATACCAGCCAGGTTTCCATGGTGCCGAACAGCAGTTTTCCGGCGTCCAGCTGTGCCTTGACATCGGGATGGTTTTTCAGATACAGCGGAATGGAAACACAGATGCTGGTGGCTCTCAGCTCATTTACAAAATAGGGGCAGATTCTGCGGAAATCCGGATCCTCACGAACCACGGGAACCATATCCCGGGCCCGGGTGTCCTGCCAAACCACTGCGTCGCAGACCGGTTCGCCGGTTTCTTTGTCCCAGAAGACCCATGTCACCCGCTGTACGGTCACACCCAGGCAGTCGATCTCATCAGGTGCAATACCTGCCTCTTTGATGGCATTTCTTCCGCAGAAAACAGCTTTGTCAAAAATCTCGGCGGCGCTTTCCTCTACGATGCCGCCCTTTTCATAGTGCACATTCAGCTTTTCATAGTGCTGGGAAACGATTTCAAACCCGGAATCAAACAGAATCGCTCTTACTCCTGTGGTTCCCTCATCAATGACCAAAACATACCTTTTCATTGGCAACCTCCTGATTATCCTCTCTCGTATCTCTTGGAATTTTTGGGAGTCAGCGCCAGTGGTACCAGTTTGCAGACACCGTCTGCGGAGAAGATGATAGTTTTACCGCAATAATCGTTTTCGCGTTTGATGTAGAGTGCCTTATAAGTACGTTTTTTAATACTTTTGTCATGGGCCCTTGACATTCAGCACTGGACAGTAATCAATATAACTATTTTAATTTAACATTTCAAGCTGTTTTAGACGATTTCGTATGTATAGATAAAAATACATTTCGTGAATTGTTTGTTTGTTATAACGATATTTTTTTAACAAAGTGAGCTTAGTTGTCTATAAAACTATCCATAATATATGAAACTATTCCACTATTTATGAAAAAATTATCGTCATAAATAGGGGGAATCGTTTTTTGTATGATTTTTTGACTTAAAAAATGTTTTTGATGAAATTTGGGGAACACTCTTGTGAAAAACCTGGAAATGCATTATCCTATAATTAAGAACAAAAAAACGTATTTTTGGAGGATACCTTTGATCAAAGGAGGCATTTTCTTGAAAATTCTTGTTTTTTTCCGGCTTGGACGGGATTTGGAAAATCTGACGGAGGAGGAATGGCGTCGGATTTCCAGGGGTGAAATGGATCTGAACTACCTGCAAAAGCAGCTGAATCCTTCTGATGAGGCGGCCCTGGAGCAGGCCCTGCTGATCAGAGATTCCCTGGAAGGGGCAGCGGAAATCACCGGACTGTATCTGGGCAGCGATCCCCTGAGCGCCATTGCCAAAAATCTTTATGCTGTGGGCCTGAAGGAAATTTATCAGCTTCCGGTTCCGCCGGATCTGGACCCCGCCTCCGCGGCGGAGCTGACGGCGGATTTTTGTCTGCGGCAGGGTCCCTTTGATCTGATCCTGACGGGATGTACAGAGTATCCCTTTGATTTCGGCGTTACCCAGACGCTGCTGGCCGAACGGCTGGCACTTCCGCTGATCAGCCACGGACGCTGGGCGCAGCCGGCTGGCGAGGGGCTGCAGGTGGAGTATGAGGACGATCTGTTCCTCCACACCGCGCTGGTGTCCCTGCCTGCGGTGCTGTCCATGGATGCCGCTGTCCATCCGTATCTGCGCATTGCCACCCTCAGAGAGAAAATGGCGGTCAAAAGCCGCACCGTGGAGCAGCTGCCGCCTCCGGAAACAGTGGCTGCTGCTGATTGTTTTGTACCGGAGAATATTTACAGAGTGGACAATACCAAAACCTGCTCCATGCTCCAGGGGACTGAAGAAGAGCAGGCAGGCTGGCTGCTGGAAAAAATTTTGTCTGCACAGGGAGGGAAGGGATGATGAAAACCGCCGCTGTTATTTTTGGGGACTTCCAACCTGTAAAGGAGAAGAACCTTCGGGCCATCAGTGCTGCCGCAGCTTTTTCCTCCACACCGGAGGAGCCGCTGGAAATTTGGAGCTGTTGTCCATGGAAGGGTGAGAGCCTTTCCCTTCCCCGCTGCGTCCTCACCCAGCTGGGGGAGACGGAAGTACTGCCGGACGGAAGACAATGCGCCGACGCGTTGGAAAAGCTGGTATCTGAAAGAAGTATTTCGGCAGTTTTTTTCCCTGGAGGAATGCTGTTCAACGAGGTGGCGGCCCGTCTGGCAGCCCGCACGGGAGGAAGCGTTTTGACCGATGTCACCATGGTACGGAACCTTTCCGGCGATGAAATTACCGTGGAACGGGAAATTTACGGTTACAATTTGAACGGATGCTTTACTGCCCGGAAATGGCCGGTATTTGTCACCCTTTCAGACGCCTTTGCCGCAAAGGAGCTGGAACCGGGACCGGTGGAAGAGGTACAGGTCTGCCCCCTTCCCCCTCTTGCCGGAATCAACCGAAGCGCTTCCCAACTGAAAAAGCAGGATACCGGTCTGGCTCAGGCCAAGGTGATGCTGGTGTGCGGACGGGGAGTTTCCAAAGAGGGCGTGGCCCTGATGGAGGAGATCTGCAGCCGCACCGGCTGTGCTTTGGGAGCCACCAAAGCGGCCATTATGGACGGCAAAATGCCGGAATCCGCGATGATCGGCATCTCCGGCGTTCGGGCGAAACCGGAAGTGACCGTTGTTTTTGGCGCTTCCGGAGCGGCGGCCTTCATGAAAGGCGTATCGGAAAGCAAGCTGCTGGCGGCGGTGAATAAGGACCCGGATGCTCTGATTTTTCGCTACTGCGATGCGGGCATTCAGGACGACAGCCAGTGTGTACTGGAAAATCTGCACCGCATGATCATGGAAAAATAATTTTTAATCGTGGGAATCTGTATCCAACTGGGGAAAGGATGAATATTGATGGATCGCCTGATGACACCCTTTGACGCTGCCTGCCACGAAAGCTACCTTCGGGATGAATCCTGCCTCAGAGGTGAGGCGGCATGGATCGCCCTTCCATCCTCACCGGAGGAGGTGTCCGAGATCCTGGCTCAGGCCCGGGAAAAGAAAACATCCGTCACCGTCCGGGGCGGAGGTACCGGCATCACCGGCGGGGCGGTGCCCATGGGCGGCATTGTGATGAGTACCGCGCGGCTGACTCAGGCTCCCTCCCTGTCCATGGATGAAAAAGGCAGCCTTCTGGTCACTGCCGGGGCTGCTGTCACCCTGGAACAGCTGCAGGAGGCCATTGCCCGCCGCCGTTTTGACTGCTGTGATCAGGCTGCTTTGGACCGGCTGAAGGAAGGCTGGATCTTTGCAGTGGACCCCACGGAAACGACTGCTACATTGGGGGGGATGTTCGCCAGCAACGCCGGGGGATTGACCGCCATGGCCCACGGACGAATGGCCGATTATGTGGAAAGGGTGGGGCTCGTCCTGGCGGATGGCTCTTACCAGGAGTTTTCCAGGGGACAATACCGCTGGGGTGAGGAAATCCCCTTCCTGAAGCTGAAAGAGGCCCCGATTCTTTGCCCCGACAGAAAATTTTCCCAGCTGTCTCCCGCCCCCGGGGACGATCTCATAGACGTCCTGGCAGGAAGCGAGGGAATGCTGGGGATCGTCACACAGCTGACGGTACGCCTTTCTCCGGCCCCTGCCGATTGCTGGGGGATCTGTCTTTTCTGCGGAGATGAGCAAACGGCCTGCTCCCTGATGGAGGAGCTGATAGCTGCCTGCGAGGAAACATCGGTCACACTGGAGGCAGTGGAATATTTCAGCCAGGAATCCCTGGCCCTTATTGAGGCGCAGCGGGCCAGACTTCCCGCCCTGTCGGCGCTGCCGCAATTGCCGGAGGGTTTTCCCGTGGCGCTTTATTGCCAGCTGACAGCCCCTTCCACTGAAGAGCTGGAGGAGGGACTGATGGCGATCATGGAATGTGCGGACCGCTTTGCCATCCCGGAAGAAAATGTCTGGGCCGCCAGCGAGCCCCGGGAGCTGAAGCTGTTTCACGCCCTGCGCCACGCTGTTCCCGAAGCGGTCAACATGAAAGTGGGTACGGTCCAAACCAGCTTCCCCAACGCCAGAAAGGTGGCGGCGGATTTTTGCTTCCGGGACAAAAAACCGGAAGAAATATTGGCGCTTTGCCGCAGGGCGCTGGAGGAATACGCTCTGGAAGGAGTGATATTCGGACATCTGGCCGCGGGAATGCCCCATATCAATTTCATTTGTCAGGACCAGGATCAGCTGGATCGGGCCCTTTCAGCCATCGTCTTTTTGGCCGATGCCGTGGCCCCCGGAGAAGGTATGCTTTTCAATGAAAATGGATTGGGCAAAACTCGTTCTCCCATGCTGAAAAAAATTGCCTCTGACCAGCAGCTGCGGCTGATGGAACAGGTGAAGCTGGCTTTTGATCCTCAGCGGCTGCTCAATCCCAGGAACATGGAGTGAATTTTCCCTGCAAAAAGATGATCCTGCAATCTGCCTGAATGAAAAAAGAAGGTGGGCGCAGCTGTTCGCCTAAAACCTGCTGGAAGTTTTGTACCGTCAGGTTGGGATACGGCAAAACCGATCAAATAAAAAACGGTCTCCGGCTTTTCATAAGACGGAGACCGTTTGTATCCATAACGTAAAATAATATAAAGAATATACCAAAAGTTTTTACCGAGCCAGTCAGAATACAGAACACGGTAAAAGTGCTCCGCAGCTTGTCCCGGCATGATCTGCCTTTAATACAGCTGCATTTCCATGGAGCCGTCAATAACAGCGTTTTGTATCTGGGCGCACTCTTTTTCGTCCAGAAAACTGCGGATCAGGCGATCCATGCCGTAGTTCTGTTTATTGACCAGAATAACAGGCATATCCATCTCCGCCTTGTAGCCCTTGGCAGGCAGGATGGTGATCTGGGAAGCAAAGCGTTCCAGCCACTGCTCCCGGCGATAAACAATGGCATCCACGGTGTGGTTTGCCAGAGCAAAACGGGATGAGCCGTAGGGAACCTTGATCAGCTTCAAATCATAGTCGCAGGAAAGCTTGTTGATGATGGCCAGCTGGTCGGAACAGGTGGGATCAAAGCCAAAGGTCATGCCGTCCTTCAGGCTGGTGACATTGGGACTGTTGACCACAATGACATATTCCTTGGAATACAGGCATTCGTTCAGGGTCATGGCAATTTCCAGCTCACTGTACTCAGCGAGAAAATTCTTGGCCGTCATATAAGAGGTGATGACCATGTCATATTTGTTTTTCCGCAGAGCTTTGACCCGGTTGTAAGCCCCCTGGATAAAGGCAAAGGTGAATGGAACAGTGGTCTTTGACATGGAACGGCAGATGGCCGTAGCCAGCCCCATCAAGTATTGGTTGAGAGGTGTGGGCATGGAGGCGGTAATGGCATCCAGCTGGGCGTACTGGTACAGAAGCTGATCATCCTTGCTTTGGATAATCGCTCCCTTTTTCCCTCTTTTTTCTGTAACGACGCTGCCGGAAGATTCCAGAATGGCAAAAGCCTCCTGAATGGTTCCTCTGGAAACGCCGAATTTTTCGGTGCATTCCGCGATGGTGGGGCATTTATCGCCCACATTGCTCAGGATCAGGTCTCGTGCGATGCCTAAAGTTGCGATTCCGACTTTTTTATACAGTGTTGTATCCATCTTTTTGTTCCTATCGTTGGCCCGATTTTGTTTATAAACTAACTAATAAAATTATACCGTATTGGGCGGAAATATGCAAATGTAATTTATTTTGTATATTTGACCAAGCAAACGGGCCATCTCTGAACAAAGAGTACAAAAATAGAGTTTTAAGGACAAAAATAATGTAAAATCTATTGACAAAGCAGCAGTAATTGGTACACTTAAAATGATAGTTTCGCAATATATGTTTTTTCGTATATTTGATGTGAGGGCTGTGAGAGAATCTGCGTTGCAAGGAGGAAGCTACTTTGATTGAAGCGATCAACGCGCTGTTGCGCAGCGAATTTCCTGACGAGCGCATCACTGCACAAATTGATGAACGAAACATCGTCACCCTTTCCGGTGAATGCAGTACGTGGGCGGTACTCATTCAGATCGGTCATGCGGTGGCAAAGATCCCCGGTGTACGCAATGTGGTCAGCGACATGACCGCCAAGGGTGTGGAGATCCCCAAAAAGGACTACACCCCTGTGGTGGAGGAAGGCCGCCGCATCGGAGAAGTGGACAGCGCCGACGTTGTCATTGTGGGCGCGGGCGTCAGCGGCTGCGGCATTGCCAGAGAGCTGGCCCGTTACAACCTGAAGATCGTTGTGGTGGAAAAAGGGGACGATGTGGCCTCGGGCGCCAGCAAGGCCAACAACGGCGACATCCATCCGGGCCATGCGGTCAAGCCGGGGACATTGAAAGCGAAGCTGAACGTTCGGGGCAACCGGATGTATACCCAGTGGGCCAAGGACCTGGGGTTTGAGCTGCAGCGCTGCGGTTCCCTCAAGGTGGTCACCAGCGAAAAGCTGGTCCCCGAAATTGAAAAGATGTACGCCGTTGCTGTGATCAATGGTGTGGACGGCGCGCGTCTGGTCCGTGGGGATGAGATCGCTCAGATCGAGCCGAGACTGGGCGAAGAGATGGAAAAAGCGGGCGTCAAGCCGGTGCTCGGCTTGTGGCTGCCCTCCTTCGGCCTGGTGGAGCCCTATGACGTGGTGGTGGCGCTGGCGGAGAACGCCGCGGAAAATGGCGTTCACTTCCGCCTTAACTGCACCGTGGGTGATGTGCTGACCGAAAACGGCCAGGTCACCGGTGTGGTCACCAATCAGGGCATCATCCGCGCCAAGTATGTCATCAACTGCGCCGGTGTTTATGCCGACGAGATTTCCGAAATGGCCGGAGACAGATGCTACACCATTCATCCCAGAAAGGGTACCATCGCCATTCTGGATAAGAGCGCTCCGCCCCTCTACAATGCTCTGGCCGGCTTTGCCACCGGCAATGAAGTGGTGCTGAAAAAGAACGTGGAATCCAAGGGCGGCGGTATGTGCCGTACTCCCGAGTTTAATATTCTTCTTGGCCCCAGCGCCACAGAAGTTCCAGATAAGGAAGATGTGGAGACCACCGCAGAGGATCTCCGCTATGCCATGAGCCGCAACAGCAACCCCTATGTGGGCACCGGCGATATCATCAAGATCTTCGCAGGCTCCCGTCCGGCGGACTTCAAGGAAGATTTTGTCATTGAGATGTCCGACAAGACCCACGGCTTTATCAACGTGGGCGCCATCCAGTCCCCTGGTCTGGCTTCCGCCCCCGCCGTAGCCGAAATGGCCTGCGGTATTCTGCTTGGGGACCTGCAGGAGCATGACGCTTTCCCCAGCGTGAACATGAACTTCAACCCCATCCGCAAACGGAGGGTGGAGTTCCGCCATATGACCAACGAGCAGCGGGATGAGCTGATCCGCCGGGATCCCCGTTACGGCAGGATCATCTGCCGCTGTGAGCAGATCACCGAAGGCGAGATTCTGGATGCCATCCATTCTCCCATTGTTCCCGGCAGCATCGACGCCATCAAACGCCGTACCAGAGCCGGTATGGGACGCTGCCAGGGCGGCTTCTGCCAGCCTCGTGTGCTGGAGATCCTGGCTCGGGAACTGGGCAAAGATCCCACCGAGATCACCCTGAAAGGGGAGGGCAGCAATGTGCTGCTCTGTGAAAGCCGCTCGAAGGTCAATGAGGGAGGTGCGGACAAATGAAAGAGTTTCAGGTTGATGTAGCGGTCATCGGCGGCGGTCCCGCCGGTCTGGCTGCGGCGCTGGAAGCCCGGAAGCAGGGCATTGAAAAGGTTTTGCTGCTGGAGCGGGATACTTCCCTGGGCGGTATCCTCCAGCAGTGTATCCATGATGGTTTTGGTCTGCATCGGTTTAACGCCCGTTTGTCCGGCGGCCAGTATGCCCAACGGTTTATCGACCAGCTGGACGGCAGCGGCATTGAGGTGAAGCTGGATACCATCGTCATCGACATGACCGATGAGAAGGTCATTTACGCCTGCAATCCCACTGACGGCATGATGCGCATCCAGTGCGGAGCCATCATTCTGGCCATGGGCTGCCGGGAACGTACCGCCAGCCAGGTTCTTATTTACGGCACCCGCCCCGCCGGTGTGATGACAGCGGGCGCGGCCCAGCGGTATATCAATATGGAGGGCTATCTGCCCGGCAAAAACGCCGTCATTCTGGGCAGCGGCGATATCGGCCTGATCATGGCCCGCCGCATGACCCTGGAAGGGATCAAGGTCAAGGGCGTTTACGAAGTGATGCCCAATCCCGGCGGCCTGACCCGGAATATTGTTCAGTGTCTGGATGACTATGGTATTCCCCTCCATCTGTCCACCACTGTCACCCGCATCGAAGGCAAGGAGCGGGTAGAGCGGGTAACGGTGGCCAAGGTGGATGAAAAGCGCAATGTGATCCCCGGCACCGAGGAAGTGATCGACTGCGACCTGCTGGTACTGGCCGTAGGCTTGATTCCGGAGAACGAGCTGTCCCGCCAGGCCCACCTGGAGATGGACCGCAAGACCCGGGCTCCTCTGCTGGACAACAACTTCATGACCAGCTGTCCCGGCATCTTCGCCGCCGGCAATGTCTCGGTGGTGTTCGATCTGGTGGACTATGTTTCCCTCTCCGGCGAGATTGCCGCCAGAGGCGCCGCAAAGTATCTGGCAGGCAAGCTGCCGGAGCATCCCCAGTATCGCACCGTCACCCACTCCGACCGGATCAATTTCATTGTTCCCCAGCGGGTGGAGCTGTCTGCCGATGAAGATCTGACCTTCTTTATGCGTGTCACCGCCCCGTACAAAAATGCCCGCCTGGTGGGCAAGTGCGGTGAGACTGTCATCTGCAACAAGCGGCATCAGGCCATGGTGCCTCCGGAGATGCTGGAGTGTACCGTGAAGGTAGCGCCGCAGCAGGAGATTTATTTCAGCGTGGAGGAGGGGTAAGAGATGTCAAAAGCGGAATATACCTGCATCGTGTGCCCGGTCAGCTGCCGCATTACGGTGGAGGAAACAGCCGACGGGCTGAAAGTCAGCGGAAACGTTTGTAAGCGGGGCGAACGCCACGCCATTGCCGAGCATACCGAACCGGTGCGGATGCTCACCACTACAGTGGTCCTTCATGGGGCGAATATCAATCGTCTGCCGGTCATCTCCACCGCCGAGGTGCCCAAACGGCTGCTGAACCAATGCATTGGTGAGCTGTACACAGTAGAGGTGTCCGCCCCGGTCAAATGCGGCGATGTGATCGTCAAGAACATCTGCGGTACCGGTGTGGATGTGGTAGCGGCACGAAGCATCGGCTGACAGCCGGAATAGAAACGGAGGAAGGTTTTAACATGGAAAAAGAACAGATCATCAGCGGTTTGCGCGCCATTGTGGGCGAGGAGCAGGTGCTGACAAACGAAAGCTCTCTGCTGGAAGCCGCCAAGGATTATATCGGCTT
This sequence comes from Angelakisella massiliensis, assembly GCF_900104675.1. Lineage (GTDB taxonomy): Bacteria > Bacillota > Clostridia > Oscillospirales > Ruminococcaceae > Angelakisella > Angelakisella massiliensis. The sequence goes on along the minus strand of NZ_LT629945.1, from coordinate 747,448 downwards.
CAGAAGATATGAAAGATGTGACGGCAAGTATTTTGTCAACCGCGCCGCCTGTGTGGTCAAAGCCAAAAGCACACAGCAGGCTGCTGACGTGATGGCCTTCCTCCACCAAAACAAAGTGGATGTTGTCCCCCGTACCGGCGGTTCCTGCGTCACATTGGGACTGGAGCCGGTGGAAGGCGGCGTCATTCTGGACCTGTCGGAGATGAACCGCCTGCTGGAATTCAACCCCACCGATATGCTGGTGCGGGCCGAGTGCGGTATGCCCCTGGAGGCGCTGGAAAAGCAGATGAATGAAAAGGGCTATACCACCGGTCATTTCCCCCAATCCCTCCCCATGGCTCAGGTGGGCGGTCTGGTATCCACCCGGAGCATCGGACAGTTTTCCCCCCTTTACGGCGGAATTGAAGATCTGGTGGGGGGCTTGGAAGCCTTTCTCCCTGAGGGAGAGATCACCCGCATCAAGAATGTCCCCCGCCGCTCTGTAGGACCGGATCTGCGGCATATCTTCATCGGCGGGGGAGGCTCCTTCGGTGTGGTAACTGAGGGGACCCTCAAGCTGTTCCCCTACACCCCCGAAACCAGATGGATGGGCGCTTACGGCGTCAAGGGGATGCAGAACGGCCTGGATCTGATCCGGGAGATCATGGTCAAAGGCTACAAACCCGCTGTGGTGCGCCTCCACGATCCTCAGGAGGTGGAGCGGCTGTTCGGCGGCATCTGCCCGGAAGGCTACTCCCTGCTGCTGTTGCTGGCGGAAGGCCCGGCCTCCATCACCAAAGCCATCGGTGAAGCGGTGGAAGAGATCGTATCCAAATATGAGGTCATTCCCATGGGCCGCAAGCCTGTGGAACATTGGCTGATCCATCGCAATGATGTCTGCCAGACCCTGGACAGCGACGAAAGATATCGTCTCCATCTGGTGGCCGATACCTGCGAGATCTCCGCCAACTGGTCCGCCATTGGCAAGATCTATGACGCTGTGGTGACCCGGATGCCTCAGGAGATGGAAAATCTGGCCTTTATCGGCGGACATTCCTCCCACAGCTATGTTCAGGGTACCAATATTTACTTCACCTTCGGCTTTATTGCCAAGGATGATGTAAAGACGGTCCGTGAGGATTATATGAAGCTGGTTTCCGTCATTATGGAAGAGACCCTCCGCTTTGGCGGAAGCATCGCCCATCATCACGGCAGCGGAAAATACCGCACCCAATGGATGCCCCAGGAGCACGGCAGCTCCTACCGGCTGATGAATATCATCAAAAACGCGGTGGACCCTGAAAAGATCATGAACAAAGGCGTACTGTTTGTAGATTAAGCGCTTTTGCCGGCGCGATTCCTCCCATCCTCTCAAACACCCTTGTAACTGAATTTTCTCTGGCCCCATTGCCATCATATTGCCAAGCGCACCCTGTTTGTTATTCCCAAAGGCTGTTAACAAATAGGGTGCGTGTTGTCCTGTAAAGGGCGGGAGGAAAAGGATGATTTTTTGGGAGGCAGGAGTTGTCCGCGCCCAGGGAAAAGGTATGCGTAAACAGGAAAGGACAGGGACGATATGAAGAATTTTTTGTATGACATCGGCACAAAGATTTACTTTGGAGAAGGACAGATCGTTCATCTGCCGGAGGCCATCAAGCCCTATGCTCAAAAGGTGCTGCTGGTGTATGGCGGCGGCAGCATCAAAAAAAGCGGCTTGTATGATACAGTCACCCGGCTGTTTCGGGAAAACGGCATCCAGTGGCAGGAGCTGCCGGGGGTGGAGCCCAATCCCCGCATCACATCTGTCAATGCCGGAGCACGTCTTTGCCGGGAACATGGTCTGGAGGGTGTGGTAGCTGTAGGCGGCGGCAGCACCATCGACTGCTCCAAGGCCATTGCCGAAGCGGCTGCCTATGACGGCGACGCCTGGGACCTGGTGCTGAAAAAAGCGCCCATCACCAAGGTGCTGCCGGTATTTTCTGTCCTGACCCTGGCGGCCACCGGCTCAGAGATGGACTGCGGAGCCGTTATCTCCAACATGGACACCAATGATAAGCTGGTGATCACCCATCCTGATGCCCGGCCCAAGGCCTCCATTCTGGACCCCACTTATACCTATACCGTTTCAGCATACCAGACGGCGGCGGGCACAGCCGATATCATGTCCCATATTCTGGAAACCTATTTCAGCCGGGTGGGCACTGCCGGATTGCAGGACCGTATGGCGGAAGCGCTGCTGAAAACCTGTATCCAGTATGGACCCATTGCCTGCAATGATCCCGCCAATTATGAGACCAGAGCCAATCTGATGTGGACCTCCAGTCTGGCCATCAACGGCTTGCTCTCTTTGGGCAAAGGCACACCCTGGAGCGTACACAGCATGGAGCATGAGCTGAGCGCCTATTTTGACATCACCCACGGGGTGGGCCTGGCGATCCTGACGCCGGCATGGATGCGGTATGTGCTGGATGACTCCAGTGTGGACAAATTCGCGGAATACGCGTTTAATGTCTGGAATATCCCCATGAGCGATGACCGGTACGCAATGGCCCGTGAGGCCATTGACAGAACCCAGCAGTTCTTTACAAAAGAGCTGAAGATTGCCGCTGCTTTGCGGGAAGTGGGTATTACAGAGGATAAGCTGGAGATCATGGCGGAAAAAGCGGCCAGGACCCTGGGCAGTGCCTATAAGCCGCTGGCAAAGGAAGACGTGCTGGCCATCTACCGGGCCTGCTTCTGAAATCTGATGAGAGGCGCTGAAGAAAGCTCCGGCCCTGATACAGTACTTTAGTGACATATAAGCGCAGAGGACGCCCTGATGCATCAGGCATTGGGGCGTTTCTTTTTGTTTGCTCCCTATTTTAAAGCTTCCAGCCAGGGTCAGAGGCAATCTTTTATCTGCCTTTCAAACAAAAATGTTTTTGCTGCCGATTTCTTTGCCACTGAGCTGGGATCACCTTGCCGGAAGAGGAGATCCTTTCACGGGACGCTCCGCTTTGCCTGGAGGAGGGGAACTTTTTGTCAGCGCTGTGGGCCTTTGGAATATGCCATGCTTTCCCTCTTGGATGGGCGGAAAAAGCCTCTCTGGGCGCGGTGACAAAAGGAAAATATTTGCCGGGGGAAGTGATTTCGTGCTATAATCAGGCAGTGATTACAGTGTCCCGCCGGTGACTTTTCAGATGGAGAGCGGGACGGTGGGACCGCGGAGGATTTCCGCACAGTGGAAAAACATCTGAAAGGAGAGAACCCTCTTGACCAAGAAAAATCCTGTTGGCGCCTCGGAAGAAAAGGACGCTTCCATCCGTTCCCTGGCCAGGGGACTGGAGCTTCTCAACTGCTTTGATGAGGAACATCTCACCCTGAGCCTGACCGATTTCTCCAATATCACCGGGCTGAGCGTCAGCACCATTTCCCGGATTTTGCAGACGCTGGTGAAGATGGGCTACCTCAATCGGGAGGTGGACCGGAAATACACCCTGGGCCATCAGGTGTTCCGGCTGATGGGTATTCTCTCCAACTCCTCCAATCTCCGGGCCACGGCCCGGCCCATCCTCCAGAATCTCCGGGATATCTTCAACGAAACCGCCAGCTTGTATGTGGTGCGGGACGATATGCGGGTCTGTCTGGAAAGCGTGGAGAGCACGCAGGCCCTCCACCGGGCTGTCAGCGTGGGGGAGATGCTGCCTTTGTATCGGGGCGCTGTAGGTTATGTTCTGCTGGCCTGGCTGCCTTATGAGCAGCGTACCCGCATCGCCAGGGAGCACCCGCACCTCAATGAGGCGATGTTTTCTGATATCCGCAAAGCGGGATATGTCATCAACGACGGTATTCATGAACCGGGGGTGTTCGCCATCGCTGCCCCGGTGTTTAACGCCCAGGGGGTGAATCTGGGGGCCATCGCCGTTTCCGGACCCAGTTTTCGGATCAATGAATCCACCCGGCGGGAACTCATCGACGCCATTCAGGTGTACAGCAAGCTCATTTCCAAGGCCCAGGGGTTTGAAGGGTGACAAAAAACGACCTTTTTTGACATAGAAATATCAAAGTCGCTTTTGTCCAGTTTCACAACAGTCAGCGGCCCACTCCCCACCTTTTTTTCATAGGTGGAAACAGCATTTTTATACAGCGGAAAAATCCACAAGAGCGGTCATGGGGAAGCCCTGTGACCGCTCTTGTTTTCTGCTTTTTCCTGTGATAATATGAAGCCAACAAACTTCCGAGGAGTGGAAAAAATGAAAAAGACCATCGTGCAAAAAGGGGTCTATTATGACTCGGTCAAGCTGATGCTGGTCACCCGTGAGCTGAAAAGCCTGGACGGTGTGGAGGAAGTAGCCGTTGTAATGGGAACGGATCTCAATAAAGACACTTTGGTCCGTACCGGGCTGATGACACCGGAGGCGGAGGCCGCCAGCCCCACGGATATGATCGTGGCAGTCAGCTGCAACACAGAGGAGACCGCCAACTACATTTTCGAACACCTGGACGAAATGCTCAACGCCAACGTTTCCGGTGAGAACAAGGATGCCTACAAGCCCAAGAGCGTGGAAACCGCGGTAAAGATGCAGCCGGGCAGCAACATCCTGGCCATCTCCATCCCCGGCAGCTACGCCAAGCCGGTGGCCATGGAAGGCCTGCGCAACGGGCTGCACATCATGCTTTTCAGCGACAACGTCTCCCTGGAGGAGGAAAAAGCGCTGAAAACCTACGCCCAGTCCAAGGATCTGCTGGTGATGGGTCCCGACTGCGGCACCGCCATCATCAACGGCGTGCCCCTCTGCTTTGCCAACACCATCCGCAAGGGTGACATCGGCATTGTGGCCGCTTCCGGAACCGGTGCTCAGGAAGTGATGACCCTCATCCATAAAAACGGCGGAGGCGTCACCCAGGTCATCGGCACCGGCGGACGGGACCTGAAAGAGGAGATCGGCGGCATCACCATGCTCCAGGGCCTCAAGGCGCTGGGAGAGGACGAGGCCACCAAGCTGATCGTGGTGGTATCCAAGCCCCCGGCAAAGGCGGTGGCGGACAAGGTCATCTCTTTCATCCGCAATGAGATCCGCAAGCCGGTGGTCATCAACTTCCTGGGCGGCGATTACAGCAGCCAGTCTGATGAGCAGATCCGCTTTGTTTCCACCCTGGAGGAAGCGGCGCTGGCGGCTTTGGAGCGGACCGGTGTGGTGCAGCCGGGCTACACCCTGGCGGAGGACCACACCCAGCTGGTACGGCAGCAGGCGGAGAAGATCCGCTCCACCGGCAAATATGTCCGGGGCCTGTACAGCGGCGGCACCCTGGGTTATGAAGCGGTGCTGGCCCTCCAGGACCGTCTGGGCGGGGTCAATTCCAACCTGACCAAGGAAAAGACCGTTACCGATTGCTTCCATATGGACGGCAATGCCTGCGTGGACCTGGGAGACGATCAGTACACCGTGGGCCGGGCTCATCCCATGATCGATTCCACCCTCCGGGCAGAGGTGTTCAAAGCCGAGCTGCAAAACCCGGAGACCGCGGTGATTCTGCTGGATCTGGTGCTGGGCTATGGCGCCAGCCGCACGCCGGAGAAGGACTTTGTGGAGGAACTGGCCAAATACCGCGCCCAGCATCCCGATGAGTATGTGGCGGTGATCGTCAGTGTCTGCGGCAGCAAGGATGATCCCCAGAACTATGAGGAGATCATCTCCAAGCTGAAGGAACTGGATGTGATCATCATGCCCAGCAACCTTCGGGCAGTGCATCTGGCGGCGGATATCATCAAGGCCCTGGCCCCATTATCCTGAACTTTCACGGGAGGCAAGCTGAAATGAGTCTGAATAATTTGTTTAACCAGAAAATCAAGGTCATCAACGTGGGACTGGAGCAGTTCCGGGATGACCTGGCAGAACAGGGTGTGGAGTGCCTTCAGATGCAGTGGTCCATTCCCCTGTATGTGGATAAAAAGATCGAAAACCTGCTGTCCCTGCTGGACGACGAGGACGAATAAAAACCGGAACAAGACCTTGCGGAGGAGGATTTTACCGTGGGAAGAAAAGAAGCCAACGAGAAAGTATTGGAAATCATGCAGAATTCCGAGGTCCATCTGGTAGGGATGGCCATCGCCAAGGACGTGGTCCCTGGGATGCATGAAAAGCTCATTATGCACGCCGGTCCACCCATCCAGTGGGAGCGGATGTGCGGCCCCATGAAGGGCGCCGTCATCGGAGCGCTGCTGTACGAGGGCCTGGCCAAGACCCCCGAGGAGGCGGAGCAGCTGGCCGCCAGCGGAGAGATCGAGTTTTCCCCCAACCATGAGCATCAGTCCATCGCCCCCATGGCGGGCATCATCTCCCCCAATATGCCGGTGTTTATCATGAAGAACATGACCTACGGCAACGTGGCCTATTCCGGCGTCAACGAGGGCCAGGGCAAGTGCCTGCGGTTCGGCGCTTATGGTGAGGACGTCATCAAGCGTCTCCACTGGATCCATGATGTGGTTTATCCCGTTCTCAAGGAAGCCATCGAGCTTTCCGGCGGCATCGACTACAAGGGCATTGTGACCCAGGCCATGCAGATGGGCGACGATAACCATAACCGCAACAAGGCTTCCACCTGCCTGCTGATGCGTGAGCTGGCCAAGTACCTCATTCAGGTCCGCTGCCTGCCCACCGATCAGATCTACGGTGTGCTGGAGCATATTGAAAAGATCGATATGTTCAACATCAACCTCACCATGGCCATGTGCAAGTCCATCTCCGACGCGGCCGCCGGCGTTCCCGGCAGCACCATCGTCACCGTCATGGCCAGAAACGGCGTGGACTTCGGCATCAAGGTCAGCGGCTGCGGCAACCAGTGGTTCACCGCTCCCGCCAACATCCCCGAGGGCCTCTACTTCCCCGGCTATACCGCGGCGGACGCTGCGGCGGATATCGGCGACAGCGCCATCACCGAGACCTTCGGTATGGGCGGCTTTGCCCTGGCGGCGGCTCCGGCCATCGTGCAGTTCATCGGCGGCACCTATGACGACGGCGTGAAGATCACCCAGGAGATGTATGAGATCACCGCCACCGAGAACAAGAACTTCAAGATCCCCACCCTCAACTTCAAGGGTTCTCCCACCGGTATCGACATCGTCAAGGTGCTGAAAACCGGCATCCAGCCCACCATCACCACCGGTATGGCCCACAAGGACCCCGGCGTCGGTCAGGTGGGAGCGGGCATCGTCAAGGCTCCCCTGGACTGCTTTGTCAAGGCGGCGGAATATTACGCCAAACACAAGAACGGCTAAGGAGGAACAAAGATGGAGATCGTCAAAAACTGGAAGCTTCATGTGCTGACCATCCTGATCGTCATCGTCAGCGAACTCATCGGTATTCGTAAAATCGGCATCCTGGTGCTGATGCCCATTCTGTACGCCACCGTCTTCGGCGGCATCATCAGCGCCCCCAAGCTGAAGATCCTCTCCATGAAGGATATGGAGCACGCCAGCGCCATCTTCCCTGTGGCCCTGATGATCCTGCTGGCCAAGGTGGGCCTGGGCGTCGGCCCCAAGCTGGCGGAGATCATGAGCGCCAAGGGCACCATCTTCCTGCAGATGTTCGCCCACTTCCTGGGCACCATGGTCATCTCCCTGCCCATCGCCATGCTGCTGGGTCTGCGCCGGGAGTGCGTGGGCGCCTGCTACTCCCTGGGCCGTGAGGCTCAGGTGGCCATCATCGCCGAGAAGTATGGCATCAGTTCCGAGGAAGGCCACGGCGTTATGGGTGTGTTCATTGTGGGCACCGTCCTGGGCGCTTTGTGGACCAGTATCTTTACCAGCGTCATCGTCAGCCTGGGGATTTTCCATCCCTATGCTTTGGCTCTGGGAGCCGGCACCAGCAGTATGAGTATGTCCACCGCTTCTTTGGAGGTCATCCGCTCCTATTATCCCGACCCCACCCTGATGGAGACGGTTCAGGCTTATACCAACACCTCCAACCTGCTGGTAAACGTGCTGGGCCTCTACGCCAATATGTTCATCACCCTGCCCCTGTGCAGCGCTCTGTATAATTTCTTCAATCGTTTCCGCAAACAGGGCAAGGCTGCCGCCGCCAACTGACCGAGGAGAGGAGTAACTGGGATATGGAACAGAAAAAGAATATTGCCACCATCGAATGGACCAAGATCAAAAGCGGCGCCATCATCATCTTTCTGGCGGCTGTCTTCACCGCCATCGGCAACACCATCCAGACCTATGTGAAATCCGACCTGGAGACGGTGAGCCTGCTCAAGTCCCTGGAGGGCTCCCTGGTGATCTTCGGTGTGGCCATGATCGGCTACATCATCAGCCAGATGCCTTATCTGAAAAAGCTGTCCCCCGTGTTCTGGGTGGGCATCGTGGGTGTGGTGATGTCCACCCCCATCTTCCCCGGCAGCGATTATATCTGCAACGCCAGCAACGTTATCCAGTTCGCCGCCCTGGGAACCCCCACCCTGGCCTATGCCGGCCTGGCGCTGGGCAAGGATCTGCCCATGCTCAAGAAGATGTCCTGGCGGATCATCATTGTAGGCTGCGCAGTTATCCTGGGCACCTTCCTTCTGGCTGCCATCGTCTCCCAGATCACCCTGACCATGGAAGGGGTCATCTGAGCCCTTGGAACAGTTAGGAGTCTCACCCTTTGAAACGGCGGCGGTCATCCGCTGACGAAACATTCCACGATACAATTTGCTGCCGATCCTGTATTTTCCTGCTGCCGGCTGAATGTGGGTGAGTGCGTGTTTTGCGCAATGCCTAAAAATGGTATGAACGGATCTCAGGGAACTCTGCCGCACGGCTCAATCGTGCGGCAGGGTCTCTGTGGTTCACAGCCATTGAATGCTGACGCGAAAGTGGAGGGAATACAATGGGAATGGAACAAAAACAACAGGCCGCAAAAAAAACGCCGGTGCTGGACCGGATGCTGGATTTTATTGAAAGGGCCGGCAACAAGCTGCCCCATCCGGTGACGCTGTTCGTCATCTTTGCCGCTGTGGTGGTGGTGGCCTCTGCCCTGATGAGCGCCGCCGGAACCAGCGTGGTATTGGAGCAGGTGGATAAGGCTACCCAGACTGTCACCGAAAATCATGTGGTGGCCCGCAGCCTGCTGGACGCGGACGGTATCCGCTTTATGTTTGAAAAGGCGGTGACCAACTTCACCGGCTTTGCTCCTGTGGGGGTGGTGCTGGTGGCCATGCTGGGCATCGCCACCGCTGACGGCACCGGACTGCTGAGCGCCAGCCTCCGCAAGCTGCTGGCCAACACCCCTTCCCGGGTGGTGACGGCCATGGTGGTATTCATCGGCGTCATGTCCAACGTGGCTTCCGACTCCGGCTATGTGGTGGTGGTGCCCCTGGGAGCCATGATCTTCCTGGGCCTCAAGCGCCATCCCATGGCGGGCATCGCCGCCGCCTTTTTCGGTGTGGCGGGAGGCTTCAGCGCCAATCTGCTGCTGGGTTCCATTGACCCGCTGCTGGGCAGCTTCAGCACCATGGGCGCGCGGATTCTGGATGCCGGCTATTATGTTTCCCCTGTGGCCAACTACTACTTTATGTTTGGCTCCACCTTTCTCATCACCATCATCGGTACCATTATTACCGAGAAGGTGGCGGAACCACGGCTGGGGAAGTATACCGGGGACGAAACCGCCTCTATGGACCCCCTGACCCCCGCTGAGAACCGGGGCCTGCGGTGGGCGCTGATCGCCCTGATCCTTTCCACCGTGGCAGTGCTGCTGCTGGTGCTGCCGGAAAACGCCCTGCTGCGTAATCAGGAGAACGGACAGATTCTGGGTGATTCTCCCTTCATGACCTCCATCGTCATAATCGTCACCCTGCTGTTCTTCTTCCCCGGGCTTTGCTACGGCATCGGCGCCGGCACCATCCGGGACGACAAGCAGCTGGTCAACATCATCAGCGACATCATGGGTACCATGGGCGGCTATCTGGTGCTCACCTTTGTGGCCTCTCAATTTGTGGCCTATTTCCAGTATTCCAATATTGGTTTGATCCTGGCGGTCAAGGGAGCGGAGCTGCTCCGGGCCACCCATGCCACCGGCCTGACACTGATGGTGATCTTTGTGTTTGTGGCGGCCTTCATCAATCTTTTCATCGGTTCCGCCGTCACCAAATGGAGCGTCATGGCGCCGGTATTTGTGCCCATGTTCATGATGCTGGGCCTTTCCCCCGAGGCCACTCAGCTGGCCTACCGGATCGGAGATTCCGCCACCAACATCATCTCCCCCCTGGAGCCCTTTTTCGCCATCGTGCTGACCATCGCGGCCAAATATGATAAAAAAATGGGTATCGGCACCATGGTCTCCATCATGCTGCCCTATTCCATTACACTGCTGATTCTCTGGACCCTGTTCATGATTGCCTGGGTGCTGCTGGGACTGCCCATCGGCCCTGGCGTTGTCACTTTCCTTTCCTGACCCCTCCACCGGTTCCACGGGGGCGGGAGGAAGGAATGGTTTTTTGAAACAATCCACCTCCAGCCCCCGGCGGAGGAACCGGAAGGAGAACCTACCATGTCTAAAATTGTTATCGCTCTGGGCGGAAACGCCCTGCAAACCAAGAACAGCCCCCCCACAGCTCAGGCGCAGTTGGAGGTGGTCAAGACCACCTGCGACCACATCGCTCAGCTGAGTGCCAAAGGCTATGAGCTGGCCATTGTTCACGGCAACGGCCCCCAGGTGGGACGGATTCTGATGGCCAGTGAAACCGCCCGGGATGTGGTGCCGGTGATGCCCTTCGATGTCTGCGGCGCCATGAGCCAGGGATATATCGGTTACCACATCCAGCAGGCCCTCCGCTACGCCCTGGCCTGCCGCAACAAAAACATTCCGGTGGTCAGCCTGGTGACCCAGGTGGTGGTGGAGCGGAATGATCCCGCATTCCAGAATCCCTCCAAACCCATCGGTACCTTTTATACCAAGGAAGAGGCGGAGAAGCTGTCCTCGGCCATGGGTTATCAGATGATGGAGGATGCCGGACGGGGCTACCGCCGGGTGGTGGCTTCCCCCATGCCCCGCCGCATTGTGGAGATCGACCAGGTCAAGCAGCTGTGGGACCACAGCATCGTCATCACCTGCGGCGGAGGCGGCGTGCCGGTGGTGGAGAACCCGGATGGGACCCTGGAAGGGGTGGCCGCGGTCATTGACAAGGACTTTGCCGCTGAGCTGCTGGCCCAACAGGTGGGAGCGGATGTGCTGATGATCCTCACCGAGGTGGAGAAGGTAGCCATCAACTGGGGCAAGCCCAACCAGCAGAATCTGGACCATATCTCCCTCTACCAGGCGGCACGGTATGTGGAGGAAGGTCATTTTGCTCCCGGCTCCATGCTGCCCAAGATCGAGGCGGCGATGAAGTTTGTCCGGGACAATCCTGACAAAAAGGCCATCATCACCTCCCTGGACAAGGCCATTGAGGCCCTGGAGGGAAAAACGGGTACTGTAGTGACCTTTGCGTAAAATGGAGGAGGAATGAGCAGTGCGGTGCAGGGCGGCGGACCGGGAGCTGATCCATCGGGTGCGTTCCCGGGGAAAGCTGGATTGCAGGGTTGTGGGCGTCTACCGAAAGGCGGCCAATCTCCTGGACCCGGAAGGAAGAATCATTACCGCTGTCCTCCATCGCCCTGAGCCGGTTCCCGGCGGTTTTTCCCTCCTTCTGCCGGAGGAGACGCCATGGCCGGAGAGCCTGAAAACCCTTTGCCTGTGCTGGGAAAGGGAGGAAGCTCCCGGAATCCTTTCCATGGATGAGCACACCCGGGAGGTGGACTTTACTCTCCCCCCGGCGGAGGCGGAAGTCTGTCCCAGGCAGACACAGGTGCTTGCAAACTTTTTGGCGGAGCATTGTCCGCCAGGAGGCATTGCTTCCCTGCTGGAGCAGGGAGGATGGAGCTGTATTCCTCCACGGGAACCGGCTGACGGTGACAGAGGGGGAGAGGTACTGGCAAACTTTCTGGGGCGTTTGTCCGCCGGAACATTGACGCCTGACACGCCCATTCTGGGGCTGGGGATTGGGCTGACTCCCTCTTCCGACGACTTTGTACTGGGGCTGCTGGCGGTTTTCCACCGGTATGGCAATCCCTTGGGGAAAAAGGTGGAGGCCTGTGTCCGGCGGCAGCTGTCCGGTACCACTCCGGTCAGCGCCGAGGTGCTCCGGGGCGGTCTGGAAGGCCGGTATCCCCTTTACATCTCCCGGCTGCTGAAGGAGCTGGAAAGGGGCGAGATATTGCCCCAGGAGGTGCTGGAAGAGTTCCTGGATCATGGACACTCCTCGGGGACGGATATGCTGTATGGTATTTTGTGGGGATTAAAGCTGAACCTTGCCGGTGTGCCATCCCGCCAGAAGGAAAAAACAGACGCAGACACCTGATTTTCCACAAAAAACGCTGCACATCAATCAAAAAGGGTTTCCTGTCCCCTTGGGCGGACGGGAGGCCCTTTTGCGCAATTGTGGAAGAAAAAAGAAAATATCCAAAAGGGCATTATCCTTGGAACACAAATCAAAATGTGGTATAATAAAAAAATATTTCGTCTGTAGAAAAACCTGATTCCAAGAAAAAACAAAATTCAAAATCATAAAAATCAGGACATGCGCCTGATTTTTATACCACGACCCGCGCCCACCGGGGCGCGAAACCGGGGGTATCGCCGCTGGTTTCGCCAGGAACCTGCGGCGTATCCAGGGGGACTGGGTCCCCCTGGAAGCGTGTCGAATTTTTTCGACACGCTTTAAATATTATTTTCAGTTTTCCGGCGGCACAGGAGAATGATTTTTCACCTCTCCGGGTGTGCGGCTTTGGAAAGATCACATTTTCTGTTGGCTGTCTGTGTCTGCCGCACAAGGAAAAGAAGGTTTGTTGTGCTGTGGGCGGACATTTGTTTTTTTCGCTGTGGGGAATGGCGCTGTCCTTCTCCCTGCCGGCGGTTGTGGAAGGATTGGAGGAAGAAGAGAATGGAAGTGATTCGGGACTCCGCGGTGCTGCGTAAATGGATCGACGCCTTTCATCTGCAAGATTATGTATCCGAGGATCTTCTCAAGATCGCAGAGGTTCATATCTATTCCTCCGGAGAATATATCGCCAAGGAGGGAACCCATACTCCATACTTTTATTTTCTGGTTCACGGAGACAGCATCAGTTATTCCTATACCTGTACGGGGCGGATCCACTGTGAATCCTATATGTCCGGCTTCGGTATTTTAGGGCAGGCTGCCGCGTTATGGGAGCAGCCGGCTTTTAACGATGTGCTGGCGCTGACAGAATGCACCTGCATCGCCCTGCGGATGGAGCTGTGCCGCAAGCAGCTGCTGGAGGATGTCAAATTCCTCCGGTTTGTGACCTACTGGATGGCCCAGCATGTACGGGAAAACGCTTTCCGGCATAATCCATTGGAGGTTCGGACAGCAAAGTTTATTCTCCAGGTTGCCCAGGGAGACATCTTCCGCTTCAATCTCTCTCAGTGCGCCGATATCCTGGAAACCAGCTACCGGCATCTTCTTCGGGTGATCAAGCAGATGTGTACGGTGGGCCTTCTGGAACGCAAGGGAAACGGCTATCGTATTTTGAACCGGGAGGAACTGACACGCTTGTCCCAGGGACAGATCCATTTGGCGGGGGAGGAAAAGGAAGATTCCTAAACACTTATAATTAATAAATATAATGATAAATTTTCATCAAAAGTCTTTCGGCTGTATTTAGCCGGAAGGCTTTTGTTTTTTACAAAACACTATGACATATGTCATTGTAGTGGGAAATAAAAACCAATATAATATCAAAAAATAAAAAAAGCGGAATTACTGCTGAAAAAAAACAAAAAATTCAGACTTTTATCAGGTTTGCGATTGCATTTTACGGTTGACTTATAATTGCGTAAGTCAGCTAAATTTTATATGATAACAGTTTATTGGTTGAAATCGCTAAAGAAATTTTCACGCAAAACTGAAAAAATATACATATATATAAGAGGGGGAGATGAGGGCATGGCGGCAGTGGTTGAATTTAAAAATTACAGCATGGGGTTTAAGGACGACGATGGACAGGTGTTCAATCTGTTGGATCAGGTGTCCTTTCAGGTGGTACCGGGAAAAGCCCTGGGAATTGTTGGAGAATCCGGCTGCGGAAAAAGCATGACCAGCCTGTCCATGATGCGTCTGCTGCCGTCGGCGGCGGTAGTCCAGGGAGGGGAGATCCTCTTTGAAGGGAAAAACCTGCTGGCCATGAGTGATGAGGAGATGAGCAAAATCCGGGGCGAAAAGGCCTCCATCATCTTCCAGGAGCCCATGACCGCCCTCAATCCCGTGCTGACCATCGGCAAACAGATCGGCGAAGCCATCCAGCTGCATCATCCTGAGGTGTCCAGAGAGGAGATCCAAAAGCGGGTGATCCAGGCGCTGGAGGAGGTAGGCATCCCCAATCCGGAAACCCGTATCCATCAGTATCCCCATGAGTTTTCCGGCGGTATGCGCCAGCGGGTGATGATCGCCATGGCTATGATCAACCATCCGGCACTGCTCATCGCGGACGAGCCTACCACGGCTTTGGATGTGACGGTTCAGGCGCAGATCCTGGATCTGATGAAACGGCTCAAGGGCACCGGCGGACTGGTGATGGTGACCCATAACCTGGGTGTGGTGGCGGAAATCTGTGAGGAAGTGGTGGTGATGTACGCCGGAAGAGCGGTGGAGAGAGGAACGCTCAAGGAGGTTTTTGATCACCCGCTCCATCCCTATACCAAAGGGCTGATGGCCTCCATCCCCACCATGAGCAGCGGCAAGGAGCCGCTCCACACCATTCCGGGTACGGTTCCCACCGTCTATGACTTTGGTCCGGGCTGCCGTTTCGCCGACCGCTGTGAGCATTGCACGCAGCGCTGCCGCCAGCAGAGCCCCCCGGAGAAGCAGGTGGGGGAAGAACATCTGGTACAGTGCTGGCTGAGCTTTGAGGGGGAAGAAAATGCCGATGCATGAGGAGATGAATCCGATGACAACAGAAGAAAGAGTGCCTGTTTTGCGGGTGGAGCATCTGACCAAGCTGTTCCCCGTCAAAAAAACCAAGCTGCGGGAGCGGCAGAAGTATGTTCATGCTGTGGAGGACGTCTCCTTTGAGGTGTATGAGGGGGAGACCCTGGGTATTGTGGGAGAATCCGGCAGCGGAAAATCCACCCTGGCCCGCACCATTCTGGCGCTGACCAAACCCACCGGCGGAAAGGTGTTTTTTCGGGGACAGGAGATCACCGGATTTCACTGCCGCAACAGAAAACAGCTTCGCAGCCAGCTGCAAATGATCTTTCAGGACCCCTACGCTTCCCTCAACCCCAAAATGAAGGTGGGCCCGGCCATTGCCGAACCCATGCTGGCCCACGGTCTGGCCAAAAACCAGGAGGAGGCCAAAAAGAAGGTGGAGGAGCTGCTGCGGACCATCGGTTTGCAGCCGGAGGTTTACGACCGCTATCCCCACGAATTTTCCGGAGGACAGCGGCAGCGTATCGGCATTGCCCGGGCTCTGGCCACCCAGCCCCAGCTGCTGTTTTGTGATGAATCGGTATCCGCTCTGGACGTTTCGGTACAGGCTCAGATCCTCAATCTCTTCAACACCCTGAAAAAGCAGCGGGACCTGACCTATATTTTTATCGGCCATGACCTGGCTGTGGTGCGGTATATCAGTGACCGGATCCTGGTGATGTATCTGGGCAAGGTGATGGAGATCGTTCCCTACGATCAGCTGATGAGCCCCCATTCCCATCCCTATACCCAGGCGCTGATTTCCGCTGTGCCGGAGCCCACCACCGCCCCCAGAAAGGACCGGATCCTGCTGACAGGAGACGTCCCCAGTCCGGTTGATCCGCCAAAAGGATGCCGCTTCTGTCAGCGGTGCTTCAAGGCCCAGCCGGTATGCTTCCAGCAGGAGCCTGAAATGATACAGGTGGGACCGGACCATTATGTACGCTGCCACTTCGCAAAGGAGGTCGCCCAGCCATGAGCAGATATTTGATCCGTCGTATCCTCCGGGGTTTGCTGACCATTTTCATTTCAGTTTCCCTTACCTTTTTCATTGTCCGGGCCATGCCCTCCGACCCCGTTTCCCTGATGGTCAGCCCGCAGATGACGCCGGAGGCCCAGCAGGCAATGATCGAGGCCTATGGTTTGGATCAGCCCTTGCTTGTGCAGTATGGCAAATTCCTGGTGCAGCTGTTCCAGGGCAATCTGGGCACCAGCTTCAGCAAGCACATTCCCGTAACGGAATATCTCCTTCAGCGCCTGCCCTGGACACTGATGCTCCTTGGAGCGGTGATAGTGCTGGTGCTGGGGATCGGTATCCCGGTGGGTGTGTTCGCCGCCCGCCACAGAGGAAAATGGGGGGACCGGGTGGTCAGCGTAATGGTTACATTGGGCATTTCGGTGTTCATTCCCTTTATCTCCTTTTTGCTTTTGTACCTGTTTGCCTTCCGCTTCAAGGTGATGCCCACCGGCGGCGCCTATACTCCGCCCAAAGGGGAGGGGCTGAGCTATGTGCTGGATGTGGCCAAGCATCTGGTGCTGCCCACTGTGGCCCTGGCTGTCACCAACCTGGCAAACGCTGTGATGTATACCCGCAATGGTATGATCGACGTGCTCCATGAGGATTACATCCGTACCGCCTATTCCAAGGGCAACAACGAAAAACAGGTGATCCTTCATCACGCCCTGAAAAACGCCATGATCCCCACCGTCACCGTCATCGGCCTGCAGATCGGCGTCATGGTGGGAGGCGCGGTGGTAACAGAAACCGTCTTTTCCTGGCCCGGCGTCGGCAGGCTCATCTATGACGCGGTCAACGCCCTGGATTATCCCGTTTTGCAGGGAGCCTTCCTGCTGCTGGCTGTGGCGGTGGTGGTGATGAACCTGATTACAGATCTGGTGGTTGCATGGTTGGATCCCCGGATCAAGCTGGGAGGGAAATAACCATGAAAAAGAGAAAAAGCGGATTCTATTATTTTCTCCACAACCGCAACGGTATGATCGGTCTCTGCGGGGTGATGCTCATCGTTCTCATCGGCTTGATCGGACCCATCCTGATCCCAAAGCCTGAGGGCTACAGCACCGATATTCTTCAGGCTCCCTCCGCCGCCCACTGGCTGGGAACCGACGGCCTGGGACTGGATATCTTTGCCCAGCTGGTGTGGGGCGCCAGAACCTCCCTGTATGTTTCCATCCTGACACTGCTGGTGGCTGCTGTCATCGGTCTGCCTCTGGGCCTGATCTGCGGCTATACCCGGGGCATTCTCAGCGATATCATCGATGCCGTGGTGGATATTTTCCTCACCATCCCCATGCTGCCCCTGACCATTATCATGGCAGCCATCATGGGCTCCAACATCACCAATGTGGCGCTGATTTTGGGTATTTTCTCCTGGCCATCCCTTGCCAGGGTGACGAAAAACAGCACCCTGAAGATCAAGGAGATGCAGTATATTGAAGCTGCCGGCTGCCTGGGGATCGGAAAGGCGAGGATCCTTTTCAAGCATGTGCTCATCAACGCCTCCGGACCGGTATTCGTCAACCTCACCCTTGTGATGGCCTCGGCGGTGCTGTCCGAAGCCAGCCTCAGCTTTCTGGGCCTGGGGGACCCCACCACCTGGAGCTGGGGAACCATCCTCAAGCGGGCCTGGAGCGCCAATGCTGTCATCACCAATCCCAATCCCTGGTGGTGGTGGCTGATGCCCAGCCTGTGCATCGTGGTGTATGTGGTATGTTTCAATCTGTTGGGCACCGCCCTCAACGATACCCTCAATCCCAAGGGACGGTAATCAGATAAAGGAGGAAGCTGTGATGTACGATTTTCTCATTCGCAACGGTATGGTCATAGACGGAACAGGCAGCCCCGCCCGCCAGGCGGATGTAGCCATCCAGGGGGACAAAGTGGTCCGCATCGCCCCCAATATTCAGGAGCCGGCCAGGGACAGCTATGATGCCCGGGGCAAGTATGTGATCCCCGGCCTCATCGATCCCCATGTTCATGAGGAATGGGTCTGCTTTGACGACGGCAGCTACGATTTCTACCTCAAGGAGGGTGTTACCACCCTGGTCAACGGAAATTGCAGCCATTCCATCGTCCCCGGCCACAAGAAGGATCAGCTGGATTATTATCTGGGCAATGGCCTCATCAGCCTCAAGCAGTATGACCGCTATATGGAAATCTGGCCCGATTGGTATGATTTCGAGGGATATGCCAAAGCGGTGGAGCAGGTGGGAACCAACTGCAACTTTGTTACCCTCCTGGGCCACGGCAGCATCCGCCAGTATGTGATGCACGGCGCCTGGCCCAGAAAGCCTGATGAACTGGAGCAAAGCCAGATCGAACGGATTATCCGCCACAACATGGAGCAGGGGATGTTCGGCATCTCCTTTGGTCTGGACTATGTTCCCAGCCGGTATGCGGACCTGGATGAGATCTGCCAGGTGGTGGAGCTGATCAAGGGCTACGACGGCGTCTCCGCGGCGCACCTGCGCCATCAGATCGGCATCTACGAGTCCACCCTGGAGTTTCTGGAAGTAGGCCGCCGCACCGGGGCCAAGATTCAGATCTCCCATCTGGCAAGCTCGGTGCCCGAGGCCTTTGAAGCGGCAAGGAAGGCCATCGAGGAAGAACACATCCGCGCCAGAATCGACACCATCCCCAACAGTGTGGGCCACTGCACCGGCAAGGAACGGATGCTGCTGTTCACCATGGCGCTGTCGGACGAGCTGTTCAGCCAGAGGATCGAAGGTGTGAAGAAGGCCCTCCACACTCCTGAGGGCAGAGCGCTGATTCTCAAGGACAACTACACCATGGAGGGCTCCAAGGACAAGATCTACATTGTTCATTCCGATGATCCTCATCTGGAAAACCGCTCCGTCCGGGATATCGCCCAGGAGCGGGGCGTGGATGAAAACGAGTGCATGCTGGACCTGATGGGAGACGACAACAACTATGTTTTCTGGCTCAATGCTCCCGCGGCCAACGTTCCCTCCAAGTTTATTGACCACTGCGATTCCATCATCGCCAATCCCTATGTTTCGGTGGGCAGCGACACTATTATGGGGGATATCTATGATCCCTTCGACTGGTATGAGATTCGCCGCAGAGGCGGTTTTGCCATCTTCGCCAATATGTATCTGAAAAAGGGCGTGCCCTATGAGGAGATTGTCCGCCGCAACACCACCATGGTGGCGGAGCATTTCGGCATCCAGAAGCGGGGCCGCCTGGAAGAAGGCTGCTATGCTGACGTGGCGGTCATCGACCTGCCCAATTACAAGTATCCTGAAATGAGCCAGGAGCAGTACAAGACCCCCCGCCTTGCCGCCACCGGATGCGATCTGGTGCTGGTCAACGGCCAGGTGGAGCTGCGGGACGGCCAGGTGCTGCGTACCTATGCCGGACGGGTGCTGAGAAAAAATCAGCAGTAAAGACAGTTTGGTTCCCTGATGGCGGCGCTGTCAGGATCGAGCATGGACGGCAGCGATGCCGGCCCATTTATAACAGAAGGGAGAACTTTGAAGATGAAGTACAAAAGAGTATTATCCGCTCTGCTGGCAGTAGCGATGGGTGTTTCCATGGCTGCCTGCGGCGGCAGCAGCGAAAGCGGCAGTACATCGGCCTCCTCTGCCGTCTCCACCTCTCAGGAGGCATCCGCCCCCGGGGTGGGAGGAACCTTGACGGTGGGTCTCAACGCCAATCCCGTCAGCTCCAACATCTGGGTGCAGAACGACCTGAACTCCAGTGTAATTATGAACCTGGTCTGCCCCAATCTGGTGACCATGGATGAAACCGGCAATAAGTACGGCTACCTGGCGGAGGCCACCTCCAACGAGGACTGCACCCAATGGACCATAACCCTCAAGGACCTTTATTGGAACGACGGCACCCCTGTTACCGCTGAGGATGTGGCCTTCAGCACCACCTATGGTGTGGAGCACCAGATCGGCTTCTTTGACAGCTACTATGGCCATGTGGCTTCCACCGAGGTTGTGGATGACAAGACTGTCATCTTCAACCTGGAGTCTGCCGACGTCAACTTCTTCAACGGCGGTTTCTACTGGATTCCCATTATGCGCAAGAGCGAGTTTGAATCGGTCACCGATCCCCTCAACTACATCTACAGCGGCGCCGGTTACGGTCCCTATTATGTGGATGAGTGGGTGGACGGCCAGTATGTCTCCCTCAAGCGCAATCCCTACTTTACTCAGGCCAACGACGGCCAGGGCGCTTATCTGGACAACATTCTCTTCCGGGTGTATACCGATGAGAACGCCATGGTCCTGGCCCTGGAGAACGGTGAGATCGATGTCTGCGCCAACTATATTTCCGCCAACAGCCAGACCCAGCTGGCCGCCAATGAGAAATATCTGCTGACCACTGTGGACGGCCTGGGCTATGGACAGTTGAGCTATTCCCAGACCAATGCGCTGCTTCAGGATGTGAATATGCGTCAGGCCATCTCCATGTGCATTGACCGTGAAGCCCTTGTGGCGGTGGGCATGAACGGTGAGGCCACTGCCATGTATACCCCCATCAGCCCCGTATATCAGGATTTTGTCGCTTCCAACATCCAGCAGCCCGCCTTTGATACCGCGGCCGCCAAGAGCCTGCTGGAATCCAACGGATACGCCGACACCGACGGTGACGGAATTCTGGAAAGCGCCGACGGCACCAAGGCATCCTTTACTGTCAGCTATAAGACCTCCATCCAGAATGTGGACAATGTGATGGAAATCCTCCGCACCGGAGCGGCCCAGGCGGGTATCGAGCTGAAGCTGGAGCCTTTGGACGCTTCCACCTATTCCGCCAAGGTCACCAACGGCCAGACCTTTGATATCTCCTACAGCATCTGGGGCACCATCGACGATGTTGACACCACCCTGTACACCTGCTACGGCATCGGCCAGACCCTCAACTTCATGCAGTACAACAACGAAGAAATGGACAACCTGCTCATCGCCATGAAATCTGAACCCGACCGGGCCAAGCGCATTGAGATGCTGGATCAGTGGCAGCAGCTGTGGGTGGACAATATGCCCAGCGCCATGACCTATGTTCCCAAACAGACCTATGTGGCCAATACGGAGAAATTTGCCGGCTTCAGCGCGGTGCTGGGTAACTGCGGCTATCTCAACTGCGCCCAGGCTATAGGTATTTACGCCAAATAAACATCCCCAGCCGGAGCCTTCCGGGGGACGAAAAGGAGAATGATCGCCATGGAATTCAAACAAAAACCCGCTTATAAGGGCTATCAGCCCTACAGCTATCTGGTAAAAGGCAAGGATTATCCCGATATTGATTGGCAGGACTGGGATTGGGCAGGCCGCCATGTTCTGGAACTGAGCGAGGAGCAGGAGGCCATGTATCGTGAGATTCTGGCCAAGTATCCTGTCATCTCCCTCCACGACCACCCCACCTTCTATCCCAGAGATATGAGCACCCTGAACAAAATTTATGACTCCATGCGTCAGGGCCGTCAGTTCTGCGCCTACGAAGCGCTGGCCTATTCCAATCTGGACTGCGTGTTCGACAACATGATGGACGGTGTCAACATCATCTCCAGCCCCGGCGGCTGGAAGTGGATCGACATCATCCATGACCTGGGCATGCGCCTGTGCGACATTGCCCATCAGGATTTCCTGGTGCAGTGCAGAACGGTGGACGATATTCTGGCGGCCAAGGCGGCGGGAAAGATCGCCTGGGCCCCCTGCATCGAGGGCGCGGCCTGCATCGAGAATGAGGTGGACCGCATCGACATCCTTTACGGCCTGGGTGTCCGGCTGCTGGGCGTCACTTACTCTGAAAGCAACGCTCTGGGCAACGGCCTCAAGGAGGACAACGACGGTGGCCTGACCAAGTTCGGCAAGGCCTGTGTGGAGCGGATGAACCAGGTGGGAATGCTCATCGATGTTTCTCACTGCGGCCAGAAAACCGCTTATGACGCTGTCATGCACAGCAAAAAGCCCATCATCGCCACCCACCTGGGAGCCAAAGGGGTATGGAACATCAAGAGAATGGCCAGCGATGAGCTGATCAAGGCCATCGCCCAGAAGGGCGGTGTGGTTGCCATTGAGGCCGCGCCTCACACCACCATGAGCCAGACCCGCATGACCCATGATATCGACAGTGTCATGGAGCACTTTGAGTATGTCAAGAACATGGTGGGCATCGATCATGTCAGCTTCGGTGTGGACTGCCTCTACGGCGACCATGTGGGGGTCCATCACGCCTTCGCGGCGGCCCTCTCCACCGGCGACACCGCCAAGTCCACCCTTCCCTATGAAGAGGTGCCCTTCGTCAAGTACCTGGAAAATCCCACCGAGGCATCCTGGAACATCCCCCGCTGGCTCATCAAGCACGGCTACAGCGAGGAGGAGATCGCCAAGGTCATCGGCGGAAACGCCATCCGTGTGCTCCGGGAGGTTTGGGCCTGAGACAATGACCAGGCGCTTCTGCTGAGATGAGAGAGACGCCGGTGAGCAAAATCAAGTAACGGAAAAGAGGGACTGCGGCTGCGCTCAGGCAGAGCAGCCCCTTTTTCCCTGTGGGGAAAGGAAGCGCAGTATGAATTTTACCCAGAAAAAAGGCTATAAGGGCTATCAGCCCTACTCCTATCTGGTGCGGGGAAAAGATTATCCCGCCATTGAATGGTCCCAATGGGATTGGGCCGGACGCCATGTCATTCCTTTGGAGCCGGAGCAGGAAGCGATGCTTCAGGAGATCCTGGAGCGGTATCCTTACATTTCAGTGCATGAGCATCCCGATTTTACCCCTGTGGACATGAGCCTGGAAAAGTTCTTTGACGCCGAGCGGCAGGGACGGGACTGGACCGGATACGAGGCCCTTTCCTATTCCAATCTGGACTGCATTTTTGACAATATGCTGGACGGCACCAACATTATTTCCAGCCCCGGCGGCTGGAAGTGGATCGATATCATCCACGACCTGGGGATGCGGCTGTGTGATATCGCCCATCAGGATTTTCTCATCCAGTGCAAAAAGGTGGAGGACATCTTCCGGGCCAAGGCGGCGGGAAAGATCGCCTGGGTCCCCTGTATTGAGGGAGCCCAGCCCATTGAAAATGAGGTGGACCGTATCGATATTCTCTACGGCCTGGGAATCCGCCAGCTGGGGGTGACCTATTCCGAAAGCAACGCCCTGGGCTCCGGCCTCAAGGAGGACTGCGACGGGGGACTGACCAAATTTGGCAAGGCCTGCGTGGAGCGGATGAACCAGGTGGGGATGCTGCTGGATGTTTCCCACTGCGGCCAGAAAACCGCCTATGAAGCTGTGATGCACAGCAAAAAGCCCATTATTGCCAGCCATGTGGGGGCCAAGGGTGTGTGGAACACCAAACGGATGGCCGGTGACGAGCTGCTCAAGGCTGTTGCCGGGAAGGGCGGCGTCATCGGCATTGAGGCGGCCCCTCACACCACCATGAGCGCCACCCGGATGACCCATGACATCGACAGCTTTATGGAGCACTTTGAGTATGTCAAAAACCTGGTGGGCATCGATCATGTCACCTTCGGTCCCGACTGCCTGTATGGGGATCATGTGGCGCTGCACCATGCCTTTGCGGCGGCGCTGTCCACCGGAGAAACCTCCAAACACGCACAGGAATATCAGGAGGTGCCCTTCGTCAAATACCTGGAAAACACCACCGAAGCCTCCTGGAACATCCCCCGCTGGCTCATCCGCCATGGGTATACTTCCGAGGAGATCGGCAAGGTGCTGGGCGGCAACACCATCCGGGTGCTGGAGGAGGTCTGGGCCTGAAAAGACAGGAAACAAGCTCCCGGAAAGCGGGAGAAAACTGTTCCCAGCTGTCAAACGTCCTCTCACGCCCATACGCCCTATGTTTTCACGGCCATAACCGGGGTCCGGTCTTTCCTCACCTGCTTTGTCTCAGGTGCTTCCCCAGGCTCCGGGGGTGTGAGAAAACGAAGAATATGTTCTCCAAAACAAACTGAAAGAGATCCCTCTGACGCCTCTGCGGCGCGCCAGGGGGATCTCTTTATTGAAATTGTTTTGATCAGTTCAGTCCCCGTAAGAATGGGGGCAGCGGTAAGTTTTGAGCGTGTCGAAAAAGTTCGGCACACTTCCAGGGGGGCCCGGTCCCCCTGGATACGCCGCAGGTTCCTGACGAAACCAGCGGCGATACCCCCGGTTTCTCGCCCCGGTGGGCGCGGGTCGTGGTATAAAAATCAGGCACATGTCCTGATTTTTATGATTTTGAATTTATTTTTCCCTTGAAACAGATTTTTCCACCGTCTGAAGTTTTGGTTCTCCGGCAAACTTATTCCTTTTCCTTCTGGCCGTGGAAAAACAGGGGGATCTTTTCCAGATAGATGATATCATCCCGGTCGGCGGCATCCCCCTCCGCCAGAATAGCGGCACGGGCCACGACGGTACCTCCTGCCTGCTCCACCAGAGTTTCCAGAGCGGACAGGGAAGCGCCGGTGGAGATGACATCGTCCACCAGAGCAATGCGGGAGCCTTTGATCCGCTGCTGGTCCTCCTGGTCCAGACAAAGGATCTGCTGATGGTCGGTGGTGATGGAGCGCACCGGGGTGACAACAGGAGAGCTCATATAACCCTTCACCGATTTCCGGGCGATGAGATACCGGGGCATTTCCATCACTTTGGCCAGCTCATAGATGAGGGGGATGCTTTTTGCCTCGGCGGTGAGCAGATAATCCACATCCTTGGGCAGCCGGGCGGCCAGTTCCCGGGCGCAGGGTTCCACAATGGCGGTGTCGCCGAAGATGACGAAGGCGGCGATGGAAAGCTCCGGGGAGATGGGAACGATGGGCAGGCTCCGCTGCTGCCCGGCCACGGTAATGTTATAGTATTCCATAATCAGGTCTCCTTTGGATAGATTGAAGCGGGCAGCGTCAGTGGCAGCATTGGGTCAAATGCCGCGGCCCCTTCTGATACCTGCTTATTATAGCATGGAAACAGCGGTTTTTCCATGGAATGGGCGCAAAAGCATCATTTCAATGGCGCCGGAAACTCCGCCCTACCAGCTGCCGGTTTTTTGTGGTATGATGAAAACGGTCAAGATAACCCCTATTGTTATCCATAGAACAGGAGTGGAATGGAAAAATGCTGGAGAATGAAACACTGAAACAATTGCGGCAGCGGAAATCTGTCCGGGTCTGGGCGGACCGCCCGGTTTCCCAGGAGGTGCGTCAGGCTCTGCTGGAATCGGCCTTTGAGGCTCCTACCGCAGGCAATCAGATGCTGTACACCATTTTGGAGGTGACCGACCCGGAGCTGAAGGCCCGTCTGGCGGAAACCTGTGATCATCAGCCCTTTATCGCCACGGCTCCTGTGGTGCTGGTGTTTCTGGCGGACTGCCAGCGGTGGTACGATGCCTATAAGGAAGCGGGATGCCAGCCCCGCCTTCCCGGTCCCGGTGATTTGATGCTGGCGGCGTCCGATGCCCTGATCGCTGCCCAGAATACTGTGGTGGCGGCCCAAAGCATGGGCTTGGGGTCCTGCTATATCGGAGATGTGCTGGAACAGTGTGAGACCCACCGTCAGCTGCTGGGACTGCCGGATTATGTAATGCCGGCGGCGATGGTGGTATATGGTTATCCCACCCAGCAGCAGCTGGAGCGGAAAAAGCCGGCCCGCTTCCGCCAGCAGTGGGTGGTGTGCCAAAACCGCTATCACCGCAATACGCCTGAGCAGCTGCGGGAGATGTTCGCCTGCCAGGCCAGGGACGCCCAAAAGCAGGAATGGGATTTTGACAGCTACGTTCAGGCCTTCTGCCAAAGGAAGTACAACTCCGACTTTTCCAGGGAAATGTCCCGCTCCTGCGGAGAATATTGGAAGGTGTTTCTGGAGGGCCTGAAAAGGGAATGAATCCTGCTGGTAAAATCCTTCCTGGCCGTTGAAGCGTACTATTTTATGTGGTACAATCAGAACAGTGCTCCCAATGGTTCAGGAAAGGAGGAGAAAGGCCGATGCTGCTGGGACAACGGAAAAAAACAGAACAGTCACTTTTTGAAGAGCTTTATCACACCTATAGCGCGTCCATGTATCGGGTTGCTTTCTCCATTCTCCGGGACAATGGACTGGCGGAGGACGCGGTCCAGCAAACGTTTTTAAAAATTTTTCGGGAAATTGATAAAATTGATGAGATCGGATCTAATAAAACGCGATCTTTCATCGTTATATTAGTGCGGAACACCTCGATTGATCTGTACCGCAAGAGAAAACGGGAGAATTTGGTCTATTTTGATGATCTGGAGCAGGTGCCCAGAGATCGGACCGGTTCCCCGGAGGACGCTGTTATTGCCCAGCAATCGGAGGAGGAGATCCGCCGCCGCCTGGAGTCCATGGACCCCAAGTACGCGGATATCCTGATGCTCCGGTATTATCACGGCTGCCGCAATAAGGAGATTGCCCGGCTGCTGGAGCTGTCGGAGGCAACGGTGGCGTCCAGAATCTTCCAAGGCAAAAAGATGCTGCTGCGGCAGCTGGAGGGAGGGGAGGCCCATGGCGAATGATTTCCGGCGGGAAGATCTGTTGGAAGAATGTCTGAAACCGGCTTTTGAGGCGCGGGCGGAGCAGTTGGCGGCAGAGCTCCCCTCCGACGATCTGCTGGAGGACCCCCACACCTTTTCGCCGGAGTTCCAGGCAAAGATGGCGGCTATGACCCGCAAAGCGGCCCGGGGAAGAAGGCCTCTGCGGCGGTATGTGCAGGCTGCGGCGATGTTTGTGCTCTGCTTTGCGGCACTGGGCTTCGGCGCCATGCAGGTGGAGGCCATCCGCACACCCATCCTGCGGTTTGT
The DNA here is from genome assembly GCF_900104675.1 of Angelakisella massiliensis. Lineage (GTDB taxonomy): Bacteria > Bacillota > Clostridia > Oscillospirales > Ruminococcaceae > Angelakisella > Angelakisella massiliensis. Next base: position 720,676 of record NZ_LT629945.1, on the reverse strand, counting down.
GGTGTCGGTGACACAGGAATACACCAACATCACCTTTGACGGCGGCAGCAACAAGGAGCTGCCGGCAAGCTATGAGGAGATCGCTCCCGGCTATATCCCCGAGGGTTATGAGCTGAGGGAGCAGGACCTGAGTGAGTGGCACTGCTACGCCAGCTATGAAAATCCGGCCACCGAAGGCTATTTCAGCTATATGGTCATGTCCACCGGCGGCAGCAGCACCTCCTTTGATACCGAGGACTGCCGGGTTTATGAAGCCAACATCAATGGGCGCAAGGCCTATGTTTCGGTAAAGCTGACCCGAAACACCGTCATCATCGTGATGTTTGATCAGGACTTTACCTACACCCTGGCGGGCGACCTGAGCGAGGAGGAAGCCCTGGCGGTGATGGAAAGCGTTCCCTGAACAAACGCAAAACCAAGCTTATGGAAAAAAACAGCCGAAGAGACCATTCTCTCCGGCTGTTTTTTTATGTGTGGGCTTTGACGGAACCAGGCTAGCTTCAAATAAATCACTGGCGAAGTATCCCTCCAAAAACCGGAAAAGAGGCAACTTTATTCCGGGAATCAGTTGTCTGCCTCATTGGAGAGATAGCGGAAGCTGCCGTCCTCCATCAGCCGTATGGTCAGAAGGCTCTGTTCGTTTTCATAGGGGATGCCGGTGGCGCAGTCGTAGTGTTCATAGTGGAGGATGAGCAGATCTCCCTCCGTTTCCCAACTGGTGGCCCGCAGGCAGAAGGGACCGCCGCCCCGTCCTCCTTCATAGTGGATGGTGTCGGTTTGGGAATCGTAGGCGGAAGCCATTTCTTCGCTGAGGATCACCTCTCTGGTGATGCCGTCAAAATACCGGCTGAGCAGCGCAACGATCTCCTCCACCGGCCAGTCTGTGCCGTACTCATCGAAGGGACTGCCGCCGTTTTCGTAGTAGTACAGATCCTCGAATACCCAAAGGAGGCTCATATCCGCCGGGTCATCCCAGTGGCCGCTGAGGGCGGTGGGAAAGATGGGATCCATATATTTTTCCTTCATTTCCTGCCGCTGGGAAGCATCGGAAAACAGCTCCCGGTCATTGACCACCTGATAGCCTGTGGGTTCGCTGCTGCTTTCTCCCTCATAGGTGAGGTAGCCGTACTCTGTCAGCTGAATTTTGGTAACGGCATAGCTGTTGTCAAAGGTGAGCCCCTTGTCCCAGCTGCGGTCCGACGCCAGGGATTCTGTTACCTTGCCGTCCTTGGAGGTAAGGCGGATGAGCAGACAGCTTCTTTCCTCCCCCGGGGTGATGAAGGAGTAGAGATACAGCTCTCCGTCGCCTCCTTCCTCCACCCCTTGTAAAAAGCGGTCCACCACAGCACGGGAGGTGACCGGCTGGTCATCAAAAATGATCACCGAGGGACGGGTCAGCGCTTCGGCGTACAGCGGGGAAGCCTTTACCTCATCGGAAAGCAGCTGGGGAAACAGGACTTCTGTTCCTCCGGCGGAACCGGAAGAGGTTCCTTCCGTCTGTTCTCCTTTGGCCCGTTCCTCCAAAGGCTGTGCCAGAGCTTTGGCATCCTCCAGCACCTGGCCGGGAGCGGAAAAGAGCCAGCTTTCCCCTGATTCTTCGTCCCGCAGGCCGATGAGGGTGCCCAGATCGCCGCCGTCATAAACGGACAGAAAACGCTTTTCTTCCTCATCGCACAGGTCCAGCACGCTGCTCAGGCCGTGCTCCACCGGCTCCGCCTCCTGCCAGCTGTCTGTTTGCAGCAGACTGGACAGCTGTTTCTGCTCCTCCGATGTCAGACGCGCCTGATAACCGAAATCTCCCGGTCCGTCTTTGCTGAAACCGGCAATGACAAAATCCTCTGTCTGCCAGCTGTTGGAGAGATGGACCCCCTCGCCGCTGCCGGAGGAAGCTCCCCCGTCCCCGCTGTGGGAAGTGTTTTCCGATGCTGAAAAGTCACCACTGTTTCCAGAGGCAGAGGCCGTTTCCCCGCCGCAGGCGGCAAAGGTGAGCAAAAGCCCTGCGGCCAGCGCCCCTGCCATCCATTTTTTTATCTGATTCATTGCAAGACGCTCCTTTCTATTCCCCAATCAGCCGGGAGGATTCCAGATGCAGCAGTCCGTCCTCTCCGGTGACGGCAGTGATTTCATACCGGGGCAGGGCCTGTTCCAGCTGCTGGATTCGGGGGTCCTGCTCATAGTCGGAGTAGACGTCCAGCCATTCTCCGTTCTGGTCCATGACTCCGCCCATTCCCAGGGTGAGATAGGACACCTGAGCCACATAACCCTTCTCGGTCTGCTCCAGGCTGTGGAAGTAAGGCTCCACAATCACTCCGCCTCCCCGATGAGGTGGGGTATAGACACCGGCGTTCTCCTCATAGGTAAAGCTGCCCGCGTTGACATGAGCGCCAATGGCTGCTTCCGGTCCCCAAAGCTCCTGTACAGCGGCTTCCACCCATTCCCTGGGTACAAAGTCATAGTCCGGGAAACTCAGCTGGGAAACCAGCGGCTCCAGGAAGGAATCGTCTACAGGATAAAGGGGATATTTTTCCGGCTCCTGGCGGCAGTCGTAGGTTCTGGGGGAGAGGTTCAGCCCCACCGCGATTTTGACTTCGTCTGGAATTTCGGCGGGGGAGGCATAGGCTCCCGTATCCCCGCCAAAGTAAATGAGCCGGTAAAGCGCCTCGTTTTCCTGGCAGATGGCTTCATTGGAGTCCAGCATGGGAGCTGGAGTGGACTTTCCGCCGGGATAGGGCAGCATTCTCCGCAGGCCATCCAGCTGTTCCGGGGTAACGGGCTGATTATAAACCTCCGCCGGTTCATAGCGGCCATAGCCGTCGTTTTCCAGGGTCACTCCGCCCAGGGAGAACTGTCCGCCTCCCAACAGAAAGCCGGTGCCGGCGGCTCCGTTTTTTTGACAGGTGGCGGCGATAGTATTGAGCATGGTTTCCACCGCTGTCCGATTCCCCAAAGCCTTGGCGGCGGAACTGTCAGGGGTGAGGGAGAGATCTACAATCACAAAGCCCTTTTCCACCCGGACGGAGGAGACGTCGATCCCCTCCTCCTGGGAATAAAGAAGGCCCAGCGCGGTACGGGTCAGCTGTCCCAGGGTATCCCCAGGGGTGTAGGTGTAGTAATGAATGATGTAGCCTTGCTGCTCCGGGTCATATTGGCAGATTTTTACCATTCCATTGAGGGATTCCTGGGTGACCAGTTGTCCATCGGCAATGGGTGTATCCTCCGCCAGGGACTTTGCGGTGAGGGGGCCGTTATCCTCGGTATGCCCCAGAACTCCTATGTCCAAAGGAGAAAATTCCGCCGTCTCGCTGGATGAGGAAGAAGGGGAAGTTTCTTCCTGGGAAGAAGGCGGCTCCGCCTTGATGATAACGCTTTGTCCTTGCATCTGTGACTGGGGGGAGGAGGGCTGCTGGTCACAGGCGGTCAGCAGCAGTCCTGCAATGATGGTAATGGTGATGACAAGTGTGATGTGTTTCAAATTCTCAGTTCCTCCTAACCGATTTGTTGCAGCAAATGCTCTCTGCCGGGCCGGGCGTCGATGCAGTATCGTTCCAGAGAATCCGCTTTGTCGGTGCCCTCCCGGAAATAACCGAAATATACAAGCCCATCCTCAAAGGCCAGCCCATCCAGATAATCCTCCACTACAGGCAGACCAGTGGAGAAGTCCGAGAGAATGTTTCCGTCCGTATCAAAGGTGCAGACCCGCCACAGCCGCTCCTGCCGCCGGTAGTACAGGATGACGTGACTTCCTCCCTGTCCCCGAAGGGTGGCCATCTGGTAGAAAATAAAGACCTCATCCTCCCCCAGAACGCCGCCATTTCCCTCCAATTGGGCAATGGGCCGCAGAAGGTCCTCCGAAGAAAAGACGTAAAGGGTGACGGCAGTATCGTTCATAATGGCCAGAGTTTGCCCATCCAGGGAGAACAGCTGCCAGGCTCCCCTCTGGGGCTCCAGTAAGGTCACCTGTTGGCTTCCAGATTCATAAAGGCCCAGGGCGTAATCCATGTGATCTCCCAACAGCAGCAGGATATCTTCTTCATGGCCGGCTGGGGGACTGATATAGAAGGAAAGGGGATAGCTGAAAAAGACCTGGGATGGAGGCTGGGTCAGCCCTGTCACCGGCAAACAGATATCGTCCTGGGCGGTGAGCAGGCCCCTGCCCTCCTCAGGAATCCAGAGAACGGCACTATAGTCGGAATTTTGGGGAAATACCGCTTCCAAACCGGAACCATCCCCCAGAAGCCAGTCCGATTCCCATCCGGCATAGGCGGAAACATACAGCTCCAGACGGGGCAGATAAGAATCATCGCCGCAAATGACAGAGATATCCTCCCGTGCCAAAAGCAGCAGGCGGTCAAAGTCATTTCCCTGGCTGGTGGCCAGCACCACAGCATAGCAGGGGACCCGCTGATCCCGCCACTGGTAGCGGTAGGGATCGTACATCTCCGGGGTAAGAGCAAAGTCCTTCCCCTCATAAAGAATCTCCCAGTCAGTGACAGAGGGATAATGCTCAGACAGCCACCGCTGCCCCAAAGGATGGTCCAGGAAAGAAGGGATTTCCTCCGGGTCGGGCTTGGCCGTGTCCCCGGGACCGTTGGCGACATAGGCTTCAAAATCTTTTTCATCGATGGGAGGAAAGTTTCCTTCCTCATCCGGGCCGGTCACCTGGGGAAGAGGAACATGGGCAGCCGGAGACTCTTTCTCTGTTTCCTCCGGAGAAGGCAAGGTATCTTCCTGCGGAATAACCACTGCCGGAGGTGATTCCTCATGGGGCTCCTCAGAAGAGGGCAGGGGACAGGCTCCCAGAAAAAGGCCGGAAAAGGAAATGAAAACCGTCAGCGTTATGGCCGCCGCGGCAAAACGCCGGGAAGCTTCCTGATAATGGAGGATAGCCCCCAACCGCTCCCGCAGCAGCTGCCCGCCCCGGCTCAGAGACAGGGAAGGGATGGAACGGTCCAGACCATTGCTCAGGGCGGCGGCTCGCAGAAGGGTATCCCCATAGGCCCGCCGCTCACTGGCATCCAGCAGCCTCAAAACCGCTTCATCACAGGAAAGCTCACACAAGCGGCTCACCTCCCGGTCCATCCAGCGGACCAGGGGATTGAACCAATGGAAACACAACACCAGCTGCACCAGCCAGCGGTACGCCAGGTCCCGCCGTTTGTAATGGGTCAGCTCATGGAGAAGCGTGTACAACAGGTCATGATCCCTTTGGTGTAATTGAGGCAATACCACACAGGGATGTAAAAGCCCCAGCAGCATAGGGCTGGAAACGCCGCTGCTGACCACCAATCCAATGCTTTTTTTCAGCCCCATTTTCCGGTGGATCTCTTCCGACAAGGCCAAAAGAGCCGGATCGGTTACTGGAGTGGATGCCGCTTTCAGCTGCCTGACAAAACGGCGGTACAGAACCGCTTTTTTCCCCAGAAGCGCCGCCGCACCTCCCAGCCACAGGATAGTCAGCAGCGCCATACGCTGCCGCCACAGCCAGGAAAGGGCAAAATCCATTGGAACAGGGGAAGAAGGGGAAGACTGCGGCTGTGTTTTTTCTCCCCCGGAAGTTTCCTCAGAAACAGGGGGGTGAATTTCAGGTGATGGCCGGGAGGAAGAGGCCTCCCCTTGCTCCGCCGGATCTTTCACTGACCAGGACCATTTCCCCTGGGATGGAGCGGAGCCGCTTTGCTGCTGGGTGACGGAAGCCGCCTGTTCCCCCAGCACCGCCTCCATCAGGTTTGCTTCGGGAGCGATAGGCAGCAGCATCCGCAGCACCACCGCAAGCCAGATGTAATACTGCCAGCGAAGGCTGGTCTTGCCTCGGTATACCGGCCGCAGCAGAGCAAGCAGCCCCATCAGCAGCGAACCGGACAGGGAAAGGGAAAGCAGGGTTTTGATCACACTGCTCACGGTTTGTTCCTCCCGGCCTCCCAGAAGGCCCGCAGTTCCTCATAGTCCTCCCCGGTCAGCATCTCCTGCTCCACCAGGGTCATCACCAGGCTTTTGGCTTCCCCCTGGTACAGCTTGTTGAGCAAAGTTTTGGTCTGAGCTGCCTGGTACTGCTCCTGGGAAACAATGGCGGTATATTCATTGCGCCTGCCGATTTTGCTGGTGGTTAACAGCCCCTTTTCCACCAGGCGGGACAGCAAAGTGATGACAGTATTCTTCTGCCAGCCCTTTCCGGTGCCGGTCAGCCGTTCCATGATCCGGGCGTACAAGGCCTTGCCCCCTTCGTCCCAGACGATTTTCATCAGTTCCAGTTCAGAATCGGAAATTTGCTGAATCATGAAAGCCCCTCCTTTTATCATAACAACTTGTAGTCTAAATATAAGATAACAAATTGTAGGCTTACTGTCAATAGGAGGATGCGCAGTATGGCCCGGGCTCTGGGAGCTGCTTGAAATCAAAAAAATCAGGGTATGCGCCTGATTTGAACCAGCGCTCCTCTTTCATGGAGCACGAAACCGGAGGGGCCGGTTCCCCTGAGGTTGTGGAAATTTTTAATATACCCAGGGGCCCCGAAGCAACAGCTCCAGAGCCCCTGACCTAAAACAATTTTAAAGCAAAGACGGCAGTTTCTTTTGGTAAAAGGCCCCATGGCCCCCGTTCCAATCGCTCTGATACCATTTCAGCCTTTTGAGCCCCAGAAAAACAGCCTCTTTGGAAGATGCCGCAGCCAAAGTGAAACGGTTTTTCAACCAAATTTGGCCGCCTTGTGGAATACTTCACAGGACCTGTGCTCACCGGTGCCCGAAACCGTCAGGAACCAGCGGCGTATCCCGGGAGACTGGGTCCTCCTGGAAATATGCTGACTTCCTTGGGCGCACGCTCAAGATGTTTCCCCATCCCCTTCAAGAAGCTGTACAGAGGAAGCCATCTCCACCAGTTGCTGCTGAGAAATTTTGCCGCTGTCCAGCTCTATGGCGATATAAACTCCCAGCTGCCGGTCATAGCTGAGGATACCCAGGTTTTCCATCGAATTGTTTCCCAGACCCAGCTCCTGGGCCAGCTGAGGAGCGGTATAAACCTTGGTGACAGCTGTTTCGCCCTGCTGCCATTGCCGTACCGGCTCATATTCTCCCCGGCCATCCGCCTTGGGCTGGGCGCTGAACTGGTAGTTGTTTCCCAGAGCCACCTGATTGTAAATGGCCTGGGGCAGGTTTTCCGCTCCCGGGGTTTCCTCACAAAGATTATATCCCACGGCTCCCACATAAGCGCCGGTCTCATCGTAAATGCCCAGAGGGGTCCATGCGCCCATCAAAGGATAGGCCAGATCCCCTTCCCCTTTGGGGGCGATGGTGAAGCCCTCAGGCAGACGGATCCGCAGCTGAAAGGGCTGGATATCAAAGATAGCCCCGTTAAATTCCGTCCGCTGGTCATAGGCGGGGAATACGACGGAATAGACATTGCCGCCGGACCCTTCCTGGGATTCACTGGCGGATGAGGCGGATAAGGGAAGTTCCAGCAGCTCCAAAATGGTGCGGGAGCTTTCGCTATAGGCGTGAATATCGCTGCCTGTCACTTCCTGGGCCCACTGGCTGGAGTAAGAGAGGGTCAAAGGCTGCTCCCCGCCTTCCAGAACAAAGGTGACCTGATTTCCGTTGTCCACCAAAGCCAGCAAAATCAAGGCGTAACGCTGGAAAATGCTTTGTTCTTCAGGGGCTTCATACCGGCTGATTGCCCCAGGGGTTCCCTGATAAAAAATAGTGACGCCATAGGGTTCCTGGGAGGTTTGCAGTTGAAAATAATTATACTCAAGCCCCTCGGGTACACCCAGCAGCCCCACCAGCCGTCCCACATCCGGGGCGCTGCCGATATAGGGTACCCGGGCCTCCCACAGGGACCGGGCCATGGTTTCCTGCTGTGAAGGCAGCAGCTCAATGGAGAAGGCGGTGGTGGAGGTGGGATAGCTTTCCTGTATTGGGCCGGTTTCCATGGCGATGCGGTCTCCCACCGAAAAATCCTCAGCCGTGAGAGACTGCCGTTTACCTTGTTCATCCATCCGGAAGAAAGGTTCTCCTTCCCATGTGACCACACACTGGTCCCCAATGGGGCTGTTAGGTTCCGTTCCTTCCACCATCATGGTATTGTGTTCGGGGTCCACCTCCAGAATGATTCCCTGAACCTGCAGGGTATCAGAGGAAGGTGTCTTTTCTGCGGGATCGGTCATCAGTGCCGCAGCGGCCGCCACGATAACCACTGCCGCCAGCAGTGTCAGCCAGAAAGCGGGTTTGCGGTAACCGAGAACATTTTTGACCCGGCCTTTGGTATCCCCTTCTCCAAAGGCGAGAGGAGCCCCGGGAATAAACCTTCTGCCCACAGCCAGGGTCAGCAGGGAAGAGGAGTAGGTCTTTTTGGAGCCGGTACCCAGGGCTTTGATGACTGCTTCATCACAGGACATTTCCATATCCCGGCCGCTGAGGTAAAAAGCCACCCATACCAGAGGATTGAACCAATGGAGGCAAAGGGCAGCGAAAGCCGCCAAACGGGTCAGATGATCCAGCCGTTTCAGATGGGTGCGTTCATGGAGAAGGATGCAGCGCTGTTCTTCCTCCCTCAGCCCCACCGGCAGATAGATGCGGGGACGAAAAACCCCCAGCACAAAGGCGGTATCCACACCATCACAGAGCCAAACGTTATCCTGCCAGTAAGCGGCACTTTTCAGTTTGCGCCTCAGCCGCAGCAGGGAAAACAAGCTGTATCCCGCCAGTATGGCCATACCCATCAGCCACAGCAGCGCGCCTGCCCATAGCAAGATTTGCAGCGGGTCAGCGCTGGCAGCCGATACGGAAGGAGAAAACGCGGGGCCTGCCGTTCCCCCTGTCACCGTAATGACAGTATCGGAAACAGGCTGCTCCATCCATACCATTTCTTTGGGGAAAGGCTGGGTCCGGGGAAGAAGGCTCACAACACTTTCCAGGGAAAAGGGGCAAAGGAGCCGAAACAGCACTGCTCCCCAGAGGGCGAAGGAAAAGACTTTGGGAGCCCTTTTCAGGGGCAGCCGCAGCAGCAGCACCGCCAGAATGACGATACTTGCGGTAAAGCTCATATTGAGCACCTGCAAAAATAATCCTTTCACCATAGTCACTCCTCCTGATACTGGTCGATCAGACGGCGGATCTCGTCAATTTCCTCCTCCGTCAGCTTTTTGCGGCGGGTGAAAGCGGCCAGAAACTGAGGCAGGGAGCCTCCAAAAGCCTGGCTGAGAAAAGCCTCTCCCTGCGCCGCTCCAAACTCTTCCCGGGTCATCAGCGCCGTCACGGTTCCTCCTTCATTGCGGAAAATGTTCCGCTGGCACAGCCGTTTGAGCATGGTGTAGGTGGTGGTCCGTTTCCAGCCGAATTCCTGTTGGCACAGCTCCGTCAGGGCCCGGGAACTGATGGGCTGGTTGTCCCAGATGAGTTCCGCGAACCGCTGCTCCATTTCCCCCAGTTTATAAGGTTCCATGATGATCCCTCCTGTAGTCGAATGATATTAGACTAACGATAGTCTAACACGATTAGACAACCTTGTCAAGCTGGAAAATGTGCGGCTGATTGCCTCAACCAGGCCCGGCGGCAGAAAGGATGCGGCAGGGAACCCAAACCAGGGGTGTTTCCCCAAAAAGAAAAAGTCCTTTTGGAAGAGAAAGGACTTTGAATATGGTTTTATATTGCAGGACGACTTGTACTCAAAGATGAAGAGGCAGCACGCAGGGGAAAGCACCGTCATCCAGCATCAGCTTCTGAAAAAAACCAGCGCCCTCCCGGATTTCTCCAGGAAGGCGCTGTGTAGGAGGTAAACGCCATGGAAGGGTAAAATCCATGGCTGACAGGGGAGCAGAAAAACAGTGGGTGAGAAGGAATCAGCTGCGCACCTGATAGATGTGGTCGATGATGCTGCCGTCCCGATAGCGGACATCCGCTACCACCCGGTCGCCCAGCTCCAGGGGCCTGGGGATACCGGTGAGCTTTTCCGCCCGGGCTTTCAGCTCATGGATATCCACCACCGGCAATCCGGCGGCCACCAGCTGCTCCCGGAGATCTCCCCGGGCAGGATTGACGGCGATGCCCTTCTGGGTCACCAGTACATCCACGGTGCTGCCGGGTGTGGAGACAGTAAGCACATGGTCCACCACGATGGACAGACGGGCACGGCTGAGAGGAGCGATGATCATAGCCATCTTGGCTCCCGCAGCGGTATCGCTGTGGCCGCCGCTGCCGCCCATGATGTAGCCGTTGGAATCGGTATGGACATTGACGTTAAAGTCGGTATCGATCTGGGTCGCGCCCAAAATCACCACGTCCAGACTGTCCACCGCGGCGCTCTTGGCGATGGGGCTGGCGTAATGGGAGGCGCTCACTTCCATATGGGCGGGATTTTCCCGGATGGACTGCACCGCCCCCAGATCAAAGCACTGGACGTCCAGCAGGGACTGGAAGCATCCGGCGTTGAGCATATCCACCATATAGCCGGTGATGCCGCCCATACCGTAGCTGCCCTTGATGTTTTTCCGCAGCATGATATCCTTCAGATATTTTGCCGCGGCCAGGGAAGCGCCGCCGGCGCCGGTCTGGAAGGAAAAACCGTCCTTGAGCAGGCCGGAAGCGTCGATGACCTTGGCGGCGTAATCCGCCATCACCAGGCCCACAGGGTCACGGGTGATGCGGGTGGTGCCGCTGACGATGCCGGCGGGATCTCCGATGCGGTCCACCTGTACCACATAGTCCACATAGATTTCAGGAATGGAGAAATCATGGAGGGGATAATCCACCAGATTATCGGTGATCACCACCACTTTTTTGGCATACATGGCGTCAGCAAAAGCGTAGCCCAGGGAGCCGCAGGCGGAAGGACCGTATTTACCGGAGCAGTTGCCCATGTTATCGCTGGTGGGGGCGGCGATGAAGGCCACATCAATGGGGGATTGGCCGCTTTCAATATCGGCAGGGCGTCCGCCGTGGCTGCGGAAAACCATGGGTTTGGCCAGAACGCCTTCGGAAATAGCCCGGCCAACAGTGCCGCTCATATAGTCGGTTTCCAGGCCGGTGACCACGCCGTTGCGGATGTGCTCCACCAGGGGGGCGTGAATTTCAAAGAGGGAACTGGCGTTGACGGTCAGATCTTTGATCCCCAGCTCTGCCGCTGCCTCCAGCACCATGTTCAGTACAAAATCGCCGTTTCTCAGGTGATGGTGAAAGGAAATGGTCATCCCATCCTTCAGGCCGCTGAGACGGACCGCTTCCTTGACAGATGATACCAGCTTGTTCATGCCTGAACACCTCCTCCAATGGCTGCCGCCATAGCCAGCACCTGCTGGGCTCTGGTGACGATGGGCTTGTCGATCATTTTTCCGTGGAGGGAAACCGCGCCCTTACCCTGGGCCTTGGCCTCCTCGATGATGGCCAGTACCTCCCGGGCATAGGCGATCTCCTTCTCGGTGGGGCTGAACACCTGGTTGATGCCGCTCACATGGCGGGGAGAGATGGAAGCCTTGCCGGAGAAGCCCAGAGACTTGGCCAGCCGCGCGTCTGCCACCAGCCCCTCATCGTCATTGACGTCGGTGAAGGGAGTGTCGTAAACGTCGATCTCGGCGGCCCGGGCGGCGGAGACCATGCGGGAGCGGGCATAGGCGATCTCGCTGCCCTCTTTGGTACGGACGCAGCGCATATCGGCAGTCAGGTCCTCGGCCCCCAGGAACATTGCCACCACACGGGGGTCGCTGCGGGCGATCTCAAAGGCGTTCTCCACACCCAGGGTGGTTTCGATGAGGGGAATCAGCTTGACAGTGCCCGGTTCCATACCGTTGCGGCGCTCCACTTCCTCCATATAGCGGGAAACCTGCCGGACATACTCCGCCCCGCTGACCTTGGTTGGCATGATGAGATCGGGTTTGAGGGGGATGACCTCATCCAGATCTTCTTTCCAGAAGCCGGTGTCGTCTACGGCATTGATGCGGATGATGATCTCGCATCCCTGATAATCCAGGGTACGGATGGCGTTGCGCACCAGGATACGGGCGGCATCCTTCTCATCGGGGGAAACAGCGTCCTCCAGGTCCAGGATGATGGCGTCCGCTCCCAGAATGTCGCCGTTCTGGAGCATATTGGGATTATTTCCCGGAAGAAAAAGCATGGATCTTCTCATATCTTACGCCTCCTTTGCCGCGCGCTTGAGAGCGGTTTCCACTCTGGCCCGGATGGTGCAGTCCAAAGCGCCCCGATCCACCGCGGAAATGACCGCGTCGGTTACCCCCAATCCCTCAGCGACCGAGCGGATGGTTTCCACAATGGAGGGACCAAACTGTTGATAAACGATGGATTCCAGCTGGATTTCCACCTGACCCTTGCCGGGAGCGGCCTGGACGTAAATATCGCTGGATTCCAGTGTGCCTGCGGCAGCACTGCGGTTAAGTTTCATCAGTAAAGCACTTCCTTTCCTTCTGTGGGAAAAATTCCCGGGGAAATCGCCGCAGCCCGCCTGTTGTCAGGCAGGCTGCGGGGTATGAGTTGATGAGAAGATGAATCCGTTTTTTCAATCAGCCCAAGCCGAACAGTCTCAGCAGGAAGCTGGACAGGAGCAGCATGAAAGCGCCGCCGATACGGGAGGAGATCTGCGCGAAAGGCATCAGGTTCATACGGCCGGCAGCGGAAAGTACCGCTACGTCGCCGGTACCGCCCATGTTGGCCATGCACAGGCCGGCGGTGATGGAGGATTCAATGGGATAGAAGCCCACCAGACGGCCTACCACCGCGGAACCAATCACAGCGCCGACTACGGTGACGAACACCAGGATGACGTAAGCGCCGGAGAAAGCGGAGAGGACTTCGCCCAGGTCGGTATAGGTGATACCCACGCCGATGAGGAGGGCGGAAGTGAGGTTGGACATCATAAAATTGAACCACTGATGGCAGCAGATCTCAAACTTTTCGGGGACAAGGCCCAAGATCTTCATCGCAGCCACAGCCAGGATCATCCAGGCGTAGGAGTGGATAGCGGGGACAAATTTGCCGATGATGGTGCCGATATTGAAAAAGGCGGTGGACATCAGCAGGCCGATGCCCAGATTGCGCATGGTAATGGCCATGGTGTCCTTGAGATTTTCTCTGTCGGCATCGGAGCTGTCGTTGATCCGATTGACCATCAGCTGGCCTTCACCGGAAAGGGAGGGCTTCTTTTTGCCCAACCGGTCCAGCAGGCCGCCAAAGACAATAGCCAGCGCATTGCCCAAAGCCACAGCGGGAACCATTACAGACAGCAGGGATTCAGCGCTTTGACCGGTTTCGCTGGCAAAGATCTGGGAGAGGGGAACCGCGCCGGCGCCCATACCGCCGCCCATGATGGGGATAGCCACGAAGAACATGGCCTGCTCACCGCCGTAGCCGATGAGGGTGCCCACGATGTAGGCAAGGCCCAGGGCGCAGATAACGCCGCCGATGATGGCAGGGAGATAACGGACCGCCGCGTTGATCAGCAGCTTCCGGTTCATGCCAAGGATGGAGCCGGTGATGAGGGCGGCAATATAAAAGTCCAGGAAATTACTGTTTTTCATGAAGTTGTTGACCACTTCCACAGTGCCTTCACCGATCAGACCAAAGTAGAGCAGTGCGGCAGAGCCGAAGATGACCACGATGGGACCGCCGCCCAGATAGGTTTTGACAATGGGCAGATGGTCGCCGATGTAGCTGAGGATGGTGCCGGTAACGATCATGAAGGAAAAGCCGCCGATCATATTGTTGGGCAGCGTTCCCAGAAAGGCGGAGAGCAGCACGATGGCTGTCAGCACCAGGAACATGGGCCAGGGCATCCCGAACAGCTCCAGGCCGGAACTTTTCTTTGCTTCCAGAGATGAAGCAGACATGACGAAAACCTCCTTTTGATACACACAACTCTGCCGCACCAGGACGCGGCTCAGTCTTTGTGTAATCAGGATAACATTTCCCTCCGTCTGCTTAAATATTTAGCTTTTATAAATAAAGTTTAATTCATAAAATTTGTTTCGTTATAATTTTAACGTTATAAGAGCTATTTCTTTTTTCTATCCCCGGCAGATGGCCCGCTCAGCTGTACCTTTTACCCATTTACCGAAGCCGCCGGTACCGATAGGTAGGCCGCCCCACCGTTCCATACTCGATTTGGAGCACCACCTCTCCGATGGAGGCCAGGTAGTCCAGATATCTTCTGGCGGTGGATTTGGAAATCGCCAGCTGCTGCATCAGATCCTCCGGGGAAATAAGATCGCTTTCGCAGCTGCGGACACATTCCCGGACATAGTCCAGGGTCTTTTCATGAAGTCCCTTCTGAATCTGTCCGTGATCGCTTTTGCCGCCCCCCAACAGCTGGTCCACCTCTTCCTGGGTGGCTTCCCGGTGCTGTTCGTGAAGGCACTGGTAGCGGTGACGGTATGTTTCCAGCGTGGCTTTGAAGCGGTCATAACCGAAGGGCTTGATCAGATAATCCACGGCCCCCAGCTTCAGTGCCCGGTCAATCATCTGTTTATCCTTGGCGGCTGTGAGAAAAATGGCGTCGGCGTCTATTCCCCGGCTCCGGCATTCCCGCAGCAGCTCCACCCCATTCATCACCGGCATATAGATATCCAGTATCAGCAGCTCCACTTTACAGCGGGCCAACTGGCGCAGGGCGTCGCTGCCGCTGCCGGCCCGGGCCGCAATGGAAAAGCCGGGAATACTTTGAATATAGCCGCAGGTGATCTCCATGACCATGGGATCGTCTTCCACTACCATCACATGAATTTCCGCCATCAGTATTCCTCCTCCTGCTGTGCGCTCCAGGGAAGCGTCACCCAAAAGATGGTTTGGATATCCGGGCGTGATTCCGCCCGGATGGTGCCTCCCGCCATCTCCACCTCCCGGCATACCAGATACAGGCCGGTGCCCCGGTCCGGACCTTTGGTGGAAAAGCCCCGGGTGAAGATTTTGGACAGGTTTTCCGGGGCGATGCCGGGCCCATTGTCCTCCACCCGGATTTCCAGACCCTTTTCATCCTGCCGTACCAGTACAACGGTTTTTCCGCCATGGTCGGCAACGGTGCGGCAGGACTCCACACTGTTATCGATGAGATTGCCCAGAATGGTCACCAGCGAGTGCTCCTGCTCTGCCTGAGGGAGCTGAGGAAGCCAACAGTCTTCCTGAATGACCAGTTCCACTCCCTGCTCCCGGCAATAGCTCAGCTTGCCGGTCAGCAGGCCGGCGATCACCGGGTCCTTGAACCGGCGGATGACCCGTTCTCCATTTTCCCGGTCGTCATTTTGCAGATGAAGAATAAAGTTTTTGGCCCGTTCCACCTCTCCCAGCTCCAGCAGCCCCAGCACCACATGGAAACGGTTCATGTATTCATGGGAACGAGCCCGCATGGCAGCTACCAGCTGTTTGATGCCTGTCATCTCTTCCGCCAAGCGGGTCAGCTGTGTCTTATCCTGGAAGGTGGCGATAGCTCCTACAACCTTGCCGTCCTGCCGCAGGGGGATTCGGTTGGTAATGATGATCAGGCTGCCCAGCCGCTGCTCCTGGTTGTATTCCGGCTTGCCGTTTTCCAGCACCTCCGGCAAACGGGTGGTAGGCATTACCTGTGCAATGTCCACCCCAAGGCCCTGCTCATCCCCAATACCGATCAGCTGCCGGGCCCGCTGGTTGATCAGGGTAACCTGGCAGCGGGCGTCAATGGCCACTACCCCCTCATGAAGCGCTTCCAGCATTCCTTCGTGCTCCCGGTACAGGCGGGCCAGTTCTTCAGGCTCCTTGTCCAGCAGCTCCTTTTTCAGGCCCCGGGCCAGCAAAATCGCTCCCATGGTGCCCAGGATCAGTCCCGTAACCAAAAAAAGCCCGGACAGGAGAACCACTTCATGACGCTCCTCGATCAGAGATTCTTCCATGGTGCCTACGGTGACATATCCAACCTGTACACCCTCTCTGGTGCAGATGGGTACAAAGGCCCGAACAGAAACGCCCAGAGTACCTTCAGCGGTGGAAACATACCGCTCTCCCCGTTCCACCACGGCAGCCTCGTCTCCGCCCACCATGGTGGAGCCGATTTCCAGAGGATTTGGATGAGAATAGCGGATGGAATCCATGTCGCAGACTACCACCAGGCTGACATCAGTAATATACTGGGTCAGACTTTGGCTCAAAGCCTGAATGGCTCCCTCAGCACTGGGCTCAGTCCATTGCAGGTCGTTGATGACGGTGGGATTCTGGGCCACAATATCTGCCACATTGAATAACAGGTCCCGAATCTCCTCCTCTTTGTTCCGGATCATCCGGTTGGTTCCCAGAGCAGCCGTTACAGAAACAGACAACAGCACGATGGAACAAATCCACAGTGTCAGCCTGGTCTGAAGGCACAGATGACGAAAAAATTCTCCCAGCCCTGATGGGGCTTTTTTATTTTCCCTCATCTTTCCAGTCCCTCCTGTTGTGAATGTGCTTCTTTCAAGCAGGTCAAGTTTAAAAAACAGTGCTGTTTCATTGTAACCAGGGTGTTTGACCCTGTCAAGGTTCCTCCCCCACAGGAGAGGGGAACAAAGTCTTTTCCCCTGGGGGAAAAGCAGCTGTTTTGAGGCAATGGTTCCACAGGCGGCTGACGGCCCGGTCCGGCCATCCATGAATTGTGTGCTGCTTCAATTTATGGGACGTGGGGGTAAAAAGAAAAAATAAAATATGAGAAAAAGGGATTGACAAAGGGGAGGAGGGATGCTATATTGTAACGTAGTTAGTCAGAGCTAACCTGAATGGAAGGAGGAAATCCCATGAATTTGACAAACGCTCAGGAAGGCAAGGAATATATCATCCGGGCAATTGAGACGGATGATGAGGAAATGGATGCGTTCCTGTTTTCGCTGGGATGTTACACCGGGGAGCCGATCACGGTGATTTCCCACCTGAAAGGCGGCTGCGTTGTATCCATCAAAGACGGACGATATAACATCGACCATCAGCTGGCCTCGGCGATTCTGATTTAAAAATCAGGACAGCTGTTTTCAGCTGCTTTTTTTCACCATACGATTAGCCGCAGCTAACTTTAAGGCGACCCTTTTGGCAGTCTGATCCAAATGCATCATGAGGAGGAGTCAAAATGAGAATTGCTTTGACGGGCAATCCCAACAGCGGTAAGACCACCATGTACAACGCTCTTACCGGCAGAAATGAACGTATCGGCAACTGGGCCGGCGTGACCGTGGAGAAGAAAGAGAGCCCCATTAAAAAGAATTTCTATGGGGGAGCGGAAGAACTCATCGCCGTGGACCTGCCCGGCGCTTACTCCATGTCTCCCTTTACCTCCGAAGAGAGCATCACCAGCGGATATGTGAAAAATGAGCATCCCGATGCCATCATCAATATTGTGGATGCCACCAATCTCAGCCGAAGCCTGTTTTTCACCACCCAGCTGCTGGAACTGGGAATTCCCATGGTGGTTGCCCTGAACAAGAGCGATATCAATGAGAAAAAAGGCACGAAAATAGATACCGAAAAGCTTTCTTCCCTGTTGGGCTGCCCGGTGGTGGCCACCGTTTCCACCTCCGCCAGCGGCAACGGCTTGACGGAAGTGGTGCGCACTGCCGCTTCTCTTCTGGGACAGCACCAGCAAGCGCCTTATCATCAGGGAAATATCTCTCTCAACAGCAAAGCGGAGGTGGAGGCCGCTGACCGGAAGCGGTTTGAGTTTGTCAACGGAATTGTGGCAAAAGTGGAGACACGGAAGGTCCTCACCCGGGAAAAGAACACCCAGGATAAGATCGACGACATCCTCACCAACAAGTGGTTGGGAATCCCCATCTTCGCGGTGGTGATGTTCCTGGTCTTTGATATCTCCCAGTCCACGCTGGGGCCTGCCATTGCGGATATTCTGGTTGGCTGGATCGAAGGATTTCAGGGTACTGTGGCGGGCATGGTGGAAAATAGCTCTCCGCTGCTCCAGGCCCTGCTGGTGGACGGCATCATCGGCGGCGTAGGCGCTGTGGTGGGCTTCCTGCCCCTGGTGATGGTGATGTACTTCCTCATCTCCCTGCTGGAGGACTGCGGCTATATGGCCCGGGTGAGCGTGGTGCTGGACCCCATCTTCAAGAAAGTGGGCCTTTCCGGAAAGTCTGTTATCCCCTTTGTCATCACCACCGGCTGCGCCATTCCCGGCATCATGGCCTGCCGCACCATCCGCAATGATCGGGAGCGGAAAGCCACCGCCATGCTGGCCCCCTTTATGCCCTGCGGAGCGAAGCTGCCGGTAATCGCCCTGTTCGCGGGAGTATTCTTCTCCAATGCCTCCTGGGTAGGTACGCTGATGTATTTTGCCGGTATTCTGCTGATCTTCCTGGGCGCTTTGCTGGTCAATAAGATCGCCGGATACAAGAACCGCAAATCCTTCTTTATCATCGAGCTGCCGGAATACAAGATCCCCAGCCTCAAGCGGGCGTTCCTGTCCATGTGTTCCCGTGGCTGGGCCTATATCGTCAAGGCGGGTACCATTATCCTGCTGTGCAACACCGCTGTCCAGATCATGCAAAGCTTCAACTGGAGCTTCCAGCTGGTGGAGGAAGGCCAGGAGAGCACTTCCATCCTGGCGTCCATCGCTTCTCCCTTCGCGCTGCTGCTGATCCCCCTGGGCTTTGGAGCCTGGCAGCTGGCTGC
Organism: Angelakisella massiliensis; assembly: GCF_900104675.1. GTDB lineage: Bacteria > Bacillota > Clostridia > Oscillospirales > Ruminococcaceae > Angelakisella > Angelakisella massiliensis. The sequence goes on along the minus strand of NZ_LT629945.1, from coordinate 702,068 downwards.
CGCCGCCGTCACCGGCTTTATCGCCAAGGAAAACGTGGTAGGTACCCTGGCTGTTGTGTACGGCATTACCAACTTTATTGATGTGGATGAACTGGTATTGGTCCATGGCGCCGATCAGGTGGCGGCTGTTTTCGGTATCTCCACTGTGGCAGCGCTGGCCTATCTGATGTTCAACCTCTTCACGCCTCCCTGCTTTGCGGCCATCGGCGCCATGAATTCCGAAATCAAGGACAAAAAGTGGCTGCTGGGAGGAATCTGCCTCCAGCTGGGTACCGGTTATACGGTGGCGTTCCTGGTTTACCAGATCGGCACACTGCTGACCACAGGCTCTGTTGGCACCGGCTTTGTTCCCGGTTTGATCGCTGTAGCGGCTATGGTGGGTATCGTGATTTATCTCATTAAAAAGACCGATGCCAGCCTGGCTGCGGAATATGCCCTGGGTGCCGCAGCTAAATAAGATCTCCCGGAAGGAGTATGGATTATGATGGATTTTATTCTCATCGCAGTCATTCTGCTAATTGTGGCCGCGGCGGCGGGATATGTCATCAAGGCTAAAAAAAGCGGAGCCAAGTGCATCGGCTGCCCGGTGGAAGGGGGCTGCTGCTCCCACCATCAGTCCCATACCGGCTCCTGCTGCCATGGCTGCGGCGGTGCGGACAGCTCCCGCCTCAAAGACAAGTAAATAGCCATTACCTTCAGAAAACGCCTCCGCTCTCTTTTTGTAGAGCGGGGGCGTTTTGCTGTCGAAAGTTGAACAGTTTGCTTGATTCGTGATCAAATTCGGCGTTGATTTGTCCGGTATTTGCTGGGAAAGGACCACTGAATGGTTCCGGCGAAAATTTTATACAGGGGATAGTTGACAGAGATATTACACAGCTGTATAATAAAACCAGTGAATCTACATTTGTATAATATTATACTTTTGTATTGGATGGATAGTCTATGACCATACCAAAAAAGAAGCTGAGCGACAGCGAACTGGAGATTATGCTGGCAGTCTGGGATGCGGGACGCCCCATCACCGGCAGCGAAATTTTGCAGCAGATCCGGCAGAAGCGTACCTGGGCCCTCTCCACCCTGATGACGGTGTTGGCACGCTTGGTGGAAAAGGGATATCTCGCCTGCGACCGCAGTACCAGAAACAACCTCTATTCCCCGCTGGTGGAGGAGGAGGAGTACAAGGAAGAGGAAAGCCGCAGTTTTCTGCACCGGATGTACGGAAACTCCCTTCCCAGCCTGATTTCCTGTCTGTACAAAAGCGGGGCTATTGGGGACAAGGATCTGGAGGAGCTTCAGGACTTTCTGGACCAGGCGCAGAAGGAGGAGTGAGGGGTGGAAAAGATTTTTTTCACGCTGCTGGAAATCTCCGCCGGAACCTCGGTGGTGATTCTGGTGGTCCGCCTTTTGTCCGCCCGTATCAACCGTACCTTTGTGGCCCGGTGGAAATATTGGCTGTGGCTGGTGTTGGCGGTACGGCTGCTGATTCCATGGAATCCTGATTTTTCCGCCGCCCCCGCCAGGGTGGAAGTGAATATTCCGGAAGTCTCCATCAGCGCTCCGGCACAGCCGCCCCAGGAGATCCCCCCCACCTCTCCCGCCACTCCCGGTGTATCGCCGGGGCTGTCTGAGACTGCCGCCGCCCCCATGACCACCATTGATCTGCTGTGGAGCCTGTGGATTCTGGGAATGGTGCTGTTTGGGCTGTGGCACCTGCTGTCCTATCTTCATTTCCAAAGGAATGTTTTCCGCTGGAGCCGTCCCGTGGAGAAGGAAAGTCCCCTGGCCGCCGCCCTGGGACAGGTTTCCGAGGCCATGGGTGTTGGCGCCGGTATTCGCCTTTTATTCAACAATCAGCTGCAAAGTCCGTTGATGTTCGGTTTTTTCCGGCCTGTGCTGGTCCTTCCCAGAAGAGACTACCAGCGGGAGGAGCTGTTCTTCATCCTGCGCCATGAGCTGACCCATTACAAGCGGCGGGATATCTGGTACAAGGCGCTGCTGCTGGCAGCCAATACGGTCCACTGGTTTAACCCGGTGATCTGGCTGATGGTCCGAAACGCCGACAGGGATTTGGAGATATCCTGCGACGCGGCGGTAGTGGCGGGAGCGGATAAAGAGACCCGCCGCCTGTACAGTGAGGTGATCCTGGCCAACATCCGCCGGGAGCCACTGGTAGCAACAGTATTGTCCACTCATTTTTATGGAGGCAAGGAAACGATGAAAGAACGATTTGCCAATATCCTCAACACCAAAAAACGCCGCACAGGAGTGGTTGTTTTCGCGGCGGTGCTGCTGTGTGCATTGCTCATCGGCGGTCTGGTGGCCTGCGGCGCTCAGCCGGAGGAATCGTCGGAACCATCACAGTCGGATTCTCCCGCCGTATCCACCGCTGATGACCAGGAGGTACTGGAAGCGGCACTGGAGGCCATTACGCTGGAAAACTATCCCCACTCCAGCGAGGATACCATTGAAAAATTCAAAGACCATGTACATTCTCTTTCCATCCAGGAGGCGCTGGAGCTGATGAAAGATGAGCAGATGGTGGCCTATATGCTCAATCCTTCCTACTGGACCGACCCGGAGGTGGAGGCGGCGCTGGAAACCATTACGCTGGAAAACTATCCTTACTCCAGCGAAAACGCCATCCAGCAATTTAAAAATTATGTTCTCAGCCAGCCCACAGAGGATGCGCTGACCCTTCTTCAGGATCAGCAGATGGTAGCCTATATGCTCAATCCCTCTTACTGGACCGACCCGGAGGTGGAAGCGGCGCTGGAAGCCGTTACGCCTCAGGCATATCCCGATGTTTCCCAAGAGGTATTGGACCGACTGAAGGACTATATCCGCACCCTCTCCAAGGAAGAAGCGCTGGCATTGCTGGGAAGCCCGGATCAGCTGGCTCCCATGCTGGAGGAGAGTTACTGGGGTATCGAGCCGGAACCTGAATCCCAGGGATTTACCGCCACAGCCGCCAACAGCTGGGATTACGCCCCGGATCAAAGCGGTATCCCCACTGACCAAATCTGGGCAACAGAGGATCAGCTGGATGCTTATCAGCAGCTGATCAGCGGGCTGAACCTGTCCGGCCTTACCAACTTGACCGCCCTCAATATACCCGGCAGCACCCCCCAGTCCGTCCCCATGAGTGAGGAGGACGCCGCATGGATCGTTTCCCAGCTGAGCGGGTTGGAGCTGGCAGTCACCCAGCCCAAAAATCCAACCACTGGAGGGGCTTTGAGTATCTGCCTTCAGGGGCCGGAAACAAACGTGACCATCAGTTATGAAGGGGAGATGCTGGTCATTGCGCAGGCAGGCCAATCCTCCGCTGTGATCTTTGACGGCGCCGCCTGCGCGGAGACCATGGACGCCATCTGGGCCATGGTAATGGGAATGGTATAAAAATCAGTCTGTGATCTGAAGAACTCTTGAGATTGCCCAGACTGCTGCTGCCGGAAATCCCAGGGAACCTTACAGAAGAGAGAAAATGTTTTCCCCAGCCTTTTCCTGCATTTTCTGATATAAACTGAAACAGCCGGTTTCTGCCCTGAAAAGCAGAGGCCGGCTGTCAAACTTTTGCGAAAGCGTATTTGAGGGGATACAGCAATTTGAAGTTATAAAGTCGGGACGCGGACCTGATTTTTATATTTCCCCACGCCCATCCGGGCGCAAAACCGGAGGCATCGCCGCAGGTCTCCGTATCATCCAGGCAGCCTACCCAGAGGGTATGAGATACTCCCTGGAAATGTGCCCGAAGTTTTTGGGCACATATAAACAGCCGGTCCCTGCTTCTTACAGGCACCGGCTGTTTTGCTTAAAAATGACGAGTAAATCTCTTTTCCCGGGAAATTTGCCCCGCGGACCAAATGGATTATTCCAAAAAGTCCTTCAGACGTTTGCTGCGGCTGGGATGACGGAGCTTCCGCAGGGCCTTGGCTTCGATCTGACGGATACGCTCACGGGTGACGTTGAACTCCTTGCCCACTTCCTCCAGGGTACGGCTGCGGCCATCCTCCAGGCCAAAACGAAGCTTGAGGACCTTCTCCTCCCTGGGAGTGAGGGTGGACAGCACCTCCTCCAGCTGTTCCTTCAGGAGGGTGTGGGATGCGACATCAGAGGGAGCGGGGCTGTCATCGTCAGCGATGAAGTCTCCCAGATGGCTGTCCTCCTCCTCGCCGATGGGGGTTTCCAGGGAAACCGGCTCCTGGGCTACCCGCATGATCTCCCGCACCTTCTCCACCGGCATATCCAGCTCAGCGGCGATCTGCTCGGAGCTGGGCTCATGGCCGTTCTGATGGAGCAGCTGGGAGTTGACCTTTTTGACTTTGTTGATGGTCTCCACCATATGGACGGGGATACGGATGGTCCGGGCCTGGTCGGCAATGGCACGGGTGATGGCCTGACGGATCCACCAGGTGGCGTAGGTGGAGAACTTGAAGCCCTTGGTGTGGTCGAATTTCTCCACCGCCTTGATCAGACCCAGGTTGCCCTCCTGAATCAGATCCAAAAACTGCATTCCACGGCCCACATACCGCTTGGCGATGCTCACAACCAGACGGAGGTTGGCTTCCGACAGACGCTTTCTGGCGGCTTCATCTCCCTGGGACATCCGTACCGCCAGATCCACTTCCTCATCGGCGGACAGCAGGGGAACCCGGCCGATTTCCTTCAGATAGACCTTTACCGGGTCGTCAATGCTGATGCCTTCGGCGTAAAGGACCGATTCCAGATCTTCCTCTTTATCGGTGTTGGCGGCTACCTCGGTGGCGAAGTCCTCCACAATCTCGATATTGTAGGCCTCCAGAGTGTCGTAGAGCTTGTCTACCTGCTCCACATCAAAGTCCAGCTCTTCCAGAGCGTCGTTGATCTCCTTGGTGGAAAGCTTGCCTTTGGCCTTACCTGCTTCCAACAGGTCTTTGATGACTGATTTTTTATCCTGTGCTGCCAATGTTGTTCCTCCTATTTCTTATTGGCCGTCAGGGAGGCTATGTAGCGTCGCAGCTCGTCGTCCTCCATTTTGCCAACTTCTTCTGGTTTTTTCTCGGTTCCCACCTGCTGCAGGACCCTGATATAATCCTCCGCTTCGGCGTCGCTGATGTTTTGTCCGCCTTCCACGGTAAGAATTGCTGAAAGCCGATCCATTTCCCCTGTCTCCAGCTGCCCGGACAGGGAAAAAAGATCCGCCGGCTGACCTGCCAGCAGCCGTTCCTTTACCAGCTGGTATAACCGCCGGTCCATGGGGGAGACAAACTGCTCCTCCCGGACGCTGGTGGCTACCCGGGAGACCTGGTCGGGATTTTTCATCAGATAGGCGATGAGGCGTTCCCCTGCCAGGGCGGCCTTGGGGGAGCGCTGCCGCTCGAAATCCATCCTTCCCGCTGGGTCACGGTCGGTAAAGACCTTCAGATCCCGGGCCTCCTTTTTCTGCTCTCCGCTCCGTTTGCGTTTGAGGGCGGCTTCCAGCTGCAATACCACCGCCTGTTTGTCCACCTCCAGCTCCCGGCACACCTTGCTGATGTACACATCCCGCTGGATGGGACTGGGGGTAGCGGCCATCAGCCGCACAAACTCCTGCAAAAAGGCGATCCGCCCCTCAGCGGAGGTGACGTCATTGCGGGAGCGCAGCTGCTGGATCTGAAAGTCTAGGGCGCTTTTGCTCCCCTCCACCAGCAGCTCGAACCGCTCGGCGCCGTACTTTTTGATGAACTCGTCCGGGTCCTTGGCGCCGGTGATGGTCAGTACCCGCACCTTGATCCCGGCCTTTTCCAGGATGACGGTGTTGCGCCGCACAGCCTTCTGACCGGGACCGTCGGAATCCCCCGCCAGCACCACCGTATCGGTGTACTGTGCCAGCAGCCGGGCCTGCTCGTCGGTAAAAGCGGTGCCCAGGGCAGCCACGGCATTATCAAAGCCTGCCTGATGCATGGCGATGACATCCATGTATCCTTCCGCCAGCATCAGTTCCCCTCGTTTGGTGTTTTTGGCAAAGTTCATGGCGAAAAGGTTGCGGCTCTTTTTGAACACCGGGGTATCGGGGCTGTTGAGATATTTGGGGCCGGAGCCCTCCATGATCCGCCCGCCGAAGCCGATGACCCCGCCCCGCAGATCGATGATGGGGAAGATGACCCGGTCCCGGAAGCTGTCGTAACAGCCCCCCTTTTTGCCGGTGGCGGCCAGCCCTCCAGCGGTCATTTCCTCTATAGTGTAGCCCTTGCTTCGCAGAAAGACGGTAAGACTGTCCCAGCTGTTGGGAGCGTATCCCAGGCCGAAGCGGGTGACGGTGGCCTTGGTCAGGCCCCGCCCCACCAGATAGGCTCTGGCAGCCTTCCCTGTGGGTGACATGAGGCATTGATGAAAATAACGGGCCGCTTCCCGGTTCATTTCCAGGATCCGCATTTTCAGCCGGTGGGCGGTGTCATCCATTTGGCTTTCCGGCACTTCCATTCCCGCCCGGGCCGCCAGAAAACGGATGGCCTCCATATAATCCAGATTTTCCGCCCGGCGGATAAAGGAGATGACGTCTCCGCCAGCCCCGCATCCAAAGCAGTAGAAGGACTGGTTTTCCGGGTAAACTGTAAAGGAGGGCGTCTTTTCGGAATGGAAGGGACACAGCCCTGTGAGATTCCGTCCCCTGCGGCGGAGTTGGACATAGCCGCCGATGACCTGTTCGATATCGCTGCGGTATTTCAGCTCATTGAGAAATGCTTCCGGCAGCATGCCGCTCCCTCCCTTCTGGTTTTCTGCCCATTAGAATCCCCAGGGCTTGGGGATGAAAAAGTCTTCAAAAACCGTTACGCAGTAGCGGTCGCTCATGCTGGAGATGTAATCCACCACCGCCCGCTCGTTCCCTTCTTCTTCCCGGGTGCGGCGGTAATCCTCCGGCAGCCGGTCTGGATGAGCCATCAGGTATTCAAACAGCCGGCGGATGATCTCCTTGGCCTTTCCTTCTTCCCCCTTGGCCCGGGGGTCGTGGTATACGGTCTGGAACAAAAAGTCCCGGAGGGTTTGGTAACAGCTGAGATCCTGCGCGCCCATTTCCACCTGTCCGTCCCCGCTGTTTTGGATAATGGAAGTGATGAGGGTGGTGATCCGTTCCCCCTTGGTACGGCCCAGGCGGTACCGCACCTCCCAGGGCAGATCCTCCTCCGAAAGAATCCCGGCCCGCACAGCGTCGTCGATGTCGTGGTTCATATAGGCGATCTTGTCGGCAAAACGGACCACCTTCCCCTCAGGGGTGGCGGCCCACCGATGCCGGCTGGAATGGCAGAGGATACCGTCCCGCACCTCCCAGGTGAGGTTCAGCCCAGCTCCATCCCGCTCCAGCCGCTCCACGATGCGTACACTTTGGACGCTGTGGACAAAGGGGAAGGAAGCGCACTCGCTCAAGGCATATTCCCCCGCGTGACCGAAGGGGGTATGGCCCAGATCATGGCCCATGGCGATGGCCTCGGTCAGGTCCTCATTGAGACGCAGCCCCCGGGCGATGGTGCGGGCAACCTGCCCCACCTCCAGGGTGTGGGTCAGCCGGGTGCGGTAATGGTCCCCCTGGGGAAAAAGAAACACCTGGGTTTTGTGCATCAGCCGCCGGAAGGAATTACAGTGAATGATCCGGTCCCGGTCCCGCTGAAAGGGGGTGCGGATGGGGCACTCCTCTTCCGGGACGTCCCGCCCCCGGATACTGTCGGAAAAGGTGGCCCAGGAGGCCAGAATTTCCCGTTCCCGCTGCTGGCTCTGCTGACGGATGTGTTCCATGGGTGCCGCCTCCGCTCTGTCTCAATATTTCCGCTCCTATTAAGTATATACGATGGAAAATTGAAACTCCCTGCGTTTTTTTCAACTTTTTCTTGCTTTTTTATGGCTTTGTAATTTTTCGATGGGAATCGACGGGCTTTTTTGTCGATTTTGTATTTGCAGCCCTTACAGCTCGTCCAGGGTCATGCAGTAGGCAGGCAAAAATTCCCGCAGGAAGATCTCCGCTTCCGGCACCTCCATCTCCACCAGAGCGTCCAAGGTGGATTGATAGGCGGTGTCAAAGTCCCGGTTGCCCATTTTTCGCTCCTCCACGCACTTGATGAGGGCGGAAATTTTGTCCGCGGCCTTCACCAGCAGCCGGTACTCTCCCTCCGGCTCAAAGCAGGGGGCGAAAGCCTCTGCCAGATCCTCCGGCAATCCCTCCAGCAGCCGCTGGGCCGCCTGGGCCTCCACCGCCTTGTAGGCGTCTTTAAGGGTTTGGTTGTGATATTTCACCGGCGTGGGCAGGTCCCCGGTGATGATCTCGCTGCAATCATGATACAAAGCGTACAGCACTGCCTTGCCGCAGTCCAGGTCCCCGCCGAACCGGCTGTTGCGCAGGGCCGCCAGGCCGTGGGTGATGTAGGCCACCTCCAGGGTATGCTCGCTGAGGTTCTCCGGGACGCTGTTGCGCATCAGGCCCCAGCGGTTGATATATTTCATCCGGTTGACCATGGCGAAAAAGCTGTGATTCATCCGTCCGTCCTCCTTTGTCGCTTTCTGTCAGAACATCATAGCACACCCCCCGCCCGCACGCAAGGACCGGAAGGAAAAATATGCGGGGTTTGCTGGCGGTAGGAAAGGTCTGGGACGGAGTGGGGAATACGGGGGTTACGCCCAAAGGGACTCGTCCCTTTGGAAACCCGTTGTTGAGGCAATAGCGAGTGGGTTAGTCCAGCAAACAGCCTGCCGCTGTTTTGGCTGGTACCTTTTAGTGTGAAGGGGAACGGGTGGAGGGATGGTTTCTGCTCCTGTCTCGGCAGAGGCGATACCGCCCGCTCGCCGGTTGTCGGGGTAAAGCCCGACAATCCACTCGCTTCTTTGGTGGAAGGGTTGGCCGCCGAAGGCGGCCAAAGGGGGCGGCGGATAAACCGCCGCCCCCTCTCAGTAAACGCGGGGCGGGAGTTTGTGTCAGGGGACCTGGTGAATGCCTCAAAGGATACGATTTGCTGCAATCTGTTGCGCTGGCGGCAGCCATTTGACTGCCAGGAAATTTGCCTGCTGTTTTCCTTTTGATTTTTCCCTGAAAAAGACGCAAAATCCTCAAAAATATGCCGCTGCCAAGTATTACAATAATGGATAATGGACCAAAACACTTTGGAGAATGTTGTCCGGCGGCGGGTATTTCCTCAGGTGTTTCCTTTACCTTGACATCCCCCGGGAAAAACATTATCATGGGTCCATCCGGAAGATTTTTCCCCTGGGGCGGACTGTGGCTTTTCTGCTTTCTGAAGTGCTGAAGCAGGCTGGATTTTTCCATTCCCAGGGCAGGATTTTCCACTTTTTTGGACACTGTTATGACGGTGGAGAGGAAATGGGACAAGAGGCTTATTCCCGTTTGTTTTCCGGGCTGGCGGAGAGGGCCTTTTTCGGGCCGTGCTGCCGGCCCCAAAGGCTCTGCCCAATACTTTCCCATAACTTACAACAAAGGATGGTAAAACAATGAAACCGCTTCGTTCCCTCCGTCCCGGCAGAAATCTGGGTTTACAGGCTTTTCTGCTGGGGGTTTTTGTGGCTTTTGCTGCCTTTCTGCCCTATATCATCTATGATAAGGGGCTGTTTCTCTATTACGGGGACTTTAATGTTCAGCAGATCCCCTTCTATCAGCTGGCCAACGAAGCGGTCCGCACCGGCAACATCTGGTGGAACTGGAACACAGACCTGGGTGCGAACTTCATCGGCTCCTACAGCTTTTATTTGTTGTTCAGCCCTTTTTTCTGGCTGTCCCTGCTGGTGCCTCCGGCCTTTACTCCCTATCTGATGGCTCCGCTGCTGATGCTCAAATCCGGCTGCGCCTCCCTGACCGCCTATCTGTACCTCAAGCGCTTTGTCCGGGACCCGGAGTACGCCGTTATCGGCGGGCTGCTGTACGCCTTTTCCGGCTTTTCGGTCTACAACATCTTCTTTAACCATTTCCATGAAGTGATCGTCTTTTTCCCGCTGCTGCTCATCGGTCTGGAGGAGGCCATGACCGAAGGAAAGCGGGGACGCTTTGCCCTGGCCATCACCGTCAACGCCATGGTCAACTATTGGTTCTTTATTGGAGAAGTGTTCTTTGTGGCCTTCTACTTCTTAGTGCGCTTCACCGATCCAAAGTGGCGGCTGAGTGTGAGAAAGTTCCTGTCCCTGGCAGTGGAAGCGGTGCTGGGAATGGGCCTAGCCATGGTAGCTTTCCTTCCCTCGGTGCTGGCGGTGATGGGAAATCCACGCACCACCGCCGACAATCTGCTGCTGGGGCCTTCTCTGTGGTACTACAGCAATCCCCAGCGGTATCTGGGCATTCTTCAAAGTATTTTCTTCGCGCCGGATATGCCTGCCCTCAACAACTGGTTCCCTGACCGGGGAGCCACCTGGTCCTCCCTGTCCGCTTATATTCCTATGTTCAGCGCCGCCGGTGTCATCGCATGGCTGCGGCGGAAGAGCCCCAAAAAGGATTGGCTCAAGCGGATGCTCATCCTCTCCTTTATCATGGCCATGGTGCCCATGCTCAACCATCTGTTTGTGCTGGAAAACTACTCCTATTATACCCGCTGGTTCTATATGCCGGTGCTGCTGATGTGTCTGGCTACCGTCAAGGCCATTGAGGAATCGGGTCCGTACGGAAGCGTGGACCTGGCTGCCGCAATGCGGATCACCGCTCTGGTGATGGCGCTGTTCCTGGTGATGGTGGGCCTGACCCCCAAAAAATCCGGGGATGAATGGGTTTTTGGAATGTATCAGCATCTGGGCCGGTTCCTGGCTACAGCGGGTATCACCCTGGCCGGTTTTCTGGCGGTGGCATTGCTGCTGCGCACCAGCCGCAATCATCCTCATTTCAAGGAACGTCTCCTGTCCATGACCATGGTGGGCTGTTTTCTGTTCACCACCTGTGCCATGCTCATTGGTAAAGCAACCTATCCCAACAATCAGTGGATCTATGAAGTAGGTCTGCCGGGACGGGATCAGATGAACATGAACGAGGAAGGCGAGTTTGCCCGCAGCGATATCTACAACGGCAACGACAATCTGGGAATGTATTGGAATATTCCCAACATCCAGGCGTTCCACAGCGTGGTGCCGGTTTCCATTATGGAGTTTTACCCGGAGGTGGATGTAAAAAGGGATGTTTCCTCCAAGCCGGATGTGAAGTATCCTGAACTGCGCAGCCTCCTTTCGGTCCGTTGGCTGTATATCAAGGAAACGGAGCCGGAGCAGGATGTGATGCCTGGCTATACCCTGGTGGATCAGCGGCTGGGCTACAACATCTATCAAAACGATAATTTCATTCCCATGGGCTTTGCCTATGATTATTACATGGACGAGGACGACTGGGAGGAGATTCCCAAGGAGTACCGTTCCCGGTGTCTGCTTCGGGCCATCTATCTGGATGGAGGAGCCATCCGCCGCAACAGTGATCTGATGACCCAGGTGGACGAGGACACCTTCCTGCGGGATGTGCTCAACGAGGACTTCAGCTACGATGCCGCCCGCCGCAGTTCCATGGCCTGCGATGATTTCACCATCGACCGGGACGGCTTTACCGCCCATTCCAGCTTCGATCAGGACCGGCTTGTATTTTTCAGCGTCCCCTATGATGAGGGCTGGAGCGCCACAGTCAACGGCAAGACAGCCATCATTGAGCAGGTGAATGTAGGCTTTATGGCGGTGCGGGTCCCTGCCGGAGATGCCGAAATCCGCTTTGTCTACCGAACTCCTGGTTTGGCTTTGGGGGCAGTCATCAGTGTGATCAGCCTGCTGGCGCTGCTGTGTTACCTGTTTTTCCTGGCGCCCCGTTTCCTTGCCGAGGCTCCGGCGCTGATTCCGGACCAACTGGAGCAGGTTGCTTTTGGCGGCCCCCTGGAACAGGAGAGCGGAGAGGCGGACTATCAGCCGGGTCAGGACCATGAAGCTTCTATGCCGCCTTTGGAGGAGCTTTCGCAAGAAGCAGCACAGTCGGATCCCGATGAGGAGCTCTCCGGCCAGGAGGACGTTTCCCATAAGGAACAGGACTGACAGAGAGTTTTGAGAAAGGGCTATTCCCACCGAAACGGTTTTAGGGCAAGGGGGGCGGCGGTTTATCCGCCGCCCCCTGCGTCTGTCTAAAAACCTATCTCAAGGCACAAACAAAATTTAAAATCCTCATAAAAATCAGGACATGTGCCTGATTTTTATACCACGACCCGCGCCCATAGGGGCGCGAAACCGGGGGTATCGCCGCTGGTTTCGTCAGGAACCTGCGGCGTATCCAGGGGGACTGGGTCCCCCTGGAAGTGTGCCGAATGCCTTCGGCACACTCAGAGGGACATGTGCCTGATTTTTATACCACGACCCGCGCCCACAGGGGCGCGAAACCGGGGGTATCGCCGCTGGTTTCGTCAGGAACCTGCGGCGTATCCAGGGGGACTGGGTCCCCCTGGAAGCGTGTCGAATTTTTTCGACACGCTCAGGGGTGGGGGCGGCGGTTTATCCGCCGCCCCCACCTTTGGCCGCCGAAAGGCGGCCTGTTATTTTTACTGACAGAATGGAAATCTCCCTGTCTCTCAAAACTTTTTAACCGAAAAAAGGGCCGGAGAATCATTCTCCAGCCCCTTTGCTTTTCACGGCAAAGATGTGATTATTGCTGTTCCTGCCGCTCCTTGCAGCAGCGGATGAATTCCTCCCGGGTCACACGGGAAGCGCCTTCCTTTTCCACATCGGTTCGTCCGTCGATCTGGATGCCATATTCCCGTTCTATCACCTCTTTGATCCGGGGACGGCAGAACTGCCCCTGACAGAATCCCATGGAGGCCCGGGTGCGCCGCTTAACTCCGTCCACGGTCGTTACCTGGATACCCCGATGGAGACAATCCACGATGGTTCCTTCCTCCACCTGCTCACAGCGGCAGATAATTTTTTCCGGGCAGGAGGGGATGTCCAGCAGTTTGTTGATTTCGCTGAAAGGACGGGGCTGCTTTCCGGATTTGATGATGGGAGCCCGGTAGGGATCGTAGTCCGGTTTTTCCTCCAGTATCAGCCCTTGTTCTCCAAGAATTTCTGCCATCAGGTCAGCGATGGCCGGGGAGGAGGTGAGGCCGGGGGACTGAATACCGGCAGCATTGAGAAAGCCGGGAACCGCTGTGGCTCCAATCACAAAATCATCGGTGGAGGCCACTGCCCGGATGCCGGTGAAGCTGCGGATGAACTTGGTGGGATCTATTTTCGAGGTGGTGTGGAAGCCCGCCTGATAGATGGCGTACAGCCGGTCCACATGGGTGCTCCGATCCACGGTTCCATCCTCATCAATGGCGTCCGGCCCCAGGAGAAGATTGCCATGGTAGGTGGATGTAACCAGAATTCCCTTTCCCATTTTGGAGGGCATCTGGAACACCACAGTGTTCAGAGCTTTTCCTGTGCCGGGGGCGAATAACAAATATTCTCCGGTTCTGGGACGGATATGGAAGGTGGGCTGGTTGACCATCTGATCCACCCGGTCGGAGAACAGGCCGGCACAGTTGATGACAAAGCGGCTTTCAAAGTCTCCCCCGCTGGTATGAACAAGGAATCCGTCTTCTTTCTTCTCAATAGCTTCCACAGGGGTATTGAGATGAAACTCCACGCCGTTATGGATAGCGTTTTCCGCCAGGGCGATGGCCATTTCATAGGGGGAGCAGACCCCTGCCCCCTCGCAGTAAAGGGCGTAGACTACATCGGGGTTCAGGTTGGGTTCCAGAGCCAGAATCTCCTCCCGTTCCAGAATCTTCAAGTCTTTAAGGCCATTTTTGATGCCGTTTTCCAGCAGACTCTGGAGCTTGGGCAGGTCTTCCGGATCGGTTGTCATCACCAGACTGCCGGTTTTCCGAAAACCGAAGTTCAGCTCCCGGTCCAGCTGTTCAAACTGGATTCGGCCCTTGTAGCAAAGACGGCCCTTTGTTTTTTCATGAGCTTCGGCATAGCCGCCATGTACAATGGCGCTGTTGGCCTTTGTGGCCCCCATGGAGACATCTGCCTCCTTTTCCACAACCGCCACCGACAGTTTGTATCGGGAAAGGCGGCGGGCAATGGCGGTTCCGACGATTCCTGCGCCGATAATCAGTACATCTTTCATAAAAAAACCTCCTGAATCAAATACGGTGATGCTTTCGGACTTCTTCCAACAGGTAGGGATTATTGGAACAAGATGTGACCGGAGACTTATCTGATTCCATCGCCCCCATTATAACAGGAGATTCCTTCTGATACAATGATGCCCATCTAGGGTGAGATTTTTTCTGAAACGCCCCCCGATGGAGGTTTGATAGCCTGCACCGGGGGGCATTTGGATGAGGTTTGGATTTTTACCCACTGAAAAGCGGTTTTCTCAGGGACAACAGAAAAATAAGATCCTTTTATACCCGTACTTCCGCGTCATAGGCTTTAATATGGGGATATCGGGCCAGAACGGGAGCAACCACGTCCCGCAAAAATTCGGTGACCTGTCCGGGGGCGCGGCCCACATATTTTTCCGGCTGGAGGATGGCTTTCAGCTCCTCCAGAGTGACGCCGAAGGCGGGATCGGCAGCGATCCGCTCCAGCAGGTCGTTTTCTCCGCCTTCTTCCTTGATGATTCTGGCGGCGGCCATGGAATGGACCCGGATGCGCTCATGAAGCTCCTGACGGTTGCCGCCCCGTTTGACAGCGTCCATCATGATGTTTTCGGTAGCCATGAAGGGAAGCTCCCGCATCAGATGAGCGGTGATGACCTTGGGATAAACCACCAGACCGTCGCAGACATTGCGGTACAGGGTGAGGATGGCGTCGGTGGCCAGAAAAGCCTCGGGAACGCTGATGCGCTTGTTGGCGGAATCGTCCAGGGTCCGCTCAAACCACTGGGTGGCGGCGGTCATGGCGGGGTTCATGGCGTCGGCCATCACATAGCGGGACAGGGAGTTGATCCGCTCGCTGCGCATGGGGTTGCGCTTGTAGGCCATGGCGGAGGAGCCAATCTGCTTTTTCTCAAAGGGCTCCTCGATCTCCTTCATGTGCTGGAGCAGGCGGATGTCATTGGCAAACTTGGAGGCGGACTGAGCGATACCGGAGAGGACATTCAGGAAACGGCTGTCCACCTTCCGGGAATAGGTCTGGCCGGAAACAGGATAAACCCCGGGGAAGCCCATCTTTTCGGCGATCTTTTGATCCAAAGCCCGGACCTTCTCCTCATCCCCGTCAAACAGCTCCATAAAGGAAGCCTGGCTGCCGGTGGTGCCCTTGGAGCCCAGCAGACGGACGGTAGACAAGCAGTGCTCCACATCCTCCAGATCCAGCAGCAACTCCTCCATCCACAAAGTGGCCCGTTTGCCTACAGTGGTGGGCTGTGCAGGCTGGAAATGGGTGTAGGCCAAAGCGGGCAGGTTCTTCCACTGGTCGGCAAACTTGGCCAGATCCCCCAGCAGCAGCACCAGCTTGTCCCGAATCAGCTCCATGGCCCGGGTCATGAGGATCAGATCGGTGTTGTCTCCCACATAACAGGAGGTAGCCCCCAGATGGATGATACCGGCAGCCTTGGGGCACTGCTGACCATAGGCGTAGACATGGCTCATTACGTCATGGCGGACCTCTTTTTCCCGGGCCTCAGCCACGTCGTAGTTGATGTCCTCCTGATGGGCCCGCAGTTCTTCCAGCTGTTCATCGGTGATGGGCAGGCCCAGTTCCTGCTCCGCCTCCGCCAGGGCGATCCACAGCTTGCGCCAGGTACGGAATTTGGCGTCGGAGGAAAAGAGATGCAGCATTTCCCGGCTGGCGTACCGGGAGGAGAGGGGAGACTGATAGGTGTCGTAGCTCATGGCAACCTCCATAGATGATGATTTCAGCCTGGAGCCGGGATGAATCAAAATCAAGGCATCCTCCCCGGCCCCGGGCTGTTTAAAGTTGTTGATCCTTATTCCATTGTAACATACTGATCCCGTTCTGGTCCAACAGAAACGTACTTAATTTTGCAGTTCACCTTTTCCTCGATATACCGGATATAGGAGAGTGCCTCAGCAGGCAGGTCCTCCACCCGGCGGCAATGGGACAGGTCAGCCTGCCAGCCGGGGAGATACTCGTAAATGGGCTTTGCCTTGTTCAGCTCGTCGCCCCAGGGGAATTCCTCCACCCGGCCGATGCCTTCCACTTCATAGGCTACGCACACGGGGATTTTCTCCATGCCGGAAAGGACGTCCAGCTTGGTGAGAGCCACCTCATCGGCTCCCTGCATCCGCACGCCGTACCGGGAAGCCACCACATCAAAACCGCCCACACGGCGGGGACGTCCGGTAGCCGCGCCGTATTCACCGCCTGCCTGACGAAGGGCTTCCGCTTCCTCACCGAACATCTCAGCGGTAAAGGGGCCTTCGCCCACACAGGTGGAGTAAGCCTTCATGATGCCCACCACCTGATCCAGCTTCCGGTTGGGGATACCGGCGCCGATGGGGGCGTAGGCGGCAATGGTGGAGGAGGAGGAAGTATAGGGATAGATACCGAAGTCGATATCCCGCAGCGCGCCCAGCTGGGCTTCAAACATGATGTTTTTACCCTCGGCGGCAGCCTGGTTCAGGTAAAGGCCGGTGTCGCAGACATAGTCCACCAGCTGGCCGCCATATTGGGTGATCCAGCTCCACAGCTCCTCCATCTGCACCGGAGCGGCGTGGTAAGCACCTTCCACCGTCAGGTTCTTCCATTCCACAATGCCCTTGAGACGCTCCTTGAGAGCGGGAAGGGTCTTCAATTCGCCCATACGGATGGCCTTTTTCAGATACTTGTCCCCATATACCGGAGCGATGCCCCGGCGGGTGGAGCCGAACTTGGCGTCTCCCAGACGGTCCTCCTCCAGCACATCCTGCATCACATGATAGGGCAGGCAGATAACGGCCTTGTCGCTGATTTTCAGGTTTTTGGGGCTGATGGCCACGCCGGCATCTCTCAAACGTCCGATCTCACCACAGAGATGGGCCAGGTCGATGACCATGCCGTTGCCCATGACGTTGACCACTTCCGGGCGAAGAATGCCGGAGGGCAGCAGATTGAGGATGAATTTCCCCAGGTGATTGACCACGGTATGGCCGGCATTGTTGCCGCCCTGATACCGCACCACGATATCATAATTCTGAGAGAGCAGGTCCACCATGCGGCCCTTGCCCTCGTCACCCCAGTTGATGCCGGTGATAGCTGTGAGCATAAATGATTCCTTCCTTTCCAATGACCCGCCCCGCAGAAAAAGGAGCGGTGGTTCCAAACTGAAAAAAGATGCTCGTCCACTGTGGAGAAAGCAGTTTCTTTCCCGACCTTCGACCCTCCTTTTGGGAACGGAGTTCCTAATGGCAAGCATTAGCACAACTTATGACAAACATCTTTTATTACGGAAATGATTATACATTCCCCGGCCAGCGCTGTCAACAAAAAATTCTGTCGTTTTTTGTGAGACAGGAAAAAACAGGCTCTCCGCCAGGGAAAATCCGGCAGAAAAAGCCTGTTTTTGTTGGAAATCACAATTTTGAAGGAAACTGCCCGTGACTTACAAAAGCCCCAGCAGTTGTTTTTGAGGAAAACAGCTTTCCTTTTACCTGCTCAAAGGCTGTTTTCTACAATGGAGGGCGTGAAACTCAGCGGGATCACAGTTTCAGCAGTCCACGCTCCAGCATTTCCTGAGCGGAGAGGATAACGCCGATTTTACCGGTGGGGTAGGTCAGACCACCCTGGAGCCAGGCGGCGTAGGGTTCCCGGAGGGGAGCGTCGGCGGACAGCTCGATGGAAGCGCCCATGGTGAAAGCGCCTGCGGCCATGATCACCTGGCTGTCATAGCCGGGCATATCCCAGGGCTCGGGGGCGGCGAAGGAATCCACAGGGGAGCCCTTCTGAATACCCTGGCAGAAGGCGATGAGTTGCTCAGGACCGCCGCAGAGCACCGACTGAATGATATCGGTCCGCTCCTCGCTGGCAGTGGGAGTTACCTGGAAGCCCAGCAGGCTGTAGAAGGCAGCGGCAAAGGCGGCGGTTTTCAGGGCCGCAGCCACTACGGCAGGGGCGTTGAACAGACCCAGGTACATACTCCGCAGTACATCCAGGGTACAGCCCACTTCCTTGCCCATGCCGGGGCAGGTGAGACGGTAGCCGCACTGCTCCACCAGGTCCCGCCGTCCGGCGATATAGCCGCCGGTGGGGGCGATGCCGCCGCCCAGATTCTTGATGAGGGAACCGGCTACCAGATCGGCTCCCACCTGGGTGGGCTCCAGACGCTCCACCAGCTCGCCGTAGCAGTTGTCCACCATCACAATGGCGTCGGGATTGACTTCCCGGGCGGCGGCGATGATGGAGCGGATGGTTTCAATATTCAGCGAGGGGCGGAGGCTGTAGCCTCTGGAACGCTGGAGATACACCATCCGGGCTCCTTTAGCTTCCCGGCGGATGCCCTCATAGTCGGGGGTGCCGTCAGGAAGCAGGTCCACCTGGCTGTAGGTGACGCCGAATTCCCCAAGGGAACCGGTGCCTTCTCCCCGCAGGCCGATAGTTTCTTCCATGGTGTCATAGGGGCTGCCGGTCACCGATACCATCCGGTCACCGGGACGCAGCACGCCGAACAGGGCGGTGGCCAGAGCGTGGGTACCGGAAACAAAGGTGTGGCGGACCAAAGCGTCCTCGGTGCCGAAAATGTCGGCAAACACCCGGTCCAGGTCATCACGGCCCCGGTCACCGTAGCCGTAACCGGTGGTGCCTTTGAGATGGGATTCGCTCACCCGGTTGCGGATGAAGGCGGAAAGCACCTTGGCACTGTTATACTCGCAATTTTCATCGATCCGCCGGAAAGCTTCCCTGGCGGTTTCCTCGGCCTGGGCGGCCAGATCCATTAACCGCTGGTCAATGGAGAAAAAGTTGTTCATGGGTCCAATGCTCCTTTATGTCAGATAATTAAGGCAATACCGCATAAATGCCACAATCCGCATTATACAACAGGTGCCAAGTAAAAACTGTGGATAACCTCGGAAGTTTTTGTCCGCAAAGGCGCACTAACTCAAGCTGCCAGACAGGGTCTGTCAGCCAGAATCAGATTTGCTAACGCAAACATGATATTGAATTTGGCTTGCTGCTTTTCAAGCCCTCGGTATCGTGTTTTTCGAAAACGCAGCTGCTTCTTAACGACACCGAATACATGCTCTACTTTTGCCCGGACGGAAGATTTCGCCCGTTCCGCTTTCTTTGCTGCGTACTGTCCGCTTTTGCTCAGTTTCTTCATCTGCGATGGACGACGATTGATCTTGTACTTGATTTTCCGGCCAGCTTTGTTTCGGACTACGGCATCTTCGCGCTTACCTGCGCCGAGATAACCGCTGTCTCCATAGACTGTTTCTTCCTCTCCCGTCAACAATTTCGGCACTTCCGCAACGTCGTGGACATTTGCCGGTGTGGCTTCCACTGTGTGAACCAGTCCGCTGTCCTTGTCCACGCCGATATGTGCTTTGTACCCAAAGTGCCAGGTGTTGCCCTTCTTGACCTGATGGGCATCCGGATCCCGTTTCTTTTCCTTATTCTTGGTAGAAGAGGGGGCGGAAATGATGGTGGAATCTACAATGGTGCCCTTTTTCAGAATGAGGCCACGTTCCATGAGCGCAGCTACCACCTGAGCGAACAACTTTTCCTGCAGTCCGTTCTTGATCAGCAAGTTCCGGAACCGGCCAAGGGTATCCCCGTCCGGAACCTGGTTGCTGGAATCGACACCGCAGAACTCCGAAAATGCGCGGCTGTCGATGGCTTCTGCCACTGTGGCCTCATCACTCAGGTCATAGAGGTTTTGCAGCAGATACAGTCGGAGCATGATCTCCAGCGGATAGGGTTTGTTGCCGCGCTCTCCTTTGTAATAGCACGGCTGAATCATGGCAAGCCATTCCTTCCACGGGACAATCCGTTCAATCTGACTGAGAAATTCCTTTTTCTTCGTCCGCACCTGTGCCAATTCGTCACTGAATGCGGAAATCGTCATCTGTTTATCCATAGGTTTATTATATCACACTTGGCGGTATCTGGCACTTTTTTCTGTGCGGTATTGCCTTAANAAGTACGTATATAGCTTCCAATATTTATCTGGAACATCTGTGGTATGGCGGGTAAGTTTTATTAAGACACTGTTTACTTTTGGTTTAGGATGAAAGCATTCCGCTGGCAGCTTAAGCAATTGCTGAATCGAGACTTGAGTGTGCAAGAGCAACCCTAGTGTTCGGTGAATATCCAAGGTACGCTTGTAGAATCCTTCTTCAACAATCAGATAGATGTCAGACGCATGGCTTTCAAAAACCACTTTTTTAAGGCAATACCGCATAAATGCCACAATCCGCATTATACAACAGGTGCCAAGTAAAAACTGTGGATAACCTCGGAAGTTTTTGTCCGCAAAGGCGCACTAACTCAAGCTGCCAGACAGGGTCTGTCAGCCAGAATCAGATTTGCTAACGCAAACATGATATTGAATTTGGCTTGCTGCTTTTCAAGCCCTCGGTATCGTGTTTTTCGAAAACGCAGCTGCTTCTTAACGACACCGAATACATGCTCTACTTTTGCCCGGACGGAAGATTTCGCCCGTTCCGCTTTCTTTGCTGCGTACTGTCCGCTTTTGCTCAGTTTCTTCATCTGCGATGGACGACGATTGATCTTGTACTTGATTTTCCGGCCAGCTTTGTTTCGGACTACGGCATCTTCGCGCTTACCTGCGCCGAGATAACCGCTGTCTCCATAGACTGTTTCTTCCTCTCCCGTCAACAATTTCGGCACTTCCGCAACGTCGTGGACATTTGCCGGTGTGGCTTCCACTGTGTGAACCAGTCCGCTGTCCTTGTCCACGCCGATATGTGCTTTGTACCCAAAGTGCCAGGTGTTGCCCTTCTTGACCTGATGGGCATCCGGATCCCGTTTCTTTTCCTTATTCTTGGTAGAAGAGGGGGCGGAAATGATGGTGGAATCTACAATGGTGCCCTTTTTCAGAATGAGGCCACGTTCCATGAGCGCAGCTACCACCTGAGCGAACAACTTTTCCTGCAGTCCGTTCTTGATCAGCAAGTTCCGGAACCGGCCAAGGGTATCCCCGTCCGGAACCTGGTTGCTGGAATCGACACCGCAGAACTCCGAAAATGCGCGGCTGTCGATGGCTTCTGCCACTGTGGCCTCATCACTCAGGTCATAGAGGTTTTGCAGCAGATACAGTCGGAGCATGATCTCCAGCGGATAGGGTTTGTTGCCGCGCTCTCCTTTGTAATAGCACGGCTGAATCATGGCAAGCCATTCCTTCCACGGGACAATCCGTTCAATCTGACTGAGAAATTCCTTTTTCTTCGTCCGCACCTGTGCCAATTCGTCACTGAATGCGGAAATCGTCATCTGTTTATCCATAGGTTTATTATATCACACTTGGCGGTATCTGGCACTTTTTTCTGTGCGGTATTGCCTTAAAATAATTTGCGGGGAAAGATTTGGTTGAAAAAAGAAAATGGAATACAGAATTGCGGGCCCGGCGCAGCCGGGGGTGGTATCGTCAGTCTGTAGCCCTCATGCTCGGCGGGACAAAGTCCCGCTTGCTTCGGCTGCTTGGTTGGTAAACGCCTTCCCGACGCCTTCGCTGCGCTACCAACTTTTCCCGGGCGTTGGTTATTTCCATTTTATAAGGAAAAAAGAACGGCTGCTTTTGCTTCCCCGCCCAGTACGCTCGGAAAATCGCTTCAAGTCGCCCCTCCACTTCAGTACAAAAACAAAATTCCTTTTGGAATATGGAGGGAAAGTATCTGGACCCGGCACAGCCGGGGAGGCATACTTTTTGTGGTATCGTCAGTCTGCAGCCCTCATGCCGGGCGGGCACTTCCTTTGGAACGAACCAAAGGAAGCAAAGTTCGCCAGCGTACCGCTTCGCCGACACAAAGTCCGCTATGCTCCAGCCCCCTGAGCGGGGGCTATCCGCCCGCTCCCTTGTGTCGGCTCCTCCGGGAAAAGTCACGCTTGCTTCGGCTGCTCGGTTGCCTGTGCCCTTTAGGGTAGTAAACGCCCTCCCGACGCCTCCGCTGCGCTAGCAACTTTTTCCGGGCGACGGTGTTTTTATTTGATGCGGAACCGGTATTCCGTTGCGCGGATAAGGTAGAATTCAAATCCGCCCCAGGCGGATGGAGCTTGAGACGAAAGTAAACAAACAGGACCGCTCTCCTGCAAACCGCCGGTTTTGTTCTTTTATAGGCGGCGGATAAACCGCCGCCAGCGGGTTTCTCCAGCTCTCCAGAAAATCACAAGGCTTGTAAGATGAAATGAGATGATAAGTCCCTTTTCTTGCAAGCCACCAGTTTCACTCTCTTCAGGGGCGGCGCAGCTAAGCTGCGCCGCCTTGGAGCCGCACATTTGCGGTACTACCAAAATTTCCTCTTGAATTTTAATAGCCTCCGCCCGAAAAAAGTTGCTAGCGACCAGACGGCGTCAATAAGGCGCGCTTGCAAGCCTTTAGCCGGACGGGAGCGGGACTTTTTTCGGAGGAGCGGGGGCAAGGAAATGAAGTGGATGGTCCCCGCCCAGGGGACCGTAACGGAATGGACTTTGCCCCCGCGAGAGTCCCTTTGGGCGCATCCCTTCGTACTTCCCTGTCCCCCGGCACAAATCTTCGCTTCACATACCTGGGAAAAGACCGCCCTCTCATCCCTTGGCCACATATCGATACACCGGCTGGATTTCCTCGAATCCCAGGGGACGATACAATTTTGCAAGGGGGGGAACGCAGCAGAGAACAGGAACCTTGTCCTGTTCCTTTATAAAGCGGGCAGCATGCCATGCGGCCAGACGCCCCAGTCCCCGGCCCTGATGTTTGGGGTCCACCGCAACCGCCCCTACAGTGCCCCAGGTATGGCCCAGGGGAGAAGCAGCGGAAAGGGCGACTGGTTCCCCACCCAGAAGGAAAAAGAAGCTTTGTCCCAGTCCCTGACGCTGCCGCAGGAGGCTGGTGGAAAGAAATCCATCCCGTGCTTCCCCGGGTAGAGCGCCCCACCGGCACTGGAGGGTGGAAAAGGTGCCCACATTCAAATGAGGCTCCCATTCCTGGGCGGGGAGGACTTCCACTTCTGGTCCCACAGGTGGCTGTGAAATCAGGTGGGGACAGATCATGGCTGCAAATTCTGTTGCTTCAAGCTCGGGGAAAAAAGAAGGGGGAAGATTGGTTTCCAGAGCGGCAAAGCCAATCATCCGCAGAAAAGCGGCTCCCTCTTCCCAATCCTCCGGAGGCAGGGAGGCGATAACGGTTCCGTTTCCCACCCGACAGACAGTCCCCCGGGCGGGTCCTTCCTCCTCCGCCACCGCCAGCCAACATTCCACCGGGGCGCCTGGACGATGGAGTGCCGCCCAGGACTGAGTCAGAGGGGCCAGACATGGATGGGCCCCCGCCGAGAAAAGACGGGGGTCGTCAGGATTGATCCAGGCAATCATCCGCCGAAGGTTTCAATCAGCACTTCCAGCAGCTTTGCTCCATCCTCCAGGTCCTTTTTGGAAGCGACGCAGGAAGCGGAATGGATATACCGGGTGGGAGTGGATACCGCCAGCACCTTGGCTCCGGCAGCCCCCGCCTGATAGCTGCGGCTCTCGTTGCCGCCGGCCACCAGTTCTTTGGTCTGCCAGGGGATCCCCGCTTTGTCAGCGGCGGCGCAGGCATCCCGGTACAGCTGCCGGTCATAGATGGTTCCCTTGTCCATGAAGGAGATCACAGGGCCTTTGTTCAGGGCGCAGACGGTCTTGTGGCCCGGCACTCCCGCCAAATCGGAAGCGGAGGTGCACTCCACGGCGATGGCGATTTCGGGGCGCTGGGAGAAAGCGGCGGCCTTGGCTCCGGCGCAGCCGGTCTCTTCCTGAACGGAAAAGACGAAAGTGCAGTCATAGGGAAGGGGACGGCGGATCAGCTCAATGAGCATGGCGCAGCCGGCCCGGTCATCAGCGGCCCGGCCGCAGAAGCAGTCTTCTCCTAAATCGGTGCAGGACCCCATAAAGGTGGCCTGGTCCCCGGGAGTGACCATTTTGGCCGCCTCTTCTTTGCTGGAAGCGCCGATATCAATGAGCATTTCCGACAGGGGAGTATATTTTTCCTTTTCCTCCGGGGTGAGGACATGGATAGGCTTGCAGCCGATGACGCCGGGGATTCGGTTGGGTCCTACCTCCACCATCCGTCCTGCGGTAACGGGGGGCAGGATGCCACCCACGGCGCTGAAACGGAGCATACCGGAATCCTCAATATAGGTGATGATAAAACCCACCTCGTCCATATGGGCGGACAGGAGCACTTTATGAGCTGTGGGGTGAAGACCTTTTTTGTGAACGATGAGATTGCCCATGGGATCAGTCTCAGCGGATTCGCAGAAGCCCTCCACCGCCCCAAGAATATATTCCCGGACCTGGTCTTCGCAGCCGGAGATACCCCGGAGAGCGGCCATGTCCTGATAACGTTCATAGATGGTCATGCCTTCGCACCCTCCTTTACATACTCCGCCATCAGCCGGGCGGTGTTGATCACGTCATCCAGATGGATGGTTTCCACAATGGTGTGCATATTCCGCTGGGGGATGGACAGCAGTGCTGTGCGGACACCCCGTCCGGAGGAAGCGATGGCGTCGGTATCGGTGCCGGTGCGTCCTCCCATCACCTCAGGCTGCCAGGGGATGCCGGCGGCTTCCGCCACTGCCATCAGCCGGGAAGCCATTTCCCGGTTTACCGCGGGAGCAATGCCCACGCAGGGGCCGCCTCCCATCTTGCGGCAGCGATGCTCCGGAATGCCAAAGCCGTTGCCGAAGGTGACGTCCACGGCGATAGCCTGGTCAGGAGTGAGATGGAAAGCGGAGGTGGGTGCGCCGCCGCCGCCAATCTCCTCCATGGAGGCCAGCAGCACCGTCACCTTCCAGCCGGGCTGGAGGCGGTGAAGCTCTTCCGCCGCCGCGATGACCGATACGCAGCCGATGCGGTCATCCAGAGCGTTGGACACCAGATATTTCTCGTTCATCAGGGTGAAATGGCCATCCAGGGTGATCAGATCCCCGGGAGCGAACCGCTGGCGGGCTGTCTCGGTGGAGCAGCCGGTATCAATGAGCAGATCCTCAATCTTCGGGGGCTTTTCCCGGTCCTCATCAGAAGCCAGGTGAGGTGGCACCGAGGCGATCACACCGGGAAAATCTCCGTTTTCCGTGTGGATGGTCACCGGTGCGGCGGGAAGGAGACGGCGGTCAAAGCCGCCCACGTTGGCTACCCGGAGAAAACCGTTTTCCTCCAGGTGGGTGACGATCAGACCGATCTGATCCAGATGAGCTTCCAATACAATATGAGGGGCATCGGGAGCGCCGGGGCAGACAGTGCAGCAGACGCTGCCCAGAGGAGAAATTTCCACCTGTCCCATGGGGGCCAGCAGTTCCGCCGCCGCGGCAGCGGCAGGGTATTCCCGTCCGCTCACCCCATGGACCTGGGTGAGGCGTCGGGCCATGTCCAAGATACGTTCCTCTGTCATAGAAGAAATACCTCCTTTTATTTGAAAATCCGAAAAATGCCATCATAGAGAACGTTTTCCGCCAATGGATAAAGTCCTCAAAGGGACGATGCTGCGTTACATGACAAAAGGCCAGAAAAGGCAGGGGGCGGCGAATCGGCCTGCCGCCCCCTCAACTATGAAAACGAACAAAAGAAAGTCACCGTTGGGCAGAGAACGCATTCTCTCTCCCGGCAGCATCAAAAGGGGGGCGCCTTTACTCCAGGGCGTTGACCAGCTCTTTGAAGTAGCGGCCTCTGGCCTCAAAATTGGGGTACTGGTCGAAGCTGGCGCTGGCAGGAGAAAGGGAAATGATATCCCCCGGGCCGGCAGCTACCTGAGCCAGATGCACCGCTTCCGGCAGGCTGTCGGCGTGAAGAATAGCCAGGCCGCTTTCGCTGAAGCCCTTGCAGCTGCGGACCGCTTCCTCAATGCGGGGGGCAGTGGCGCCGGTAAGAATGAGCACCTTCACATGGCTGAGAATCTCGGGAGCCAGGGGCTCATAGGGAATGTGCTTGTCATAACCGCCGGCGATGACGATCAGCTTCTGATCGAAGGACCGCAGTCCGGCGATGGTACGGGTGGGGCTGGTGGCGATGGAATCGTTATACCATTTGACACCATTGAGTTCCCGGACGAACTCGATGCGGTGCTCCACCCCGGCGAACTGGGTGCCCACCTTGCGCATGGCTTCTTTGGGGACATAGTCCCAAACGGCGGTGACGGCAGCCAGGAAATTTTCCACGTTATGCTGTCCCGGCAGCTTCAGGGTCTCGGAGCGAAGCAGACGGGTCTGGCTGTCATTGTCGGAGTACCAGATGACGCCGGAATTGTCCATCCAGGCGCCCCGCTGAACAGCGGAGAGGCGGGAGAACTTTTCAATGCGGCCCCGCACCAGCTTATCAAAGCCATTGGTGATGAGGTTGTCGGCGTTGAGAACGGTTTTGCCGAAGCCATTCTGGTGGAGGAAGATGTTCTCCTTGGCTTCGATATATTCCTCCATATCTTTATGGACGTCCAAATGATTGGGAGAGACGTTGGTGACCACCGCCACATCCGGGCTTTGGCGCATGGAGATCAGCTGGAAGCTGGACAGTTCCGCCACCACAAAGTCCTCCGGCTGCACCTTTTCAATATCCGGCAGCAGCGCCCGGCCGATGTTTCCGCCCAGATGAACGGTTTTTCCCGCTTCCTTGAGCATTTCGGCAATGAGGGTGGTGGTGGTGGTTTTGCCGTCGCTGCCGGTGATGCCGATGGTGGTGGCGGGACAGAGGTCAAAGAATACCTCCACCTCACTGGTAATGATGGAACCGGCCCGGCGGGCGGCCTGAAGCTCAGGGGAATGGAAATTCATACCGGGGGTGCGGAAAATGATATCCCCGCCCAGGCGGCGCAGATATTTGGGACCCAGCTCCATGGGGATGCCCAGGGATTCAAACTCATCCCCGATAGCCCCCAGCTCTTCCCGGGTGCGGCGGTCGTAGACCACCACGGGGATCCCCTTCTGATGGAACATACGGATCAGGTTGGTGTGGCTGACGCCGATGCCGATGATGGCGACCTGTTTTGTTTTCAGACGGTCAAAAAAGACCGATGCTTTGGTAGAGGGTTGCAGGCTCATAAGCAGACGCTCCCTTTCCCAGTCTGCCGGATGGCCGGAGACTGCAGTGATATCAATAATCAAAAAGTCCGAACAGTACCTATTATACGTTCCGCGGCGTAAAATTTCAACGGTTTCAGGTGGAATTGAAAGGGAATCCAAGGAGAAAGAGAGCCGTTTTCGCACCATAAAAAGCGGGCGGGGAAGGAAAGGTCGAAAACTGTCTGACCTCAGAAATCCACCTCAAAAAATTTTTGCGAAAAAAATAGAAAAAGGTGTTGACACCGGCTTAAAGCGATGCTATAATAAGCAAGCGTTCTTCGGGAAACCAAAAGAACCACGACAACTGAAAATGCGGATGTGGTGGAATTGGCAGACACGTATGATTCAGGTTCATATGCCCACAAGCATGCAGGTTCAAGTCCTGTCATCCGCACCAGGCAAAAGCCTGGAGCCATCAGGCTCCAGGCTTTTTGTTTTGCTTCTGTGAAAGCTTAGGTGCTCTGTGGCAGACCCGGGGTTGGTCTGTACTTTTCAGGCGGGGCAGGCGATATGTCGCTTGCTTCGTCTTTTTTTCAGAAGAAAAGCCGGAGCGCTGATGCCAGAGAAATCATCTTGAGTTTTTTCACGGTACAGGGGTCATTGCAATGAAAATTCGTCCCTCCCCAGTTCAGGCTGGGATGCGTTGCCCAAGAGGGGATGAAGGAAAGGAGAAGGTCAGAATGGATAAAATCCATGAGCGGCTGGAAACAGGTATTTTGCTGGCCATTGCCGGGGGATTTCTGGACGCATATACTTATATTACCCGGGGCGGCGTTTTTGCCTACGCCCAAACCGGAAACATGGTGCTGCTGAGTATGCGCTTCACCAGAGGGGAATGGACCCAGGCCCTTTATTATTTTGTCCCCATCACCGCCTTTACCATTGGCATCATCGTCACCGAATACATCAGCCGGGTCTGCGCCGCCCAGAGAGGGGATGGCTGGCGGCGGGTAGTGCTGGGGGTGGACGCGGCGATTCTGCTGGTGATCGGTCTGCTGCCTGCCTCGGTGCCCAATCCGGTGGTGACGGTAACCATTTCCTTCGCCTCTGCCATGCAGTACAACAGTTTCCGTAAGGTCTCCGGGCTGCCCTACGCCACTACCATGTGCACAGGCAATCTTCGTTCGGCAGTGGATCAGTTGTGCCGCTGGTGGTTTGACCATGATGGCCAGGCGGGAAAAAACAGCTTCCATTATTTTTGTATCATCTTTTATTTTTGTGTGGGAGCCGCACTGGGTACCGCTTGTACCCAGTGGTGGGGCCTTCGGGCAGTGTGGGCCTGTTCGCTGCTGATGGCGCTGATTCTGGAGCGGCTTCGCCGGCAATCCCGGATGGAGGACGCACAGGAGCAAAAGCGTGACCCGCAGAAAGCGTGAAAACCTTGGGTGTTTTGGGTTCTCCTTTCTGACAGAAACCTGATAAAAAACGTTAAGGGCGGCGGAGATGCTAATCTCCGCCGCCCTTAGACTGTAAAAAAGTTTATTTTCAAGGAACAAATAAAAATTGAAAATCATAAAAATCAGGACATGCGCCTGATTTTTATACCACGACCCGCGCCCACCAGGGCGCGAAACCGGGGGTATCGCCGTTGGTTTCGTCAGGAACCAGGCGGCATATCCAGGGGGACCGGGTTCCCCTGGAAGCAGCGGCAGAGATGCAAGTCTCCGCCGCCCTTATTCTTCAGGCTGCCCAGCAATCAGTTTGAGAAAAACGAAGAAGTTTGCTCCACAGAAACAGGTGGATGTTCTGTAAGCCGGAGCCGAAAATCTCCCGGTATCCTGATGAAAAACGGGTGCTCATATAGCAGGGACAGTTTGCGGGGGCGCCGAACTTTTTCGGGAAATCAACGAGGGAAAGATCGTTTCAGGAGGCAGGGGGCCATTACACTCGTCCCATTTACGGATGAGATTGACCGCCTTTCGGGCAATGCGGTCGAAGTGCATGGTGATGCTGGTCAACTCTCCGTTAAAATAAGAGGTGGGGAAGGAATCTCCATAGCCGACAATGGACAGATCATCAGGTATGGTAAGCCCCTTTTGGGTGGCTTCATGCCATACGCCGCAGGCAATCAAATCCGAAGCGGTCACGATGGCTGTGATGCCATGATCAATCAGCTTCCGGAAACCTGTGTGTCCGGTTTCCACCCCATAGGGTCCCTGGAAAAGCAGAAGGGGATCCACGCTCAGGTCATATTCCTCCATGGCGTCCCGATAACCCCGCCAGAAACTCAGGGAGCTGTCATAAACAGCTGGTCCGGTGATGCATCCGATCTTCCGGTGACCCAGTTCCAGCAGATGGGTCACCGCCAGAAAGCCCCCCTGCTGGTGGGAAGGAGCGATGGAATTGGCCAGCAGCCGCTGTCCCACGCATCCCAGGGAGACCACAGGTATATTGACCCGGCTGAGGGCTTCCAGGTAGCCGGGAGAGTCAATGGGCAGACAGCTGGGATCAAAAATCAGGCCGTCCACCTTTTTCTTGATGAAATTTTCAATCTGCAGCAAAGCGTCCTCCGCTCCGGGCCTGGCGATGGAGACCATAAGATAGTAGTCGGCATTGCGGCAGGCGCTTTCCACTGAGCGGAGCAGAGTGGAGAAATGGTAATATCCGTTTTCGGGCAGGATCAATCCGATGATCCGGGTTTTTTTCGTAACCAGGCTGACCGCCGTGGGGTTGGGCGTATAGTTGAGCTCCTGAGCGGCGGATTCGATCAGCTGCCGGGTCCGCTCCGAGATCCGGTTGTCTTTTTTGTTGAGAACCAGAGAAACCGTGGTGATGGACAGCCCGGTTTTTTTAGCCACATCCTTGATGGTGACCCCCATTTCGCACACCTCTTTTTCAAAAACACTCCCGGGAGTTCACTTTTATTTTAGACTATTTGACACAAATAATCAAACAAAAGAAGTAAAAACGTTTTACTAAATCCAACAAATCGGGATTTTTGATAGATTTCGCAAGGGAAAATGCACAAAAGATACAAAAAAATATTGTTAAAACAATGATTTTTATAAAATGAGATTGACTTTCCGACAAAATGTGACTATCATAAGGGCATGAGGTAAATCGATTTATCATCTGTTGTCGTAAAGTGAGGAGGATCGCGAAAATGAACAAATTGAAAGAAACCAAATTGTTGGGATTTCCGCTGTGGATGTTCCTGATCCTGTTTGTTGTGATGATCTTCGTGGCAGCCAAGGACATCATGCTCTCCAACATGGTGGGCGCGCTGTGCTTCGCTTTGGTTGTCGGTACTCTTCTGGGCTGGGTGGGCGACCATATTCCGGTCTGGAATACCTGGTTCGGCGGCGGTATGCTGTTTACCTGCCTGGCAGCCGGTGCCCTGAACACCTTCAATCTCATCGGCCAGGGTGCCAAAGACGCCCTGAACACCTTCAACGGCACCACCGGTTTCCTGGATCTGTACATTCTGGTGCTGATCACCGGTTCCGTTCTGTCTGTTGACCGTAAAATGCTCATCCGCTCTTTTGCCGGATATATTCCCACCATCATCGCCGGTGTGGCCTGCGCTCTGGGTCTGGCCGGTATTGTGGGCGCTGTCACCGGCGTAGGCGCGCTGGAAGCCATCATGACCTATGCCATTCCCATCATGGGCGGCGGCAATGGCGCCGGCATCCAGCCCATGAGCAAGATGTGGGCAGCTGCCACCGGCGGAGACGCTTCCACCTGGTTTGCTTCCGCATTCGCCATTATCAGCCTGGGCAACCTGGTGGCAGTATTCTGCAGTGCTTTGCTCAATAAGCTGGGCCAGGCGAAGCCCTCCCTCACCGGTAACGGCCAGCTGATGAAGGGCTTTGAGAACGTCGGCAGCAATGATCCTGCTGCCAGCATCAAGCCCGGTCCCATGGACTATGCCACCGGCCTTGTTCTGGGTCTGTTCTGCTACAACCTGGCTACCCTTTATGCAAACCATATCTCCATCATCAACAATCACCTGGATCTGGGCTTTACCATCCATCAGTTCGCCTTCATGGTCATTCTGGTGGCGATCCTGAACATCTCCAACATCCTGCCTCCCGAGATCCGGGCTGGCGCCAAGGGCATGCAGATGTTCTTCGTCAAGTATATGTCTTTCCCGCTGATGATCACTGTCGGTATCGGCACCAACCTGTCTGACTATGCCAAGGTGTTCACCAACCCTGCCAACCTGCTGATCATCATCGCCACTGTGGCGGGCGCTATGATCGGTACCTATCTGATGGGTATGGTATTCAAGTTCTATCCTGTGGAATCCATGCTGACCGCTGGTCTGTGCATGGCCAACGGCGGCGGCTCCGGCGACGTTCAGTGCCTGGGCGCGGCAAACCGGATGGAAATGATGTCTTACGCGCAGATCTCTTCCCGTATCGGCGGCGCCATCATGCTGGTAGTAGCATCCTTCTTCTTTGGCAGATTCCTTTAAAAGCTCATTGCAGCCCAATGCTTCGGCATTGTGAAAAGACAGCCGCGGCGATCAGATGGCTCGCGGCTGTCTTTTGATCTTACTCAGGCGGCAACGCCGCTTTCCGGGAGAGTGAAAGAATGAAACAGCAGAGAAAACAACTGGAGTTTCAGGTGAATGGTCCTTATCGGGACTATACCCTGCGATGGGTGCGCCTCCATCGGGAGAATAATCAGCGCCTGCTGCTGGTACTGGTGCCCACGGTGCTGTATATGTTTACCAGCAATCCTGTATTTCTGCTGATCGGTCTTTGCTACCTGGCGCTGGCCCTGCTGTACGGAAAGCGCCAGCAGGGAAAACTTCTGGCGGAGCTGGCCGTTTTGGAGCAGAAGAGCCTGGAGCGGCTGGAGAAAGGGATGGATGATTGGGGAATCCCTCCGCAGCGGCGATTCACCTTTGGCTACCGCCGAACGGAGGAGAGCTTCCAGCCGGTATTGCTGTGCCGATGGGAGGATACGCTTTATCTGTCGGGAAAGATTCTGGTAAAAACTGCATCTATGGAGTGGACGGTCAGATGCTGTACCTGCTGGATGTGGATGAACAGGCCCTGGCCTGTCAGCCGGAGCTGCTGCCGTTATCAGAACTGAAGTGGGAGCGGTGCCCCCTCTGTCATCAGGATCTGCTGCGGCAGGAGGGAATACGGCTCAATGATTTTTTGGTCATAGAAAGCTTTATCTATGGAGTGCTGCTGGAAGAAATGA
Organism: Angelakisella massiliensis; assembly: GCF_900104675.1. Classification (GTDB taxonomy): domain Bacteria; phylum Bacillota; class Clostridia; order Oscillospirales; family Ruminococcaceae; genus Angelakisella; species Angelakisella massiliensis. Next base: position 669,783 of record NZ_LT629945.1, on the reverse strand, counting down.
AGGCCGGCTCAAACAAGAAGCTCCTTCATGCCTCCTGGCATTTGACCCAAATGAGGAAAGAACCGGTTTATCAGACTCTCCTGAGCAATGGGGATACACTGCTGCTGTCCAAGATGGCTTGGGATCTTCTGACCCCGGAGCAACCGCAGACCGCAGAGAAAGCAGGTGGGAAATGAATATCCAGGTATATCAGACCAAGCTGACTTCCTTGGACATGGATGTGACCTTCCGGGTCATGACGCCCGATGGCTATGAGACCAGCAGCTGCCGCTATCCGGTGCTGTATATGCACGACGGACAGGACCTGTTTTATGACGAGGACGCGGTCAATGGACACAGCCTGCGGTATGCCCAGTATTACCGCCAATACAGCCGCTATCTGCCCCAAATCATCATTGTGGGCATCGATTGCCCCATGAACAATGCTGTACGCACCAAGCTGTATACCCCTTACACCAAGCACTTTGAGGTGCCGGAGGGGGTCAACTTTGAATCGGACATTCAGGGGGACGGCAAAGCCTATCTGGAGTGGATCACCGGTGAATTGAAACCCTGGATCGACGCCAACTACCGCACACGTCCCGAAGGGGAATACACCGCCCTGGGCGGCTACAGTACCGGCGCCATTGTCAGCACCTATGGGGTGCTGTGCTATCCCCAGTATTTCTCCCGGCTGCTGGTGATGAGCGGTGCTTTCTATATCTGGATGGACTGCCTGGACAAGACCCTGGACAGCAGCAATATGGATCATGTCCGCTATATTTATCTGGACGTCAGCACCAGGGAACAGGGGCGTTATACCACCCCGGAGCAATACATGGCGGGTACGGCCATTATGAACCAGCGCTTTATCAGTTATGGATTTGATGAAGACCATTTGCAGTATCAGGTGATCGAGGGGATGACCCATGACCAGCGTGCCTGGCGTTTGAGATTTCCAGACGCTGTACGGTGGGTATTCCGCGACCTGTGACAGCTTTGGGGCCCAGCGCCCCGCGGTGAAAGGAGACAAAAATGAAAATTGATGTTATTGACACCAAAATTACCACACTGGACCGTCCTGTCCGGGTACGGGTGTTGACACCCAATGGTTATGAGAACAGCGGAAAGTCCTATCCTGTGCTTTATGTCAACGACGGCCAGGATGTTTTCCGGGACGACCAGGCCTTCTGGGGCGCGGAGAGCCTCCGCTTTGAGCAGTATTACAAGGATTACGGCAAATTTATGCCGGAGATCATCCTGGTGGCCATCGAATCCCCCGAGGACCATGCTCTGCGTACTGCCCAATATTCTCCCTATACCAAGAATTTCGATGTTCCGCCGGAAAAGAAGTTTGAGCCTCGCATCGAGGGCAAAGGCAAGGAATATCTGGCCTGGCTGACAGGGGAGTTCAAGCCCTGGATCGACGCCCATTACCGCACCAAGCCCGAAGCGGAGTGGACCGGTATCTGCGGCTACAGCACCGGCGGCCTGATCAGCATCTACGCTGCCCTCACCTATCCCCAGGTCTTTGGACGGCTGCTGGCCATGAGCAGCGCTGTCTGCATTTGGATGGACTGCCTCAAGGAGACTCTGGATGCCGGTTCCTATGATCATCTGAAATACATCTATATGGATGTGGGCACCAATGAGTTTGGCCGCATGACCACCAAGGAGGAGTTCCTCCAGGGAGCCAATGATCTCTATCAGAATTATCTGGATCATGGGGTACCCACAGAGCGGATCAAGTACAATATCTATCCCGACGCCATTCACAACCAGAAGGAATGGCGGGTCCGTTTCCCTGATGCCATCCGCTGGGTGTATCAGGATTGCTCCTGCTGCTGAAAAAAGAGAAAATTTCATAGATTCCTCGTACACACAAAGCGTCCGGGCTTCTTTCCGTTGTGGGAAGGGGCCCGGACGCTTTATACAATGTTTGTTTTGGAGAACTCCATGCAGGAGCCGCCCCACAGGGACAGAAAAAAGCAGATTACCGTTTTACGGCATAAACAGATATGGTATCCTCCAGCAGGTCATATACCTTTTCATATAACTCCTCCTGCCCGGAAATATGATAATGGGTATCGCCGAACTGGGCGGAATTATATGAGGGAAGATTGCAGAGATTCACCAGCATGGACAGGGTATCCGCCTGTTCCAGCGATACTTTGATTGTGAAATACACCGAGTTTTCCGAAACGGTGTAGTTTTGCGGAGGAAGAAAGAACCGGTTTCGGATTTTCGCCTCAAGGAACAGGGAGGTGAGGGCGTCATTGAGCTGCTGTGAAATTTCTTCTCCGGGAATGTCGGCATCGTAGGTGCTGCCATCCTTTTCAAAGGTAGCGCTGATAAATGTGATCTGAGGGTTGTTCTCCTGCTTTATCATCGGCTTTTCCCGGAAGAAAGCGGCTGCCGCTGCCACAATGACCAGAAGAAAAAGGATCGCCCAGTACCTTATTTTTTGCTTTCGCTTCATGGCTTACCTCCTGTGGATATGATGGGAAGGTTTTTCTGCTGTCCATCCCCTGGATAAAAGGCTTTTGTTTGGGCTGGAGATCTCTCCCCAGCAAACCGTAAAGAGTGAGGGCAGCTTCCATCGAGGCTGATATCTGATGGCAGGTGGTTTTACATCTCCGATACGTCCGGCTGCCAGTATTTCCGGTCCAGGTTGCGGAACTGAATGGCTTCCGCGATGTGGTCTGAGTTGATCGTTTCGCTCCCTTCCAAATCCGCGATGGTTCGGGAGACCTTCAACAGCCGGTCATAGGAGCGGCCGGACAGGCCCATTTTATCATAGGCGGCTCTGAGAAGGGCGGCAGCGTCGTCGGTAAGAGAGCAGAAACGGCGCAGCAGAGCTGGAGTTAACCGGGCGTTGCAGGGGATACCCGCATCCTTGTACCGCTGCTGCTGAAGCTGCCGGGCCTTTATCACCCGGGAGCGCACCTGAGCGGAGGATTCCCCCGGAGCGGCGGAGGAGAGGGCGTCATAGTCCACCGGCGGCACCTCCACATGAATATCCAGCCGGTCCAGCAGCGGACCGCTGATCCGCCCCAGGTACATGGCCACCTTGGTGGGACTGCACCGGCAGGGTCGGGTGGGGTGTCCGAAATAGCCGCAGGGGCAGGGGTTCATGGCGGCCACCAGCATAAAGGAGCTGGGGTAACGGACCCGGGCGGCGGCTCTGGAAATGGTGACAGTGCCATCCTCCAGGGGCTGACGCAGGCTTTCCATGGCCGCCTTGGGAAACTCCGGCAGCTCATCCAGAAACAGCACCCCATTGTGGGCCAACGAGATCTCTCCGGGGCGTGGAGGCGCTCCTCCCCCCACCAGACCGGCGGAAGAAATGGAATGATGAGGCGCCCGGAAAGGCCGGACCGTCAGCAAGGGCAGCCCCTGAGGCAGCGCTCCGGCAATGGAATGAACCCGGGTGCTCTCCACCGCTTCCTCAAAGGAGAGGGGCGGCAGGATGGAGGGCAGACGCTTGGCAAGCATACTTTTACCGGTGCCCGGGGGCCCGATGAGCAGCAGGTTATGTCCCCCGGCAGCGGCGACCTCCAGGGCACGTTTGGCGTTCTCCTGTCCCCGGACGTCAGCCAGGTCAGGCATGGGTGGTTGGGCGGGAGCGGTAAAGGTCATCTCCGAAGCTTTTTCCAGAGGGCTTTTCCCCTGGAGAAAAGCGATGATCTCCTCCACCCGCTGGACAGGGTACACCGGGAAGTCCGGCACAGCGCTGCCCTCGGCGGCGTTCTGGTAGGGGATGAAAATCCGCTGGAGGCCCTGCCTGCGGGCTTCCAGCACCATGGACAGCACCCCATTGACCGGCCGAAGCTGGCCGTCCAGGGAAAGCTCCCCGACAAAGGCGCTTCCCTCCAAAGGAAGGGTACATCGTCCCGAGGCGGACAAAATCCCCAGCAGGATGGGCAGATCATAAAGGGAGCCGGTTTTTTTGGTGTCCGCGGGAGCCAGATTCACCACGATCCGGGCATCCGGCAGGGAAAAGCCCAGATTGGCAAGGGCGGCCCGCACCCGGTCTTTGGATTCCCGCACCGCCGCGTCCGGCAGACCGACTACATCAAAATGGGGCATTCCCCGGGAAAAATTCACTTCCACTGTCACCGGATAGCTGTCGATGCCTTCCAGCCCCAGAGAGGAAAGGGCGCAGTACACAGGCAGTCCCCCTTTTTGGCCCTAAGCCATGATGGGCGGGCGATTGGAAGATACGCTCCAACAGCCTCGCCGCTGTGTTGAAAAGCTTTTGGGATTAGGTTGTCTTCTTTTTCAGTATAGCGGTTTCCGTCAGGAATTACAACATGGAACATCACCCCTGGGCATGGGGAAAGGCAGGCAAATTTCCCCTGGAATCGATTGACACATTTTCTGTGATGGATTATCATAAATGTATGTAAGGACAGGCTGCTCCAGGGCCGCCGGGTCCGGTTATGAAGTGTGAATTGGTGCCCTCCACAAGGGCGGAAGGGAGCTTTTAAGTATGGAGATCATGCAGCAGTATGAAAACTGGTCGTCCAGAGCGCTGGAGGACCCGGCTCTCAACAAGGAGCTGGCGGAAATCCAGGGAAAGCCGGAGGAGATCAAGGACCGCTTTTATTGCGATCTGGAGTTCGGCACCGCCGGTCTCCGGGGTGTTTTGGGAGCGGGCACCAACCGGATGAACATCTATACCGTCCGCAGAGCTACCCAGGGCCTGGCGGATTATCTTCTGACGGTGAAAAAGACCCCCTCGGTGGCCATCGCTTATGACAGCCGCATCAATTCCACCCTGTTTGCCCAGGAGAGCGCGGCGGTGCTGGCGGCAAACGGCGTCAAGGCCTATATTTACCGGGAGCTGATGCCCACACCGGCCCTGTCCTATGCGGTGCGGGAGCTCCACTGTGACGCGGGCATCAATATTACCGCCAGCCACAATCCCTCCAAGTACAACGGCTACAAGGCCTATGATGAGACCGGCTGCCAGATCACCGGTGAAATTGCCTCGGCTGTGATGAGCAATATTCTTAAAACCGATATTTTCGATGGTGTGCGCCACGTTCCCTTCCAGCAGGGGCTGGACAGCGGCATGATCCAGTATATCGACGAAGAACTGGTTCAGCGGTATATTGGCCGTGTGCTGGAGGAACAGGTGAATCCCGGCCTGTGCAAGGATGCCGGCCTGAAGCTGGTATATACCCCCCTCAACGGCGCCGGACGCCGCTGCGTACTGACAGCTCTGGAGCGCATCGGCATCACTGACGTCACCGTGGTCAAGGAACAGGAGATGCCCGATGGCAATTTCCCCACCTGCCCTTATCCCAACCCGGAGATCCTCCAGGCCATGCAGCTGGGTCTGGATTTGGTGGAAAAGCTGGGGGCCGACCTGCTGCTGGCTACTGACCCCGACTGCGACCGGGTGGGCACCGCAGTACTCCAGGACGGCAAGCCCCGCCTCATCACCGGTAACGAGATGGGCGTACTGCTGATGGATTATATCGCCCGGTCCCGCATCGCCAACGGCACCATGCCCAAAAATCCCGTAGTGGTCAAGAGCATTGTCAGCACCACCATGACCGAGGCGGTGGCCAAGGAGTATGGTATTGAGGTGCGGGCGGTCCTCACCGGCTTCAAGTATATCGGCGAACAGATCATGCGTCTGGAGCAGGCGGGAGAGGAAGACCGGTTCCTCCTGGGCTTTGAGGAGAGCTACGGCTACCTGTCCGGCGGTTATGTCCGGGATAAGGACGCTGTGGACGGCTCTCTGCTCATCTGCGAGATGGCTGCCTGGTACAAAAAGCAGGGCAAACATCTGGGCCAGGCTTTGGATGAGATGTACGCTAAATACGGCCGCTATCTCAACAAGGTGGACAGCTATACCTTTGAGGGCAGCGACGGCATGGCCAAAATGAGCGGTATTCTGGAAACACTCCGGGCCGGTCATCCCACCCAGATTGCCGGTATCCCCGTCAGCTATACCGCTGATTACCGCACCTCCCGCCGGGTGGAGAATGGCGTGGAAACGCAGATTGATCTCCCCTCCGCCAATGTGCTGGAATATGGTCTGGGCGAGGCGGGCAGCCTCATCGTCCGTCCCTCCGGTACAGAGCCCAAGCTGAAGCTGTATTATTCCCTCAAAGCTGCCACCCTGGAGGAAGCTCAGGATTTGCTGGCCAAAGTGAAGGCTGCCGCCGAGGAGCTGCTGGGGCTGTAACCCGGCAGGTTTTGCAGGGAAAAAGACACGGGAGTGGGGCGCAGGTTTGTACCAGGGGTTACGCCCAAAGGGACTCGTCCCTTTGGAAACCCACCGTTGAGGCTGTAGCGAGCTGGTTAGTCCGGGAATCTGCCTGCCGTTGTTTTGTCCTGTACTTTTTAGTGTTAAGGGGAACGGATTGGAGGGAGAACCGCTGCTCCTGTCTCGGCAGGGACGGTATCGCCCGCTCGCTATTTGCCCGGGTAAAGCCGGACAAAGCCGCTCGCTGTTTTCTGAAGGCTGAGATGGTGTCTCTTTCCTGAGTGGGTGCTGGAGCAGGTTTGTGCCAGGGGTTACACCCAAAGGGACTCGTCCCTTTGGAATCCCGCGTCACGGTGGACTGCGCTGCTCTCGGAACACCCAATTAAGAATTGGGTATTCCTCGGACGCTCCGCCACCGCTCCTTCTCCCCAAAAAGGTCCCGCTTGCTCCGGCTGCTCGGTTGCCTGTGCCCTTTGAGGGTACAAGCGCCCTTACGACGCCTCCGCTGCGCTAGCAACCTTTTGGGGGCGGAAGTGATTTTCATTTTATAAGGAAAAAAGGGAAGTAGCCTGCCGCTGTTTTGGCTGGTACCTTTCAGTGTTAAGGAGAACGGATTGGAGGGAGAGTTTCTGCTCCTGTCCGGATTTGGACAAAACCGCCCGCTCGCCGGTTGCCCAGATAACCTGGACAGGTCCGGGTAAAGCCGGACAATCCACTCGCTGCTCGGCAGAGCAAAGTTCCGCTTCCGTCCGGCTAAAGGCTCGCCTGTGCCCTTTGGGGTCACAAGCGCGCCTTTTTGATGCCGTCTGGTCGCTGCTGACTTTTTTCGGGTGAGGGTGATTTCCATTTAATGAGGAAAAAAGACGCCTGCCCGCTCAAGGCGGCCAAAGGGGGGCGTCGGATAAACCGCCGCCCCCAATCTGCCCAGAAGCCTGATGGCTTGATTTTCGAAGATGTGTTCATCAGGGGATTTCCGGCTTTGGGCCAGAAAGGATTTTTTGACTGAAAGCCAGAAAAAACCTGGGAAAAATCATTGAAAGCTCTTGCTTTTTCAGACGGTTTATGATAACATTTTTGTGTTATGTCCATGGGACATATTTCACATCAGAAGGCTGCCCCCCCGGGCCGTTCTGCCCCCGGAAAACAGCTTTCCCAGACTGAAACGAGGTGAAATCCATGAAAGACGGTATCCATCCCAAGTACGGCCCCGCGGTTATCAAGTGCGCTTGCGGCAACGTCATCGAGACCTGCTCCACCAAGCCTGAGATCCGCGTGGAGATCTGCTCCAAGTGCCATCCCTTCTTCACCGGCAAGCAGAAGCTGGTAGACACCGGTGGTCGTGTTGACAGATTCAACAGACGCTTCAAGAGAGGCTAAAATCCATCGGTCAATCGCAAAGTATGGACAAAAAGGCGGTGCAATCAAGGTATTGCATCGCCTTTTTTGTATCCTTCAGAGGAAAGGAGCGGCTATTATGGCACAGCCTTACAAAACCATCGCGGCGGCAGCATCCGACGAGTTTGTGGAGAAGAAAAGCCGGTTTATCGGTTTTATCGCTCCGGTGACCACCGAGGAAGCGGCAGTGGATTTTATTAACAGCATCCGGGAAAAACATCGGGAGGCCACCCACAATGTCTATGCCTATGTCCTTCGGGACCGGCAGCTGCAGCGCTTTTCCGATGATGGGGAACCCCAGGGCACAGCGGGACGCCCTGTGCTGGAGGTGCTGCTCCGGGAACAGCTGGTGGATGTAGCGGTGGTGGTGACCCGGTATTTCGGCGGGGTGCTGTTGGGGGCCGGCGGGCTGGTGCGGGCCTACACCCAGGGCGCCAAATGCGCGGTGGACGCCGCGGAGGTCCTTCATATGTGTCCGGCGGTAGAGCTGGAGCTGGATGTGGACTACAGCTTTTACGGCAAGCTCACCTATCTGCTGCCCTCCTATGGCGCGGTGATACAGGATACGCAGTTTGGAGAAGGGGTACAGATGAGGCTGCTGCTGCGTCAGGAGAGGCTGCCGCGGCTGGAAAAGGAATTGCGGGAACTTTCCTCCGGAACAGTGGCTCCTTTGGTGCTCAAACAGCTGTGGAGCCATTTTGATACCGAATAACCCCCGTATTGTAACCTCTTTGGAAGAAGTTTGCGGAAAAAAGTTCACAGTTCCATGGTACACTAACCACTGCAAGATCCGGTATAGCCTGCCGGATAAATTTTCAAGTATCAGGAAAAGATTTCCGCGCTGCGGCAGAAGGATCAAAAAAATTTTTGGATCCTGGGCAGATGGGTTCCTTGAGGACAGCCTCTTTTTTAAAAGTGCAGCCGATCTTTTCCATCCTTCGGAGGAAGATATATGAACGAGCAGTGGAGCAACAGACTGCGCCGTTTTCTGCCGCTGGTGTTTATTCTGGTGGCAGCGGTTTGCATCGGCGTGATCGTACAAACCTATGTGGCTGACGCGGCCAACAAGGCCCAGCAGGAGGAACTGAAAAAACTGTATGAGGAGAGCAGCAGCCAGCTGCCTCTGGGCGCTTCCATAGAGGAAGGAGAGTATATCAACAGCCGTTTTTCAGAGCTGATGGAAATCAATCCTGATCTCATCGGCTGGCTGGAGGCGGGAAGCCTCAGCGTGCCGGTGGTGCAGGGTGAGGATAATGACTATTACCTTAAGCACGACTTCTACGGCAATGACGATCCTCACGGAACAGTGTTTCTGGATTCCAGAAATCAGCTGGAGCCCAATGATGATAACCTGGTGCTCTATGGTCACAACTATAACCGCACCAAGAATATGTTCTATGTGGTAGAACAGTACAAGGATCCGGCTTTTGTCAATGAAAATCCCACCATCACCTTCTCCACCCTCCATGACGAGACAGAATATGTGGTGTTCGCGGTTTTTCTTACCAATACGGTGGAAAGCCAGGGGGATGTCTTTGATTATCATAACCAGCTGCGTTTCAAAACCACCGCGGAAATGAACAGCTTCCTGGAAGAAGTAAAGGCCCGTTCCCTCATCTCCAATCCGGTGGAAGTCAATGCCAGCGACAAGCTGATCACCCTGTCCACCTGCGGCTACGACTTTGAAGGGGAGCGGATCGTTTTGATGGCCCGGGAGCTGCGGGATGATGAAAAGGCGGAGGATTTCCAGGGGCTGACAGTCAAAGCGGACAATCCCATTATGCCGGAGATCTGGACCAGACTGTACGGAAACGTCTGATGGAAATATGGTTCCCGGTAGGGATTCAAATTGGGCCTGTCGCAGAATTGAAAAATTCTGCGACAGGCCCTTCTTTATTTTTTATATAAGGGAAAAGGTTGTTGTGCTCAAATCCTTACTTTTCCACCCGATGAAGCAGTTCCCGTCCGGAAATACCCGGCTCAGTCATAGTGACAGGATCAAGGATCTCATCCAGCTCCTTTTCATCCAGGAGATGCTCCTGAAGAATAAGGGAACGGACCGGAGCGCCGGTGCGAATGGCCTTTTTAGCGATATCGGCGGCCTTTTCATAGCCCACATGAGGACAAAGGGCGGTAATGATGCCCACGCTGTTTTCCACCAGTGCCCGGCAGCGGTCCTCATTTGCGGTGATACCGGTAACACAGTTGTCCACAAAGGTCTGTACGGCAAAAGTCAGGGTGTCGATGGACTGGAAGATGCAGTAGAAGATAATGGGCTCAAAAGCGTTCAGTTCCAGCTGACCGGCCTCTGCCGCCATGGTGATGGTAACATCATTGCCGATGATGTTGAAAGCCACCTGGTTGACCACCTCGGGAATCACCGGATTGACCTTGCCGGGCATGATGGAGGAGCCGTTCTGCCGGGCGGGGAGATTGATCTCATTGAAGCCTGCCCGGGGACCGGAGGACATCAGCCGCAGGTCGTTGGCGATTTTGGAAAGGGTGACAGCGCAGGCCTTTACCGCGCCGGAAACCGATACAAAGGAATCCAGGTTCTGGGTAGCGTCGATCAGATCGAAAGCCTGCACCAGTTCCATGTCGGAAACTTCCGCCAGATTGGGCACGATCCGGCGCAGATAGGCTTCGTCGGCGTTGATGCCGGTTCCTACAGCGGTGCCGCCCAGGTTGACGGTGCACATTTCCTCCATGGCTTTATCCATGCGGCGGATATCCCGCAGTACCGCCACGGAATAAGCCTTAAACTCCTGTCCTAAGCGGATGGGTACCGCGTCCTGCAGTTGGGTGCGGCCCATTTTAATGACATGATTGAACTCCTCCGCCTTGGCGCACAGAGCGCTGTGGAGACGCAGCAGCTGGGACTTGAGCCGTTTGAGCAGCCGCAGGGAGGTCATTTTTCCGGCGGTAGGGATGACGTCGTTGGTGGACTGACCGCAGTTGACGTCGTCATTGGGATTGATGATGGAATAATCTCCCTTCTGCCCGCCCAGCAGTTCGATTGCCCGGTTGGCGATGACCTCATTGGCGTTCATGTTCAAAGAGGTGCCCGCGCCTCCCTGGATGGGGTCCACAATGAAATCCCTGTAGAACCGTCCCGCCAGAATCTCATCGCAGGCCTTGACGATGGCGCTGGCTTTTTTCTTCTCCAGCAAACCGATTTCGCAGTTGGTGATGGCTGCCGCCTTCTTGATGCAGGCCAGACTGTTGATGATTTCCGGGTGCATGGTCAGGCCGGTGATGTGGAAGTTTTCTGCCGCCCGCAGGGACTGAACACCGTAATAAACATCTTCCGGCACCTCTTTGCTGCCGATAGAATCGTGCTCTACCCGATATTCTGTCTCTTTGTGCTCCGCCATGATTGTTTCCCTCCATCAAAATGTTGATTGTCGGCGTCCTGGTAAACCTGCCGGTCATACCGGGGAAGCCGTTGTCCCTTCTGTTTCAAACATCATTTGCCCAAACAGGATAAACTCATCTGTGAGTGGGATAGCCTTTGTAAAAATAAAAAAATAATTTTCCGGTTTTCCTCTACCTTCATTATAGAAATGTGGTAATATATAATCAAATATATATTTTTTTATAATTTCTATAGTTTTAAAATTATATTTTAAAACTGGTGCTATGGGTTTCCTGGAAAGGGACAGTGGGACCATTTCTTTCAGCATTCCCAATTGGCAGAGGAAAAAACGGAAGAAACGTTACAGGAGGGCTTGGTCATGTTTCAGGGAATGGAGTATGTTTATGCGGTGTATCAGGAAAAAAGCTTTTCCCGCGCGGCTGAGAAGCTGTTTATCTCCCAGCCGTCCCTGAGCGCCAACGTCAAACGGGTGGAGCAGCAGGTGGGATATCCCATCTTTGACCGCAGCACCAAGCCCCTGACGCTGACAGAGTGTGGGCGGCAGTATATCCGGGCGGTGGAGAAGATCCGGCAGGCTCAAAGCGAGTTTGCGGATTTTGTCAGCGATTGGGGCGGTCTGCGCACAGGCAGCCTGACGTTGGGAGGGAGCAGTTTGTTCTCCTCCTGGATTTTACCGCCGCTGATGGCGGATTTTGCCCGGCGGTATCCCGGTATCGATGTGGAGCTGGTGGAGGAAACCACCGGTCACCTGGCCAGAATGCTGCAAACCGGTGAGGTGGACCTTCTGCTGGATAACTGCGAATTGGACAGTGAGATTTTTGACCGGTGTGTATTTCGGCGGGAACGGCTGTTGCTGGCGGTTCCCCGGAGACTTTCGGTAAACCAACAGCTGGAGGCGTTTCAGATCCCTGTAGAACAGATTCGCGATGGTTCGTTTCTCAAACCGGAGCTGCCGGAGGTGCCCCTCTCCGCCTTTCGGGAAGAACCCTTCATCCTTCTCAAACCGGAGAATGACACATGGAAACGGGCTTTGGCCATCTTCCAGCGAAATAATTTGAGGCCCAAGGTGCTCTTTCAGGTGGACCAGCAGATGACCTCCTACAACATCACCTCTTCTGGAATGGGGCTTTCCTTTATTGGCGACACCCTTATCAGCTGTGTGCCGCCCCATCCCGATGTGGTTTACTATAAGCTCAAAGGGGAGAACAGTGTCCGGGATATTTTCTTCTACTGGAAACGGGGCCGCTATCTCAGCCGGGCTATGGAGGAATTTTTGAGGGAAATGAGGAAGGGGCAGTAAAAGTCTCCCTCCTGGCAGAAATTCCTCTTCAGAATAAAAGCCTTCGGAAGAAAGACGGGCGGTGGATAAAACGGTGGAAAGTGAGAAGACAGAGTTCGGCGCTGTGGAAGTTTGAGGTGTGGTGTTGCTCCTGGTACAGATTTGTCCGGTGTTGGCGCAGGCGGTGTTTATTTCATAACTGGCGGCGGTGGGGGAGGCCTGCCCGTCTTCTGGAAAAGCTCAGTTATACCAGCGCCCCCCAGATCATCAGGGTGTCACCGGTCAGCTCTGCCGATGGGGCCTTTCTTTCCTGCACTCTTACCCGCTCCAGAGGCTTTTCCTCCAAAAACCCTTGAAATTTCCACTGTATCTATGATAAACTTAACAAAGGATCAAATGACAGACAGCCAAAGCGGGCGGGACCCTGGTCCCGTTTGTTTTCCTGCGTATTTTTGTGGGAAAGGGCTGTCTTTTTGCTTATGTAAAGATTCAAAGGGAGATTGAAGGAGACCTGGTGACAGGCTTGAGCTGTGCTCCCGTCTTTCCGGGCAGAAATATACAGCGGCATACAATGAAAATTGTATATGCTTATGCCGCGGCGAAAGGAGTTTGGGACAAATGAAGGAAAAACTTTTTGCTAACATTGACCAACAGAGGGAACGTCTGTGTGCTATGGCAGACGATATCTTCGACCATCCGGAGATCGGTCATCAGGAGACCCATGCGCTGGCGCTGCTCACGGATTTTCTGGAAGAGCATGGTTTTCAGGTGCGGCGTGGTGTGGGGAGCCTTGCCACCGCTTTCCGGGCGGAATATGTCTGCGGCAGTGGGGAAGGAGCCCGCATCGGCCTGCTGTGTGAGTATGACGCGCTGAAGGTGGTGGGTCATGCCTGCGGCCACCATATGCAGGGACCGGCCATTCTGGGAGCGGCTGCAGCGCTGAAAGAGGAACTGCCGGACAGCTGCGGCGCCCGGATCATCGTATATGGAACCCCTGCCGAGGAAGGCGGCGGAGGCAAGCTGACAATGCTGGACGAAGGCTGCTTCCAGGATATCGATGTGGCGCTGATGATGCACGGCAGCCCCACTACCTGCACTGATGTCCGTTCCATGGCCTGCACCGAGGCAGAGGTGATTTTTACCGGCAAGAGTGCCCACGCCGCGCTCAAACCGGATGCGGGCCGAAGCGCTTTTGACGCGCTGCTGCTGTCCTTCAACGGCATCGAGTTCCTCAGGGAGCATGTGCTGGAGGATACCCGGATGCACTACACTGTTCTGGAATCTCCCGGCCCTGCCAATGTGGTGCCAAACAAGGCAGTGGGAAGCTTCTATCTGCGTTCCTACAATTCCGCCTATCTGGAAAGCCTCAAACCCCGGTTTGAGAACATCATCCGGGGAGCGGCCATGATGGCCGGGGTGGAATCGGAGATCCGCTACGGACGCACCCTAGACAGCAAGGTGCCGGTACTGGCGCTCAACGACATCATTATGGATAACGCAAAATTGGTTAACGCCCCCACCCTCCGTCCTCCCCGTGAAAAGACCGGCTCCAGCGATTTCGGCAATGTGATGTATCGCCTCCCCGGCAGCTGCATCCGGATCGCTTTTGTTCCGGAGGGCACCTCTTCCCATTCCCAGACCTTCCTGGATTATGGCAAGACCCAGCAGGCCCATGACGCGGTGGTATACGCGGCCAAAATTTTGGCGGGCGCTTCCTGGGATCTGATCGACCATCCGGAGAAGATGGCAGCGGTCAAGGATGAATTTGCCCAGACCAAGGCGAAAATGGCTCAGGCGTAAAAGAGTTCTTTCAGATTAATAAAACTCAGGCTCAAAAGAAATGAGGTCCGGCGATGCTTTCGTCAGACCTCATTTTTTATAGGCAAACAGTGATTTTTCAGTGGAACCTGGCATTGAAATCTTCCTTGAAGATGGGATTGAGAATAAAGGCCGCCATGTTTTTGAGGGATTTTAGAGAAAGGGCTTGTAATATGATTGAGCCCTCGGCCTCAGACCGGCGCGGCGGATGGAAACTGGATCCTCACTGCCCCAGGGTTCAGCCAGAGGCGGTTCTGATCCGCGGCTCACACTGTTTGAAATAAAAAATAACTCCATCCCAGAAGGATGGAGTTATTTGTTGGTGCGGCGGATGGGACTTGAACCCACACGTCATGGACACACGCACCTCAAACGTGCCTGTCTGCCGATTCCAGCACCGCCGCAAATGCAAGTATTATTATACCATCCTTTTCGGCCTTGTCAAGATGGATTTTCCGGATGTAAAGACGAAACAAAGGAAAAACCCCGGGTGAACTTTAGCGATTTTGACCCTTGCTTTACAGAAAGTTGATTTTTTGGTGACAGAACTTCCACCTGTTTTCCACATGAAAGTGGAAAGTTTTCCCCCACTTTCTGCCCGTTGCCAAGAGGTTTTAATGGGTTTTTCCCCTGACTTTCCCCTTTTTTGTGGAAAACTCGGTTGAAACTGTGAAATACTTGGAGTATAGAGCAATAAAAATACTGTCGTATACAGTATATTCCAGTTACATCCTCTCCTTGGAGAAAATACCGGACTTTGCAGACTGTGTTTTTAGAAATGGAAACTGTTTTTATGGATTACGGTAAAGGACTCCCAAGGAGATGACTGCTTTCAGCCACCATTTCCCGCAGAAGTCCAACAAAGTCCTCCAGTTCCTCGGGATGAAAACGTCCCTTCCGGTAGGCGACGCTGTAAATCACCGGCTCTGTCCGCTGGGCCGGCAGGCAAAGGCGGGGAACGGTGCTGAGATGGAAATAGTTCAGATAACTTTCCAGGGAGAAGGTCACACCATGGCCGGCGGCAGCCAGCTGCACCACAGTTTCTGTGCGGTTGTGGGTTTCTATATAGGTGGGAGAGATGCCCGACAGATGAAACAGCTGGTCGGTTCTGTGCCGGATGCTGTGATCCTCCGGCAAAAGCAGAAAGCGCTCCCACACCAGCTCCCGAAGATCCAGTACCGGCCACGGCAGGCCGCACCACTGAGCTTTGGAGATGGCAGGATGGTTGGGAGGAAGCACCAGGAGCAGATAGTCCTGAGCCAGAGGGATATATTCCATACCCTTGCGCCGGGTATAGTTATTGTACAGGATGATATCCACCTGATGATCTTCCAAAAGATCCTCCAAGTGCCCGGCTGTCCCCTCCTGAAAGGAAAAGGTCATGCCTAAATTTGCTTTTTTCAGCGCAATGGTAAGGCTGGGAATCAGCGTGGGGGCCCGGAGGGTTTGTATGCCTACCCGGAGATGAGCGGTGTGCTGCCGGGCAATATGGGCCAGTTCCATATCAAACTGTGTTTTCAGCTCCATCATTTGACGGGCGATGCGTACATACAGTTCTCCCGCAGCGGTGAGCTTCACCTGTCTGTGCTGCCGCAGGAACAGTTTGATCCCCAGTTCCTGCTCCAGTTTGTTGACAAAAGTGGTCAGAGCAGGCTGTGTAATGTGAAGGGCCTCAGCAGCTTTTGTGAAATTTTGATATTTTTCCAGCGCCAAAATGTACTGTTGTTCCTTCAGATGCAAATGTATTCCCCCGTTCTGTTGCAGCATAGGTCATACTTTTCCACTCTTTCAAGATTATCATTAATTTTGTTAATGGTAAAGGATTTTGCATTAAAAAAATTGATTTTATTTTAGAAATAAATTTAGCTTAAATAAGCATTACAGTTATTTCTGCTTCCGTTTTTCCTGAAAATGGATGGGAAGCAGACAGAGCAATTCCGCTTTGGCCTTGTCGGCTGGTCCTTAGTTCTTAAAAATATGAGGTGATGTGAAGTCTTGCAGAGATGAGCTTGAAATCAGTTTTTGGAGGAGGTTTTTTTATGAAAGACAATACTGGCGCCGTTCAGCCGAAGAAGAAAATGAAGGTGCCCCATTCCTTTGTGATCATTCTGAGCATCGTACTGGTCATGTCGCTGCTCACCTGGGTCATTCCCGCCGGTAAATTTGCCCGGACGGAAAATGAACAGGGTATCGAGGTCGTTATTCCCGATCAGTTTTCTTACATTGAGAAAACCCCTGTCAATCCTTTGAGCATCCCCAACTATGTGGTTTCCGGCTTCGCTTCCAGCGCCAGCCTGATTTTCATGGTCATTCTCTCCGGCGGCGCCTTTAACGTGCTGGTCAATACCGGCGCTCTTCAGGTGCTCATCGCCAAGGTGGTCAAAAAGTTCGGCTCCAAGGAGGCCGTCTTTATCCCCATTCTGCTGCTGCTGTTCGCGCTGATTGCCACCACCCAGTCGGTAACCGTATTCATCGGCTTTACTCCGATCATTATCATGATGGCCCGGGCCATGGGCTTTGACTCCATCACTGGTGCGGCTCTGCCCCTGCTGGGCGGCGCTATCGGCTTCTCTACCGGTACGCTGAATACTTCCACCACCATTGTGGCCCAGAAGATCGCTGAGCTGCCCCTGTATTCCGGTATCGGTTATCGTTTCGTCTGTCTGTTTGTTTACTGGATCGTCACCAGCATCGTTCTGGTGGCCTACGCCAGAAAGGTTCGCGCCAATCCTGCCAGCAGCCCCATGTATGATCTGGATCAGCAGACCAAGACGGACGACACCGCTTTCGGCGATGATACCCTCACCACCCGCAAGCTGCTGGCGCTGCTGACCCTCCTGGGCGCCCTGATCGTTCTGGTTTGGGGCTGCGTCACCAGAGGCTGGGATCTTCCCGAGATTTCTGTTGTGTTTATCTGGCTGGGCATTCTCTCCGGCGCCTGCGCTGGTTTTGGCCCCAGCACCATCGCCAAGCACTTCGCTGAAGGATGCAAGAAGCTGACCGTTTCCGCTCTTCTGCTGGGCCTTGCCCGTGCGACTTCCGGCGTTCTTTCCGCCGCCAACATCCTGGATACCATCGTGTATGCCTGTACCATCGTGCTGAACATGGTCCCCGGTTTCCTCCGCGGTATCGTGATGTTCTGGGTCAACTTCATCATCAACATCCTCATCACCTCCGGCAGCGGCCAGGCTGCCGTGGTCATGCCCATTTTCGCTCCTGTGGCGGACATGGTAGGCATTACCCGTCAGACCGCTGTTCTGGCCTTCAACTTTGGTGATGGCTTCTGTAACTACATTCTGCCCATGTCCACTGCGCTGATGGGCAACCTGAGCGTGGCCAACATCCCCTATGACCGGTGGATGCGCTTTATGTGGAAAGTTTGCCTGATCTGGATTGCCACCGGCAGCGTGCTGGTATTTATTGCCCAGATGATGCACTTTGGACCGATGTAATCCTGACTGTCGTTTACCCAAGGGACGGGGCTTGTGCCCTGTCCCTTTTTTGTGTAAAGAAAACCACGCGATAGTCGCGTGGTTCAAAAGAGCTTAAGCGGTGAAAAAGATAAAAAAACTCCTAATGTGTTAAAGTAAAAACGTGACCTGCCAGTTACGCTGAAAAACACATTAGGAGGACATTAAAATGCCAGAGCAAAATAACGTCACAAACAGTCTAGCACATACGAAGTGGAATTGTAAATATCATGTGGTATTTGCGCCAAAGTATAGAAGAAAAGTATTCTATAACGAAAAAAGAGCAGCAATAAGAGATATCATCAGAACACTGTGTCAATGGAAGGGGGTTGAGATTATAGAGGGAGAAGTATGTCCAGATCACATCCATCTGCTTCTAAGTATCCCCCCAAAAATGAGTGTATCGGGATTTATGGGATACCTCAAGGGAAAAAGCAGTTTAATGATATTTCAAAAGTTTGGGAATATGAAGTTTGCATATCGGAACCGTGAATTTTGGTGCAAAGGATATTACGTGGACACAGTAGGAAAGAATACAAAAGCAATAAAAGAGTATATCGAGAACCAATTAAAGATGGATCGAGAAAGTGATCAAATAAGTCTTTACGATCCCAGAGACCCGTTTACGGGTAGCAAGTAATCCTATGCGTGGCTGGCAGGCCAATAAAAAACGCACTTGTGCGTTGCCTGTAGTATTAGGGCTATGCCCGAAACGGAAATACCCCCCGCTTTNGGATATTACGTGGACACAGTAGGAAAGAATACAAAAGCAATAAAAGAGTATATCGAGAACCAATTAAAGATGGATCGAGAAAGTGATCAAATAAGTCTTTACGATCCCAGAGACCCGTTTACGGGTAGCAAGTAATCCTATGCGTGGCTGGCAGGCCAATAAAAAACGCACTTGTGCGTTGCCTGTAGTATTAGGGCTATGCCCGAAACGGAAATACCCCCCGCTTTGCGGGGGGATATTTATTAGACCGCAATATGCTCAAGAAGGAGGAAATTTCCCATGGACCGTCAACAGCTTCGGGAAAAAACCCGGAATTATCTGGAACAGCACCGAGAAGCTCTGCTGGAGGACTGGTTTGAGCTGATCCGCCATCCCAGTGTCAGCGCCACCGGAGAAGGAGTGGAGGCCTGCTGCAGCTGGATCGAAAACAAGATGAAGGATATCGGGCTGGAAGTGACCCGGCATCCGGTGCGTCCCTATCCGGTACTGGAAGGCCGTCTGGGACATGATCCCGCCAAGAAAACGGTGCTGATCTATGCCCACTACGATGTTCAGCCCCCGGACCCGGTGGAGCTGTGGAAAACCCCGCCTTTTGAACCCACGGTAGTGGATGGCGTTGTATATGGACGCGGCTCCGCCGATAACAAGTCCCCCCTGATGGCCCACCTGGAAGCCATTGATTTCTGGCTCAAAGAGTATGGGCAGTTGCCGGTAAACATCATCACCCTGTTTGAGGGCTGCGAGGAAAGCAGCAGCAAAGGTTTGCCGGAGTTTCTGGAGGAGAACAGGGAACGGCTGGCGGCGGATCTGGTGTTTTTCAGCGACGGCCCCAAGGATCCCGGCGGTTTGCCCATTATCGCTCTGGGAGCCAAAGGAATGCTGGGAATAGACCTGGAGCTGCGGACCATGAAAAAGAATGTCCACTCCCGTTACGCGCCGGTTCTGCCCAATGCCGCATGGCAGATGGTGGAGCTGCTGGGCAAGCTGCGTCAGGGAGAAAAGGTACTGATTCCAGGCTTCTATGACGGCATTGTGGAGCCATCGGAACAGGAGAAGGCGATCCTGGCCGCCATTCCCTCAGTGGAGGATGAAATGGAGCGGGACTACGGGGCGCGGCCGGACTGCCATGGCCGGGGCTTTTACGACCAGCTGAACAATACCCCCACCTTCAACATTTCTCAAATTGTCACCGGAGCCTCAGCCAGCGTGGTTCCCTCCACCGCTAAGGTGAGCATTGATATCCGTCTGGTGGCGGGACAGTCCCCCAAACGGATTCTGGGTCTTGTGGAAAAGTATATCCAGGAGCTGGGCTACCATCAGGTAAAGGTCACCTGCACCGGTATGGTGGAGCCCTCCAAGACAGATGTCAGCACTCCCTGGCTGCCGGTGGTGGAGAGATCGGTGAAGGATATTTATGGGGAGTATGTCATCTATCCCTGCCGTCCTTCCACTGCGCCGGATTTTCTGTGGACCAATATTCTCCGGCTTCCTGCCATTCAGGTGCGTTGGAGTGATCCGGACTGCGACAACCATGCCCCCAATGAACACCTGTCCATCCGGGAATATATCGACGGCATTGCTTTGACCATCCTGGTGCTCAACGATGTAGCCGATGCCGGGCTGTAAGGAAAAGCTTTTGGAAAAGTGGAAATCATCGTCTTTTCCCCCGGAAAGTGGTGTCCGTTGTGTCAAAATGCCGGCAATCTCAAAGGATGTCCGGGTTTTCCCCGGCCCCCTTACTGGGCGGTGAGAATTTGAGCCCTTCCTTGTTTTCAGAAATCCCCGGACAGCGTGTCTCATCAAAGAAAATAAACATGATCCTCCACTGATGGCCGGAGGATAAACAAAACCCGGATGTCCTAGACATCCGGGTTTTCAGCTGTAAATGGGAAAGATCTTCTGTTACGCCTCTGTTCCGGCAGGGGCGGTGAGCAGATCGATCAGCTGAGCGTACTGGGGCAGCATCTCCTTCATGGCGGAAGGGTCGGCGTCCTCATAATCCTCATCGGTATAGCCGGGAGCCATGGTAGTGCCCACCAGAGCCCACTGCCCTCCTTCCTTCAGCCGGGAGCCCTGCCACCATCCGGCAGGGACCACCGTCTGCACCGCCATTCCTCCCAGCAGATCCTGCCCCAGGATCCGGAAGGAAGCCTCTCCCTGGGGACTGACCAGGAACATCTCCACCGGGTCCCCCAGATAGAAATGGTAGACCTCATCAGTGGGCAGCCGGTGGAGGCGGGAAAAGGTCCGGGGGGTGATGAGATACTGGATGGCAGTACCTACAGGCTTGGATTCGGCGCCGGGACGGAAGCCCTCCGGCAGCTGTTCTTTGCTGCGCCAGGTCTGCCGGAACAGTCCCCCTTCTCCGGTGAGAGGTTCCAGATTCAGCAGCTCAATGAGTTGTGAAAGGGTGGGTCTGGTCATGCTTCTTCCTCCTTCTGCGCCACCTGTACCCATTTGGAATCCTGACGGGCGCTGGCCAGGATGGCATTGGAGAGGAGAACATTGTTTCTGCCGTCCTCAAAGGTGGGATAAACCGGGTGTTCCGAAGGTTTGCCCTGAAGGACATCCTCATAAAATGCCGCCGCAAGAGAACGGAAGGTGTCGGTGAAGCCGTTGCCGAAGGCAAATACATTGCTTTCCACCGTGCCGCCCTTCCTGGCGTGGCAGAGGAGGTTATTCTGCTCGGCATTCCACCACAGGTTCTGTTTTTCTCCTGTTACCTCCAGGGAAAGAGCGTTATACCGCCCCTGGGAGATCTCCGACAGCACCATGGAGCCAATGGCCCCTCCCTGGAAACGAAGGTTGACCATGGCTGCCTCCTCGCTCTGCACCGGAAAAAGCTCCCGGCCGGGGGCGGGTTCTCCGTACAGCAGGTTCCCCTCCTGATAACGGATGGGATAGGAGCGGTCAAAGAGAGCGCTCACCGCTGTGATGCGCTTGCCGCTGATGTATTGGGCGATGTCCATCCAGTGGGAGCCAATCTCGGTAACAGCGTGCATCTCTCCGGCCAGCTTGGGATCGTACCGCCAATCCCGCAGGGAAGGAGGGGCGCTGAATTCCTGGAGATAACTGCCGTGGATCAGCAGTACCCGGCCAAAATCAGGGCTGTCCACCAGCTTTTTGGCTTGTTGGCAGGCCTGATGGAAGCGTACATTGAAGTTGACGCCGCACACCAGCCCTTTTTCCCGGGCCAGACGGGCCAGGGTATCCGCCTCGGTATTGGAGAAGCAGAGAGGCTTTTCACACAGAATGTGTTTGCCCGCCTCCAGCAGCCGGCAGGCCATTTCATAATGAAGATTGGGCGGGGTACAGAGATGGACGCAGCCCACCTGGTCCGAGAACAGTTCTTCCGGCTGCTGGGACCAGTGGGGGATTCCCCACCTTTGGGCGAAATCCCGGGCTTTGTCGGCGTTGCGGTCCACCACCACATGGATGGGGATGCCCAATCCCCGGAGGGATTCAGCGTGGGTGGCGGCAATATATCCGGCGCCCCAGATGGCGGCTTTGATCATGGAAGCGGTCACTCCTTCTGTTGGATTTTGTATTTATGCGCTGTGGGAAGCTTTGAGATCATGTCCGGTACCACACCTGTAGGGGATCATCCGATTCCCTGTGGGCAATGGACGGATGGACGGGGCGGCAGGGGAGGACTGAGTTTTCCCACCGGCAAAGTGTGGGCAGCGTGTCCACTGAGGGTATGATAACACGATTGCCCGCTCCCGCGCAACCGCAATGGCGGCAGAGAGGAAGATTGACGGGCTCCGGCCGGGACGGTATAATGAGGCTGTAAACCTTCCGCCTTTTTCTTCCCGGGATTTCCCCGGCAGGCGGGGCCGTATAAGACATCACAGACAAAAGGAGAACCATATGGAAAAGGAAAACATCCTCAATCAAGATACCGTCGCCCTGGATCAGCAGACAGACGAGCTGATCATCCTGGACCAGACACTGCTGCCTGGAGAGGTGGTACATCTTCGCCTGTCCCGGGCGGAGGATATTTACGAGGCTATCTATAAGCTGCGGGTCCGGGGAGCTCCCGCCATCGGCGTGGCTGCGGCTCTGGGACTGTATGCCGTTTGCCGCCGCCTGCCGGAGGGTGATCCGGCGGAATTTCATCGGGAGTTTGTGCGCAACCGGGACTATCTGGCCAGTGCCCGTCCCACCGCCGTCAACCTGATGTGGGCCATGGACCAGATGACCAAAGCCCTGGAGGCCCAGGGAGATGCGCCGGTGCCCCAGCTGAAGGAAGCACTGAAGGCGGAAGCGCTGCGCCTGCGGGAGGAGGATATTCAGGTATGCAGAAGCATCGGTGAGTATGGCCTGAGCCTCATCCATGATGGGGACGGCATCCTCACCCACTGCAACGCCGGCCAGCTGGCCACTGTCCGTTACGGCACCGCATTGGCGCCCATTCACCTGGGACGGGAACGGGGAATGAACTTCCGGGTCTTTACCGATGAAACCCGCCCCCTGCTTCAGGGAGCCCGTCTTTCCGCCTTCGAAATGGTGGCTCATGGAGTGGATACCACCCTCATCTGCGACAATATGGCCTCTTCGGTGATGAATAACGGTTGGGTCCAGGCGGTATTTGTGGGATGCGACCGGGTGGCGGCCAACGGTGACACCGCCAATAAGATCGGCACCTCCGGCGTAGCTATTCTGGCCAAGCATTATGGCATCCCCTTCTATGTCTGTGCCCCCACTTCCACCATCGATATGAACTGCCCCACCGGCAAGGACATTCACATCGAGCAGCGGGCCGCCGAGGAAGTGACCGAGATGTGGTACGCCAAACGGATGGCCCCCCAGGGAGTGAAGGTGTATAATCCCGCCTTCGATGTCACCAGCCAGGAGCTGATCACCGCTTTTGTCACCGAGTATGGTATCGTCCGGCCGCCCTTCTGCGATGGGCTGAAAAAGCTTTTTGAGAAAAAGCGGGAAAAGTAAAAGCATTCCTCTTCCCAAAATGGGAAAGTGATCAAAGGAAAAAATAAAAAAGCGTCCGGTTCCACCTGCTTGTGCAGGCTGCGAATCCGGGCGCTTTTGCTGTGAAGGGGAAGAATCAGTTGAGATAGTCCCCCACCGGGCTTTGGTTATATTGCTTGATGATCCTAATGCGGATGGAGCCGTCCTGCAGGACCGTTTCTTCCAGAATCTTGTATTTGGTGCGGGCCCGGTCCAGGCTCTCCTTGTAATGGCTCACCTCCTGGCGGACCCTTTTGGACCCATATTCCTGTTCCTCGCCATCCTTGAGTTGAAAGTGAAGTACCTGGCAAATACATGCTGCTTCAATCCGTTTCATCCTTTCGCCTCCCTGAAAATTGGTGACAATAAAAAGCAGCGTGACACACAACTGGATTTACGCTTTGTGCTACACGCTGTATTTTTATTATATCGAAGGGGAAAAAGCTTTTCAAAGGCGGTTTTGTACAAAATTTTACAGTTTGCTTATAGGCGGAAATAACCAGGAATATCTGCTGTAAAACAGTCACTTTCCCATTTGACGTAATAAAAACGGGATGCGGTGTCTCCAACGAGCATCCGCATCCCGTTTTCTTTTTGTGTAAAGAAAACCACGCGATAGTCGCGTGGTTCAAAAGAGCTTAAGCGGTGAAAAAGATAAAAAACTCCTAATGTGTTAAAGTAAAAACGTGACCTGCCAGTTACGCTGAAAAACACATTAGGAGGACATTAAAATGCCAGAGCAAAATAACGTCACAAACAGTCTAGCACATACGAAGTGGAATTGTAAATATCATGTGGTATTTGCGCCAAAGTATAGAAGAAAAGTATTCTATAACGAAAAAAGAGCAGCAATAAGAGATATCATCAGAACACTGTGTCAATGGAAGGGGGTTGAGATTATAGAGGGAGAAGTATGTCCAGATCACATCCATCTGCTTCTAAGTATCCCCCCAAAAATGAGTGTATCGGGATTTATGGGATACCTCAAGGGAAAAAGCAGTTTAATGATATTTCAAAAGTTTGGGAATATGAAGTTTGCATATCGGAACCGTGAATTTTGGTGCAAAGGATATTACGTGGACACAGTAGGAAAGAATACAAAAGCAATAAAAGAGTATATCGAGAACCAATTAAAGATGGATCGAGAAAGTGATCAAATAAGTCTTTACGATCCCAGAGACCCGTTTACGGGTAGCAAGTAATCCTATGCGTGGCTGGCAGGCCAATAAAAAACGCACTTGTGCGTTGCCTGTAGTATTAGGGCTATGCCCGAAACGGAAATACCCCCCGCTTAGGCGGTGGTCCATAAGACAGTGAACAACTAAATTATGGCGGCTGTCCGGCAGGAGCGGGGGCAAGCGGCACATGGACAAAAATCCATGTGCCGCTTCTTTTTTTGCCTGTTTCAAACACAATGGACTTATTCCCACTTTTCCGCTATAATCGTAGTAAACCCATCCATTCCTTTCCCATCCGGGATTTTTTCAAAAAATCTGAAAAAAGTTTGGAAACATTGGAACAATCCGGCCCTTCCCAAGCCATATAGAGTAGAGGGCCAGAAACGGAGGTGACGCGCATGGCACAGCAGAACAGCCCCAAAGGTTTCCTTGTGGTGCTGCCCGGAGAGATCATCGAGATACCGCAGGACGATGATAAATCGTGGCTGACCCTGTTTTACAGCCTGCCGGTGGAGCTGGCGGGGAAATGGAAGCCCGCCCTTACCCTGCCCCGCAGCCCCTATGAGGTGCTTCGGACGGACAAATACGACCCCATCATCCGGCACGATATGTTTAAGCTGCTGGTGTGGGACTGCTATTCCTGGACGGCGTGGCAATTCTTTCAGGTAAAAGACCGCAGAGGGAACTACCGGGACATTCCCGGCGACCGGGAGCAATACGCGGGCCACTCCCCCCTGTGGCGGCTGTCCTACGCCATCATCCCCTATCTCCGCATGAAGTTTGAGCAAAACGGCCTTTCCTTCCAGAGCCTGTACAATATGCCGCCGGGGATGGAGGTGCCGTGGCTGACCTACCAGCAATTCAGCAACCTTGTGGGGAACCTGACCGACATGGTGATCGCGGAGCAGAACTGGCAGCCAGTCATTGACGCGATGTGGGAGAACCGGGCGGTGGAGGACTACGACAGCCGGGGCAGCACCGTCAAGACGAACTTTTTGCGGAAATGGCACCACGACCGCTCCGGCAAGGCCATCTCGTTAGAGGAACTGATGGAGAGCGGCGGCGAGTTTTCCCAGGTGGCAGACCCGCGGGCGGACTTTGAGAACTCCGTCCTGTCCCAAATGCAGATTGACACCTTCGCGGCGGGGCATATCAACGACACCGACAAGGAGATATTGAAGCTCCGCATGGAGGGCTACACCGAGCAGGAGATCGCGGACAGGGTGGGCTACAAGACCGCCAGCGCGGTACACAAGCGGATCGCCAGGATCGCAGGGGCCTATGAGGACTTTGTGCTATCCGAATATCAGCAGTATTTAGACAGGCACGACAGCAAATAAGGCGCATGGAGCGGCAGCCGCCGGGGACGGGGGCCGCCGCTTTTTCACGGGCCGGAAAGGAGGACAAATGCCGGAACCTTTTGCAGCGTTTCCCGATGTGATGAATGTGCGGGAGCTGGCCGCCGCGCTCCACCTGTCCAGAGCCGGGGCCTACAACCTGATGAACGCGCCGGACTTCCCCACGCTGAAAATCGGGGGGCGCAAGCTGGTGATGAAGCAGGACTTGATCGCCTATCTGCGCCGCCACACCAACGGGGGCGGCAATCCCGGTCAAGAGCCGTAAAAAACGAAAATCAGGCGATAACAGCGGCCCGGAACGGACTGTGACCCGTCCGGGCGATTTTGAACGCGAAAACGCTGTTTTTCCCAAGTCAAGAGCTGGGAAAAAGAGGCGAAAAAGACCCCTCTCGCGTGACGGGGCAAAAATTAAGGGAAAGGAGCGGAGGACATGAAAACAGGATTGAAGAAAAGCCAGAAAACGACTATAATTGAGTTTGACGAGCAAGGCCCCCGAATCACCGTCAGCACCCACAACACGGACTTGAAGAACCGGCTGGGAGCCTACGCCCGCCGCTGGCCGGAGCATTGTCAGGAGGTGGACGATGACGGCTGGGGCTGCAAGACCTTTGAGATCGACAAGGGCCGCTTCTGTTTCCGACTGACCGCGCCATACAGCGAGGAACGCCGGGAGGCGGCGAGGAAGTTTGCGAGGGAACATTTTTGAAAGCAGCCTAAGAAATAGTCTTGCACTTGAAAGAAGGTAAGCGAGTGAGCATTATTGACAACATCAATAAACAATTAAAGTTTGATAAAGATGAAGTATATCCGGGTGGAAAAGAAATAATTAAACAAATTGTTGAAAAGGCACCGATACAACTACCTGCTGATTATTATGAATTTTTAAGTTGTATTTCTGGTACTGGAAATATTGGCAGTATAGAATTTGAAATTGAAAGCGATGATGAAGATATTGGAAGCATACCTATTTGTCTTTGGTCAGCAAACAGGGCCTTAGGTATGCAAAATGAGTTTGCACATCCTATGAAAGAAGACTTTATCAGTAAGGTTTGGTTTATTGGTGATGATTTAGGCGATATGGTTTATTTTTATGGATTTGGCAACGATGGATTTGGCGTATATTTTGTGGAAGCAGGCAGCTTAGGTTTTGAATATGCGTATAAAATAGCAGACACACTCACAGATTTTCTCGTCAATGGAATCGGAATTGATTTTATAACAGCACTATGAGGATGTAACTGAAAACCCTTTAGGAACTAAAGGGCGCACTTCTATACATAGCCTAACGGCCATGTATTCGTGCGCTCTGCGAGGCGGAACGGCGGATTGCCAGACAGAGCAACCCGCCGTTTTTGCGTCGCTACGCTCCGTCCAAGGGGGTGCCCCCCTTGCGCGGCTTACGCCGCTTACCCCGCCCGCCCCCGGAAGGGGGACACCCGCTGGCGCGTCTGTCCCCCTTCCGAGGGCCTGATAACCGAACACCGACACCCTGACCGCTTTCCGGCACCCACCCGGAGGACGGTCATTTTTTTCGCCCATTTTCAGAAAAGGAGGTCAACGACCATGAGCAAAGATTTGGAACAGCTCCGGCGGGAATACGCCGAGAACGAGGCCAAGCTGCAACAGTACCAGCACCGGGTACAGCGGTTGGAGCAGCGGAAAAAATACTATGAGAAGGGGGAGCGGCAGAAACGCGCCCACCGCCTGATTACCAGAGGGGCCGCCGTGGAGAGCGTGGCCCCGGAGGTCAAGCCCCTGTCCGAGCAGGGCTTCTATTCCCTTGCCGAGCAGATTTTCTCCATGCCGGAGGTGCGGGCCGCTGTCCATGCCGCCGCCCAGCGGGAGGGCAAGTAAATGGCCCTGTTTCATTTGACGGTCACGCAGGTACAGCGCAGCGCCGGACAGTCTGCCATCGCGTCCGCCGCCTACCGCGCCGGGGAGCGGCTTTACAGTGAACGCTACGGAGAGTACAGCGACTACACCCACAAGGGCGGCGTGATCTGCTCCGATATTCTCCTGCCCCCGCAGGCCCCGCCCGAATACCAAGACCGGCAGGCCCTGTGGAACGCCGTGGAAGAAGTGGAACGCCACAAGGACGCCCAGCTCGCGTACAGCTTTGATATTGCCTTGCAGAACGAGTTTTCACTGGAAGAAAACATCGCCCTTGCAAGGCAGTTTTTGTTGGAGCAGTTTGTCAGCCGGGGCATGGTGGTGGACTTCGCCGTACACCAGCCCGACAAGGAGGACGGGGGCATCCCCAACCCCCACTTCCATGTCCTCTGCCCCATCCGGCCCATTCTGGAAAGCGGCAAATGGGGCTACAAGCAGCGGCGCGTCTACCGGCTGGACGAGGACGGGAACCGCATTTTGGACGAGAAGGGCAAGCCCCTCTTTGACGCGGTGCCCACCACCGACTGGGGCCGCCCGGAAACGCTGGAAGCGTGGCGGGAAACCTGGGCCAAGATGTGCAACGCCAAGTTTGAGGAAAAGGGGTTGCCCTGCCGGATCGACCACCGCTCCTATCTGCGGCAGGGGCTTGATCTGCTCCCAACCGTCCATGAGGGGCCAGCGGTGCGGCAGATGGAGGCGCGGGGGATCGCCACCGACAAGGGGGAACTCAACCGCTGGATCAAGGCCACCAACGCCCTCTTGAAAGAGCTGCGGCAGAAGGTCAAGGCCCTGTTCGGCTGGCTGAACGAGGTGCGGGAGGAACTTTCCAAGCCCCAGGCCCCCGCCCTCGCCGACCTGTTATCCGCCTACTACGGGGCGCGGAACGCGGGGGCGTGGAGCAGCAAGGGCAAGGTGGGCAATCTCCAAAAGTTTGCCGACACCGTGAACTACCTGACCGAGCAGAAGCTCTACACCGTGGACGATCTGGAGGCCCGCGTCACTTCCCACAGCGACGCGATGGACGATTTGAAAAGGAGTATGGACAAGAAGAAATCGCGGATGAAGGAGCTGGACGGCCTGCTGGAACAGGCGGAACGCTACCAGGAGCTGAAACCCATCCACACCCAGCTCAACGCCATCCACCGCAAGGGCCAGCGGGAGAAATTCAAGGCCGCCCATGAGGGGGAGCTGCGGCAGTTTTATATGGCCCGCCGCAAGCTGGAGCCCCACTTCACGCCGGAGGGAAAGCTGCCCCTGTCCAAGTGGCGGACGGAGCGGGGGAAGCTGCAACAGGCGTATCAGGAGGACTACGCCAAGTACAAGCCCATCCGGGACGACCTGATGAAGCTGTACCAAGTGAAATCCACCGTGGACACCGCCCGGCGGCGGCAGGAGCAGGCCCACACCCAGCGCCGGGACAGGGATATGGAGCGGTAAGGGACTTCCCATTTCCCGACGGGGATGGTACAATGGAATTGATTTTTGACGGGCCGCCCCTGCTGGGACAAAGTGTCCCAAAGGTGGGGCAGGAAATGGAGAGGGGCGTTTACATGGGAATTTTTGATAAACTAAAAGATAGCAAGAATGATAAGACATTTGAGGACAAATTGTCTTATCTAAAAAAATACCATAGAGATGTAGAGTTAATCTCATCTAAAGTTGAAAATATCATAGAAATCCCGGAGTCATGGAAGAAAATTTTCTGTATAAACAAAAAAGAGGAAAGGATTGCTGTAACAATCAAGTGCTGGAAAGCCTTGTTTGCAAATGAGTTAAGAAATACTATTCTGTATTTAGAAGAAAATTTACTTGATGTAAATCTAATTAAATATCAAGGAAAATACTCTATTTTATATAGTATACTCTCGTCTAATAAAAAAGTGTTATATTATGAGGGTGGAAATTGCAATACCACACACTTCCCCAGTAAACTACAATCTAAATTGGACAACCTTCCAAGCAGCATTGTCAAGTTTTATCAAGAACTTCATAACGGCTTCTTTTACTATGCAAGCGGAGGAATGGGATTGTTAGAATCCAATGATATCGTTGTATTTGATGATGAAGAATGGGGTATTCTTGATGATTTGAAACAGCCATTGAAAATTTACCTGCCAACTACTTTTGGAATATTTGGTTCTGGAATGGGCGGATATGTTGCAGTGGATTTGTCTGATTGTGATAGTTGTAAGGCAACATTGTGGTTTAGCAATCGACAGCCCGAATATGATATAAACTTTTGGGATATTGTCGATGAATGGATTGTACTTGGAATGCAAGGGTAAATTAGGCACGGCCAGCAGGCCGCGCCTTTCTCATGCAAAAAATGAAAGGAGCGCAGACCATGAACAACAAGGAACACAAGGAATTTACCCCGGAGGAATTAGAGGAAATCCGGGCCTATGCCGAACAGGAGGCCGCCGCCCCGGACGAATACCGCTTCTCCAACCCCGACCCCTACGCCAAGCCGGAGCCTGCCCCGGAGGGCCAGCCCCGCCGCTTCTGGTTTGACGCGGAGGGCCATATCCGCGTCAAAAACCTTTCCGCCTTCTGGCTGCCGGAGCTTACCTTGCAGCGGGAGATCGGCGGCACCGTTTACTCCGTCACAGGCAGCTATGAGGGGACGGAAACGCTGGACAGAAAATTAAAGCGCATTATGGAGCAAAACGCCGGAGAAATGGAGGGACAGGCATGACAAACGCCCCAAAAGCTGATATAATAAAGGCACCCGATCCTGTACGGACAGTTGCCCCCATAAAGGAGGAAACAGAAATGTTACGGGCAACTGATAAAATCACAGCACTTTACTGCCGCTTGTCACAGGAGGACGCCAACGAGGGCGAGAGTAATTCCATATCGAATCAAAAGCGCATTTTGGAGCAGTACGCGAGGGATCACCGCTTCCCCAACCCCGTGTTTTTCGTGGATGACGGTTACAGCGGGACGAGCTTCCAGCGGCCCGGCTTTCAGAAAATGCTGGACGAGATCGAGGCCGGCCATGTGGCCGTGTGTATCGTCAAAGATTATTGTGCGATAATAGGACTAAATCAGAAAGACCTTGAAAACCAAGGCATTCTGGCTTAGTCCCTTCTTTTTTTGACCGAAAACAAAGGACTTTCACAATAATCAAGCAAGCCGGAGGGTGCTGCTGCACACTTCCGGCAGAAGGAGGATATAGTGGGTGCTATCAAAGTCTTCTTGAAGGAGGTTCTGCTTCCAATCGCGCTTGCGTTCTGCCTCGCGTCATTTCTCAAGCCGATCTATATGCCTGACGGCGTATGCGACTACTTTCTTATGTGGATCTGCGTTGGATTACCGTTCGGCATCCGGAGGATGTGCCTCTGGCTCGTTCCCAGCGGCTACGGTATCTCCGGCTCAGTCGGCATCTTCGCATTGAACTTAATCATAGGCGGTCTTATCGGAGGACTTGCCTTCTTCATCGGGCTGCTGCTCGGTGTCATTCATACCATCCGAGAAATAATCTGAACTACATCGTAAACGAAGAGGGTTTGTTTCTTCTCCAATTTGGAGTAAGAAGCAAACCCTCTTTTTTTGTTGCCCAAAAGCCGGAATATTTGCTGGCGATGCGGCGAAGGAAAGGAGTTTTTAAGTATGAAACGCATGACAGCCGGTGATCTGCAAGCACTGGAATTGCTGATGCAGACCACACCCGGCTTTGAGCATTTTGACAGCGGCGCGGATGGCATTCTCCCTGAGTGCCGAAGCTGCCGCTTTCACCGTCCTCACTGGAAATATCAATCCTGCGTGTTTGCAGAGTGTCCTTACTGCTGCAATCCCGTTTCAACCCTCAAAAATCAAAGTGGCACATCTGCTGCCGGAAAGGAAGTCAGTCATGGATAACAAAATCGAAGTCTTCAAGAATGAACAGTTCGGTGAGGTGCGAACGATCCTCGAAGGGGAAACACTCCTGTTCTGCGGTTCAGATATTGCGAAAGCACTTGGATATGCCCGACCCGGAAAGGCAATTATTGATCACTGCAAGGGTGTCCTAAAACGGGACACCCTTACAAGCGGTGGTATGCAGTCCCTTTCCTATATACCGGAGGGCGATGTTTACCGACTGATTGTTCACAGCAAACTCCCTGCTGCTGAGAAGTTTGAACACTGGCTGTTCGATGAAGTTGTCCCCACCATCCGCAAGACAGGCGGCTACATGACGGACTCCCTTCTGGAACGTATTCAGAAGGAACCGGCGGTCATTGTGGAGTTTGCTCAGGCGTTGATTCTGGAAAAGAATCGTGTGAAGGCTCTTGAGTGTGAGCTGAACACAGCGAAGCCTAAAGCTGATTACTACGACGCCTTCATCAATCCGGATGACTGCACCAATATCCGAACGACGGCGAAGGAACTGAAAATCCCGGAGCGCAAGTTCGTCCAGTTTCTTCTCAGGGAGAAGTACCTGTTCCGCTCTCCCTCCGGGCAGCTTCTTCCCTACAACAAGGACAGCAATGCCGGACTGTTCATCGTCCGCGATTTCGTGACGTACTGCTACACCGGTTCTCAGACCTACTTCACGCCGAAGGGCAAGGAGGTCATCCGAGTGAAGTTCCAGAAAAAGTGCGCCGAAGAGCTGCTTCCCAAGATGGCAAGGTGATTTCTGTGGCAGTCTATCGCGTAAACAAGAATCGCGGCTATACGGTCATGGCGAACTTTCACCTCCGCGACAAGAGCCTGTCACTCAAGGCAGTCGGGCTTCTCTCAAAGATGCTCTCATTCAATGACGGCTGGAAGTTCTCCACCAAGGGACTTTCCGCAATCTGCAAGGAAGGTCCGGATGCCATTCTCTCCGCGCTTCGTGAGCTTGAAAAACACGGCTACCTCGTCAGGCACCGGCAGAGAGACGGTAAAGGCAGGATGAGCAGTACAATCTTTGAGATATACGAAGAGCCGCAGGAGTCCACGCCAGAACAGGAAATGCCACACACGGAAAATCCATGTGTGGAGAAGCCAGATGTGGATAATCCACGCGGGGATAAGTCCGCACAAATAAATACTAATCAAGTAATTACCCAAGAAAGAAATACTCTCTCAAAGAACTATCAATCCATCAATCTTGATGGGATGGACAGGATGGATGAGCGAAGCGAGTATGAAGAGATTATCAAAGAGAATCTTGATTACGACATTCTCTGTCAGGATCCGAAGTTCGATAAAGACCGCTTCCGGGAGATCATGGACATCATGCTGGATGCTGTCTGCTCTACCGCTCCGACCATCCGTATCAACGGCGAGGATATGCCGCAGCAAGTGGTCAAGTCCCGCTTTCTCAAACTGAATAGCAGCCACATTGAGTACGTTCTGGAAGCAATGAACAAGAATCCGTCAGACATCCGCAATATCCGGGCGTACCTGTTGACCGCTCTGTATAACGCCTCTCTGACGATAGACAATTATTACTCTGCGCTTGTCAACCATGATTTCTACGGGCAGGACAGATCAGCAGAGTCAAAGAAGCCCAAGACCTACGATTATAGCCTTTGTGAAGATACTTTTTATTGAATACCATCGTGAGCATTGCTCGGAAAGGAGGACATTGCAAATGAAAATCATCTATCGCCGGATTGTGCCGCCTTAGCTGATGCAGCATTCCCACAATCATTCCAAGGAAAGGAGGTATCACTGCAATGCAGGATGAAGTCAACACCAAAGTTGTTGCAATCATGATCAAGGGCGGCAAAATCTCTGCCGAGGTACTGAAAAAGGCGCTGGACAAGTTCGTTCAGGAAATTGAGAAGGCACAGAAGCAGATGCAGCAGCCCAAAGCCTATCGCGGCAAGCAGTCCATCAAGCATCTGATGAGCCAGAACGCCGCCATCTCCAACATCGAAGTGACGGACGGCAACATCAAGTCCTTTGAGCGGACTGCCAGCAAATACGGTCTGGACTTTGCGCTCAAGAAGGACGTTTCCGTTGAGCCGCCCAGCTATCTTGTCTTCTTCAAGGGACGGGACGTTGATGTTATGACCGCCGCGTTCAAGGAGTTCTCCGCCAAAACCGTCAAGCAGAAGGAACAGCCGTCCATCCGGCACAAGCTGGATCAGGAGAAAACTCAGAGCAAGGCGCAGCACAAGGAGAAGGTCAAGGTCAAAACCAAGGATCGGGGTGTGGAGCTGTGAACAAACCCGATGTGAAGAAGCTCGTTCTTCTGAACCTTCCGTATATCTTCGCCTTCTACTTTGCAGATAAGATCGCCGCCGTGTTCCGTCTCGCACCCGGCACAGAGTTCATCGACAAGCTGACAAACGGTTTTGCCGTGTTCGGCACAGCCTTCGCAAATCCGCTGCCCAGCTTTCAGCCCGTCGATCTGCTCATCGGTCTGATTGCCGGTGCGCTGCTCAAGTTGGCGGTCTACGTCAAAGGCAAGAATCGCAAGAAGTTACGGCAGGGCGAAGAATACGGATCTGCCCGCTGGGGAAACGAAAAGGACATCAAGCCGTACATGGACCCGGAGTTCTCCAACAACGTCATTCTGACGCAGACGGAGTTCCTGACCATGAACAGCCGCCCGAAGCAGCCGAAATACGCCCGCAACAAAAATATCCTTGTCATCGGCGGTTCCGGCTCAGGTAAGACACGCTTTTTCGTGAAGCCGAACCTGATGCAGATGCACAGTAGCTATGTTGTGACTGACCCGAAGGGTACGGTACTGGTGGAGTGCGGCAAGATGCTCGAAAAGGGCGGCTATGTCATCAAGTCGCTGAACACCATCAATTTCCGGAAATCCATGCACTACAACCCTTTTAGCTACATCCGCAGCGAGAAGGACATCCTCAAGCTGGTCAATACGATCATCGTCAACACGAAGGGAGACGGCGATAAGTCCGGCGAAGATTTTTGGGTAAAGGCGGAAAAGCTCTACTACACAGCTCTCATCGGCTACATCTGGTACGAGGCACCCGACCACGAGAAAAACTTTACTACCCTGCTCGAAATGATCAATGCCTCAGAAGCCAGAGAGGACGATGAGACCTTCAAGAACCCCGTGGATGTCATGTTCGATGAGCTGGAAGCCCGCGATCCTGACCACTTTGCGGTCAAGCAATACCGCAAATACAAGCTGGCGGCTGGCAAAACCGCGAAGTCGATCCTGATTTCCTGCGGTGCAAGGCTTGCGCCCTTCGACATCGCAGAGCTGCGGGAACTGATGAGCTACGATGAGATGGAGCTGGACACCATCGGAGACCGGAAGACGGCGCTGTTCGTCATCATTTCCGATACCGATGACACCTTCAATTTCGTCGTGGCAATCATGTATTCCCAGCTCTTCAACCTTTTGTGCGATAAAGCAGATGACGTTTACAACGGTCGGCTTCCCGTTCATGTGCGCTGTCTGCTCGATGAGTTTGCGAACATCGGTCAAATCCCGAAGTTTGATAAGCTCATCGCCACCATCCGAAGCCGGGAAATCTCGGCGTCAATCATCTTGCAGTCCCAGTCTCAGCTCAAGACCATCTACAAGGACGCGGCGGACACCATCACGGGCAACTGCGACTGCACACTTTTTCTTGGTGGCAAGGAGAAATCGACCCTCAAGGAAATCAGCGAGGTGCTGGGCAAGGAGACAATCGACCTTTACAACACCTCAGAAACCCGTTCCAGCAACAACTCCTACGGCTTGAATTACCAGAAAACCGGCAAGGAACTGATGTCTCAGGATGAGATCGCCGTCATGGACGGAGCCAAGTGTATTTTGCAGCTTCGAGGCGTGAGACCTTTTCTCAGTAACAAATACGACATTACGAAGCATCCAAAGTACCGGCAGCTCTCCGACTACGACAAGCGGAACACCTTTGACATCGAGAAGTATCGGCAGCACAAGCTGGTAGTCAAGCCTGATGACACATTCGACCTCTATGATATGGGCGAGGTCGAAGCGGATTAAAGCCCCGTCGCTGCACTGCGCAGTGGGTAAAGCCTGATGGCTCCCAAAGCAGAACAGCGACGGGGCTTCTTTTTTTATGCCCATTTTCAAAAATACACAACCAATCTTTTTCAAATCAAGGAGGAAAATCTATGGCTTTCATCAATCAGGCTGTCACGGTTCTTCAGACGCTCGTTATCGCCCTCGGTGCCGGTCTCGCGGTGTGGGGTGTTATCAACCTCATGGAAGGCTACGGCAACGACAATCCGGCGGCTAATGCTCATGTGCGGTAAAGTAACACAATAATTTGATAGGCAACCGCCCCTATTCCGTAATTTGAAAGACCGGCTATAAAAAGTTGTATCCGTATGGTATAATAAAAACAAAAAATATCAAGGTGGTAAACGCTTATGGAATTTCACGAAAAGCTGCAAGAACTTAGAAAACAAAAAAATCTAACACAAGAAGAACTTTCTGAAATACTGTTTGTTTCACGAACTGCCATTTCAAAATGGGAGTCAGGAGTTTCCCATAGTTAAAGATACCACACCAAATATGATGAACCCACGCTTATACACTACCAGCTATAATAAACCGCAAGGACAGCAATTTGATGATACTGCTGTCCTTTCTTTTATAAAATTGCAGTACACATAAAAAAGCTGTAAAATGATAAATATATTTGTCCTTGTAACAATTCTCGGACATTTGCCTGTTATACTATCTGCAAAAAGCAAAGGAAGTGAGAATATGGAGCAGATTTTAATTGTCGAGGACGACAGTTTTTTGAATAAGATGTTAGACTATAACCTGACCGCAGACGGCTACGGCGTGACTTCTGCCCTAAATGCCAGAACCGCAGCCGACGCCATCCGCCAGCGGGAATTTGATTTAGTGCTGCTGGACATCAACCTGCCGGACGGCAACGGTTTTGAGCTGTGCAAACTGATAAAGCCCCAGCACCCGGACACCATCGTAATTTTCCTGACCGCCAACGATCAGGAGAGCAACCAGATACGGGGCTATGAGGTGGGCGCGGTGGACTACATCACAAAGCCCTTTGTGATCGGGGCCTTGCAGCGGAAAATCAAAGCCATGTTCGCCATGCTGGAACACCACAAACCGGCCAAGGACATTTATGACGACGGGCGGCTGTTTCTGGACTTCTCGGAGCAGACGGCTTCCCTAAACGGCAAGCCCCTGACCCTATCCCCGATGGAATATAAAATGCTGAACCTGTTTCGTAAAAATCCCCGGCAAGTGCTGACCCGTGGGCAGCTTTTGGAAAAGCTGTGGGATATAGACGAAAGGTTTGTGGACGAACACACCTTGACAACCTCCATCAGCCGGATTCGCAGCAAGATCGAATCCGACGGCGGCGCGCCCTACATCAAGACCGTTTACGGCATGGGTTATCAATGGACGGGAGGCGAGGCGAAATGAAGTTTCAAAACCTCTCGGTAAAGCGGCTGTTTGGCCGGGTGGCAATGGGGCTTGTCCTCTCCATGTCCGGGATCACCATAGCCCTGTTTCTTGTGACAAAACAGACGGCGGTGCTGCTGACGGGCGGGGCGCTGCTGCTGTGTGCCCTTGTGGGGATTTTTGTGCTGACGCAGGCGTTTGGAAAGCGGCTGTCGCAGTTTACCGCTGACCTGTGCCAGACCTTAGACCACATGATCGCCGGGAATGAAGCGCCCCAGCGGCCAGAGGACAGCGAAACCCAGCTTGCCAGAATCGGGCACCGGCTGGCAAGGCTTTATCAGATCATGCAGGAGAACCGCCGCCGGGTGGACGAGGAGCGGCAGGAATTACAGACCCTTGTATCGGATATTTCCCATCAAGTGAAAACGCCGGTAAGCAATCTGAAAATGGCGACGGACACCCTGCTGGAAAAGCCTATGACCGAGGTGGAGCGTACCGACTTTATCCGGGGAATCCACAGCCAGACGGATAAGCTGGACTTTCTCTTTCAGGCCCTTGTGAAAACCTCCCGACTAGAAACGGGCGTGATCCAGTTGGATAAGAAGCCGGGCCGCCTTTTTGATACCGTGGCGCAGGCCATGAGTGGGATCGTGTATGCAGCGGAGAAAAAGGAAATCGCCGTGTCCGTGGACTGCCCAGAGGATTTGACCGTTTCCCATGACAGCAAGTGGACATCGGAAGCCCTCTTTAATCTGCTGGACAATGCGGTGAAGTACACCCCGGCAGGCGGGAAAATCGCCGTGTCGGTGGTGCTGTGGGAAATGTATGTGGAGATCAAAGTGACCGACACTGGCAAAGGAATTTCTGAAAGCAATCAGGCCGCCATCTTCCGGCGCTTCTATCGTGAGGAAGAAGTACACGAACAGCAGGGCGTGGGCATTGGCCTGTATCTGGCCCGTGAGATCGTAACGCGGCAGGGCGGCTATATCAAAGTGGTTTCGGAGCCGGGCAAGGGTTCGGAATTTTCCATTATGCTGCCGACAAAATGAAAGTAAACTTATGGAGGCAAAGATATGATGTATCGTACAGAATTATTAGAAGAAATTACCGTTGAAAATGTAACAGAGAAAATCAATGCAAAAATAGAAGAAATGGAAAAGCAAAGCTATCGGCTTGTCACAATGTCATTTTGGGGAACAGAAAAAGCTGTATTGGTTTTCAAAAAGGGGATGAAAGGCAGCTTGCTTTGAACTGTTGCTGTCTTTCAATTTCAGTAAAATAGAACGCGGCGGACGGCCATTTCCGGCTGCCCGCCGTAAATTTTTTTGAAATGTCCGAGCGTTGTAACATTTCACCCCGATTTTCAATGAAATTTTTTGGCTGCTGTAACATTTCGCGGACATTTGGGTTTTACAATACCCTTATCAAATATGGAGGTGATACAACTATGACATGGCCTTTTGAGAACGATACAAGTGCCATTACAAAAAAGTTGGCAAAACGAA
Source organism: Angelakisella massiliensis (assembly GCF_900104675.1). Classification (GTDB taxonomy): domain Bacteria; phylum Bacillota; class Clostridia; order Oscillospirales; family Ruminococcaceae; genus Angelakisella; species Angelakisella massiliensis. The sequence goes on along the minus strand of NZ_LT629945.1, from coordinate 631,307 downwards.
ACTTAAAAGCAGATAAAAGCAGAAACATTCTCATTATCATTACGATTGCCTTAGCTACCTGCTTGATAATGACAACGACCTTGTATTTTTTTGCTTCGCAGCGAAAATCATTAAATGATGCGGCTGGGCGTTATCAAGCAATTATCAATGAAGTCGATAATGATACCATCACGAAATTAGTAAATGACGATAGGGTTCAAGTGGGTGTAAGTCATTTATTGGGTTTAGTATCTTATGGGGACTACAAATTAACCGTCCGTTCAATGGACGAAACACTAATGAAATTAGCAAAATATCCTGATTTAGAGGGAGAATTGCCCAAATCTACAAATGAAATTGCTATCACAAAGGCGTTTCTTGATAGAGCTGGATTGTCCAAATCCATAGGCGATACTATATCGTTAAATCTGGGAGATGGAGAAAAAGATTATACCTTATGTGGTATTTTGCCTGTCGAAAATTCAAATTATTCCGTATTCGTGTCGCAGTCCTATATTGAAAACAAGATCAGCGAACCGGCATACTCCGCTTATATCCGTTTGAATGAATCTGATGGTTGGTCTAAGGCTGCTATACAAGCTGAATTATCAACATTGTGCAGAGAATTGGAAATACAGCCGGAGCAAATGCAGTTTTCAACATATTATTTTTCTCTCATTGAACAGAGAAGCAGTCAATATATCACTGTAATAGCATTTATCAGTCTTATTATCGCTTTGGCGTGTACCCTTGTTATTTACAGTCTGTTCTATGTGTCCATAGCCAGAAAAACAAAAGAATATGGAAAACTGCGGACAATAGGGGCAACTGAAAAACAGATGAAAAGAATCGTTTTTAGAGAGGGATTTCATCTTTCCAGAATTGGTATTCCGATTGGAACATTAGCCGGTGCAATAGCGGGATATGTCCTTGTCCCGCAAGGCTGGAACACTTTAATGGTATTTGTAATTGCCGCTGTCACAGCTCTGTTTGTGTATCTATGCGTTATGATTGCTGTAATTAAGCCAGCCAAAATTGCTGCTCATGTTACGCCTATTGAAGCAGTCCGTTATATGGCGGGCAATAATGATGTAATGTCCAACAGTACAAAAGTGTTACATCGTTCTCTATCCGCGAAAAATTTAGCTTTCCTTAATTTTGCAAGGAACAGAAAGAAAACCGCTTTAACGATCCTGTCGTTAGGGGTATGTGGAATTTTGTTGATGGCAAGCTCTGCATATTTTAATTCCATTGATCCTTTAGCAATGGCGCGTAGGAGTTTTCCTTACGGAGAAATTCGCCTTGAATTAGGCGATTACGGGCCGCAGGCACATAACAGTGAACAATATTCAGAACTCCAAAAATCGAATCTGCTTACAGAAGATTTTAGAGAATCCATTTTGGACATAGATGGTGTGGAAGAAATAAAAGAATACCAAGGCACCGTTTTGAATGTTCGTATGCCAACGGGGGATATTGAACCGATTGTTTCAGACGCATATACGCCAAGCTCTCAAAAATTGCTTGAAGAATATCTGATTGATGGTACAGCAGATTTGCAGGAACTACTTAATAATAATGGCATTATTATTGAAAATGTCCCACAGTGGAAAGAAACTTTTGGGTGGGATGCAGCGATTGGGGACGAACTTCTGATTGAAGTTGACGGACAAACATTGGAAGTAAAAGTAATGGGGATTGTGGACGCTAATATCCCGTATGGCGGATATGATACGCTATTTATTCCTTTAGAAATACTGTCAAAGATCGTTCCTATTGAAAACCTCAATTATCAATTTATTGTAGATACAGATGACAGTAAATGGGCAGCCGCAAAAGATGAAATCCAAAAGATAATTCCACCGACTTCCAGCCTCTATGTTAGTACCTTGAATGATTGGGTAGAGGCATACAACGAAAAACTATTGAACTATCGTATGCCAGTCTACATTTTTGTCATGTTTATCGGGGTTTTTGGCATTATCAATCTGCTAAACACACTGATAACAAACATCTTGACCCGGAAGCGAGAACTGGGTGTTTTGCAAGCGGTTGGTTTGAGCAGTAAACAGCTTTCAAAAATGTTATTGATAGAGGGCTTGTTCTATACATTAGGGGTGCTGCTTCTTTCCATATCATGCGGAACTCTTATCGGGTATCTTCTCTGCACCGTCTTTAGTGCAATGAGTATTTTTGGAAAAGTAAGCTATCATTTTCCGACAGTTGAAATGTTCAGTTATTTTATACTGATGCTTGCCGTCCAAATGCTTTTCTCGTATTTGGCAATTCGGCAGATAAAAAAACAATCTCTGGTAGATCAAATACGGGAATTGTCATAAGAATTTTTGAAATGTCCGAGCCTTGTAACATTTCACCCCGATTTTCAATGAAATTTTTTGGCCGCTGTAACATTTCGCGGACATTTGGGTTTTACAATACCCTTATCAACAAAAGTGAGGAGGCGACGCAATGGAACTGACCCCGACCTTGATTTTGAATCTGGTGCTGCTGATTGTCCCGCCCGTTGCCCTTGTGCTGGTGTTCCGGCAATGGCTGGCCCGGCACATCCGCTGGACGGTTGCCTTGACTGCTCTCTGTGATGTTCTCCTGTTTTGGGATGAACTGTTCTACTATGAGAGCTTCGGCCTATTCGCTGTGCTGATTCTGGTACAGTTGGCGGCCATCGGCGCAGCAGCGTTCCGCATTTACAACAAACAAAGAAAGGATTGAATTTTATGAGCATTTTACAGACGATTGATCTGAAAAAGTATTACGGCACAGAGCCGAACATCACCCGCGCCCTTGACGGCGTGAACTTCTCTGTGGAGGACGGCGAGTTTGTGGCCGTTGTGGGAACCTCCGGCAGCGGCAAGTCTACCCTGCTTCACATGATGGGCGGGCTGGACACCCCCACCAGCGGAACCGTGATTGTCCGAGGCGAAGAACTGGCAAAGAAGAACGACGAGCAGCTTACCATCTTTCGCCGCCGCAACATCGGCTTTATCTTCCAGAACTATAACCTTGTTCCCATCTTGAATGTGTATGAGAACATCGTCCTGCCGGTGGAGCTGGACGGGGACACGGTGGATCAGAAGTTTTTGGACGAGATTGTTCACTTGCTGGGGCTGGAAGATAAACTGAAAAATATGCCGAACAATCTTTCCGGCGGACAGCAGCAGCGTGTGGCGATTGCCCGCGCCCTGATTACCAAACCGGCTATTGTGCTGGCCGACGAGCCGACTGGCAACCTTGACAGCAAGACCAGCGCCGAGGTGCTGGGGCTTATCAAGCGTACCAGTGCGGAGTTCCGGCAAACTGTTGTGATGATTACCCACAACAACGACATTGCCCGCCTTGCAGATCGGATTGTCCGCATTGAGGATGGCAAGATTGTGGAATAAGGAGGTGGCAGGCTATGACATGGCCTTTTGAAAATGATACCAGCGCCATTACAAAGAAGCTGGCAAAGAAAAGTTTGCAAAGCGAGAAGCGCCGGAATCTGATGGTAGTGATCGCCGTTGCGCTGGCGGCATTTCTGATCTGCTTTACGGGAATTGTAGCTACTTCCCTGACACAAATGCAGCGCAATCAGGTTGTCGATACTTATGAGGCGGTCTGGCTGGGCGTAGAGGAAAACGACATTGAAACCCTGAAAGGACTGCCGGAGTTTGAGCGCGTAGGCGGCTACTATATGCTCGGTGAGGAACTTTCGGAACAGGGCTATCATGCCTCTTATGTATATAATGACGCAGAAATGATGGAGATTGGGCGCGACCAAATGAAGCTATTGGAGGGGAATCTGCCCCAAAAAGCAAATGAAGTTGTCGTAAGCGAATACTTTCTCTCCACCTATGGAAACAATGCCAAGATCGGGGACAGTGTGACCTTAGATACCGAGAGTTTTCATGGTGATTATGTCGTTACCGGCATTATGGACAGCGTAAATGAAAAAGAAGCGAATACCTGCGCTATCATTCTTTCCAAAGCTGCCCTGACAGAATGGAAAGGGTTTGATCCGGCTGGGTATCGCGCCTATGTCCATTTCAAAAACAGCGACCAGTTGGGCGAGGAACTGATAACCTCTTATTGCAGGGAGATTGCAGAGGAATATCAGCTTCCTAATCCCAGCATGAACAACAAGTATTTTGCTTATGCTTCTAAATCCTTTGATTTTTTACCGATTGTTGGTGTGATTGTTATTGTTCTGATCGGCGGCTATATTGTGATTCAGAGTATCTTCCGTATCTCCATCAATGACAAAATCAGGAGCTACGGACAGCTTCGGACGATTGGTGCAACGCCAAAGCAAATCAAGCGGATTGTAAAGCGGGAGGGACGCAAACTCGGCAGTATCGGAATTTTGGTTGGTACAGTGCTGGGCGTATGCTGCGGTTTTCTTCTGTTTTCCAAGGGATTTAACGCTGTTTCCTATGTCGTTATGGTTTCCCTGACACTCATAAGCAGTTGGATCATGGTGTCTATTTCCATCCGTAAGCCGGTGAAAATCGCGGCAGGGATTTCCCCCATTGAAGCCGTCCGTTTTACCCCGGTGCAAAAGGACATCCGCAGCCGGAAAAAGAATATCAAGCTCAATCCTGTTTCAATGGGAATTGCGAATTTTAAGCGTGACCGAAAAAAGACAATCAGTATTGTAGCATCTTTGAGTATCGGCGGAATTTTGCTGATGGTGGTATCTTCCATTGTTTTAGTGCGCTCACCAGAACAAATTGCGAGATTATATTTTCCTGACAGCGATTACAAAATATATCTCCAAGATCTATCGGAAGAAATGTTAGTAAAAGGTAATCCGCTAAACGAGGAACTAAAGCAGGAAGTTTTATCTGTTGATGGTGTTACGGATATAATCGTAGCCAGACAATCGCTCCATACCAGCATTAAAACAGATGCTAACCAAAATTCAGGAATATGTGATACGCTGACCGACCAGAACTATGCTATGGTTGAGGCTGCATTGACAGAGGGAACGATGCCGACAGATTCTCATAGTATCGTAATTCACGACCAGATTGTAGCGTATTTTGAAGATATGGGCGTCGGTTCCACCGTTGAATTTTCTTCAATAGATGGTAAGCAGTCCATCCCTGTTACAATATCGGGAGTGTTTTCCCTTTCAAAAATGCCTGTGATTTTCGGGCATGGACGCGCTCATACAGATGGCTCTGTTTTCTTTGCTCCAAAAGATTTATTCTACGAACTGTACCCGGAAATTACTACCTTTGATTACTCATGGAGCATTGTAAGCAATCCGAAAAAAGCTGAAACTGTAAAAGCTGAACTGAAAAATATTGTAGCCGAACACAGTAACCTTGCTTTAGATGAAATAGATACAGCGATTGCGGCTGAAAAATCACAAAATTCTGCGGTGTTTGGTAGTATGCAGGTTCTTTCATGGTTGGTGTTCCTCTTTGGCGTTATCAACCTCATCAATACGACCCTCTCTAATCAGATGTCCAGAAAACAGGAAAACAGTGTTTTGCGTTCCATTGGTCTGACACAAAAACAGTTATGCAAAATGAATATATGCGAGGGTCTGTGCTATGCGTTCTTTGCAACATTGGCAATCCTGATTGTCGGATTTCCTATTTCTATTGTTGCAAGTAGAGAAATAAGTATAGCTACTTTTGGCGGAAATGTAGTACCTTACAAATTCCCAGTTTTGGAAATGGGATTGTTCATTCTGGTATTATTCGGAATGGAACTGATCTTGTCTGTATGGACAATCCGCAGACAGAAAAAACAATCCCTGATTGAACAAATGCGGGCAATGGAATAATCGTATGGGATCGGCGGGGCGGCGTGTGCTGCCCCGCTTTTTTCGCCTTTTCTCAAAGAAATTTTTGAAATGTCCGAGCTTTGTAACAATTCAGCCTGTTTTTTTGTCGAAATCAAAGGCACCTCGGACATTTATAGTTCTTCCAAAAGTTTGATGATAATATTACCATTCATGGAAGAAGCAATCTGTTATTGCAATAATGCGAAATTGACGATAGAAAGTTTTTCATATCTCGGTCAGCTCAACAATTACATTACTCTGCTGATACAGCCAGTCCGTAAATTCTTTCGGGCTGGCCGTTCCTGTTTTTACAGCCTTTTTTCTCTGTAAGGCTTCTTTCTTAAAGTCGGAAAAGGAAGCCTGTATTTTTTCCAGACGGTCAGCCGGAAAGCCTGCGGTATTTTTTACCCGGTTTATTTTGTTGCGCCAGTTCTGGCATTCATTTTTATAAAGCAGGTCATAGTTATTTTCTCTTGACCTCTCGTCAAATTCCCGCTTGTTTTGAAGCGCCTGTGCTTTTCGGCACTTGTCGCTGCACAGCTCATACCGCTGGCTCTTTGCCAGAAAATATTTTCCACAGACCTTGCACCGCCGGAAGCAAAGCCCCCAGTCATTCAGCCTGTTCAGATAATAGGTAATCAACGGGTAGAGGGACGCATAGGCAGACACACATTCTTCTGTGCGCCGGTTGTCCGGGAACCAGAGGTCAAGCCGGGTATCTTCTGACGGTGCGCCTTTGAAATAAAGGCTGCCAGCTTGAAATTGTTTTGGTTTTCCTGTCTCCCTGTCAAAGCTCATGGTTTCGTTTTGGAATACCCCGGTCAGTCTGCTCATTTTATCCATGAAGCGGTCACAGGCAGCGTTACGGTCACGGGGTTCTCTGGCAAGCAGATAGCTGTTCCAGATACGGAACGCCACATACATTTTCAGAGGGTCGTTGCTAAGATATTTCTCCCAAAGAAATTCGCTTGCCGCCTGCTCCAGCTCCGGCTGTTTCCATCGGTTGGAGTGGAGAGCTTGCCGCAGCGGAGAAAGCCCGTATAAGTTCCAGTCTCTGTCCGTGTCACGCTCAAAGTTTATCAAAAAAGTTCCCAGTGGGCGTGTCATATCACAAAGCACCTCTGCGTTTTGGCTCCCGTTCAGACGGAAGCGGATCTGCTGTTCTTCCCCAATCAAAATCCGCTCTTTCATTTTCTTCCTGTCCAGCGTCAGGACAAACAAAATCCTCTCAAAACATGGCTCATGCCGTATAAACTGATTCTCCATCCCTATCCCCTGCCTTTGTTTATGGTAATTATATAATTCAGTTATATCCGTTACACTCATGGTATCGCAGAATCATTGTTTTGTCAAGGATAGTACGCTATGATGATTGCGGTTGGTAATTTCGTACCGCACAGTACCTTGACAAGTGAATGACCGTCCAAAAGGGATATGACCGGCAGGAGAAGTGACGCATTCGGCGCACCAATGCAGGGAAACACCGCAGGAATGGGGCAGGAAAACGGCTTTTGGGGAGAACGGCAACAGGAAGCATTTTAACCTATTTGATTTATGGGAGGAACAGAATGAACGATAAAAAGAGATTGAACAGCTACGAGGATTTACCGCTGGTTCTGGATGTGGCGGACATTCAGCGGATTATGGGAATTTCAAGAGCGAGCGCCTATGAGCTGGTACACACACCCGGCTTTCCAGCGTTCCGCAGGGGCAGACTTATCAAGGTCAGCAAAATTGCTTTCTTTGAATGGATGGCAAAAGGCTCCGAAACCGTACCGGGAAGCGACAAATAAGCGTGAGGTATCATTCCCTGACTTGCAATACTGCCGCACTTTCCAAAGGGGCATACAGAGGGAAAAAAACTTAAAAATGATACCGAGACGCTACATCAAAACAGCCTATCTGCGTACATCAGATAGAAACGGAGAAAGGAGCCGGTTATGGCAAGAATGAGTAACAAGCGGCGGTTGGAATGGTCTTTCTTCTTAAATGACCGCAGCCGTATCACTTACAACGAACTGTGCCGGAAATGCCAGCACGAATGTAAACAGAGCTTCCGGGCGGTTGTGGTTGACTGCCCGAAGTATCTTTCCAAGCGTTCCAAGAAAAAGGACAAGACTGCCGGAAACGGCAAAATCCCTTAGGAACTAAGGGCGCACTTCTATACATAGTCTAAAGACCATGTATCGTGCGTCCTGCGGAGCTTACCTCTGCCGCTGATAAAATCAGCAATCCGAGGTCTGCGTTCGCTTCGCTCCGACAAGGTGGCTACACCCCCTTGCGCCGCTAAAGCGGCTATCCCCTGTGTACCCGCCGCAAAGAGAAATCCGCTCTGCGGTTTTCCCTTTTCATCGGGTTTTATAGAAGCACTGACACACGGACTGTCTGCGGATGGTCTTTCTTTATCTTATCAGCAAAGGATGTGAGAACATGGAAAAATCTTTGGAACAGTTGAAGCAGGAATATGAAAAAACCACTGTCCTGCTGGAACAGGAAAAACGGAAAATGCAGCGTTTGAAAAACCGGCAGGCGTATCTGGAAAGCGGTTCCCGGAAACAGAGGACGCACCGGCTGATTACCCGTGGGGCAGCTATTGAGAGCATTGCACCACAGACAAAGGAGCTATCCGAAGCGGAATTTTATTCCCTCATGGAAAGCATTTTGAATCTGCCGCAGGCGGAGCATTTCATCCGGTCTGCCACAGAGAACCACGCCCGTATTTCCGGGCAGGAGAAAGGCGGTGACTAAGGATAGCACTTTATCATTTTTCAATCGCACAGATCAAGCGCAGCGCCGGTCAGAGCGCCATTGCCAGCGCAGCCTATCGAGCCGGGGAGCGTCTTTACAGCAGCTACTATGGAGAAGTCAGCGACTACACCAAAAAGGGCGGCGTGATCGCTTCGGAAATCATGCTGCCACCCCATGCGCCGGAAATATATCTTGACCGGGCGACCCTCTGGAATGCTGTGGAGAACTGCGAGAAACATCCAAAAGCACAGCTTGCCTATTCCTTTGATATTGCCATGCAGAATGAATTGACGCTGGAAGAAAACATGGAGCTGGCGAGGAAGTTCGTACAGGAGCAGTTTGTGACAAAAGGCATGATTGCCGACCTTGCTTTTCACAGCCCGGAGAAAGAGGACGGCGGCATCCCTAACCCGCATTTTCATGTGATGACAACCATGCGCCCTTTGAACCCGGATGGCACATGGGGACAAAAACAGCGTCGGGAATATCTTCTTGATGAAGATGGAAACCGAATCCGGGATAAAAACGGCGATTATATGTTTAACGCTGTCCATACAACAGACTGGCATGAGCCGGAAACGCTGGAACACTGGCGGGAGCAGTGGGCGGCTGCCGTTAATACAAAATTTGAGGAAAAAGGGCTGGATGTGCGTATCGACCACCGTTCCTATGTGCGGCAGGGGCTTGACCTGATACCTACTGTCCACGAGGGAGCTAATGTCCGGCAGATGGAAGCAAAGGGCATCCGCACCGAGAAAGGGGAACTGAACCGCTGGATTAAAGCCACCAACCGGCTCATGCAGGATGTGAGGAAGAAGATCAAAGCCCTGTTTGTCTGGATGGCAGAGGTAAAAGAAGAACTTTCCAAACCGCAGACACCGAGCCTTGCCGACCTGTTGATCGCTTATTACAACCAGCGCAACGCAGGGGCATGGAGCAATAAAGCCAGAACCGGAAACTTAAAGCAGTTTGCCGAAGCCGTCAATTATCTGACGGAAAACAAGCTGCTCACATTAGAGGATTTGCAGGAGCGTCTTTCCTCTGTCAACGAAGAATTTGAAGCGTTAAGCGACTCCATGAAAAAGAAATCTGCCCGGATAAAGGAATTGCAGGAATTGATACGGGAGGGCGAGAATTACCAGCGGCTAAAACCTGTTCATACGGAATTGAACAATATCAAGTTTAAGAAACAGAGGGAGAAATTTGAAACATCCCACGATGCGGAGTTACGGCTGTTTTATGCCGCCCGCCGTATTTTGAAAGAAAAACTGGACGGAAAACCCATTGCCCTGAAAGCATGGAAACAGGAATACGCACAGTTAAAAACAGAGTATGCCGAACTGTCTCCGCAGCACAAGCCACTCCGGGAGGAAGTCATACGGCTACGGCAGGTGCAGAACGCCGTAGATACCGCACTGCGCCGGAGGGAGCAGCCACAGGCAGTACAGAGAAAGAAACATGAGATGGAGCTATGATATAACCGGCAGCTTTACCGCTACCAGTATTTTTATGGAGGGAGCATTTGAATGTATTTGAAGCGGTGAAACAGTCTGTTACCACCCGGCAGGCTGCTTCATTCTATGGAATCCGGGTGGGGAGAAACGGCATGGTCTGCTGTCCATTCCACAATGACCGCACGCCCAGCATGAAAGTGGACAGCCGCTTTTACTGCTTCGGCTGCGGGGCTTCCGGGGATGTGATCGACTTTGCCGCTTTGCTGCATGGATTGGGGAAACGGGAAGCTGCGGTCAGGCTTGCGGAGGACTTCGGCGTTTCCTATGAGAAATCCGGCAATGCGCCGCCAGATAGGAAGCGTCACAACAGGTCACAGCCCCGACAAAAATCAGCGGAGCAGAGATTTCAGGAAACGGAACGGTATTGTTTCCGGGTGCTATGCGATTATCTGCGCCTGCTGGAGCATTGGAAAACAGCACACGCCCCACAGCCGCAGGATGCCATCTGGCATCCTCTTTTTGTGGAAGCGTTGCAGAGGATAAGCTACACAGAATACCTTTTGGATATTTTGTTATACGGAGAAATAGAAGAAAAAGCGGCATTGATCGCCGCACAGGGAAAGGAGGTGTTGCGGCTTGAACAGCGAATTTCAGAGCTTGCCGCCGGAAACGCAGGAAGCGGTCAAAAGGACGATGGACACAATGGAACCGGCGCAGACACCGGCAGAAATCCGGGAAACATTAGAGGGGACGCAGAAAGGCGGCGTGAAGAACAGCATCCGAAACTGCCTGACGGTGTTCCAGCGTGACCCTCTGTTTCGCGGGGCGCTGCGCCTGAACCTTTTGACGGAGCAGATTGACATTGTGAAGCCGCTGGGCTGGGAGCGCACCAGTACCACGCTGACCGACATGGACATGAACTACCTGCTTTTGTATCTGGAAGAAAATTACGGGCTTACCAGCGAGAAAAAGGTGCAGAGCGCCATCAAGATTGTTGCCAATGAAAACCGCTACCATCCAGTCAGGGATTACCTGAACAGCCTGCAATGGGACGGCACAGAGCGCATCCGTTACGCCCTGCATCACTTTCTGGGAGCCGATACGGACGAATACACCTATGAAGCCTTGAAACTGTTCCTGATGGGAGCCATCCGGCGGGTATTCAGACCGGGGAGCAAGTTTGAGGTCATGCTCTGTCTGGTTGGTGGTCAGGGAGCCGGGAAATCTACCTTTTTCCGGCTGCTGGCAGGCAGGGACGAATGGTTTTCAGACGATTTGAAAAAGCTGGACGATGAAAATGTGTACCGCAAGCTGCAAGGGCATTGGATTATCGAGATGTCGGAGATGATTGCCACAGCCAACGCCAAGAGTATTGAGGAAATCAAGTCATTCTTAAGCCGCCAGAAAGAAACCTACAAAGTGCCGTATGAGACACATCCGGCAGACCGGCTGCGGCAATGTGTATTTGGAGGGACGACCAACCGGCAGGACTTTTTGCCCCGTGACCGCACCGGCAACCGGCGCTTTCTCCCCGTGACGGTGTACCCGGAACGGGCGGAGGTTCACATACTGGACGATGAAGCGGCGGCGAGGGCGTATATCGAACAGATGTGGGCGGAAGCCATGACGGTTTATCGCAGTGGGAAGTATAAGCTGTCATTCAGCATGGAAATGAACCGATACCTGAACGCCCACCAGCAGGACTTTATGCAGGAAGACACACAGGCCGGCATGATCTACGCCTATTTGGAGGACTACACCGGCGACAGGGTATGTTCCAAGCAGCTTTATGAGGAAGCGCTGGGGAACTTAAATTCCCCGGCAGACTGGGAGACACGGGCAATCTGCGAGATTATGAATACCGGCATTGCGGGCGGCATCATACAGGGCTGGGTAGCCTACAAAAGCCCGAAGCGGTATAAGAAATACGGTTCTCAAAAAGGCTGGGAGCGTGTCAACCAAGCTCCGCCGGAGGGGGACGGTTTTCAGGAAATCACGGAAGAAGAAGCCCGGCAAATGGAACTTCCATTCTGAAAAGCCACCGGTTGACAGTTTGGTTGACGCTTTGGTTGACAGCCGGTTGACGGGGAAAAGCCTGATATTTGGGGCATTTCTCTCCTTTGTCAACCATGTCAACCAAGAAATCAAAGAAAAAGTAAAAAGTAATAATAGAGCGCCTATGGATTGTTTTCAAAGTCTTTTCTGCCGGTTGACACGGTTTGGTTGACACGGAGACAGTCTGCGGCTGTACACCTGTCTGACATTCCCTTGTCGGGCATATTTCATTTATGGAGGTAACTGCCTATGGCAAAAAGCAAAAACGAGAGCAATAACAAAAACAGCGGCACCCTGCTTACCGAAAAAGACGGCACCCAGTATTTTGTCATGGGGAAAGTCCGTATCAAGGTATCGGAGCATTTCGCACAGGATGGGAAGCCGCTTGACAGCCTGCTGGAAGATGTGATCCAGCACGCTGCCGCCGCTTCCTGAAAAAATACGGAACAACGACTGTCAATCAGCCCACGCTTATGATATACTTGTACCAGCGAGTATTGTATAAGCGTGGGTTGTTTCTTTTAGAAGGAGGATTTTTAACCGTGAAACAACCATACAATACAACGATTTATAACACTGCACTATATTTGAGATTGAGCCGTGACGATGAATTACAGGGGGAAAGCGGCAGTATCCAGACCCAGCGCATGATGCTTAGACAGTATGCCGCAGAGCATGGGCTGACCGTTGTAGACGAGTACATTGACGACGGATGGAGTGGGACAAATTTCGAGCGTCCAAGTTTCCAAAGGATGATTGATGACATCGAAGACGGGAAAATCAACTGCGTTGTCACAAAGGACTTATCCCGTCTGGGAAGAAACTATATCCTGACCGGTCAGTACACGGAAATCTATTTCCCCAGCAAGGGAGTACGCTACATTGCCATCAATGACAATGTGGACACCATCAACGGAGAAAGCGAGCTTGCACCGTTCTTAAACATCCTGAATGAAATGCACGCCCGACAGACCAGCAAAAAGGTCAAGGCTGCCATGCACACAAGATTTGCCAATGGCGCACACTATGGAGCCTATGCACCGCTGGGCTATGTAAAAGACCCGGACAAAAAAGGTCATCTTCTGATCGACCCGGAAACACGCTGGATTGTAGAGAAGATTTTTGACCTTGCTGTACACGGGCGTGGAGCCGCCAGCATTACACGGATTCTGGTGGAGGAAAAAGTACCTACCCCCGGCTGGCTGAACTATGAAAGATACGGGACTTTCGCCAATATCTACGCCGGTGCGCCCGCAGAAAAAGCCTATGCGTGGACGATTGCACAGGTCAAGAGCATTTTGAAAGAGGAAACCTACATCGGTCACAGCGTTCACAACAAGCAGAGCAACATTTCATTCAAGAACAAGAAAAAGGTGCGGAAGCCGCAGGAAGAATGGTATCGTGTGGAAAATACCCACGAAGCCATCATTTCCGAAGAAGTGTTCCAAAAAGTTCAAGAGCTGATTGCAAGCAGACGCAGGAAACGCAGAAACGGTACGACACAGATTTTCGCAGGATTGATAAAATGTGCAGACTGCGGATGGTCTTTAGCCTATGGGGAAAACAAGCAGAACAAAAACCCATACGGGTACTACCATTGCAGCAAGAACGGACAGGGATTACGCCAGTGTTCCATGCACTATATCCGCTATGATGTACTGTATGCCTATGTGCTTGCAAGACTGCAATACTGGTCTATGCTGGCACAGAAAGATGAGGACAAGCTGCTGAAACGGCTGCTCAATGTCAGCGACAGGGAAAGGAACTCTGCGAAGAAAAAGCAGGCTGCGGAGCTGAAAAAGGCAGAGAAGCGTAAAGCCGAGGTTGACGGGCTGTTTGCTAAAATGTATGAGGACTGGTCTGCCGGACGCATAACCGAGTATAACTTCAATATGCTGTCCGAGAAGTACCAGAACGAGCAAAAGGAGCTTGAAACAAAAATAAGACAGCTTCACGAAATGATGGAAGCCGCCGTACAGACCGCAGCGGATGCTGAAAAGTGGATTGCCCTAATGAAACAGTATGTCAACCCTGTGGAGCTGACCGCCGAACTTCTGAACACTCTAATTGAAAAAATAACCGTCCACGAAGCTGTCAAGGGCGAGGACGGAAGCCGTGAGCAGGAAGTAGAAATCTACTACCGCTTCATCGGCAAAATCGACTGACCTTTCTTTTTTACCCAACAATATCTTTAATTAAGGGAGACGGGGCGTGGCTATCCAAGCATTGACTCCTTAAAAGCTATTGCAGAATTTTTCGGAGTAACAATAGATGAACTGTTATCCAATAGAGAACTGATTTGTATTGCAGAAAAAGATAGTCACCAAAAAACACAGCATATGCGTGATTTAGTATTTGGCTTGATTGATTGCTCTGTTGTAATGTTGTTTTTTATCCCTCTTTTTGGACAGCAAGGGGGCGAGATAATTCGTCAAGTGTCTTTGCTATCGTTACAGGAAACACCATTGTTCATAAAAGTTGCATATTTTGCAATCATTTTATTAACAGTTGCTTGTGGTATTGCTACGTTAGCTTTGCAAAATTATTCCAGCATTATTTGGATAAAAACAAAGACTATCTTATCTATGATATTGACTATAATTAGCGTTGTTATCTTTATTGCAAGCCTTCAACCTTATGTAGCCTTTTTTACATTTGTTTTGTTGATTATCAAGGGCGCTTTGTTGCTAAAACGCCCATGACACGAAGCGTATCAATGATGTGACGGGCAAATTCTTTCGTTTTTTTCACTCCAAAGTTAAAGTGTGATTAGGCAAGAGCCAAATACATAAAAAACAAAGGAGCAAAAAAATGAAAGAAGAAAAGAAAAAAATCCAAAACAATTTTATTGTAGCTGCCGGACTGTTGGCTTTGTTCATTCTCTACACAGTGGCAATTATGTTTGTTGATGTGCAGCCAATCGGCCCACAGGGTTCATCTGTCGGGTTTGCGGAAGTCAATCAATATTTTCATACGCTGTTTGGTGTGAATATGCTGCTATATAGTATAACAGACTGGTTGAGTATTGCTGTACTGTTTATCATGTTCGGATTTGCAATGGTAGGTCTTGTGCAACTTATTAAAAGGAAAAGTCTGTTTCGTGTAGATAGCAGTATTTTGGTATTAGGCGGTTTTTATGTGCTTGTATTTTTGGCATATCTCTTTTTTGAGTTTTTTGTTGTAAATTACAGACCTGTTTTGATTGAGGGTGTTTTGGAAGCCTCTTATCCGTCCTCTACAACAATGCTTATGATGTGCATTATGCCTACGGCTATTATGCAATTTCACCATTTGATTTCAAGCAAAAGATTAAGGAATATAGTAAATGCTTTTTGTGGTATCTATGCAAGTTTTATGGTCATTGGGCGGGTTTTATCTGGTGTGCATTGGTTTACTGATATTGTGGGTGGAATATTGCTTAGTGCAACACTTGTTATGTTGTACTATTCCACAAATCAGTTAGTAAATAGCAAAGCCAGCCGGAGCAGTCAACGGTCAAGATGAACGGGCTGCGCCCGCCGTTGACAGCCCCGCCTGTCCTTGCTGGTGGGTAGTCAAGGGGCGACAGCAGGGAGTGCTGCCGCCCCTCACTATCATCAGAGAAAGGGGGATTTTCCATGACCGAGAAAGAATACAAAGAACATATCCAGTACACCCATAACGCCTATTGCCGGATAGTCATTCGCCATGCTTCCATAGACGCTGCCCGTATGCTGTTTGCCAAGTGGAAACGAGAAATCTCCCTTGAATACTTGACCGAAGAAAAGTTTGTTCCACTAAGCACCACAGACGAGTATTTTCAAGTGCCAGACTATGGCGAAACTTATCCACTCTCCGTCCGGGGGCAGACGATACTTTTAGATAGCTGCTCCCTTGCGGTTGCTCTTGCCGAGCTGCCGGAACAAACGCAGGAGGAAATCTTTTTGTATTACTTCCAGCACTTGACGCAGAAAGAAATCGGGGAACAAAGCGGCTGGACACGTAGCACAATCGGGCGGCATATTCAGCTTGCCTTGAAGCGGCTGAAAGAGGAAATGGAGGTGTTGTCCCATGAGTAACCGACTTCTCCCCTATGACACTATCATAAAGGCACATGAGGGCGACCCCATAGCAATACAAGCTGTCCTTGACCGATACGCCGGATATATCCGCTACTTCTCCAAGATGAACGGCTATTATAACTCTGATATGGAGGACTACATCAGAACAAAGCTGATTGAAAGCCTGTTCAAGTTCCGGTTTGACCGATAACATAAAAACTGAATATCCCGCCGCCCCGCAGCGGCACATGAAGCAGTAAATCCGAAAAAGATTTGCTGCTTTTTTTGCGCCCATTTTTGGCAAATCGGGAAAGTGTCGGTACTGGTATGTGAGCAAGGAAATTTCCCGTTTTCTATCAAACAGCGGGCAAAACACAGCTTCCAAAACGCCTTATTGTCGGGAAAGACCGAGCCACCGGAAAAGTTCTTGCCGGAAAGTCCGTCATTTTTGCTTTTTGCGGTGTTGTAGGGAGTAAGGGGGGAGAATGCCAGCCTGCCGCCTTTTATGAAAAAAGCTGGTTATAGATTTCCCGAAAAAGTGGCAGTAGCAAGTGAGGGCAATCCAGCAGCTTTTATGAAAAAGTTGGTTGCGATTTTCTGAAAAAGTGGCAGTAGGAAGTGAACGGCAGTCCGGCAGTTTCTTAGAGCAAGTTTCTACCACGGTGCCAAAATCCGCAATTCTGCGGTTTTGCCCCTCGCGGGAAACTTGTTGGGGAGTGCCTTCCCCAAACCCTGCTATGCGGCTTGCGCCGCAAAAAGATTTCCGTCCGGCGAAAAGTTTTTTCTCTCTTTCGCCCCGGAAATGGCTAACAGATAAGAGCATTTTTTGTGATAAGTGAAAGGAGGTATACAGCCCATGCCGAAGCGATACAACACACCCCACCGCAGCCGCGTTGTGAAAACCCGGCTGTCCGAAGATGAATACGCCGACTTCACAGAGCGGCTTGCGCCCTATGGTATCAGCCAGTCGGAATTTCTCCGGCAGGCGATACGGCGCACCACCATACGCCCCGTTATCCATGTGTCGGCGGTCAATGATGAACTGCTCTCCGCTGTCGGGAAGCTGGCCGCCGAGTACGGCAGGATCGGCGGCAACCTCAATCAGATTGCCCGGTATCTGAACGAGTACGGCGCACCCTACAATGCGCTGTCCGGCGAGGTACGCGCCGCCATAGCCGACCTTGCCGCCCTCAAGTATGAAGTCCTCAAGAAAGTAGGTGACGCGGTTGGCAACACTCAAGCATATCAACTCTAAAAATGCCGACTACGGAGCCGCCGAGCAATACCTGCTTTTTGAGCATGACGAGTTCACCATGAAGCCCGTCCTTGATGAAACCGGCAGGCTTATCCCCCGCGAGGACTACCGGCTGTCCACGCTGAACTGCGGCGGGGAGGATTTTGCCGTTGCGTGTATGCGGGCAAATCTCCGCTACGGGAAGAACCAGCGGCGGGAAGATGTGAAAAGCCACCACTATATCATCAGCTTTGACCCACGGGACGGCCCGGACAATGGCTTGACCGTAGACCGGGCGCAGGCATTGGGCGAGAAGTTTTGCGCCGAGCATTTCCCCGGCCACCAAGCCCTTGTATGCACCCACCCGGACGGGCATAACCACAGCGGCAACATTCATGTGCATATCGTCATAAACAGCCTGCGGATTGAGGAAGTGCCGTTCCTGCCCTATATGGACAGGCCAGCCGACACAAAAGCCGGTTGCAAGCACCGCTGTACCGACGCTGCCTTGCGCTACTTCAAGTCCGAAGTCATGGAGATGTGCCACCGGGAGGGGCTTTACCAAATCGACCTCTTGAACGGCAGCAAGAACCGCGTGACCGACCGGGAGTATTGGGCGCAGAAAAAGGGACAGGCCGCGCTGGACAAGCAGAACGCCCCCATGATTGCAGGCGGTATCACACCCCGGCAGACCAAGTTTGAAACGAACAAAGAGAAGCTGCGGCAGACCATACGCGCTGCGCTGTCTGCGGCGACCTCATTCGAGGACTTTTCTTCTCTGCTGCTGCGGGAGGGCGTGACCGTCAAGGAGAGCCGGGGGCGGCTGTCCTATCTCACGCCGGACAGGACGAAACCCATTACCGCCCGGAAGCTGGGTGACGACTTTGACCGCGCCGCTGTCTTTGCCGTTTTGGAGCAGAACGCCGCCAGAGCCACAGAAAAGGCCGCAGCCATATCCGAATACCCCCGGCATGGGAAAACCGGCATACAGCCCACAAAAGCCCCACAAACCGCCCCGAAACAAGACGGCGTGCAGCGGCTTGTGGACATTGAGCAGAAGAAAGCCGAGGGCAAAGGCCGGGGCTATGAACGCTGGGCGACCATGCACAACCTCAAACAAATGGCCGCGACGCTGAATGTGTATCAGGAATACGGCTTTACTTCCCCGGAGCAGTTAGAAGCCGCCGTTGATACCGCCTATCAGGAAATGCGCCAGACCAGCGGCGAACTGAAAGCACTGGAAACGAAGCTACAAGGGAAAAAGGAGTTGCAGCAACAGGTACTTGCCTATGCCAAGACCAAGCCTGCCCGTGACGGGCTGAAAGCGCAGAAATCCGAAAAAGCCCGCGCCGCCTACCGGCAGGCAAATGAGAGCGATTTTATCATAGCCGAAGCCGCCGCCCGGTATTTCAAGGCGCATGGCATTACCAAGCTGCCCGCCCGGAAAGCGTTGCAGGCCGAGATCGAGCAGCTTATCTCCGAGAAAGACGGCCTGTATAACACCTATCACGAACAGAAACAGCGGTTCAAGGAGTTGCAGACCGTCAAGCGGAACATCGACCAGATTTTGCGCCGGGAGGAACCCCACCGCAGAAAGGAGCAGATCCATGAGCGATAAGCTGCCCCGCATGGACTACCGCCAGCACCGGCGGGCGCGGCGGCTGGTACATGAGTGCTGTAACTATGACGGGGGGAACTGCCTGCTGTTAGACGACGGGGAGCCTTGCGTGTGCGTCCAGAGCATTTCCCTTTCCCTCATGTGCCGCTGGTTCCGTGTGGCTGTCCTGCCCCTTGACGGGGAGCTGGCCGCAGCCCTCTTGTACCGGGGGAGCCGGAAACGGTGTGCGGTCTGCGGCGCGGCATTTGTCCCCAAATCCAACCGGGGAAAATACTGCCCCGACTGCGCCGGACGCATGAAGAAAATCAAAGCCGCCGAGAGAAAGCGGAAACAAAGGCAGAGATGTCACGCTTTAGAGCCTTTCAAACCCGCATAAATCAAGGCTTTTTTCGTGGGTGTCAAAGGGTACGCGATACATTTATCCTTTACCCCCGGAAACGGCGTTCTAAATGCGTACAAACGCCCCAAATCCACCCAAAGGAGGAACCATGTCAGACAACCGAAAATACTACTACCTCAAGCTGAAAGAGAATTACTTTGACGAGGACGCTATCGTGCTGCTGGAGAGTATGCAGGACGGTATCCTCTATTCCAACATTCTCTTGAAACTGTACCTGAAATCGCTGAAAAACGGCGGGAAGTTGCAGCTTGATGAAAATATCCCCTACACCGCGCAGATGATTGCCACCATTACCCGCCAGCAAGTCGGCACCGTAGAACGAGCCTTGCAGATTTTTATGAAGCTGGGGCTTGTGGAGCCGCTGCCAAGCGGCGCGCTGTATATGAGCAACATCGAACTGCTGATCGGCCAATCCTCTACCGAGGGGGAGCGGAAACGGCGGGCAAGGCTGGCTTTGCAGGAGCAAAAAGCCTTGCCAAAGGCCGGGGCGGACAAATGTCCACCATATCAAGCGGACATTTGTCCACCAGAGATAGAGATAGAGAAAGAGATAGAGATAGAAAAAGAGAGAGAGCGAGAGTTAGATAAGGGACAGCCCGCCCGCGCCGCCTATGGCCGGTATGAAAATGTCTTTCTTTCGCAATCGGAACTGGACGGGCTGAAAGCAGACCTGCCCGACAAATGGAACTACTACATTGACCGGCTATCCTGCCATATCGCGTCCAGCGGCAAGCGATACCGCAGCCATGCCGCCACAATCTACAAATGGGCGCAGGAGGACGCAGCCAAGAAAGCCCCGAAAAAGGGCATACCAGACTACTCATGCAAGGAGGGCGAGAGTTTATGAAGAACGAAATCAACGCTGTTTTGGAGAATATGACGACCACCGCCCCGGAGCCGGAGGACTACACCGGCGAGGACGGTTTACTGTACTGCGGCAAGTGCCGCAAGCCGAAAGAAGCCTATTTTGCGCCGGATAAGGCCGCTATCTTCGGGCGCGACCGCCACCCGGCAGAGTGCGACTGCCAGAGAGCCGCCCGCGAGGAACGGGAGGCCGCCGAGAAGCGGCGCAGGTACCTTGACGCCGTGGAAGAACTGAAACGCCGGGGCTTTACCGACCCCACCATGCGGGACTGGACTTTTGAGAACGACAACGGCAGGAACCCGCAGGCCGGGATTGCCCGCCGGTATGTGGAGCATTGGGAGGATATGCGAGCCGACAATATCGGCTGCCTGTTCTGGGGCGGCGTAGGAACCGGGAAAAGCTACCTTGCGGGCTGTATCGCAAACGCCCTCATGGAGAAAGAAATCCCCGTCCACATGACGAATTTTGCCCTTATCCTCAACGACCTTGCCGCCAGCTTTGAGAACCGCAACGAGTACATTTCCCGCCTTTGCCGCTATCCGCTGCTTATCATTGACGACTTCGGCATGGAGCGCGGGACGGAATACGGGCTGGAACAGGTTTTCAATGTGATTGACAGCCGCTACCGCAGCGGCAAGCCGCTGATCGTCACGACCAACCTCACGCTGGACGAACTGCGGAACCCGGAGGACACCGCCCATTCCCGGATTTATGACCGGCTGCTTTCCATGTGCGTCCCGGTACGCTTTACCGGCGACAACTTCCGGCAGGAAACCGCGCAGCGGAAAATGGAGAGCATGAAGAAACTGATTACCGACTGAAAGGAGTATTGCCTATGGCAGATAACAAGCAGCACGACACCCGCACCGCCCGCCGCCCCGACTGCGTGACGGAAATCCGCATGGGCAATTCCGTCCTTGTCGTGTCCGGCTATTTCAAGAAAGACACTACCACCACCGCCGCCGACAAAATGGCGCGGGTACTGGAAGCGGAAGCCGCTGCTACACAAAAACCGGCAATTTGACAAACCATAAAGAAGCAGATTTTACACTTTTGCCGCTATACAGCCCCCGCTATTCCGTGGTACAATAAAGCTACGGAATAGTGGGGCTGGCTGTCGGAAACGGAGGATTTTATGTTAAGACAAGCCACCCAAAACCTCATTACCGCCCTTTATCCGAGATTGTCCCATGAGGACGAATTGCAAGGCGAGAGTAATTCCATATCGAACCAAGAGTTAATATGTAAAGGGTGGTTTCTCCCACCTAATACATATGACTGCGGCTCATTTGTGGTGAATGGAACAGCAGTTGTAGGAAAGGAGAAGAAAAGTCCGTATAACCGCTGGAAATCAACACAAAAAGGAGCTAATTTTTATGAAATCTCTATTTGAGGAAATGGGCGGCACTTACCGTCAGGAGGGCGATTATCTCATTCCAAACCTTGCGCTGCCAGAGGAACCGGAATACCAGATTGGCAAGTATGGACATATGCGCCGCAGCTATCTGAAAGAACATCGCCCTATTTTCTACACAAACCTGCTCACAAACGGAACGCTGCATCGGCACCTTGCCGAGATCGACCAAGCCTGCAACGAGCGCATGGAAATCATCGTTTCTGCAATGGTGAAGCAAGAAGGCGTGACCGAAGCACTCAAAGCTGCCGATCAAATGGAATGGGTACGCCGCATGAACAGCATCCGCAGCCGCGCGGAGGAAATCGTTTTGACCGAGCTTGTATATGAATGACAAATGCCCGTTATCGGTTGCGTGGCCGATAACGGGCATTTTTACACTTTAGTTCTTTTGTTCCGTGCTGGCTACCAGACGGTCAAAGTCGCTCTGATACAGATGATCCTGAATGACGCGGTACTGCTCAAACTCGCTTTCGGCAAAGGCTTTTGCAATGGCAGCGGTGACTTTTCCCTTATTTTGCAGAATCTCTGCATCATTGAATTGCAGAAAAGCGTCCAGCTTGGAGGCCCAATCTGCCATGGTCATGGGAATATGCCGTCTGGCCTGCCGGGTAGCATAGTCCAGATACATGGTGACGATTTCGTTCAGTTCCTGCATTTCATCCATGGATAAGTAATTTTTTGCAACGGACACATCTGCCTTGACAATCTTGCCGTCAGGAGCATTCTTCCATGAGGTCAGCCCCATGTGTTCCTTGGTGTGATCGGCTCGTGCCATAATGACCTCTGCCGCTGTGCCGCCATGGACGGCATAGTGCATCTTATTCTGAACTGTGGCAAAGAAATCCTTTGTGGTCTGGCTATCGAGAGAGTAGTCCACAGCAGTGGCGTAAATATCCGTAATTTTCTGATAGAAGCGCCGTTCGCTGGCCCGAATCTCCTGAATCTCGGAAATCAGGTGATCGAAGTAGTCCTCATCAAAAATCTGCCCATTGATGAGCCTGCTCTTGTCCAGCACATACCCCTGCTTGGTGAAGGTGTCCAGCACCTTGGTTGCCCACTGGCGGAACTGCGTGGCTCTGCCGGAATTGATCCGATAGCCTACGGCTATGATGGCGGACAGAGAGTAGAACTTATAGTGATAGGTTTTTCCGTTATCCGCAACTTGTGCAAAATTTGCACAAGTTGCATCTTCGGACAATTCACCGCTTTCATATACATTTTTCAGATGCTTTGTCACAACGCTCCGGTCTACATCAAAAAGCCGTGCAATGGCCTTTTGGGTCAGCCAAACGTCGTGATCCTGTACCCGTACCTCAATGCCATCCTCATGGGCATCTTTCGTGAACACAAGGAAATCCACTGTGCTGTTGCGGATTTGCAGTTTATCCTTCTTGGCGTCTGCCATGTCGTTTCACCTCAATCTTCTTCGCTGGTTTTCTTCCCACGGCTCTTATAGACATTATACTGATTCTTGCAGCGGGGACTGCAAAAAGCGGAATTGGAGCGGCTGCTCAGGAACACCTTCTGGCAGTGCTTGCACAGCCGCAGGGGCTTCTCTCCGTCCACCAGCAGGAAGCTGAACATCATCTGGATGCCCAGCAGCAGCGAATGGAAGTCCCAATAGATGGTCGGTTTGTCCAGCAGCTCAATATGATAGCTGGGCGCAATGCCGCCGAAAGCAGCCATGCCTTTGCGATACAGATTCCGGGTATCCTCATCGATCAGGTCATAATCGTTGTAGTACAGAATAGATGTGGTCAGCGTAAAGGCCCAGTCCTTGAACTGCTGCGCCACCCAGTCATAGGCTTCAGCATACTCTCGCTGGAAGCTCATGGTTTTCGCCATGGGTTCACTCGCAAAGGTCATGGTCAGCGCCACCATCATGTTGTCGCCGGACACGCTCCATCTGGACTCAATGCCCTTCTTGACCAGATCCAGCTGGTCAAAGGGATAGAATAGCGCCAGATAGTCCTCGGTTTCCATGGATTCTGCCTTGATGAAGTGGTTTTTCGGCAGATAGACCGCCTCATAATCCATGAAGGACGGCGTGGTGGGCAGCGCTGTCATCAGGCCCAGCAGACCGTAATGGGTTACAAATTCCAGAATGGCCTTCTGCACCTCGTCCTCCGGGCTGCGGTTCATCATCAGCATTCCCACATTCAGCGCATCCAGCACGATTCCCGGCGCTTCCTTCAAGGGATTATATATGTCGGGCTTGGCATTCTTCCCCGGCGTGATATACCGCTTGCCGTCTGCGGCTGTTTTCAGTTCATAGCGGTCATACCGTACCCAATGGGAACGGGACTGCTCAAAGAGATTCTTCATGGCGCTGTTCCTCTCAACTCGTAATCCAACTATATATTAACCGTATTACTATTGTATCAACCGTCCTTGTCATCGTCAAGGGCGGCTTTCTTTTTTCTCGGTTTGGTTTTGTTTTCCCGGCGGATCACGGCATCTTTGCCCATGGTTTGCAGCAGTGCTTCATATTCCTCTACGAACTCGCGCTCCCGCAGAGTAATGCTGTAGTCCCTTTCCAGCTTTTCACTCAGATGCTCATACATCCGCCTTTGCAGCTTTTTCTGAATGGTCATACGCAACTTTCGGATATTCCGGTCGGACTGCCCACGGATGGCAGCAAGCCTTGTGGTGCTGTATTGCTTGACGAACAGGTAATACAGTACCTCCTTCTGTTCATCACTGAGGGTGAAGAAGAGCTTGGAGAGAAAACGGTTTGCTGTCAGCTCATGCAGCTCGTAGGGACAGGAGAAGATGATGTCGAGAAAATTTCCCTGACAGAGCTGGCGGAACCTTGGCAGATTCATCCAGAGGGGAGCAATTCTCGGCTCTGGCACGGCCTGAAACTCCAACGGCACATCCCCGCGCAGGTTTTCGTGGTCACGCTCCCGGCGTTCCCGATTTCTGTCCAGCTTGTTCCACTCGTCTACCACAGTCAAAAAATCCGATTCCGTCCGGGCTGCTTCCTCCAGCCGCCGCACAGCCTCTGCGCGAATTTCCCGCTTGAGCCGTTTTTCGCTGGTGGGCGCGGCTTCCTCTTCCTCGTCCTCCAGCTCGGCGGCATAGTTTCTGGGATGCTCGTCCTGCTCCAGCTCGCTTTCCAGCTCCAGCGTGCGTTCCTCTGCAAGCGCTTCCTCCAGCGATTCGTTCTCCGGCGCACCGTCCGACGCATCCTCCCAATCGGCAAAGCTATCCTCATCCATTTCAAGGTCGGCTTCCTCTATTTGCTCCTCGGTATCTTCTTCCTCATCGGAAAAATCATCATCCCACAGCAGTTCATCCTCCCATGGTTCCACGACAGCTTCACCTCCTCGAAAAAATATTTTTCTTTTTCTCAAAAAACAGTTCCGATTTACACCCCGTTTTTCTCCTATTAGTGAAAGGGTAATCTAAACGCAAGTTACTAAGGTTACTATCTTAAACACAGAGGGTAGAAAGGAGAAAAAGAACATGGAAAACCAGCATAAAGACATGATTGGCTTACAGCCAACGGAACCGGACTTATTATACCAAAAACCAACAAATTACGCAAGGAGGAAGCCTATGGAGCAAACGAAACAGGAACAGTTCATCATTCGGCGCATCGGCGGCACCACCTATAAGGTAAGGGTCGCATTCAGCGAAACAGCGGTGGAGACCATGGAGGAAAAGATTCTGCGGATGATCCGCAATGAAGGGGTTACAAATGACGGCACTTGTGCTATAATGGAAGCACCACAAATGAGCCGTCAGTCTGAAAGGAGCGCCGAATGCGCATGAAACAGACTGAGGAAAAGATCACCGCTCTGTATGAGCGGCTAAGCCGTGACGATGACAATGCCGGTGATAGCAACTCCATCGTGAATCAGAAAAAATACCTCGAAAGCTATGCCCAGCAGAGAGGCTACACCAACTGCCGCCACTATACTGATGATGGATGGAGCGGCGGCAATTTCGAGCGTCCGGCATGGAAACAGCTGGTGGCGGACATTGAAGCAGGCAAGGTGGCCCATGTCATTGTCAAGGATATGAGCCGGGCGGGGCGTGACTATCTGCAAACCGGCTTTTACACAGAGGTATTCTTCCGGCAGCATGGCGTCCACTTTGTTGCCATTGCCAACGGCGTGGACAGTGATGACCAGAACAGCAACGAGTTTGCGCCCTTCCTCAACATCATGAACGAGTGGTATCTGCGCGACCTGAGCCGCAAGCAGAAAACCGCCATCCGGGTCAAGGGAGAATCCGGCAAGCCTACCACCAACTGCGCTATCTATGGCTACAGGAAAGACCCGGAAAACAAATACCATTGGCTGATCGACGAGGAAGCCGCCGCCGTGGTGCGCCGCATTTTCCGATTGACCATCGAGGGCAAAGGACCCTACGATATTGCCCGTATTCTCTTTGAGGATAAGGTGGAGACGCCCGCCGTGTACTTCGGCAAGCAGGGCAAGGGGATCTGGAAAAGCAAGGAGGAATTTTCAAATCCCTATAACTGGAGCGGCTATGTCGTGGGGCAGATTCTCTCCAAGCCGGAGTATATGGGGCATACGGTGAATTTTCGCTCCCACAAGCAGTCCTATAAAGATAAAAACGCCGTAATGAATCCCAAGGAGGATTGGCTGATCTTTGAAGATACCCACGAGGCCATTGTGGACAGAGAAACATGGGAGCTTGCCCAGAAGCTCCGCAAGACGCCCAAGCGCATCGACACGCTGGGGGAAGCGAATCCGCTGACCGGCCTTTTGTACTGCGCCGACTGCGGCAAGAAGATGTATAACCACCGCTCCAAAGGCGGCACAGAGAACAATCCCTATCCATCTGACTTCTTCGATTGTTCCTCCTATACCCTCGCCCATCAGAAAAGAACTGCCGCCTGCTGCGGCCACTATATCACGACCAAAGCTCTGCGCACCCTGATTCTGGACACCATCCGCACGGTCAGCACCTTTGCAATTTCCAATCAGGCGGCGTTTATGGAAAAGGTGCGCTCTGCCTCCCAGCTCCGGCAGGTGGAAGCGGCCAAAGATGCCAAGCGAAAGCTGAGCAAGGACAAAAAGCGTATTGCTGAGCTGGACACCATCATCAAAAAGCTCTATGAATCCTTTGCTGTCGGGCGCATTACCGATGAGCGCTTTGACAGTCTGCTGGCAGATTACGAAGCCGAGCAGAAAGCGCTGCAAGCCTCTGTCGCAGAAGCAGAAGAAAAGCTGTCCGCTTTTGCGGAGGACGCCGCCCGTGTGGAGCAGTTTCTGGAGCTGGCAAGGAAGTACACGGACTTCTCCGAGCTGACTACACCCATGATCAACGAGTTTATTGAGAAAATCATCGTCCACGCCCCGGAGCGTATCGACGGTGACCGGGTGCAGGAGGTGGAGATCCACCTTCGCTTTATCGGGCAGTTTGAGCTTCCCGCACCGGAGCTGACCGAGGAAGAAATCAAGCGGCAGGAGCAGCTCAAGCGACATCGCATTAAAAGCCGGGAACGGTATCAGAAAATCAAGGCTGGTGAACACGCTGTCGGTCAGCCTTTCATGCTGACCTGCAAGTGCTGCGGGCAGGAATTTGCATCCAAACGGACGAACACCCTGTTCTGCGGTCCCAACTGCCGGGCAAAATTCTACCGGCAGGAGGCGGCAGAGAGCCGCAGCCGGGCGTGTACCTGCGAAAACTGCGGCAAGGAGTTTATCACAACAAGGTCAGATGTGAAATATTGCAGTGACGATTGTCGGTATGCAGCACAAATCAAACGGCAGGGCGCATGGAAGAAAGCCTTGCGAGAAGCTAAGAACGAGGAAGAAACGAAAACAGCATAAAATAGACGCAGACGGCGGCTTGCCCCAGATTGGGCAGGCCGCCGTTTTTGCGCAGAAATGGAGGTATCATGCGTATTTTTGAAATCGTAAAAGAAAATGTCAATCTGCGGGAGGCGGCAGAGCTGTACGGGATCGATGTGAACCGATACGGCAAAGCACTTTGCCCCTTTCACAACGACCGGAACCCCAGCCTGTATGTGGCCGACGATCATTATTATTGCTTCGCCTGCGGGGAGCACGGGGATGTGATCGACTTTGTGGGCAGACTGTTTCAGCTTTCGCCCTATGATGCGGCACGGAAGCTGATGGCAGATTTTCATCTCAGCCCGGACAAGCCGCCCAGCGCAGCGGCGCTCCACGCAAAACGCATCCGAACAGAAGCACAGCAGCTCATGGAAAACGAGCGGCTGTGCTTTTCTGTTCTGTCCGATTACGCCCGTGTGCTGCGGAACTGGAAGGTGCGGTATGCGCCGCAATCTCCTGACGAGCCTGTTCCCGCACGGTTCGTGGAAGCCTGTCACAAGCTCGATGAAACGGAATATTACTTAGATATTCTGTGCGCCGGGGATTCCCACGAACGTGCCGAAGTAATTCAGCAGCAGATGGCGGACGAAAAGCTGGACGGGCTGCGACGGAGGTTAGAGAAAATTCACAAGGAGGAATTGGAAGATGGATATGACACCGCAGACGTGGCCTGAGTGGTACGACGGCAGGCACATCAACGAGGTGCTGTTCTGCCAGCAGTTTTTGGAGAAACACCCCATGAAATGTGTGCGTGGGCGGCTTTTCACCGTGGACGGACTGATCGAGGATGAGGGGCAGATCGGCAATCTCATTCTGGAGGAAATCTCCGGTGTGCTGACCTCCGGACTGTCCAAAGTTGTGACAAATCTGCTTGCCAGCATCAAGCTGCAAGCGTATTCACCGCCGCTGCCCATTGAGACGGACCGCATCCACGTTGCCAACGGGACGTATTTTATGAACGGTAGCTTTACCGCCGATAAGAGCTACTGCAACAACCGGCTGACGGTCGCCTACAACCCTGACGCACCCACTCCGAAAAAGTGGCTGCAATTCCTATCAGAGCTGCTGCAACCGGAGGACATTCCAACCTTGCAGGAATTTCTCGGTTACTGCCTGCTGCCTACCACCAAGGGGCAAAAAATGCTCATGCTCATCGGCAAGGGCGGCGAGGGCAAAAGCCGCATCGGTCTGGTCATACGCTCCCTGCTGGGCGACAGCATGAACACCACCAGCATCCAGAAGGTGGAGAGCAACCGGTTCAGCCGTGCAGACTTGGAAAACAAGCTCCTGATGGTGGATGACGATATGGATATGAGCGCCCTGCCCAAGACCAATTATATCAAATCCATCGTGACCTCTGAGTGCAAGATGGACATGGAGCGCAAAGGCGTCCAGAGCTATCAGAGCCAGCTCTATGTGCGTTTTCTCTGCTTCGGAAACGGTGCGCTCACCGCCCTGCACGACAAGTCCGACGGCTTCTTTCGCCGCCAGATCGTGCTGACCACCAAAGACCGGCCCGCTGGCCGAGTGGATGATCCGTTTCTGGTGGATAAGCTGCTGCGGGAGAAGGAGGGCATCTTCCTCTGGTGTCTGGATGGTCTGCATCGGTTGATTGGGAACAACTATCAGTTCAGCATTTCCGGCAAGGCCAGAGAGAATATGGAGACGGTCAAGCGCAGCAGCAACAATGTGATCGAGTTTCTGCAATCTGAGGGCTATATCCGCTTCAAGGCCGACAGTGAAGCCAGCTCCAAGGCACTGTATGAGGCGTATCAGCGCTGGTGCGAGGACAATGCGCAAAAGCCCATGTCTGCAAATCGTCTCAGCTCGGAACTGGCGCAGAACGAGCGCCTTTACAATGTAGAGGCCACCAACAATGTCCATGTCGGTGGCAAGCGGGTGCGCGGTTTTATGGGCATTGAAGTGGTCAACCCACTGCCGTATTAAAAATGAGAACCGGACTTCAAAATTGCCGTACACGCCGTACACTCTGTACGGCATTTTTCAACTTCATCCGCAAAATACGGTTTTGCTTGTGCCTTTGGTGAAGCAATTCACAGCATCGTGTAAAATCTGCCGCTGAATCGGCGTTCGGTACACAAAACCGGCGTACAGCAGCGTACACAAGCCGTCTATGCCGTACCGAGCCGTACACGGACAGCCTATTTTAACGGCTTCAAAATCAATGCTTGTGAAATCCGTAAAGATTTTTGTCGTAGGTCGAACGCACTGCACCATCAGGTGATTTACCGAAGCGTGAATCCGCTGCTCCGGATTGCGGCATATCCTGCCGTTCTGTATGTTCTCACACAGAACGATGAAGCCGATAGGGTGCTGCTGTGTACAGGGCATCACGGACGGAAATCTGAGTGGATTTGCGGAACGGCAGATTTTTCACCGCAAAGCGTACACAGTTCACTTACTCAAAAACCAATATCACGAAAATATGGAGGTAAAAAGTTGATGAAATCCAATCTGAGAAATGAAATCAAGTCGTACATCGTCCGTCAGGGCATGACCATGCAGGAGGTGGTCGATCTGCTGCATGACGAACACGGCTGGTCTGACAGCGTATCTAACCTGTCCAATAAGCTCCAACGGGAGTCCCTGCGCTATGTTGAAGCCGTCCAGCTTGCCGATGCGCTGGGGTACGAAATCGTTTGGCAACGGAGAAAGTGAGGAGGGATTTTTATGACAGAGGCAGAGAAGAAACTGTTGCAAGCACAGCACCGCTTGGAGGAAGCGCAGGCACGGAACCGGGTCAAGGAACGCAAGGTCCGTACCCGTAGGCTCATTCAGGAGGGTGCAATCTTGGAGAAAGTGCTGCCGGAGGTGCGGACGATGGAGCTGTCTGCGCTGGAGGATTACCTGATGCAGAAGCTGCCGCAGCACAATTGAATCCGCTGGGAGGTCTCCGGGAAACCGGGGGCCTCCTCTTTTCCTCCCGTAAGGGCGCACTTACTCACCACCCTAAAGGGCAGTGGTATTTCCTGCGGAAATCGTGCGCTCTGCGAGGCGGATGCGGCTGCTGCGGCAGCCTCCAGACAATGCCACAGCACTTGCAGGGTGCTGCTGTCATCGTCTGCGCAGGTCGCAGTTGTTTCTGCTTTGGAAACAGCTTGCACCCTGCCCGCACAAACCTGCCACCGGCAGCTTTGTTTGCGGCTATGCCCGAAGCTCATCTTCGGGGCATTTTCTCTTTTGCGAAAGAGAAACAGAAAAAGGAAGAACGAGGTGAAGAAGATATGGCGATTTATCATTTGGAAGCGAAGGTGGTCAGCCGGGGCGCAGGCCGCTCCGCAGTAGCTGCTTCTGCCTATTTGAGCTGCTCCCGCCTGTATAACGATTACGACGGGATTCAGCACGACTACACGAAAAAACAAGGGCTTGTCTGGCAGCAGATGTTTCTGCCGGAATATGCCCCACAGGAATGGCAAGACAGAGAAAAACTGTGGAACGCCGTGGAGGAAGTAGAGACAGCAAAAGACAGCAGGCTTGCCCGTGAGTTTGTTGTGGCTCTGCCCATAGAGCTAAACCGGGAACAGCAGATCGAGCTGCTGCAAGACTTTATCCGGGAGCAATTTGTGTCCGATGGAATGTGCGCCGACGCTGCCATCCACGACACCGACGGTCACAATCCCCACGCCCACATTCTCCTGACGGTGCGCCCGCTGGATGAGCAGGGACGCTGGCAGTACAAGACCGAAAAAGAATATCTCTGTATGAGAAACGGTGAAGAACGAGGCTTCACCGCCGCCGAGTTCCGGGCGGCGCAGAACGAGGGCTGGGAGAAGCAATATCCCTACAAGGTCGGCAAAAAGAAGGTCTATATGACACCGTCTGCTGCCGAGGCGCAGGGACTCATCCGGGCTGACAAGCATCCGAAGAGCACCCGCTACGGCAGACAGAACCCCATCTCCGAACGTTGGAATAGTGAGGAGCAACTTGTGACATGGCGGGCTGCATGGGCGGATGTGACCAATCTCTATCTGGAGCGCGCCGGACGGGCGGAGCGAATCGACCACCGCAGCAACGCAGCCAGAGGTCTGGATGAGCAGCCTACCATCCATGAGGGAGTGACCGCACGGGCGCTGGAGCGGAAAGGGATCATTGCTGACCGCTGCGAGATCAACCGGCAGATCAAGGCGGACAATGCCTTGCTGCGGGAGCTGAAAGCTGCGGTCAGGAAGCTGGCACAGGCGGTAAAGAACACCCTCCCGGTTATTGCCGAGGCGATGGAAAAGCTGCGGGCAAATATGATTGTTTTCCGCTATCAGCTGCGGCATATCGGCCGGGGCAGGCAGCGCATGAAAGATTATATCCACGCGGTTCAGCCGAATCTGGTGCGCTATACCGAGCTGGTTCAGGAGATTCGGGGCAAGGGCAAGGAACGCAAGTCTTTGCTTGCCCAAAAGAAGGAGACACCCCTCTATCTCATCCCGAAGCAGTGTGAACTGTCCCGCCATATTGCGGAGCTGACCGAGGAATTGGAAGAGCTGAAATCCGAGAAGGATATGCTGCTGCACTCGCTGGAATGCAGTGACGATGCCGGTATCGCTGCTGTGAAAAAGGACATTTCCACGATGGAAGCCGCACTAAAAAAGCTGTCGCAACAGGAAGAAAAGTACACGGCTGAGCTGAACGACGCTTTGCAGCAGTATGCTGATTTGAAGACGCAATCGGCAGAATTCGACCCAGACGAATTGCAGGACGCAAGGCTCGACCTGCGTCCTGCAATGGAGCGCTCTGTGGTTGACCGTGTGCAGTCTGCTTACGGAGATAAGTACGATTACTTGATGATGTACGACAGCAAGCGGGATGTTGCTGATATACTTCATGAGGAAACGGAAGCTCGCTCCATCCGTGAACATCTGCGTCAGAAACAGCAGGCACAGCAGAAGCAAAACAAGAAGAACAGCAGAGACACTTGGGAACGATAATATATATATGCTACCACATTCTTGCGCTTACCTCTATCCCAACTATTGACATAGAGCCGCACAAATTTAAAGGAGCACGGTCGTGGCTGACCGTGCTCCTTTAGCATCGCTTGCGATGCATAGTCACAGATGGAATCTGTGTCAAAGGGGTTCGAGGATTTTATCCCAGACAGGCGATTTATAAGCCCCTGCTGCGGCAGGGGCTTATAAATTTTGCATGAGTGGGTACCGCCATGCATTGCTCGTTAAGATCGTGCCCAACTTTTTTACTTACGCCGCATCGAATATTTGCGAGATAACAGCCCCTGTATATGCGCCTGCTGCACTGGCAATTAAGTTCACAAGTTCAGATTTTGCTTTTTGCTCACTTAACTTCAACAATTCATCACCACGAGGAGAACAGTCGTATGCGTTAGCACCATGTGGCGAGCCACATTTCGTCATTTCATAGGCTCACTAAAGAAGAGAAACCATTATCTCAGCTTATCGTTTCGATTTCTCCAAGCAAATCATTTTTTCCTGAGTTGCTAATTTTATCTGCAAAATTGACTTATTTATGAGGACTATCATAATCTGCACGCGCTGGAACACAAGAGCAACTTTTTGAAATAACGTACCTTTGAGGAGTCTGGACTGGCTCCTCTTTTTTGTTGCACAAATTGTGCAGGCGGTGCTTGCACAATTATCAACCTAACATCTGCATTCCATACAATCTCGATATTGTCCTCCTGTTGTTCTGCGTTATGCTTTCTCCGTGCATTTTCGTATTATTTATTCTGCCATCTGACTTCGCCCTTGGACAGAAGCGGATAACAGATCAGCTGATCTGAATCCAGATTTTCCGCATGCATGTCAACCGCTGTGATCTGATGATTATCATAAGTCGTATAATAATAAATACCTTTTGCTGTATTACAACAGGACGTGTATATCGTGATCTCATATTTGCCTTCTGTCACCTCACAGCATCCACGCTGCTGATCTACGGATCCTAAGATATGGAAGAACTGGCTTACACTCTCATCCTCTTCTTCACCGGAGATCGAATTTAATTTTGTAAAGGCAACTTTCACAAATCTTGACTGGCTGGAAAGATCTCCAGGTATTCCCATTCCACCCATTCCTCTGCTATATGCATCAAGCTGTAATACTCCTGCAAAAGTACTCTCCGGCTGTTTTCTGGATACTCCGGCATAATTATTCAGTGCAAACATCTGACTCGGGAATGGTGGATTATTGGTAAGCACTCCTACCGGATTATCATATACATGCAGCCCATCTTTCATAGACTCAACAACGATACAGGAGTCTTTGTCTGCAATGATCCAGTGAAGCTGTGCTGTCGGCAGCTGTTCACTGAATGCTGTGCCTGTCAGTCTCATTGCTGCCAGCTTCTCTCTCGCCTCTGCTACAGTAGCACACTGTGTAAGGATCCATGGGATGAACTCGAACTGTGCCACCTGGCTGACTTCTGTTTCATCTTCCGGCAAAGCTTCTTCATATGCCGCATTGCCGACAAAATTAAGACCTGCCATTCCAAGGCCTTTTTCATTAACAGCATCATAATAAAGCGGATAACCTCCTGCAACAAATGCCATTCCGATCAAAGCATAATGGCTTTTTATCTTCCCGGCAAACCGGAAATCAAATTCGTAATTTCTTGGCGTTATCGTGATCTGTTCCCCATAGGAAAATTCATAATCAAGCGTTCTGCCCATATAAAAATCTTTTGTTTTGTAAGTTGCTGCTGTACACATATCGAACACCTCTTCTTTCTGCTATAATAGTCCTGCAAACAATCTCATAAACAACTGTCCGAGCCATAAATATGCACTCCGTCCTGTGCGGTACTTTTCGGTCACTTCCCTGCATTCATTCGAGGATTTTTCTTTACACAATAACTCCATATAATTACCGGAATCAGACAAAGCCGAAAAAAGAAAGAAGATTAGGAACCGTAATAATTCTATTCAAATTTTCTTTCTGATTCACTTCACTCTGCATGTACGGTCACCTCACTTTCCTTTTTTTTAGGCATAAACCAATAAAATATAACACAAAATGCTAAAGCAAACACAACACCAAAAACATTTTGACTCACTCTAAGACTAACCGCTCCTTGTAGTCCATATGTCTCTGCAGCAATGGCTAAAGCACCAAATGTGTTAAATACTGCCTGCCAGCCATATTGTGCTGAAAATCCTACACCGATTCCACCAAGAATTCCTATATATGCATAGATTGACGAAGGAAGCAGAAAATATAATACTGTAAAACATATAACACCTGCAATATTTCCGACAATCCTTTTACGGACTCTGTAGTGCATATCTTCCATAGACGGCAAAATCACGGACATGGCCGCAATACCAGCCCACATTGCACGTGGCATATTACAAAGTTCTGCAATGCAAAGGACAATCGGTACGCATAAAATCTGACATATCTGCCATTTTGTTCTGGAAGAAGTGATATCAAATTCTTGTATCAGATCTTTCAGATTTCTTTTATAAGTTCTGTTTTTATGATTTCGATAAAATACGAAGCAGGTAAGTGCTGCACCTAAAGCCATTCCGACTAATCGCATCTGATAGCTTTTTCCCGTAACATCATAACCATATAGCAGCAGATACCCAAGAACCAATGTAGATTGATTAAACATGGATGGATTATGGCATCCGAACAGAATCAACACAGCCAGTGCCGCAATATTTAACAGCATTCCCAATACCGGTGAAAACTGATTTGCTAAATGCGGACATACAGTCATAATTACAAAGAACAAAGCCAAAAGCATCGTAGATTGTCCGGTGTGGATCCCCAGATCCGCATTCCTAAACACCATGAGACATAATAAGACTACTACACCTACAATGCTGTTCTCATTTCCAAATAGGATGCTGAAAATACTAACAAAGAAAAAACAAAATGCCATTGTAGCAGCTATCTTCACCAGATATACCCACATATGATATAGTTTTTCTTTTAGTGTTTCACTCTTTTTCAACAGGTTTTTAGAACCTGCCTGATTTAACTGCAACTCCTGATAAAATGTCATATAAATACTCCCATCTTCTAATTTATCTTAAAACTAGATAATCTCATCTTTCTGCTTTGGCAGCTCTATAACAAATCTGCATCCACCATATTCACGGTTTTCTGCTTTGATTGTTCCTCCGGCACTATCTACAATCCGTTTTACAAGTGCAAGACCTAGGCCATTTCCTTCTGCTTTATGAGATCCATCTACCTGATAGAACTTGTCAAATATTCTGGATTTTACATCATCCTCTATTCCTGGTCCTTCATCTTCCAGAATGAACTTAACAGAATCCTGTTCTTGTTTCAGAAACATCGTAATTGTCCCCTTTGAAGGGCTGAACTTAATCGCATTATCTAAAAGATTTATCCAGATATGCATAAAAAGTCCTTCATTCGCAGTATATTTAACTTCCTCCAATTCTACCTGAAAACCAATTTCTTTTTCTGTCCATTTTGTTTCCAATGAAAGAACTGCCTGGCGGATCTGTTCATCCAGACGATTATCGTCAATAAACGCACAAACTATTCGAACGCCTGCTACATCATTGAGATATGTCTGTATTCTCGTCTGAGTTGCTTTGTACATTGGACAGCTCCGGTTTGCGGGTATGCAGCCGCCGTTCGATTGATTCGTGTAGAAGCTGAGATACAAGAGCCATTAACGGAATAAAGAAAATCATGCCAAGGACACCGAACAGTTTACCGCCCAGCAAAACCGCCAACAACGTCCAGAACGGGGATAGCCCTACACTGTTTCCCACGACGTGCGGATAGATGAACTGATTTTCAACAAACTGAGTTGCCTGATAGACGATCAAGCATAGGAGCGCCTTGTTCGGAGCCGCCAATAAAGTAAATAAAATGCCGAAAGCGCAGGAGAGAAATCCTCCAATATAAGGAACGAATGCAAAGGCGGCAGTTAAAACAGCTGTTAGCCCCGCATATGGAATCCCTGCAACAGAAAACGAAAGAAAGATCAATGTTCCAAGAATCATAACCTCGACACACTGACCAGAAAGAAACTTCGCATAGGTGTCATGTGCAAGTTTCGAAATATGGCAAATTCTATCTGCAACGGATTCCTTACAGTAGGCATACAGTGCCCGTTTGCTTTGACTGCTCAATTCACGCCATCCAATTAGCACATAGAATGTGATCACAAGTGAAATTGCAACATCAGCAATCGCAGATACCGTAGAGCCAGCAACATTGGCAACTGAGGAAATCACTGTGTTCATTTCGCTCGAAATGCTTTGCAGAATAGATTTCCAATCGAGCGCAGCAAAATGTGCCGACAGTTTCTCTGTGTCAATGCCGTATCTTTGCAATAAGCCGACCCAGTCAGGCCATTTTTCTTGAACAAGAGCAGCAATGCTTTTTACAGATGCAGTGAGCTGTGGAATCGCAATTACACACAGAAGAGCAATAATCGCAATAACACATATCAGCGTCAGTAACAGGCTTATCATGTCTATTTGCCGATCTGTAGCTTTAGTCAGCTTTCGTCGAAGCCTCTTTGCCAGTCCGCGCACGGGTACACTCAGAACAAAGGCCAGCAAAAGGCCTGATAAAATCGGAGCGAGCAAGCCAATACACGATTTTAGAAAGTTGGCAACATAGTTTAGATTGTTGAATGCCGCAAATAAGATCACCCCAAACGTGATTAGTAGAAGCGGCTTTTTGTAGGATTTATCCATGATTACATCCTCGTAAGAAATCGGTTTGTTTTATTATTGGGGAGTATCTTATAGGCAATCCACCAACCAAAGAAACAGACTGGCAATGCAGCGAGAACATCCATGATAGAATGCTGTTTCATAAAAACGGTGGAGAGACTGATACACACGGCGATTGATGTAGCAGCGATTTTCCATCCGACGCTTTGGAGCGCCTTGCAATCCCATAACCCAAACATCGCGGCAACAGAGCCTATTACATGAAGTGAGGGGCAAACATTTGTATTGGTATCGAAACTATAGAATAATTCAATAAAGCGTGTAAGTAGATTATTGCGTACAAATGCTTCTGGCCGCAAATTTTGGCAGGTTGGAAAGAACAGGTAAATCAAAACCGTGATCGTATAGGTGACTATCACAAAATACATCATACGCCGAAATGCAGGTACATCGACGAAAAAAGTATAAACCAACGTACCGATTAGAAAGACAAACCAAAATAGATACGGAATCAACGCCCATTCACAAAATGGTATTATATCATCGAGTCCACAATAGACGGGATAGTAATTTCGTTGCGGTTGCAACCGCTCAAGAAACAAAAACAGCAAGCCGAAAATTGGCCAGTAAAGCAATAGCCTGACGTGAGAAAATTCAGGTGTATTAAGTTTATGGATGCGGAACTCACGGTAATTAACTTCCGGCTTTATATGATTACTTTGCATGACTGTATATCCATTCATAGATTTTATCGGCTGCCGTACATTCCGTCTGCGACCGCATTGCCGCGCGCATTTTAGAAAGAAGCACTGGGGCATTTAGCGTTTTTATTGTGGTGTCTGCGATTGCTTTTGGCGTATTGGCTGTGACGGCCATTCCATTACGCAGAAAAAAATTCAGATTATGTGTCTCGCAGCCAGCCACTGCATCGATAAGCACCATTGGTAACTCTGCCGCCATTGCCTCAGATGTACTTAGACCTCCGGGCTTTGTCAGGAATAGGTCTGAGGCTTGCATGAGCTGCGGCACATTATTGACGGTTCCCAGAACATGAACTTGAGAATACTTTTCTGTCCTTTTTTGGAGTTTTTTGCGTAAATCATCATTTGTGCCGCATACAACACTAAGTTCTTGTTCTGTTGTGAGGTAAGGGCAGAGATACGATATAATCTCCTCCATTGGACCGCAGCCCATGCTACCGCACATCATTAAAATATGTTGATGAGCAGGAGAGATTCCGGCGTTGGCTTTTCCTGCTTCTTGTGACACACGCTGGTAGAATTGCTGCCGCACAGGGATTCCACTGGCGATCAGCTTTTGAGGTTGAAGTCCACATTGTTCAAACTCACCTAACAGCGAAGTGGACGGAATGAAATACCAGTCCAGCGCAGAATCCGCTGTGCAGGGAGCGCAGGTATAGTCTGTAGAAATGTGGCTCGTTACAAGCTGTAAGCATGGGTGCTGTCGGCGCATTTCTGTCAACGCCAAGGCTGGGAATACATGAGTACAGATAATATTATCGTAGCCTGCAGAGCGGATGTATTGATACATCCGCTCTGCGCCGGAGGAAAGTAGCTTATAGATCGGCGTTCCCTCACAAAAAATATCTTCGTGAGATTCCGCACGCTGATACCCAGCATCAAAAAGCCTTGGAGCATGGCGGTAAATTCGGGTATGCCAATTAGAAATAAACGTGGATGCTTTTTCTGAAATAAACTGCAAAGAATCTGTAATATTGCAGATTTCTCCGCGAGAGTGGTAGGCTTCCTGAACTGCTTGCGCACAGGAGTTATGCCCTGCGCCAGTGTTGCAGCTTAGAATTAGTGTTTGCATTTGAATCTCCTATTTTTTCCTTTGCTGCATAGCAAACAGCTTTTGCAGGCGTGGGCGATTATAGCGCTGGACAACAATAAACGGCAAATTACCCAGCACAATGTAGATAATCGTTATACATACCCCGCCAACACCGGACCATATTTTCAGCAGTCCAAGACCGGCGATAGACAACAGAATATGTGTCCACTCTGCCACGCAAGTTTCTTCTATCATGCGCGGCAAGTTCTCATAGTTTTCCTTTGTCAGTTTCTTTTCCGGCATGATTTTAACGAATATGCGGCTCATATCGGGGATCTTTGCCTGCCATTTCCGAACATGAAGCCGCTTCCATAGTTTTTGCTCTGCCGGGTGGCAGACCCAAGGAAAACGATCGGCGTGAAACCAATGCTTCGGGATCAAGCGCCCCACTACAAAGGAGAGAACCCCTAACGCCGCGATATATAGCAGACACATAAGAAAATGCTTCATAAAAACCTCAACATAGCGGTGCGAAAATACGAAGGACACCATCTACGACCCAGCGGCGCGAATAATGTTTCATATCATAGGGCTTTACCTCTTTACATTTTGCCTGTGTAGCGATGAAATCGTCCTTTATTGCTGCAATAATACTGGAACGATAAAAGAACGAATTGTTTTCAAAGTGGAGAAAGAGACTGCGGTAGTCCAGATTGACAGTTCCTATCGTCGCAACTTTGTCGTCTGATACAAAGCTCTTTGCATGAACGAAGCCGGGAGTATACTCATAAATCTTGATGCCGCCAGTCAGCAACACCTGATAAAAGCTCCGAGACATACGGAAAATCAGCTTCTTATCAGGGATGCCGGGCATAATGATCCGCACGTCTACACCACGTTGAGCAGCGGAAATCATTGCATCCATCAAGTCATCGCCAAGCATAAGATACGGTGTAAAAAACCATGCGTAATCCGTGCTTTGAGAAAGCAAGTCAATAAAGAGCTGATTACTGGTAGCTTCATGGTTAAGGGGCGAATCGTAGTAACTAAGCACATAACCATCAAATGTGTGCGGCGGCGCAGGATACCTTTTGGGATATGTGGGCATTGCAAGCTGTCCTGCTTCTTTTTCCAGCGAAAATGCGTTCCAAAAGGTCAAGAACATATGGGTAAAATTTTTTACTGGCTCACCAGTAATCCGAAAGCCTGTGTCCTTCCAGTGTCCATAGGGATGTTCCAAATTGATATACCGATCTGATAAGTTGATACCTCCGCTATAAGCAACTTCGTTGTCAATAATCAGCATTTTGCGATGATCGCGATAGTTTGCAGTTCCTTTTAAGGCAAGGAAAGGATTAAAAGGAATACATGGAATGCCTTTCTTTTTCAGTTCACGGACATTACTGAAATTGAACGAAGAAATACTGCCAAGATCATCGTATATCACACGTACATCAACGCCCTGCTCCATTTTTACTTCCAGTTCGTTCACGATTGCGTCCCACATATGCCCCGGCTCAATAATGAAGTATTCTACGTAAATCGAGTTTCTTGCATTTTTCAAATCGGCAAGCATATCAGGGAACATATTATCGCCCAACGGATAGTAACGAACCTGCTCAACTGCACACATCGGATATTGCGTTTTTTCTTCCAGCCACCGCACTGTTTGCCCCATGCGTTTTTCGCCGTCAAAGGGCGCTTCTTTTATTGGAAGAGGCTGCGGATTGCAACTCTTTTGAACTTGCTGCAAGCGCCTTTTTAGAGGGCGGGCCGTCCGTTTATTTCCAAAGAGCAGATATAGTAACGCTCCTACCAAAGGTAGTGACAGAATAACCAGCAGCCAAAGCAATTTATAAGCGGTTTCATCTCTCTTTATAATAATAAATACCACCAAGAAAAACGCTGCAACGGAAAGCAGTGACACAATAATCGGTGCGTAAGGGGTCAGCCATTTCATCAACAGCAAAAGCCAGAGCGATTGTAAAGCCACCGCTGGAATAATTGTTAGAATGCGTCGAATGATTTTTCCCATATGTTTACCCCCCTCTATGTTATTTCTCCTCCGAAGATGCTTCCCAATCGCAAACTATTTGTGCCATTTCCTGTGGGGTTTCTTTATAGCCTCGTAATACCCACGCATTCATAAGCCCAAACAATCCATATGTAATAAATTGGATAAAGTAGTGCGTTTTGGCATCGGCATTAGCGACAATGGATGCCGCTTCTTGTAAATAGAAGTTTAGAATCACATATTGGCGATCAGCTGAGTAGAGCAGATCACAAATAGGACGAGTGGAAAGGCAAAATTCAAAAAACAGCCTGATGCCGTCATAACTACCAGTGGCGAAGTTGGTAGCACCGTGTTCGTCGGAAAAGCGCTTCCACAGACATGTGATTTTGAAAGACAGAACTTCATCTTTACTTTTGAAATAACGGAAATAAGTGGAGCGACCTACATCTGCCTTGGCAGTCATCTCCTCAATACTGATTTTTTCAATGGGTTTTTCTTTCATTAGTTCCAGCAACGCTGTACCCATACATTCTTTCAGATAGTCTGTTGTAGCCGTTGTCCTTCGCATAAGAAACGTCTCCTTTAATTGCGTATCATTGAAACAAGGATTGTCATTTGTTCCACTTTCGCTCGGACTATTGACAACGCCTGCTTCTGTGATATTCATAGCATCTATGATACTATCGTTTCATTTATACTATCATTTGCTATTTGCCCTGTCAAGCTAAAATGCGAGTACGACGAGCAGAAAGGAAAACTATGGGTACGATTTTTTCCCGTGTAAAACTCAGCGGAAAGCATGTGGCCGCCCTCTTGGCGCTGATGCTGCTCTCCGCTGTGACAGCCATGCTGCTGCCTACTGCCCTGGCCAGTATGATTGACATCGGAGTGGCCGGAGAAAACCGAAACACCATCCTAATCATTGCGGCGGTGATGGCAACCCTGGCCATTCTGCGGCTCTGTGTTTATTATATCTGAGCTATTCACAGTAAAGTTGGACATTTGTATTCAGCGGGAGAAAATAACCTTGACAAATCTCGTCTCAGAAAAGGATTTTGGAAACCTACGCCAAGCAGAACGGCTTTACCAATCTGCGCTGGTACACCGACGACGGCTTTTCCGGCGCAAACTTCCAGCGTCCCGGTTTTCAAGCCATGCTTGCAGACATTGAGGCCGGGAAAGTCGGAACCGTCATAGTCAAGGACATGAGCCGGTTAGGGCGAAACTACTTGCAGGTAGGGTTTTACACGGAAATGCTGTTCCCTCAAAAGGGAGTGCGGTTTATCGCTGTCAACGACAATGTGGACAGCGCAAACGGCGGCATGGACAACGATTTTACCCCTCTGCGAAATCTGTTCAACGAATGGCTGGTGAGAGATACGAGCAAGAAAATCAAAGCAGTAAAACGAGCAAAAGGCATGAGCGGCAAGCCTGTTACCAGCAAGCCGGTCTATGGCTACCTCATGGACGAGGACGAGAACTATATCGTTGACGAGGAAACCGCGCCGGTTGTCCAGCAGATATACCAGCTTTGCCTTGCCGGGAATGGCCCGACCAAGATTGCCCGTATGCTTACGGAGCAGCAAATCCCCACGCCGGGGACGCTGGAATACCGCAGGACGGGCAGCACACGCCGCTACCACCCCGGCTATGAGTGCAAATGGGCGACGAACACCGTCGTTCATATCCTCGAAAACCGGGAGTACACCGGCTGTCTGGTAAACTTCAAGACGGAGAAGCCCTCTTACAAGGTCAAGCACAGTGTAGAGAACCCCGTGGAGAAGCAGGCTGTTTTTGAGAACCACCATGAGCCTATCATAGACCGGGAAACATGGGAGCGCGTGCAGGAGTTACGCAAGCAGCGCAAACGCCCGAACCGCTATGATGAAGTGGGACTGTTCTCCGGTATGCTGTTCTGCGCCGACTGCGGCCATGTGATGTACCAGCAGCGGTATCAGAACAAGAACCGCAAGCAGGACTGTTACATCTGCGGCAGCTACAAGAAGCGAACCCGCGACTGTACGGCGCACTTTATCCGCACCGACCTGTTGACCGCCGGTGTCCTCTCCAATCTCCGGCAAGTGACCGAGTATGCCGCCAAGCATGAGAGCCGCTTTGTGAAGCTGCTTATCCAGCAGAACGAGATCGGCGGCAAGAGAAAGACCGCCGCAGCCACCAAGCAGCTTGAACAGGCACAGGAGCGCATTGCCGAAGTGAGCCGCATTATCAAGCGGCTGTATGAGGACAATGTGAACGGCAAAATCAGCGACGAGCGTTTCATGGAACTGTCGGCAGACTATGAGCAGGAACAGCGGGAACTGAAAGACCGCGCCGCCGCTTTGCAGGCCGAACTGGACAAGTCGCAGGCCGCCACCGTCAACGCGGAAAAGTTTATGGGTATCGTCCGAAAGCACCTTGCCTTTGAGGAACTTACCCCCACCCTCTTGCGGGAGATGATTGAGAAAATCGTCGTGCATGAGTGCAGTTATGACGAGAACGGCACCCGCAGGCAGGACATTGAGATTTATTACAGCTTTGTCGGCAAGATTGACTTGCCCGAAGCCTAACGCCCGACCTATCCGACACAATGGCCAAGTGCCGGATAGGAACGGCAAAATTTTTTACACTTCTATTACTTCTTTATCGCACATCAGTAAAATCTCAGGGCATTAAGCAGCTCATGGCTGGCGGCGGTGTGGTGCTGATCGGCACGACCCTCATCCCCCTGCTCTCCGGTTTGTTCGGCTAATCCACGGCAAGCCCAGCTTAACCGAAGGGTGGTGAAATATTGGGCAGCATTTTAGAAAAGATCGAACAGGCTCTCAAGGATATGCTGATCGGATGGATCGAGAGCAACCTGACCAATATGTTCACCGATGTCAACGAGAAGGTAGGAACGATTGCCGCCGAGGTCGGGCAAACCCCGTCCGGCTGGAACGGCGGCGTGTACCAGATGATCCGGGGACTATCCGAAAACGTGATAGTCCCCATCGCTGGTATCATCATCACCTTTGTTTTGTGCTACGAGCTGATTTCCATGATCACCGAGAAAAACAACCTTCACGACATGGACACTTGGATGTTCTTCAAGTGGTTTTTCAAGGCGGCTGTGGCGATCTACCTCGTGACACACACGTTTGACATCGTGATGGCAGTATTCGACATCGGGCAGAACGTGGTTTCCGGTGCAGCAGGAGTAATCCACGGCAACACCAGCATTGATATTGACGCGACGATTGCGCAGATGCGTACCGGCATGGAGAACATGGGCGTCGGAGAACTGCTCGGTCTGTCAATAGAAACTCTTCTGATCAGCTTGTGCCTCAAAATCATGGCGATCCTCATTACGGTCATCCTCTACGGGCGCATGATTGAGATTTACTGCACCGTGAGCATTGCGCCTATTCCCATCGCAACCATGAGCAACCGCGAATGGGGCAGCATCGGCACGAACTATCTGAAAGGCTTGTTCGCTCTGGCATTTCAGGGCTTTCTCATCATGGTCTGCGTCGGCATCTATGCGGTGCTGATCAACGGCATGATCATCGCAGACAACATTCATTCGGCTCTGTTCTCTGTGGCAGCGTACACGGTTATTCTGTGCTTCTCGCTGTTCAAGACCGGAAGCCTTGCAAAATCCATCTTCCATGCGCACTAAGG
Organism: Angelakisella massiliensis; assembly: GCF_900104675.1. Lineage (GTDB taxonomy): Bacteria > Bacillota > Clostridia > Oscillospirales > Ruminococcaceae > Angelakisella > Angelakisella massiliensis. The sequence goes on along the minus strand of NZ_LT629945.1, from coordinate 586,743 downwards.
AGGTCGGCAGCATGAAGAAGTACAGCATCATCTACGCCGATCCCCCTTGGGCGTATCGGACTTACTCCAAGAAGGGACAGGGACGGTCGGCAGAAAGCCACTACCCAACAATGTGCATTGAGGACATCAAGGCACTTCCGGTCGGTGAGCTTGCTGCGAAGGACTGCGCCCTGTTCCTCTGGATCACGTTCCCGTGCCTCTGTGAAGCACTCGAAGTGCTGACGGCATGGGGCTTTTCTTATAAGACCGTGGCTTTTGTATGGGTGAAGCAAAACCGCAGGAACGACGATCTCTTCACCGGCATGGGGTATTGGACAAGGGCGAACGCCGAAATCTGCATCCTTGCCACAAAGGGGCACCCGAAGCGAGTTGACGCCGGTGTGCGTCAGGTCATCCTCAGCCACATCGAAGAGCATTCCAAAAAGCCGGATGAAGCGCGGGAACGCATTGTTCGGCTCATGGGAGACCTTCCCCGCGTGGAGCTTTTTGCCCGTCAGTCTCCCGAAGGCTGGGACGTTTGGGGCAACGAGGTCGAATGCACGGCTCATCTTCCTATGGAGGAAACACCATGCTGCGGCTAAAACCCATCTCTCTTCGAGACGCCAACGAGTATGTCCGGCAGCATCACCGACATCACAAGCCGGTTGCCGGTCACAAGTTCTCCATCGGCTGTGAAGCAGACGGTGAGCTGGTCGGTGTAATCATCGCCGGGCGTCCCGTCAGCCGGTATCTGGATGACGGCTTCACATTGGAGGTTACAAGGCTATGCACCAACGGCGCAAAGAACGCTTGCAGCTTTCTCTACGGCGCGGCGGCAAGAGCTGCTGCGGCTATGGGCTATAAGCGCATCATCACCTACACGCTGGAAAGCGAAAACGGTGCAAGCCTTCGGGCTTCCGGCTGGATCTGTCAAGGCAAAGCGGGTGGGCTTCGCTGGACGGGCAAGCGTCAGCCGAAGGAGGATCAATATCCCGCACAAATGAAGCTGCGCTACGAAAGGCAGCTTAGAAAGGAGGAAACAGTCAATGGCATTTGTTCCGGTCCCGAAGGATCTTAACCGCGTCAAAACGAAGGTCATGTTCAACCTGACCAAGCGGCAGCTTATTTGTTTTTCCATCGCTGCGGCAGTCGGCGTCCCGATCTTCTTTCTGGCGAAGGCGCATCTCGATTTGTCTACGGCGGCAATGCTGATGGTGGTTATCATGCTCCCGTTTATCTTCTTCGCGCTTTACGAGAAGGACGGTCAGCCCGCCGAAAAGTATCTGTACCACATCGTACAGTCCATGTTCATCCGGGACAAGGTGCGTCCCTATCGCACAAACAATCTCTACGCTGAAATTCAGCAGAAAATCAAAGAACAGGAGGAATTGCAGCTTGAACAACAGCACAGCAAAGGCAAAGCCTAAGATGACGGTCAAAAACGGCGTCATTTACGGCGATGCCCTTTCCGCTCAGGAAAAGAAGCGGATTGTCATGCAGAAGAAAAAGGATAGGAAGGCAAAGAAAGTCCGCAAGTCCGCCCAGCAGACCATTCCCTATGTGGAAATGTGCCGCGACGGTATCTGCAAGGTGAACAGCCGCCTCTACACGAAGTCCATCGCCTTTGAGGACATCAACTACCAGCTTGCGCAGAACGAGGACAAAACTGCCATCTTCGAGAACTGGTGCGATTTCCTGAACTACTTTGACAGCTCGATCTTTGTCCAGCTCTCCTTCATCAATCAGAAGGCAAGTCTCAATGAGTTTCGCAAGCGCATCAACATTCCGGCACAGGAGGACGCCTTCAACGACATCCGCTCCGAGTATTCCGGTATGCTGCAAAGTCAGCTCACCAAGGGCAACAACGGACTGGTCAAGAAGAAGTACATCACCTTCGGCATTGAGGCGGACTCCCTCCGCACGGCAAAGCCGAAGCTCGAACGCATTGAAACCGACATTCTCAATAACTTCAAAACCCTCGGTGTGAGAACCGAGCCGCTGTCCGGCTACGAGCGGCTGAAAGTGCTTCATGACGTATTCAACATGGACACCAATGAGCCGTTCCGCTTTTCCTTTGACATGGTTGTCCGGACAGGACTCAGCACGAAGGATTTCATCGCGCCCACTTCCTTTGACTTCCGTGAAGGCAAGTGCTTCAAGATGGGCAGAACCATCGGTGCGGTGAGCTTTCTCCAAATCCTCGCGCCGGAACTCAATGACCGTATGCTTGCCGACTTCCTTGAGATGGACAGCAACATCACGGTCAATTTTCATATCCGGACGATTGACCAGGCAAAGGCAATCAAGAGCATCAAGATGAAGATCACCGACCTCGACAAGATGAAGATCGAAGAGCAGAAAAAGGCGGTCCGCTCCGGCTACGATATGGACATCATCCCGTCCGATCTTGCCACCTTCGGCGGTGAGGCAAAGCGTCTGTTGCAGGATCTCCAGACCCGCAATGAGAGACTGTTCCTTGTGACCATCCTCATCATGAATACGGCAACCAACCGCCAGAAGCTCGAAAACGCGGTGTTCCAGACCGCCGCCATTGCTCAAAAGTATAACTGTGCGCTCAAGCGTCTTGACTTCCAGCAGGAGGAAGGGCTGATGTCCTCTTTGCCTATCGGCGTCAATCAGGTGGAAATCGAACGAGGACTGACCACTTCCAGCACAGCGGTTTTCGTGCCGTTCACCACGCAGGAGCTTTTTCAGGGCGGCGAAGCTCTCTACTACGGGCTGAATGCGCTGTCCAACAACATGATCATGGTGGACCGCAAGCAGCTCAAGAACCCCAACGGGCTGATCTTGGGTACGCCCGGTTCCGGTAAGTCCTTCTCCGCCAAGCGTGAAATGACGAACGCCTTCCTCATCACAGAGGATGACATCATCGTCTGCGACCCCGAAGCCGAGTATTTTCCCCTCGTGCAGAAGCTCGGCGGTCAGGTCATCCGCATCTCGCCGGTCAGCACGGATTACATCAATCCGCTGGACATCAACACGAACTACTCCGAAGAGGAAAACCCGCTGACGCTGAAATCCGACTTCATCCTCTCTATGTGTGAGCTGATTGTCGGCGGCAAGGACGGCTTGCAGCCGGTTGAGAAGACCATCATTGACCGCAGTGTCCGCATGGTCTATCAGGAGTTTCTTGCAGACCCCAAGCCGGAGAAAATGCCGATCCTCGAAGACCTCTACAACATTCTGAGAAATCAGAAGGAGCCGGAGGCACAGCGCATTGCAACTGCCCTTGAAATCTATGTTCACGGCTCTCTGAACGTCTTCAATCACAGAACGAATGTGGATGTCAACAACCGCTTTGTCTGCTATGACATCCGCGAACTTGGCAAGCAGCTCAAAAAACTCGGTATGCTGATCGTGCAGGATCAGGTGTGGAACAGAGTTACCATCAACCGCGCCCAGCACAAGGCAACGCGCTACTACATGGACGAGTTCCACCTTTTGCTGAAAGAGGAACAGACCGCCGCGTACAGCGTGGAAATCTGGAAGCGTTTCAGAAAATGGGGCGGCATCCCGACCGGAATCACGCAGAACGTCAAGGATCTTCTTGCCTCCCGCGAGGTGGAGAACATTTTTGAAAACTCGGATTTTGTCTACCTTCTGAATCAGGCGTCCGGCGACCGGCAGATTCTCTCGAAGGCGCTGAACATCTCGCCCAGCCAGCAGAACTACATCACCAATTCCAATGCCGGTGAGGGGCTGATCTTCTACGGCTCGACCATCGTTCCCTTCAAGGACGATTTCCCGAAGGACACCCAGCTCTACCGTATCATGACCACCCGTTTAGAAGAAACCGTACAGAACTAAGGAGGATTTTTGAATATGAACAACAAGATGATTACCATTCCCTACGCGGACGCTATCGAATACGGAGAGAACACCTCCGCGCTGTTTAAGGCTCTGTGGGAGCTGACCGATCTGATCCGACTGGAAAGCGACCTCAAGAAGCATCACCGCGCCTATCTCCATGTGAGGGAGGACATCGACGAAAAGGTCAAGGAAGCGCGTCAGATTATGACCAAAGTAGCCGTGGATATGATCGGCTTTTACTTCAATGTTGATGTTTCTGAGTGCAGCAACAACGATGAGAATACCCCCTTCGCTGACGCGGCGGATGATGAAACCGTTTCTATCCCCAAGGGCGAGTATGAGCTGATGATCGACGATCTGCTCACGATGTCCGAAATCATTCAGAGCGTCGCAGATATGCGCACGCAGGATGTGAAGGCAATCCGCGAGTTCGGCAAGTTCGTCCCCGCCTTTGCCGCCTTTGAGAAGAACCGCCTGAGCCTCTACCGCGACGCGGCGAAGGAAGCAGAGGAAATCTTCGACCGTTGGGCGGACGAGATTGACGATCTCGACGAGGACTTCATGGAAGACGAGGACTACGAGCCGGACGAGTATTACTCCGATTGATGCCCATTGAAATGTTATCGGGTTTTACAGCCAACATTTCAACGGAAACGCAAATCCAACAGAACAGGAGGTACACCACCATACAACTTGACATCATTCATACCGGCGATTGCCTTAAAATCCTGAAAACTCTGCCCGATGACACCGTTCATTGCTGTGTGACGTCCCCTCCGTATTACGCGCTCCGCGATTACGGCATGGAGGCTCAGATCGGCAGAGAGACAACGCCGAAGGAATATATCTCGCGCCTGACGGAAGTGTTTACCGAAGTCAGGCGCGTTTTGCGTCCGGATGGAACGCTCTGGCTGAACATCTCGGACACCTACGCTGGAAAGGGCAATCAGGGAGATTTCATTGACCCGAAGAACCCCTACGGCAGAAACGGTCAGGCTGTGGCTCTCAACAACAAGGTTGAGGGCTGCAAGCCAAAGGATATGATCGGCATTCCGTGGATGCTGGCTTTTGCCCTCCGCGATACCGGCTGGTATCTGCGCAACGACATCATCTGGATGAAGGATAACCCCATGCCGGAGAGCGTGAAAGACCGCTGCGCCCGCTGTTATGAGCATATTTTCCTGTTCTCCAAGTCGAGGAAGTATTTCTTCGACTACAAGGCAATCTCTGAGCCGATTGCCCCTGCAACGGCAGAACGCCTCAAGCGCGGCATGAAGGGCGGCAACAAGTACGGCAAGCCCGTTCCCGGTCAGCCTCAGCCGCAGTCCATCAACCGCCCCCGCGAGCATGGTGAGATCAAGGACAGTGACATCAATCCGCTCCGCAACAAGCGCGATGTCTGGAAGATCAACACCGTCCCCTTCAAGGGCGGTCACTATGCCGCCTACCCTCCAAAGCTGGTTGAAACCTGTCTTCTCGCCGGTTGTCCAGATGGCGGCATTGTGCTTGACCCCTTTATGGGAAGCGGCACAACCGGCATGGTTGCCTCACAGATGGGGCGTCATTTCGTGGGCATAGAGCTGAACCCTGAATACACCGAGCTTGCCTACAAGCGGATTGGAGGTGAAATCTGATGCCCAAGGAACCGGAACTCAAAGCCCGCGACAAGGTTGTTCTGCGGATGACGCGGGAGGGCGCGGTTGAGGAAAACCTGACGGCTGGCACCGAGCAGCGCGTGTCAAAGCGGCTGGAAGATGCAGAGCTGATCAAGCCCGCTGAGAAAGCCGAGCCTTCCGAGGCACTTTCACCGGAGGAACAGAAAAAGGTGCAGATGCGCCGTCAACAGCGTCAGTTTCAGGCGGAACACACCGAGGATAACGACACACAGCCGCCCTCGGAAACGTCCGTCACAGAAGAGAAAAGGACAGAAAATCCACCCCAGAATGTATCCGAAACGCTGCCTTCGTCAGAAACGCCGTTCAAGCCTCCAACTTTAGAGCAGCACGGCGTTTCTTCTCATACCGGCACGGTGATTGCTGAAACGATTGTCACGCACAAGCTGCGCAAGACCTCTGCGGTTGAAGCCGTTGATGCAGATGCCGTTCTCACTCAAGCGGCGGAGACTGCCTCTGCAAAGCCGGTCTCGGACGATGCCGTCCCGACCACGAAGCGGATGCAGAAGCTCGAAAGAAAATCTGAGAAGGCACATGATCGGCTGGATGCCGCCCGTGAGAAGTTGCCCACGCACAAGGTTCTCAAGAAAGAGCGCGTCTTTGATGAAGAGACCGGCAAGGGCAAAACCCGCCTTCATTTTGAGGATGAGCTGAAAAAGCCAAAGGGCAAAGGCAAGCTGCAATTTGAAGCAGATAAAACCGTCCGCAAGGTCGGTGACACCCTCGCTTCCGGCATTCACGGCAAAATCCATGAGGTCGAACAGGAAAACACGGCGGTTGAGGCGGCTCATAAAACGGAGATCGCCGCTGAGACAGCCGCTCGGCATTTCCGTCATCATCGGGAAAGCAGCGTCAACAAGCCCTACGAGAAGGTCTCCAAGCTGGAACACAAGGCGGATGCTGCGGATGCGAAGCTCCAATATGAAAGAAATCAGCAGGAGCATCCTGAGATGAAGAAGCAGAACATGAACAAGCACTACCAGAAGCAGAGCATCAAGAAGGAATATGCCGCCGCTCGAAATGCCGGGTCTCAGACTGCCGGGACTGCCACAAAGAATACCGGCAAGAAGCTCGGTGAGAAGGCGTCCGACAAGATCAAGGAGTTCTTTGAGAAGAACAAGAAGGTCTTTATCTGGATCGGCGTCGGAATTGCCCTTCTCGTTTTGCTCGGTGCCGGAATCAGCTCGTGTTCGATGCTCACCTCTACCGGCTCGACGGTTATCGCTTCCTCTTATCTCAGTGAGGATGACGCGATGCTGGGCGCGGAAGCGCAGTATTGCCGGATGGAGCAAGAGCTGCAAAGCTATCTGGATAACTATGAAGGCACTCATGACTATGACGAATATCACTTCGATCTGGATGATATTGAGCATGACCCCTATGTGCTGATCTCCATTCTCTCGGCTCTCCATGAGGGCGAGTTCACGCTGGATGAGGTGCAGGGTACGCTCCAAATGCTGTTTGAAAAGCAGTACATCCTCACCGAAGAGGTTATCGTCGAAACCAGATACCGCACGGAAACCGACACATGGACGGACGCAGACGGCAACACGCACACGGAAACCTATCGCGTCCCGTATGACTACTACATCTGCAACGTGAAGCTCGAAAACTTCAATCTCTCCCATGTCCCGGTCTACATCATGTCTCAGGAAAAGCTTTCCATGTACGCGACGTATATGTCGGTGCTGGGCAACCGCGAGGATCTGTTCGGTAACTCCCCCTATGTGGACAAGTACATCACAAATCCTCCCGCCGACTACGATGTCAACCCGGAATACCTGAACGACGAGAAGTTTGCGACACTGATCACCGAGGCGGAAAAGTATCTCGGTTATCCGTATGTTTGGGGAGGCTCCAATCCCGACACGTCCTTTGACTGCTCCGGCTTCGTCAGCTACGTTCTCACGAACAGCGGACTTGTAAAAACCGGACGATTGGGCGCACAGGGGCTTTACAACGTCTGTACGCCGGTTTCAAAGGCGAATGCACAGCCCGGTGATCTTATCTTTTTCGTCGGGACGTATGACACCCCCGGCGTGTCTCACGTCGGCATCTACGTTGGTGATGGGGTCATGATCCACTGCGGCGATCCCATTCAGTACACATCTATCAACTCTTCCTATTGGCAGCAGCATTTCTACGCCTTCGGAAGACCCGCCTATTAAAAGAAAGGAGTTTTGCATGAATCCCAAGTATCAGAAAGTCCTCTCCGACATTGAGAAGGCTGAAAAGAAGAAGTCCGAAATCGAGGGTCAGCTTAAAGAGCTGTACGACAAGAAGACAGAGCTGGAAAACCTTGAAATCATCAATACCGTGCGTTCTATGGTGATGGACAAGGATCAGATCATGGCGTTCCTGTCTTCCATGAAGGGCGGCACCAAGACCGCTGATAATACGGAGGTAATCGACAATGCGTAAGAAGTTTCGTTTTCTGACCGTCCTTGCGGTCTGCGTCATGGTTCTGTCTTGCTTCTCGGTCACGGCGTTTGCCTACGCCGATGATACCGAACAGAACCTTCCCGTCACGGAGGCAACTCAGCCCGAACAGCAGCCCGCAGTCACTCCCACGCCGGAAAAGCCGAAGGGTGAGCCGATTGACGATGAGGGCAACGCCTACACCCGCGACTTGCTCTATGACAAGGCAACCAACAAGCAGTTCATCACAGTCCAGACGAAGAACGGCAATACCTTTTTCATTGTCATCGACTACGATGCACCCATCAATGAGGACGAGGAACAGTATCAGACGTACTTCCTCAACATGGTCGATGAGAGCGACCTGCTTGCGCTGCTGGATGATGATACTGCGGCGGCTCTGACTGCCTGTAACTGCAAGGAAAAATGCGCTGCCGGTCAGGTCAACACAGACTGCCCGGTCTGCAAGACCAACATGAGCGAATGCACCGGCACAGCCCCCGTTACACCTGAGCCGGACAAGGATGCGGAAACCGATGTCCCCGCCCCTAAACCCGAAAAGAAATCCAACATCGGCATGATCCTCGTCATCTTTGCCCTTGCCGGTGCTGCGGGTGCAGCCTATTACTACATCAAGTTCGTCAAGGGCAGAAAGCCCACGGATGAGGACATGGACTTCTTTGATGATGAAGGCTACGAGGAAGAGCCGTACATCAACGAGGATGAAGAGCCGCAGATCGCGGAGGATGCCGAAACGGAAGGTGATGAAGATTGATCTTAGTCATTGCTGAAAAGCCCAGCGTCGCCCAGTCCATCGCAAAGGTGCTGGGCGCGACATCCCGCAAGGACGGCTACATGGAGGGCGGCAATTACATCGTTTCGTGGTGCTTCGGTCATCTGGTGGAGCTGGCAGACGCCAGCTCCTACGATGAGCGGTATGCTAAGTGGCGGTATGACGATCTGCCCATTGTTCCGGAAAGCTGGATGTTTGAGGTCACGAAGGACAAAGCACAGCAGTTCAAGGTGCTGTCCGCTCTCATGAAGGACAAGCGCGTCACCGAGCTGGTCTGCGCAACCGATGCAGGACGCGAGGGTGAGCTGATCTTCCGGCTGGTCTACGACAAAGCCGGATGCATCAAGCCCTTCAAGCGTCTGTGGATCAGCTCGTTGGAGGACTCCGCCATCCGCGAAGGCTTCAATCATCTCCGGGACGGCAAGGACTATGACCGTCTCTATGAAGCGGCACTCAGCCGCTCGAAGGCGGACTGGATTGTCGGCATCAACGGCACCCGCCTTTTCACCACGCTCTATCACAAGAAGCTGGTGGTCGGGCGCGTCCAGACGCCTACTCTTGCAATGCTGGTGGAACGTGACGGGAAAATCTCCACGTTCCAGAAGGAGAAGTATTTCAACGTCCACGTCGGCAAGGGCGATCTGACCGCCGATCTGGAAAAGGTCAAAACCGAAGAGGAAGCAAAGAAGATTGCGGCGGCTTGCGAGAAAAAGCAAGCCGTCGTTTCTTCTCTCAAGCGGGAAACAAAAACCGTCAATCCTCCGAAGCTATATGATCTGACCACCTTGCAGCGCGAGGCAAACCGATATTACGGCTTCACTGCCCAGCAGACGCTTGATCTCGTTCAGACGCTCTACGAAAAGAAGCTCCTGACCTATCCGCGCACGGACAGCCAGTTCATCACGGATGATATGGAGGACACCGCCCGTCAGGTCATTTCTATCGTTTGCCGCCAACTTCCGCTCTTCTCTGGCGTTTCGATTACGCCGGACATTGCCCGTGTAACCGACAACAGTAAGGTCACAGATCACCACGCCATTCTCCCGACCGTCCAGCTTGAAAAGCAGGATGTTTCCGTTCTCCCTCAGTCAGAGCAGAAAATCCTCAATCTTGTCGGGATGCGCCTTCTGTGTGCGACCGGCGAGAAGCACACCTACGCAGAAACGCAGATCTCGCTCTTCTGCGAGGGCTACGAGTTCAAAACCAAGGGGAAGACCGTCGTTCAAAACGGATGGAAAGCCATCGAAGAGCTGTTCAAGGCATCCCTCAAGACGAAGGAAAAGGATGATCCCATGAAGTCCCTGCCCGAAGTCCATGAGGGCGATATGCTGGAAGGTGTGTCTGCCGGTGTCACCGAACACTTCACAACGCCTCCGAAGCAGTACACGGAAGATACCCTCCTGTCTGCGATGGAGACTGCCGGAAACGATCAGTTCGACGATGACACCGAAAAGAAAGGTCTTGGCACTCCCGCAACCCGCGCCGGTATCATTGAAAAGCTGGTAAAGTCCGGCTTTGCTGAACGCAAGGGCAAATCCCTCATTCCCACAAAGGACGGCTGCAACCTCGTCTGCGTCCTGCCGGAACAGATCACTTCTCCCGCAATGACGGCGGAATGGGAAAATACGCTCATGGAGATTGAGCGCGGCAAAGCGGATGCAGACGCCTTCCTCAGCGGCATTGTCCGGATGACCGGGGATCTCGTGAAAGCCTATCCCTTCCTCTCCGATGCCGAAGCCCAGCGTTTCGGCACGGGTAAGGAGGAAATCGGCAAATGTCCCCGCTGCGGCTCTCCGGTCTACGTCGGCAAGGGCAATTTCTACTGCTCGAACAAGGAATGCTCCTTCTGCCTGTGGGAAGACAACAAGTTCTTTTCCAGCAAGAAAAAGAAGCTGACCAAGAGGATTGCAAAGGAGCTGCTGGACAAGGGCTGGTGCCGAGTGACCGGGCTTTACACGCCGAAGAAGCCTCAGCTCTACGATGCGGTGATTCGTCTGGATGACAGCGGCGGCAAATACGTCAGCTTCAAGATGGAGTTCGACCGATGAGCCGCCCGAAGTATATTGCCTCTTGCAGCGGAGGCAAAGACAGCGTAGCGACGCTCCTGCTGGCGGCACAGCACAATGAGCCGCTGGACGAGGCGGTTTTCAGCGAGGTCATGTTTGATCAGAACACAAGCGGTGAAGTCCCGGAACATCGGGACTTCATCTATGACCGGCTCAAGCCCTTCTGCGAAAAGGAGCTGGGCATCAAGTTCACCATTCTCCATGCAGACAAGACCTACGATGATGTGTTCCATCATGTCATCACCTGCGGACCGCACAAAGGTGAGGTTCGCGGCTTTGCATGGGCTGGTATGTGCGCGGTCAATCGAGACTGCAAAATCCCGCCCGTCCGCAAGTACAATGCCGCACTCTCGCCGGACACCGTGAGCTATGTCGGCATCGCGGCGGATGAGCCAAAACGCATTGCTCGTCTGGATGGAATAACGAAGGTCAGTCTGCTTGCCAAATACGGTATGACCGAGGCGGACGCCTACAAGCTCTGTCAGGAACACGGGCTGCTTTCCCCAATCTACGCTCACTGCCGAAGAAACGGCTGCTGGTTCTGTCCCAACGCCAGTGACTCGGAGCTGCTGCACATGGTCACAAAGCACCCGGATATGTTTGACCGGCTGATTGAATGGGAGAACGAGGATAACATCTTCCATCGTCGGCTGACACGCAGAGAAACCCCGTCTAAGGTAAAGGCTCGTTTATCGAGCAAATCCCAGACGGGGTTTTCTTCTCCCCGAAGCAAATATGAAATGGAGGTTTGAGATGGCTGAAAACAAAAATGCACAGCAAGTCCGCGAAATCACGGACAAGCTGGAACAGGGCATCAAGGAGCTTTTTGAATCCGAGCGGTTCAAGGAATACCTCCGCACGATGTCCAAGTTCTACAACTATTCCTTCAACAACACGCTGCTCATTGCGATGCAGAAGCCGGAGGCAACCTATGTTGCCGGTTATACCTCGTGGCAGCGCAACTTTGACCGTCAGGTCATGAAGGGCGAAAAGGGTATCAAGATTCTTGCACCCGCGCCGTACAAGGCGCAGGAAGAGCGTGAGAAGATTGATCCTTTGACGCAGAAGCCGGTGATCGGCGCAGATGGGAAGGCTGTCACGGAAACGGTCGAAGTCCTGCGCCCTGCCTTCAAGGTGGTGAGTGTCTTTGATGTCTCGCAGACGGACGGCAAGGAACTTCCTGACATCATCGTCGATGAGCTGAAAGGCACCGTCGAAAACTATGAGGCGTTTTTCGATGCGCTCAAGCAGGAATCTCCCGTCCCCATTTCCTTTGAGGATATTCCGGGCGGCGCAAAGGGATTCTTCTCGCCGGTTGAAAGCCGCATTGCCATTCAGGAGGGCATGAGCGAAATCCAGACGGTCAAAACCGCCATTCACGAGATCGCCCACGCAAAGCTCCACGCCGTCAAGCCGGATGAGAAAGCCGCGCCAGAAGATAAGAAGGATCGGCACACCAAGGAGGTTGAAGCAGAAAGCGTTGCCTACACCGTCTGCCAACGGTACGGCATTGAAACCTCGGACTACTCCTTCGGTTACATCGCCGGTTGGTCATCCGGCAAGGAAACCAAGGAACTGAAAAGCTCTCTGGACACCATCCGCAAGACGGCGGCTGAGATGATCGAGGGCATTGACGCCAAGCTCAAGGTGCTGCTGGCAGAGAAAGCACAGTCCGCAGAGATGGAAGTCGAAGCTCCCGTAAAGGAAGCTGTTCCGGAGGAAAAGCCGGAAGTCCCCATTTACCGCGAGACGGCGAATTACGCCTATGAAGCCGGTGAGATGGACGCATATCGTGCTTCTCTCGCCGCAAACGTGGAATGCCGCCGTGCGATTGAGGCGGCAATCAGTTCTAACTACGGAGACAACCGGCTGGATGCGGATGCTGCCGTGAAAAGTGTCCTTGAGCAGTTCTCTCCGGAGCGCGTCCGATATGTCCTCGCAAACACCATTCAGCAGAAAGACTTTGACGGGCGCATTCCCCAGCCCCTCAAGGAATGGGCGAAGACCGTTGATGTCTGCCCCGAAAACGCCTCCCGCTTCCTTGTGGATAAACCCAATCCTGGACTGACCGCACTTTTCGTGGATGCGTTCCGTCAGCAGACCGAACCCCAGAAGGAAGCCACTTCTGAGAAAACAGAGGAAAAAGACCCGGAGGTTGTTGCGTGGGAGAACGATGAGATTACCTCTATTGAGGTAAAAACCGTGGAGGTCAAGTCTCCCTTTGCTCCCTTGCCGGAGGAAGCGGCAAAAGCACCGAAGGCGCACCGCCTGACTGCCGAAGAGAAGGCAATCAAAGCTGCCGTCATGGACACGCTCAAGGGGCAGATTGCCTATAACAATGACGGTATGCGGGCGTCCTATCGCGCCTCTAACCATTCCTTCAATCTGCTGGCACGGAACGGCGTCAGGATCGAGGGCAACACGGTCACGCAGAACGGTGAGCCGCTGTTCAAAATCCATCGCCGTCATGCGGCGCGGAAAACACAGGGCTGTTACCGTGAGCTGATGCCGACGCTGGAATACGTCAGGCAGGAGCAGAAGCAGGAAAAGCCCTCTATCCGCGATCAGCTCAGGACTGCTGCAAAACAGCAGCCGGAGAAGAAGTCTCCGGTCAAATCCAAAACGCACGACATGGAGTTGTGAGAAAGGAGACGCATGAAGAAATACACAGATGTTGACATCGTTGCGGAGCTGCAGAAGCTCGTGGACAGTCATGTAGACAGCTACAAGGAAGACTTCGACATCGACAAGCGTATCATCCGCCGCGCTGCCGAAAGCCAGAATCCCGAAGACAAGACGCTGATGTGGTTCTGCCGTCCGCATGGGACGCACTGCCTCAACGAAAATCAGGTCTTCATTCAGGGGACGCGGGATCACAACACCTTCCGCTTTTACGCGGAACAGACCTACGACGAATGCGTTGCCCGCGTCATTATCCCGAAAGCCGTCAAGCGCGGCAAGGTCTTCGGAGACGTCTTTGAAATCAACTACCGGGAACAGGCGTCAAATGTGGCACAGAACTCGGTTGCGCCGGATCATGACCGGCTGACCTTCGCGGACGGCTTTGTGCTGGATGCTCCCTGCCGCAGCAGTTTCGATGCAGCAATGGCTCTGGCCGGTGAGCATGGCGGCGTCAAAACCCACCAGACGCTTCCGAAAGACGCGGATGCTTTGACGGAAGTGCTGTCCACGCAGAAAAGCCGCCGTGACAAGCTGCCGGATGCAGAAACGAAAGAAGTGCTTGCGCCTCTGCCCGTCGCAGAACTCCGCAAGTATGAAGTAATCAAACAGGCTCACCCGGACGCGCTGGTTTGCTTTGCCCAGAACGGCTATTTTGAGCTGTACGGCAAGGATGCCGAAAAAGCCGCCCCTCTTCTCGGCACAAAGCTCCTTGAGAAGAAGGTGCGAGGCAAGCCATCCATGCAGGTCACGGGCTTCCGTGAAACCGCGTGGGTAGCCGGTTCTCACAAGCTCTGGAAATCCGGCACGGATGTTTTTCTCAGCAAGGACGGCGAGACCTTCAAGGAACTCAAAGCCGCAGATTACATCCCTGTTGGCGCGACGCTGAATGTGGATGGGATCAGGTGCAGAATTGACTCGGTTGATTTTGCTGCCGATGAAGTCCGGCTGACCAACATTGAGGACAAGAACAGACCAATCCGCTTTTCTGAGAGCATCCAGTATGTCCGTTCGTATGTGGAGGATGCCGGGACTGCCATCTATGACACCATTCCAAAGAAGCCCGCTGCTCGTGAATCTATCCGCGATAAGCTGAAATCCGCGCAGAAAGCCCAGCCGCCCCATACACCGAAACCACAGAAATCAAAAGGAAAGGATATGGAACTCTGATATGAAAAACTTTACCGTGGAAGAAATCAACCTGATGTGCTGCTTCAACACATCCAGTCGGAAGCGGCTGATCGACGATATGAAGAGCGTCACCCTGAACGACGTGGACGGTGAGATCGCAGAGCTGATGTATAAGACCATCCGGAAGCTCGAAGCCATGACGGACACGGAGTTTGAGGAACTGTATATCATGCCGGACGGCATGGTGGATGACTGAAAGGAGGATGCCTATGCCCGTATTAGACGGTGATTTTGAAGCCTTCGTCACGAACCTTGGCAAGTACAACGAGGGTATGCTGGTCGGTGAGTGGGTGAAGTTCCCGACAACCGAAGAAGAGATGCAGAAGGTCTTTGAGCGCATCGGGATCGGCAAGCAGGATGAATTTGGTCAGCCCTACGAAGAGTGGTTTATCACCGACTACGAATGCCCCATTTATGGCGTCCAGAAGATGCTTGGCGAGTACGAAAGCCTTGATAAGCTCAACTACCTTGCCGCTTTGATTGACGAGCTTTCCCTGAGCGATCAGGAAAAGCTCGCTGCCATTATGGAAGCCGGGTGCGATGAGGTCAGCGACATCGACGATCTCATCAACCTGACGTTCAATCTGGACTGCTACGACATCATGCCCGGTATCAACGACGAATCCGATCTCGGCTATTATTACGCCCACGAAGCCGGTATCTACTCCGAAAAGGATCTCGGACCTCTGGCAAATTACATCGACTATGAACGCTATGGGCGAGACATTGCGATGGATGAGCAGGGACGCTTCACCGATGAAGGCTATGTCCGCGTCGCAAGCGAGAGATGGGACAGACAGTTCGACGGCGACCTTGATGATATTCCCGATGAATACCGGATCACCGGCTCAGGGGAAGCCGCCGAGCGTGACAGCACTATTGCAGTTCTCGTTGTTGAGCCGGGAAAGGAGCCTTATGTGAAGGAGATTGACTCCGGGCTGGAGTCCTTGCAGCATGAGGTCGGCGGCTGCATCGAGGCGATTTATCCCTACGAAGACCCGATTGCCTTAGTCTGCAACGAGGAAGGCAAGCTGGAAGGTCTGCCCCTGAACCGCGCTCTGCGGGATGAGGACGGTGACATCTACGACGTTGTTGCCGGAACATTCTTGGTAGTAGGCTTGACGGATGACAGCTTCGGTTCTCTGACCGTAGAGCAGATGCAGAAGTTCTCTGACCACTTCAAAGTGCCGGAGCAGTTTGTCAAGCTGGGCGATAAGATTGTGGCGATCCCCATGATCTCGAAGGAACAGCAGAAGAAGGAAGCTACCGAGCAGAAGGATTTTGAGATGAACGCCGATACCTCTGGTCTGACGGTTGCCGGTCACATCGGGACTTGGCACACCATTGACCAGCACGAAGTCGGCGGTCACAGCTTTTACCTGATGGAGCATGACACCTACGGCGATGAAGCTGCCTGCATCATTGTCGATGAGCGCGGCAAGCTCGTCCTTGATGATGTCTACAACGGCTTTGACGATGACACGCTCCGCCTTCTCGACCTTGAGGTCAAGGAAGTGCCGGAAATGCCCGATCCCGCGCTCTCCGTTCAGGATATGAAGGACTACGGCTACGCATGGGCTGGTGTTCTTCCCGCCGGTCAGGAGGTGGCTGAGAAGGCTTTAGAGATGGGCTGCGAGGTTTACCGTCTCTATTCCGATAACACCGAGGGCTTGTGCGTAGATGCCAAAGAGATTGCCGATCATGCGGCAAAGGGCGGAATGCTCGGTATCAGCAAGGAGAGCTGGATGGCGGCACTTGAGAAGGAAAACTACCTCAAGGCGGCAGAGATGTCGATGGAGGATGACTACGGCATGATTGATGGGATCATCAACAACGGTCCGAAGGAAGACAAGACCCTTGATGCCAAAGCCCCCGAAAGGGGCGAAAAGTCCTCCATCATGGACAGGCTCAAGTCTGCAAAGGCTGAAAAGCAGAAGGAATGCTGCCCTCCCCAAAAGCACAAAGGAGAGATTGAACTGTGAGCAGAAGTCAGAAATGGCGGCAGGAGTGGTCGTTCTTCATCGGGGACAGCGGACGCCGGAAGTATAACCGCTTCTGCGTCCGCTGCGTCCATAGCTGCAAGCAGAGCTTCCGTGCGGATCTCATCGCCTGTCCGCACTTCTCCCGCAAGGCATCGCAGTGTAGACAGTTAGGGGTCGAAAAAGCCTGTGATAGCAAGCCTCAGAGCGGCGAAAATTGACCAGCCTAAGTGATTGTATTCCCTGCGCAGTTTCTTCTTTAGCGCAGAAATAAGTGCCGATTTCGGCACTTGTTTGAATGCTCGGAAAACGAACCATGAGCCTCTGTCGATGCCCGTTAGGGTGTCGGCAGAGGCTCTTTTTTTATGACATATTCAAAATAGCGGACAGCAGCTCTTGAACCTGCTGCCGGTATTCTGGCTTTACATCCGAAATACGTCTGGCAAGCGCAAGGGCTTCCGCTTCTGGCTCATCGGTCCCAAAGATAATTCGGTCTGCGCTGACGCCCAGCAAACGGCAAAGACGCTGCAAGGCTTCAAGAGAGATACCGGAAGCACCACGCTCAATAGCACTCAGGTGATTCGGCGTCATGCCAAGCATTTCTGAGAGCGTGTCCTGCGTATAGCCCGCCTGTTCTCTTGCCACTTGAATATTGCCGCCGATTTCAATATTGATGTCCTTCTTCTCTCGCATAGCCTCACCACCTTTGCATTTAGTGTACCTAACGGCGGTGTCATTATCCACGGTACGCCGTCGTTGATTTTACTAACGACAATGCGTTGACTGTCCGTGATGAGGGTGATAGAATGGAGTTACCTACCAAAAGAGTGAAAGAAGGGGTGTCATGTCACGCATTATTGAGTTTAGAAAGTCTGCTCAAAAAGCTGCAAAGCAATCCGTTCAAGGCAAGACTTGTGCGTTTACCGGTCATAGACCGCAGAGTCTTCCGTTCGGCTTTGATGAATCCGATAAGCGTTGTACTTCTTTGAAATCTGTTATGCGGGATCAGATTGTAGCACTCATCGAGAACGAGGGCGTCACGCATTTTATTACCGGCATGGCTCTTGGCGTCGATATGTACGCTGCGGAAATTGTACTCGATTTGAAATCAAAATACCCTCACATTACTCTGGAAAGTGCAATCCCTTGTGAGACACAAGCGATCAAATGGTCTGTGGCTTCACGGGAACGGTATTATAATATCGCGGCAAAGTGTGACAAGGAGACCATGCTGCAACGGGAGTACACGACGGACTGCATGGACAAGAGAAATCGGTACATGGTCGATCACGCCGATTATATTCTCGCAGTATGGAATGGATGCCCCAGCGGTACCGGGAACACCGTGAGATATGCCCACAAAAAGGGCAAATCTATCATCGTTATCAATCCGGTTTCCCTTGATGTCACGCGGGAATAAGGCAAAAATCCCACTCCTGAATCAAGAGTTGTGAAAACCGTGAAGTATTTCCCGATAGTGAATACACATTGCACTACTCGGTGATTATTGGAAACGTGTACGGCGTATGCTGCCCAGTGAACATCTCCACGGAACACATCGAATTTTCACGGCTTCGTAAAACGGAAAGTGTCACCTTATGAACAGTCCCTTGCCGAGAGAAAAATAAATCGCTGGAAACGGGAACGCCCCCGGCACTGTGCGTCTGGCACAGTGTCGGGGGCGTTTTTCCGTGTCTTAGTTATGAGCCAGTTCATTTAGGAGCAGCTTTCGATAGTCCACATCCAAGACGCAGCGATGGAAGTCCATCAGACGGTGTTCGTCGAACAGCTTTTCACAAAGCTTGGTCAGCGGATGATTCATCAGCTTTGCAGAAATGCCAGTCTCGTTGAAAAACCTTGCCCATGTGAAGACCTCTTCTAAATCCTCCTGCCCAAGCGTGGCAGGAATGATGGCGTTGCAGAGACGGACAATGGGGCTGTCCGTAAATCGCTCTGCGACTTCCTCCGGTGTGCATTCATAGCGGTCACAGTCAAAGGAAAGCGCATCCTCAATTTTTAGATAATTTTCGATTTCATCCCGCGTCAAGGTTATGGTGTAGTCTCCCATACCGGACGGCACATCAATATTCTCCATGACATCAAGTTCGTAACGGGATCCGCCGATGATCGCTTCAAAGGAGAAGGACTGACAGATTACTGCTGGGTTTTTGTCTATCTTGTCCTCATTCAGAAAGGACAGCGGATTATACTCCGTCAGTTCCCAGTCGATTTTTCCTCTCTCTGTTTGCTCGGCAATCTGCTGGATCAGATGTTGTTCTTCTTCGTGCAGATTTTCATTGTACAACATGATACACCTCCGTTTTCTGATTGTCGTTTTTTGGGGGGGGCTGCTCTATGTTTCCGAAGAGACTGCCGTTTGTATCATCATTCCTTGGCTGAGGGCAGACCTTCGTAAAACTTCCTCAGTTCGTCCAAACTGCTTGTCCGATTTTTGATAGGCAGTGAGTCCCATGTAATGTCATGATAGCGTTCCGGCGGCTCGTCCCGCAGTCTTCGGTCGATAATGCAGACAATGCCGGTGTCTGTGAAATTGCGGATCAATCGCCCGATACCTTGCTTGAGCTTGATAATCATTTCGGGAACGCGGACATCCATCAGAGCGTCCTTTGCGACGGAACACTTATACTCGATAATTGGATCGGGGACAGGGAACGGAAGCCGGAAAATGATCACATTGGAAAGGCTTTTTCCTTCAATGCTGATACCTTCCCAATATGCGCCCGTCCCCAGAAGCACGGAGTTCGTATCTTCCTTAAACTCATTCAGCACCTTGTCCTGCGACGATCCCGGCTGTTGCATCAGGATTTTGTACGGAAGATTTTTCTCACTGAGTATGGAGTAGACCTCTTCCATGTCGGTCTTCGCCGTAAACAGCACGAGTGCCTTCCCGTTGGAAATGTTCAGGATCTCAAGCAGCCGCTCCACGCCCTTTTCAATGAAGGCTTCGTGTTCCTTGGTCGGATGCGGGAGATCGTCGCAGTAGTAGATCATGGCGTGTTCATCGTATGGATATGGGGAAGGCTTCGGTTCGGATAAGCAGCCGCGTTCACCAACCGGAAAGCCGGTATTGCTGATAAAGTAGGAATACTGTTCTTCCAGAGACCCGCTCGTGGCGTTCGTCAGCGTGGCAGAGGTCAAGATGGTTCTTTCATCACCATTGAAGTATAGGCGGCTAACAATTTCCCTTGTGTTTTTAGGGCAATAGACAAGCTCCGTGTTACTACCGCGCTGCTCAATCCAGATCAACATATCATCTATCCGGTCAAGAAGCTCCGAAAGGGACTCGCTGACCGCATCCAGATCGTCAGAGGCAGCAAAGGAACGGTTGTTTCTGAAATCCATGCTGGAATAAATCTGAATGCTGGACGAAAGGTTATGTATGGCGGCGTTCATCTCGGTAAGCAGCTCAACCGCACTGCCGTTTTGGTCGAAGAAAAAGCGGTCAGCATAGCGCATATCCTGTTCTGCCTCGTTGATCTGCTTTTGGACTTGCGCTTTCAGGCAGTTATAGAAGGCGATGATCGCGCTCTCTGCCTCTCGCTTTTCACCGGACACACTGCTCTGGTCAGAGGACCGCAGCTCATAGAATGCACTCTTGATCATCCCAAAGAGCATACCCTGTCCGAAACGTTCCGTTGTAGCACTACGCACCTTATCATCTAAGTTGTGCGCTTCATCCACGACAAGCAGATCAGCGGCGGCGTTAATCAGCCCGTCCTGACCGCGCCGGAGCTTCATGAGATGCTGGGTGAGAAAGTCCTGATTGCACAGAACAACGCCCTCCGTATACTTTAATGCTGCGCGGACCTTGTAATACTTGCACTTCTTTTCACAGGAGCCACAATTCTTCATGCTGAACCGCTGCACGTTTACCTTGTCCCAGACGCCTTGCGGCAAAACCTCCGGGAAATCCTTGCGTTCCTCATACTTTTGCTTGATTCCTTCTTTAAGCGCGTCCGGTGGGTCTGCTTTCGGATCACACATATATTCATCTGCGCGTTTGTTGCAGAGATAATGGGTCTGTCCTTTTGCGAGGATGACATCTCTGTTCAGCCCAAGAAGGGGCATTACTGCGTGGACATCACGCCAGAGCTGTTCTTGAAGCGCGATGGTCGAGGTTGCAATGATAACCGGCTTGTTCATGCGTTTGCTGTACAGCAGCACCGGCACAAGATAGCCAAAGGACTTGCCAATGCCCACGCCAGCTTCAATCGCAAAGTGCTGATCGTTTATGAGGGCGTCCACAATCTCAAAGGACATATCCTGCTGCCCTTCACGCATTTCCAAGCCATGCTGCGGGGCTTCATCCCAAAAGAAGGTGCTGACTTGCTCACTCATGGAGTACAGCTCTGCTTTTCTGCGCTTTTTCCGTTCCTCCGATGTATTGAATCCAAAATAAAATCTATTATCCATCCACATTCCTCCCGGAATAGAAACCAAGGCTATCTGCGTTTCAGCTCAATGCTGACGTTTCCGTTCTCGTCGATGGTCAGCGTCATGTGCCTGATGTGCTTCTCATAGAACTGCCGCCGCTCTGCGGGAGACATTTCGATCCTCGTGTTTCGCAGAGCTGCATCAAACATATCGTTGACATTCAGGTGAACGGAGTTGTCAATCCAGCGGTACATCTCCTTGAACAGTGCGTTTTTCTTGATGTCCTCGCTGTTGCCGGAGTAGAAGTCATCCAGATAGCAGTAGAATATCCCAGATTCTGCAAGTGCCGCCTTCATATCCGGTCCGCATTTTTCCCGCTCAATCATGACAAGGAATCTGGCGTCCGGTAAAGAAGAGATCAGCCCCCAGTAGTCGGAATCGCTTGAGACGATGACGAAGGAATCCACTTGCTTCTGGTAGTGTTCCTGACAGGCTCTTGCGGTGAGCTTGATGTCTACCAGTGATTTGTTCTGCTTGATCCGCTCAATCATGATATGTTCAACGGGGATGCGGGTGTAGTTTTCAAGAATCCGCCATGCCGTAGCGGTATGTACGTCATCAAAGAGAATGATCGCCGTAATTTTCTGCATGACCTCATAATCAAGGTTTTTGAGCGTGGCGCACAGCTTGTACGGGTCAGAGTTTTCGCAGTCCACTACCAATACGGTCTTCTCACTGTCATCTATGAAGTCGTAGATATTGTTTTTTACAAAAGCCCCTGCATCGGAGACTTTACTGTATTCCGTGAAGGCGTCGCAATGCCATTGATAAAGCAGGGTAGCAAACTTCTTATCATTATAGAGGACATTGCCCTCGTCCATCGGTACCCAGTTGATGTACATTTGATAGGGGTAGTAGGAGAGACTTGCGTAATAGATGTCCGCAGCATCTTTCGTTCCGTCCTCTGTCAAGCCGTTTGGCATAATGAACAGCTCTTTTATGTACGTCCAGTTAATCCAGATTGGAAAGAGGCTTTTGCAGTTGTTAATGCGGTCTGAAATCAGCCGGTTAATCTCGATAATGTGGTGGCAGAGCTTTGTACTCGACTTTTTGATAAAGCTGATTCCGTCGTTTGAAAGCTGCTGCATACTGGAAGCCGGGATGATCTCTGGCATTGAAAGCAGCCCTCGATACTCCATCCGCATGATGTCATTTATTTTCCGGTAGTTGCGCTCAATGGCGGTGCGGATGATACAGAGATTGCGAATGATACGGGCATTTTTATCCTGTTCAAGCCGGTCGTATATCTCTATCTTCGGCGGCTCGTGTTCATTTTGAAAAATACGGAGCGGGACGCCGATCAGATATGCTACCTTTGACACAAGTTCATAGGTGCTGTCTTTGTAGGCAATCTGTTCTCCGGCATATTCGACGCCATTCAACATGACTGAATTGCCCATGATCTACTCCTTTCGATGGAACGCGGGTTATTGAGCGTACTTTTTGAAGTTTTCAGCTTGTTCCAGAACCTCCTTGTAGACATCATCAATGGTTACGGGGGGATAGTCAAATTCATCCAGTAGCAGTATGAGGTCAACTTGCAGATTTGCCTTAATGTCATCACGGGTAGACCAGTCGGTGTATTTAGCTTTGTCATCGACAATAATCTTAATCCGCTTTGACAATTCAATCATCTTATCGTCCGGGTACTCGAACTCATACTTCTTGGCAACCGCCTTGAGAATGTCATAAAAGGCTTTTTCCTCGTAGTCAATTCCCATGCCCTTGAAGGAGTCTTTTTCCTTTTTGAGTTCTTCAAGGAGCTTCGCAAGCTGCTCCGCCACATCGTCAAGAACTTCATTAGCAAAAGCCTCATCACGACGGCGATTGTTGTACTCATCAACAACCCGCTTGAGGCGGTCTGAGAACTCCATGCCCATAATGCGGTTGACCTTTTTATACTCATCAATCGCTTGAGAAAGAAGCCTCTGCAACACCTTTATCTTTGTGTTTGGAAGTTGGATTGCATTGATCTTATCCAGATACTCGTCACTGAAAATATCAACAGAGATGTGCTTTCCCGTCTCAAACAGTTCCTCTATACCATCAGATTGAATTGCACCTTCAAGAAGTTCACGGACACGGGCATTCATTTGTGAAATGTCAGGGGCATCACCCTTTGTGAGTTTGAAAAGAATAGAGCGCACAGCACAGTAGAAGTGCAGATAGTCCTTTTCTTTATCAGAGATAGCCTCACTTGAACTGCATAGGTTGAACGCTTGTTTCATGCGTTTGACTGCCGCCATAAAGCGAGTTTCCAAATCTTCCGTGAGCTGTACATACTCAACAGCCCGATTGAGGCAAGCAAGCTGCTCTTTCGGTGAGCCGTTGAAGTAATCCGTGCTATTGAAGTTGTGGAACATCTGAGCCAAGACATCGAGCTGGTCTTTAACAATCGTGATAGACTGCTCGACGCCTTCAAACTCATCGCTCTCAAAGTTGGTGTATTTCTTGAGGGCGAGATTCATGTTTTTCTTAATGCCGATGTAGTCCACGATCAAGCCCTTGTCCTTGCCGGTATAGACGCGGTTGACGCGGGAAATCGTCTGGATAAGGCTGTGCTGCTGGATGGGCTTGTCGATGTAGATTGTGTCGAGTGCCGGTACGTCGAAGCCGGTAAGCCACATATCAACAACGATGGCAATTTTGAAGTTTGATTTAACGTTCTTAAACTGACGGTCAAATTCCTTGCGATCCTCTTTCGTTCCCAGCATTTCATATAGCTCAGGCTCATCATCTTTATTTCGCGTCATGATGAGCTTGATCTTCTCGATGGGTTTGAGTTCCTTTTTCTCTTTTTCCGTCAGTTGAACCCCGTCAGGGCAAACCTTTTTCTCTGCCCATTCCGGTCTCATTCCAACTATAATCTGATAAAAAGCGTATGCAATCTTGCGATTAGAGCAGACAAACATTGCTTTTCCTGCAACGGTAGCTCCTTCGGCAACGCGGGTCTCATAGTGGTTAATGAAGTCCTCCGCAACTGCGTGAAGTCGGTCAGGATCACCGATGATCGCATCAATATGAGCAACCGCCTTCTGGCTTTCCTCAATCTGATGCTCATTTGCGCCTTCAACAGCACAGCGATCATAATAATCTTCAATTTCCCGAACCTTTGCCTGATCAAGCGTGACCCGTGCAGCGCGTCCGTCGTAGACAAGGTTGACTGTGATACCGTCTTTGACCGCCTCTGTCATTGTGTAGGCATCGACAACCGGACCGAAGACTTCAATCGTGCCATCTACGGGCGTGCCGGTGAAACCGACATAGGTAGCATTGGGGAGAGAATCGTGTAGGTACTTTGCGAATCCATAGCTTCGCTCTACACCTTCGGCAGTGACCTTGACTTTCTGATCGAGGTTTATCTGACTACGGTGTGCTTCATCGGATATGCAGATCACATTCGCTCTATCCGTCAGAAGCTCCAAGTCCTCGGTGAACTTTTGGATGGTGGTCATGTACACCCCGCCGCTTGTCCTGCCTTGAAGTTCCTGACGCAGCTTTTCGCGGGAATCAATGCTCACAACGGTTTCGTCACCAATGTACTTCTTAGATGCTACAAACTGCTTTGAGAGCTGGTCATCCAAATCCGTTCGGTCGGTAATAATCAGGATTGTAGGGCTATGGAAGAAGGTACTCTTCATAAGCATTCTTGTGAGGAAGAGCATAGTATAGCTTTTTCCGCAGCCTGTCGCGCCGAAGTATGTGCCGCCCTTGCCGTCCCCCTCCGGTCTGAGATGTGCCTTGATATTCTCAAACAGCTTGACCGCAGCAAAATACTGAGGATAGCGGCAGACGATTTTGAGGTCCTTGTCCGAGCTATCAGGGAAATAGACAAAATCCTTGATGACTGCCAAAAGCCGTTCTTTCCGGAACAGTCCGCTCACCATAGTTACAAGGGAATTGATGCCGTCTAATTCCTTATCGTCAGCTTCAATCTTTCTCCACGCATAGAAGAAGTCATACGGGGAGAAGAAGGAACCGTATTTATTATTTGCGCCATCGCTTATTACGATGAAGGCGTTATACTTGAAGAGTTCGGGAATATCACGGCGATAACGCACGGTGAGCTGAGTATAGGCGTCCATGATCGTTGTATTCTCTTTGACCGCGCTCTTGAACTCAAGCACAACAACAGGAATGCCATTGATGAATACAATCCCGTCCGGTATGCGTAACTGGTTGTTGATGCCTTCAATTTCAAATTGATTGATAATCTTGAACACATTTTTCTCTGGCTCATCAAAGTCAATCAGCTCAATATAAAGGTCTTTCTTTGTGTGATCTTCACGGTTGAAGATGAAGCCGTCACAAATCATTTTACAGACAGCTTTGTTTGCTTCGTAGATCGTGCCGGAAATAGACCTCAGGCGAAGGATGATGCTATCAATTTCACTTGGGGTAAGCCCTTCTGCGGCATATCTGTTTAGGAGGTATTTCCGCAGATCGTCGATAAGCAGAACCTCAGAGCGTTCGCGGTGGATCTGCTCACCATTCAAATAGATATACCCTTCATCCTGAAACAAATCCATGATGGACATTTCAAGAGAATGCTCATTAAAGTTCGCCATTATCATTTCCCCCTAACTGCCGCTGCATTTCTGCTTCAAAGGCTTTTTCACTTTGCTGGAAGTCGTACTCCTGATACTTCAAACCCAGACGTGCCAGCATGAGTGTTCCTTCCCAGTCATCAATATTCGAGTATTGCGTTGCACGGGTTACGTCAGTGAGAACGCCGAGTATTAGTCCCGTGCAATCGAGCGCAAAGGCTATCATTTCCTGCACATCCGGATAGAAAATAGGATGACGGTCTGTCGGGTTCTCTTTGCTCAATATGCGCTGTTCATCGTTGTGGGCATAGAGCTTGTTCCGTTGCATTCGGATATTCTCTCTCTTTTTGCTTAACGCATTGAAGCGTTTCTGATACAGAGCTAAGAACTCTGGAAATGTCAAATCCACCCGAACCGGAGCATTTGCGGCATCAGGAATATCAAACATTGCAAAGAGCTTTCTGTCGCTCTCAACCTGATCCTTGAAGAAACGCTCTTCCTCTGGCTTGAGCTGATGCTGATACGGAATTTGATAGGAAAATGCTGTCCCATCATGCTCTACGGTCATTGTTTCTCTGTACGTCGGAAATAGGTCTTGGTTTTTCGCGCATTTGGCAAGGAGGGTGCCAATGGACACGACGCCATTTGAGCTATCATACAGTTTGGCGATCTCCATAAAACAGGCTTTCATTAAAGCTCCGTGGATCGTTTGATAGAACGCTGGTGACATCTTCATTTCTTCCGCATATTCGCGCTGGTTTTTGCGATACTGCTGCAATATGAGGTAATAGGCATTTGCGTCAAAAGCTCCTTGATGAAGCTCTTCGGCAATTCTGATCAGCGTATCCTTGTCCATTTTCATCCCTCCCTTCGTAGGTAAATGATAATTTAGCGGCTTAATCGGACAGTTTTGCAAGGAGAACGGATCGAAGCTCATTAAGTTTCTGGATTTCCATTGTATTTGCTTCAATTTGCTCGTCCAAAGCGTTCATTTTCTTCTGAAAATCACTGATCACCTTGGTCGGAGGGACAAGGATTTTCATAGATTGGATGTTGTACATAGGCAACTTTGCTTGAACCGCACCGACTGTCAGAAGGTCAATCTCCTTAATTTGCTTTTTATAGCAAAGTGTGTAATAGAGATAGTCGGAAGTAACCGTATGAATACCTGCGAGTTTAACGCAGTTTTCAGTAAGGTTTGCTTTGTCAAGAGAGGAATGAATCTTGCCGAGCAATCCGATTGTACCAACAATCGAAATGACAATATCTCCGGTGTTTACTATATATCGTGAGATGGCTTGATGCGTTTCTTCATCAATATATTGGAATTGGTCTGTGAGACAGACATAGCGACTTCCGCCAACATCACGAACACGAATATAAGGGTGTTCTGTTGGATCATCAAGTAATTCACAGTCGGCAGGAAGGCGTTTGCCACCTTTGACTGTACAGAGGCTATCCAAACTGACAATGCTATAACCTTCGGGAAGCTTGTCACACCCATAGTAAGAAGAAAATTGATCTTGGAATACTGCTTGTGCAGTTGCTTCTAAATTATCATTTATCTTCCGCTTGAGTTCAATCCGATCCGTGATCGTATTGTATGCCTTTACAATGCTGCGTTGCTTCTCGATAGAGGGGACAGGTAGCTTTACCTTGCACATTTCATCCCAGTCCATTATTTCCCGGACGCTACCGTGAGACTTAAAACGTGCGTAACGATCAAACTCCGGTCTGCTGAACCAGAGCATTAGGTATTCGGGCAGTAGCTCGTTTTCATCTTTCACTTCAAAAACGGTATAGATATTGCTGACAAGCCCCTCATCATAATCCGTTAGAAGAGCAATACCAATTTTGTCTCCACGCCGAGAAGTATCTGGAATGTAGGTAAACTGCCCCCGTTTGACTCCCTTGTATTTCGTAAAGTCGGTACCAACCGTGTTTGCAATAGAGGGAATGAACATCTTTTGGACGGAAACACCTAAAAGGTTTTCCTCTTTTCCGTCTGTGTTCCTGACATCGACTTGGCGAATGAAGTCTCCAAGCAGCCTATATCCTTCTTTCATTGTGACACCTCACCCTATGTATTTTCTGTGTGCCAGCTTGACGTTTTGCTGTTTGACCATAGCATAGTGCATGGTCGTGTCGATTTTCTGATGCCCTAAGAGCTGCTGGACTTGCTCTATGGGCATTCCTTTATCTATGGCTGATGTTGCCAATGTTCTTCGGAACTTATGTGGATGGACACGAGGCAGATTCAGCCTTTTCCCCAGTTCTCGAAGCCGTCTTTCTACGCCGCCGATCTGCAAACGGTCATGCGGCGCGGTCAGCGAGACAAACAAAGCTGAACAGGCGTCTGTACGGCTTTCCAGATAGTTTTGCAGATGGATTTTCGTCCTTGCATCGAAATAGACGATCCGTTCTTTGCTCCCTTTTCCGAAAACAACGCACTCTCGCTCATTGAAGTTGATGTCATCGCGGTTAAGGGCAACCATCTCACCAACACGAATTCCGGAGGATGCGAGAAGGTCAATCATAGCGAGATCGCGGACATTGCAGCAGTTGTCCCGCATGATTTCCAATGCCTCGTCGGTATAGGTTTCCTTGATCACTTTTGCCGTTTTTACCTTGTGGATCCGGCGTACCGGGCTTTTTACGATGTAATCCTCATCTTCAAGCCACGAAAAGTAGCTGGATAGGATGCGGCGGATGTTATCTATCGTGACCTTGCTTGACTTACGGTTTGCCTGATACTCTGTTAGGTACTTTCGCAAGTCCTCAGTTGCGATCTCTTGTGGTTCTTTGTCAATGCCGGATAGCATTGACATAATGGTCTGACGGTAATAGCTCAAGGTTTTTTCTGAGCAGCCTTCAATGCGTTTTGCGTTGATGAAACAGGCAACCGTATCGACCTTTGCGCTTTCTACCATGCCCGCGCTGTGACTTAGCTCTACACCACTCAGTACCCCCTCAAGGACGCCTTGAAGCTGTTTTAACTGTGCGTTGTTCAGATACGGAAGCATCTGACGCTGCACTTCTTGAATCAGTTGTTCTTTCATTGTCGTATCTCCTTTGATTATTCTCAGAGAACGACAATCAGTGGCAGTTCCTTGTGGTAAAAACTCTCGCCACTGGTGAGAGAGTTATTTTTCAAGAGCAGGAGCTGGTATTCTCGGCTTCTTCGATGAATTTATTTGCCTCGCTTCGCCGTAAATCCCAATGCTTTTGTAGTAATGCGACAATCTGATCTCTTGGGACACTGGCTTCGAGCAAAGCCAGTGTCGCTTTTTCGATAGAACAGATTCGTTCGCTGAGAACTGCTTCCTCTATTACTTCCTGCTGCTCTGCTTGAATACGGTCTCGTATTTCAGCAGGAAAATCCTTGAACTGCATTTTAACTTGATTCCATAAATCGCTCACAGCAATTCCTCCTGTAAATGATAATTTAGAAGCGACTATCCAAGCGGCTTTTGATAAGGCATTTCATGATGCCGGAGTTAATCTCCCGGAGACAATTATTAAGCAAAACAAAGTCCCTCAAGGTTGGACAGACGCGACGGTTGGTGACTTTGCATCTGTTCAAACGGGACCATTTGGTAGCCAGCTTCACAACGAAGACTATGTAGAATCAGGTACACCAATTATTACGGTCGAACACATGGATGGGAAATACATCGCCCACAGGAACCTTCCGCTTGTCTCGCAAAATGATGTTGAACGTCTACGGAAATATGATCATCACACCGGAGATATTGTTTTTAGTCGCGTTGGTTCCGTGGATCGAGCAGTTATGGTTTCACAACACGAAGATGGTTGGTTATTTTCAGGGCGGTGTCTTCGTGTTAGACCATACGATCCTAATACCGGCAGTTACTTTTTGTGGTGGTTCAACCAACCTGTAATCCGTCAGCTTGTCACTGCTTCCGCAGTAGGTGCAACCATGCCATCAATAAACACAAGCATTCTAAATAGTATTAGGATTGTTTTCCCGCAGAAGGACATTGTGACGCAATTCTGCAAAATGGCGGATGGCTTGATTGAGATTATTGCAACCAATCTTGAGGAAATCCGTAAACTCAACGATGCCCGCGAATATATTCAACTGTCCCTAAGCCGCTAAATTATCATTTTCCGCTCTCTTCAAAGCAATGCGATTGGTAATTGCACGGTAGGACTCGACGATCTCACATTGTCTCGCATAGGAGGGGACAGGGAGCTTTATGCGGCAAAGATCATCCCATGTAATTCCGCCTCGAACACTGCCATCCGTCATGAACCAGCATTCACGGTCAAACTCCGGTCTACGAAACCACATCATCAAATACTCTTCATTTAAGACATCGCGGTCAATAATCTCAAACATGAAATACGCCGGAGAAACTATTGCGGCGTTGTCTTTCTCATAGAGCGCAATCGGAAGACGTTCATCGCGTCCAACGTGCATTGGGTTACAGGCAAATAGCCCCTTGCTGATCAGTTTATACCGACTCAAATCTGTGCCAATTACATTTGCGACGGAAGGCATAAACTCTTTGTCGATGCTTATGCCAAGAACAGTGCTGGTGACTTCCTCGGAGTTTCGATAATCAACAAGCCGAATGTGTTTACCAAGAGGTTCATAATTCGATTTCATAGCCCAACTCCTTAAACACAGTCAACAGGTCAGCCTTCGACTTCTCTTCTGCAACAAGCAGCTCACGAAGCTCACTTTGCAGCGTCTTCATTTTCGTATCAAAGTCGATGTTCTCATCGCGGTTTACAAACTCAATGTAACGGCTCGGAACAAGGGTAAAGCCCTTTTCAGCAACCTCATCGAAGGATGCGCTGTAACAAAATTCAGGCACATTCTGATAAGTTTCTTCATAGCCTTCCTGCTGCCATGCGTGATAGACGCCCGTGACTTTTGCACGGTCTTCTTCTGTCAGTTCAATATACTTCTTTTCATAAGGGCTTCCCATTTGCCGCAAGTCCATGAAAAGGATCTCGCGCTCACGGTTACGGAAGCGTTTTACTTCACCGTTTTCTTCAACCACACGAGCCTTTTTATTCTTGTTCAGAATCCAAAGCGTAACGCTGATGTCCGTGGTGTAGAAGAGGTTTCGGGGAAGAATGATGATTGCTTCGACGAGATTGTTCTCGATGAGCTGACGGCGGATTTTTAACTCTGTACCATCGTCAGATAGTGCGCCGTT
The DNA here is from genome assembly GCF_900104675.1 of Angelakisella massiliensis. GTDB lineage: Bacteria > Bacillota > Clostridia > Oscillospirales > Ruminococcaceae > Angelakisella > Angelakisella massiliensis. Next base: position 555,940 of record NZ_LT629945.1, on the reverse strand, counting down.
TGCAAGCAGGAAACCGGCAACACCGTTCTGAGAGAGCTTTGAAACAATGTTCAGAATCCAGCCATAGTTTGCGTTACTCGTGGGCGGAACTTCATAGCCGTCCCAGCGCGGATCATCAATCAGCTCATTATCACCACGCCATTCTTTCTGATTAAATGGCGGGTTTGCCATAATGTAATCTGCCTTGAGGTCCTTGTGCTGGTCATTGGTGAATGTGTTCGCTGCCATTTCTCCGAGGTTTGCAGAGATACCGCGAATAGCCAGATTCATTTTGCACAGCTTGTACGTCGTGTTTGTATATTCCTGACCATAGATAGAGACCTTCTTCTTGTTGCCGTGATGTGCCTCCACGAACTTCATTGACTGTACGAACATACCGCCAGAACCGCAGCAAGGGTCGTACAGAATGCCATCATACGGTTCAATCATTTCTGCAATCAAATTGACAATACACTTCGGCGTATAGAACTCGCCCTTGCCCTTGCCTTCCGCAAGAGCAAACTTGCTCAGGAAGTATTCGTAGACCCGCCCGATAATGTCATTCTCTTTATCGCCGGTGTTGATCTTATCAATCTCGTCCAGCAGTGATGCCAGCTTTGCTGTGTCGATGTGAAGACGTGAGTAGTAGTTGTCCGGCAGTGCGCCTTTCAGTGCAGGATTCGCTTTCTCAATCGTATAGAGGGCGGTGTCGATTTTCAGCGCAATGTCATCCTGTTTCGCATTCTCCATGATGAAAGACCAACGGCTGATCTCAGGCAGGAAGAATACATTGTCCTTCGTATAGAAGGCAACATTGTCAACAAACTTCTCACCGTATTTTTCAGAAATAGCTTTCCTTTGTGCCTCAAACTTATCGCTGGCAAACTTCAAAAAGAAGAGACTGAGAACGACGTGTTTATATTCTGCTGGCTCGACAGAACCACGGAGTTTATCTGCGGACTTCCACAGAGCTTCCTCCATAGAAATCTCCTTCTTCGGTGCCGATGCGGCTCGTGCCATATCAAAATCCTCCCTGTGTATTTATCTAACCTATTCTACAAAAAGAGCTGTACGAAAAACCGGACTCAGTTCTTGTCCGTTCGCACAGCCTCACATATATCTCCGATGTCACAGTTCAAGTAATCACAAATGCGCAGCAAAATAGAGAGGGACACTTCTTCCCCCTTATTCAGTTTTGTCCATGTTCCGGCAGACAGCCCCACCTCATGTCGTAGAGAAGCCCTCTTTATGTCGCGTTCCAGAAGAAGCATCCATAGTTTCTTATAGCTTATGCGCACGGCAACCATCCTTTCGCTTGCTTGCATTCAACATCGCTTATAATATTATACTGGATTTCATTCTCAAAAGCAATCCGTTGATGCAGAAATTAAAGAAAAAGTTTCAACTTCTCGAACCTTCTCTCAAGGAAGCAGGGCATCTCCGGTCAACAGGAGATGCCCTGCTTTTGAAAGGACTATTCGCGCTGTGTGCTGCGCAGATGATCACGGTCATGGTCAGCAGAAGGAGCGAGAAACGTATCAACATTAGACTTGATCGTCTCTATTTTCTTTTCTTCTTTTTTGAGCTTCGCACGTTCATCATAGAGCCGCTGTTGCTCTTCAAGAAGTCGCTGCTGTTCCGCTTGCAGTGTCTTCAAGCTCGGCAGTTTTTCATCGCCCTGCATGGCAAGCAGCGTACTCCGCGTCGCCTCAAAGATCACAAGTTCGGCTTCGTGCTTTGTCTTGAAGCTCGGCTTGTCTTTCGCCTTCTGGAAGGCGTCATATACAGGCTTGAGCCGCTGGTAGTTGGAGATGTTTTTGATAAGCGGCTGGACTTCCCGCAGACGTGCTTCAACGGCTTTCAGTTCCTTGCCGGTACGGTCATAGGAGATGTGAACATCCTCGACCTTCTTCTCAAGATCGGCGTATTGGAGCAAGTTGTTTTCCGTGAGATAGTTGAGTGTCCGTGCCGCTTCCTTGAGGATAGTGAGCTTTGCTTTATGCTCGTAACCCTTGCTGTCGATGAGCCTGATCCGCTCCTGAATATCTCCGATGAGAGAGATGCCCTTCGGCGTGGTCTGTCTCTGACTTTTTCGGGGCGTCCGTCCGGCAATCCGCTCCTTGATGCGTTCCTCGGTGTAGTTCTCTCCGATGGTCTTAGAACGGGTAAACCGCTCCTGACCTTCAGCGCGGAAGGAGATGTATTTGCCGGGTTTGATTTCATAACCGGCTTCCTGCATGAGCCGCAGAAAATCATCGTAGTCCTTCGCTGTGATGACAAGCCGGTCGATGGTCTGCTTGAGTTTTTGCTTCCAGCTCGTGCCGCGTTTGGCTTCGGTGTACTCCTTGTAGCTCATGCCTTTGTTCTGAGAGGGAGGGATAACAGAGAGACCGTTTTCCTTACAGAGCCGGTCGCTGACCTCACGCATATCATAGTAAATCCGCTTGTAGCTCTTGTAGGCGTGGTAGTCCACAAAGTCAACCGCATTGAAAATCAGATGGTTATGAACATGGTCCTTGTCAATGTGCGTGGTCAGCACATACTCGTATTTTCCACCGAGGATTTCATCCGCGAACTGCTTGCCGATCTCGTGGGCAAGCTCCGGCGTGACCTCTCCGATTTCAAAGGACTGGATCACATGACGGGCTATGATCCTGACCGGATTCATCCCTTTTTGCTCGGCTATTTTCCGCGTCCACTCAAATTCCCGCGCTGCGGTCTCGCTGGCACAGCCGTAGGACGAGACCAGCAGCTTCTCGTCGGTCTTTTCGGGATTCAGAATGTACGCGATTGCCTTGCTCAAAGTTCCTCGGATTGCTTTGATTTTAGTAACTGCCATACTGCATCCATCTTTTCTTTCAGCTCGTCAATATCATCCTGATAGAATCGCCCCGTCGAGTTGATTCTGCGGCAGACGGTATTGATGTTCACGCCGATCTTGTTGATTTCGGCGGCGAGCTTTTTCTGCTCCGTGTAGTCTACAACGATGATGTAACCGTCGATCAGCATCTTTCTTGCATACGCACCGAAGTTCTCCGTGCCGATCATTTCCATCTTCTTTGCAATCGTCCGTTCTTCCTGTGGTGTCAGCCAAATCTTCTTCTGAATGTCTCGTGTTCTTCGTACCATGCTGCGCCCTCCGTCGTAAAGATTAGAAGGGTTTGGGACTATCCCAACAAGCAAAAATCTGATGTTAAGGGCAGGGTCTCCTTAACTGATTTTTCTCCGGTGGGTACTCACCGGATTTGCTTGCTAATCTCCCAAAATCGTATTCTACGAAGATTACTCCGTGAAATGTCCCTTCACTTTACAACGGACACAATAAGAGCGTTTGTTGAGTACCGGATTTCAAAAAAGTCAAAAAATCATTGGATTTCCCATGTAAAAGCCACTGTGTCTGTCACATCAATATCATCTGGCTCAATCTCAGGTGCGGCGCACTTGCTCATCGCCATGAGAGGCTGAATGCAGTCTTCGACCTCATAGCTCGTTCTGGAATACACATTGAGTTCGCCCCAGTTGTAGTCGATGTTGAGCAACTGCACAAGCGTACTGCCTGATGCTTTGCAAAGAATCTCCGCCTTTGCTCTGGCGTTCTCCGTCGCATTGATCAGCAGCTCTTCGCTGACTCTTGCCGGGTTTTTCACGGTGAACGCAATGCTGAGTTCTGGTTGCGCCCCACAATCCGCAATCGCAGAAATGACCTTTGCAAGCTGCTTGCTGTCAAAGTCAAAGGCAAGTTTCAAGCGATAGCTGCAAGCATATCCGGCAAACTCTCGCTTGTAATTACCTTGCCGATCCTTGACATTCTCGTACCTTGTCTGGACATCAAAGCTCGTGGTTTTCAGGTCTTCCTTACGATACCCAACGCGGACAGCGACACCTTGCAGTTTTTCGATTCTCTCGGCAGCTTCCGACATTGCAAGGTCATAGTTTTTTGAATTTGCTTCAATGTTCAGAGATAGGATGATGTAATCCGGTCTTGCGGAGACATTTCCTGTCCCTTTTACGGTGATTGTTCTCATTACTTTCTCCCGTCCTTTCTGGAATTGAAGTCCTCATCAATACGCTTTTTCCAATTCGTACCCAGTGGTACGCTGCATCGGACAGCAGAAACCGCTTCGCTCAGAACTTCATAGTTGAGCTGCGTTCCCTCATGGTCAGAGTGGTAGTTGACCGCTCGGTCTGCACCAATTCCGAAATGCCTTGCCGTCTCAACTGCGTCGATGTTTGCACCGAGGAACAAAAACTCCCAGCCATACTTTTCCTTCTGACGCTCAATCATTTTCTTGACCTTCTCGCTGTCATAACGGCGGCTTGCATTCTCCATGCCGTCCGTTGTGATGACGAACAGAGTATGTTCAGGGACATCTTCATTTCTTGCGTACTTGTGGACATTTCCAATGTGATGAATCGCTCCGCCGATAGCATCCAGAAGCGCGGTGCAGCCGCGAACGGAATAGTCATTGTCGGTCATCGGCTCGACCTTTTGAACCGGTACACGGTCATGAATAACCTCGCTCACGTTGTCAAAGAGGACGGTAGAGATCAATGCCTCGCCATTCTCCTTTTTTTGCTTTTCAATCATGGAGTTGAAGCCTCCGATGGTGTCTGCTTCCAGCCCGCTCATAGAGCCGCTGCGATCAAGGATGAATACGATCTCCGTCAAGTTCTTTCTCATGTTCAGTACCTCCGTATATAAAAAATATGACTGCTTGGCGTCTCACCTTACAGTCATATTGTACTTCGGTATTCACTTCGTTTGGTCGCATGGCAAGCGACATTATTCTAAGGACGAGAATATCTCTCCGTCAATGATTAGAACGTCATCCATCGGAATCTTCGAGCCGTCCTGCATAGTGATCCGCCGCTCAAAATCATCGACTTTTTTGACCGTACCGACTGCTGATACATATTTGCCGCCAGCCTTCCGCTCATCAGGCTGGAAGTAAGTAATGGTGACTTCCGGTTTGTCATCGAGGGCATCCATGAGAAGCTGATACTTCATGTCCAATGCAGTCAGTGCTTCCTCGTCAAGCTCAATCCTTTCATCGGTCAGACGCCCGGTTTCTTTGATTGCAGCATCGTAGCCGGTGAGGGCAGCAAAGGGGGCGAACTGCGCCGCCCGATCTGACATTGGCATCTGTGGTCGCGTCTTGGAGACGTGGTGAGGGAGGTCGATTATTTCTCTGTATTTTTCCATTTCACATCCAGACCTTTCCCTTAATCGCGGAATAAGTATCTCAGCATTCGTTCAGGGTCATCCAAAAACTGTTTTGTGATTTTATAATGTTCTGTCTCTGAATATTTGACTTTGTGTATCCCAGTGTCGGTCATTTCGAGAATCTCAGCCTTGGGATATGTCATGAGTATAGGAGAATGTGTGGCAATGACAAACTGAGAGTTTTCTTCGACAAGCTCATCAATCGCAATCATCAACGACATCAATCTTTGCGGAGAAAGAGCTGCTTCGGGTTCGTCCAAAATATAAAGTCCGTTTCCTTCAAAACGGTTTGTTACAAGGGACAAAAAAGACTCTCCGTGGGACTGAGCGTGAAAAGAAACTCCACCGTAACGAAGGAGAGTGCTATGCTCATCTAAATATGTTGCCGTGTTATAAAAGCTTTCTGCTCTTAAAAAGAATCCGTCTTTGGGATAACCGGATTTGATGGTGGTTAGATACTGATGGAGAACAGAATGTGATGACTTTGTTGAGAAGGAGAAATCTCTGGACCCTCCCTCTGGATTAAAGCCCAATGCAACCGCAATCGCCTCAAGTAATGTCGATTTACCCGTCCCATTTTCACCAACGAAAAAAGTTACCGGTTTTTCAAAAGCCAATTCTTCAAGTGATTGTAGGTATTTGACTACTGGCAAGTTAGCAAGATATGATGATTGTTCTGGAAACCCATTGAGTCTTATTCCGGTCAAGTAATTCATCGCTCTAATCCTTTCGCGTTACGCCTTATGCCCGCCGATCTGTGCATTCCGATCCTTTGCCGTTGCGCCTTCTTCAAGATTCATCGCCTTGAGGATGGCGTTCTTTCCGTACTTCTTCTTGATGGCGAGAGCCGCCTTCTGAATTTTTCGTTCACGTTCCAAGGCGGCATCTTCGGCTTTCCGCTTTTCCTCTTCGGCGGCATAGTCAGTGAAGAGGTCAAGCTGGACAGCACCGTCATTTTTCTTCGGTGCGTCCGCTTCCGGCAGGACATGATTTGCCACAACATACATACGGCGGACAAGCAGATTCTTGTCCACGATCCGGTCGAAGAGTTCTGCCACAGCACACATTATTTTGCGCGTAGAGGATGTGTGACTGTCGAGGTTGATGGACCCGTGCGCCTGTTTGGGAATCTCCCGTCCGTAGGGGTCTTTCTCAATCGCGCCGTGATACTTTGCCCGTCGTGCCGGATCGGTCAGGTTCTCAATGTCGTAGCCAACTGTGAGAACCATCTGGTCGGTGACAAGCCCCTTGTCCACCAAATCCAGAACGAGCAAGTCCGTCATCTCGCGGATGACGAGCTTCGCTTTATCTGCCTCATAGGGGCAGTGCAAAACCTGACCGGAGCTGAGGCTGTTGGAGCTGGGACGGTATGCCTTGATTGCCTCAATGGTCGTAGGCTCCCAGCCCCACGCATGATCAATGAGTAGTTCCGTATTCTTTCCGAACAGCTTATAAAGCAAGTCCTCGTTCCGCTCTGAACAGAGGGCAACATCACCCATGGTGAACATCCCATTCTGCTCAAGTTTCTTGGCAATACCTCGACCCACGCGCCAGAAATCCGTGAGAGGCTGGTGCGCCCAAAGCTCACGCCGGAACTTCATTTCATCCAGTTCGGCTATTCGGACGCCGTTTTTGTCGGCGGGGATGTGTTTCGCCACAATGTCCATTGCCACCTTGCAGAGAAAGAGGTTCGTGCCGATTCCTGCGGTTGCCGTAATGCCGGTTGTCTCAAGCACATCGAGGATGATCTTCATGGCAAGATCATGGGCGGAGAGCTTGTAGGTATTCAGGTAGTCCGTCACATCCATGAACACCTCGTCGATGGAGTAGACAACGATGTCCTCCGGCGCAATGTACTTGAGGTAGACCTGATAGATGCGGGTGCTGTACTCCATGTAATACGCCATCCGGGGCGGTGCGATGATGAAGTCAATCGCCAAAGACGGATCTGCTTGTAGCTCAGAGAAGAAGTGTGATGTGCCGTCCAGCCTGTGTCTCGGCGCGTCGTGCTGCCGTCCGGCATTTGCTTCCTTCACACGCTGCTTGACCTCAAACAGCCGTCCGCGTCCGGAGATACCGTAGCTTTTGAGGGAGGGAGTAACGGCAAGGCAGATAGTCTTATCCGTCCGGCTCTCATCCGCGACAACGAGGTTTGTGTCCAGAGGATCTAAGCCGCGCTCCCGGCACTCAACCGAAGCATAGAAGCTCTTGAGGTCGATTGCGATATAAGTTCTTTGCTTCATGCTCCGGCGATCCTCCTTTCATCCTTAGAGCTTATACATATCGAGCAGCATTTCTACAAGCTCATTGGTACGATCAATAATATCCTGCACCGTCCATGCGTCCTTTTCTGCAAGCTCCTTATTGATTTCAAGCCCGTTTTTATACCCCACATAGAGCTTCTGAGCATTGAGACGATCCCTCTTTTCTACGAAAGAGAGATTGCTTAAAGTGCTGTTATATCCGGTAACAGTCAGGTTGCCGATCTTGTGGACATACTGTTCAAGATACTCATTAGCCAAATTACGATCTCCAGCGGCAATCATATCTACCCATTTGTCGGGAATATTCTTTCCTTCGGGGAATATGTGTTCAATAGTCCATTTGAAAACCTTTTTTCCACCATAATCATTCTGCTCCCAGAGGTCAGTCCAAGTTTCGTTGGTCATGTGTTTCTGAGCAATAGCGCAGAGAACGAATCTTGCAACGCCAGCATTCTCTTCGTAAATGTCTCCCTTGAGTTTTTCTTCAAACAACTCATCGGTGGCAGACCAACGGACAAGTTCGTCGTAGATATGCTGATAGATTGCAGTTCCGGTGAGTTTTCCTTCCTCAACATCGGAAATAATCTGCATGAAGATCTTATTCAAATCTCGTGTATTAGGAGTATCTGTGATATTTCTTCGGACAAAGAAGCGAGTCAGCAACTTGATTGTTTCCAGAATATCAGCGTCAGCAACTTCAAGCGTGGCTTGATTTTTGAACAAATACATCAGCAGCAGATAAGAAGGTGCGCCCTGAATACGACTCAGGTCGGTCAGGCTGTTGGTATATTTCGTTTTATCGTCGGTGCTGAGGATAAGCCGAGAGTAAATCTCACCGCATACCAAAATGTCGCTCATAAAGTCGGACAAATCTCTGCTTATCAGTTCCTCAAAAATGGACAACAAATTGGAACGGGTGGCAATATAGCCGAGAGGATCTTTCTTGCGCTGCCCATCCGTTCTGAACGGCTCGTTTAAGCGATTTTTGAACGCATTGTAATACTGCCGGAAGAAACGCTCTTGTGTAGAGTAGTCATCCGTCAAATAACCGAGGAGTGTCTGCCAATCCTCAAAGCAGTCATCACAAGTCATACCCGAACGCTCGGCTCTCGCCAAAATAAGGTTTTTCATGAGGTCAATAGCTGTCAATGGCGTACCTCTGTTATTCAGGGACTCAAAAAGGGTGTAAGCCTCCGCGTGACTTCCAACCTCTATCTTGACGAGTACCGCTTTCGATACCTTGCTCTTGATTTCAAGCAGGGTCTTGACTGCATCACCGGACTCTTCAATATCCTGATCTAATCTTTGTAGGAAGTATTTATAGCACTTCGCGATTTTACGATTGCCCCAATTCTTTTCGCGCTTCGCACTTTTGAGCAGACCATTCTCGTACATTACGACATTGAAGTCAGCCTGATTGTGGTTTTGAATTTGAGGACAAAGAATAAGCCCGTTTGATGCGCCTTTGCAAATAATGGACTTTCTAAGAGCAGGAAGCTCGTCCTCATCATCCTCATCCAGCTCATCCTTATGTATCTTGAGCCGATTGTATATTGCAGTCAGAAGGAGACAGAGCGTCGTTAAACGCTGCTGTCCATCGACAACCTCAAGCTCCTTTGTTTGGAAAGCATCGGAAGAGTTATCAATGCAAATAATCGAGCCGATAAAATACCCATTGTCGTTTTCGCAAATGTCATCGTAAAGGTCTTTCCATTGGTATTGTCCCCATGTGTATTCACGCTGATATTTCGGAATCATGTAGCAGAAGCCAGCGTCCTTCTTGAATACATCGTCTATTTGATAATCATGAACAGATTTGATCACTGTGTTATCCTCCTTGCGTATTATGCTCCGAGCAAACTCTGGTCAAAAGCAAACAGAGCCTCGTTGATCTCAAAGACGTTATAGTTCCCATGCTCCACGAAATACTCCACGATGATGTCAAACTTGTTGGAGTGTGAGAGCGCGAAGCCCGCCTTCATGAGCATATCCTTCATTTCGGAAAGTGGCAGCTCAAGAGCGATGGCAAATGCAATGACGGTGGGCTTGGAAGGCTTGTAGGACTTGTCCGAGCGGATCTTCGAGAAGAGTTTCCGGTCAATATTTGCCTTCTTGTAGCACTGCGCGTCCGTCATGCCGCGTTCGTCAATCTTCCGCAGCAGCATCTCGGAAAAGCTCTCATCGATCTGTTCCAGTGCATCGTCGAGAGTTGCCGCCTTTTTAGGAGCAGCCGCCACAGAGACAGGAGGGATGAGCTGTTCGATTGCATCTTCATCGCAGACGGATGACTCGCAAGGCATCGGCTCTTCCATCCGGAAGGCACTCATTCTGCGCAGCCGCTCAGAACGAGGATCGGTATGCTCATCCACATAGCGGTCGTCTATGTACGCTGCAATGTCGGCAAACAGCTTGCCGCTGATCTGATAGGCTTTGCGGTCGAAAATGACGATGTACACCGTCATTTCGTTTTCAAGAAGGAAACTGCTGATGGTGTCAATCGCCACTTTGAGAGCCTGATCCTTCGGATAGCCGAAAATGCCGGAGGAAATCAGCGGGAACGCAACCGACTCGCATTCGTATTTCTTCGCCAGCATGAGCGATGTCCGATAGCAGGAGATCAGCAGTTCGCACTCACCGTGCCGCCCGTCATACCAGCGCGGACCGACTGCGTGAATGACATATTTGCAGGGCAGCTTGTAGCCCTTCGTGATTTTTGCGCTCCCGGTTTTGCAGCCGTGGAGCGTTTCACATTCCGCCAGCAGCTTCGGTCCTGCAGCGCGATGAATGCAGCCGTCCACACCGCCGCCACCCAGCAGCGACTCGTTGGCAGCATTGACGATGGCGTCCACCTTCATTTTTGTGATGTCATTTCTGACGATTTGAAGCGGCATGATCAAGCCCTCCCATTCGGTTACTTCGCGCCGGTCAGCAGCTTGTCCATCGGGATTCTTTCCGGGTATTTTCCCTCGGTCAGAATGTCATATAAATACCTGTTATCCAGAATCATATCATCCCGGATAAGCTGCCAGTTTGCCTTTTTCCTGAAAAACACCTTGAAGATCAGAAAGTTCATGATCGCCCCAATTACCGGCGTGGTCATGCCGAAAGCCTCGGTGTGAGAGAAATGGCATCCTGTTTCAGTTCTTTTTCCTTCAAAGATGATGAACGCTGTTTTCTTGTCGCTCCGGAATACAATGCGGAAGTGGTTCTCATCCTGTTCGCATTCCGTAATCGTGCCTGTCACATCGTAGTCCAGCCCCATAACAATCTCGCGGAAGCGGACCTTGCTTCCCGCATGATAGTTCCCGTTATAGAGATTACATTCGATGTGGTAGGGACTCCATTTCACAAACTCTTCCTCAAAGTTAGCAGTCCATGCCTTTAATTTTTCATAGGAAGCCGGAATCTCTATCTGCTCTGTAAGAACAATCATTGTCAGTTTCTCCTATTCTGTCAAAGCGGCATCGGTGTCCGGGCGATCAGAATGACCGCCAGAATCGCGCCCACAAATGCCGCAGCCCCTATGACCGCCAACAACTTTTTGCTGAGTTTCTTCTTTGCTGCCTTGCCAATCAGAGCAGTGCAAGCCATGCAGACAGCCGCAGCAACAAGCGCAATGCCCAGCGTTTCCCATAGCCAAGAAAGTTCATGTAGGATTTTCATGCGTTCATCATCTCCTGTTCGTTAAACTGGAATTTATAGTCCTCTCAAAACCAATTTGCTTTTTCTTCTCGAAATACGGGAATATCACTATCTCGATATGGATTGTAATTATGAAGATTGCAACCAAACTCTTTTAATGATTTTATTTTGTTATCCTGTGTCCATACAATTAAAGATATTCCGTCAAATTCTTCAACATTTCCATTATTCATTTTGTTTTTAAAATACCACTCCACGATTGTTTGATTGCCTTGATGAAAAAATTGCTTAATCTCCCAGACAAGAACACTTCCGCGTGTATTCCATTCGTCAAACCAGTGCTTTACCGTTTTGCGGTTTTCATATTTAGGACTCCAACTCTCAGTATATACAACATCATCTGTAAAAATATTGTCAATTCCTAAATCTGCTTTCTTAATCCACATATCAAACCATAATCGGATAATTCTTTCTCTCTCGTTCATAAAGCACCTCCACAACTTCCGATTTGTCTGCCCCTTAAAGTCCAAGTCCTTCAACCCACGCCGCAAGCTCCTGATGCCCGACGCAGCCCTTGAAAACCTTGCCGTCCATCAGCTTTGCGCCTTTGCAGCTCGGCGCAAGGCGTTCGTTCGTCTTGCCAATGTCGCTTCCTCCGGAGGTCGCAAACGGGATGACCGTCTTGCCGGTCAGGTCATAGCTCTCAAGAAATGTATTGATAATCGTCGGCGCAACGTACCACCAGATCGGGAAGCCCACAAAGATTGTATCGTAGTCCTTCATGTTGTCCCGCTTTACGGCAATCTCAGGACGGGAAGCAGGATCGTTCATCTCAATCGTGCTGCGGGCGTTCTTGTCCATCCAGTTCAGATCGGCTTCCGTGTAAGGCACCTTCGGCTCAATCTCAAAGATGTCCGCGCCGATTGCCTCTGCCAGCGTCTCAGCTACCTTCGCGGTCACGCCGGACGCAGAAAAATATGCTACAAGTTTCTTACTCATGGTGTTTTATCCTTTCAATATCTTCGTAAGCTGCTGTACAGACGCACCCGGCAGGATGGAGGAAAGATGCTGCATCATGCGCTCTTTGGATTCCTGCGGGTCTCGCTGATATGCAGATGTGATAAGGTCATACCCGAAAAGTTCTTCCGGCGTCGCATACTCTGCGACACCCCAGCCATAAGGTCTTCCGTATCTGTCCTGCATATAGACGAAATCCGCAATGCAGACATAGCTCTGCATTTGCAGCCGCGTGATGCACGTCTCAAAACCGGTGTTGCCGCCCTTGCGGTAGTTCAGAGCCTCTTTCAGCCGTTTGGAAAGCATCCTGCCTTCACCGGCTATGGATTCATAAAGCTCCTTGTCCTTGTAGGACGCCAAGCCGTCATCCCAACGGGCGTCAAAGTCATAGCCGTCACGCCGGAAGTTTGCGAAGTCCGGTATCCACTCCCGGCTCACAAAGCCAGCCTTCTTGTTGAAAAGTTTGCCGTAGAGACATTTGCCGCTCCGCGCAGCCGGACCCTTCCATTCCCACGGACCGTCCACATCATCCGCAAACCACAACTCAGGTGGGCAAAGTTCCTCGATGGAGAAGCCGTGAATCTCATTCCGAAAGAAGGGCAGAAAGCCGTATTGCTCAACAGCGGCAATCAAGTCATCGGCACTATGCAGTTGTCCGACATCTCGCTCTGACATTACTCTGCCTCTTCAATCACGCCATAATCAATCAGGATATTTTTCTCCGCATACTGCGGGTAAACAATACCCATCATTTCATACTGATAACGTCTCACGCGGCGATGCTCCTGAACCGGCTCCGGTGCATACGCAGCGGTTTCACAGTGCGCATATTCCGGCATTTCCGCAAGATCATCCCGAACGGCACGGATAAGCGCGTCTACCACATCATCAATGTTCTTGCCGGTCTCCACGGCAACCAGTTCGTGCTTCCGAACTGCCTTGTCCAGATCACCGGGGGAGCGAAACAGCTTGTATTTCATATCGTTACCCGTCCTTTCTCTCTTTCGGTCTGCCTATTCTTCCTGAAATCTGTTCTTTAGGGACGCAATCATCGCTTGTGCGGCAATGCTCAGATACAAAACTCCAATTTCATAGATAAAGTCGCGGTCAATCACGATAAAGTATTCTCTAACGTGTGTAAAAACCAGTTCCAGCAAGTCCCTGTACAGTGGATCATCAAAGGGCTTGAACCGCGTAAACTTGCTTTTGGCAGCGTCCCATGTCATAGACGCTTCGCCCTCAGCACTGGTCATTGCCTCACAGAGAATCATGCTGACGCCCATTTTTCCGTTGCCGGTCAGGAGTTCTCCTTCGTAATAGCTGAGTAGGTCTTTCTTGCGTCGAAGCGGAACTACATCGCAGTTGTCATCCAGCTCAAATGCGATCAGCTCCGCAGCGAGTTCCCGCCAGACCGCATAACCGGCGTTAATGGTTCCGTCCTCTTCGCGGCTGATGGTATCGTCCATGCAGTATCGCTCAAAGAAATTATCTCCGTCAATCTCGTTGCGGGTGCAGAAGATATGCGCCAGCTCATGCAGAAGAATGTGCTTCAACTCTGCCGGATGACGCGCTATGTCTGTGCGCAGAAGGATTCCGTCCGCGCCGTCTCCTGTGCCGACGAATGCAGAGGCGTGAAAGTCAAAATAGCCGTCCTCTGTATATCGGTCTTCCAGCCGGTCAGGGAAATACTGCTTGCAGAACTGCTCAAAGACTTCCTGCTGGTTTTCCGTCTGAAAGCAGCGCAGTACAAGGTTGTCCTCACTGAACTCTGCCCCCAAGCGTTCGTTAAAGATGGAAGCGGCATAGAAAAGGGCTTCTTTATAGTCGTCGTTGTTCATCTAATTACTATCCTTCATCCTCATTCACCCCTCCGGTCTGACATTTTTCAGGAAGTCAGAGTGCGGTACATACGGCAAGTTGAGCTGCCAGCCCATGCGGTTCAGCTCGTTGAGCTTGATCAGCATCAGGTTGATGTTTGTTCCCATTGCAGCAGAAAGCTGCACCACATCGTAGTCCTGCTTCATCAGGTCAATCAGCTCATCATCGTCAATGATCAGGTGAGAGGCAAACGCATTCGCCTCATATTCGTGTTTTGTGCGCATATCGAACAGCACGAACTCCGGGAGCGGTTCGTTCCCTTTGGCAAGATCGCGATGAAAGGTATCATGCCCGATCTCGTGACCGCAAACCATTTGCATGATCAGATACTCCATGTTGGAGTTCAGAAGAATATGCCGCTCTTTATGGCGGTAGGTGTACATTCCGAGCAGATCGTTCAGATTGTCAAGGAAATGGAGATGAATGCCCAGCTCACGGGCAATCTTCAAGGTATCTCTTGTTCCACAGCTTTTGACAATGCTGTTCGCCTTTTTGTATATTTCCTCGGAGCGAATTATCACGGGACCTTCACCCCTTTCATGTTGAAAACAGTCAAAGTAAATCCGTCAAGAAACCGAGACGCAGACAGTTATTCCTCTGCGTCCGTACCGGTCTTCTTGTATTTCTTCGGCGTGTATTTCTCAACATTCCGGGCTTTGGATTCCCAATATATATCCTGCAACGCCTTCATCACCGCATCCTTGTCCTGCTCAGACAGCGTACCGCCCGCAAACAAGCCGGACATCCCTTCAATCAGGTCCTTTGCCTGTTTCATGCCACGGGAGCCGTACTGCTCGGATGCCTGAACCACAAACTCTTCGTCCTCGGTCAGCAGATAGTTCACATCTACCTTGAAGTATTCCGCGATTTTTCTGTAAGCGTCCTTGGTGCGAGGAAAGGAAATGCCGTTCTCGTACCGGGTAATCATACGCCTGTTGATCCCCAGTGCATCGGCTACTTCCTGCTGGGTCAGCTTCCGCTTCTCCCGTTCAGCCTTGAATTTCTCTCCAAACGTCATTTTGGTAATCACTCCTGTTCACAAAAAGTTTGCGACATCAAATTGCGCAAGTCTATTGACAAAGGCACTTGAAGTGCGTATAATAATGACTGAGCAATCCAACTACTCATAGTATATCCTGAATTGCTCATCATGTCAAGGGGCATGAGTAGTTGTACACGAAAAAGTTACATCTTTTGAGCAGTTCAAATGGACAGGCATTTACGCTGCCGAAGATCATCCGTACCGGCATACACCGGTATGAGGGAACAGGAGTGAGAAACGCAAATGGCTACACAGTACAGAAAGGCATACGTTCCGGTTACGCTGGATGTGGACAAGGAAGGGGCAATCCTCCCTCGCCTTATCTGGTGGGACAACGGTGTAATCTTTCAAATCGACCAGATTCTTTACAAATGCCGCGCCACATCCAAAAAGGTTGGGGGCGGAGGCATCCGTTACACAGTTCAGATTCGCGGAAAGGAATCGTTTCTTTTCCACGAAGGAGACAAGTGGTTTGTCGAAGCAAAGGAGGACAACTGCTCATGATTTTATCCCAGCGACAACTTGAAGAAATTGCAGCCTCAACAACAAAGGACTTCAACCGGTTCTTTTTCGGGGATGAGGCGGACAAGCCCGACCGATCAGCTTTGCCAACACCCATTGATCAGTTTGCAAAGAACTATCTCGGTCTTCGCGTATCATTCGCCCGTCTCTCGCCGGACGGAAGCATCTGCGGTGTCACTGCCTATGCCGACACTGAGTACAAGATCACGGAACTTGGTATTACGCGCACACTGGCTTTGAAGCGTAATCAGGTCATCTTGGACGAGAGCTTCATTCGATCCGGCAACGTGCAGCGGCTCTGCGCCAAGCGCAGATTTACCCTTGCCCACGAGTGCGCCCATCAGATTCTCTTCCAACTGGAATCGGAAGAGGTAAAGGCGTCCTGCGAAATGAAATATTCCGCACGGACAGCCTATACGCCGCGAGAGCTGAAAACCCGCGAGGACTGGAACGAGTGGCAAGCAAATGTCTTGGGCGCGGCGATCCTGCTTCCTCAAAAAGAGGTTGACCTGGCAATGCGTCGGTTTGTAGAAACGCCGCTGATCAATTACGAGGGGAGGTATTCGTATGGTGATCACTTAACGCTGCGCCTTTTCTGCCGGTTGTTCGGTGTCTCCAAGACAACGGCGTCTATCCGCCTTCGTCAGCTCGGCTACATGGTAGATCGTCCATTCAGTGAGTATGTTGACCCATTGGAGGTGTGGTAATGAAGAGAGCATCCATTCGGGTTCAGGAACCGACGCCGGAGCTGATCGAAAAAATCCGCAGGGCAAGAGTTGCCATTTCCCAGCAGAAGCCCCGATACCTGAAATGTCCCTATTGTCAGCATAATGCCATTGCTGTCTACGAGGACACGAGGGGTCATGTAGAATCCAAGTGCAAGAAATGCGGGCGGATCACAGTCTTTGATGTGCTGAATATGAGAAGACTGCGACCGCGTACCAAGTAAGAACCGGAGGACAAGCCTCTGTTCTAAGGCAATACCGCATAAATGCCACAATCCGCATTATACAACAGGTGCCAAGTAAAAACTGTGGATAACCTCGGAAGTTTTTGTCCGCAAAGGCGCACTAACTCAAGCTGCCAGACAGGGTCTGTCANTTCGTTAATGATCTCTATTTCAAATGTTTTTTCATAAGTAACTGCCATTTCATTTTCACTCCTTTTAAAGTTTGTCAGGTAAATATTTCCGAATATATTCTTCTAAGGCTTTATCCATAACTTCTTTTACGTTTCCGCCATTCTTTGCTGTTTCGATTTTTATAATATGGTGCAAGTCAGCACGAACACGAACCGTCTTATCCCCCATAATATCTTTTTTTGCACTGATTGGTGTATCATTTCGTTTTGCTTTTTGTGCGCCTAAATTTCCCACAACCACTCACTTCTTTCTATTTCTTCTTACTCTTATTTTATCATCAACAATCACAAATCACAAGTGATTTGTGATTAATCACTTGTGATTTGTGATTCTATTCTTTTTCGTTTTCTAATTGAATGATTCGCTCAAGCATTTCAAAAAATACGTTCTCATACATAGATAAAATCAATATATCCCTTTTCTCCGATTTTTACAACGGCATTGTAGGACTTTCTATCTTTCGTTTTGATTCCTTTTACCAGGGTTTCTTTTCCCTCTAGTAATTCTTTTACATTTGTTTTGGTGAGTTTTTTCTTTCTAAAATGTTCAGCTAAAGTGAAGGTACATTCAGGATAATTTGAACAACCATAAAACGATTTTTTTAATACAATATTGTTGCCACACTTAGGACATTTTCCTACAAGGGGTCCCGAGCGCTTAGTGGGAATTTGTACCCCTTATCGATACAAATTCCCCGTAGGCGCTAGGGACCTCTTTAGCTCCTTGGAAGCTGTCAGTAGTATACCTAATAATTTATCTACATTCCCTTTAGTAACGTGTAACTTTCCAAATTTACAAAAGCGACTCATAGAATTATTTCCTCCCGTTAAATAATAGATAACTATTAAAAATAGACAATACTTGCTCATAAGTAACGGTACTTAAATTGTTTACTTTGGCGTGTTTCATTGCTTGATGAAACTGATTTTTAGTAAACAGTTGACGATATTCTCGATTGACCCATTTTGAAACAAAGTACGTATATAGCTTCCAATATTTATCTGGAACATCTGTGGTATGGCGGGTAAGTTTTATTAAGACACTGTTTACTTTTGGTTTAGGATGAAAGCATTCCGCTGGCAGCTTAAGCAATTGCTGAATCGAGACTTGAGTGTGCAAGAGCAACCCTAGTGTTCGGTGAATATCCAAGGTACGCTTGTAGAATCCTTCTTCAACAATCAGATAGATGTCAGACGCATGGCTTTCAAAAACCACTTTTTTAAGGCAATACCGCATAAATGCCACAATCCGCATTATACAACAGGTGCCAAGTAAAAACTGTGGATAACCTCGGAAGTTTTTGTCCGCAAAGGCGCACTAACTCAAGCTGCCAGACAGGGTCTGTCAGCCAGAATCAGATTTGCTAACGCAAACATGATATTGAATTTGGCTTGCTGCTTTTCAAGCCCTCGGTATCGTGTTTTTCGAAAACGCAGCTGCTTCTTAACGACACCGAATACATGCTCTACTTTTGCCCGGACGGAAGATTTCGCCCGTTCCGCTTTCTTTGCTGCGTACTGTCCGCTTTTGCTCAGTTTCTTCATCTGCGATGGACGACGATTGATCTTGTACTTGATTTTCCGGCCAGCTTTGTTTCGGACTACGGCATCTTCGCGCTTACCTGCGCCGAGATAACCGCTGTCTCCATAGACTGTTTCTTCCTCTCCCGTCAACAATTTCGGCACTTCCGCAACGTCGTGGACATTTGCCGGTGTGGCTTCCACTGTGTGAACCAGTCCGCTGTCCTTGTCCACGCCGATATGTGCTTTGTACCCAAAGTGCCAGGTGTTGCCCTTCTTGACCTGATGGGCATCCGGATCCCGTTTCTTTTCCTTATTCTTGGTAGAAGAGGGGGCGGAAATGATGGTGGAATCTACAATGGTGCCCTTTTTCAGAATGAGGCCACGTTCCATGAGCGCAGCTACCACCTGAGCGAACAACTTTTCCTGCAGTCCGTTCTTGATCAGCAAGTTCCGGAACCGGCCAAGGGTATCCCCGTCCGGAACCTGGTTGCTGGAATCGACACCGCAGAACTCCGAAAATGCGCGGCTGTCGATGGCTTCTGCCACTGTGGCCTCATCACTCAGGTCATAGAGGTTTTGCAGCAGATACAGTCGGAGCATGATCTCCAGCGGATAGGGTTTGTTGCCGCGCTCTCCTTTGTAATAGCACGGCTGAATCATGGCAAGCCATTCCTTCCACGGGACAATCCGTTCAATCTGACTGAGAAATTCCTTTTTCTTCGTCCGCACCTGTGCCAATTCGTCACTGAATGCGGAAATCGTCATCTGTTTATCCATAGGTTTATTATATCACACTTGGCGGTATCTGGCACTTTTTTCTGTGCGGTATTGCCCTAAAATAAAATATATGTCATAGCTGAGCTGTGGAGCCGCCTGATAGGTGAAGTCATCCTAATGCCGCATGAGACAGAGTTTAATTGCTCTGTTTTATCGGCATGGGATTCAAACCTCACCGTCATGCGGCTCTTTTTCTGTCTTCACCCTTCCCGCTGCTCCCGCGCAGCGGAAAGGATGAACAATGAAAATCCCTAAGACCCCTATCGCGTTCGATTACGACCTATGGACTACGGAGGACGGCAAGTGCATGGTGCGCGTGAAACGAACCGGCGAAGTTTCCGAGGTTGACCGCAAGGTTATGAGAATCCTTCGCGCAGAGGAAAAGCGGATCAGACGCTCGTATGGCTCTGACAACACCTCTGAGGATGAAGACGGCGCAGAGAAAATTTCTGATACCGTGCTGTCCCTTGACGCTATGCCGGAGGACGATGTGAAGTCCGCTGCATGGCTGGCAGACTCCCGCGACTGCATGGAGGAACTGATCACCGCCCTCAAAGAGAAGGAGCTTCTTTCCATTCTGACAGAGAAGCAGCGCGAATTGTATCTTGCGATGACCCGTGAAGGACTGACTCTTCGAGAGTTTGCCCGAAGGAAAGGCATCGGCATCAGAGCTGCATTTGACCTCAAAGCAGCGGTGCAGAAAAAATTTCAAAGAATTTTTTGAGCGGTACTCAACAAACGGCAAAAAGATGTCCGTTGTAAAGTGAAAGGGTCAATCAGACCACTTCACTGCTCCTTGAAAACTGAATAGTTCAGTGCTGCGGATCTTTCCGCTTCTGCGAAGCAACACAGCTTCCGACGCCAAGACCTCCCGAAAGGGAGTGAGCGACCTCCGGAGAGCTATAACAGCCGTGTGGTGCGGCTGCTTGCGACGATGCAGATGCCGGGTATAATGATACTTCCGTCTTTTCTTTGAATGGGCGGCTCGGAGCGATCCTCGGAGGGGTGAGAGTCCCATGATACCGATTAACCGTTGGTAGTCCGCAGCATTCCCGGAACTGCAAAGTTCTTCTGGCAGGGGCGCGAGCTGCAAATATGCCGGACAACGAAACAAACCCAAAAGAAACTTACTATATAGTTTCAGGATGAAAACTATGTGGCAGAGTGTCTTCACAAGATGCTCTGCCATATCCTTTTGTCCTGAATAGTTCTACGAAACAGGAGGTGCTTAGAATATGATGGGCATTGAAACAATGAAAAACGTCAGCCCGAAAACGGTTGACCGAAGCACACTCGTTCAGAGAAGCAGCGTCCGGCTTGATCCTGCGGCACCGCGAGAGGACAGGCTGAGGGAGTTCATCAAGCAGATCAGAAATCCTTATTGTTATCTGGACGGGAAGACAGTGGTGAAGATCAGCTTCGCCGAGACGGACACGACGATGGAAGAGTGTCTGGAACACTATCTGAGAGGGCTTTGATTTATGAACAGTCTGAATCTTTTCACCCGGTTCTATGGACAAGCGATTGAGCCTGTGGTATAATGAAATCGGTCAAAAAAAGAAGAATACGGATTAAGCCGCTTGCCCTGATGGTCATGTGGCGTTTTCGTGTTCCTCTTCATAAGAGTTGAAGCAAGCCTTCGTCTTTCTGATTTGATGTACCACACCAAACAGAAAAACGGAGGTTATTTTTATGCCAGACAAGGTTTACCGCACGGCGATCTATTGCCGTCTGTCCCGTGAGGATGGAGATAAAGTTGAAAGCAACTCCATCGCCAGCCAGAGAGCCATCTGCGAGGACTATATCGCAAGACATGAGGATTTGGAGCTGGTCTGTGAGCCGTTTGTGGATGACGGGTACAGCGGCGTTTCCTTCAATCGTCCTCAATTCAAAAAGCTGGAAGAGGCAATCCGCAAGGGTGCGCTTGACTGCATTGTGGTCAAGGATCTCAGCCGCTTCTCAAGAAACTACATCGACGGCGGGCGCTACATTGAAAAGATTTTCCCGCAGCTCGGCATTCGCTTCATCGCAATCAATGATGCGTATGACAGTCTGACCGGTGATCCGCAGTCCGACTCCTTTGTTATCCCGTTCAAAAACCTGATTAACGATTCTTACTGCAAGGACATCTCCATGAAAATCCGAAGCAGTTTGGAAGTCAAGCAGAAGAGCGGTGAGTTCGTCGGCTCGTTCGCGCCTTACGGCTACATGAAATCGCCGGAGAACAAAAACCAGCTCATCGTGGATGAAGCGGTCAGCGAATATGTGCAGATGATCTTTTCCATGTACAAGGACGGTTTCTCCATTGGGCGCATTGCAAAGCGTCTGAACCAGATGGGCGTCCTGTCCCCAATGGAATACAAGCATTCCGCCGGTGTGAAGTTCGATACCGTCTTCAAAACCGGCGATACCGCAAAATGGACGTACAAAGCCGTCCAGCGTATTCTCACCAACGAGGTTTATATCGGCGTTCTGGCTCAGGGCAAGCGCGGCACTCCCAACTACAAAGTCCGCGTTGTGAAGAGCAAGGATGAATCCGAGTGGGTCAAGGTTGAAAATGCGCATGAAGCTCTTGTGTCCTACGAGGACTTCATGGCAGTCAAGGTCATGATGCAGCGCGATATGCGCTGTTCGCCCGATCAGGACGAAGCGCATCTGTTTTCCGGCTTCCTGTTCTGCGGAGACTGTCAGCAGCCAATGATCCGCAAGACCGTCCCGTCGAAGACGAAAAAGTATATTTACTACGTCTGCTCCACCAATAAGCACAGCCGGACGTGCAGCCCGCACAGCATCGCCGCAAAAGAGGTTGAAGAGAAGGTCTTCCGTGCCATTCATGACCAGATCGAGCTTGTCATCAATCTGGAACACGCGCTTGCGATGATAGAACGGCTTCCGTCTCAGAGCCGTAAGGCTTTCAATTACGAAGCTCAGATCGCCAAAATCGAGGAAGAGATTGAACGGTACCAAAAGCTCAAGCTGGGGCTTTACGAGAACTTCATCGGCGGCGTCATTGATAAGTCGGAATACTTCGAGTTCCGCAACAGCTACACCAAAATCATTGAGGGCAAGCAGGACGCGCTTCTGCGGGTTAAAAAAGAAATGAAGCAGACGGTGACAACCGGTACGACTGAACGAAACTGGGTGATGCTTTTCAAGCAGTATGAAAACGTCGAAGAGCTAAACCGCCGTGTGCTGATGTCGTTGGTTGACCGCATCCTGATTCACGAAAACCATGCAATCGAAATCGTTTTCAAATATAGGGACGAATACCAGCAGACGCTTGAATACATTCTCGGCTATGCCGACGAACTGGATATTGCCGTATAAGGGAGGGATGAGCAAATGGCAAGAAAAAGCAGAAAACAAATTGCAGTCGAAGAGCCGGTTATCGAACCTGTTTCTTCCGAGGTCTTCTCAACAGCCATCTATGCCCGTCTTTCCGTTGAAAACAGCGGCAAGTCCGAAAAGGTGGATGTCATCGCAAATCAGATTGAGATTTGCAAGTCCTACATTGCAGAGCGTCCCTACCTGAATCTGATAGATACCTATGTGGACAACGGACGAACAGGAACGGTTTTTGATAGACCGGAGTTCAACCGTCTGATGAACGACATCCGCACCGGCAGGATCAAGTGCCTTGTGGTTCGTGATCTCAGCCGGTTCGGGCGAGACTACATCGAGGCAGGAACCTATCTGGAACGGGTCTTTCCGCAGATCGGGCTTCGGTTTATCGCCATCAAGGAAAACTACGATAACTTTGATGCGGACGGCTCCGGCGAAAGCCTCATCATCCCTCTGCAAAACATGATCAACACACTCTACTCGAAAGACATCTCCCGCAAGGTTTCCACCGCGCTCAAGGCACAGATGGAAAGCGGAGAGTTCAAGAAGCGCAATCTCCCGTATGGTTATCGCTGGGATGAGGAACACAGCAATATGGTCTTCGATGAGGAAACCGCGCCGATTGTCCGGAAGATTTTCCAATGGAAGATTGAAGGACTGTCCCTTCCTGCGATTGCAGACCGGCTTGATGCAATGAATGCGCCCAATCCGGAGTTTCAGAAGTATCAGGTCGGCGTCCGCACAGGCAATGCTACGGCAAAGAAGATTTGGAACAAGTCTTCACTCACTACCATTCTGGATAATCCCCATTACGTCGGAGATACCGTTCTCGGACGGACGCTGAACGCCATCTACAAGGGCGTCAGGAATCAGCATATCGACCGCGAGGAATGGATCGTCTTTCCCAATACGCACGAGGCGATTATCTCCCGTGAGGACTTCCAGAAGGTACGAGAAATGCGCGACGCTGCTGCAAGGACAAGAGTTGAGAAGATGGAGCGCACGGAGGAAATCCGCGCTACGCTGATCAATCTCTTTGAAGACAAAATCGTCTGCGCAGACTGCGGCAGGAAGCTCTATTTCCATCGCAAGCGCGTTGACAAGCGTAAGGACGGCGCATGGTACGCCTTCTATGAGTGCAGTTCATCCGTCAAGCGCGGCAATCTCTGTACGCCACACTATACGCGGCAGGACAAACTCGAAGCCGATGTGCTTGCGGCGATTCAGCTTCAAGTCAAGGCGGCTCTCAATTACGACAAGTTGCTTGCCAAACTGAGAAACAGCGAAGGTGAACGCAGCATCCGAGATCAGCAGAATGCGCTCATTACAAGCCTGAATCTGAAACTCAGCGGTATTTCCAAGAAGCGTACCCGTCTCTATGAGGACTTCACGGAAGGCGTTCTCGATGAAGAGGAATACGCCTTTGCCAAGAAAGCCTACGATGAGCAGTATGCCGATCTTTCACGGCGGTTGGATGAAGCGGTTCAGCGGAAGGTAAAGTTTGCCGAGGCAATGTCCGAGGACAATAAGTGGCTCACGCTGATGAAATCCGTCAGCGGTACAACGATGCTCTCTCAGGAGTTGGTTGACGAGTCCGTAGAGCTTGTGAAAGTCCATGAGGACGGCTCAATCGAGCTGGTCATGAAATACGGCGATATTTACGCTCTGACCGTTCAGAGTATCAAGGAAGTACAGGAGGCGATGTAAATGAGCAAGGAATACAACATCGGCATCTACATCCGCCTCTCAATGGCTGATGAAGATACCGGCTATGGCAGCAAGGCGGAAAGTGACAGCATCGGCAACCAGCGTATGCTCATCAACCGCTTTCTTGACAATCATCCGGAGCTGTCTCACTGTCAGCGGTCTGAGTTTGCGGATGACGGTTATACCGGCACGAATTTTCACCGTCCTCAGTTCACGCAGATGATGGAGAAGGTCAAGCGCGGCGAGATTAACCTGATCTGCGTCAAAGACTTTTCCCGCTTTTCTCGTGACTACATTGAAACGGGAAACTATCTGGAATGCACTTTTCCATTCATGGGCGTCCGCTTTATCTCTATCAATGACGGCTATGACAGCGACGATTACAAAGGCACAACGGGCGGTCTGGAAGTGGTTATGCGCAGCATCATCTATGCGGCATACAGCAAAGACCTCTCCGTAAAGACCACATCGGCAAAAATCCAGATGATGAAGCAGGGTAAGTATGTCGGTGGCTACGCTCCATACGGCTACGTCCTGCATCCCTCCATTCGGAACAAACTTGCCGTAGACCCGGAGGCGGCTGATGTGATCCGTCGTATTTTCCGCGAGGCTCTGGAAGGCAGCAACACCTCTCAGATCGCCCGCAGCCTGAATGATGACGGCATCCCGACGCCGGGGCAATACTTCAAGAGCAAGCATCCCGACAAGAAGAAGTTCAGTAACATGAGCGAGAAAATCAGTTGGGAAACCGTGATGGTCTATAACATCCTCAAAAACCTTGTTTACACCGGAACACTGGTCAGCCGCAAAATGAAGTCCTGCGGTGTCGGCTCAAAAAAGCGTGTTGTCAATGAGCCGATTATCGTAGAAGGAACGCATGAAGCTATTATCAGCAAAGAAGACTTTGAGCTTGCTCAGAAGGTCATTCGAGGTGGAGGACAGAATCCCACGCGCAAGCAGCATGACTATCCGCTCAAGGGACTCGTCCGCTGCGGTAACTGTAAACGTGCTATGACACGCCGAAAGAACAAGGCTGGCATTCGATACTTCCAGTGCATTCACTCGGTCAACAACGGAAACACAGACTGTCCGGTTGGCAGGAGCTTTCCGGAAATGGATATTGAGAAGGTTGTCTTCCATGCCCTTACTCAGTTTCTTGCTTTGGCACAGAAGGAAGCAATACAGAACCGCGAAGTCGGTGATCTGCGGAAATCTGCCATCAAGGAATGTGCTGATAAAATCCGCACTCTGCAAAAGCAGAACGAGCAGCACAAGGCGTCCAAGCTGAGGCTCTACGAGAAGTATGCAGCCGGAAGCATCACGAAGGAGGCGTACATTCAGCAGAAGGCGGCAACGGATGTGAAGATTGCTGAAAACGATGGAGTAATCCAGCGCAGTCACGAGCGGATGAAGGAGCTTGACTCCGAGACCGCCTGTTCAGATGAAAAGCTGGATGCGGTCTGCGAACAGTACGCCGACTGCAAAGCTCTGACCTATGAGCTGACCCACGCATTCATTTCTGCGGTCTACATTTACGATCTTGACAACATAGAAATCGTCTGGAAGTTCAAGGACTTCCTCACTACATCAGAAGGAGAAGCCAAATGAAAGTATTTCTTTATATCCGCGTTGCCTGTGCGGATCAGCTTGCGGCAGCAGACCAGCGGGAAGAGCTGGAACGCTATGCGAAGGACAAAGGCTATGAGGTGGCTGCTGCGATGGCAGCAGACGGCATCTCCGGCGTCCATACGGAAGGTATCATGAACTTCCTGCTGAACGAAGCCAAGCGTCAGGACATCGGTACGATCCTCACCCGTGACACCTCACGGATTAGCCGGGACACTTCCTCTTTCATAAGGTTTGAGCGAAAGTTCAGGGAGAACGGCATCCGGTTCGAGTATCTGTCCAAGCCTGACAACGAGCTTCCGGTCACTCCAATGAAGGAGGCGTTTGAGACGGCGTATAAGAAACGTCGCACAAAGAACGGCAAAAGAGCATAGAGAAAACGCAAGCCGTTCACGGGTGGTTGTCCACCTATGAACGGCTTGTAAATTCTCAAAATTTTTTTAGTCCCTACTTGACACAAGAAGACCTGTCCCGGTTTGGCCGCAATTCCGCCCTGACGGGGATGTACACCAACATCACCTTTGCCAAGTATGGCGTGCGGTTTATCGCCATCAACGACAACTACGACACCATCGACCCTAACAGCGTGGACAACGACTTTGCCGGAATCAAAAACTGGTTCAACGAGTTTTACGCGCGGGACACCAGCCGGAAGATCCGGGCGGTGAACAAGGCCAAGGGGGAGCGCGGGGAGCCGCTGACAACGAATATCCCCTACGGCTACAAGAAAGACCCCGACACCCCGAAGGGCTGGCTTGTGGACGAGGAAGCGGCACAGGTGGTCAAGCGTATCTTCACCCTCTGCATGGAGGGGCGGGGGCCGATGCAGATCGCCAGGGCGCTGACGGAAGCGAGGGTACTCACCCCCACGGCCTACAAGCAGCGGCAGGGCCGCAAGACCCCCAACAAGGAGGGGGCCGACCCGTACCACTGGAATACAAACACCGTTGTCCACATTTTGGAGCGGCGGGAGTACACGGGCTGCACCGTCAATTTCAAGACCTACACCAACTCTATCTGGGACAAGAAGCAGCGGCACAGCCCGGAGGACAGGCAGGCCATCTTCTACAACACCCACCCGGCCATCATCGAGGCAGAAGTCTTTGACAAGGTGCAGGAGATACGCCAGCAGCGGCACCGGCGGACGAAAACCGGCAAGAGCAGTATATTCTCCGGCCTTGTCTACTGCGCCGACTGCGGGGCGAAAATGCGTTACTGCACCACGAATTATTTTGAGAGGCGGCAAGACCACTTTGTATGCGCCAACTACCGGAGCAACACCGGGAGCTGTTCGGCCCACTTCATCCGGGCGGTGGTGCTGGAGGAATTGGTATGGCGGCACATGGAGGCGGTGATCTCCTATGTGAGCCGCTACGAGGCCCACTTCCGGGCGGTGATGGAGGAACGCCTGAAGCTGTCCACCGGCGAGGCCATCCGGGTACGGCGGAAGAAGCTGGCGCAGGACGAGAAGCGGCTGGCGGAGCTTGACCGGCTGTTCATGCGGCTTTACGAGGACAATGTGAGCGGTAAGGTGAGCGACCAGCGGTATGCCACCATGAGCGCGGCCTATGAGGACGAGCAGGCGGCTCTGCAAGCGGAGGCGCAGACCTTAGAGAAGGAAATCGAAGTACAGGAACGACAGCTTGAAAATTTAGAGCAGTTTATTCAGCGGGTACACAAGTACGCCGGTGAGCGGGAGCTGACCCCCTACGCGCTGCGGGAGCTGGTGAAGGCCATCTACATTGAGGCCCCGGACAAGAGCAGTGGCAAGCGGCGGCAGAATATCCGCATCGTTTATGACCTTGTGGGCTTTATCCCGCTGAATGAACTGATGAAAGAGGAAACGGCATGACCCCGAAAGGCCATGCCATTCCCTCTAAAACACAATTACTTTCTTATGGCACCCCGGCTTTTGCGGGGGGATATTTATTTTAGAATATCCCTCTATGCCAAAGATAAAAATGGATTACTGCTTGTCTGATTTCTCAGGAAACAGCACCCCAAGCAGGCGGATGCAGCAGTAAATGACTACCATCACAACAAAAATGCCCAGCATACCATAGCCCATAATGGGAAGGGTCTGCATAAAACCGGCAACATTCAATCCCATAATCAAAAGCTCCTTTCCAAACTTAACCCAGCAGGCTGAGAATCAGGCCGCCGGCGATGACCGAGGCGATCTGTCCGGAAACGTTGGCGCCTACAGCGTGCATCAGCAGGAAGTTCTGAGGATCTTCCTTCAGGCCCATTTTGTGGATAACACGGGCGGACATGGGGAAGGCGGAAATACCGGTAGCGCCCACCATGGGGTTGATCTTCTCCTTGAGGAAGAGGTTGAGCAGCTTGGCAAACATGACGCCGCCCACGGTGTCGAAGATGAAGGCCACCAGGCCCAGGCCCATAATGGCCAGTGTGGCAGGCTGGAGGAAGTCCTCGGCCCGCATCTGGGAAGCAATGGTGATGCCCAGCAGCAGGGTGATGAGGTTGGCCAAAGCGTTCTGGGCGGTTTCGGAGAGGTTGTTGAGGCAGCCGCACTCACGGATGAGGTTGCCGAACATCAGGAAGCCTACCAGCGCGACAGAGCGGGGAGCCACCAGACCGGCGATGACAGTGATGAGGATGGGGAAGAGGATCTTGGTGGTCTTGGAGACGGAGCTGGGACGGTACTTCATCCGGATCAGCCGCTCCTTGCGGGTGGTAATGGCCCGGATGACAGGGGGCTGAATGATGGGCACCAGAGCCATATAGGAGTAGGCGGCCACAAAGATCGCGCCCTTGTAGGGGGTATCGAAGTAGTTGGCCACAAAGATGGCGGTGGGACCGTCAGCGGCGCCGATGATGCCTACCGAGGCGGCGTCGGTGATGGTGAAGACATCGCCGAAGAAAAGCATGCACATGGAGATGGTGAAGAAGATACCGAACTGGGCGGCAGCGCCGAAGAGCAGCATCTTGGGGTTGGACAGCAGCGGTCCGAAATCGATCATGGCGCCGATACCAATAAACAGCAGCAGGGGCAGCAGCTCATTGGACATGGTGGCGCTGAACAGCACATCCAACACACCGTGTTCCGCGCCGGTCTCATAGATCTGAGTGACCGCGCCGGAGAAGGGCAGGTTGACCAGAATGGCGCCGAAGCCCATGGGCAGCAGCAGAGCGGGTTCCATGTCAAAGCGGATGGCCAGGAAGATCAGCAGGCCGCCGATGACCCACATTACCAGCATACCAGGCTCAAGGGCCAGGATGTTTTCGTACAGAATTTCCATCGTTCTTGTTCCTTCCTTTCTGCGCGCCGGGCGAACACCTGCCGGCCCCTGACGCGCTGGGGGACCTGCGGGGAGGAACATATCTGACCGGACGGGAAAAGAAAAAGACTTTTATCGCAGGAGAGGTCCTGCGATAAAAGTCTTGCTTTTTCATGCAAGCGCGGGCCGATGAGCCGTACTGACGCGCTTTGCCGCAGCGTGTAAGGCTGCAAGCTACTCCCTTTTATCCGCCCTGAGGACAGGCGTTCCAAAAACCGTCCTCTAGTTTAACACAAACTTTCCCGTCCGTAAAGAGAATATCAAAATTTTTTCATCTTTTCTTTGGACAGGGGATTTTGGCAGGGAGAGGAGAACTCTACATCAGATCCCCCACAAGATTGATAAAGAGCATTCCCACTGACAGCAGTACCAGAGGCCGGATGAAGGAAGCACCCTTGCGAACTGCCAGATGGGCGCCCAGCCAGTTGCCCGCGATGTTGCAGAGAGCCGCGGGAATGCCTACTGTCCACAGCACTTTGCCCCCCAGCAGATAGGCGCACAGGGCGGACACGTTGGAGCAGAGATTGACCAGCTTGGTGTTGCCGGTGGCCTCAGTCAGTTCCTGGCCCAGCAGAGCGGTAAAGGCAATGACCAAAAAGGTGCCGGTGCCGGGGCCGAAGAATCCATCATAGCAGCCCAGAACCAGTCCGATGGCCACCGACAGCAGGGAAGCGGCGGCAGGGGAAAAGGAACGGGGATGAGGGGTTTTGCCGAAATTGCGGTTGAAGATGAGAAAGACAGCTACTACCGGCAGGATGGCCAGCAAACAATAGTGGAGGTAGGTTTCGCTGAGGAACATAGCCAGCTTGGCGCCCAGAAAGGAGCCGCACAAAGCACCTCCGCAGGCGAAGGCGGCAGTGCGCCAGTGGATGTAGCCGCTGCGGCTGTACTGCCAGACGGCCACCGAGGTGCCGGAGCAGCTGGAGAGCTTGTTGGTGCCGTAAGCCATATGAATGGGCAGCCCGGCGAAGAGATAGGCGGGAATGGAGATCAGCCCGCCGCCGCCGGCCACCGAATCCACAAAGCCGGCCAGAAAAACCAGAGGACATACAATCAGATAGGTGTTCAAAGTGGGAATGAACATAAAAAACGCCCTTTCCGGATGAAAATACAGTTTTATGGCAGGAGCAAAAAAGACAAAGAAAAAGCCTGCCCGGACGGGTCCGAAAAAGCAGGCCGTTCTTTTATTTTTTGTTTCGGGTCAGCACCATCACTACGATGAGTACCACCGCCGCGACGCCCATACCGCCCAGAGCCAGGGGAATGATGCTGTTGTCGCCGGTGAAGGGGTTGTCTACCGCCAGGGCCGTCACAGCAGTCAGGGGCATGGCCGCGGGCAGCAGGCACAGGGTCCGCAAGAATTTCATGGTTTTACCTCCAGTCCGACACAGGCTCCTTGGAGCCGGGAACAAGTTTGATTATAAGCCCCATGGAGGCTGCGTGTCAACCCTGCTGCGTTTTGTTTGACGCTTTGGATGAAGGAACGGCGGCGTTTTTGGTCCCCCACAAGGGAAAAATGCAGGAGTACAATCAAAATATGAAGGATTTTTTAAAAGTTATGCAAAATAAACAACTGGCAGAAGAAAATTTTAAATGATATTTGTACTTTATCTCGATAAAATTAGACAGATAAACACTTGACTTTGACGGGATTGAGAGTATAATAAATATCAACATTCATAAAAACAACATACTATAAAATAAAGGTTGTAAAATAAAACTTGCAAAAATATCTTTCGCTTTGCTCCACGAAAAAAATCTGGTGAAAAGGAGGCCGGTTCCTTTATGATCAGGCTGGTAGATGTCAACAAGTATTTTGGTGATCTTCACGTTCTCAAAAATATCAACCTGGAAGTGAAGGAGGGAGAAAAACTGGTGGTCATCGGTCCCTCCGGCTCCGGCAAGAGCACCATGATCCGCTGCATGAACTTCCTGGAGGAGCCTACCTCCGGCCATGTATACATCGACGGGGTGGAGCTGACCCACAAGAACAAAACCGAGATGAACCGGAAAAACATCGCCATGGTTTTTCAGCAGTTTAATCTTTATCCCCACATGACGGTGCTGGAAAACGTCACCCTCGCTCCCATCCGCCTCCAGGGGCTGAAAAAGGAGGAGGCCCAGCAGCAGGCTTTCCGGTATCTGGACATTGTGGGGCTGCGGGAGAAGGCTCATGTTTATCCCGCCACCCTCAGCGGCGGCCAGCAGCAGCGGGTAGCCATTGCCCGGGCCCTTGCCACCCACCAGAAGATCATCCTCTTTGATGAGCCCACCTCGGCGCTGGACCCTGAGACGGTCCAGGAGGTGCTGGATGTGATGATCCGCCTGTCCCGGGAGAATATCACCATGGTGGTGGTCACTCACGAAATGGGGTTTGCCCGACAGGTGGCCGACCGGGTCATTTTTATGGACCAGGGCACCATCCTGGAGGAGGGTGCTCCGGAACATTTCTTTGAAAATCCAACCCATGAGCGGACCAAGGCATTTCTGAGCAAGATTCTCCGCTGATTTATGTACGATGATTTCCCCGGAGAGCTTCTCCGCCGGATATAAGGTGACTTTACTGATGAAAGGATGAAAATGATGATGAAAAAGTTTTGGGCGTTGTTCCTCGCTGCCGCTATGCTGCTGACCACCGCTTGCAGCGGTTCCGGTGCTTCTTCCGCAGCCTCCTCCACCGCCTCCTCCGCCGCTGATTCCGCCGCTTCTTCCTCCGCGGCCGAAAGTTCCGCTGCTTCCAGCGGCGTTCTGGACCAGATCAAGGCAAACGGTGTGCTGAAAGTGGGCGTCAAGGCGGATGTTCCCGGCTTTGGCCTGCAGAACACCTCCACCGGCGAGTTTGAAGGCTTTGAGATCGACCTGGCCAAAAAGCTGGCGGAAGCCATTCTGGGCGACCCTGAAGCCATCAGCCTCCAGGCAGTCACCGCCAAGACCAGAGGCCCGCTGCTGGATACCGGCGAGCTGGATATGGTCATTGCCACCTTCACCATCACAGAGGAACGGAAGCTTACCTATAATTTCTCCCAGCCCTACTACACCGACGCTGTCAAGCTGATGGTCAAGAAGGATTCCGGCATCACCGGCCTGAAGGATATGGACGGCAAAACCATCGGTGTGGCCCAGAGCGCCACTTCCCGGGAGATCCTCCAGGCGGCAGCCGATGAACTGGGCATCAAGGTAAGCTTCAACGAGTATCCCACCTATCCTGAGATCAAGACAGCCCTGGATTCCGGACGTGTAGACTGCTTCTCGGTGGACGGCTCCATTTTGGGCGGCTATGTGGATGATACCACCGTCATTCTGGATGAGACCTACGCGCCTCAGGAGTACGGCGTCACCACCAGACTGGACGCCACCGATCTGGCGGAGTTTGTGGATGATTTCATCGGCCAGCTGAAGGAAAGCGGAGAGCTGGATGAAATGATCGCCGCCTGGAACCTGTAAACGGCGGCAGGCCCCCAACAGCCCGGGGTTCCGGCTGGAACCCACTGTTTCCTTGACAAAGACACAGTATTTTCCATGTAAATGGCGAGGCCAGCCTCTCCGGGATACTTTTCCGGCCGGCTGGCCATGACCCTTGTTTTCACGATTTCCGAAGGAGGCGGACACGGTTATGAAAACTTCTCCTTTTTCCCTGGATAAATGGCTTCGGTTTTTCACCAACTGGGAGGCCATGGCGGAAGGCTTCACCCGCACACTGGTCATCGCCCTGCTGTCCCTGACACTGGCGCTGGCGGTGGGGGTGGTGCTGGGCATCCTGTCCTCCTCCAACAACAAAGCCCTGCGCCGGGCGGTGCGGTGCTATGTGGAGCTGTTTCAGAATATTCCGCTGGTCATCCAGATCTACTTTTTCTATTATGTGCTCCCCTATGCCGGGGTGGTAATGGACCAGTTTGCCATCGGCGTGCTGGGAGTGGGCCTGTATACCGGCGCTTACATCAGCGAGGTAGTCCGCACCGGCATCCAGTCCATTCCCACCGGCCAGATGGAAGCGGCCAAAAGCCAGGGCTTTACCTATGTCCAGGCCATGCGCCTGATCATTCTGCCCCAGGCTTTCCGGCTGATTCTGCCTCCCCTCACCAACCAGGCGGTCAATCTGATCAAGAATACCTCGGTGCTGGCCATCATCGCCGGCGGCGACCTGATGTATCAGGCGGATTCCTTGGCAGCCAGCAAGCTGTTCTACGGCCCCGCCTATGTTACCACCGGTTTGCTGTATTTCATTCTCTGCTTCCCCCTGTCCACCATGGCCAGGAAGCTGGAGCAGCGGATGCACCGCAAGGCTGCCGCTCCTGTGGCAGTGTCCAAAAAAGCCCCCGCGCAGGCGCTGGCAGCGCCCCAAACCCAGATGGGAGGGATCTGAATGATGACGGATATTCTCTCGGTCCTCACCGCTGAAAACCTGCTGTTTCTTCTGGACGGTTTGAAGATGACCATATTTTATGCCGGCAGCACCATTCTGCTGAGTATCTGCCTGGGGCTGATCCTGGCGCTGCTGCGCAGCTACAGCCTGGGATTTTGGGGCAAACTGGCGGCGATGTATATTGAGGTGCTGCGGAACACCCCCCTGATCCTGTGGATTCTGGGGATCCGCTTCCTCACACCTATTCCGCCTCTTTGGTCCGGTGTGGTGTCCTTGACACTGTTTGAAACCGCCATCATCGCCGAAATCATCCGGGGTGGCCTCGGCGGTATCCCCAAGGGGCAATTTGAAGCGGGCCATTCTCAGGGTTTTACCTTCCTGCAGGTGCTCCGGTTCATTGTAGTGCCCCAGTGCTTCCGCTCCATCGTGCCCGCTCTCCTCTCCCAGGTCATAACCATCGTCAAGGATTCCTCTTTCCTGTGGGCGGTGGCCATTGAGGAGTTTACCGGCAAGGGCATGATCCTTATGGGCCGCTTCACCTCCACCGCTCAGGTGTTTACCCTGTTCGCCCTGATGGCAGCGGTGTATTTCACCATCAATTTCCTTCTTTCCGCGGCGGTGCGCCGTCAGTCCGCCAAGACCGGCCGCAAACCCACCCTGGAGGACCTGTCTGCTGTTACCGCCTGAGCCATGAAAAAAATATAAAAACCAAACAGCGCCCTGATCCTGTTATGGACCGGGGCGCTGTTTCAGTTGTTGAAAATTATCTTGAAAGATACTGCGATTTGAAAGTCGTGAAATCAGGACCTATGCCCGATTTTATATCCCTCTCTCAGCCCACAAAGGTGTAGAAAACCGGAGACATCTTTGCTGGTTTTATCAGAAACCAGGCGGCTTATTCGGGGGATATGGCGGCCTTCCCGGAAGGATGCCAGCTTTTCCCTATATTCAAAAAAAGCGCCCCGATCCAATTACAGATCGGGGCGCTGTTTTTATCAGACAGAAAATTTTTATTTCTCTTTTTTCGCCGCGGCGGCTTTCATTCGCTGGGCATGATCCAGCAGCTTTTTACGGATGCGGATGTGTTTGGGGGTTACTTCCAGCAGCTCGTCAGGAGCCAGGAACTCCAGGCACTCCTCCAGGCTCATATGTCTGGGGGGGATCAGACGCAGAGCGTCGTCGCTGCCGCTGGCACGGGTATTGGTCATATGCTTGCGCTTGCAGACATTGACGGTGATGTCCTCGCCTTTGGGGTTGCTGCCCACCACCATACCGGCGTAAACCTTGTCGCCGGGATCGATGAACATCATGCCGCGGTCCTGAGCGTTGAAGATACCGTAAGCCACCGCTTCTCCGGTTTCAAAGGCGATGAGGCTGCCCACCTTACGGCTGGAAATCTCACCCTTGAATTCTCCGTAGCTGTGGAAAATAGAGCTTTGAATGCCCTCACCATGGGTGTCGGTAAGGAACTCGCTGCGATATCCGAACAGGCCTCTGGAGGGGACGATGAATTTCAGTTCCATCCGGCTGCCTTTGGGAGCCATGGACTGCAGCTCACCCTTGCGGGTGCCCATCTTCTCCATGACGCTGCCCATATACTGCTCGGGAACGTCCACCACAAATTCCTCATAGGGCTCCAGCATCTTGCCGTTTTCATCCTTGTGCATCAGCACCTTGGGGGCGCCCACCTGGAACTCATAGCCTTCCCGGCGCATGGTTTCGATGAGGATGGACAGATGCATCTCACCACGGCCCAGCACCCGGAAGCTGTCGGCGCTGTCGGTGTCCTCCACATGGAGAGAGACGTCCTTGAGCAGCTCCTTGTAAAGACGGTCCCGAATCTGACGGGAAGTGACCCATTTGCCCTCTTTACCGGCAAAGGGGCTGTCGTTGACGGAGAAGGTCATCTCCATGGTGGGTTCGGAAATCTTCACAAAGGGGATGGGATTGAGGTAGCCGGGGGCGCAGACGGTGTTGCCGATGTTGATGTCCTCAATGCCGGAGAAGGCGACGATGTCACCTACAGTAGCGGTTTCCACAGGGGTCTGCTTGAGGCCGTCATACTGATAAATGGCAGTGATCTTAGCCTTGCCGGAAACGTTGGGATTGTGGTAATCGCAGACGGCAGCTTCGGTGTTCACCTTCATCACGCCGGTCTCGATGCGGCCCACGGCGATGCGGCCCACATACTCGCTGTAGTCCACGCTGGAAACCAGAACGGACAGAGGAGCGGTTTCATCTCCCTGGGGAGGCTGTACATAGCTGATGATGGTGTCAAACAAAGGAGCCAGATTCTCGCCGGGAACATTGGGGGAATAGGAAGCGGTGCCCTGCCGTCCGGAGCAGAAAATGGTGGGGCTGTCCAGCTGTTCGTCAGTGGCGCCCAGATCCATCAGCAGTTCCAGCACTTCGTCCACCACTTCATTGATACGGGCGTCAGGCTTGTCGATTTTGTTGATGATGATGATGACCCGCAGATTCAGCGCCAGGGCCTTTTCCAGTACAAAACGGGTCTGGGGCATGGGGCCCTCGGCGGCGTCCACCAGCAGCAGCACGCCGTCCACCATCTTCAGCACCCGCTCCACCTCGCCGCCGAAATCGGCGTGGCCGGGGGTGTCCACGATGTTGATTTTCACACCATTATAAGTGGTGGAAGTGTTTTTGGCCAGAATAGTGATGCCCCGCTCCCGCTCCAGGTCATTGGAGTCCATAACACGGTCCTGAACCACCTGATTGCTGCGGAAGGTACCGCCCTGCTTGAGCATCTCGTCCACCAGGGTGGTCTTGCCGTGGTCGACGTGGGCGATGATGGCAATGTTTCTCAGATCTTCCCTTTTCACAAGGATACCTCCTGAATTCTAAGCATATCGTACAGATTTTTCCCTTAACTTTCAGATTATATCACCAACACCCGGAAAATGGAACCCCTTGTCCCCCCACAGCAGGAAAATTTCTCCCTAAAATCGTATTTTTGCCGGTTTTGTCATAAAAAAGCAGGCGGTTTCGTATCAGGTTCACAATATGGTCATGAAGATGTTACGGGAGTTTATTGAAGTCGGTTTTGCGGGAGGGTATAATAAAATCAACATCAAAAATGATCAGAAGCCTTTTTCCTGGAAAGGAAAGGTGATCTTTACCTGATAGCTGCCCCATGGGCGGAATTGCCGGAAGGGAGGAGTCTCTCCATGAGAGCACAGGAAAAAACGGCGGGAGAGAGCTTCCGCTGGTGGCAGGCCGGAAATCCGGTCTCAAAAGGAGGTACCAAGAGAATGGATGCTGCCGTAAAGCGGCGTCTTCGTTGGATGACGCTGACATTGGCCGCGGCGCTGGTGTTCACTGGAGCATGGTCTGTGGCAGCGGGCCGCCGTCTGGTCCGCGGCAGACAGCAGGTGGAAAGCGCCATTGAAGGGTTGGATCTGCGCCTTGAGCAGCGCAATGCCCTGCTGCCGGGATTGGTATCGGCGGCAGAAAACTCACCGCAGCTTGATCCGGATGCGGTGGAGCAGCTGAAGGCGGCGCGGGATGCCATGACCAGCGCTGTGACGATGGATGAAAAAATTGCTGCCGACGAACAGCTCAGCCAGGCGGTGTTGTACCTTCTGGCGCTGCCGGAGGGCGAAGGAATTACAGGGGAGACGTCCCAGCTTCAGACAATGTGGCAGAAGCTGACGGATGTGGAGACCCAGATGGCGGCTGCCCGCAAAAGCTATAATGAGGCGGTGTTGTCCTATAATAACGACCTGAGCCGTTTCCCCGGGTGCTTTGTGGGGCAGATGCTTGGGCTGGAATACTATAATGCCTTCACCGTATCCGCTGGAACCCAAGGGGCGTCAGTGGTTTGTGAGGAGTGACCAACCCCCGCCGGAGCGGGAAAAGGAGAGAACAGGATGTTTGAGGACGGGGATCTGTACAGCCGCAGGCGTCTGGCGCTTCGTCAGCTGCGCCAGCTGCTGGCAGCGGCAGGGGTGACGCTGCTGGTGCTGCTGCTGCTGAGCAATGTGGCACGTTTTTGCCTGCTGGGGCTTCAGCGGGTAATGGAGCTTTGGGGAGTATCTTTGAGTATCACCGGCGCGCAGCTGATGTCCATGGCCAGCTATAGTTTTTCCATGGCAGGGGCCATCCTGTGCGGTTTGGCCATTTTTCCCGATGGCCCCGCCCGTCAGCTGCCGCTGTCTGTTCCCCGGAGGGATTATCTCCTTCCCGCTGTGGGAGCTGCCCTGGGGCTGGCTATGGCGGCAAATTTCCTGGGAGGATTGCTGCTCAACTGGCTGGGCCGGCTGGGCCTGGAAGGAGATTCATACCGCCCGGCGCTGGCGCCGGGCTTTTGGCCGTTATTGCTTTCTTATTTGTCCACGGCGGTGCTTCCTGCGTTTTTTGAGGAACTGCTTTTCCGGGGGGTGCTGCTCCAGCCTTTGCGCCGGTATGGAGACCGGTTTGCGGTGGCGGTCAGCGCTGTGGCCTTTTGTATTTGCCACACCACATTGGGGCAGATGCCCACGGCCTTGCTCATGGGGCTGGTGCTGGGTGTGTTTACTGTCCGTTCCGGCAGTCTTTTCACCGGCATTGCCATCCACTTTTTATACAATAGCTTTGCCTGGGTCATGACAGTGGCCCAATGGCTTCTGCCTGCCGGGGCGGCTCTCGCCTTCACATGGAATGGCATTGGGGCGGCGCTGATATTGGCTGTTCCATGCCTGGTGTGGCTTCGGGTGCGGTTCGGGTCAGTGTTTGCCCTGGCGCCTGCCCGGGACAAGCTGCTGCTGCCGGGTGAATTGGCTTTTTGCGTCTGCACCAGTATTCCCATGCTGCTGGCAGTGGGGATGTATCTGTACACCACCTTCTCCACTGTCACAAGGGTTTGAGGTCCTTCTGTATTTAATCTCAACCCCTTGTTTTCGCTGGGATCATTCCTCA
The DNA here is from genome assembly GCF_900104675.1 of Angelakisella massiliensis. GTDB lineage: Bacteria > Bacillota > Clostridia > Oscillospirales > Ruminococcaceae > Angelakisella > Angelakisella massiliensis. The sequence continues at coordinate 517,677 of NZ_LT629945.1, read as the reverse complement.
ACAGGAAGCTTTACCACCAGCTTTTTCAGGGGCTGTTTCTCCCCCTGGGTCCAGACTCCTACACCATGGGCCTCTCCCGGGAAGAAGGCGGCGAAACTGCCTGGGGACAGCAGCACCCGCCCCAGCAGCGGATTTTCGTGATATTTGATGGCGTCCCTTTCCGGTTGTTCTTCCGACGGGGTCAGCTGTTGGGCGGGGAGAACATAAATGTATTCCTCCCCCTCCAGGCCAATCATCAGATCGATTGTTTTGCGGTGGGATTCGTATCTGCACTGTTCGGGGGCTTTGGTGTCATAGCTTTTTACCAGCACCCGTACTCCGCACTCCAGCTGGTAGGAGCCGGGAGAAAGGTTTTTTGCTGTGGCGGCAAAGGCGAGGATATCCTCCCAATGGGGCAGGCAGAGACTGTACAGGGATGCTGGCTGTACTTTTCCGGTGAGCATAACGGTGTTCTCCCTTCTGATGGCTTTAGAATGGCTCAAACAGAGCATAGATCCAGCCTGAGCATAGCATACCAGAGGGGCAGGGGCAAGAGCGTTTTAAACAGAGAAAGAAAAATATGAAAAAAAGCGAAAAAAGTGTTGACATTCTCGAATGAATCCGGTATAATAACTTTCGCCTGCTAAAGGCGTTCATATGGCGGTATAGCTCAGTTGGCTAGAGCATTCGGTTCATACCCGAAGTGTCGTAGGTTCAAATCCCACTACCGCTACCATGAAGCAATGGGCGATAAAGTCGAGCTTTATCGCCCATTGCAGGTTAAGGCCCGTTGGTCAAGCGGTTAAGACACCGCCCTTTCACGGCGGTAACACGAGTTCGATTCTCGTACGGGTCACCAATAATTCCGGCTGCTGATGCAGCCGGAATTTTTCGTTTATCTGCCTTTTCTGCAAAAAATGAGAAATTTCCCCTTTTTGCTGCAAAAAAAGCAGGGGGAAAACGACACTTGTAATAATGTGGGTGAACATAAAAAATTTACCGAAAAATCACAGATTTTTTCACGGTTTATTTAATTTTTTGCCATCATTATTCGTTGCATTTTACAGGTGTTCACTCTATAATGAAACAAGAATCTGCAATGAGGCAGAAGAAAGCCGGTAACGTTCCGGCCAAGATGGAGGTTGTCTGATGAAAAGGAGTATCGCTTGTATCCTTGCGGTTGCGGTGCTGTTTTCTCTGGTTGCGGCCTGTATGCCCTCGGATATGCCGCAGTCACCTTCTTCCGGAGCCGGTTCTTCCACCTCCTCCCAGCCAGCAGAGTTTATTCCCAGGTCTTCTTCGGAGGAATCCTCCTCTTCCCAGTCATCTTCCAAGGAGGAGAGTGAGGCTCCGGCTGAAAGCAGCTCTTCCAGCCAGTCCCAAAGCCTGCCGCCGGCTTCCTCCCAGTCATCCTCTGTGCCTGAGAGCCAGAGCCAGATACCGGAATTGCCCGAGCAGTCCGCCAGCGACGCCACAGAGCTGCCGCTGGGATATTCCGAAGGGGGACGGGTGTATGTGGCCCCCCAGTTTGAAGGAAGCTCCTACCTGGAAGCTGTGGAGGCAGAGGTGATCCTGCTGATCAATAAGGAACGGAAGTCTTTGGGCCTGGAGCCGCTGACCTATGATAAGGATCTGGCGCTGGCTGCCCGTGTGCGCAGTGCGGAGCTGTACCGTTATAATTATTTTGGTCATCATCGTCATAACGGCGACCCCTGGGAAACTGTTTTGCAGATTGATGTGCCGGTGGATTATACCCTGGCGGCGGAAAATTTGGCCTGGTCCAATCGCCCCGCTGACGAGGAGGTTTCCGCCTACCGGTGGTTCAGCCTGTGGAAAAGCAGCCCCGATCATTACGCGCAGATGATTTATCCTGAGTTTACTTCTATCGGTGTAGGTATCCTCACCTGTCCCCTGGATGAGAACGAAGGGGAATCCTACGCTACCGCTCTGTTCTGCAAATATTGACAGCAAGGGAGATGGCGCTCCATGGGCTTTGGGATGATGGGATTTTTTGAGTATTTGTTTCCTCTGTTCTTTTTCCTTATTTTCTTTCTGACCATGGGAGTGGTTGTGGCTTCCCTGTTTCGCAGTGTCCGGCAGTGGAAACGCAATAACGCTTCTCCTGTGCTGACGGTAGAGGCCCAGGTGGTATCCCGGCGGACCAATTATCACAGAGGGAGCAAAAACCACATGGGACATACCACTTACTATGTCACTTTTCAGGTGGAAAGCGGAGACCGGATGGAGCTGTGCCTTTCCGGCGAGGAGTATGGAATGCTGGTTGAGGGAGATCGGGGAAGCCTGACCTTCCAGGGAACAAGATATGTGGGATTTGAGCGGAAGTGACTCCTTCTGATGAAGCCTTTTCCCCCGATGGCCTTGGTTGCGCCGCCGGGGGATTTATGTTACAATAAGCAAAAATACCGCTCCCGTATGAATTTGCCCATTGGTGAGAGAGCGGAAAAGGAGCGGGTTGTTGTGAAAATCCAGGAATCAGCCGAAAATTATCTGGAAGCGATTCTGGTGTTGAGTAATCAGAACGGAACGGTTCGTTCCATTGATATTGCTGCCTATCTCCAATTCAGCAAACCCAGTGTAAGCCGCGCCATGAGCTTGCTGCGTCAAAACGGTTATGCCGAAATGGATAAGGACGGTTTGATTACCCTCACCCCAAAGGGGTTGGAGATCGCGGAGCGGGTGTACGAACGGCATCGGCTGTTATCTACCTGGCTGGTGTCACTGGGAGTTTCTCCTGACACAGCAGCAGAGGATGCCTGCCGGATGGAGCATGTGATCAGCCGGGAATCCTTTGACAAAATAAAGGAGCATGTAGCCCGCTATCAGAGCGGCGGCGAGGCATAAAAGGAAAGTGCCTGTATGATCTGAAAGACAGATAAATGAAAAAGGGCGTTCCCGGCAGGGAACGCCCTTTGAGCGTGTCGAAAAAGTTTGGCACACGCAGAGGGATATGCGCGAAGTCATGAAAACAAGCGTGTTTTTCACCGGTTAAGCATCCATACCCCAAAGTTCAGATAGGCGGCAAAGGTCAGCCACAGCAAGTAGGGAATTTGCAGCCACGCGGCAGGTGGGTCCAGCTGATAAAAACAGCGGATCATACTCAGCGCCAGTACCCACAACAGCAGCAGCCAGATCAGCGCCAGCCCGAATTTTTGCCAGTTGAAGAAAATGGGGCTCCACAAAAAGTTTACGCCCAGCTGAAGCACAAACAGCCGCAGACATTTCCTTCGCTGCTCAGATGGTGCGGTGAGGGAAATGCGGGCAGCGCTGATTCCCATGAGGGCGAAAAGAATTGCCCACACGATGGGAAAAACGATACCCGGAGGGGAAAAAGGCGGCTTGACTACAGTTTGCTCATAGATGGCGGTTCCCTGACGGCTCAGCCATCCGGAAAGAGCGCCGGCTCCTTCCGCTGCCGCGATCCAGAACAGATAGGTTTTCCATTGATTTTTTTCCATCATGATCACCCCGAAATTAGGATATGCGGGGAAAAGGGGGCGCTATTCATGCTCAGTGCAGGTGAAAGCTGGAAATATCCCAGGCAATATCATCTGCGTTAAAACATCCATTTTGAGCGGCACTCTGCCTTGTTCAACGGCAGGAAGGGGAGTATAATGAAAAAAATATCAATGGATGATTTGAGGTTTTCTTTTTCCGGATTTCTTTCTGGCTGTCCCTTGTTTGCTGCGGGAGAAAACAACTCTGTTCCGGCAGTGGTGCAGAAGGCTGCTGCTTTTATCAAAGGGGAGATCTGGGGGAAAGGAAAAAGACAGCCGGAGGCTTTATCAGCAGCTTCCGGCACAAAAGAATATCAGGAAAAAGTCCATCCAATTTTCCGGACAGATGGAAACAATGTCAGAAAAAACAAGAAATGACTCAGGCTGCGGTGTGATTCAAAGAACGGCTGAGCAGTCTGTCAAAAGGAGGAACCGTCATGCTTGCATACACTTATTGTGGAAAAGGAGATTTTCGCCTCTTGGATAAGCCGCGCCCAACCATTCAGGACAGCCGTGACGCTGTTGTTCGGGTGACGCTTGCCAGCATTTGCACCAGCGACCTGCATATCAAGCATGGCTCTGTTCCCCGGGCGGTACCTGGGATCACCGTGGGGCATGAGATGGTGGGTATCGTGGAGCAAACAGGACCGGATGTTGCCACCGTGCAGCCTGGCGACCGGGTGACAGTGAATGTGGAAACCTTTTGCGGAGAATGCTTTTTCTGCCGCAACGGCTGGGTAAACAACTGCACTGACCCCAATGGCGGTTGGGCATTGGGATGCCGCATTGACGGCGGTCAGGCGGAATATGTCCGTGTCCCTTATGCGGACCAGGGCCTCAACCGGATTCCGGACCAGGTTACAGACAGCCAGGCCCTGTTTGTGGGAGATATTCTGGCCACCGGTTATTGGGGGGCGGAGATTTCCGAAATTTCCCCCATGGATACGGTGCTGATCATCGGCGCGGGTCCCACTGGTATTTGTACGCTTCAGTGTGTGCTGCTGAAAGGCCCCCGGCAGGTGATTGTCTGTGAACAGGACCCCCAGCGCCGGGAATTCATCAATCGCCTTTATCCTGGCGTATTCACAGTGGGCCCGGAAGAAGCGGTGAATTTTGTGCGGGAACACAGTGACCATGGAGGGGCGGATGTGGTGCTGGAGGCAGCGGGAGGCCCTTCCACCTTCCAGCTGGCTTGGCAATGCGCCCGTCCCAATGCCATTGTGACGGTGATCGCCCTGTATGACGAACCTCAGATACTGCCGCTGCCGGAGATGTATGGAAAAAATCTCATATTCAAAACCGGAGGAGTGGACGGCTGCAACTGCCCCCAGACACTGGAACTGATCGCCCAGGGGAAAATCGATACCACTCCGCTGATCACCCATACCTATCCCCTGAGAGAGATTGAGGCGGCGTATGATCTCTTTGAACATCGCAGGGAAGGCGTGATCAAGGTAGCCATCATCCCTTGAAGGAGAAAGAACGTATCTGCGCGGGAGCTTTTACTGAGGGGAGGAAGAAACTGTGTGCCGCCAAATAAAAGCAGAAGGCTATACGCTCACCTACTTCAGTGAGGGAGAAGCAAGAGATGCAGTTTACTGTCCCCTTTCTCCAGAGGAAGGGGAGGCTGTATGGGAGCTGCTTCCTTCCCCCCGTCCTGTTTTGGGAGCCGTGGGGGGATTGGACTGGAACAGGGATCTTTCTCCCTGGCCCGCTCCAGGGGCCTTTGGCAAAGGAACGGATTTTGCCGGTAAAGGCGGCGCCTTTTTAACGCTGCTCACAGAGGTGCTGATTCCCCAGGGAGAGAAAATGATGGATTTTCATCCCCGGCGCAGGGCGCTGGCGGGATATTCTCTGGCAGGATTGTTTGCCCTTTGGTCTCTTACTCAGACAAACTGTTTTCAGCTGGCGGCATCTATGTCCGGTTCTCTGTGGTATGATGGTTTTTTGCAGCTGCTGGAACGGGAGCCGCTGGTTTGTCCGCCCCAGAAAGTATATCTTTCTCTGGGCGAGAAAGAAAAACGGACCCGGAATCTTCGTTTGGCTCAGGTGGAGAATGCCACCCGCTCCGCCGCCGAGCTGCTGTCAAGGCAGGGGATTGCTGTAGAGCTGGAATTTTGGCCGGGAGGACATTTCCAAGACGTCCACCGGCGTATTGCCAGAGGAATTCAGAGAATAGTGGAGCACCCCCCTGCTTGTGATGGCCCAGCTTAAAGAAAAGTTGACTGGCAGCAGGTGAGGCCCCTGATTTAAAGGGAGACTTAAAGAGAGAACAGTATGGCGATTCTTTTGGGTGAGCGTGGTGGGGAACCCACCGGAAAATATGGATACATATTAAACCACTGTTTATAATTTTCCCGGACAGCCATACAGAGGATTTTTATCTGGCGGAAGCGGCTGACGGATTATGCTCATAAAAAGTGGTACTTTTTCAGTGGATGGAGCAGGTCATATGGTGCTCCGGTGCTGAATTTTTTCCTGACGCTTTAGATTTAACAGAAAAAGAGATGAGAAAGACAATGCTGCCGGCCACGATTGATGGCTGGCAGCATTGTTCTTTAAAAGAAGCTTTCAAAGCTTCCATGTTCCTGTTTAAAGGCGCCGCCAGCGTTGATTTGCTGGGGACACCTTTGCGGTTTGTTGCAATAAAGCAGTATGTTATTACAAGCTCAGCAGCGCACTTTTCCAACCAATCTCTTCACCAATCTGGCTGTTACCCCTTGTACTTGATCTCTGCCATCATTTTCTCGTACCGCAATTTCCTTTTTCCGCTGACGACACCCGCACATACTGGACAGCCGCGCTGCTGCTTACCGGTGCGGGAGTAAATCGCAGCTTTCCAGACATGACCTGCTGCGCAAATCCACCAAGCCTTTTTATGGGAACCGGCAGTGACCATCTGGGGTGTGAGAGAATCATTGAGAGAGGGATGCCATTGAGCCGCAATTTGAGGCTGACAGGTTGCCAAATCATTGAACCCTGGCAGCACTTTTTTTCCGGCACAATATGGGCAGCCGGAGTGTTTTGCTGTTCTGCTTTCCACGGTAGCTATATAATCATGGCCGAAAGGACATCGCCACCAGACATGAAGTTTGCAAAATGGGGCTACCATGGAGGGTAAAAGAGCGTTATTCTTTTCAGAATGCCATTCTTTGGCAATGTCCGGAAAATGGGAAGCCAAATCATTTTCTCCTGGTATGATGATTCTTCCGGCGCACACGGGGCACCCAGTGTCATTCAATACTCTGGACTGAACCGAAACACACCATTCGTGACCTTTTGAGCATTGCCACCAAACTTTGCGTTTGGAACCACAGGTTACAGAGTCAGGCATCAATTCTCCGTTTTTGGTTGGATGCCATTCTTTGGCCAAATGGGGATATAGGGTTGCCAAGTCGTTCGTACCAATTAACACTTTACGATTGGTACAGATAGGACAGCCGCTGCCTGTTACGCGGGACCGGATCTCTGCGATCCATTCGTGGCCTTTTGAGCATTGCCACCAAACCTTTTTCTCACTTCCGGGCAACACATCGCTGGGCATCAGCGGAATATTTTTGGTTGGATGCCATTCTTTGACCAAATCTGGATATCGGCTTGCCAAGTCATTTTCACCTGGACAAACTGCTTTATCTGAACAGTAGGGGCATCCGGTACCGCCGGAGGTGCGATTATTAACGGTTGCCTGCCAGCGATGGCCGTTTTCACATTTCCACCATACTTTTTTTGTGCTGCCATACGGGATGGAATCGGGGGATAATGGCGCGTTGGCTTCCCCATCCCATTGCAGAAGAAGCCAAAGAGTGTTTTGGCGGTGACAATATGCGGATAAGCTTTCTTTGATTTCATTTCCCCCCTCCCAGGGTATGTTCCCCGAATCATTTATCCCGCGTTATTGGGAATCCGGGACAATCATGCCGCAGCGCACCAGAAGGCGCCTGCTCATATCCAGATTGCAGGTAAGGAGGGTCAGATCCCATTGGCCTTCCTCCAGAAGGACGGCATCCTCAGCACCGATTTCCACCAGTTGGGTCACCCGGAAAAAGGTTTCAGTCTTATCCAGAGAGCGGTAGGTGATTTCATCTCCCGGAGCAAGCTGGTTCAGAGAGCCGAAGTGGGAACGATAATTGTGCCCCGCGATCACCAGTCGCTGGGGCTGGCTGCCCCCCAGCCCCTGATAAATGCAGGGGCTTACCTTCAGCAGATCCTCGGTGTATTGGCTCAGAACGGGCAGCTTCAGCCCCAGGCTGGGGATGGAGAGCACCCCGTCCACATCATAGCTGTCCCAAATGGTGGGTGAATCCTCCGGGGCTTCTGCCAGCACAGCCTGGTCGATGACCTGTTCCGGCTGTGCAGACCATTGTTCTACCTGGGCCAGCAATTGGGAGGCATTTCGTTCCGCGCGGTGCTCCACCAGCAGGTTGCGTCCAGCCAGGAGGGCGGCGGCGGTCAGTGCCGCCGCCCCCAGCAGGATAAAGATCAGACCCATCCGATGGCTTGTATCATGGGTCATCATGCTTCCTCCCTTTCCGGCGGCTCATCCATGTTCCGGTGGCCACCAGCGCTCCCCCCGCAGCTGCCAGCAGGAAGGGAAGCATCCAGTTCTGTCCTGTTTGTGGGAGGGAATCATCAGGGGTCGGTTCTTCTTGAGGCTTGGGATCCGGGGTTGACCCGCCGCCCCCGCCGCTGCCGCCGCGGTAGTTGTTAAAGCTGGCGGTTCGTTCCACGCCGGGCAGGATCTCTCCGTCAGCGCCGGAAGAGCTTACCCGGTAGCCGGAGTTGTCGCTTTCGGTGACGGTGTAGCGGGTTGTGCCGGGCAGACCGTCGATCTTCATCCGTTCGCCGTCCTTCAGCAGGAAGCTTTCGCCGCTGACAATCTCTCCGGTTTGGACCGTGCCGTCCTGAAGGTTTTTTCATAGGGGAAGGCTTGGGTCAGTTCTTCGTCCGCGCCATTTACAAACACAGGGGTGAAGGTGAAGTCTTTCCTGCGGTCACCGCGGCTTCCGGTGACGGTTTTGGTAACCAGCAGACGTCCCTCGCCGGTATTGGTGAGGGTGAATCCCTCCGCCGGCAGGTCAGAAGCGTCCGCCGATTCCGGATAGACCGTCACTTGGTAAACTTCTCCGTCCTCCGCTGTCAGAACCTCCCGGACCTCATAGGTGATATAGGCGCCGCTGTCGTCGTATTTGGGCAGGTCTTCAAAGGTATAGCGCCAGATGTTTTGACGATCGCCCAGCAAAAGATCCAAGAGACTGGGGGCATTCAGCTGGGCGGTTTCGACAGGATCTGTACCTCCGTTTGCGTACAGTTCCAGGGTGATTTGCTTCGGCCGGAGGCCAAAGGCGTCATCATTGTCCTGCCACACTTTGGTTACCGGGATATCCAGCGTACCCCGCAGCGTATTGGTAAAATCGTAATCCCCGCTGCTGCCGCTGGTTTCCTGGTAGTGGTCGCCGCCGGGGAGAGGATCAATGGCTTCCTCACGCACACGGTAGAGATACAGATTGCCTGTGCCGTCGGCAGATGGGAATCCCTCAATGATATAGGTCCACTGATCAGTATCGGTATTGGACCAGGTGAGGGTATATTCGCCTGCGGGCACTTCCTTCCAGTCATCCTCAGTGGGATTGTTCCACACGGTGGTGCGCTCCAGGGTCAGCTCCAGTTTAGAAGGCCGGGTGCTGTAAACGTTTCCATTGTCCTTCCAAGTTTTGGTGCCGGTCAGGCTGCCGGGGTTGATGTTCGCCACCAGCAGTTCAATCAAGCCGGCTGTGGAGGTGTCATTCTCGCCGTACTGAATGATGTAGTCATAGTCCGTGACCGGTTTGCCGTCGATTGCAGTTTCCGCCACCTTGAATTTATAGCGGCTGCCATCCGGTGCAAACCGGACAAGGCTGCTGTAGGTGATGGTCCAATCAGGTGCTGTGATGATCTTCTCGCCGCCGCCCTCAGATACAGGCACCTCGGTCCAGTCGTTTTCAGTGGGGTTGTCAGCGGTGGTATGGTAGAGTTTCACAGTAACCGGCTTTTTGTCTGCTTCAGCCACTCCCGGCCAGATCTTCTCCGCCTGTACGCTGGTGAGCAGCATATTGGTGAAGGTGGCGCCGCTTTGGGCAGAGCTGTAGCCGTTGACCGGCTCCTCGGTGACCGTGTAGGTATACTCCATACCGTCCTCATCGTATTTGGGCAGATTTGTAAAGGTATAGCTCCACTGGTTGCCGTCGGCGCCGAAAAGCTGCTGCAGCGCATTGGGGGCCTTGATTTCCACCGTCTTACCCGGCATTGGCTGCCCGTTTTGATACAAAGTGACCGTGATGGACTGGGGACGGGTCTTATCCGCATTGTCGCCGTCCACCCAGTTTTTGGTGACAGTGAGCGCAGTCTCCCCGTTAAGGGTGTTGGTAAGGGTGAACCCGCCGTTTTCCGATACCGGCCCGGTGGGGACATAGCTGCCCTTTCCGGAGATTTCCGAAATTGGTTCCTCCTCGACCCGGTAGGTGTAGACATTGCCCTGTGGGTCCGCCATGGGCAGGCCGGTGTAGGTCAGGGTCCAGGTACTGTCGCCATGATCGGTCCACTCAGGCTGTACTGCGGTAACCGCTTCCTCCCTGCCACCCGCTGGTGTGCGGTAGAGGGTAAGGGCCAAATCATTCGGGCGGGTGCCGTAGGCATCGCCATTGTCTTTCCAGACCTTGGTGATGGGAAGGTCCTTATAGCCGATGTTGAGCACCGTAGTCTTGGTGTGATCCGCCGCCCAGCTGTGGTAGGCGTCATAACGATTGGCCTGAGTGCCGATGGTTGCATAGCCCTCTTCATCAGGGACATCCACATCCGTGGTTCCGATCCTTGTTTCCAAAGCGTAGTAGTAATAAAGCTGATGGTTTTCGCTATACTTTGGCAGGTTGGCAAAGGACTTGATGGCAGGAGTTCTGCCGCTGAAGGTATGAGGATTGCCGCTTACGCTCACCAGCTCGCCCTGGCCGGTGCCGATCTTACTTTCATCGGTGGTGCGGTAGAGGGTAACGGTCGCATTGGGCGGATTCACACCCGCGTCCAGGGCCCAGACTTTCTGCACCTGATAGGTGGTCTTCTGGGTGTTGACAAACCTCCAGATGGTGTAGGTTTCACCACCATTTGAATAGTCTTCGGCAGCGCTGGTCTGGATATAGTTTCCGCCTTGACCGCCAGCCACCGTTTCCACAATGCGGTAGTTTGTGACACTGTTTTCGTCTGTCAGCCAGCTGCCCGGTATACGCAGGGGCAGATCCTCCCATACAGCCATCCAGCGATAGGGAGAAGCGGTCTCCGGATCCAGCTCATAGCTGGGATCATTTGCCGCAGGGGTGTCTGCTGTGCCGTTGAGAGCCACTGTTCCGGCAGGCGCGGATAGGTTCCTCCACTGGGTAGCGGAAACCTGATACTGCAGCTGGAAGGTGACGCCGGTGGTCAGGTTTTCGTCCCGGATCCACTCCTTGGAGGCATACAGTTTGGTGCTGTCCAGAGTGTTGACGGCGGCTGCAGGATTATTTTGCGGATAGGTCACGGTATAGGCGGTGTTGTAGTGGGCATCCGCCCCCAGGACAAACGACGATTGGTCGCCTTTTTCTGTGATATCCTGGATGGCGGCAGACACCTCCGGATCTGTGGTGTCCACCCAGTTGAGATCCGCCGAAAGTTCCCGGACCCGATAGGTGTAGGGATTTTCTTCCCCATCTTTCACAGGCAGCCCGGAGATACTCAAGTCTACGCGATGCTGGGAATTGTCACCGTAAAGGGTAACAATGAGGGGGGCGGGCTGGCCGTTTCTTGTATAGATATGTTCCCAGCTGTCAGACTGATCCGGGGAAACACTGCGCTGGATCAGCAGGCTGGTCTGCCAGGTATATCCGCCGGTACGGGTGGTAGCCGGGCGGGTATTGTAAGCGTTCTGGTGGTCGCCCACCCACTGCTTTGTTACAGTGAGTGCGGCCTCATCCAAGGTGTTGCAGAGGCTGCGGGTATAGGAGTGGTTATACTCTTTGGGGCCATCAGACAAGCCATCCGGATAGTAAACCGGCTCAAAGAAAGAGCCAGCCGGATAGGTGTATGTATATTTTTTGCCGTCATCAGATGGCTCCACACCAAAGGAAACAACAGGGGTCTTTGTACCGTCTTCTCCGATCCTGTTGATCTGTGTCTCCACCACCCGGTAGGTCAGCAGAACAATCTCCCCAGTGTGTTGGCCGCTGTTTTTGCGGATAGCCACCGGCAGCTTGGTGGGACCGTCGAACTCTACACCCCATACCGCCGCATCCCCCAAATGTCCCTCCAAGACCTGGCTGAAGGGTGGGGCAGAGCCTCCAAAAATGGCATTGTAGGCCTCTTGAGCGATGTTTCCATTTTTGGGGTCAAAGTAGTTGGAAGCAGTTTGCCAGCCATTATTTCCGCCGACAATGTCGTAGCTGTACACAGGCTTTCCGTTCTGGTCGGTTTCTCCTGTGGGTTCGCGGGTGTATTCTGCCACATCCAGCCGGAAGGTGACCTCCACAGGGTAGCCCAGGACATCCTCGGTGATGGGCTGGCCGTTTTTGTCCACCCAGTTCTTGGAATAGGTGACCGTGCGTTCCAGAGAGTTGACAAGTTCCGGCAGGGTGAGGGTAAGGGTACCGTCTTCCGGCACAGCGTTTTGAGCGGACAGCTCCACTCTGCCCTTTTCCACATCGTAGTTTGTCAGGTCGCCTGTGAGGGTTTCTTCCACCACATAGATCCAGGGCATACCATTGGGGGCGTACTTCTCCAGGACCTGGTCATCTGCCTGAGAAACGAAGGAGTAGTACCAGGTCGAATACAGGGTTTTGTTATCGGTGGTTGGGTCTTTCACCCCATCCTCATACCAGTCGCCCTGGAAGGTAGCGGTCACCGGCTCCAGATCGATGGCGTTGTTCTGCCCCGGCTGCGTTTTGGCGTAGCGGGACAGGGTAAGCGTAATGGCGCTGCCGCCTTTATCGCTTGACTGAGATGTGAAGTCTTCCGCCCGCAGCCCGAAATGATTGCCAAAATCCTTCCAGATCTTGGTGCCCTGAATTGCCGTAAGGGTTTGCTGGATTTCCGTACGCTGGTTGGCAAAGGTGGCGTAAATGGGGGCCTGCTGACCCTCTGGGAGGGCCTGCAGTGTGATGCCCGTCACCTGTGGCTCTGCCGGGGAACCTTCCGCTGTTGGGTCATGTTTGTTTGCATCCGTCATCACATTGGCCGCAGAGAGTTCCCCTGCCGCCGCCCAGGTGTCAAAGCCGGCCAGGTTATCCTTTACTTCTGTGACGGTATAGGTGTAACGGCTGCCGTTGGGAGCGTAGATCTCCTGGTCCCCGAAGGAAATGGTGCCGGTGACATAGCCATTCTGCTTTTGTTCATCCTCATCGGTCATGCTCTCCCAGGCCTTCTTGACATCCTGGGATTTCCAGGAGACGGTCCCCAGGATCTCAGGGGCGGAAACAGTGATTCCGTCATTTTTGATATAGGTCCGGCTCAGTTGGAAGGTCACTCCGGGAAAAACATACGCTCCATTTTCATCCTTGGGCAGATACAGGTGCTTTTTCACCGTAAAGGGGGTAAGGTTCTGTTTGGAAATATACTGGTTGATAAAGGAGAACCCGCTCCCGTCCTTTACAAACACCACTTCATCCGCGGGCGCTCCCTCACCGATGAACTGAACACTCTCACTGAGGGTATACTCATAGAGATTGCCATTGGTTTCATCGTACTTGGACAGAGGCTTCCAGTTTTGAGGATCTCCTTCAGGGTGGAAGGCAATCTGCTGTTGATCTCCCTCTCCGGTGATATGAACCACATTGCTCCCTTGATACTGAATGGTGAATTTGTACCGTCCCGAGGCCTGCAGCTTTTCCCAGTCCTCAGAGGTGATGGTGAGGGTGGCGATCTTTTCGTTTGTCACCACTCCGCGCAGTTTTTGCTGCACCGTAAAGGTGACGCCGGGAAGATCATTTTCACGATCGTAACCGGTGGGCAGACCGGTCCAGATCTTGTCTCCCTGAATGAGGGCTTCGCCGCTGAGGGCGTTGAGGAAGGTGCCCTCTTCCCGCAGCAGATATTTGCCGATATCCTGCTGGTTGCAGGCGCACTCTGCGGTAAGCTCGATCATCCAGCCGCTTTCCACGGCGGAGTTGTCCAGCGGCGCGTCAACGGTTCCGAGGGGTTCTGTTCCGGTTGCGCCATCGGCTGTTTTTTTGTACTGGGCCGGGAGATAATCAAAGTCGCTGGCGTTTACCGAGGTATGCTCGATGGCGTAGTAGGTATACTCATAGCCATCATCATCGTATTTGTCCAGGCCGCTGAATACGGCGTGCCAGTGCCATTTCTCATCGTAAAGACCATCAGGATCCTCTTCTTCCGATGCCACCGGCCGCCAGCGGTAGTTGGACCGGTAAAGGGTGAGCTTCTGCGCGGTATCCGGATTGGAGGTGTACCGGTAAAGATCCAGATAGAGGTCGGGACGGACACCCTGTTCATAGGCGTAGGCATCCTGCCACTGCTTGTGCCAGCTGATCTCTTTAGACCCCACCCGGGAATTGGTGACCGACATGGACTGGGTATCCCGGTCGTGATGCTCCTCTACAGAGTAATCTGTCTGCTTGATGGAGGTGGTGTACTCTTTCCAGACATCCAGCAGATTCTGCCATGCCTGTGTATGAGCGCTCTTTTCCGCCAGTTTTGTCAGAGAAACCTCCTGGCCGCTGCTGTCAACCCAGATTTCCGCTATGGTATAGTGGGCCACACGGCCTTCTGTGTCATACTTGGGCAGCCCAGAGAAGTAATACTCCGTATCATTTGCTCCATATTCCAAATCCCGCAGAATGGTAGAGAAATCCCCGCCATTCTCAGCATCCGGATCTCCGCCGTTGTCCCGCACGGGGATGTAGTCTCCCCCCAGGGAAATCTCGTCATAGCCTTCGGCGGCGCGGCGAATGTCATATTGGGCCAGCTGGTTGGCAAACTGCAGCCGCAGCACCAGCCGGGGGCGTTCGGTCTGGGGGATAGCCTCCAGGGCGTCCTCAATACGCTGGCCGTTGTTCCCGCCATCGTTCCAGTACTTGGTGGCTACGATGTTGATATGCCCCAGACGTCGGTTGGTTACCGTGTAGCAGGAGGCGCCTGCCAGTTCCTCTTTTTCAGAGTAGGTGACCTCATAGATATGATTAGTTCCTTCCGCGTAGTGGGATGACTGGCTGTTTTCCAGACGGGCGGCATAGTCCAATTCTTTCCCGCCTATTTTTTCTTCCACCAGGAAAACTTCATCAGGTGTATAACTGCCAATCCCCACCTCTTTCAGCCAGATCCCACTTTCCAGGGTGACTTCGCTGATTCTCAGAGGCTTTTGGGTCTCAGGGTCGGTTTGGGTTCTGTGATAAACGCCGATGGTGACCGATTCCCGATGGAGGGAGTCTCCATCGTCGATCCAGGACTTGCGCACCAGGATCTGGTTGCCCTCGCCGGGGCCGTTGGTGAGCACGGTAGTGTAATTTCCATCCTCGTCCTTAGTGGTTTGGGATTGAGGAATGCGGCCGGAGTCTTCGTCCACCTTTTCCAGCAGCACATACTCATAGAGCCGCCCGCTGCTGTCATACTGGGGCAGATCACGAAGATCCGCTGCCCAAATATGACCGATGTCGCTGCCATCTTCGGGGGTCCCGTTTTCCCCCTCCTGCACCGTGAAGGAGCCGAAGCCGTCTATGGTCACAGTGGTGGGGGTACCGTCCGCGGTTCCGTCCATGGTAAACTCACACAGAGGTTTGCCTACCGTCCCATCCGCGCCCATTACATAGAGCTGGAGGGTAATCTCTTGGGGATTGAGGCTCTGATGCCATCTTTTTTCCACATGGTAAGTAATGGTGTTGGCAATGGAGTTTTCCAGCCGGGTCACCCAGCTGCCATCTTCCTCCTGGCAGACGGTACTTTCGCTGCGGTAAAGGATTTTCCGGCCCCCCTGCTGCAGCGTAAAGACGCCGTTTTTCAGCAGGTTTTCTCCATAGACGCCATCTGCGTTCTTTTGGTAAACACCAGACTCCACCCAGCGGTATTCCATTTCCCGGCCAAAGGGACCGTATTTGGAAGCAGACCGGGTTTCACTGCGTTCCACCAGATCTTCCGCAGTAAAGTTCTCCATTTCGATCTGTATGGGTTTTCCGTCGCTGTCCAGCACCGTTTCCCATCCGTTTTCCGGGTCGTCGGTGCTTTCTCCTTTTGGACGGACCTGCAGGGTAAACTCCACCCGCACGTCATTGAGCTGAGCTTGGAATGCCGCTGCTTCCCAGCTCTTGACAGCGGTGGCGTTGGTGGTTCCCTTGCGCCGGTTGGAAAGGGTGCCGCTATCGTATACAAAGGTATTGTCATTTCCACGGGAAGCTGTGGTACGGATCGTTTCTTCCGGCAGCTCGGTTTCAGTTGGTGGTACCTGGTCGGTATAGGTTACGGTGCCGGTTGCGTCGTCCTTCTTTACATCGCCGAACACCTGCTCGTAGTTTCCGGCGTTTTCGCCTTCCAGATATTCCCGAACCACATAGATATACCGGTAACCTTCCGAGTCGTACTTGGGCAGGGGATCAGATTCTCCGCCATCGTTATTGCTTAGCTGGGAGAAATCAATATCCATTTGATCTTCGTCTGTAGACACGGCCATTTCCAGAATCTTTCCATTCTTGTCCCGCACCGGGGCAGCACTGGTATAAGGCTGTCCCTCTCGGTAACGCCACAACTGAAAAACACTGTTACCAGGGCGGTTTTCCCGATCTCCGCCGTCCAGCCAGACTTTCTGGGCAGAAAACTCGGTTGTACCAGAAAGAGTAAAATAGATGTGGCCGCCATCATGTACCTTGTCTGTCACACTTCCGTGGCTGGTGCCGGTGTTGTCGTAGGTAACGGAATACCACTCGTCCTCGGACAAACTGGGCAGTTCCGTATGGTCCAGCTTTTCATCGTGCCCCTCATAAGGTTCCACCGTATAAGAAATCAGGGTGTTGTCAATGTTGTATTTGGGAATGTCGATGATGGAAAAAACAGCGTGATTGGGATGTTCTCCCGAATCCGGGGTAATCACTACCTGATCCACCTGAGACAGATCATCCAAGCGGATTGTCTGCGGTTTGGCACCGGCCACTACCGCAAGATTCAGGCATTCAAGTATAGCGTTGGAAATTCCAGCCTGGCCGCCTTCTTCTCCCCGGGAACCCCAGCGGACGGTGATATCAAAACTATAGGTATCCAGGAGCATATAGTACCAGCCGGTTTCGCTGACGGTAGGGTACTCATCCTTGTTCTCTTCGGTCACTTCCAGCAGCATATAGTTTGGGATATCCTCTGCAGGAACCACCCGCCATTGGTAATACCGGGTGGTTTTGTCACCGAAGATATCGGTGGTGGTAACCTGAGTGGGCAGCGTTTTGGCAGGTACCGACCACATCCCGGAGGACTGCCCCATGGTATCGGAAACCGTTACCACCGGAAGCTGCTCCATGTTCATGGCATCCAGCTGCGCTTGTGTGGGTACAGCCCAATCCTGGCTCAACGGATTGCCGTCTTGGTCCGTTTCTCTGAACTGCAGCACGGGGTCAGGATATGCGGCTGGACGGAACTGCCGTTCATAGCCGTCACACCAGAAAAATTTGCCGCTCAGTGCACTTTCCCAGGCTTCCGTCTCGATATCTCCCGCAGCCCGGAGGGAAAGGCTGGCGGTCCCGGCCGTCTCCCCGGCAAAGGTTTCGCCTGCAAAGGGAATGGAGGTAAGGCGGGCGTCCAGGCGCATCTGGACGGTTTCGCTCAATGGGCCTGCCTGTGCCGGACCGGCAAAGGCAAAGGTCATGATGGCAGGCTCCGGCCGCTTAACCGTTACCGCGCCGCCATAGACGGTCAGGGAAAGCTCCGCCGGAGACAGAGATTCACCTTCTGCGGCTGTACGTTCTACCGTAAAGGACAAGACTTCTCCGGACAGAGAAAGTCCGGTAACAGTAACGTTTTCCTTTTCATGAAAGCCGGATAAAAATGCGGCGGGTGTGCCGTTGAGAGTGATCTGCTGGAGAGTCTCGTCCCAGACAGGCTCCCCTTCCACAAAAGCAAAAGGCTGGGGCAGGGTAAGGGCGATGTCCATCACCTGGCTCTGAGCCGGAAGAGGATCTTCGCTTTCAGCAGGATTCAGGGAGACCGTAAAGTGCATATCCTGAGGATCATCCTGCGTCCACAGGACTTCTTCCTCTTCAGAATCTGCCTCCAGGGTCCAGTGGCAGCTGCCCTCCGCCACCAGGAAGAGAGGCTCCCCTGTGAAAGAGTAGCCGGCAGTTTCACTTTGATCCCCGGAAAAAGTCACCGAAACATCCGCTTCAGTTACTTCAACCGCCGATCCCGGTACGAGTGGGGCAAAACGGACCAATTCCGACAGCTCCGGAGAAGCGGCGGAAAGAGAAAAGCAAAGCTCTGCACCTCCATCATCCAGATGGCGCAGGTCAATATTCTGAGGGAGCGGCTGCTGAAGGGCAGCTGCTTCGGCCTCATCCAAATAAATTGTTATTGCGGCAGCAGTATCTTCACCGGGATTTTCCAGAGAAGCTTCCAGGTGTATGCTGTTTTCATCTGCAAGCCAGAGGATAAGGAGGAAAGGCGCCAGGTCCTCCTCAGGCGGCAAAGAGGCGCCGATACTGATTCCGTCCCCCCGCCCGGCAGCACCCATACCACCGCCGGTATTGCCGGAAATGTAGCCTTCATTGCTGCTTTCGTGATCTTTTTTTTCATCAGTGACAACATGATTGCCGGTAATCCCATCACCATCTGCATAGTCATCGTTCTCATCAACAGAAACGTAGGGAAGATGATTGCTGTCACTTTCTATAAATGCTGTGGAGAAATCATATGTAATGCCTTCTGCCAGCGCAGTAACCCCGCTGGAAGTGACCATCATTATCGCGGCCAGCAAAGTTGCCAGCAATCGCTTGAAATTTCTCATGATCCTCACCGTCCCTTCTTGTTTGAAAGCCTCTTTG
The DNA here is from genome assembly GCF_900104675.1 of Angelakisella massiliensis. GTDB lineage: Bacteria > Bacillota > Clostridia > Oscillospirales > Ruminococcaceae > Angelakisella > Angelakisella massiliensis. The sequence goes on along the minus strand of NZ_LT629945.1, from coordinate 499,160 downwards.
CCGATATCATTTATCATCTGTGCCCGCAGTATAGTGGCAGTTCGAATTTGGGGGAGAAACAAAGCCCGTTTATCGAACTGTTATCCAGGTGCTTATCCATGCGTCAGCATCTTTTGAAAGCCCGTAATAAGTAGTCATATCCATCAAAAACTGTTTTAAAAACGGGCGCTTGGGGTATCAGATATTCTGCCGCGTCAGCCCAATCCCAAAGGGAATAGACCTGTGGATGGATGGATTTTAATGCAAGAGGAATCCTCCTCTGACAGGCTGGTACATATCGCAGATCAGATAAATACGCACACCCCGATAAAATGGCAATATCATCTAATAAATATCCAGGCTTTTGGTACGGTTCTTTTTCTTGCATGGCCGCTTTTTTAAAGTTGAATTGATCCATAAAACCACCCCGATGTCACAAAAAGAATAGAAGTCAAACCAGTTCATATCGCTCTTTGCATTTTTCAGATTCTGTTAAATGGGATCAGACAACAAAATTGACATTTTGTTGTGCGGTTTTTGGGGATGGTCTTTTAAAATGCCAATATAGACATTGTTTTAGTAACAATTATTTTCGAAAGAAACAAAAAATGCATGGCAAACCAAGACTACGAAGGTTGTTTCCTTTGTGGTCTTGGTTTGTCATGCATAATATACATGAATCGCCTTGTGCTACATCAGAATTACTGCTATAATGAATTTGATTATATGTAAATAAGTTTATTTATTTTGCTTTGAAACAGCAAAATGTCAATTTTGTTTCTTAGCTGACCAACTTTAATTTCTCCAGCTGCTGTATGTGTTCCTGCCCTGTGGTGAGCAAATAGATACGGGTAGTTTCTATACAGGAATGCCCCAGTACATCTGCCAGTTTCACAATATCCCGAAAGGTCTGATAGAAAACAGTGGCAAAAAGGTGGCGTAAGTTATGTGGGAAGACTTTACGGGGATCGATTCCAGCCTGACCACTTAGCTGCTTCATTTCACGCCAGATTTGACATCTGGAAATGCTTTTGCCTGTTGAGCTGATAAATATCGCTCCGGAAGGATTTTTTTGTTTGCGGGCATATTTCAGTAGTTTGCGGCATAGTTTTCCCGGCAGCAAAATAGTGCGGATTTTGCCTTTGAGAGAAATTTCTGCTCGTCCAATTTGAGCGGCTTTCACGGTAATAAACTGCAATTCAGAAACTCGGATCCCAGTGGAGCAGATGGTTTCCAGAATGAGCTGAAGGCGGAGTTTTCCATTTCTTTTGGCAGCTTCCAGCAAACGGTTATAATCATCTCTGCACAGATCTCGTTCGGGGTCCCTGAAAATACGGCGCTGTATGCGTAAAAACCTCACTCGACAGTCGTCCCTGCCAATAAAGCGCAGAAACCCATTGAGGGGAGAAAGCATGGAGTTGATGGTAGTAGGTTGATAGCCTTTGGACAGGAGATGTTCTTTCCATTTGGATGTTGCTTCTTTGCTTAATTCTTTATCCTCAATCCAAACACAAAAAGCCCGGATATCCCGCAGATATTTTTCAATGGTACCGGTGCTGCGTTCTTCCTGAATTAACGCTTGACAGAATTGTTCTGATAATTTAGATAATGTTTCCTTTTTCATGAAAGTTCCTCCTTCAGTCTTTTCATTTATTATGTTCAATCATACGGTATGAATTCTGAAGTTGGAAAGAGAAATTGCAAGAAAAAGCAGCTGTAATGCTTGCTGTACAGTAGTAAAATTATACATTGATGCGGCCTTGAAATTTTCTGATGACTTTCCCTCCAATGCGAGGAGAAAAAGAGCGTGACAAATAGTATAAGGCCATATAAAGCAACACCCGCTGACTGCATCGGCGGGTGCTGTTTGTGTAAAGAAAACCACGCGATAGTCGCGTGGTTCAAAAGAGCTTAAGCGGTGAAAAAGATAAAAAACTCCTAATGTGTTAAAGTAAAAACGTGACCTGCCAGTTACGCTGAAAAACACATTAGGAGGACATTAAAATGCCAGAGCAAAATAACGTCACAAACAGTCTAGCACATACGAAGTGGAATTGTAAATATCATGTGGTATTTGCGCCAAAGTATAGAAGAAAAGTATTCTATAACGAAAAAAGAGCAGCAATAAGAGATATCATCAGAACACTGTGTCAATGGAAAGGGGTTGAGATTATAGAGGGAGAAGTATGTCCAGATCACATCCATCTGCTTCTAAGTATCCCCCCAAAAATGAGTGTATCGGGATTTATGGGATACCTCAAGGGAAAAAGCAGTTTAATGATATTTCAAAAGTTTGGGAATATGAAGTTTGCATATCGGAACCGTGAATTTTGGTGCAAAGGATATTACGTGGACACAGTAGGAAAGAATACAAAAGCAATAAAAGAGTATATCGAGAACCAATTAAAGATGGATCGAGAAAGTGATCAAATAAGTCTTTACGATCCCAGAGACCCGTTTACGGGTAGCAAGTAATCCTATGCGTGGCTGGCAGGCCAATAAAAAACGCACTTGTGCGTTGCCTGTAGTATTAGGGCTATGCCCGAAACGGAAATACCCCCCGCTTTGCGGGGGGATATTTATTTGTATGGTCTGAAACAAGTTCTTTTCATTTTTATTCACAGGATATACTGTATGATCGCTTCCACCATGGTTTGGTGCCTCCTGACGGTGTGCTATGCCTTCATTTTGTCAGAGCTCAGAAAGCCATGTCTCTTTTTATCTGCTTTCCAATTCGCAAAACTGATTTTGCCTGATCAAGCCGCAGACCAATCTCGGAAGAACTGGATAGGAATTTTATAGCAGAAAAAAGCGAGCCTCAAAAGAATGCATCTGAAGAGGTACAAGTTCTCTTGAAACTCCCTCAGAAAAATCCAGATGCTGACGTAAATCCTTCGAGCCATTCAGTCTTCTGTAAGTGAAAGCTGAGCAATGGCGACTTGAAGGCCGCTTAGGGCGATATAGGCCATGCCCAGCCCCATGCCTATACGGGGGAAGAGATCGCAACGATCCTCCATATCGGGCGGTCATCTGCCTATACCCTGGTCAAGAAAGGGTACTTCAAAAGCGTACGCATTGGCACAGCCATCCGGATATCCAGAAAATCCTTCGACGAGTGGCTGGATCAATTTGACTTATAACTCCTCCCCAAAATAGAACCAGGAGTGTTATAAAAGAATGCGGGGGGTGCATCAACAAAACATTCATGATATAATGAAATACAATAATCCTGCCAGAAGGAGCGGTGTTATGGACAGAACAGATGGATGTTATATTGCTACCGTAGGAACGCTCTATTCTATGAGCGGGAAGGAAATTGCCGACCATCTGCGTGAATCCCAGGAAAACCCTTCTGAATCAGAATATAGATCCTGGGAGAACTCAATTCCGATTTTGGTCAAGGTTCTGCATCAGGCAGGACTGGATGCGTTGACATCGGTTTTGGAATATCAGACCCCTATTGGTGACCGGATCGACGCCGTGCTCCTGGGAGAAGGGAAAACAACGGGAAAGCCGCTGGTACTGGTTATAGAGCTCAAGCAGTGGAGCGCCATTGAAGAAAACGTGGCAGGGCGGGAGAGCAGTGTCTCCATCTGTCTGTCCCCAGCGGAAAACCGCTTTGAGGAAAGGCTCCATCCTGTCCAACAGACGCTGACTTACGCCAAGCATCTGCGGATGAACCACAGTAATGTGGCTGATGGGAAGATGGATGTGCGATGCCGTCAATTCCTCCATAATTTTAAGGATAAGGAGCAGCTCTTCCAGGGCAGTTATCAGGCATATGAGCCACTGCGTCATGAGACCTATACAAAAGGTGAAGAGGAGCTGCTGGCTGCAGACTTGAGAAACTTGTTCTCTTCCGAGCCGAAACCAGAGGTGGTGGAGCAGTTTCTTAGCGGCACCTATGTTTTGGGCCAGGTAGGCTTTCGGGATTTGAGAAATGTGTTGGCAAGAAAAGAAAACGCCGTAATGCTGGATGATCAGATCGAGGTCAACCGCAAGATCTGTAGCATGATCGATCAACTCCGTAGTCCGCAGTTCGGCAAGCATTTGATGATTATCTCAGGCCCACCAGGGACAGGAAAAACTGTGGTGGGACTGCATGCCATTTACGCCTATTGCCTGAAATACGGCCCTTCGTGGCAGAAGAAGGGCGGATGTATCTTTGCGCTGCCCAGGAGCCGTACACTGTCCCAGGTGATCGCGGGGGCGTCCGGTATTGCGCCTGTCTATCTGGACAAGGTTCAGTCAGAACCGAATTTAGTGGTGGTAGACGAAGCCCACCGGATCCAACAGTTGGAATCCACCATGACCAGCCTGTTTCAAAAGGCTAATATGGTGGTGGTACTGCAGGATGATAGGCAGCGTATTCGTATAACGGAAGAGGGAACGGTGGATGGTTTCCGGCGGTTTGCCCAGGCGCACGGTATTTCCTGCTCCGTCTACTCTCTGGTATCACAAAAGCGGGCGGGATATCTGGGCAGTTACGTCTCTGATTTGGATAAGATCGTACGAATTGGCAACGCCATACGCATTTCCAAGCGGTCATTCGATGAGTGGCTGGAGTCACTTGACCTATGACTTAGAAAGGAAGTATCGTTATGGCTTCGATTATCAAACGCAAAAAGAATTATTCCATCGTCTACAACTATACGGATGAAAATGGTGAGACCCGGCAGAAATGGGAGACCCGCACCTCTTACCAGGACGCATTGAAGCGCAAGGCGGAGGTGGAAAACCAGCAGTTCACGGGAACCTTCCTTCCGCCCAGCAACCAGACCATCGCAGAATTTCTTTTGGATTTTGTTTCTCTTTATGGGGAAAAGAAGTGGGGCGTGTCCATGTACGACAGCCAAAACTCGCTGATTGCCAACTACATCAACCCCATCATTGGGGATATGAAGGTGCAGGATGTCACTCCGCGGGTAGTGGATAAGTACATCCAGACCCTGCAAAAAACCCCGGCGGTAAATACCAGAACCCATCACGCAAAGACAGACCTGGTCACTAACGCCACCATTGAGAAGATCATCAAGCTCCTGCGCTGCGCCTTCAAGCAGGCAGTACGGTGGGAGCTGATCGCCAAGAACCCCTTTGACAATGTGGTACTGCCCAAGACGGAGTATAAGAAGCGGGACATCTGGACCGCCGATATGATCCGCACCGCCCTGGATCAGTGTACGGACAGCAAGCTCTATGTAGCGATGAACCTGTCCTTTGCCTGCTCCCTGCGGATGGGTGAGATCCTGGGGCTGACCTGGAACAATGTCCACATCTCCGATGACGATATTGCCGATGACAACGCCTATGTTTTCATCGACAAGGAGCTGGCGCGGGCCTCCAAGCGGGCCATTGAGATGCTGGGGCAGAAGGATGTCTACCACATCTTTACGCCGTTGTTTCCCAACACCAGCACCAGGGTGATTCTGAAAAAGCCCAAGACGGATTCCAGTATCCGCAAGGTGTGGCTGCCCAAGACGCTGGCCTACATCCTGCGGGAATGGAAGAAAGCCCAGGATGAGCTGCGGGGCTTTCTCGGTGACGAGTATCAGGATTATGACCTGGTAGTGGCGCTGCCCAACGGACGCCCCTGCGAGGACCGCATCATCCTGAAGGAGTTTGAGAAGCTGCGGGAGAAGGCAGGGCTGCCCAGGGTGGTCTTTCATTCCCTCCGTCATTCCAGCACCACCTACAAGCTGAAACTGAACCACGGCGACCTGAAGGCCACCCAAGGCGACACGGGCCATGCGGAGATTGACATGATTACCAGCGTGTATGCCCATATCCTGGACGAGGACCGGAAGGTGAACGCCCAGAAGTTTGAGGACGCCTTTTACGCCAGCGCCAATCCCGACCTGCGGACGGTGCGCCCTCCGGCAAAAACCCAGGGGCCGAAGGAGCCGGAGAGTGTGTCGCTGGACCTGAATGCCCTGGTGGAACAGCTCCGCAAGTCGCCGGAACTTGCCAACACCCTGGCCGCATTGCTGGCGGCGGCCCCATCCGAAAAATAGGTCGGAAAAATCGTTTTAGCAAAGCGTCGATTTTCATTAGCAAAATCGGAAAAAGAGTTCGAAGCCAATTAGCAGGGATACAGCGAGAAATGTATAAAATTGTTCCGGCGGAGCGGCAAGACCGTCCAAAGGAAATGATAACAAAAACCGCTGTAAACCATCGAAAACGGCTTACAGCGGTCATTTTGGCACCCCCGGCGAGACTCGAACTCACTACATTCCGCTTAGGAGTTCGCCCCAGTTTGCTAATCGCTTCGTAACCAAACACAAGGAAACCCAAGCATTTACGGGCTTTTGGCGTGTTTTATTCTTAACCATTCCAAAGGGTTTTACGGCTAAAATAACCTCTTTTTTCGGCCTCTGACTGGCAAGGAATTAGCAGAGGAGTCTGAAAAAGTTGATTGTCACACTGTAAAATATTATAAAGCTAAGACAAAGAAAAAGCAAGGTGGCTAAGTGAACCAAACCTTGCTTTTCTTCTCCTGTTATAAGGATTTTGCCAGCGTTTTCAACAGTGCGGCCATCTCAGGATTATTCAGAAGTTTGAGAAGGAGCTGCTGATCCGTTTCCGGTTCTGCTGGTTGCGGCGCTGCCGCCTGCTCAATGGAGCGAGCATGAAGTCCATCCAGCTCATCCTCTGTTTTATGCCCGGAATAGAAGGCATCCTCAAAACGCTTGGCATTGAGCCGTCTGTCCTCGTCGATGATGTGAGAGTACACATCCGCCACCATCTTCAGCTGGGCGTGTCCCGAATCACCTTGTACGGATTTCATATCTCCGCCGTTAAGTTTGAGTTTGTAGGTAATGCTGCTGTGCCGCAGACTATGAAATACTACCTTCGGAAGCCCGTTATCCTCAATCAGCTTATTCAGCGCCCGGTTGATAACCTGCCCTTCAATGGGCGTTCCCATCGGAGAACAGAATACTAAGCCATAATCGGTGTACTCCTCTCCAAAAAGTTCTTTCAGTTCATTTTGCTCTGCCTGACGCTTGAGAAGCATTTCAGCAACCGTTTTGGGCAGAAATACTTTTCGGATGCTGGTCTTGGTTTTCGGCTCTTTTAAGACCAGCGCCGTATGTTTGGATACCAGAATAGACGGAAACACCTTTATCACGCCTTTGCCGTCCAGCATTTCCAACGACTGCTTTTGTACTCGCTGTAATTCCTTATTGACGAAGATGCTGGCGCAATCGTGAGAAATACTCTCAGCTGAAATATCAATACAGTCCCAGGTGAGTGCGAGCATTTCTCCCATGCGGAGCGAACAGGAAAACGCCAGATTCAACGCCAGCGCCAGGTTATCATCGTCACAGAGTTCCAGAGCATGGAACAAGGTATCCGCTGTCCAGATTTCCCTGGGCTTGGTTTCACACTTGGGAAGCGTAGCATTCAGCACAGGATTTCTGGAGATCATTTCCCACTTCACAGCCTGATTAAAAGCATTCCGCAGGATTTTATGTATTTCCTTTACCGTCCTCGGAGAAAGGTATTCATTTCGCGGAGTCTGGTAAGGGCGGGGTTTCGCTTTGACAGTCAGCAAGTCCCGGTAATATTTGTCCATTACGCGTGGCGTTGCCTGCTCCAGCGGCATATCCCCGATGATTGGGTTGATGTAGTTATCAATCAAGGCACGGCGGCTTTCATAAGTGGACAGCGCCCAAGTGTTGATGCCGTAGATATTGATGTATTCCTCCAAAAGCTCCCGGATCGTCTTTGCTGTCGGCGCAATGAAGGTTCCGGTACTCTGCTGGTACTCAATCTGTGCCTTTCGCTTTTTCGCCTCTGCCTGAGAAGCGAAGGTTTCCCATCTCTGGCGCTTCACGCCGTTCTCATCCACGATATTATAAACGACGGAATACTTGCTCTTTCTTTTAACAATGGATGCCATCCTCATCACCTCCGTTTGCGGCGGAAACAATCCGATATTTGCTCTGGCCCTCGTACCAACGCTCAAAACTATCTTTGCATATCAGCTTGGTACGGGAAGTTTGAATTGTTTCAAAGCATCCTTTCTGGACTAAATAGTAAACATTGTTCCGGTGGGTCCCCAGCAGACGGGCAACTTCCGGCATGGTAAGGGTTTCTCCGAATTTTAGTCGGTCGGCTTGCTGATCTGCCACGGTGCGGTAAAAATCCTGGGATTCATACCACGCCCAGAAGCTGATCCGGTCAATCCGTGTCCGGTTATCCACCTGGATTGTTTGGAATGGCTTCTTTTTCAACAGGTCATACAGGGTTGCTTCCTGCAATCCTAAAAGGGCAGCAGCTTCCCGAATGGACATTGTGGTTTTCTCCCACTTGGAACCGGGCGCTTCTCCATTGACTTTCTTGTAATGGAACTGCCCGGCATACCATTCTTCAAAGCTGTCCAGCATTATCCGCATCCGGCCAGCAGCCACTATCGTGCGAAACCGGTTCTGATGTACCAGCCAATAGGATTCCACTTTGTTCAAGCCTAATATCTGGCGCATCTCCCGGACGGAAATGCTTGTTTTCTTCTTTGAGGAAGGGGTAATGTTATTCATGCGCATCACCCCCGTTTCCACGGTTCAGCCATTCATCGAAGCTCTTTTTGGAAACCCGAATTTGGCCTCCCACCCGGATGCTGCGGAAGTAATTCTTCCGAATCAACGCATAAGCCGTAGGGCGGCTGATGCTCAAAATATCCTGAATCTCCAGGACGGTATAGGTGCGTTTCTGACTGGCAACATCCACCTGTCCCGGCTCCAGGGCAATCGTCACATGATTCATTGATACGATCTCCTTTCAAAATAGGTAAACAGCTGTTATGCCTATATTGTAAGGGATAAAGACCATATCATCCATGTTGTCGATCAGTCCCGCGACATCCTTGACAAATTAACCCTGATTGTCCAGCCAAGCGTCGAAGCTGGCTTTCGATACCCGGATATTCCGCCCAATGCGAATACTGTGAAACAGATTCTTTTTAATCAGCGCATAGGCGGTCGGCTGGCTGATTCCCAGAATATCCTGGATTTCATCAACTGTGTAGGTCCTTTTCTCAGGAGCATAATGGGCCTGCATGGTTTCTGTTTCACGGTTCATTTCAGCAATTCTTTCTTCAAACATAATATAACCTCCTTCCGGTCATTGCCGGGTATTATTCTCAGCAATTTGGTTCAAATGCTCTGCACATTCTTTTTGGCACAAATAAAACTTTGACAGTCCTACACTGACTGCCAAAGCTCGATTAACCTCGTTCATTGAGGATTTCTTCAATTTTCCTATGTACTTTTTCAAGCGTCGCTTGTCCAATGTTCTCAGCTGTTCCAATAGAACAACCGATGGTTCATTCAGGCAATTTTTCAAATCAAGGCGGCAATGTGTAGGCAGCTTGGCCTTCACATCCGGCTTACTTGTAATGGGTGCTACGATTACCGTAGGACTGTAACGGTTGCCAATATCATTCTGGATAATCAGAACTGGGCGAAACCCAGACTGTTCCGAACCGAACACGGGATCAAGATTTGCATAGTAGATTTCTCCCCGCAAATATCTCCGCATGGCTTCCAATCTCCTTTCAAAAAGGAAATATGTAAAAAGCAGCTGCACGGCAAGGATGAAATGTTTTCATACACCACATTCTCCATGCAGCTGCTTTCTGATTTTACATTCACTCATTCTATTTGCCACGCACCCCGAATGATGGGGACATTACCGGTCGCCGCTGGCGCGGCTGTCATAACTCCGCAGCGTCGTTTTACTCGTGCGCCGCAGGGTTCCCCCCAAGTCTTTAGGAGGCCGTGAGGAAGTATCTTTAAGCACCCATATAGTCCTCGCGCCCGAAGTGCCATCTTCGGGGTACAGGCTGACGTTGATCGCTGGGAGCAGCTTGGTTTCACCTCCTTAGCTGTCCGTTTCGGCGGCGCGCCTGATTCGCTCGTATATGGGATATGTACCGGTAATGCCGTCTATTCAGTTGTCAAGTTACAGAGAAGGGGGAAAGAGAACTTGTCCTTCTATTAGTAGTGACAAAAATGGCTTCAAACGGACGCACCATATAAAGCCTTATCAAAATTGTTTAGCCAACTTCCTCAGCCCTTTGCGGATGCTGTCCCGCACCCGGCCAGGGTCCACGCCTTCCGCCTGGGCAATCTCCTTTGGAGTCATGCCCAGATAGAAGTGGGCATAAATCCGCTTGGCTTGCTTATCTGGCAGAGCCATCACAGCAGCGTAGAGCTGTTCCCGCAGCTGCTTATCCTCCAGGATTTCCTCTGGCGTTGGCGGCTGAACCATCACCACTTTTTCAATGCCGTTGTTGCAGTCCAGGGAGTATTGTGCTTTGTAGCGATACATCCGGCGCTTATAGGCATCCTCCGCCCGGTCGGATGCCTGGATCACGGCAAACACTTCCTCAGTGACTTCTACAAGGGTATCGGTTTTATAAACATCGGGATACAGCTCCCTCAGGTTGATATATTTCATTATGTACCTCCATTTCGGTTGTGGGTGGATGAGTGACCGAAATGGAGTGGGTGGCGAACGGCAGTGACACGTTCCGGGGCAATTCCCTAAAAAACGACAAACAAAAACGCCAGCATCCCATAATGGGAAACTGGCGCGACGAAATATGGATCACTTCTTTTTCCCTCCTTTTATGCCGCCTCGCCGTCACACTTGACTACGAACCGGCGTGACACTGAGACAGTCACATATTGTTCGTAAATGTCCGGGTGGTCCAGCTTCAACCGTTTCAGATTATCCTTGTCGATACCAGGGGTTCGTATCGGATTGTAAGTGACGGTATAGTTCACCCCATCCTGCTGGCAAATGGCTTTGCAGCTTTTCCCCATTTTGGCAATGATGGCAGCCTTCAGCCGCTTCATATCTTCCTCGATTTCCTTTTTGCCGGCTTCTGCGCCTTTTTTCTGCTCCTGAAGCTGGAGAAAACGCATCAGCTTGGCCGTCAGAGATAAATCGAGTGACACAGCGGGGGCCTCCTTGTCAGCGGGGCCAGTGTACCGGCGCACGCTCTCGATCACGAGGTCTCCATCTTCGGTGTAAGGCGGCGGCGTTCTGGTAAGCACATGATTTTCCCAGAAATTCTGCTCCAGGAAAATCATCTCATCCTCATAGGCCAGATCCCTCTGCATATCACGGATAATACTTTCCTGCTCGTTGTTGCCATACAGGCAGCAGAAGAAACAGCGGTCCACATCCATGACGGCCATGTAATGCCGCCCCTGGGACTCATAGTAGGCCGGAATGGTTTCCTCACCATCCAGCCACCAGTTGTCTTTGGCGTTGTAGTTTGTGGTCTTGATCTCCAGAATAGCGGTGGTGCCGTCCGGCAGTTCTACAAAGTAGTCCACATCCGCCAGCATCCAGGGATACTTCGGGTGCTGGAACATCTTTTTGATCTGATAGACCTTGTAGCCGGTCCGGTGCTGGAAGATCTTCGCCACCAGCGGTTCCAACAGGTGTCCCATCTCCAGGGCCACCCAGTTGTCCTCATGGTCCTCGACCACGGCAATGTTCAGCTTGTCATAAAACAGATCCCGGGCCGTCCGCCACGGTGAAATGCCCAGCAGAGCTGCAACATCGCTGCCTCCAATACCTTTCCGGCGGTAGGCAAGCCATTCTTCTTCGGACAAGCCTGCCGTATCCACCAGCACCATGGGCTGATGCCGCTCTTTGACAGCCACACTGCCTGCCGGCATACTCAACACCCCCTCCGCGTCCTGCGGGGAATGACGGGCACCCGAATCACCGGGCAATGCTTCTGTGCGGACTGGTTCAGTTTCTGATACTGCCGCCAGCTCTCCATCGGTTTCCTCTTACTCGTCAGAGACTCCTGACTCCGCTTTTTTACATTCATATTCATACCTGCCTTTCTGTAATTTTGGTATATCCTCAAAGCCGTTTCCGGCATTTGGGCAGAAAAAAAGCGAGGGTGACAATGGGCGTAACGCCTGATGTCCATAGCTGCCTATGAACCAAAGTCATCCTCGCTGATGGGAACAAAAGTCCCGGAAAAATAAAAAAGCCAGTAATATACTGGCCCAGAGGGGCGCAGTAATACTACTGGCACAAGTACAATCTTGACTGCGTGTGCAATGCAGATTTTTCAATCCGCGGTACAGAAACTAAGTCTGTATCCCACAAGGGGGGCGCACAAAAATCAATTACAGAAACAGTGTAGCACAACATCTTGCGTTAGTCAAGAAATATCGTCTATATATAGTATATTTCTGTTACTGAAAATGGCAATATGCAAATAAATTTATCTAAAGGCACAGGATTTGCAGAAATTTGGCCGCCATCTCCTATATATAGGGCGTACAGACATGGCATGGGATTCCATAGTCAGTCTGCACGCTCTTTTTGTACCTTGACAAGCCCCATAACCTTTTCCATTGGAGTTATACAGGGATCGCGGACAGTGTGCGATGACCACATGGAGCCCGCCCACGATTGAAATACCGCACAGCGGGCCCTGGCAATACGCGGCGGAAAGCCCCGGCGCAGGAAATGGCCTTTGGAAAGTGATTTTGACCATCCAGAAATAAATAATCGGATTGAATTGAGGGTCCTATTATTATATAATTAAGGTGCTATTACAGACTATGGATTCCTCAATCCGTCCGATTGTAAGAAGGGAGGTAATGACGATCGGACGCACAGAAAATTTCACCAATCCAACTGTTGCAAAGAGGACCTATACTGTTGCAGAAGTAATGGATATTCTTGGTGTCAGCAGGAAAAAAGCATACGAACTGTGCAATTCCGGTAGCTTTAAGATTGTCCACATTGGCAGAAGCATACGGGTTTCTAAGGCCTCTTTTGATGCATGGTTGGATAACCAATCGTCTCAAATGGAGGAATAATCGAATATGGAATCTTTAGTCTATAAAAAGAACTGCACCATCTCTCTTTGGGGAGGTGAAGTGTAATGGCAAGCATTAGCAAACGAAATGGGAAATACGCTGTCACATACTACGAAGGTGACGACAGGCATCCTGTTATGAAATCGGGACTGACGGCATCTCAGGCAGAGAAATTGCGTGACAAGAAAAATGCTGAAGAAAAGAAGTGGCGTGAACAGAGAAAAAAGGCGCGTGAAAAAGCGAAGAAGCAAGTAGTCAAAGCTGTTTCCAACAATGCTGGCGATAACCCTACAGATGCGACTCTCGAAGAATACATGGAAGAATTCATTGAGAAATATGGAACAAAGCATTGGGGTGATTCGTACTATACCAGCTCCCGCTCCAGAATGATTAACTATGTTTACCCCCATTTTGGTCAGCACAAGATTGTCGATATTACTACACAAATGATCGATACTTACTATGATTTTCTGATCAAAGAGTGCCCTCTCGTGGCAAACAGAGGGAAACAAAAGGGTAGTGATAAAGGCGGGCATGTTACCTCTGCTATTGTGCGTGACATCCATAAGGTACTCCGGACTGCTTTTAATCAAGCTCGAAAGTGGAAGTACATTCGGCAAAACCCATTTAATGACGCGGATCTTCCCGAACATAAGGAGGAAGAGCGTCCAGCCTTTTCACCCGATGAATTTGAATGGATACTGGATTACACTGACGATCCAAGTGACTATGAGCGATACACGATACATGTTGCTCTTGCCATTCAGTATTACTGCACAACTCGTGGTGGAGAAGTAGGTGGGCTTCAATGGCCGGATTACAACCGGACTGAGAAAACCTTGCACATTTACAAAGCACTTGATAGGGTGGCGAAAAAGAATCTCAACTTGCCGAAACTCATCATTTACTATACTTTTCCAATTATGAACGCATACAACAAAACGGTGGTCGTTCTGAAAGCTCCCAAGACAGAAGCTACGGAGAGGTTTAGCAAATTGAACAACCTTATGATTGAAAAGCTTGATCAGCTGAAGAAAATGCAGGAAGAAATGATTGCCAATATCTTCGGCGACGATTATCAAGACAATCAGTTAATTATCTGCCAGCCCAATGGACGTCCTATCATGCAGGAGCAGTTGAACCGGAAGTTTAAAGATATTATTGTGGAAATGCGTGAAAATGGTTATAAGTTTACCAGCGTCCCAGAAGACAAATTGGACGATGTTGTTTTCCATAGTGTCCGTGCTGCCAGCGCCACAAAGAAAATGCAAGTTTCTAACGGCAATCTGAAAGCGGTGATGCGAGCAGGCGGGTGGGCAGAACCTGATATGGTAATCCGCTATTCAAAAGCTTATGACGACGATCAAGTAAAAATCGCGCAAAAGATGGAAGAGGATTATCACAAGGGCGGAGATGCCAAACCACAGCAGGACGCAGAAGAACTACTTCGTATCATTCAGGATAATCCAGAGCTGTTAACTAAATTGCTGGCGGCCATAAAACCTTAGCGCAAATTTCCGCAGAAGGCTTCAAAAACCTTAGCAGGGTTGATTTTCACCTCAAAAACAGCCTTCCTGTATGAGCAAAAACCTTAGCTGTGTTAGCCCGAAAAAAGGATGGGGAACATAAATGAAAGGCAAAAAAATTGCTTGCCTACAATCGCAACTTGTAAGCAAGCAAAAACGCCGGAAACCCTTATCCGACAATGATTGTCTGGCGTGCCAGAAGGGACTTGAACCCCCGACACCCGCCTTAGGAGGGCGGTGCTCTATCCAACTGAGCTACTGGCACATATTAAATTTTGAACTTAACAAAGTTATCCCACGCCGCCTCCTTTAGTGAACCGTAGTTAGTTCTCTTAGGAGGCGGTCGCTCTATCCAACTGAGCTACGCAGACATTTATAAATATTAAGTTTTTGACACCCAACTACCGAGCAGAGTTGATTGTTGTAACGCCACCTTAGGAGGCGGACCCTCTATCCCGGTGAGGTACGGGGGCTTATACAACAAATATTCAATTTTCAGGCTCCACAGGATTCGAACGAACTGCCGCTTAGGAGGCGGACCCTCTATCCTGGTGAGGTACGGGGGCATATACAGGATTTATTCAATTTTACAAGGCTCCGGGATTCGAACGGTTCGATTTTTAGGAGGCGGACCCTCTATCCTGGTGAGGTACGGGGGCATATACACAAATTATTCAGTTATACAAGGCTCCGGGATTCGAACGGTTCGATTTTTAGGAGGGGTTTGTTATATCCATTTAACTACGGAGGCATATTCGGGGAAAGACCATAAAAAATGCCTGCTGCAAAAGTAATTTGAGCCTGCGCAAACAGGATTAAAAATAATTTTACCGCCCGTGCAGCATTTTGTCAAGCCGGGCAGGAAATACAGCCTTGTGGAAAAGGCCGGAAAAGAATAAAAAATCCTTTATAGGTCTTTTCATTTCCTTGCTTTAATGGTATAGTAAATGTGTTATAAACAGGAGGGGAAGGCATGCGCCCTTCTGTGAGCGATGTTTTGTCATCGTTGCTGCGCGTTTGCTGATGACGTGGAGAATTTTTATTGAAGTGCAGCGTGCCGATGATTCAGCGCCGCCGCATTGCCGATGGAACGAAAAAACGGACAATGGGGCAGCGCCGCTGTTTTGCGAAAACGGCAGAATGAAGAAAGGTATTTAGTTCTATGCGAAGAGAAAAGTCTTGCGGAGCTTTGGTGTTCCGCCCAAATGAGGAGTCGTATGACCTGATCCTCCTGCGCCATCGGTTTGGCGGTCATTGGTCTTTCCCCAAAGGCCATGTGGAGCAGGGGGAGAATGAGCAGCAAACTGCCATGAGGGAAGTGAAGGAGGAAACAGGCGTATCCATCACACTGCTGGATGGCTTTCGGGAAAGTGTGGAGTATTTTCCAAAGCCGGGAGTGAAAAAACAGGTGGTGTATTTTTTGGGCCGCGCGCTGGAAGACAAACTGGTGCGGCAGGAGGAGGAAATCAGCGAGGTTCGTTGGGTTCCCATTCACCAAGCGGGAGAAATGGTCACTTTTTCCAATGATAAGAGATTGATTCGCCTGGCCAAAAAACGTCTGGGACTTCCTCAGTAGGAATAGGGGGAAGCTTTTTGAGCGGGGTCGTTTTTCTGCGCGGCGGGAGAACGATCCTTTTTTCATCAGGCTGCTGCAGCATTTTCAGGAAGGAAGGTTTTTGATATGTTTAATAATCAGCCCTCCACACCACATAAACGGTTGCTGAAGGCCAGCCCGGTTCGGCTGATCTGTCTGAGCTTTTTGCTGGTTATTTTCACTGGGGCGGTTCTGCTGACACTGCCCATCAGTTCCCGCAGTGGTGTGATCACGCCGTTTCCCGATGCGCTGTTTACCGCCACCTCCGCTACCTGTGTTACCGGTTTGGTGGTATATGATACTTATTTATATTGGAGCGTTTTTGGACAGATTATTATTTTGCTGCTGATCCAGATTGGCGGGCTGGGGCTTGTGACCCTTACCACCTTTTTCAATATGGCAATCGGCCGGAAAATGGGGCTGCGCAGTATGGATTTGGCAAAAGAATCGGTCAACAGTGATAATTTTGCCGATGCCAGACGCATGGTAAAAACTGCCATGGTGGTGACGTTTGCCATTGAAGGCCTGGGCGCCCTGGTGCTGGCCTTTACCTTTGTGCCGGAATATGGCGCGGAAGGAATTTATATTTCCATTTTTACAGCTGTTTCCGCCTTCTGCAATGCGGGATTTGACCTGATGGGACGCCATGGCGCGTTCGTTTCCCTTACAGGATACGCGGATCAGGCAATGGTGTGTTTGCCGATCATGCTGCTGATCATTTTCGGCGGATTGGGTTTTGTGGTATGGAGAGAATTGTATCAATACCGTCGTACCCATACACTCTCCCTCCATACCCGGGTGGTGCTGTTCATGACCGTGCTGCTGATTGTTTTGGGTGGCGTGGTTATCAGCATTTTGGAGTGGAACAATCCCGCCACTATGGCAGAACTGTCCCCGGCAGATAAGGTAATGGCCGGATTTTTCCAATCAGTGACCACCCGTACCGCCGGCTTTAACACCATCGATCAGGCGGGAATGACAGATCTGTCCAAAATCATCTCCATTGCCCTGATGTTTATTGGTGCGGCCCCTGCTTCTACCGGCGGTGGTATCAAGGTAACAACAGTGGCGGTGATGTTCATGACCGTCAGCAGTGTGATGCGTGGTTATGAGGATACCATTATCATGGGGCACAAGCTGGATAAAAAAGCGGTATACAAGGCGATGGCACTGCTGTTTCTGGCGCTGACCGTGGTGATTTTTTCCTCCATGCTGATGCATTTCGCTCTGGATAACCAGGTAAACAGTATTGATATTGTATACGAGGAGGTTTCCGCCTTTGCCACAGTGGGACTTTCCGCAGGAGTGACCGCCAGACTGGGCATGCTTTCCAGAATGGTGCTGATCCTTTCCATGTATTTGGGACGGGTGGGGCCGGTTTCATTGGCGGTCTCATTGGCCATGCGGAACAGCAGCGCCAAGCAGGTGCTGCCTCAGGGAAAGATTCTTATTGGCTGAATGTCGGGATGCTTTTTCCCTGCTCCACTACTGTTTTTAAAACAAAAAGTGAGCATCAGAACCTTTGAACTGCACCCCATTTGTTAGACAGTATGATATACTGACTAAGAAGTGGGGTGCTTTATTATGCCAAAAGGAATACCAAACAAACGTTATACACCAGAATTCAAGAAGCAGGTGGTTGAGGCAGTCATGCAAGATGGCCTTAGCTATGAGGAAGCTGCCAAGCTATACGAAGTCCATGGACATGGACGCATTCAAAGCTGGGAACGGATTTATCTGGAAGAAGGTCCGGAAGGCCTTGCTATAGAGCGTCGAGGACGCAGGAGTACGGGCGAAACGGAGAGACTGCCAAGCAAAGTGGAAGAGAATTTACTCGCTGAGGTTCAGCGGCTACGAGCAGAAAATGCTTACTTAAAAAACTTGCAAGCCTTGGTTTTGGAAGAAGAGCGACGCCAGCACAAAAAGCGCAGGTAGTTCAAAAACTGAGGCATGAATTCTCGCTGTCGTTTCTGCTCGAAATCGCTCAACTTCCTCGTGCTACCTTCTACTATCATCTGAAGCAGATGAGGGTACCAGACAAATACAAGGAAGTCAAAGCAGAAATCACCCTGATTTACCACGAGAACAAAGGACGGTATGGGTACCGCCGTATCACAACTGAGTTACATAACCGTGGATTTATTTGCAATCACAAGACTGTCCAGCGGCTTATGAAAGAATTAGGCTTAGTCTGCCGTGTCAGAATCAAGAAATATCATTCTTACAAGGGAGAAGTGGGCAAAATTGCTCCTAATTTGCTAAACAGGAATTTCTGTGCTGAAGAGCCAAACCAGAAATGGGTCACCGATGTGACAGAGTTCAGCCTATTTGGCCAGAAGCTCTATCTTTCTCCAATCCTGGATTTACACAACGGGTATTTGGTGAGTTATGCCATCTTTGACCGACCGATTCTGAGTATGGTTACTACCATGCTGGATAAGGCTTTTGAAACAATACCAGATGCAACAGAGTTAATCCTTCATTCCGACCAAGGTTGGCAATACCAACATAAGCAGTACCAGCGTATGCTTCGTAAGAAAGGAATTCAACAGAGTATGAGCCGCAAAGGTAACTGTCTGGATAATGCTGTTATGGAAAATTTCTTTGGCTTACTCAAAAGTGAGTTGCTGTATCTGCAAGAATTTGAATCTATGGAGCACTTCAAGCGGGAACTGCTGGACTATCTGGATTACTACAACAACCGCCGCATCAAGGCAAAGCTGAAGGGCTTGCCGCCTGCTCTTCACAGACAACAAGCCCTTTCGGCTGCTTAGACAATTTTTACTTTCAAATATTGTCTAACTTTTTGGGGTCACTTCAAAATGGATGATGGATTGTTTTTTGTTTGGCACAGATGCAAATAGTATGCATACAGACTTTTGTCTGCTTTCTTTTTTCGTTAAAGCTTTACCCTTGCGCCTGCTGATGCTGGGGAGCAGTGTGGCTGTGGCCGTGACGGAGCTTCTGCATCACACCGGCCTTTTCCAAAGCGGAATGGAGCGCGGGAGCCAGGAGAAAAGCCACCACAATGGCGAACACGGCGTTGATGCCGGAGGTAATGAACTTGACGGTACAGGCGGTGACAGCGGCCCGGAAATCGCTGCCTTCCAGCAGCAGGGTGATGAGACTTTTGCCCAGGTGCAGCACCAGATAACTGCCGGAGCCGGCGATGCAGCCCAAAAGGTTCCACTTGCGGTTCAGACCGTCCCTGCCGCCCAAGTGGGAGATCAGGCCGGGCAGAGCGCCCATCACAAAGAAAAATACCAGGGTGAAAGGGGCGCTGGGAGCAAAGGTGGGGTCAGACAGATCATACAGCGCCGAACCGATACCTGCTGCCAGTCCTCCCCGCCAGCCTCCAAACAGCAGTCCGGCCAGCAGGCAGATCACATTGCCGGTTTTCAGCTGAGTAGGCCCGGCAGGGGTCATGATGGGACCGATTTTCAGCAGGGCGGTGGAAACGAATACCATGGCCGCCATCAGGCCAACCACAGCCATATCATAGACAGTAATTTTCTTGTTCATATGCTCTCCTCCTCAATGGCACCGGTCTGAGCGGTGCGCGGATGGGAGAGATCCTCTTTTGTTACAGGCTGCTGTAGCCTCTGGGCACTTCCCGATGGGTGAGCCATTCCAGCGTTTGCTCCAGCATGACACCTTCCCGGGGATCGGTGCTGTAGCCATAGGTGGTTTTGATGGTCAGTTCCACATACCGGGTGGCCCGGTCCATGGCCATGGGCAGGCTGTCTCCCTGAAGCAGGGAAGCTGTCAGCACCGCGGCAAACAGGTCTCCTGTTCCCGGATAGATTACCGGAAGGTAATCACTGGGGGATTTCCAGAAGGTGCTGTGCTCCCGGTCATAGCAGATGTTGGCGTATTCACCGGAAGCCAGGGTAACGCCGGTGATGACGATTCTGCCGGGCCCCTGCTGGCTCAGGCGGGTCAGCACACTGCGGGCCTTGCTCACCGTCAGCTCTTCGCCGCCAAGCTCCGTTTCCAAAAGGATGGAAGCCTCAGTCAGGTTGGGAGTGATGATGTCCGCCTCTGACGCCAGGCGTCGGATGCCGTCCACCAGCTGTGGGGTGAAGGAACGGTACAGCTTGCCGTGGTCTCCCATCACCGGGTCCACTACCTTGAGGGCGTCGGGGTAAGCGGAAAAAAATTCCTGACAATGATCTACCTGTTCCACGCAGCTGAGATAACCGGTATAAATACAGTCCAGATTCACCGAAAGACGCTGGTAATGATCCAGACAAGGCTGGAGGTAGTCGGTCAGGTCCCGCCGGACAACTTCTCCGAAACCACCGGTGTGGGTGGAGAGAACGGCAGTGGGGATGGGACAGACCTGTACGCCCATTACCGACATCACCGGAAGGATCACTGACAGGGAACACCGTCCAAAGCCAGACAGATCATGGATAGCGGCAGCGCGAAGGGGTTTGACAGCCATATTTGAGAACCTCTCTTTGATTGGTATTATAAGGGGACAGCAGGGATCGGTTCAATTTCTGCCGGAGGGAGCCATCTGCTTTTTGAATTTAGGGCAGTTGAACAAGTAAGATTTGCTAATTATAGCATAGTTTCAGCACTTTTGCCATGAAAAATTTCGCTGTCACCATCGATCTTATATGCGGTTGGAATTGATGCACAATATTCATGCTTAAGCTTTCTCCTTGATTGTGCAATCAGTAGAAAAGAAGTGGCTGAATTTTACAACATTCTCATGTATCCCCCTCTTTTTTCGGGACAAACTAATCCCTGCGGACGGATGAAAGGAAGCAAATAGGCGCTGCTTGTACCGAACAGGCTCAGACGGCGGCCGGAAGCATTCCTGACAGTACCGGCCGCGGAAGGAGTCATGATGATGCATCACAATAGCCACAAAAATGTGATCCCGGCGGCAGCCGGAATTGCGGCAGTGACACTGGCGGCGGGCGCGGCAGCCTACGCCATGAACGCCCGTTCCATGAAGAGCAGCCGCAAAGCGATGAAGCGTACCGCGGGCAAGGCGGCCCGGGCTATGGGAGAGATGGTCAATACAGTCGTGGACAGCGTTGCGTCCAACGTTCTGGGCTGATCTGACATCCTGAGATGTTTGAACGTTGATGGCCGGATGAGGAGAAAAATCCCTTTCGGCACCAATTTTTGCTTTCAAACAAACTCAAAAAAGGGCGTCCTCATTCTGTAAGTGTGGGGGCGCCCTTCAGCTTTTGACGTCAAGGCCCAAAGGGATGACGGTGCCGCAGAACAGCAGCCAGTCGTTTTGTCTGTATCAAAACAAAAAACAGAAAGCACGCTTCACCGCAGTTGCCCTGCCTGCAAAAAGCTGTTTGAGGAAAGAGCCGCAGGCATCCTTTGTCCTGCCGGACCGCTGCAGCTTTTATGGAGGCAGATTGCCGAAGGTACATCTTTCCATGGATGGATCTTCCCGCAAGCTCCCTGTCCGCCCTCAGTTTTGATGCACACGTCTCCGCTTCCCATATTTCCAAAGAGGGACAGGTATCGGCGCAATGGCGGCTGAGTTCTTTCATTGACAGGACACATTCCCAACAGTATAATGATTTACAAAGAGGGCTTTTCAAAAGCCTCCCCAAGGGAATGGAGTAGAAACAATGCTGAAGATCTGGGCACTGAAGGACCGGCAGGAACAGGACCTGCCCTGCCTGGGAGCGCTGCGGCCTGTAGAGGACGCGGCCAGCCGCCGCACCTGTTTGAAAAAGCGGGTGGAGGTGGATACCATGGGCAGTTACATCAAGGAAATCATTACCCCGCTGTATGGGCGGGAGCCGCTGCGGGACCTGGAGCGGCGGGACCCCAATTGGTCCTTCCAGCGGGGAAATTGTCTGGGCGTGCTGTGTACCCGTACAAAACGTCCTGCCATTGGCTATGTTACCCGGATCAGCGGTGTTCACAGATTTTGCCTGCCGGTATACGACGCGGAGGCTTTTCCATCAGCCTTTTATCACATTACCGGCTATATGGTGACAGAGGACCGCTATGTGGCGGTGGCCCGGCGGAATACCCTGTTCTGGGTACTTTTGGGCCTGGCGGCGGGGGCGGTATTTGTGGGCACCTATTTAACCATCCAATATGGCCCTCAGGGCGCATGGGAAGAGCTGAGCGGCTTCTTTACCCAACTTTGGGGGAGGTGGATGGGATGGTGACGCAGCTTCCTTGGATTTATCGGGCGGTCATGCTTTATCTGGCAGTAATGACCCTGGCGGGATTTCTTTCCATGGGCTGGGACAAGCTGATGGCCAAAAAGGGCCGCTGGCGGGTGCCGGAGCGGACGCTGCTGCTGATTGCCGCGCTGGGAGGAAGCCTTGGCTCCATTTTGGGAATGGAGGTTTTCCATCACAAAACCCGGCATAAAAAGTTTTCCTGGGGTTTGCCGGCGATTTTTTTGCTCCAGTGTGTACTGGTAGCGCTGGTTTTCAGTCAGTTCTGAAAAGGAATATTTTTGCTGATGATACATACAGCGGACAAGAAAGGAAAAGGCGCTCCCAAACGGAGACAGCTCCCGGCGCTTTGATTCTTCCCACGCTGAGGATGAATCTGCTTTTTTACATCACAAAAACAGCGCAGCCTCGAAAACCGGGGCTGCGCTGTTTTCACATCTCAATCCGCTTTTTTGCGATTCATTTGATCAGAGAGTGTCAAGAGCGGCTTTCACCCGCCGCATGCACTCCTCCACGTTGGCTCTGGGAGTAGCCACATTGATCCGCTCAAAGCCGTTTCCTTCCTCTCCGAAGATATAACCTTCGTCAAAGGCGACCCGGGCGACATTGTGCATCAGATCCTCCAACTTTTTGGGATCCTTTTCGTAGGCATTCAGATCCAGCCAAACCAGATAGGTTCCCTGGGCGTCGGCCACATGAGCCTTGGGCAGGTTCTCCGCTACAAAGTCCTTGATATATTGGATGTTGCCGTCAATATAATCCTTCACCTGCTCCAGCCAGTCATCACACTGGGTATAGGCAGCGATCATGGCGGTGATGCCGAAAGGATTGGCGTCACAGATGGACAACTGGTCGCAGACGATATGATTCCACTCCTTCTGCCACTCCTTATTGGGGATGACAATGTTGGAGAGGACCATTCCCGCCAGGTTAAAGGTCTTGGAAGGGGCGGTGCACACCACGATGTTATCGGCATAATCAGGGGCCAGCTTCAGCAGCGGGGTATGGACAACACCCTTGCGCACCAGATCGGAGTGGATTTCATCAGAGATGATCCATTTGCCATATTTCTTGGCGATGTCCACAACTTTCCGCAGTTCCTCAGGGGTCCAGACCCGGCCCACAGGATTGTGAGGGCTGCATAGGATCATGCCTTTGGCGGTGGGATCAGCGAAGCATTTCTCCAGGTTTTCAAAATCAATGGTGTATTTGCCTTCATGATAAAGAAGGGGGCTGTTGACGATCTTGCGGCCATTGCCGATGATCTTGTTGGTGAAAGGATGATAAACTGGCCGCTGGATGATGACGCCGTCGCCCTCCTGGGTGAGGAAGCGGAGCAGAACCGCCAGGGCAGGCACTACGCCGGGGCTGAAGAAGATATCCTCTTTGGCCACATCCCAATCAAAC
Organism: Angelakisella massiliensis; assembly: GCF_900104675.1. Classification (GTDB taxonomy): domain Bacteria; phylum Bacillota; class Clostridia; order Oscillospirales; family Ruminococcaceae; genus Angelakisella; species Angelakisella massiliensis. The sequence continues at coordinate 475,618 of NZ_LT629945.1, read as the reverse complement.
TGTTTCTTGTACCAGCCGGTGATGGCATTGCTGGCATCTTCACTCTCATACATGGTATAACCGAAAATTTTCCGGTCGATCCGCTCATGCAAAGCCTTGATAATGGGCTCAGCGCAGGGAAAATCCATGTCCGCTACCCACAAGGGCATAGCGTCGGCGGGGGCGCCCTCCGGCAAAGCCTCCAGCTTGCAGGCGTAAGTGCCGGAACGGTCAACGATCTGGTCAAAATTATACTGCATCGATTCCTTACCACCTTTGTTTTGATCTTTATTCCGTGTCCGTCCTGTCCCAAGGAGGAGCTGGAAGGACAAAAGCGACAATCCAAAATGATTAAGTAACTTATATATTTAGCGAATTAAATTATATTCTTTGCCTGCCGCAAAGTCAACTTCTGTGGAAAAATGTCCTGAGATTTTGCGGTGGGCAGAAGCTTTTCCAAACACAGAAGGCTTTGTGGGGAGTGTAAACGGCGGCTTACAAAGATAAATCCCGCTTTTTTCCCAGGCTGCGGCTTTCCTCCACATCCAGCTGAAAGGACTGATTGAGCCGGTGCTGGATGGCGATGTAGGTCTCCAGCTGCTCCTGGGAAAAATCCGCCAGGCCCTGAAAGGTACGCTGGTAACAGGCCTGCTCAAACTGCTGATGATTGCGGTAGATGGCGTCCCCCTCCTCAGTGAGAAAGAGATTGTATTGACGGTTGTTGTCTTTGTTGCGCTGCTGGCGTACCCATCCTTTTTTTTTCAGTTTTCGGATCAGCTGGGAGGAAGCGCTGCTGGTTTTGTCAAAGGTTTTGGAGATTTCCGAGGCGGTGATGCCAGGATGGTTGCCGATCATTTTGATCATCTGGGATTCCGCCTGGAACAGAATGACCCCATTGTAATCATGAAGCAGGGCGTCGTATTCTTCCGTCAGGGAGCATCCCTGATCAAAGGCGTCCAAAAGCCTGATAAACAGCTGATAACGTTTGTCTTGCATATTTTTCTTCCTTCCACGAAGGGTTTTACAACAGGACGGCTGCCGCAGAAAAAAGGATGCGATGGCTCATATATCCAAGCGGAGTTTGGGCGCCATAGACCTTTTCAACGCGGCGGCAGTGTCTTTTTTGTCTGTGATAATATCCCCGGAATGCAGAACTTAAAATGGTTTTCCGGGGAATACAACTTTAGTCCGCTGTGTACAAGGATAGCATAACAAAATTTTATTTTCATTGCAATCCGGGGCCGGCAGGGGAAAAATACAATGAGCGGCAAAAGCATCGCCAGAGAGCTCCAAGGGGAAAAGACGTTCACATATTTTTTATGGACAAGCGGCAGAATGATGTGTATAATGAAATATTGTCAACGCGAAGATTCATTTGCTGCGCCGCCGCTTTCTCCGGGCGGTTGGGATTCTTATTCAAAATAGTAATAAATGCCTGCGGAGAGGGCGGAATGGAGAGAACAACATGAAAAAAATGAAAGTGCTGGCATTTTTGCTGGCATTGTCCCTGATGCTGACCGCTGTGGGATGCGCAGGAGACAGCAATGCTGTGGGTACTTCCGACGTCAGTTCCTCCCAGGCTGAGGAACAGCCGGTGGAAACCAACGCCCAGGATACCACCGCTGCCCTTACAGCGGGAGAGGACAGCATTTCCGTCGGCGTGTATATCATTGATATCATGACCGGCATCAACGAGGCAGGAAGCAAGGCGGTTGCGGTCAATCCCCTGATCAGCAGCCTGGATGACGTGCTTGCCACCGATTTGGATGGTATCAGCGGTTCGGACTATATCAAAGAGTTCGCTTCTGCCGCCGCGGCCCGTCAGCTTGCCATTCACAAGAAATTTGTGGAGCTGGGACTGACCCTCAGTGACAGTGATGTGAGCACCTACGAGAGCTATGCCCGCAGCATCTATGCCCAGAGCGGAGATCTGTACCGGGCTACCGGCGTCAGTGAGCAGGCGGTGATGGATTATAACCGCTTGTCCCTGGAATCTTATAAGCTGTTCCAGCATCTTTACAGCGACGGCGGAGAATACGGCGCCACCATTGAGGAGAAGCGCGCCACCTTTGATGAAAACTATAATCTGGCCGAAATGCTGGTGTTCTATAAAATTGACACCACCACCTATGAGCCGCTGGAAGAGAGCATTGTGGGCGAAGTGCAGACCTTGGCAGAAAGCTACTATCAGCGGGCCCTCAGCGGTGAGAACATGGCCGACCTGCTGTTTGAGAAGGCTTCCAGTGAGCTGGCTGAAGGAGAGGAGCTGCCGGAGCGGGGTTCCGATGAAGAGTATTATATGGTCGTGGACAAAGTGGATAACGGCTATTACTATCCCACCGTCCTGATTGACCACCTCAACCAGGCGGAGGATAACAGCATTGCCAAGATCGAGGATGATCATTATATCATCGTGGTCAAGAAGCTCAGCTCCGCCCAGGCTTCCGATGAGCTGATCTCCAATTATTATGAGCAGATGCTTCCCACCGTCAAGGCGGAGGAATACAATGATCTGGCGGATTCCTGGAGCAAGGAGCTGTCCATCTCCTACAGCGCCGATGTGCTCAACACCTTCACCCCCGAAAAGGTAGTGGCCGATACCAACGCTTATGACGAGGCACTGGCTGCGGAAAATGCCGCAGCCGCTGAGAGCGCCGCTTCCGAGAGCGCAGCCTCCGAAAGTGCTGCTTCCGACAGCGAAGCATCCTCCGAGGAGGCAGCTTCCTCCGAGAGCACGGCGGAATAAGAATTCTGTTCCCAAAAATACAACAAAGAACCGCCGGAGGCTGTGAAGGTCTCCGGCGGTTTAAGCGTGTCGAAAAGTCGACACGCTTCCAGGGGGACCCAGTCCCCCTGGATACGCCGCTTGGTTCCTGACGAAACCAGCGGCGATACCCCCGGTTTCGCGCCCCGGTGGGCGCGGGTCGTGGTATAAAAATCAGGCTCATGTCCTGATTTTTATGATTATGATTTTGAGCTTTGTTTGTTCTTTTAAATAGGTTTTTCGAGATGCTGAACCGCCTGAGATTGTGAAGGTCTCAGGCGGGTTGTTTTTTAGGTTTTTTAAGTGTAGGACGGACGGGGAAAATTTCCCTGGGCAGCAGCCTGCTGGGGGGGATATATTTTTAAGGAGCCTTGTTTTGAAACCATAAACTGAAACCTGGGGAAGATGGTTTTTTTGAGAACGCAGCTGAAGACAGTGGGAAAACTTGGGACAATTTCACATGACTTTTTATAAAAAAGCAGCATCAATCGTGCTGTAAAACAAAATTTTTCAGCCGGGATATATTTTGACACTTCTGTGGTTGCAGCAGGAAAAAAGTCACAGTATAATAAAAGTGCACAAAAAATAATAATAATATTGTGACAAAACACTAACAATCTGAGCTTTCCAAACTGGGAAGCGGGAAAGCTCCCGGAAAAGAAACAGGAGGAATGAGATATGGCTGTTCATGTGGTAAACGAAGCACGAAGGTGTCTCAACTGCAAGGTCCCCCAATGCAGAAAAGGGTGCCCCATCAATACTCCCATCCCGGATATGATCCAGATGTTCCTCCATAACCAGAAGGAGGAGGCGGGAAAAATGCTCTTTGACAACAATCCCCTGAGCATTGTCTGCTCCCTGGTGTGCGATCACGAAAAACAATGCGAAGGCCATTGTGTTCTGGGACGCAAGGGCGCTCCGGTCCATATTTCCAGCATTGAAAATTATATCTCCGATGCTTATCTGGACCATCCTCAGTTCACCTGCCAGCCTCCCAAGGGACAGATGGCCGCCATCATCGGCAGCGGTCCGGCGGGCATCACCATTGCTGTCATTCTGGCTCAGCGGGGCTATGAGGTGACACTGTTTGAGGGACGGGAAAAGATTGGCGGCGTGCTGCGCTACGGTATCCCCGCCTTCCGTCTGCCCAAGTCTGTGCTGGATCGTTATCGGGACCAGCTGACCAGACTGGGGATCAAGATTCGTCCCAATACCTCCATCGGCAGCGCTTTGACGGTGGATGATCTTCAGCGGGATGGCTATCAGGCCATCTTCATCGGCACCGGCGTTTGGCGTCCCAGAAGACTGGGAATCCCCGGGGAAAGTTTGGGCCATGTGCATTATGGCATCGACTATTTGGTCAATCCCGACGTCTACGATTTGGGGGACCAGCTGGTGGTCATTGGTGCGGGCAATGCCGCCATGGATGTGGCCCGTACCGCGCTGCGCCAGGGGGTACGTCATGTATCCCTCTTCTGCCGGGGTCCCAAGGCCGCTGCCAGCAGCCGTGAGGTGGATTATGCTGTGGCGGATGGGGTGGAGTTCCACTATGGCTATGTGCCGGTGGAGATTCAAAAAGAGGGAGTTTTGTACCGCAAATCGGAATTTGATGAACAGGGCAACCGCGTCAGCCAAAGTGAGCCCAAGCTTTTCCCCTGCACCAGTGTCATCATTGCCATCGGCCAGGGCGCCCTCAACCGCATTGTCAGCACCACCGACGGTCTTAACACCGCTTCCAACGGCTTGCTGACCACCGACAGTGCCGGCCAGACCTCACGGCCCGGTATCTTTGCCAGCGGAGATGTGGTCTCCGGGGCCAGAACAGTGGTGGAAGCGGTTCGTTACTCCAAGGATGTGGCGGACGCCATGGACCGGTATATGCAGTCCCTGCGGGAGCCGGAGGCAGAAGAGAAATAACAGACGTTTTCCAGCCTGAAATGTCACAAGAGCCGGGATGCAGCTTAAAAAACTGTGTCCCGGCTTTGTCTGTGCTTGACCTATGCGATCTATCACTTTGGGGCAAGAAGATGGATTTGCAGGTATGGCCATAGGGTCTCTGCTGTTCTTCTCTGCTTTAAAGCATCTTTGAGAGCTTTTGCGCCTCCAGAAATACCTCCTGGTCGGATACCGGCTGGAGGAGCACCTGCTGCAGCAAGCCCTGCTGACGGGCCTGAGCGGTTTCCATTGTCAGCTTGGTGGCCAGCAGCAGTCGTGGGATCCGGCTGCCGCTTTCTTTCAGATGTGTACAGAGAGACAGGACGGTATCCTGCTGCTGGCCGCAGTCCATCACCAGCACCTGAAAATTGTTCTGAGCCAGCTGTCCTTCCACCTCGTTCCAGCTGCAGGTGGCCACCCGGACCTCTTTTTCCCGCAGGCCGGCAGCCAGAGGCTCCAGCACCTTGGGGTTTTCCCCGGTGAGCAGGATGGAAAGCACTCCGCCTGTATGACGGACGGGAGTGACAGCCTCTGTTGTTTGAGAGCCGCTGACCGGCAGCAGCAGGTAAAAGGAGCTGCCCTGTCCCAGGGCGCTTTGAGCGTAGATGATGCCGTGATGGGCCTGGATGATCTGCTGGGCAAGGGCAAGCCCCAGACCGGTGCCTTGTCCCATCTTTTTGGTGGTGAAGAAGGGGTCGAAAATCTGCTCCAGGGTAGCGCTGCTCATGCCGCAGCCAGTATCGGTAAAGACCAGAGAAAGATGGGGGATCTCACGCTGCTGCTCGGTCAGCATTTCCATCGCCTGCTGCTGCCGGGGTGAAAGGACTGCAGCGGTAATGGTGAGGGTTCCCTCCCCGCTGCCTATAGCCTGGAAAGCGTTGACACAGATATTGAGGATCACCTGCTGAAGCTGGGTTTCGTTGCCCAGAATCATCACATTTTCCAGTTCCACCCGGGTGATTATCTGAACGTTGGAGGGGCAGGCCGACTGCACCATTTTCATCACCCGATTGATCACAGCGTCAGCGGGCAGCAGGCGATAAGCGGCTTCCACATTTTTACGGCTCAGGGCGGAAAGCTGCTGAATGATCTCCTTGCACCGGGCGGCGGCGTCGGAGATTTCCACCGCGCTTTCCCACAGCGGGGAGTCTTCAGACAGTTCCATCAGCATCAGGTCCGCGTGCCCCAGGATGGGGGTAAGAAGGTTGTTGAATTCGTGGGCGATACCCCCGGTCATAGTACCTACGATCTGCAGCCGCTGCTGGTGAGCGATGGCCTCCTGACTGCGGTGAAGCTGCTCCAGCAGTGTGCCCCGCTCCTTGAGATGGGTGATCTCCTGGAGACTGAGCCGCCGGTCATGAAGCAGCTTGACCAGATAGGTGCTCAGAGCCAGCACCGCCACAGCCAGCAGCAGGGCGGCAGAACCCATCCGGGTAATGCTGTCAGCGGTGGGAATATCGATATCGGAGTGATCCATCACCGAACTGATCACCAGAAAGTCCTCCCCGATGGGTACAGGCGCCCAGGCGGCCACCTTGTGGACCCGGGGCAGCTGTGGGTCCATCCACCAGTAGGAATCATATTCCATGACGCCGCTGCCCCCCTCCAGCTGGGCGTCAATAAGCTGTTCCAGGCTGGTCAGGTCCACGCCGGGATAAAGCTTCTTCCGGTCATCGATCACATCAATGCCGTATTGCTGGGAATCCGGGTGCATCAGGATCAGGCCCTGAGAGTTCTTTACCAGCACATAGCCGTTGTTCCCCAGACGAATGTCGGAAATGAGGGTCTCAAAATAGTCCTTCAGATCCACCAGCAGCCAAAGGGTACGCCCCTCCCCGCAGCTCTGACCCAGCATCAGGCATAGTTTGCCATCCCCTGTGCGCATCTGCACCACCTGACCCTCATCGGTGGAGCCATGACGGAAAATTTCCTCAATGGTGGTGTTTTGGGCGCTGTACAGAACATCGTCCAGACTGCCGCCGGTGATGAGAATGTCGGTGGTAAAGCCGTCATGTTCCCTGATGTAGGAGCGAAACAGCTGATCCTGAAAATCTCCCTCCATATAAGACTGTTGGGAAAGCCGGGACAGTACCGCCAGATCTGACTGGGCATCCCGGATAAAGATATCCATATTCCGGCACAGCGCCTCGGTGGTCAGCAGCATCTGTTCCTTTTGATTATCTATAATGGAATCCTGGTATTCCTGCCAGCCGTCGGCACACAGAAATACCACCAGCCCCAACAGCGCGGTGGTCACCGCCAGGATACCGGCTGCCACATAGTTGCGGATGGGAGCCTCCCGGACCTTTTCCCTCATAAGCCGCCTCCTTTGCCAGAGGTCATTGACCTTGATTTGCATTCTATATTATAATGGATTTGACAAAATTCGTACAGCGATGGCGAGAAGATCAAGATACAGCCGCAACGATAAAGCGGCCGACAAAACATTGGCGGGGATCAAAAGCGGGACGGGGCAGGACCCGTTTTTATACTGTCCGTCCGCAGCAGGGGAGGACAGAGCTTTGGAAAAGAGTGTTCCGGCGCCGATCAATGCTTTCCAAAGGGGGAGTCAGGAAAATGGGAGACCGGGTACTGATTGTGGATGATGATCCGGCCATCTGCAAGCTGCTGGTGAAAGTGATGGCGGCCAATGACCTGGAGGCTGTGGTGGCGGGCAGCGGAGAGCAGGCCATGGTACTGCTGGAGCAGGAAAGCTTTGACGCCATCCTGCTGGACATCAACATGGACGGTTTGGAGGGCTTTGATGTCCTCAAGCGCCTTCGGGGCAAGGGTATTGATACGCCGGTGATGATCGTCAGCGGACGCAGCGAGGATTTTGATTCTCTCTATGGCCTTTCTCTGGGAGCGGATGACTATGTCACCAAGCCATTCCGTCCCCTGGTGCTGGGGGCAAAGGTGGCAGCGCTCATCCGCCGTACCAAGAACCGCGCCGCTCCTGCGGTCTCCTCCTGCGGTCCCTTTTCCTGGGACAGCGGGGCGATGCGTTTTTTCAAAGGGGAAGAGGAGCTGAATCTTTCCGGCAGGGAACGGTCGCTGCTGCTGTTGTTTCTGCGGCACCCCAATCAGGTGTTCACCAAGGACATGATTTATGAAAGTGTTTGGGGCGATGCTGGGCCGGTAGACAACGATACCATCATGGTGTACATCAACCGCCTGAGGAGCAAGGTGGAGACGGACCGGCAGAATCCCAAACATATTCTCACTGTCCGGGGCCTGGGGTATCGCTTTGTCCCGTAAGGCCCAGGGAGAGAAGTGGGGGAAAGCTGGATGCACCCGCTGATGGCGGGAGTGCTTTGACCGCTGAAAATATTTCCAGCCTCTTTATACTTTACGCTTTATGCTGCCTTCCGGCAGGACTGTTTGGTTCTGCCGGAAGGCAGTTATTTTTTGCGAAAAAAGAAGAAACTGCTGCTGCATTGAAAAACAAGGGATGAGGAGGCTTGATTTTTCGTCGAAAAACATAGTTTTAAAAAACAAAAGAATACATTTTGAACAAATATGAGGTTTCTTACAGGGTTTTAAGGTTTTTCCCGCCTTTATTTAAGATTTCCCCCCTATACTGAGCGCAAATTGTGTTGTCCGGCGGCGGACCATCGCTGCGCCGGAGGGAAGGGAGTTGTTATCATGTATCTCGCATTTCTGGGTTTCGGCATGATTGTGGTTTTCATGGCCCTGATCATGGCTAAAAAACTCAGCCCGTTCACATCTCTGATCATTATTCCGGTGCTGTTCGGTTTGTTGGCCGGCTATGGCTGGGACACCCTGGAATATGCCATGACAGGCATCAAGGATGTGGCCAGCACCTTTGCCATGATGACCTTTGCCATTCTGTACTTTGGCGTCATGCTCACTGCCGGTATGTTTGATCCCATGGTGGACAAGGTGGTGTCCTGGTGCAAGGGCGACCCCCTGAAGGTGCTGGTAGGTACCGCTGTGCTGGCGGCCTTTGTTTCCCTGGACGGCGACGGCACCACCACCGTTATGATCTGCTGCACTGCCATGATCCCCATTTATGACCGGCTGAAAATCAAAAAGATCTATTTGGCCACACTCATCATCCTTCAGAACTGTATCATGAACCTGATCCCCTGGGGTGGTCCCACTGCCCGGGTCATGTCAGTGATGCAGCTGGATGCCGGTGAGATTTTGGCGCCGCTGGTGCCCGGTATGGTCCTTTCCGCCATCTATGTCATCGGTGTTTCCTATTACCTGGGCATGAAGGAACGCAAGCGCCTGGGCGTCACCCAGAACGTGGAGAATACCGTTACCAAAGTGGAAGTTTCCGCCGAGGAGATGGCCTGGAAGCGCCCCAAGCTGATCCTCTTCAACCTGCTGCTGACCGCCGCCATCATCGTTTTCCTGGTAATGGGCCTTGCCTCCTCGGCCATTCTCTTCGGCGTGGGCACCGCCATCGCCCTGGTGGTCAATTATCCCAACCAGAAGGTGCAGAGAAATGTCATCTCCTCCATTGCGCCTGATATGATCAACGTCGTTATGATGGTCCTGGGCGCGGGCGTGCTCATGGGCGTGCTCAATGGCCCCGAAGATGCGGGAATGTCCGCCGCCATTGCCCAGCTGCTGGTTTCCATCATCCCGGAATCCCTGGGACGCTACTTCGCTATCATCATCGCTTTCATCAGCGCCCCCGGCACCTATCTGCTCAACAACGACGCTTTTTACTATGGAGTTCTTCCGCCCCTGGCCGCCACTGCGGAGGCTTATGGCTTCACCAATCTGCAGATCGGCTTCGCGGCCTTGATGGGACAGGCGTTCCACTTCCTCAGCCCGCTGGTACCCTTTATCTATCTGCTGATGGATAAAACTGAAATCACCCTGGCTCAGTATCAGGGCTATATCTTCAAGTGGTGCATCGGCATCTTCGCCATCTTTATGATGATGGGCTTTGTGACAGGGAACCTTCCTGTTCTGTAAATTCTCTCCTCATGACATTCCCCCGGATACCGTTTTTGGACGGTCATACCGGGGGAATGTCATTTTTACGAAAAATTGATATGAAAGGACAGAGCAGAAAGAAAAAATATGATAAAAAGTTGACAAATTGTTCCTCAGGGCTTTGTGGAACCGGTCAAAACTCTTGCAAAAAAGCTATCCATGGTATACAATAACGGAGAAGGCAAATCCTAAAAATTCACAATACCGGGAAAGGAACATGGACTATGAACACTTACAACAAAGTAACTGTGGAAGACCTGGACGTTACCGGCAAGCGGGTGCTGGCTCGCTGTGATTTCAACGTTCCCATGAAGGACGGAGTCATCACCAATGATAACCGCATTATTGCCGCCCTGCCCACAATTAAATATTTGATGGACAAAGGCGCCAAACTGATTCTGTGCTCTCATCTGGGCAAACCCAAGAACGGTCCTGAGGAGAAATTCTCTCTGGCTCCTGTCGCTGTCCGTCTGTCTCAGCTGCTGGGCAAGGAAGTGGTTTTCGCCAATGATGACGAGGTGGTGGGACCCAATGCCAAAGCCGCTGTGGCCGCTATGAAAAACGGCGATGTGGTTCTGCTGCAGAACACCCGTTTCCGCAAGGAGGAAACCAAGAATATCGACACCTTCAGCAAGGATCTGGCCTCTTTGGCGGATGTGTATGTGGATGATGCCTTTGGTTCCGCTCACCGGGCCCACTGCTCTACCGTGGGCGTTACCGATTACGTCAAGGAAACTGCTGTGGGCTACCTGATGCAGAAGGAGATCGCCTATCTGGGCAATGCGGTGGAAAATCCTGTCCGTCCCTTTGTGGCCATCCTGGGCGGCGCCAAAGTAGCCGATAAGCTCAATGTAATTGACAACCTGCTGACCAAGGTGGATACTCTCATCATCGGCGGCGGTATGGCATACACTTTCCTCAAGGCCAAGGGCTATGAGATCGGTACCTCTTTGGTGGATGAGGAGAAGGTGGAATATTGCGCCAATATGCTCAAGAAGGCTGAGGAGAAGGGTGTCAAGCTGGTTCTGCCGGTGGATACCGTTGTTGCCCGCAGCTTCCCCGATCCCATTGATGGTCCGGTGGACGTATCTGTGGTGGATTCCGACAAGATGCCTGCCGACATGATGGGCCTGGATATTGGTCCCAAGAGCCGGGAGCTGTTTGCTGAGGCAGCCAAAACCGCCAAGACTGTGGTCTGGAACGGACCCATGGGCGTCTTTGAGAACCCTGTGCTGGCTCAGGGCACCATTGCTGTTGCTCAGGCTCTGGCAGAGACTGACGCTACCACCATCATCGGCGGCGGCGACAGTGTGGCCGCTGTGATGCAGCTGGGCTTTGCCGACAAGATGAGCCATATCTCCACCGGCGGCGGCGCTTCTCTGGAGTATCTGGAGGGCAAGGTGCTTCCTGGAATCGGCTGCATTGCGGACAAAGGCTGATTTTATGATTTTTCCCTGTTGCGCAGAAGGAAAGGGGCCTTCCCTTGACTTGACGACACAATATTGAAGGAGTGTGCAGTATGAGTAGTAGTTATGCAGCAGCTGTGGCAGCTGTGGGCGGAGTTCTGATTTTTGTTTTGCTGTTTGCGGCAGCGTGTTATATCCTGTACTCCATTGGCCTGTATACCATGGCCAAGAACGCGGGTATTCCCAATCCCTGGCTGGCGTGGATCCCCATCGCCAACGGTTATATTCTGGGCCTGCTGGCTGAACGGTCCTATTATACCTTCACCGGCAAGCAGATGCCTTTCTCCAAGATCCTGCTGTGGGGCTACATCGGTGTTTTTGTAGGCTCCTTTATCCCCTTCATCAGCGCTTTGGCGGGTCTGGCGGGCATCGCTCTGATGGTGTTCCAGCTGATTGCCCTGTTCTATCTCTATAAGGACTACGCTCCCGGCAAAGAGGTTCTGTACATCGTGCTGTCGGTGATCTTTTCCTCTCTGGCTCAGGCCATCTGCCTGATGCTCTCCCGCAATACCGTTCCGGTTTCCGTTACCGGTTTTGGCCAGCAGGTTCAGCCCAGCTATCAGGGCGGCTATCAGCCTCCTTATAACGCTCAGCCTTATGGCCAGCAGCCTCCTTACAACAACAGCAATAATCAGAATGGCAACAATGGCCCTGAGATGTAAAAAGGAGAAGCAGTATGAATAAAGCACTGCGCCAGGCGGTTATCGCCGGCAACTGGAAGATGAACAAGACCCGCCCCGAGGCAAAGGCCCTGATCAGTGAGCTGATCCCCCTGGTCAAGGATGCCGGCTGCGGTGTGGTGATCTGCGTTCCCTACACCAATCTGGAAACCGCGTTGGATGCCACCAAGGGCACCAACATCAAAGTGGGTGCTGAGAACTGCCATTGGGCGGAGAGCGGCGCTTTTACCGGCGAGATTTCCGCGGCGATGCTGGCGGAAATGGGCGTGGAGTATGTGGTGATCGGCCACTCCGAGCGCCGTCAGTATTTCGGTGAAACTGATGTTACCGTCAACAAGCGGGTTCGGGCAGCTCTCAATGCCGGACTGAAAGTGATTTTGTGTGTAGGCGAGCTGCTGGAACAGCGGGAGAGCGGCATCACCGAGGAGATCGTTGGAATGCAGACCAAGGTGGCCCTGGGCGGTGTCACCAAGGAGGAGCTGAAAAATATTATCATTGCTTATGAGCCTGTCTGGGCCATTGGCACTGGTAAGACAGCTACCGCAGAGCAGGCCAATGAAGTCAACCACTATATCCGTACCGTGGTGGAGAAGCTCTACGACAAGGAAGCCGCGGATGGCATCACCATTCAGTACGGCGGTTCCATGAACGCCAAAAACGCGGATGAGCTGACCGCGCAGCCGGATGTGGATGGCGGCCTGATCGGCGGCGCCTCCCTGAAGGCTCCCGATTTCGCGGCCATTGTAGCTGCCGCCAGCAAATAAGATCTTTCGCGGGGCGCTTTTCCGGGCGCTCCGCTTTTTTCTCAAAAGTATGATAAGGAGAAATGGAACATGAAAAAACCTTTGGCCCTTATTATTATGGATGGCTTTGGTGATCGCAAGGATGATTATGGCAACGCCATCCACGCAGCTAAAACTCCCAATCTGGACCGTCTGTTTGCGGAAAATCCCCGTACAGATATCGGCGCTTCCGGAATGGATGTAGGTCTGCCCGATGGACAAATGGGTAATTCCGAGGTGGGACATACCAACATCGGCGCCGGCAGGATTGTTTACCAGGAGCTGACCCGCATCACCAAGTCCATTCAGGATGGGGACTTTTTCAAGAATGAGGCCCTTTGCGGCACCATGGACAACTGCGTGGCAAATCATTCCGCCCTGCATCTGTGCGGACTGCTGTCCGATGGCGGTGTTCACAGCCATAACACCCATCTGTACGGATTGCTGGAGATGGCCAAACGTTACGGTTTGGACAAGGTTTATGTCCACTGCTTTATGGATGGTCGGGATGTACCACCCACATCCGGCGTGGAGTATGTAGCCCAGCTCCAGGAAAAAATGAAGGAACTGGGTGTGGGCAAAATCGCCACCATCACCGGCCGGTACTATGCCATGGACCGTGACAACCGCTGGGAGCGGGTTTCCCAGGCTTATAATGCGATGGTCTGCGGTCAGGGAGGCTTCAACAGCGATCCGGTGAAGGTAATGGAGGATTCCTATGCCGAGGGTGTGACCGATGAGTTTGTCAAGCCCACTGTTTGCACTGCGGGAGCGGAGATTTCTGCCAATGATTCGGTGATTTTCTTTAACTTCCGTCCCGACCGGGCCCGGGAGATCACCCGCACCCTGGTGGATGAAAGCTTTTCCGGATTTGACCGGCCCAAGGGCTTTTTCCCGCTGTACTATGTCTGCATGACCCAGTACGACGCTACCATGCCCAATGTTCATATTGCTTTCCATCCCCAGTCCCTGCACAACACTTTCGGCGCTTATATCTCTGAAAAAGGTTTGACACAGCTGCGGATTGCCGAGACGGAGAAATATGCTCACGTTACGTTCTTCTTTAACGGCGGGGTAGAGGCTCCTTATCCCGGAGAGGATCGGGCGCTGATTCCTTCTCCCAAGGTGGCCACCTATGACCTGAAGCCGGAGATGAGTGCCTATGAAGTGACCGATGAGGCATTGGCACGGCTGGACAGCGGAAAGTATGATGTTATGATCCTCAACTACGCCAACTGCGATATGGTGGGCCATACCGGTGTTTTTGACGCTGCGGTAAAGGCAGTGGAAGCGGTAGACACCTGCGTGGGCAAGCTGGTGGACAAGATCCTGTCCATGGGCGGAAAGGCACTGATTACCGCTGATCATGGAAACGCTGATCAGATGTATGAAGCGGATGGATCTCCTTTTACTGCCCATACCACCAATCCTGTCCCATTTGTAGCGGTAGGTGTGGAGGGTAAACTGCGGGATGGCGGACGTCTGGCGGATATTGCGCCCACCATGCTCCAGCTGTTGGGTCTGCCCCAACCGGAGGAAATGGACGGACAAAGCTTGCTGGTATAATCCCTGGTTGATCCGGTATACTAAAAAGGCGGGTCCGATCAGGTCCCGCCTGTATTTATCCCTAAAAACATTTTGGTTGAAACAGGGAATTTTCTGTGAATTTTGTTGCAGATGGTTGTTATTCCAGACAGGTTGTATTATAATAAAACCGATAACCCTATCCATTCTGCTGGATCAATCTTTGATTGGGAGGTTCAACTATGAAAAAAGGGACAATCATTTCCATCATTGCTCTGCTGGTTTCCGTGACCGGTCTGCTCATTGCACTGATTGCTTACTTCAAACGCAGAAGCTGCATCCTGTGTGATGATCTGGATGACGATCTGGTGGAATATTACGAACATGAGGATGATGACTCTGACGCCTGCTGCTGTGGCTGTGAGGAACATTGCGACGAGCCTGCCGAAGCGGCTGCTGCGGAGGAAAAGGTTCCTGAAGAGGAAAAGGACGCTGAGTAAGTGTCTCACCCCCTGTGGTGCAACTTTTTTTAAAAAATGCTTGCATCACAGGGGCTTTTGTGTTATACTAATAAAGCACTCGGAAGCCGGGTGAAAATAATATCGCGGAGTGGAGCAGTTCGGTAGCTCGTCTGGCTCATAACGAAACCACTGCGGGTGCAAAGTTTTCTTCTCCAAAAATAGAATAGTAGTCATTCCGCGGGGTGGAGCAGTTCGGTAGCTCGTCGGGCTCATAACCCGAAGGTCGTAGGTTCAAATCCTGCCCCCGCAACCACATTGTGCGACCAAAAAAGATATCGCACCGAAAAAGCCCGGAACCATGCGGTTTCCGGGCTTTTTTCGTGTCCAAATTTTACTGCACAAGAAAAAGATATCATCCGGCCTTTCCCCTATGGGGTGAGGACTTGAACTAAATCCCGGCGCTTTTCAGCCCGCTTTCGAGGTGAAAATACGGAAATAATTCGTGTTCTCCAAAAAATATTTTGTTAATTTTTTGTGAACGAAGTGGATTGTACCAAAATGTAGTACAATCCACTTCGTTCTGAAGTTCTGTGGCCGTCACCTATATTCAGGTGGCGGCTTTTTTTATTTGCGCGGGCGTATAAATTGAAATGACTGGAGGTCTTTCTGATGGAGCATCACAACAAGATGGATAGAGAACAATTTTACCGAGAACTTTGCACGGTGCTTGGCCGGGAAGGCTTCACCACGCAGCCGGAGCAGGATGATCTTCTCCCGGTGGAATGGGATGGTCTCCCCCTCTGCCGGATCACAGAGGGCGGAGGGGTTCGCTACTGGCAGGAGGATGTGGCAACGGCGGAACGGGAACGAGCCTGTGAGCGAGTCACTGATCTGGCCTGCACAGTGCGGGAGTACATGATGCTGCTGGAACAGGCTCCGCCCCTGCAGGCCCAAAGCCTGACCGGCGACTACCGCCTGCTGGCCGACTTCAACGGCACAGTGCTGGCTGCCCACCCCACCCGGCTTGGCGTCCATTTCGTCACATGGGACTGGAGCTGTGACCGCACAGGTCTCAACCAAGGCCATTACTTTCAGGATAACTATACGGGAGCCAAGCAGGACTTCGCCATCCGTGCCGGTCTCGTCTCCAAACAGCTGATTTTTAACGAAGCACAGCTCACCGAAATCTATCGATGCTGCACCGACACACTGGATGCCGGAGTTGATTTGACTGTCGACCAGGAACAATGCATTAAAAGTGTTCAGGAACAGATCCTACGTGGAATGCCCAACATCCTGGAGCGCATGCGAGAGCAGGAGCAGCACTCCTTGGATTCTCAAAGCCAGGAACTGACCATGTAATACACCGAGCGCCGGAGTTTTAGAAATAAGACTCCGGCGCTTTTTTATTTCACCGAAAGGAGCACACCACCCATGACGCGCTACTTCATGAGAGATACCCCCTTATACCAGATGGAGCAGATGATGATGACCCCGCCCCATTTCAAGCCCAGAGGTCACGGCCTACGCCGACCTACATTTCACTATCAGTCTGAAGATGTCGATTGCCAGTACTGCACAAACTACTCAAAGGAAAATCCCTGCCCGCTGTGTGAATGCACTTGCCTGGGGGAACGAATCGAGACCGGGTCGCTCAGCCTTGCGAAAGTAATTGAGGACTGCCTCCGTGGCAAGCTGAGAATGAGGCTTTGGAAACGGTTGGCACAGGAGATCTACCCATATCCTCTGCAAGCCTTCCATTCTGACGAACACCGTAGCCGTTGGATGCACTGGCGAACACGTTGCCGCCGATTGTCGCAGCGCAACCAGGCCGCACTGTTTCTCCTGACAGCCTACGACGATATCTGGCGCAGGATGATCTGGAAGTTTGATGCCTGCGGATTTGATTTCCAGTCCCTCCGGCTGGCCGGCATCCAGCCGGAGCTTTACAGCGTTTATCAGGCGGCCAAAGCCATTTCCACCGGCAGCCAAAACATTACCATTGCCGATCTCGCATCCCCCGAATTGGTCACAGATGAGGCGTTCCACCTGATTATCTGCGCTCTGCTTCTGGCCAAGTACGGTGATGCGATTTTGAATTTTGAGAAAAAGAAAGGTGATGCAAATTGATCATGAAAGCAGTTCTGAGCAACGCCGACCACCCGGAATATGGTGTTGCGACGATCCCCCTGCCCATTCCCAGAAATCAATACGACCACTGCGTTGCGCTGTTGGAGTCACTGGAAATCGGCCATGTATCGGATGCCGACTGCCATGTGGACGCACTCGACAGCGCCTGGCCTGTGCTGTATCGGCTGGAAGGTGCCAGGGTCAATCTGGACGAGCTGGACTATCTGGCTAAGCGGCTGGACAGCTTTGATGTGGGCGAGTTTTCGCAATTTCAGGCCATGGCCGAAAAACTGCAGCTCACCAGCATGAAGGATCTCATCAACCTGACCTTTTGCTGCCAGCAGGCAACGGTGATCACGGACTTCACAAATTTGAAAGAGGTTGGCCGTGATCACTACATGAACATCCATGGCGGGTGTGCCAGCATGGAGGAACTGGAGCAGTTGGACGGAGAGGAAACCGCCATCTTGCTGATTGAGGGCAACGAGGGAACCATCACCCGCTACGGTGTGGTCTATGACAACGGTATGCAGCTCTCGCAGCTCTACGATGGAAAGCACCTGCCCTGCTATCACTATGAGGCCGATCTGACCGCTATCGGAATATCTTCCCGACAGGAACCGGAGAACACCCAAAATGTCACCTGGATATACCTCCCTGCCTCCAAAGGCCAGATTGAACGCGCCATGCAGCGCAGCGGCATTGCGCCTGAGAATAGGTGTCTTTGGATGAGTGAAAGCTCATTTCCCGAGGAAGTGGATGTGGTACTGGACTTCCGGTGCGAAAACATACACGAGCTCAATGAGCTGGCGCTGGTCATGGACAAGCTTTCATATGACGCCCGTGAGAAGCTGGGGGCCGCAGTCAGCATGGCCAAGCCGGAGTGCGCCGGTCAGATCCGGCATCTGGCGGAAAACCTGGATCTCTTTGCATTTGCCCCCGGCGCACATACCCCTGCGGAATACGGAAAATACATGATCCAGAAATCCGGTCATTTTGAGTATGACCCCAATCTGGACGAGTTCTATGACTACGAGCGGTATGGCCTGCAGCACATGGATCAGGAGTCCGGCGTGTTTACTGACCGCGGCTATATCGCCTACCAGGGTGCGCTGAGTCTGGAGGAACTGATGGCGGATGACCCGGCAGAAGCCTATCAGCGGGAACAGGACTTTCAGATAGGGGGAATGGCATGATCCAACTCTTCATGAAACGAAGCGGCAGTCCGGCCATTGTCCCGCTCCATTTTCCCGCATCGCATGACGCTATGACAGAAGCGGTCAGCCGGCTTGATGAGGCCAGCAGAACGGGCAAAACAGAGATCGTCGAGATCAAAAGCGTGATCGCTAATCTGCCGTCGTACCTCAGCGGGCTTGACCCCGATTCCAGAACGCAGCTTGCACAGCTGAATCAGCTTTCCAGCATCATTGCCAAAATGGACTCCCGTGAACGGAACATCTATGCCGGCGCATTGGATGGCAGCAGCATCAATGACCTGAGTGATATGATTCGTGTGGCGGAACAGGTGCCGGACTACATCCTCATTCCCAATGTCAATTCAGATGTGACACTTGGCCGTTATGTCGCTGTTGCAGGCCAGATTCAGGGCGATCCCAGATTCCCTGAAGCCGCCTGGCCCTACCTGGACTTTGCGAAGATCGGCGCAGAATACTATGCCGACCATGGCGGCGCCTATACCCATGCAGGCTATGTGCTCCGCAAGCAGGATGATGCGCTTGTCAGAGAGAAAAAGTCGAAGGTCCAGCTCGACCTCTCCTCCGCTAAGGCGCAAGCGATCGTCTGCCTTCCGGCAACGAAAGAGGAATTGGAGCGAGTAAAAAGAACACTGGGCATCGATTGTTTTGCCGAGGCAGCAATCACCAGAGTGTCGTTTTCTGTTCCCTATATGGACGAGCATATTCCCACTACAGGGGTCTGCGTGGAAGACGCAAACGAATTGGCCTGGGCCATTGAGGGGATGCAGTGTGACGATGGTGAGCTGCTGAAATATCTGTCGGTTCTTTCTGTGGAACAGCCAGGGACCATGCAGGAGGCGCTCCGCTATGCCATGAATCTGGACGACTACGAGCGCATCCCGGAGGACGCCTATGAATACGGGCAAACGGTCCTTCGGCGCATCGGTGCCGATGATGAACTGATCGATACCATCGACGGGTATATGGATTTCGAGAAGCTGGGCGAGGACGCCATGGTGGAGGACGGAGTCCGGCGCACGGAATTTGGCCTGATTCGCCGGTGCAGCAGCCCCTTTGCTGAGGAAACGCAGGCGATGGAGATGGAAGGGCTTTCCTGATGCCCCACGAAACCGAACTGCTCTGCGTAAAGCTGGCGGCGTATTCTCTCCTCGATATGCAGGTGACCTGAACAACACGATCCAATGATTGGGAGGAATGTGAATGAAGAAGAAAATAATGATCACAATAGCATCTATGGCGGCACTGGGAGCCGCTGTCGCCGGGTATCTCCACTTTTCCGGCAAGATGCCTTTTGGCCATAGCCATTTCCGCTGAGCTGTGGTATGTTGTGTAGCTATACCAAGGGGAAAGAGGTGAAATAATGAGCGTCAATGCGATGACTGAGGAGTATGAGCATATCGAGCTGTTTGGGAAGCCTGCCCTGTTCACCAATGCGCGAGTAGACACCCACACTGTGCCGGACGGTTGGCATGTATATGATCTGCGAGGCAGTGACAATGATCCGGGCTCACCCTGTACGCTGGAAATTCTGGTTGTGGTTAATCACGCTGGTTCTATCGTTGTGCCGGAACCGATTTCCTTTCCGGATAATCAGGACTACCGTGAGATTGGTGATGCGCTGGATTTTCTCGGCGATGAGATCACACTCACGGAATTTTGCAAACAGTATGGGTTGAAGACTCCACCCAAATATAAACTCAGGCCCGCTTCCCGTGAGGAGGCGGGCCTGTTCTATTCTCAGGTGGAAGAAGAACGGGACCTTCAGGCCGGTACAGTGGGCCATGTGCGGATGGATTTCGGTTCTTCCGGAAAAGGATTTCACCATTCCTGGTGGCCCCATAACGAAGACCAATTCAACACCGGGGAATTTAAGGATGACCTTCAGGAAGTGGTGGACACCCTTCGTGCCGATGGCCCGTTGAAGGACCTGGCATCGATGAGAGCCTACTGCTATCGGAACGGCGGGGCCATCACCGAGGACGGCCGGAGTTATGGCTACATCGCAGAAACGGAGCATTACCGCTACTGCCTGCGCTGCACCCCGTTTCCCGGCGACTACCAGGGGTATCTCTACTGCTATGACCTGCGTCAGCAGCAGATGGCCCAGCAGAACAGGGCCGTGGGGCGTGCGACCTTTGCCAATGGGGAACAGCGGGAGTATCACGATCCCCAAACCTATCTGGCTGCCATCCGGCAGGAACTGCCGTATCGGGATGTGACGGGTTTCCGGTATGAGACTCTGACGGATGACCCGGCTGTCCGCAAACAGGTGGATGACATCCTCTTCGACCTTTATGGCGAAGAAAATCCCCATTCTCTTGCGGACTATGAAAACAATCCCGGCCAAAATATGAATATGGGAGGAATGTAAATGTCAGCACCAAAAGAATGGCTGGACTTCCTGCGGGAACAGTTCCCCGCAGGTTCGAGGATCAAGCTCAGAGAGATGAAAGACCCGTATGCCCCGCTGGAGCCGGGCAGCACAGGGACTCTGGACTACATCGACGATGCTGGGCAGTTCCACATGAAGTGGGACAACGGCAGAACCCTGGCGCTGATCATCGGTGAGGACAGCTTCACCGTTCTGCCGCCCGAGCCCACCACCCTGAAGCTGTATATGCCCCTGACCGCCGATCTCTACACCCGCAACGAGTATGGGGAGATGGAGGACGACAGCACCCCGCTGGACGGAAGGCTGCTGCGGTGCTATGAGGGCGAGATCCTCAGAGCCCTGATCAACAACCGGATGCCGGAAGAAGCCGAGAGCGGCATCATGCACTGGTATGGCAAGGATGACAGCGTCAACCAGAAGGTCAAATCCGCCGTGTTCACCGTCGAGGAGCGGAACGGCCGGCTATGGGGCGTGGCTGAGTGCCGGGTGGTCGGCGCCCTCACCCCGGAAGATCTGACCACCCTGAAGGAGTACGTCTCCGGCCAGGCCTCGGATGGCTGGGGCGAGGGTTTCGAACAGCGGGAGATCTGCGTCGGCGACGACGAGCTGTATGTCCACCTGTGGAGCATGGAGGACAATTGGGACATCCGAACCGAGGCGGAGCAGTTCGCGCCCAGAGTGGCAGACGGCCTGCCGGAGATGTGCTTCTCCACCCTCAGGTCCACCGGCGATCTCATCTGCATCCGCCGGGGCGAGACCGGCTACTACCCCTCCGATTGGGACACCGGCGACAAGGAGAAAAATGTGGAGCTGGCGGACGAGCTGAACGAAAAACTGGGAGTCAGCCCCATTCAGCGGCAGGCCATGGAGGTGGGCAGTATGTGCGGCTGGGATGCCCCCGGCGCTGACCCCGCCAAGTACCAGGAAGACTATGTACAAACCGGGGCCCCCGCCGAAGCCCGGCACAGCGGGTTCGGTGGGGAGAGGAGTTCCGGCAAAATGAGTGAGCCTTGTCCCCCGGACGAGGCGAATGATATGGAGCATGGAACGACGATGGGAGGGATGACCCTTGGATAAAGTGTTTCGTGTGGAGCTGTTCGGGGAGAAGACGAACCGGTGGTGCGAGCTGGAGCTTCCGGCTACCTACTACGGCCTTCTGGATGCGCTGGACAAGCTTCAGATGACGCTGGGCGAAAAGCCGAGATGGGAATTCCTCGAACACCATGGCTTTGTCTTCCTGCAAGACCATTTGGCCCATGAATGCGATCTCTATCAGCTTAACGCTTTGGCAACCTGTCTGGGACAGATGAACGGCAGAGAAAAGACTGCCTTTGAAGGGCTGTTCAACATGGAGGTGGCCAAAAAGTACGGCCCCATCAGTGTTGCCACCATGATCGATCTGGCCTACAGCACAGACTGCTGCCACGTGGTCAACGCCTCAACGGATGAGCAGCTGGGCAGATTCTACGCCGA
This sequence comes from Angelakisella massiliensis, assembly GCF_900104675.1. Classification (GTDB taxonomy): domain Bacteria; phylum Bacillota; class Clostridia; order Oscillospirales; family Ruminococcaceae; genus Angelakisella; species Angelakisella massiliensis. Next base: position 453,841 of record NZ_LT629945.1, on the reverse strand, counting down.
GAATGATTTCATCCCCGCACTTGACAAAGTCCCCGACCCCATCTTCGAGTACCTGGACTTTGAGAAGCTCGGCAGAAACGCCCGATTTGAGGAGGGCGGCGTCTTTGCAAACGGTGGTTATGTCACGCAGCACAACGAGCTGAAGCAGGTATATGACAGCCTGGCCTTGATCCCCGAAGCGCCGGAATATGGCATCCGCCTGACGGTCGGCAAGTGTCCCTCCCACTCCGATGAGCAGCCGGACAACAGGATGTGCCTGGATCTGCCCGCTACGCAGGAACGGCTGGACGCTGTTCTGGAGGCTTACGGAGGCGCCTCATGGTCGGAAATGTCTGTCCAGGTGGAGGACAGCGCGATGCCCGCGCTTCTGGAAAGCATGGACTGCAATGATGTTCACGAACTGAACGAGTTGGCCAAATGCTTCAAGGAGATGGTCGCGCAAGGAGACCTCTCCACATACAAGGCGGTTATCCTTGCGGCGGATTGTCACGATATCGCTGCCGCTGTCCGAATTGCGGAAAATCTGGATGACTACCTGATCGAGCCGGATCAGCGGACCCCCGAGGAGGTGGCCGTAGAGGAGCTTCGCTTCATTGTGGATGAGCATTCCCGGTCTATTTTGCAAAAGCACATTGTCCTCTACAGCTACGGCAAGGATGTCATGGCGTCAAACAACGCACTGCTGACCCCCTATGGGCTGGTCCAGCGCAGGGATGGCGAGCCGATCCGCAGCGAAGAAATGCAGGCAGAGAAGGCCGGAATGGAGATGATGTGATGGCAAATCGGCAAACCAGGCGGCTCCTTGATCTCCTGGACGGCTTTGAAATGACCAAGTCCCAGCACGACTGGCTGGAGCGGCGGTTCGAGAACATGACGGTCAAAGAAAGTCTCCTGTTCCGAGGGGCCATGCAGATCGAGCAGCCGAGGATGACCTGCGATGTGATGCTGATTGCCAGTCAATTGGATCACTACGACCTGTTCTACGGCGCCGGGGACGATGCCCGACTTGGCAAATTTATCATGGAACAGATCCAGCGCCCTGCCTCCCAGGCACGTGCATTTCTTGACCCGGAGAAAGTGGGGGCAGCTTACCGCCAGAAAGGTGGGAACACCTTCTGCGACGGGCACTTCATCAGGGTCACCTCCCTGATCGATCCGTTTCTGGATGGCGCCCCGACGCTGAATCCCGACAAAGGCGACTACGGTATCCGAGTCAGGCTGGCAAGCCGCTTCAATACGGACGGCGTGTGGGTGGGATTCCCGGACACCGGCGAGTATATGGATGCCGCACACCCGGACGAGCTTCTCCTGGCGCTGGACGCACTGGAGGTGGAGTCTTTGAGCGAGTGCATTGCTGTGGATGTGGGCTGCTGCCTCCCGCAGCTGAAGGACATCCTCTCTCAGTACGGCTCCGCAGCGGAACTCGTCCGTCACGCCATCGACTTCGGCTATGTCTGGGCGGAACAGGGGCAGGGAGGACCCCAGTGGCTGGATAAATGGCAGGCTGTGATGGAGCTGGAGGATTGCCACCGTCTGGATTACGCCCTGGATCTGGCACAGAACCTCCACTGCTATCACTTCATGCCCCGTGACATGGAACTCGCCGATTTCGGAAAAGAGCTGGCGAAACGGGACGGCGTATACCCCAGGGACGAGCTGCTTGCCTCCTGCTTTGATGCGGAGGGGTATGCCAACCAGAGGATGAAGAACATGGGTCTGTCCGCCGCTGCGCATGGCTTCGTATCCTGGAACGGCACAGAGCTGGTCTATGAGTACAGTCAGCCGGATATGGAGCCGACCATGTCCATGTGAAAAGCCACCCACAGACCAGCCGCCGCAACGGAGGTGATGAAATAAGAAATGAAATAGCCTGAACACCACAGGGGCCGTTACCCGAAAGGGACAAACGGCCCCTGATTTTTTGCGCTCTTTTCGGGTGACAGCCCCGGAAAGGAGCCCGCATGACCACGACAAACCCCATCGCTGCGTACCTGAAGACCTATCACAAGGGAGCGGAAAGGGTCGTATCCAGCCGGGAGCTGGAGGCAGCTTTCCAGATCCGCGGCCCCGACCTGCGCCGGTTGATCAACAGCCTGCGTGGGGATGGCGTCCCCATCTGCAGCTCGGCTTCCGGCTATTATTACGCCGGTACTGAGGAAGAACTGCGCAGAACGATCCGGCAGCTCCGGAGCCGGATCAAGAAGATCGCCCACGCGGAACGCGGTCTCACCAAGGCGCTGGAGCAATCCATCGACAGCGGACAGATATCCCTTCCGCTGGAGGGCGGTGATACCGCTTGAAAAGCTTCATCCCCTGGGTGGGCGGTAAAAGCAAGCTGCTGTGGCTGATCCGAAAGCTGTCTCCCTCGCGGTATTCCCGGTTTATTGATGTGTTCGGCGGCAGCGGCACAGTGACCCTGAGCCGCCCCATCCAGCCGGGATGTATGGAGGTCTACAACGACTTCAACAGTGACCTGACCAACCTGTTCTGCTGTGTCAAAAACAGGACCATGGCGCTTCTGCTGGAGTTGGGTTTTCTGCCGCTGAATACACGCGACGATTTCAATGTGCTGTATAAGTTCTTCTCCAAAGAGGAATTCACCGATGACTATCTGGACGAGGAGATGGAGCTGACGGAGCGGTATCTGGAGCCGCCGGATGCCGAGACCATCCGAAGGATGATGCTGGAACGGGCGCCTCGCGGCGATGTGCGGCGGGCCGCCGACTTTTTCAAGCTGATCCGATACAGCTTCAGCGGCGGTGCCAAGTCCTTTGCCGGAAAATCCTGCGACATCCGCCGTTTCTTCTACCTGATTTGGGAGTGCTCCCGCAGGCTGGCAAATGTCGTCATCGAAAACAAGGACTGTGTGGAGGTCGCCCGTCAGTACGACCGGCCAGACGCATTTCTGTATTTTGATCCGCCCTATTACGATGCGGAGGACTGTTATGCGGCGGTGTTTCCCAAGGAAGATCATCAGCGCCTCCACGACGCCCTTCTGGAGTGCCAGGGGTATGTGATGGTGTCCTACAACTACTGCCCCTTCATCGTGGAGCTGTACAAGGAGTTTTACATCTTCCACACCACTCGCCCCAACAGCATGTCGCAGAAGGCCGGAAGCGAGTATGAGGAGATCGTCATCACCAATTACGACCCCCGCCGCCACAATTCCGCAAGGCATTGGCAGCTCAACCTTTTCAACCTGTCTGCCGCGGATGAGGAGGAGGGAAAATACACCCTGATCCATGAACCCACAAAAGAACTCAAACAGGAGGAATGAACATGACATTTATCAAGTACACAAGCGACGGCAAGGCCGTCATCCAGCCCGCCGCCCTGACCTTAAGCGGGCTGGACAGGGAGGAAACGCTGGAGCTGCACACCCTGGAAAACGCCATCGTCCTGCTCAAGCAGGAGATGGAGCCTGCGGAGAAGGCTGCCGCCACGACAACTCTGCTGCGACTGGCCCACAGCCTGATGGAGGATATGCTGGCCGACTGGGAGGCCCAGGAGGACGATGGGGATATGTGCGACGGCTGCCACGGCTGCGATGAAGATATGCTCCCCATCCCCGCCGAAGCCTTTGCGGATGCCGGCATCCTGTACGATAACCTCTGTGTGTTCAGCGTGGACGGCGCTGTTCTGGTGGTATCCGATGACCACAAGACCACATGGAGCGATGCGCTGACCAAGGCGATCCTTGAAAGTGGGAAAGCCAATGACTAAAGACCACGCCTACCTCTATCTCAGTTCCTTCGCCGAGGCCAAACGGCAAAACGAGGTGGCCCTCTGGCGGGCAAGCCACTTGGAGAACATCGCCTGTAAGCAGGCCATCGAGGAATCCATCCGCCGGGGCTTTGATGGGATGCACCTGGACCGTGACTGCGCCAGAAGTGTCATCGATAATTTCGGATTCAAACGTGTGGGGTGGGTGCTGTCCGCCACGCTTCAGCAAAAGCAGTACGACGGACGATTCAGCCCGCAAAACAAAGCGTGGGCCGCCTCCACCTTCATCCCGCCCAGCGACCGCAATTATGAGTTTACCGTGGAGAGCCACCCCGCCGTGCTGGACGGCTTCGTCAACGACTTCCGCAAGGCACAGGCAGAGCTGAAGCTGTTCACCGGCTCCCAGTGCGACGATATGACCGGCCAAAATCTGGAGGGCAAGGTGCTGGTCATGAGTCCGTTCACACTGAAGGAGTCCTGCTGGGCGCCGGAAAATCAGCTCTGGCTGGCCACCGGCGGCTTTGGCTGCGTCCCCACCGCCGCAGGCAGAGCGGTATACGCCACCTGTCTTGGCGATGGAGAGCAGACACGCTGGAACCGCAGCGACTTTATCGGCATTCTCCGGGAGGAGCATCTGCCCGACTGGGCCAGAGAGCGGCTGGAGCAACTCCGGCAGGAATCGCCCGCCGGTCTCGAAATGAGTCATCCATCCATGTAAAGAAAGAAAGGAGATTTGTCACATGGCAACACAGAAGAAAAAGCAGCAGGAAACCCCCACGCCCCAGGTGGAGGCGCGAATCGACCGTATGGTGGATGGGGACTTCAAGACCAAAGCCTATGCCAGCGCCACCATCGGCGGCGCCTTTGCCGTCCACGGCATCCGGGTCATTGAGTCCGACAAGGGGCGCTTCATCTCCATGCCCCAGGAGTCCTACAAGAAAAATGGCGAAACCAAATACAACGACACCTTCCACGCCATTACCGCCGAGGCACGGACCGCGCTGGTGGAGGCGGTCAACGACGCTTACGAGCAGAAGCTCCAGGAGCAGCAGGAGCAGAAAAGCGACGCTCCCGAGCAGGCTATGAGTCAGCAGATGTAAACCGGTTGTCCGGAAGGAGGTGATGCACCCTGATTCGTTTCACAGTAGACAACCAAAACCGCCTGATCTTCTATGGCAATATGGTGGGCTATGTAAAGGACAGCACCGCCGTTGTGGACGAAATGTTCCAGACCGATGAGCTGTCCCGTTATCTGGCCAGAATGAACCTGGCTCCCCAGTGGGAGGAGGGCGTATTCGACCGCCTGACTGCCGGTGAGGTACCCGGTGAGGAGCTGGGTCAGCCGCAGAAGGGCTGCCGCATCTGGCAGCTCCGAAAAGATGTGGATGTCACCATGCGTTTCATCGGATATGAGGATCTGGTCAAAAAGTTCGGAGAACCGGATGCCGGCAACTATACCCAGGTATTCGAAGGGAATCTGGGAACCAATGATCTGGAGCGGATCTATGCCATCTGCAGGGATAGCCCTCCTCCCGGATACCGGGGATACCGAATGGCACTGTCCGATGTGGTGGAGCTTTACGACGCTTCCGGCAGCGAGTTTTATTACTGCGACCGGGTGGGCTTTCGTCCCATCCAGTTCAGCCAGAGTCAGGAGCAAGCAGAATGTATTGAAATGACCATGTAGGCCGGACGTTTGCCCATCGTCCGGCCTTTACCTTGTCAGGGCGTAGCCGCAGCCCTCCCGCATCAGGAAGACTGTGACCGAACCTACATCATCAAGCCATCCACAAACAATCAAAATTGATTTACTTACAGGAGGTATTTTTCATGAAGAAGCTGTTTAAGAACATCGCCAACACCGCCAAGACCACCGCCGCCAGCTACAAGTCTTCCATCGCCGCCTTCCACAGCCGGGCTGTCAGCGGCAACGCCGGCGAGGGCTACATCGATACCGCCGTCAAGGTGCTGATCGCCGTCGTTCTGGGCGCCCTGGTGCTGGCCGGTCTGTACGCTGTGCTGGACGACACCGTCATGCCCACCGTCACCCAGCGGATTCAGGAGATGTTCAACTACGCGGGCTGATGCTCTGGGTACAGGCACTGGTCTTCTGCGGCGGTCTCATCTATGCCGCCGTGGATGACCTGAAAACCAGAACGGTCTGCGACATCGTCTGTATCATCATTGCTGCGGCGGGGCTGATCACCATCAGCCCCGCCTCCCTTTTGGGGGCGCTGCTGGCAATGGCCCCATTTTACCTCTGTGCAGGTCTCGGCCTGATGGGGGGCGGCGATTGGCGGTTAGCCGCCGCCGTTGGATTTGTTCTGGGAGTTGACCGGGTAATCACCGGCTTGTGTCTTATGGCCGCTGCGCTCCTTTTCGTTTCCTTTGCCATGCGGGTGATCCCGGCACTGCGGGAGGGCGCATCGGCAAAGCAGCCGCTGGTTCCGTATTTCGCGGTGGCTTTCATCCCCGCATATTTCTTATAAGGAGGCTCATATGAAAATCTTTCGCAACCGCACCGTGGTCGGTGTGCTGTGTATCCTTCTTGCGCTCCTCATCTGCTTTGGGGTGACGCCCCTGTTCAGCCGCAGCGCCAGCGAGAAGACTGAAATCGTCCGCGTCACCGCCGACATCAAGGAGGGCGACGAGATCACCGCCGAGATGGTGCAGACCGTGGAGGTGGGCGCTTATAACCTGCCCTCCGGCATTATGACAGACAAGGATGACGTCATTGGCAAGTATGCCACCGCCGACCTGAAGATGGGCGACTACATTCTGGACAGCAAGCTCTCCTATGAGCCCGCCGCTGAGAACGCCTATCTGTACAGTCTGGACGGGAACAAACAGGCCATCTCGGTCACTATCAAGAGCTTTGCCACCGGCCTTTCCGGCAAGCTGGAGAGCGGAGACATCGTCTCCGTCCTTGTGGCCGACTACAAGGGTATGGGCGAAACCGTGATCCCGCCTGAGCTGCAGTATGTAGAGGTCATCTCCGTCACCGCTTCCTCCGGTTACGACGCCAACACCGGCGAGGCTGTTGAGGATGAAAAAGAGCTTCCCTCTACCGTAACGCTTCTGGTGACCACCGAGCAGGCCAAGGTGCTGGCCGGACTGGAACAGGAAAGCGAGCTGCATCTGGCCCTGGTCTACCGCGGCGCACCTGAGAATGCCGATGAATTTATCGCGGCGCAGGACGCTCTGATCGAGGAACTGTACGCCGAGCCGGAGGCTGAGGCGGCGGAGGGCGCTGAAAATGCGGAAAGCGCTGAAACCGAGGAAAGCGAGGGCGCTGATCCTGCCGCAGAGAGCGAGGCGGCTGGAGAATGAACTTCATCAAAGGAAGCCTGTTTCGTCGAAACACGGAGCCGGAGGAACTGGAACCTGTTGTGGAGTCCGGCGGTGGCGTTCTCGCCGTGTGGGGAAGCCCCGGCTGCGGTAAAACGGTTACCGCGGTGAAGATCGCAAAGCATCTGGCCTCCCAGAAGAAAAATGTGGCGCTGCTGCTCTGTGACATGACCGCCCCCATGATGCCCTGCATCTGCCCGCCCTCCGAGCTGGAGTGCGATAAATCCCTGGGCAGCATCTTTGCGGCCCAGCGCATCTCCGTCAACCTCATCAAGCACAACCTGACCACCCACAAAAAGCTGTCCTATCTGACCATACTGGGGCTGCGAAAGGGCGAGAACGAGTATACCTACGCGGCCTGCACCAAGCAGCAGGCCGAGGAACTCATCCGCGGTCTGCGTGAGATCGCCCCCTATGTGGTCATCGACTGCTCCAGCTATATCGCCAATGACATCCTCTCCGCCGTGGCGCTCATGGAGGCCGACAGCGTCCTCCGGCTGGCCAACTGCGATCTGAAGTCCATCGGGTACCTGTCCAGCCAGCTCCCGCTCCTCCGGGAACTGCACTGGGACGAGGACAAGCAGTATAAAGCTGCGTCCAATATCAAGCCTCTGCAGGCTGCCGACCGTATCGGTCAAGTGCTGGGCAGCGTTGCTTTCAAGCTGCCGTACTCTCAGGAACTGGAGGAGCAGTATCTGGAGGGGACGCTCCTGAATGACCTCTCCATGAAGGACAGCAAGGCGTTTCGCCGGGAGATCGAGAAAATCTGCAAGGAGGTGTTCTGATGCTTGGCGACAAGAGAAGCAATTCCATATTTGCTGCGCACCCGGTCGCCGCCCCGGTGGAAGCCAGGCCAGAACCGGCCGAGGTGCATGATATCGCCTTTGAGGAGGATACCGGACGGTCCATCTTTGCGGAAGCCAAGGTCGCCCCCAAGGCAAGCGAAGTCTTCTTCGCTCCCCAGGCCGAGGGGATGCCCTTCGGGGAGGTACTCAGTCAGGTGCAGTCCTACCTCTCCGGCGCCTATGCCACCCTGATTACCGACAGCGGGGATGAGGCCAAGGAGCAGATGAAGCGCCGCATCGCCCGGTATCTGCAGGACAACCGAATGGCTGTGGACGGCATGACGCAGGGCGAGCTGGTGGACGCTCTGTACACGGAAATGGCCGAATACGGTTTCCTCACCAAGTACATCTTTGCAGACGGCATCGAGGAGATCGACATCAATTCCTGGCGGGACATCGAGATCCAATATTCCGACGGCCGCACCGTCAAGCTGGAGGAACACTTTGACTCGCCGGACCATGCGGCCAATGTCATCCGCCGTATGCTGCAGAACTCCGGCAAGGTGCTGGACAACGCCAGTCCCATCATCACCTCCCGTCTGGCCAAAAACATCCGTGTTTCGGTCATTAAGACCCCCGTGCTGGACGAGGACGCAGGTGTTGCGGCCTCCATCCGAATCGTCAATCCCAAGAATCTGACCAAGGAGGACTTTGTGGGCAGCGGAACCGCTACGGAGGAAATGCTGGACTTTCTGTCCGCCTGCCTGCGCTATGGCGTGTCCATCTGTGTGGCTGGCGCCACCAGCTCCGGCAAAACCACCGTGGCGGGCTGGCTCATGTCCACCATTCCCGACCGCAAGCGGATCTTCACCATTGAGGACGGCTCCCGTGAGCTTCAGCTCATCCGGGAGCAGAACGGCAGGGTGGTCAATTCCGTCGTCCATACCCAGACCCGTGACAGCGAGAATGAGCGGCAGCGCATCGACCAGATCGCACTGCTGGACATTGCCCTTCGTTTCAACCCCGACATCATCGCAGTTGGTGAGATGCGCGGCCCGGAGGCCAATGCTGCCCAGGAAGCCGCCCGTGTGGGTGTGGCCGTTCTCACCACCATCCACTCCAGCTCCAGTGAGGGTACCTATCGGCGCATGGTGTCCCTGTGCAAGCGGGCCGTGGACACCCCCGACGATACGCTCATGGGCTATGTCACCGAGGCTTATCCCATCGTGGTCTATTGCCGCCAGCTGGAGAACAAGCAGCGCCGCATCACCAACATCTCCGAGTGCGAGATCCTGCCAGACGGAAGCCGCAGGCTTCATAAGCTCTATGAGTACAACATCACGGAAAACCGTCTGGAGGGCGACCGTTTTATCATCGAGGGACATCACCAGAAGTGTGAGGAGATGTCCGGGAGCCTGCAGCGCCGGTTCATCGAAAACGGCATGCCCCACGGTGAGCTGGAGCAGTTTATCCAGAGGAAGGAGGAAACTGCATGACAACGATCCAACTGATCGCCTGCGTGGGCATGATCGCCGGGCTTTTTATGGTGCTGGGGATCTCCCCCGCAGAAATGAGCGACAGCATCTTTTCCCGGCTGACTGCCGCCCCCGGCAGCATCCGGGCGGACATCAATGAGACGACCAAGCGCAAAAAGGCCGGTTTCTTTCGCCGGGAGATCACAGAAGCCCAGGCGGTATTGGCCGCATCCGGGCGGGAGGGAAAATTCCCCATGGTGTGCATGGCATCTCTGGTGCTGTTTGCCCTGGGCGCCTGCATCGCCATTCTTGCCGGGAACGCCTTCCTCGTCCCCGTACTGGCCGTCGGCTTTATGCTGATGCCGTTCTGGTATGTCAAGCTGACGGCCGGAGGCTTCAAAAAGGATGTGGCCGCCGAGCTGGAAACGGCGCTGTCGGTCATCACCACCGCCTATCTGCGCACGGAAAACTTCCAGCAGGCGGTGGAGGAAAATGTCCGGTACCTGCACCACCCGGTGCAGGAGGTGTTCCAGCGGTTTCTCACCCGCATCAAGCACATTGACCCGGACATGGACGCCGCGCTTCATGACCTGAAATATGCCATCGACAACGAGGTATGGCAGGAGTGGTGCGAGGCGGTATCCGCCTGCCAGACAGACCGCAGCCTGAAAAGCACCCTGACTCCCATCGTCAGCAAGCTGTCGGATATGCGGGTAGTCAACGGAGAACTGGAAAATCTGGTCTTCGGCCCCCGCAAGGAATTCGTCACCATGGCGATCCTGGTGCTGATCAATATCCCGCTGGTGCGGTTTATCAACACGGACTGGTATCACACTCTGGTGGACACCATCCCCGGCCAGATGGTCATCGCCGTCTGCATCGCAGCTGTATTCGTGTCCTTTGCCTTTGTGGTGAAGCTGACGCAGCCCATCGAGTATCGGAGGTGAGGAAATGGGCGCACTTTTATTTCTGTTCGGCGCCGCACTGGCCGCCGGACTGTATTTTGTCCTTGCCGACCTGCTGAAAATTCCCCGGCTGGCTGCGGAACGGGCGCTCATCTCTGCTGGGCGGCGGGAACGCAGTCTGGTCAAATCTCTGGAGGCGCTGATCCTCGGCTGGGCATTGAAGCTGGCTCCGCTGATCCGAATGGACGAATACAAATACCGCCGTCTGGAGAGCAAGCTCACGGCGGCAGGGTTGGATATGACGCCCCAGGTCTACTCGGCTTATTCAATTCTGAAGCCCTGCCTCATCCTGCTCGGCATCATCCCGTGCCTGCTGATCCTGCCCATCCTGAGCCCCCTCATCGTGGTGCTGGCCGTTCTGACCTGGTTCAAGGAGAGCCGCCGTGCTGACGAGCTGGTCAAGGCCAGAATGGAACTGATCGAAGGCGAGCTGCCCCGGTTCGTCGCCACCATCCATCAGGAGCTGGCTGCCAGCCGGGATGTGCTGCGGATTCTGGAAAACTACAAGAAACACGCCGGGCCTGACTTTGGTCGTGAGCTGGATGTGCTGACTGCGGATATGCGGTCCTCCTCTTACGAGGCGGCGCTCATCCGCTTTGAGGCCAGAATGGGCTCAGCCATCATTTCAGACATCGTCCGCGGCCTCATCGGCATCCTCCGGGGCGACGATGGCAGGATGTATTTTCAGATGCTCTCCCATGATCTGAAAGCACAGGAGCTGCAGCGGCTCAAAGCCAAGGCCGCCAAGATCCCGCCCAAGATCCGGGTATTCAGCTTTATCATGCTCCTGTGCTTTATGATGACCTATATCGTCATCATCGTGTACCAGATCGTCAACTCCCTGGGGAGCCTGTTCTAAAGGAGGTCGCCATGAGAAAATTACTGAAACGGCGCTCCGGCGAAGGCTATATCGATGTTTGCGTCCTGGTGGTATGCGCCATGCTGGTGCTGGCGCTGGTGGTCCGTGTGCTGCCGGTCTATATCACCAAACAGCAGCTGGACACCTATGCCGTGGAGCTGGTGCGTGAGGCGGAAATTGCCGGCCGGGTCGGTACGGAAACCACTCGCCGTGCGGCGGCGCTTACCGACAGCACCGGGCTTGACCCTGACATCCGGTGGTCCGCCACCGGACGCATCCAACTCAACGATGAGGTCACTGTGACCCTGACGCTGGAAACGGATATCGGCCTCTTCGGGGGGCTGGGCTCATTCCCTATTACGCTGACTGCGGAGGCCACAGGAAAGTCGGAGGTGTACTGGAAGTGAGAAAGGCTATTTTTCGCCGTCGCTCCGGCGAGGGCGCCCCCATGATCCTGGCCATTGTGCTGGTCTTGCTGATGCTGTTCTGTGCCGTGGCGGAATTCTGCCGGTTATGGATCATCGCCCAGGGCGTGAAGGAAGCCGCACAGCAGGCAGTGATCTCCACCGTCAATGACAACTATGACGATGTGTACCACGCCGTGCGGGAGGGCTATGCCGCCGGATGGTATCCGGACGGCACAGGCCGCTGGGATGAGAGCATCGACACCGGCGATGTATACGGTCAGCTTTCCGAAACCCTGGGCCTGGAAAATACGGCACAGGGGTACCAGAAGCGTTCAGGCGGAGAGATCGAGTACATAATCTCCGGTTTGTCTGTGGAGTTGGAGAACAACGGCCTCAGTTCCGGTCAGAGCGAGGGTTACACCGCTGTGGTGGAGATTCACTTGGAGGTTCCGGTACGCTTTCTCGGAAACCTTCTGCCCTCTGCCAACATGACTTTGCACACGGAAGCGAAGTATATCCCGCTCTTCTAAAAAGGTTTCTCCTTTGCAATAGACTTCCGCGAAAAGATGTGGTATTGTCCACTTAACAAGAAAAATGTTCAAGGGAGGTATGCGCTATGACAGAAAAGACGAAGAAAATGATCCTCATCTCCATCGGCTGCCTGCTCTGTGCGGCCGTTGCGATTGGAATCGCCGCCCGGTTTGGCGGCAAAGCCGAGATTCCTTCCGGTGTGGTATCCGATGAGCCGGCGCAAAGTGGCGACCCGGATGTGAGTATCAACAGCGACGGGCAGACGGATGTGGACATCCAGGTGGAGGTGCCGGACGCATCCGAAACCGATCCCGCCCAGGGCGCCGACTCCAGCGGTTTGGAGCAGACCATCCAGGCCGACCCGGTCAAACCGGAGCAGCCTGAAAAGCCGGAAGCCCCAGATGGAACCTCGACACTGCCGGAGAACCACGACGCAGAAGATGTGCCGGAGGAGGAACGCAGGACCGAGGACGAGGAGCCGCCCACCTATGAGGAGCCGCCCACAGTCACCCCCACCGAAACAGAGCCTGCTGCCGGAAGCACCAACAGCGCCGGTCAGGTCTATGTGCCCGGCTTCGGTTATGTGGAGAACAGCGGCGAGAACACCGTCATCGAAGGAAATGATATATACGAAAACGGTAATAAAATCGGCACAATGGGTGGCGGAAACTAACCAATTATTGTAAAGAAGGCGCAGTCAATCCCGACTGCGCCTTCTCTTTTGCCCAAAAATCCGAAAGGAGGTCCTCTATGAAGCGAATTCTTGCGCTTATTCTTTCCGTCGTCCTGATGCTGGGAATCGCTGTGCCTGCTTACGCCATTGGCGATGAGAATATTGATAGCGGCGGAGGCAATCTGGGCAACGGAACATCCACCAGCTATTGGAACCCCGGCATGGACGGCGTCCGCATTTCTGTTGTTGAAACAAGTAGCCATGCGGTCATAGGAAACACGATAGATTGGAGCAACAAAATGCCGGGTACCAATGTGATCCACTTTGGAAAGATAAGCAAGCTATCTTATAACAGCGGTGCATCTCTACGGCCAATTGTAGGCGGATATACTTGCATACGTCCAGCCCAAAGCCTTCCCCGCATTATCTCCTCCGGCAGCTATCCGGCCAGCATTGATGCCATCCGCAGTTATTTTACGGATGAACAGGTCATTCGGGCCATTGCCGGGTATGTTGGGATGGATTTTGACACCCTGATTTGCGGTGATTATAAAATCGTCATTGAGCCGATTGCATACCTGGTTTACGGCGGCGCCAACTACGCTATGACCGCAACCGAAGCTGCCCTTTATGATAAGACAGTTGACGGTGATCTTCGATACTGGATGGGCTCGCTGACCCATCAGAACCTGCCGCTGGCCATCTTTCTGGAGGAAGCAGACCTGGGGTATCCCGCCTGGTCGGGCAGCACCACCAGCAAGGTGAGCAACGACCAGATCATCTCCTCTCTGGGCATTGGCATTGTCCGGTTCAACGACGAGCTGGAGCCGCCGGAGATCGACGAGTTTGACTACGAATACCGGGTGGACACAGATGTGATCACCTCCGTGGAGGTGTCCGGCGGTCAGTCTGACCCGGACAACCCGGTCACCGTGCAGTTTGTGATCGAAGGCAGCACCTATACGGTCAGCAATGTCTATTACCCGGAGGGAGACAGCCAGCTGGTCTGGGTGAAATGGCATACGCCGGAGGAACCCTGTGTCTGCACCATCCGGGTCCGAGTCCAGGGCGGCGGCACGGCCCAAAGCACCATCACTGCCAATATCGTTGATCTGGACGGGAACGATCCCCCCAATCCCGTGGCCGATGACCGAAACGATGACTTTACCCTGGTGAGCATCCCGGAGAAAGAGGAAGTGACCTCTGCCTCCTGGGGCATCTGGTCTCCCTGGTGGCAGGAGAATTGGGTGTGGGTTGAAAACTGGGAGAAGTGCTGGCACACGGACCGGTGGACGGACAGCGAGGGCAAATCCCACACGGACCGCTGGTACCACTGGGTGGACAACGGCTGGTGGGAGGATCAAGGCTGGTGGGAGTTTGATTATAGCGGCTACTCCGCCAGCCTGTCGGCTTCCATGGCCATTACGCCGGATAGCATGTCCCCCACAGCAAGCGCCACGACCGCCAAAAGCGGTTACGGCATCCAGCAGACTGTGACTGCCAATGTCAGCACGACCCAGAGCTCTGCCGTGACTGCGGCGCAAAATGCCGTGACCTATTTCCCGGAGTTCAACTACGAAGGATTCTGGCGGCTTCTGGATCGAAGCGTCAGCGGCAAACGCTCCGCCTTCGCCTTCAAGAATAATCCCTACAGCACATATAACAGGCCGACCCATTTCACCCCCATCTGGTATCCCGATGGAAGCTATACGCCGTACACCTGGCTCCTGGACTGCTGGACGCCGGCAGGCATGCTGTCCATGAACCTAACGGATTCCATTCGGATTTCGGGCGACCTATGGGAAGACTGGCATATCGCCCCCGCAAATTAACAAACTCACAATGGAGGTTCATCTATGCGTAAATATAACTGCAAACGCCTGATTGTTATGATGATCGTGGTGCTGGCTATGGTCTGCCTGACGGCAACCACGGCCTTTGCCGCAGGGACCGGGGATGTGGCCGGCGCCGTGGAGAGTACCTGGACCACCGCATCCGCTCAGATCAAGACTGTGGTCAACAACGTGGTGTTTCCCGCCATTGACCTGATCCTGGCGGTGTTCTTCTTTGCCAAGCTGGGTACCGCTTATTTCGAGTATCGGAAGTCCGGTCAGTTTGAGTGGGCGGCTCCGGCCATCCTCTTTGCCTGCCTGGTGTTTACTCTGACGGCTCCCATGTATCTCTGGGACATCGTGGGCATCTGAGGAGGGCATATGAACTTTTTTGAGCAAGAGCTTCACAGGATCGTTGCCCCGAAGTACCCTGATGCCACTTATGTAGGCCGGGCCTGCTATGTGCGTCTGAATGAGCTGAACCGGGCAAAGATCCAGTTCGTCACTGGAATTGTGGCAAATCAATACCATGCCCTTCGCATCTCCATTCTGAACCGGAACGAAGGCCAGGTGGATGCGCTGCTCCTGAACCTTTCCGACATCCTCGGGAAAAAGCAGACCAACAACCCGAACTTCAAAAACGGGATCACCCCCTACATCTGGGATGACTACGGGAAAGCGGACTGGTATGTCTACCATCCCAACAGCCGGGACTACCGGCAGCTCACGGAGGCGGTTTCCGACTACCTGGAGGTATTTCAGGAGCAGACCCAGACGGCTGACCCTCAGTGGCAGCAGACCATGTAAGTAAGTGACCCAGGGGCCGTACCAGCTGTGCGGCCCCCGGCCCTTTATCCCAGGCAGTTGGTGCGGCCTCGCCCCGAAAAGAGGTGAGCGAACCATTGTTTATTTGGGATTTTGTTGCCGACACCATCCTCGGACAGATCGTTGACTGGATCTATGGCCAGGTCATGGGCTTCCTCGGGAACTTCTTTGCCGAGATGGGGAACATGGGCGTTGAGCTGTTCGAGATGAGCTGGGTGCAGAGCGTGGTACTGTTTTTCTCCTATCTGGCCTGGGCGCTCTACGGCACCGGCCTGGTGGTGGCCTGCTTTGAATGCGGCATTGAATACTCCTCCGGCAGAGGAAATGTCAAGGAGATCGCCCTCAACGCCATCAAGGGCTTTATGGCGGTAAGCCTGTTTACCGTGGTGCCGGTTCGGCTCTATGAACTCTCTGTCACGCTGCAGGCCAGCCTCACCGCCGGAATTACCGGATATGGGACCTCCATTGGCGAGGTGGCGACCGAGATTGTCGATACGCTCAGCGGAGTGGATTCCCTGACAGGCATGACATCCGGCTCATACTTTGGGTTTGCATCCATCACCAGCCCGATCATGCTGCTGTTCTGTATTATCCTGATGGCCTATGCGGTGATCAAGGTATTCTTTGCAAACCTGAAGCGCGGCGGTATCCTTCTGATTCAAATTGCGGTAGGCAGTCTCTATATGTTCAGCGTGCCCCGCGGCTATACCGACGGCTTCATCCAGTGGTGCAAGCAGATCATCGGCCTGTGCCTGACCGCTTTCCTGCAATCCACCATATTGATAGCCGGATTGATGGTGTTTAAAGATAATGCGCTTCTGGGCCTTGGCCTGATGCTGTCCGCCGGTGAGATCCCCCGTATCGCCGGAGCCTTTGGCCTGGATACCACCACAAGAGCCAACATCATGTCTGCGGTCTACACCGCCCAGGCCGCAGTCTCCACCACAAGAACCATCGTTCAGGCGGTAGCCAAATGAGAACAAACAGCATGGGGCCCCCGCACAAGCCCGATACCGCGGCTTGTGTGGGGAGAGGAGGCGCAGCGGAGCGAGTGAATTTTCGTGTCCGCACGGAAATGAACGATGCGAAACTTGCGCCGACGATGGGCAGCCTGTTTGACGGGATCGGGGGATTCCCGCTGGCCGCCATTCACAACGGCATCGTTCCTGTGTGGGCCAGCGAGATCGAAGCATTCCCGATAGAGGTGACCCGGCTTCGATTTCCCGATATGGTCCATGTAGGCGATATCACAAAGCTTGACGGTGCGGAGCTGCCGCCGGTGGACATCATCTGCGGCGGCTCTCCCTGTCAGGACTTGTCTGTGGCCGGAAACCGCGCCGGTCTCTCCGGCGCGCGCTCCGGCTTGTTCATGGAACAGGTCAGACTTGTAAAGGAGATGAGAAATGCAGAACGATTACGAAACAGAACAGCTCTCTATATACGACCTCGATTTATGGTGTGGGAGAATGTTCCCGGAGCCTTCTCCAGCGGAACTCCCAAAGGAGAGGACTTCCGGATCGTCCTCGAGGAGATCGTCCGAATTAAAGTCGGTGGTGTTTCAGTCCCTCGACCTGACACCGGGCGCTGGGAATCTGCTGGGCGAATCGTATTGGGAACTGATTTCTCCCTGGCGTGGCGATGCCTTGACGCTCAATACTGGGGT
Organism: Angelakisella massiliensis; assembly: GCF_900104675.1. Taxonomy (GTDB): domain Bacteria; phylum Bacillota; class Clostridia; order Oscillospirales; family Ruminococcaceae; genus Angelakisella; species Angelakisella massiliensis. Next base: position 436,755 of record NZ_LT629945.1, on the reverse strand, counting down.
GTCCCCCAGAGAAGAAAAAGAATCTTCCTTGTCGCAGATTTTGCAGGACGATCCGCCGGACAAATACTATTTGACCCCGAAAGCCTGCCTGGGTATCCTGCGCCGGGCCCTTGAGCGAGGAAAAGAGCTCCCCAAGAAGCTCAAACGGGCGCTGGAAATCCAATCTGGAGTCGCTCCACCGGACGGCGACGCCACCAAGTTGGAAGCGTACCATATCAACCAGAGGGATGAAGGTATCAACCTGCACGGAGTGTCCGGCGCCCTAATGGCCACTAACAATATGCAAATGCAGACCTTTGTCACACAGCCAGACAAGGATGATGTGGAAGGCTTTGATGGGTACAATGGCGATTTGACCGGCGATGTTGCGGCAACGCTTGGCGTAAACTGCGGGATGTCCACAGGCCGAAACGGTCTGCTCCAGCCGATTGCCTTTGCGGCAAATCAGAGAGATGAAGTCCGGGATCTGCACGATGTGGCCGGAGCCTTGGGCGCCCAACCGGGAATGAAGCAGCAAACCTTCATTGCGGAAGGTGTAGTGGCCAAGGGCAACGGCGATTGTTTCCTGACGCCGGAGCGCCATACATCCCTGAGTGCAGGGGGCGGTCAGGCCGGACAGGGCTACCCTTGCGTCCTGACTGCCGGTTTCTCTGCCGGTGCAGGAGCATCCGCCGGAGGCATCGGCTATGGCGAAGAACTCGCCCCCACGCTGAAGGGCAGCGCTGGCGGGAACTGCATGCCATCGGTTTTGTGCCTCAACGACCAGGGCGGCAGCGTCATGGAATGCAGTGAAAATGTGACAGGGACTCTCCGAGCCCAGGAACACGGACACCAGCCGCTGGTCTATGAGAACCACGGCATCGACTCCCGCTACACCGGTCCGCATCGGGTCGCTCCCACCATGTCCGCACGGTACGGTACCGGCGGCAACAATGTGCCGTTGGTAGAGCAGGAACCGGTATTCTGCATCACCGGCAACGCCATCGACAGGCAACCCAAAAACGGTGGGAACGGCATCGGCTATCAGCAGGACATCGCCTATACCTTGACCGCAACCGACCACCATGCGGTATTCAGCAGGCAGCGGGTGGATGTGTTCAAGGACGGCGAGGTGGTCAGCACCCAGAGTGCCCGTCAGCATAAGGATGCCACAGATCTTGTGCTGCAAGGGACAGGCCGGCCAAAGCTGATTCGCAGGCTGACCCCACTGGAGTGTGAGCGCCTTCAGGGCTTCCCGGACAATTGGACAGCCATCCCCGGCGCCTCGGACTCAGCCCGCTACAAAGCACTGGGCAATTCCGTTGCCATTCCGTGCGTGGACTATGTTCTCCATGGCATTTCGCTGGTGCTTCTGGCAAGCTGAATGTGCCTTGTTGCTTCTGCTTCGTTTACGCTTGCTTCTTTGTTGGGTTGTGTGAATAGCTATTTGTCCTTGGGTGCAGTATGCTTTGCCTGCAAAATACAGAAAGGAGAACGCTCCATGAATGCGAAAAAGAATCTCTGTGCAATGATTCCCGCAGACCTCCACGCCAAGGTCATTGCGGAGAAAGAGCAGCTGGCGCTGAGCACCTTGGGAGAATATGTGGAACTGGTACTCAAAGAACACTTCGAAGGAGGAAAAACGATCATGGCAGCAACCAAAACCTTGGCATTCCAAATCTCTGAGGAACTGGATCAGCGGCTGAAGAACTTCATCGCCGCCGAAAAGAAGCGCGGCCGGAAGATCAGCCAGAAGGAGTTCGTCATCGGACTCATCGAACAGGCGCTGGCCGAATATGAGGCGCAGAACCAGACCGAGGAAACGACCAACGAATGAGATACCGCATGGACGCCGGGGAATGAACCCCGGCGGCTTTTTTCTTGGAGGTGAACTATCCTGTACATCTATCCCGATAACCTGACCGCCAAAGCAATGCTGTGGCTTTGGGAACTCAAGGATGTGGGCGTCATCGGCGTAGGGCTTTTGCTCTCCGTCCTGGCGCTGACCCAGACCGGAATTTTTATTCCGCTGGTGCTGACGGCGGTCTACGCCTTCCTCAGCATCCGGTTTGACGGCACCAGCATTCTGGACTTTATCCGGTATGCGGTGGCCTTCCTGATCACCAGACAGCAATTTTATGAATGGAGAATGTGATATGAGCTATGACGAAACCATGTTCGGTACGGCGCCTCCTTTCTCTTTTGAGGAAACCGAAGGATACGAAGAAAAAGATCTGTCTGCTTCGCTGACCCTTCGGTGGAGCCGGAAACGCAGACGCTGGGAGTGTGACAATGCGTATTTCTGGCACGAGTCCCAAAACAAGTGGTGCTGCCGCAGTGAGGACGGCAGATATTATCACGGCTTCCGCAGTCTGCGGGCCCTTCTGAAAAGCTATGTGGGCGGACGCCTGTGTGAAAGCTCCCGCTGCGATGGTGCGAGAAATGTCCGGGCAAAATACTGGTTCCGCCAGCACCCCAAGACGGTGACCTGCCGCGTCACCATCCGCTGCACCGGCCTGTTTCCGGCGCTCTTTTCCAAAGGAGGGATCACAGTATGAGCAGAAAGAAAAAAGATAAGTCGGCCCAGTCTACCCGGCAGCTCATGGGGATCGACAGCGTCAAAGACTACTGCATCGCCACCCGCATGGGCGACCTGGTATTCTTCATCATCAAGCCCACCAACATCAGCGTCCTGCCGGACTCCAGCATCAGCGCCAGAATCTACGCTCTGCTGAATGTGGTCAAGGGACAGGCCGAGATCGAGATGCTGGCGCTCAACTCCAAGGAGTCCTTTGAACGGAACAAGACCTTCTATCAGGAACGGCAGACCTGCGAGGAGCTCCCTGCCATACGCAGGCTTCTGGAGCAGGACAGCACACACCTGGACCGCATTCAGGTGCTGATGGCCTCCAGCCGGGAGTTTTATATCATCATCCGGCTGCGGAAGGAAAAGGATACGGATGTGTTTCCGTACCTCAGCCGCATCGAGCAGAGCATCAATGACAACGGATTCACCACCCGCCGGGCCGCCGAGCAGGATCTCAAACGGATGCTGGGCGTCTACTTCGAGCAGAATGTGACCACCGAGCAGTACGAGGACTACGACGGTGACCGCTGGGTCATTGTGGGCGAATAAAGGGAGGAATTCCATGGCAAAGAAACGAGTAAACCCCGCACCTCAGGGCCGTGAGGAGGCGAACATCAAGTCCTTCCTGGACATGATCGCTCCCTCAGTGGTCAGCTTCATGCCGGACCACTTCATCTGCGGCAACACCTACCGCTGCGTCTGGGCCCTTCGGGAATACCCCACCAGCACGGACGAGCAGGCCATCCTCCGCCACCTGGGAGAAAAGGACGGCATCACCCTGCGGATCTACACCCGGCAGGTCACGCCCGCAGAGGAAAAGCGAATCATCCAGAACGCAGCCAACAAAAACCGCATGAACAGTTCCAACACCAATGACCTGCAGCAGACGGTCACCGCCGAGAGCAACCTGCAGGATGTGGCGACCCTGGTGGCCGCCATGCACCGCAACCGTGAGCCGCTGCTCCACTGTGCGGTCTATATCGAGCTGACCGCCTCGGACTACAACACCCTCAAGCTGCTCCAGACCGATGTGCTGACGGAGCTGGTACGGAGCAAGCTGAATGTCGACAAGCTCCTGCTCCGCCAGCAGCAGGGCTTCCGCTGTGTCAATCCCAGCGGTCACAATGCCTTCGGCGTCCAGTTTGAACGGGTGCTGCCCGCCTCCAGCGTGGCAAATCTCTATCCCTTCAACTACTCCGGCAAACTGGACCCCAAGGGCTTCTACATTGGCAAAGACAAATACGGCAGCAACATTCTGGTGGACTTCGACCAGCGGGACGAGGATAAGACCTCCGCCAACATCCTGATCCTGGGCAACTCCGGTCAGGGCAAATCCTACCTCATGAAGCTGCTTATCCTGAACCTGTTGGAGTCCGGCAAGTCCATCATTTCCCTGGACGCCGAACACGAACAGCAGGAGATGTGCGAGGCGGTGGGCGGCTGCTTCGCCGACCTCATGGCCGGACAGTACATCATCAATGTGCTGGAACCCAAGTGCTGGGATGACGGCGGCGATCCCAATGCCACCGACGCGCCGGAGGCCTTTCGCAAAAGCACCCTGCTGGCCCAGCACATCTCCTTCCTGAAGGACTTCTTCCGGGCCTATAAGGATTTCAGCGACGCGCATATCGATACCATTGAGATCATGCTGTCCAAGCTGTATCAGAAGTTTGGCATCACCGAGCGCACCAACTTCAGCCGGATGCGTCCGGAGGACTATCCCATTCTCTCCGATCTGTACGACCTCATCGAGCAGGAATTCAAAAACTACGATGCCGGTCAGCACCAGCTCTATACTGAAAAGCTCCTGCAGGAGGTGCTGCTTGGCCTGCACTCCATGTGCAAGGGGGCCGACGCCCAGTTCTTCAACGGACACACCAACATCACCTCCAGCCGCTTTCTGGTGTTCGGCGTGAAAAGGATGCTCAGTGCCGCCAAGAATGTCCGCAACGCCATGCTCTTCAATGTGCTGTCCTTCATGTCCGACAAGCTTCTGACCGTGGGCAATACCGTGGCGGCTCTGGACGAGCTGTATATCTGGCTGTCCAACCCCACTGCTATCGAGTACATCCGCAACTGCCTGAAGCGTGTGCGAAAGAAAGAATCCGCCATGCTTCTGGCCAGTCAGAATCTGGAGGACTTTGACCAGGAAGGCGTCCGTGAGATGACAAAGCCCCTGTTCAGCATCCCGCCCCACCAGTTCCTGTTCAACGCCGGCTCCATCGACAAGCGATCCTACATGGATATGCTTCAGCTGGAGGAGTCGGAATACAACCTCATCAAGTTTCCTCAGAGGGGCGTCTGCCTGTATAAGTGCGGCAATGAGCGATACCTGCTGGAGGTTCATGCTCCGTCCTACAAGGAGAAACTCTTCGGATCGGCAGGTGGTCGCTGATGGCTGTGCCTGCGGCAATCGCAAAAGCCGCCGCCATGCTCCTCACCAATGAAAAGACCCGAAAAGGTGTGGGCTGGATTCTGGTGGCAGTCTTTTCACCGGTCATTCTTTTGATCGCCCTGCTCTGCGCCATTGGTTCCGGCGGTTCAGAACACAACAACTATTCGGTGGAGGCGTGCTTCTATGGAGGCGAGTTCTCCGCCGAAGTCCCTGCGGAGTTCCGGTATCACATTGAGGAGATGCGCTCGGCCTTTTCTCTTCTGGACTCGGCGGTGTCCTCTGCCAATGGGCAGATGGACAGCGGCAACAGCCTTGACCCCATCCGTGTCAAGGCTGTTTTTTATGCCCTCTGCTTTGGGGAGGACGCCCCGTCCACACGGGCGGCGAACAGCTTCGTGGGGTGCTTCTACACCACCGAAACCCGAACCCGAACCGTGGAAGTGACTCTGGAGGACGGGACTACCAGTACAGAGGAAGAAGAATATACCGTCGCGGTGCCGATCTCGCTGTACCAGGCATACGCCAATCTGGAAGCCCATCTGGGCAGAGCAATCACGGAGGATGACAAAAGCAACATCGACCACATCTATACCATGATAGCCGGTGCCGTGGGTGGCGGCAGCTACAGCGGCGAGTATCTCCGAGGGGATGGGAGCAGCATTGTGCTGGACATCTCCACCTTCACCGATCCCACCACCAAGAATGCCGCTGACCTTGTGACCTACGCCATCCATGCCTGGGAGTCCGGCTGGGGTTATGTCTGGGGAACCTACGGCAGTGTCCTCACCGATTCGCTCTTCGCCTATAAGTTGGAGCAGTATCCGGATGGCGTTGGTACCTACGCAGACTTCATCCGGGCCAACTGGCTGGGAGGACGGACAACGGACTGCGTCGGTCTCATCAAAGGCTATGGCTGGCTGAATCCCGAAACCCTCACCATTGACTATGCCACCAACGGCATGCCCGACCTGGGAGCAAACCAGATGTACTACTCCGCATCGGTGTCCGGTCCCATTGATACCATGCCGGATACTCCCGGCCTTGCCGTCTGGCACGACGGACACATCGGCGTCTACATCGGAAACGGCGAGGTCATCGAGGCCATGGGCACCAAGTACGGTGTGGTCAAGACCAAGCTGGAAGGCCGCGGCTGGACCCACTGGCTGGAGATCGAATACATCAACTACAACTGAGAAAGGAAGTGCCAATGAAACAAGTGAACCTGACCATCACCTTCGATGAGGAGAAGCTCTCGGCGCTCAAACGCTACATGGGCAAGAAGGAGCTTGACCTGGACCGTGAGATGACGGATGCGCTGGTGAAACTCTATGAAAAATATGTGCCCGCTCCGGTGCGTGAATACATCGACGAGAGCGATGTAAACGCCGCTGCTCCGAACAAGTCCCGCCGCAGCCCGAAGCCTGTCACGCCCAAACCCGCAGAAGAAGTGGAGGCGTCGCAGTGAACAGCAAAGACATCACCCTCTGGATTGACGAGCGTTGGTACGACGCCCTCAGCAAGCATCTGAAAGATGAAACGCTGGAGGAGCATCTGGAGAATGTCCTTGATGAAATGTGCAACCAGCTTCCTCAGCGGGAGTACGAGCGCATCAGCCACGAGCTCTGGGCAGAGCAGCAGGCGGAGAAGGAGGCTCGGGAGGCCACACGGCGCTTCGCCGTTTTCCATGTCACGGAGGGCGGCAGTGCCGACTACTTCCTGACGGAAGAACATATGGAGTTCCTGCAAACTGCCCGACGCCTTCGCAGCTATATCCGCAAGGCAGACGGCGACGCCCCCGCACACTTCACTGAAATGTTTCCCCGTGGAGAGAAACTGTCCCGTGAGCAGTTCGAAACATATGTGTCGGAGCGGCTGGATAACACCGGCAGAGTGGTCGGTGCATTCGACATTGACCTGGACAGCGGCTACCTCGATGCCCTCAACATCATGGACGGCTGGAAGCGATTCCGCATTCAGGATGTCAGCACCGCCGTCTACTTCGCCACGAAGAAAAGCGCCGCGTCACCGGACGAACAGTGGCGCACCTTCCTGGATCGTCTGCAGGGAAAAGAGATCACATACGAAACGGAGCCCCAGTATCTCACCGGTATCCGGACGCTCCACGCAGAGGACATCTCCTTTGCGGAGGATATTATTCAGAACGACAACCTGCTGGAGTTCTACATGGAAGTATCGTTCCATGCGGACGAGGTGTTCGGAACCAACGTCTGTACCACCGAGAACGATGACTGGCTGAACATCTATGCCAACTACGATCTGGATGCCCGCCGTGTCTGTGACACGCTGGAGGTGTATCTGCAGCGGGGCAACGGCGATGAGGAGGCGTTCAAGTATCGCCTCAGCGCCGAGGAACAGGCCCTGCTCCTCCCCAGGATGAACACCTACTGTCAGGAGTACTGGGGCCAAAGTCTGGAGGAGTGCAGTGCGAACTATCTGTCGGAGCAGAGTCCGGCATCCCCGGAGATGCAGATGTAGCGCCGTGTTGCCCCCTGTGGGCCGCTGTGTGCGGCTTTCAGCGGCTGACCGACCGAGTACCCCGCCCTGGGGAAACAGGCGGGGTTTGTGCCGCTTTTCGAGGGAGGTGGAGGCCGACGAAAGGCAAGCAGGAGAAAGGCCCGACGCTCCTTGTGCGCCGAGCCATTCACAACTGCCCGCAGTGCGGGCAGTTTCAGGCTTTTGGATAGGCCGTTCCTTTTGAGCCTAAACAGCAGCAGGAACGCTCCATTTTACGAGAACGCCGCTGTACCAAGGGTTTTACAGCGGTTCCAACAAACAAGGAGGTACTATGGTAAAAGGAAAACAGAAGGTAACTGTATGGATGACCCCATCTGTGAAGGAGCAGATTGAGGACACCTATCGGTCAGATAACTGTAGAACCCAAAGTGAGTTCATCGAAAAAGCAGTGGAATTCTATCTTGGCTATCTGCATACCAAGAACGCCGGCGCCTTTCTGCCCGAAGCACTCTCTGCCATGATGACCGGCACACTGGATTACTATACCGGGCGCATGGGCTCGCTCCTGTTCAAGCAGGGCGTGGATCTCCATGTGCTGGGACAGATCATCGCTTACGACACCGACATCGACGAAGGCGAATACCAGCGCCTGCGCGGAAAAGCCATCCGGGATATGAAGCGCACCAACGGGCGCATCTCCTTCAAGGACGCACTGGACTTCCAGAAGTCGGTGTAACCCATGGCAAAGCTCGTACAGAAAAGCGGCTATATCCAATCGGACAAGGCCGGCGGGTACATGAAGTACATCGCCACCCGTGAAGGCGTGGAGAAGCTGTCCGGAAACGGTCCGGTTACCAAAGGCCAGCGGGAGCTGATCCAAAAGCTGCTCCATGACTTTCCCGATGCTGCGGAGCTGTTCGAGTACGAGGACTACTGCAAGACCCCAACGCTTGGAACTGCCTCCGCATTCATCACCATGGCGCTGGATGCAAACCTTCATGAGATGAACTCAGAGAGCGGATACATGTCCTACATTGCCACCCGTCCTCGTGTGGAGCGTCACGGCGCACACGGCCTGTTCAGCTCCGCTCCGGCAGTTGACCTGAATGCAGCCATGTCCGAGCTGGAGGCCCATGAAGGAAATGTGTGGACCATCATCTACTCCCTGCGCCGGGAAGATGCCGCCCGCCTGGAATACGACAACGCGGATGCGTGGCGCACTCTGCTCATGATGCACACACAGGATCTGGCCAGGGCTATGCGGATACCGGTGGATCACTTCCGCTGGTACGCAGCCTTCCACAATGAGGGACATCACCCCCATATCCACATGATGGTCTGGTCGGACAATCCCAAGGAGGGCTTCCTGACCAGAGAAGGCATTGCGGCCATGCGCTCCAAGCTGACCAACACTATCTTCCGGGATGAGATGAATCAGATCTACGAGCGGAAGGATGTAGCCTACAAAGATCTGGTCGAGACAGCCCAGGACACCATGCGGGAGCTGATCCACAGGATGAATCACCAGCTCTGCGACAACCCCGTCATCGAGGAGCAGATGCGCCAGCTGGTGCAGGCTCTGGAAACCACCACCGGGAAAAAGCAGTATGGCTATTTGAAAAAGCCACTGAAAGCGTTGGTGGACACCATCGTGGATGAGCTGTCCCGACAGCCGGAAGTAGCGCAGTGCTACGAAATCTGGAATCAGATCCGGGACGAGCTGAACGAGTGCTACGGCAGCCGCACACCACGGGAGCATCTCCCGCTCTCCCAGCAGAGGGAGTTTCGCAGAATCAAGAACGACATCATCCGGGAGGCCGAGAACATCCGTCTCGGCCTCCCAACTTTTGAAGATGAAGCACTGCAGGACGAGCCTGAGCCGGAGGAAGCACAGGAGGAACATCGATCCACCAGCGTATACGATCAGGCACAGCGCTACCGTGCCGCCAAATCCGTGCTGCAGGATGTCTATGCGCTGGATGAGGAACACGCGGAAGCGGTTCGGGAGCTGGAGCAGCTCTGGGCAGAGGGATATACGGTGGCAGCCCACCAGCTGGGTAAGTTCTACCGGGACGACCTCTCCACCATGCGGGATCATGAAAAAGCCGAGCGGTGGTTTCGATTGTCCGCAGAGGCCGGAAATGACTTCTCGGAATACGCCCTTGGGAAACTGCTCCTTTCTCAGAAACGCACAGCGGAGGCATTGCGCTGGCTGGATAAGGCTGCCGGGCATGGAAACCAGTTTGCCCAATATCGTTTGGGAAAGCTCTACCTCGCCGGCGAGTCTGTAAAGAAGGATGTGAGAAAAGCTCTGGAGTACCTGACCGCTGCCGCCGAACAGGGAAATTCCTTTGCCCAATATACCCTGGGCAAGCTGTATCTCCTGGGCCGGGATGTGGAGCAGGATCGGGAGCAGGCCAGGGAGTGGTTCACACGCTCAGCCGCCCAGGGCAACCAGTACGCTCAATTCTTCCTCGACCGCTTCGACCAGTTCCGTGATCCGTCCGTGATGCTGGCGGCAACCAAGCTGCTCCATCACATGAGCCGGATCTTCCGGGATAATTCTGTACCGCCTCATAACCCGGCCGGAATCCGCATTGACTCCAAACGGCGCACACGCCTGATGGAGAAACGTATGGCCATAGGCCACAAGGCAGACGATCACGAGGAGCAGGTGTCGTATCAGCAGACCATGTAACAGGAGGGAACCATGTCAACCTATATTCACTTTACAGAAGAGCAAAGGCAGCGTGCCGCCGCTGTGGACTTGGAGGAGTTCCTCCGGTTCCGTGGCGAGAAGCTGATTCCGTCCGGCAGAGAGAAACGGCTGGCCAAGGACCACAGCGTCACCGTCCGCGGAAACGAGTGGTACGACCATGCCGAGGAGAGGGGCGGTCACGCCGTCAGCTTTGTGCAGCGCTTCTACAACCTCAGCTATCCCGAAGCGGTGACCATGCTGCTGGGCGGAGAAGTGGGTACCATCTACCCCTCTGCCGCAGAGCGGGTGGTGGAGCCGCCAAAGCCCTTTGTCCTGCCGCCGGTCCACTCCGATATGCGCAGGGTCTATGCCTATCTGGTGAAGCATCGGAACATTGACCGAAGTGTGGTAGCCCACTTCGCCAGGGAAAGGCTCCTGTACGAAGATGCGAAATACCACAATGCAGTATTTGTGGGCACAGATGAGGAAGGCGTCCCGCGTCACGCCCACAAACGGAGTACCAACAGCTACGGAAAAGCCTTCCGGCTCAATGTGGAGGGCTGCAATCCCCGCTACAGTTTTCACCATATGGGAACAGACGAAAGCCTCTATGTGTTCGAGGCGCCCATCGATATGCTCTCCTACATCACGCTCCATCCGGAGGACTGGCAGCGCCACAGCTATGTGGCCTGCTGCGGCACCTCCATCCAGCCGGTGGCGAAGATGCTGGAGCGGATGCCCCAGATTCACACCGTGCTGCTTTGTCTGGACAACGACGAGGCTGGCCACCTGGCCAACCAGCGCATGATGGCCCAGCTGGAAGCGGACTACACCGTGGAACGGCTCGTTCCGGAGAACAAGGACTGGAACGATGACTTGACTACAGTCAGAGAACAGAAATGCGAGGTGAACACATTATGCCAGAGTTTTGGATAACTCTGTTGGAGCAGCTCAAGGAGTCAAAGGTGGCTCTCCTGATTCTGGCCGGCGCCGGAATGTTTCTTGTCATCGGAGGACTTGCTGCGCTGTCCCACTGCTACACCCTGAGCGGCATCAAGTCCAGGACGGTGGGCGACGGACAGCACGGTACCGCGAGGTGGGCCACCGCAAAGGAGATCAAAAAGATCTATGCCCATGTCCCGTTCCGGGTCAGGGACTGGCGCAGCGGCCACAACCGCCCCGCGGAGCAGGGGCTGGTGCTGGGGTGCAAGGGCAAGAAGGGCGAGCTTACCGCTCTGGTGGACAGCGACGATATCCACTGCCTCATGATCGGCGCTTCCGGCATCGGCAAGACAGCCTATTTCCTCTATCCCAATCTGGAATATGCCTGTGCCAGCGGCATGAGCTGGCTGGCGCTGGACAGCAAGGGCGACCTTGCCCGGAATTACGGAACCATCGCCAAGGAGTGCTATGGGTACAATATCTCTGTTATCGACCTGCGTAATCCCACCCGCTCGGATGGCAACAATCTGCTGACGCTGGTCAACCGGTACATGGATATCGCCCGAAAGGAGCCGGGGAATCTGGCGGCCCGCGCAAAAGCAGAAAAATACGCCAAGATCCTGTCCAAGACCATTGTCAACCCGGACGGCGATGACAGCAACCGTGGGCAAAACGCCTTCTTCTACGATGCCGCCGAAGGTCTGCTCACCTCTGTCATCCTGATGCTGGCTGAGTTCCTGCCGCCCGACGAAGACCATCCCCAGGAGCGCCGACACATCGTCTCCGTGTTCAAGCTGGTGCAGGATCTTCTGGAACCCAGTGGCGTCAAGGGCAAGAGCCACTTCCAGCTTCTGATGGGCAAGCTGCCTCCGGACCACAAGGCGCGGTGGTTCGCCGGAGCCGCCCTCAACAGCGCCGAGCAGGCCATGGCCTCCGTCATGTCCACGGTCCTGTCCCGGCTGAATGCCTTCTTGGACAGCGAACTGGAGCAGATCCTGTGCTTTGACAGCGCCATCGACGCCGAGAAGTTTGCGTCGGAGAGGTCCGCCATCTTCCTGATCCTGCCGGAGGAGGACACCACCAAGAACTTTATGGCCGGTCTGATGATTCAGAATCTCAGCCGGGAGCTGTTTGCCGTGGCCGATGAGAACGGCGGCAAGCTGAAAAACCGGGTGGTGCTGTTCTGCGACGAGTTTGGAACCATGCCGCCCTTTGATATTCTGCCCCTGTTCTCCGCCGGTCGATCTCGCCGGCTGACGCTGGTACCCATCATCCAGTCGTTGGCGCAGCTGGAGAAAAACTACGGCAAGGAAGGCTGCGAAATCATTCAGGACAACTGCCAGGACACCATCTTCGGCGGTTTCGCCCCCAACAGCCAGACTGCGGAAGTCCTGTCCAAAGCCCTGGGCAGCCGCACCGTCCTCTCCGGCTCGGTGAGCCGAGGGAAGAACGATCCCAGCCAGAGCCTGCAGATGATGGAACGGGCACTACTCACCCCTGACGAGCTGAAATCCATCCCCAAGGGCAGCTTCATTGTCATGAAAACCGGTACCCATCCCATGCGGACCCGGCTCCAGCTCTTCCTGAACTGGGGCATCACCTTCGGGGAGCCGTACACTGTGCCGGAGCGGGCAAACCGAGCGGTGGCCTATGCCAATCGTGTGGATCTGGAACGGAATCTTCCGAAGTCTGCCAAGGCAGAGGAAGCAGCGGAACACCGGGGCTATGCGGTGTCCGGACACGGCGGTATGGCGCATGAACCAGTACAGGAGAGAACCCGAAAGCGGGGTAAAAGTATCAAATCCATGGAGGAAGAAAACACATGAGCTACTTTGGAACCATCTACGCCGACACCGAACTGCCCTCCAGAGCAAGGGCAGTTTATATGTACCTGCGGGATCGGTCAGACGCTGAGGGCAAGTGCTGGCCCGGCATCAAGACCATCGCCTCGGACATGAAGCTGTCCCGCTCCACGGTCAAGCGGGCTGTATCCGATTTGGAAAAAGCCGGATATCTGGTCAAAGCCCCCCGATACCGTCCCAACGGCAGCAGTACCTCCAATCTCTATACTGTAAAATAAAGAGAAAGTGGTTTGTACCAAAAAGTTGTACAAACCACTTTTGAAGGAATCGAATTTTTAAAACCTTCCACCAAGGGGAGGCTGCGCTCATGTGCTGGACCCAGGGGCGGTTCATTGTGAACCGCCCAGAAGGACTCACTCTAACTGAGATTTAATGCAGAGAAAGAAACTAACGGAAGAACGGCGGGGACTTGTCGGCAATGCGCTCCCGGCAAGTCCCTGCTTTTCTTCTGCCGGAGAGATTGTGCGTTCGCATAAAATTGCGATACGCTCTTGAAGATAATAGAGATTAGCGGTAAAATATAAGTCAAGTGTGCATTAAGGCCCGTTCTTTGAGAATCACCTTACAAAATATCTGTATTATCTGGAAGAAGGAGAGAGTACATGGCGCTTTCTTATAACCGTATGTGGAAGTTACTTGTAGATAAGAAAATGAGCAAAGCGGATTTGAGAAAAGCCGCAGATATTGCGCCGAATACAATGACAAAGCTACGGCGAGATGAAACGGTAAATCTCGCTATTTTGGGCCGTATATGTGAGACCCTCGACTGTGATTTCGGCGATATTATGGAATATGTAAAAGAATCAAAAAATAGTTCAAACACGCAAACATCTTCAAAGGAGTAGTTGTATATGGCAGAGAGGCAACCGTCCTGGGATAAATATGAAGCCGCTATCCTGTTAGAAGGGATCCTTGCCTCTATGAAAGGCGAGCTCACACGCTCAGACGCAGTTAAGGCAGTATCTCACGATTTAAGAGCAATGGCAGTTCATCGGGGCATAGAAATTGATGCGGTGTATCGTAATACAAACGGAATCTCATTTCAAATGAAAAGCATGGAGTCAGCATATTTGGGACGCACAGTTTTCAAACCGGCTACCAGACTTTTTACAGGGGTTGCAAGTTTGTATCATGACTCCCATGACGAGTTTCAAAAATTACTGAAGGAGGCAAGAGCAATGATAATCGATGGAAAAACCGTTAAAGATGATTTCATGCGGTATCTTGCCGAACAAGTGTCTCCTGCCCAGCTTTCTGACTTTTATATTTGTTATTCTGAAATCGAAACCTTTTGCTTGAAAATAAAAGTCCTGCAAAAACCGTTGTTCCAGACAACAGACATCGAAACCATAAAGAAAGTTCAGCGCACAATTGAACAAAATAAATTCTTCAGAATAACCCGCAGAAAGCAGATCAATAAAATTGTTGCTGCAGGGCGATATTACTACAACTACATAAAAGAAGGGCTCTATTCTCGTATTGGCATTGAGGAAACAGCAGTTGAGGAATCCAACACCGCCACTCAGACATTTCAGCCACAACACACACATAATATCGCAAACGATACAATGTCAAAATCTGTTGCGAGTGAACAGTCGGATGAGATAAACAGCAGAAGTTTTTCTCGATACCTGTCGGAAACACTGAAAATGGCCGATGCTACCAGTCGGAGTTATTCTTCGGCAATAAATAATTGTGAGGTGTTTGCAAGAGAACACCAACTGCCTTCTTGGCAACTTTACACTTCTGATCGGCAAGCTGCGCAGGAAACGATTCGCTTACTCTTAAACGATGCGGATTTTTTGAGTTACAATGCGAGGCAGCATAATCGCTTCCGAGCGGCTTTGCAGAAGTTTCTTATGTTCATTGGGGCTGAGCCGCAACAGACTGTTCCTACAAAAGCGGACATAGATTCTGCGAGTCCTTACAGGAATAAAGGTTATGAGCAAGTGCTCAGAGAATATTTCATGAAGGGATTCCGTATGGATTCGCCTCTTGAGATACGCAAATTTAAGAGGTATTACACAGCAACCCATGCCACAGAGCTGACTGACTCTGATGATGACATCAGCAACAAAATCAAGCAACTATGCATTCTTTACGAGGGGAAAGCCTTTCTCCCAGATGTCATGTTGAGCGAAGATCGAAAGGAAGAACTGCTGGATTACATCGAGAGCGCCTTTGCAGACGGGAAAGCAGCTATTTATTATCAAGCGATTTTTGCCGAATTTTCTGATGTGTTCTTGGACTACCATATTCACGATGCCGATATGCTGAAAGCGTACTTGACCTCTATCGGAAACGGAAGATTTTTCATCAACAGAAGTTTTATATCGAAAACGCCCGATGTCAGCATGGACCCGCTATCGGAAGTTCGCTCTTGCTTGCAAAACTTTGGAAGACCGGCGACTTATGATGAGCTTTTTGCTGCACTGCCGCATCTTCCACAGAGTAAAATAAAGTTGATCCTTGCCAGCAATGTTGAATTCGTCAACAATGGCCGCAGCGAATACTTCCACGAAAGTATTGTCCATTTGTCTGATGAAGAATTGGATGGAATTGCTGAAATCATCCAGAGGACCATTGACGAAAGGGATTTCATTGGTGGTAATGAGCTTTATGATGCAATCCGGGCAAAATATCCCTATATCATAGAGGAAAATCACACCCTCTCCGTGTATGGGTTCCGGGATGCACTAAAGGCAAAATTAGGTGATAAATTTTCGTTCAAAGGAAATATCATCAGCCGCTCGGGTCAGGAAATCTCGATGGTGGATGTGTTTGCAAAATATGCAAGAAGTCATGATAGTTTCACGCTGTCTGAGCTTCAGGGATTGGCGGATAGCCTCGCTACGACCATATACTTTGATACCGTTTACGAAAACAGCCTGAGAATCAGCCGGGATCAATTTGTATCGAAAGCAGCGGCCCAGTTCCCCGTTGCTGACATAGATGAGGTGCTGGACCGAATCTGTACGGAAAAGTATATTCCCTTGCCGGAAGTAACGAACTTTGGCGCACTCCCCTATGTGGGATTTCCCTGGAACAGCTTCTTGTTGGAACATTATGTGGCAAGTTACAGTCAGAAATATCTGCTCCTACATAGCAGCTTTAATGGAACTGAATGCGCCGGTGCAATTGTGAAGCGTTCCGCAGGCATCGGCAGCTTTGATGACTTGATCATTGACCTGCTGGCCAACAACAATCAAATAGAGATGAAAAAGCCCCCGTGCTTCAATATCTGAGTGACAATGGATATCTTGCCCGCCGTAGATACTCAGAAATAGAATCGCTCATTATCAGAGCAAAAGCACAGAGGCAAAGGAAGGACACCGACTAATATGTACTCATATACCTGGGATGCCGAGACGGGCGGACTGCTGCTGAACAGCTCACCGCTTTCCTTCAGTAAGGAACCTCGTCCGGTGTATTACAAAGAACTGGATATTCTTGGATTTGACCGGTATTGGAATTATGCAAAGAATGACTCCTACCCCTATATGTGGGCGGAAGCCAACAATTATTTCTACCGGGGACGGCAGGTTGCCAAGACCAAAGGCGGCAGTCTTTATACCCCACCTGAAATTGTGATTATGGACGAGCCAGAGCCCGATGGACAACCTCTCCGCTTTGTTGATATTCCCGCTATGGTCGAAAAGAACCGGGATTTGTTGGAGAAACTGGCCGCAGAAACAATAAAGAAAATATACAACATTTATGTTGAATACATGGATCGGGTCGATGTCTTCTATGTGGCGTTCAGTGGCGGCAAGGATAGTGTAGTAGCCCTCGATCTGGTGCAGCGTGCTTTGCCGCACAATAAATTCAAAGTGCTATTTGGCGATACGGGAATGGAATTCCCGGATACATATAAAATAGTCGAAGAGATTGAACAGCACTGTAAAGACGCAAAGATTGAATTTTTAAGAGCAAAGTCTGACTTCGACCCGAAAGTCACATGGAGGGAATTTGGACCGCCAGCGCAGACGATGCGATGGTGTTGTAGTGTGCATAAAACTGCGCCTCAAATCATCTTACTGAGAGAGTATACCAATAATCCTCATTTTAGGGGAATGGCCTTCACAGGAATCCGAGGAGATGAAAGTGCTTCTCGAAGTGAATACGAAGGTATTAGTCACGGAGAGAAAGTTCGTGGACAATATAGCTGCCACCCAATCCTTGAATGGAACTCCGCCGAATTGTTTTCCTATATCTATGAGAGACAACTCTTGATAAATGATGCCTATAAAAAAGGAAATAGCCGTGCAGGATGTCTTGTGTGCCCGTTAGCCACATCGAAAAATATGTATTTTAAGGAACAAGCATACAGCTTTAGTGATGAGGGATATCGGACAACCACAACATTCAATAACATTATTCTGGAAACAACCTCCAAAGAGTTGTCTAATCCGAGCGCCGTCAAGGAGTTTATGGACATTGGTGGATGGAAAGCACGAAGAAGTGGAAAAGAATTATCATTCGCCAAAAGTTATACAAATGAATCATTTGAACAAGGTGTACTTACAATTCAAGTATCCCGTATAGAAACTGATTGGAAGCAGTGGATTAAAACAATTGGCAATGTAACCTTTCTGGAGAATGGTAATGTCGAAGTGCTTTGCAGAGATAAGTTGTATCACATTGAGATTGCCGAAAATACCAACGGACTAACTGCTACAGTTGTGATAGGGAAAAATACCCAGAAAGACATTTATTTTATGTCAGAATTGAAGACTGTGTTCAGAAAAACCGCATATTGCATTGGCTGTAGAGTATGCGAGGCGAATTGTCCGCATGGGTTTATTTCTATGAAGGATGGCCATGTAACAATCGATGACCGATGCGTAAAATGCAAAAAATGTCACGATGTATTCCATGGTTGCTTAGTAGCCAACTCGTTGCGATTGCCGAAAGGAGAAAAGAAAATGGGGAGCATTGACAGGTATGGAAATATGGGCATTGAACTCGATTGGGTTAGATCGTATTTCAAATTAAAGGATGAATTTTGGACTTCTCCTCACAGCCTTGGAACCAACATGGTTAAAAATCTCAAGAGCTTCTTGAACGATGCCGAAGTTACTGCTAAATCTAAATTTGCACCCTTTGGTAAAGTTATTGATAATATTGGAATAGAGAATTCCGACGCTTGGGCATTGATTCTTTGCAATTTGACATACACATCGGAGTTTAATTGGTGGGTCAAAAACATTGATTTTTCCACAACGCACACCCCTGATACCATTTATGCAATGCTGGATGACTCAATGAGTAAAAATTCTCGTTCACACATTGTCTCCGCATATAAAAACATCCTGATTTCTATTCCTCAATTAAGCAATGAAATCGGCCTGGGTGTCTGTGACTACACGCTAAAAAACGGAAAGCGTTTTTGGAATAGCGTGGTTCGCATCCCCTGGGAAAATCCGAATCCGCTTGTCATTCTTTACAGCTTATATAAATTTGCAGAGGCTTGCGGGGATTACCACCAGTTTACATTGTCCCGCCTCTTAAACCATGACCTCGAAAGTGACGGTGTTAGTCCTACTGAGATTTTTGGTCTTGACCGCAATCAGATGGAAAAGATTTTGAATGGTTTGACTATCAACTATCCAGATTTCCTCAACGCCAGCTTTACACTGGACCTGGATAATATCACTCTCAACAGCGAAAAGACATCTCAGGATGTGCTGAATCTGTTCTAAGGAGGAAGATGCTATGCCGATGTTGGAAAAATACCGTCATTATTTCAATATTGATCCGGATTATTTCCCCGCCGTGAACGAGGCGGTCATCACGAAGAACCCGGAAGTGTGGAAAAAATTCTTCCCCCACGAGACCTTCGTGAAACTTCTGAAGAACACGGTCAGCGTCCTGGAGCGCAAGCAGAAGCTCTGTCTATGGGTGGAAGGTGCCTACGGAACCGGTAAATCCCATGCCGTTCACACGCTCAAAAAGCTGCTGGATTCCAGCGAAGAAGAAACCCGTGAATACTTCCAGAGACATAAAATGGACAACGACCTGTACAACCGCTTCCAGGCCGTGAAGTCCAGCGGTCGTATCTTGACCGTTCACCGCTATGGTTCCGCTTCTATCCGCAGCGACCATAATCTTGTCTTTGCCATCCAGGAAAGCATTGAAAAGGCGCTTGTTGATGCCGGAATTGAAAACAAGGGCGGGAATGCGCTGAAGGATGCTACCATTGCATGGCTCTCTGACAAGGATAACAAAAACTACTTCAACGGACTGATCACTGGCACTTACTCTGACCTCTTTGGCGGAGATGACGCCGATACGGTGATTGAGAAGTTGCGCACCTTCTCCGGCGAGGCGCTGGCAAGGATTATGGACAATATCTTCAAGGTAGCCGATGAGCGTCAGGTAAAAGCTCTGTCGCTGAGCGTGACCGATTTGGGCAACTGGATTCGTGAGGTCATCCGGGCAAACAGTTTGAAGGCGATTGTCTTTATGTGGGACGAGTTTACCGAATATTTCTACAACAACGCCCGCAATCTCACCGGATTTCAGGAGCTTTGTGAAATCAGCGAAACCGATCCCTTCTATTTTGTGCTGGTGACCCATGTGACCCAGGGCCTGTTCCATGAGCGCGACCAGGACTTCATCAAGCTGAACGGACGCTTTGTCAGTCCGCACAGTTTAATCAGCCTGCCTGAAAATATTGCATTCCAACTCATGGGTGCAGCCATGGAGAAGAATAAGGACGAAGTTGTTTTGGCAGATTGGGAGGTAGCCCTTGGCGACCTGACTGATAGAACACAGGCATCCCGTAAGCTGGTGAAGTCGGTGGCTCGGATCACCGACAAAGAGATGATCGATATTCTCCCGATACATCCCTATGCCGCCCTGCTTCTCAAGCATATTTCCTCTGCGTTTGATTCCAACCAGCGCAGTATGTTTGACTTTATTAAAAATGACCGTGGCGATGAAATCAAGGGGTTCCAGTGGTTTATTGACAATTTCGGGCCAGAGGACGACAACCCGCTGCTTTCCGTCGATATGCTTTGGGAATTCTTCTATGATAAGGGAAAAGAATATCTATCGCATGATATTCGCTCTATTCTGGACTATTACAATCGTGCTGGGAATCAGCGCCTTGATTCTGACCAAAAACGTGTACTCAAAACGGTTCTTCTGTTGCAGGCAATTTCTCAATATGCCGGCGACTCTGTTGAGCTGTTTATTCCCAACGAAAAGAACCTTGACAACGCTTTTGAAGGGACTGATATGGAAGGCTCCGCAGCGAGATGTGCGGATCAGCTTGTTCGAGAAAAGGTGTTGTTCTCCAAGTCCCTTGGCGGTGGAAAATTCCAGTATGCTGCTTACAACCATGAAAACGAAATTGATGTAACACCTTTTGAGGAACAGATCGACCGCAAGAGCACCTCGGCTTTTATCACAGAGGAACTTGCTGACAGAACTCGTATCGTGGATGCAATCAGCCTTGGTGGAGCTTTGAAGCTTCGCTATGAACTGCGCTATGTTTCGTCTTCCGACTTTGATTCTACAATCAAGCAGCTTCGCAACACGGAAGAAAAGTATGCAAATAAGATCGTTGCTGTTGTATGCTTTGCGAAAGATGATGCAGAAAGTGTGGTTCTGGGCAAGAAAATACATGACGCCCTTGCTGCTGGCACCTACAACATGATTTTCATTGATGCCAGCCGTACTCCGTTTGGTGCGGATGGCTATGGCGTGTATCGTCACGATATGGCGTTATCTATGTCCCAGCAAGGAAAAGACCCTGCATTAGTTACTCAATATGCCAACAATGCAAAAGATTCTCTGAAGAAATGGAAAACCCGCATTGCAGGCGGTGAGTTTATGGTTCACACCGCAGATAAGCCGGATGGGGAACGTGCTACTACGCTGGACGCTCTGTACGGCCTTCTTGCAGAAATCAACAAGAAAAAGTTCGTGTCCTGCCTTGAGGGCTCTTACAATGTCATTGCCAATATGTATACACCGAGCAGCTTGAAGCAAGGTGTTGAGTGCGCATTCAATGAGAAAACAGCTGGTACCTTCCTGTCCGGCAGTCCCGCCACAAAGTTGGAAATCGCTCTTGACGGCGCATGGAAGGTTCCCGAATACTGGCTTTCCAAGCCTCATCTCTTGATTTCCAAAATCAAGCTGTGTGTTGATGAAATTGTAAACGATGGCTTCCAGAACGGTGGTGGCCGTGTATCTATCAAGCAAATCTATGACGTTTTGAAGGCGGCACCTTATGGTTTTATGCCCTGTAATCTGTCTGCATTTATTATGGGCTTTGTGCTGAAGGAATACGCCTCTGGGACATATAGCTGGAGCGATGGGCTTACCAACGACATTTTGAATGTTGGCAAACTCAAGGAAATGATTGACGAAGTTATTCGCCTTGAAATCACGCCGAATCCTCGCTATAAGGATAAATATATCGTTGCGATGACCCCCGCAGAGAAGGCTTTTAACGAAATTACTTCTGTGGCATTTGGGATTCCGCTTAATATGTGTACTTCGGTTCCAAACACCAGAGAACGCATCCGCAACAAGATGAAGGAATTCTCCTTCCCGATTTGGACTTTGAAGTATATTCTGGACAAAGAATCGCTTCAGACGGAAACCTCCGTGTTGTCCGAAATCATTGATTCTTTTTGTGGAATTGCCAACAGCAATAACATGGGTACAGCGAAGAGCGATAGCGATATTGCCATGGCAATCGGAAATCTTGCCCTTTCCAATCCAGATGCCGCAAAAGATTTGCAAACGATTTTGACCAAGGAAAAGTGTACCCAGGGTATGGCTGCCTACCTTGAAACCTTTGAAAATGGTACGCTTGTCTCTCTTGCTAAAACAGTTGGCGATGGCGGTCAATACCTCAATGTTCTCCGCAGGAAGTTTGATGCGGATGCGGCGAATTGGGTTTGGAATGTCGAAACCGCACAGCAGAAAATCCGTGAGGTTATTCTGGAGTATCAAATCATTGTAGAAAGCAATAAGATTATCTCCAAAAGCATCTCCTATGATGCGACCATACGGGAGTGGTGTGACAAGTGCGGATATATTCGCATCTCCTATGCAGCTGCAAAAAATTATCTTGATGAACTTGGGCCATTCCTCGGAATGCTCTATAACCTGAAAAAAGCAGGAACGCTGCTGGATTCCCAGAAGCAGTCTTTCCTGGAACTTGTTCAGGCAAACGGAAGCGCATTCCGCAACTTCTACAACAACCAGGTTGATCTGTTCAACCGTGTGTGCGGATACTATCTTGATGGGCTTTCAGAAGACGAAATCAAGGATGTGTTTGACACGATGCCTGCTGGCTCATTCACCTACGAAAAAGCAGACTATCTGAATCAGGTTGAAGCGAAGGTTGGGGCCTATAAGGAAGGCCAGAAAAACACACAGTTAAAGAAACTGTGGAGAGAGAAAACTGGGACTGACTCTCCTCGTGACTGGTCGAAAAAACACAAGATGCCTATTCTGTGTCTTATCCCTGACAACGAGGTTGCAAAAGCAAAAGCTGCATTTGGAGCTGTCAACCGTGCCAAAGCGGATGAACAGGCAATCGACCGTGCCATGGAATATTTTGCGTCTGCAAAATTCTTTGACCTTCTGGATGATAGTGCCGCTTTGGACAAAGCGTTTAGAGACAGTATCATCGGAAACTATGCGGTTATGCTTCTAAATATTCAGGAAGTGAAAGATTACCTTGACTCTCACATCACAGCAGAGCCGTTTGAGTGGTTCGGCCTTCCCGAAATTGAAAAGAAGCTTCGTCAAATGGCAGAGGCGAAATATAACCAGGGTGGTTGTGAACGTGCCCTCGCCAAGATCGATGAGATGGATATTGCTGATGTGAAGAAGTATCTAAAGGACCTCATTCGGGATAACATGGTTGTTGGCATGGAGATTATCAAAGGGAACTGAGGAGGTGCAAAATGACCATCCAAGAAGTCATTAAAAAAATTGACCGCTATCTGAAGAAAGATAATGTCGAGCCTCTTATCGTAGATGTTCAAAACAAGGCAGATTTGGAAGCCATCATGCTCCACTATCAATTGCCCCAAAATGTCTTTCTTTGTGCCTCTGATGCGGCGTTTTGCAAACCTGATGAATTCCCTGTCATCCCCAACATTCTTGAACGCCTTGCTCATGAGAATACCAACTTTTTTGTCAGTGAGATCACGAGCTTCCTCAAGTTAAAAGGCGAAAAGGCCTTGGTGCAAGAATTAAAAGAACTTCTATCTATGAGCACTGAGGGCCATGCAGTTATCCTCACCTTTCAATGTGTGGAATACTTGCATACCCTTATTAAAAATGACAGGCGCCTTGATAGCAGAATTTGCGTTTTAGAGGGGATACCATCCGCTCGTCCTAAGCTGATTTTTACCGCAGAGGGCATTCAACCTACGGACGCAAGTGCGCTGGTAAAAGGGCTTCGAGGCATGGCCAAGGCGGTGGAATCAGCCGCAGCAGAGATTCTATACATCGAGACTGCAAAAAGCAAGGATCAGTATCCGTTTTCGCTCTATACGATCTCAGATTTGAAGAATCCTTATGAAGTATTGTGTCATTTGGACGCAATGACATCTGTACTGCCAGAAAGTTACGGAGATGAAGAGAACTGGCAGTATGCTTTGACAGAGTTTCGGAAATATTCTTCTTGGCAACAGTTGATTTCCGCCCAAATAGGGAGCGTCAACAATTTGGATATTGTTATCTCTACTTACAAACAAAAAGCTTCTAACAAGAAATGGCTTTGGTTGTACTTTATCGGGCTCAAACTGTTCCATGCGGGAAACAACTCCTACTTCAACAAGGCAATAGAAACGGCTACTTCCCCATCCGGGCTGATTCACAGCTTGTATCGTACTATCTTAGAGGAAGATCCGACCGACAAAGACTTTATTTCCCAATATAGACAAAGAAAAGACCTTTTGAATTCCATTGAAAACCCACTTGATGAGGTCAGTGGATTTTGCAAGATAGTCCAAAGCAAGGGGAAATATGCGCTCTGCTACCTGACAGACAATACCCTTCAGGAAAAGGAGCTTATTTTCAAGCTGTTGGATAGATACAGTGAGGACTTCGGGAGAGCAGAACTTCTTGATATATTGGAGCGAATTTATCCTGATCTTCGGGCGTATCTGACAGCGTACCATTTCAAAAGTGAACTGCTTGATAACTATTTCCAGGAGTACAAATATCAGAAGGTTGTCAATAAGATTTTCCCGGACTTCATGACACTTGTCGAAAAGCAAGCAGTCGATCGGGATTATAACAGAATTCTCCCGCCACGCAGTTCTGTGATAGAAGGAATTGATGTAACGGATACCCAGACTTATTTTACAGATGCAATGGGCGTGGAGTATCTTGGCTATATCATGTCCAGATGTCATGCACTTAAACTCATGGCGAAAGTTACTGTGTGCAGATGTGAGCTTCCATCCATCACCAGTCGGAACAAGGAATTTTGGGATGTCCTATCCACAGATCGATTCCCCATCATCTCTGTTGATAAGATAGATAAAATCAAGCATCACGGTGAGGAAGGCTATGATTATAGTCGAGAGG
Organism: Angelakisella massiliensis; assembly: GCF_900104675.1. Classification (GTDB taxonomy): domain Bacteria; phylum Bacillota; class Clostridia; order Oscillospirales; family Ruminococcaceae; genus Angelakisella; species Angelakisella massiliensis. Next base: position 412,249 of record NZ_LT629945.1, on the reverse strand, counting down.
ATCGTAAGCTCCCGATTCATTTGATTCGTGAACTGGAGCTGATTGATGAACTCCTGAAGAAAATCAAAACAAACCTCACAAACGGCGACTATCAAAAGGCCATCTTAATTGCAGACCATGGTGCCAGTCGGCTTGCTGTAATTCACGGAACCGAAAATCTATGGGAAATGCAATCAAGCGGGAAGCACTCTGGGAGATGTTGTCCGAAAAGTGAGGTCGATGAGAGGCCGGACAGTGCCACGGATGCGGAAGATTTCTGGGCGCTTGCCAATTATGACCGTTTTAAGGGAAGCCGGAAAGCGAATGTTGAGGTTCATGGCGGCGCAACATTGGAGGAAGTTACCGTACCGATTATCGAGATTTCGTATCTTAACGATGCCGTTGAAGTTAAAATAATGCCGATTGATTCAACTGCAACATTTACGGGTATCCCCGAAATTTTCGTTAGTTTCCGCAAGAAAGCTGCCATTAAAGTATTTTCTACGGAAAAGTTGGTGGATGTCAGCGTCGTAATAGACGGTCATACCTACGAAGCAAAACCGACTGCTGATAATTTCTATGTTGTTGAGGAAATGACTGAAATTCGTCGTGCCAAGACATACAGCGTAGATGTATTTGCCGGTGGAATGCCTGTTGCCACTGGCCTGCCACTTCGAGTGAAAAAAGAAAGCGGCAGCGAAAAGAACATTCTGTAAGGAGGGATACTCGTGACCGAAAAACTTCGGGATTGTTTCGATGAAATGGTCGTCTACAAGGATTTGAAGAAAAGCAACTTCTTTTCTGCGTTAGGTCTGCCATCGTTTTTGAGAGACTGGCTGCTCAAAAAGTTTGCTGATGATGAAGGTAATCTGGACATAGACGAACTTACGGATTTTATCCGCACCTATCTTCCGAATAAAGAAGAATGGGTCAGAATCAAAGATAGAATCATTAACGATAACGAGCGTGTCAAACTCCTGACCAAGATTTCTGTCGATATAAGCATAAAAACCGGAGAAATCACCTTTTCATTGCCCGACTTCGGTTTGACAAATAAAGAAACCATGATTGATGTGTCTACATGGGATCAGTATCGTGGAGAGCTTATCAGTGGGCAGGAGGTCTGGGGTGTGGTCGAGCTCGGCTATCGACCCCCGGATGACACTGCGAAGCCTAAAATTCCAGGGAAAATTCGCCTTACTGGATTTACAAATTTCTGCCCTTATACTATTGACCTTGATTATTACAAGGATGTTCGGAATGAATTTACAACTTCCGAGTGGATTGATGTGCTGTTAGGGGCCATAGATTACAATGCGGGCGGGTATGAAAGTGAGGAACAAAAGCTTTCCATGCTGACACGCATTCTTCCCTTTGTGGAGAAACGCCTCAATCTGATAGAGCTTGCACCCAAAGGAACTGGCAAGTCCTATGTATTTGGCCATGTGAGTAAATATGGTCTTCTAACAGATGGCGGAAAGGTAACTCGGGCAAAAATGTTTTATGATACCGCTCGGAAGACTCCCGGCTTTGTTACCGGCCACGACTTTATCGCAATAGATGAGGTAAAGTTGGTGCAGTTTGGCGATGTGAACGAAATGCGCTCTATCATGCAGGGATATATGGAGTATGGACAGTTTAACATCGGTGGCTACGAGGGGAAATCTGATGCAGGCATCATCTTCCTGGGTAACATCGCACAGGATAATATGGATGAGTGGCAGAATATGTTCTCCGAGCTGCCCTCACTATTTCAAGAAAGTGCATTGGTAGACCGAATCCATGGTTTCATCAAGGGTTGGGATATACCAAGAATGAATGATGATTTGAAGCTGTCCGGCTGGGCGTTAAATTCAGAATACTTCTGCACCATTTTGCACGAGCTTCGCAATGATGTGAGTTATAGAGCGATTGTTGATCAAATTATTGATGTTCCTGATAGGGCAGATACCCGTGACACGGAGGCCGTAAAGCGCATTGCAACAGCATATTTGAAGCTGTTGTTCCCGAATGTGCGGAGCGCACGGGACATCAATCCAAAGGGATTCCAGCAATATTGCCTTCGTCCTGCTGTCCGTATGCGTAAAATCATCAAACGGCAGCTTGGGATTCTCGATGTGGAGTTCAAGGGTAAGGATGTGCCTTCTTTCTCGCTGAAGGAGATTCCTTATGAAAATTGATTGTATCATCTGCGGTAAAAATAATCTTAACAAGAACACCATCGGTATTAACAAAAAACTATTGGGCGAAGACATGGAGAATTTCTACTGTATGGATTGCCTTGCCGAATATCTTGGGTGTACTGTTGAGGAATTGCTTGATAAAATCGAGGAGTTCAAAGAGGAAGGCTGTAAATTATTTGAATGAGGTGGGATTGTGAAGCGTTTTATCTATGCGGATAATGCAGCCACAACACAACTGGATATTGATGCGTTTGAGGCGATGCAACCATATCTTTTAGAAGAATACGGAAACGCTTCGCAGCCCTATTCATTTGCGAGAGCGCCCAAAAAAGCTCTGCGGGAATCGAGGGAAATCATTGCCCAGTGTATTGGCGCTCAACCTGACGAAATATTTTTCACTTCAGGTGGTACGGAAAGCAACAACTGGGCAATAAAGGGAACTGCATTTCTCGACCCGGAAAAACACGGATTTATAACATCAGCCATTGAGCACCATGCGATTTTGCGTCCGTGCGCTGATATTGAAAGAATGGGCTATCCCGTTTTTTATCTGCCGGTAGATTCTACCGGCAAAGTAAATACCGCAACGCTGTCAGAACACATTGCACCGGATACTCGGCTGGTTTCTATTATGGCCGCCAACAACGAGATAGGCTCCATTCAGGACATTCCAGCGTTAGCTGCCATTGCTCATTCCGTTGGCGCAATGTTTCATACCGATGCTGTTCAGGCGGTTGGACATATCAAAATAGATGTGAACGATCTTGGTGTAGATATGCTTTCTGCTTCCGCCCACAAATTCCATGGTCCCAAAGGTATCGGCTTCCTGTATGTCCGAAAAGGGACGCCGCTGGCTCCATACGCAAGTGGCGGCAGTCAGGAAAACCACATGAGGGCGGGCACAGAGAATATCGCATCTATTGTAGGTATGGCGGCTGCATTAAAAAAATGTGTAGATGGACTGAAAGATACAGCGGAGCATTTAACTCGGCTGGAAACCAAACTAATCATGGGCTTGTCAGATGCGAATGTACGATTTTCCAGAAATGGGAGCGCAGCACATATCCCCGGGAACATCAGTCTCTCTTTCCCCGGCTACAGTGGTGAAGCCCTCTTGCACCGATTGGATTTGATGGGAATCTGTGTCTCTACTGGTTCAGCCTGCAATAGCAGAGAAACACAAATATCCCATGTGTTGCAGGCGATTAAACTGGAGCCAGAACTGGCAAAGGGAACAATACGATTGTCGTTAGGAAAGAACAATACAGAAGGCGATATCGACGAAATCGTTGATGCACTTTTGCGAATTTTGAAGTAGAGCTTCTATTGAATACGATAACAATCATCAGCACTTGCTGGATGTGATGAAGTCCCTGTAAGGTGGTGTCATGATGAGCGAAGAACAACCCCTGATTGATTTTAGCCAAATCCCAGAATATGAAATGAAAGCCCTCTGCCGTACACTGCTGCAATCTTGCAGGGAGTTCTATTCCGACCCCAAGAATGTTGAGAAATTTGAACGGTGGAAAGCAGAGCGTGACAAGGAAAACAGAAAAGAGGTGTGATGATGTCAAGGACGATAACCGTAAAAGGAGTTGGCAGAGTCTCCACTCCGCCGGATTACATCGTCATCTCCATGAGCCTTGAAGCGCAGGATACGAACTACGAAAAAGCGATGGAACAGGCCGCACTCCAGATTGACTATCTAAACAAGGCGCTGGAATCTGTCGGATTTAAGAAGAAGTCTGTAAAAACCGTGAATTTCAATGTTCGCACAGACTATGAACGAGTAAAAGACAGAAACGGCAACTATAAAAGCGTATTCAACGGATATATCTGCAATCACCGGCTCAAAGTTGAATTTGATTTCGACACAAGGCGGCTGGCGCAGTCCCTTTCCGCAATCTCAAAATGTCTTGCCAAACCAGAGCTGTCCATCGCCTTCACAGTAAAAGACCCGTCTGCGGTCAACAAGAAGCTTTTGAAATCCGCAACGATCAACGCACGGGAAAAAGCGGAAATTCTTTGCGAAGCCTCGAATGTGGCGCTGGGAGATCTGCTCGCCATCGACTATAATTGGGGCGAACTCAATGTTGTCTCACGCACTGAATATATGCTTGATGAAAAGTGCTTGGCGATGCCGATGGGAGCCATGGCCGATATGGACATCGAACCGGATGACATTGATGTAAGCGACACAGCCACTTTCGTCTGGGAGATTCGATAATCAGAATGTGAGGTGCGGAAATGACTTGGGATGAATATTACGAAAAGTTCTATGACTGGGCGACGAGTACACAGATTCGACGGCTTTCCGCCCTCACCTCCTATGGCTCCCCGGCTGAAGTCACCGAAGTAGCTATGGAATTGTGTGATGAAAAGGCCGCAAGTCGGCTGATAAACAGAGCCTTGGATGCCGGTGTCACCTTTCAAGTCGAGAATATTGAGGATTTGAATTGCTGCGTGGATACAGCGACGATGAAGCGTGTCGTTTCCTCCGTCCAAGGAACACTTTCCGATGAAGCGTTGGATACCCTCACCGGCTGCATGGATGATGAAGTATTCCAGACACTTCTGAAAAAGGCTACGAGCGACCAATATGCACCGGCAACGATTATGGAGTTGGTTGACTGCGCAGATGAAGAGACCTTCAAAACGATGGTAATGAAAGTCACGGGATGCTTTGACGCTGAGCAGCTTGATATTTTGAGGGATTATCTTGACCAGGCAACTATCGAGACTCTGATTGAGAAATCGTTACAGGGCAAGGTGCGGTTCGCTCCGCAGCAAATCATGGAGTGGCTCGATTTTGGAATTTCGGAATCCCTCATTGAAAAAATGTCGCTGACCGCCCAAGGGACATTTGATGCCAATCAAGCTGAGGAGTTGTATGATGTACTCCCAGACGATACATATTTGAAGATTGCGAAAAAGCATCATCTGGAACTTCACAATGAGCCCATCTACGAGGACATATCTTATCAGGAATCCGCAGCACCTCGATTGGGCTTTTGGGGAACGCTATTCGCTGCGATTGCCGGAATCAATGCAGTTTCCCGGCACAGCGAACGACACCAGCATAACGGACATTGTAACGGGGACTGCGCCAACTGCCCTCCCCACTATGGGTATCGCTATGGACGATGGTACTATGGCCACGGTCATCAATACGGCTGCGAGTTTGGAGGTAACAAAGGCGATGGCAGCATGGATTGATGAGGTGCATTGATGTTTGGAAAAAAGAAAAAGGCTCCTGCGCCGGCCTTCGATGTGACGCAAAAGCTGAAGAAAACCTGGTATGGCGGCAAGAAACGGATTCCTACCACAAAGGCGGAACAGCGCAAGATGAAGGAGGCAATCCTGAAGGTTTATCCCGAGGCGATTGTCATAGATGATAATGCAAAGCGGCAAAGGGAACTGGATTGGATAGATCGAATTAAGGAATACGATGCCTTGTTCAATGACTAAGGCTATAAAGCCACCGAGAAGATAGCAGAGGGAAACCCGCTACAACATGGTCAGAGCATCCAATTTAATGTAATGATCCGTTTTTATCCAGCATCATTGCCACCTGAAAGATGAACTCTTCCGGTGTCGGTCTGTCGCTTTTGAATGACATCATATCCCATAACTTTTGCGCCTCCTTGTCATGGTGATCGTAAGCATGATCAATAGCCAACTGCATTTCACGGAGTACATTTTCTGGCGTGGTTCCGTTCTCCCTGGCAATTTTCGCAATAATCTCTTCAAAGTTTTTCATGGATATTCCTCCGTCTTTAGACTTTTCTCTTGTTCTTTGGCGCAAGTATAACATCATAAGAATATCGAAATCACTCACATTTTGACAGAGGAAAAAGAAAAAGCGTGGAAGAGCCGAAAGCTCTTCCACACTCATCTATCTACCAATACAGACACTACTTTTAAGACCCGCATCCTTTCTTCGTGAGGGAGCGCCTCGATGGCGGCAGAAAGCTCCGAAGCAACTCCGGCAGTCGCTCGATCCACCACATCCACCAGAAGGTCATCCGCAGATACGCCAAGCACATTTGCAATCGCTACGAAAGTGTCCATCCTCGGAATCTTGGTTCCGCGTTCAATCACGCTCACATGGGTCGGGCTAATGTCAATGCAGGCGGCAAGATCTTCTTGTGTCATGTTCTTTTTCTCCCTTGCAGCCTTGATTCTTTGTCCAACTGCTCTTGCATCCATCCTGCCACCGCCTCCTTTAGAACTCGCTTTTGTTCTAAAGAATAGTATAGTGGTGATGGCCTGATTCATACAGAATCCAAAGAACGAGGTATAATTCTAAAGAACTGTTTACGCGGATAACTTTCAGCAAAGATAGAAAAATCGAGTATCAGGTAAGGCAGTATTGATTGACTGCGCTTTTGATAGCACGCACCAATCAATCGTTTTTTTCAATCTGCATCCAGCGGCGCACTGACTCGAACAGTGCAGATGGCTTCACGCAAGACCTCATGGTCGAGCTGTCCTGGCGCTGCCGCAGTAATAGTTTACAACACGATCCGCCCCGATGCCCGAATGCCTTGTAGTCTCCACCGCATCGATACTGGTGCCAAAGAACAGAAATTCCCAGCCATATAGGAGGACTCTTCTTCGGTTTGGTCGCAGGGAAAGCAGTAATCACAAAATTCCTCGAAAGCATTCACTCTCGGCAAATTCAGATATAGTAGGGTGTATTTGAGGTGATTTCGCAGGAAAAACTTTCGCAAATATGTTAATATTCCACCTGCTATTTTCGGCTGTAAAGTTTATTAGTATCAAAATAGTATCACAAAAGGCTGGGAAATACAACAGAATTATGTGGAGCTCTACATAATTCCGGCACGGACGGACGCTGTCAGGCACAGCGGATAACAGCCTTGCAAGAGGCGTTGTACCTGCGCTGGATATATTCTTGATAGGCTTTCTGGTCTGTCATGGAAATTCCCCCTCTCTGAATAATAGTGCGGGGCGGCAGCACTCCTTGCTGTCGCTCCTTGACTGCCTAACTGCGAAACCGGGCGGGGCTGTCAACGGTGGGCGAAGCCCGTTCATCTTGACCGCCCGCTGGCTCGGCTGGCTTTGCTATTTACCCGACAAACTTGAATTTATTGTAAGGTATCACGTTTTACCTTCTTAAGCCTTACTATCATTACCATAGGAATTTCTTTGTTGGTTTTGAAACATTCTTCATAAAATCCATCAATGACAAATCCAGCTCTAAAACAAAGGTTAAAAATATCTTGTATGGAACGATGATAATAAATCTGCTCTTTCGGTTGCCCTTCAATCGCTATATCATAGTAACTGTGCGGTGTCATATATTTTTCAGTCAACGTGACAAAACAAGGGTGTTGCGTTGCAAAGACAAAAATTCCGCTTTCCTGCAACAGTTCATAAACAGCCATAAGAAGTGGTTCAATATCCGTAATATCCATAATTGCCATATTAGAAACTGCTTTCGTAAAGGCTCGATTTCTTTTTAATTCTAATATACTTTTTCTATTGGTCGCATCCGCCACACAAAATTCAATTTGTTTTGCATATTGTGATTGCCGTCTTTTAGCCAATTCTATCATTTTTTTGCTGTAATCAAAAGCGACAACCGAAGCGCCTCTTTGTGCAAGATACGAAGAATAATTTCCATTGCCACACGCAATATCCAAAATATAATCCGCAGGATTAGGAGATAGAAGTTCCGTTACTTTGGGACGCACTACCTCTCTGTGAAATTCATTAGATTCGTCACCCATTGCATTATCCCAAAATTGTGCGTTCTCCTCCCAGATTTTTTTACTTTCCTCTGTTCCCATGTTCTCTCCCACTCCCAAAATTTGCTTTTTTGCTTCCATTAAATCTTCCTTACGATATTCCATTGTTACCCTCCATAACTTCTGATTGTTGCCGTCTTGACGATTATGTATCTTTACATTACCTTCTGAAACATATGGCGCACCTTGTCCAGGCGGTTGTTTGGACGGCGGGGCTGGATGACCGGCTGGCCGACAGCGGCCTGATACCCTTTTAGCTCTGTAAGGCATACGCTCTGCCCGTTGGTGTAAAAGGCCAGATCAGTACGGTATGCCTGTATACAGCGGGCGGGAATCTCGCCAGTAAAGACAACTTCATCCTTTTTTACCTGGGCCGTTTCGATGGTGGCACAGTATTTCGGTGCATCATGATAAGCCCTGGAAAGGTATTCCTGGGGCGCATAGAGGGTGAAGGAGAGATAAGGTTCCAGCAGCTGCGTCCCCGATTCCTTCAATGCCTGTTCCAATACAATCGGGGCCAATGAGCGGAAGTCCGCCGGCGTGCTGACTGGACTGTAATAAAGCCCGTATTCAAAGCAAATCTTACAGTCCGTTACGTTCCAGCCGAACAAGCCCTGCTCCAGCCCGTAACGGATACCATCCCTGACAGCGTTTTGAAAACTCTGGTTCAAGTATCCCAGCGAAACCCGGCTCTCGTATTGTACGCCGGAGCCAAGCGGGAGTGGTGTAACAGACAGTCCGATAGATGCCCAAAACGGGTTGGGCGGCACCTCGATATGGATGGTGTGGCTGGCTGCTTTGAGCGGCCGCTCCATATAAATGACGGTGGGTTCCTTTACCACTGTTTCAATCTTGTATTTTTCCGACAGCAAAGCGGAAACGACCTCCAACTGCACCCGGCCCAAAAAAGAAAGAATGATCTCATGGGTGATGGAATCCACTTCGCAGCGCAAAAGCGGGTCAGTATCCGCAAGTTGCGTAAGAGCGTCCAGCAGCCGTTCTCTTTGCGCTGCCGTTTTCGGCGCAATCGTCGTCCGCAGCATGGGGAGGGGGGCCTCGCGCCACCTTTTACGAGGGAGCCGGGTTTGATCCCCTAATACATCGTTTAACCTCACGCTGTCGCTGGGAAGGATAACAATTTCGCCCGGATAAGCGGTGTCTGTCCGAACAATTTCCCCTTTGGATGGAATACGCATCTCTGTGATTTTCAGCTTTTCTCTCCCGGCCAGGGCCACCGTATCCCGCAGGCGCAGCGTTCCGCTGTATAGCCGCAGATAGACACGCCGCTGGCCGCAATCGGTGTACTCAACCTTGAAAACGCTGCCGCATAGGGTGGCGCTCCCCTGTTCCCCAATCGGTTGGAACAGTCCTGTCACCGCATCCATCAACGGTTGAATGCCAAGGCCCTTTTTGGCGCTGCCATGATAGACCGGAAACAGGGAGGCTTCTTGAACCCGCCGCTGTTCCTCCCGCGCAAGTTTTTCCTGGCTGATTGGTTCTCCTGCGATATACTTTTCCAATAATGCATCGTTATTTTCGATGACCGCATCCCATGCTTCTATGTCGGTATTTTCCTCCAGGACTATTTCCGGGGACAGCGACACCGTCTGCTTGATGATAATATCGGCGGAGAGCTTATCCCGAACAGACTGAACCACGCTCTGCAAATCAACGCCAGCCTGGTCGATCTTGTTGATAAAGATAACGGTGGGAATGTTCATTTTCCGCAGGGCATGGAACAGAATACGGGTCTGGGCCTGCACGCCATCTTTCGCGGAGATCACCAAGATGGCCCCATCTAAAACAGCCAAAGAGCGGTACACCTCCGCCAAAAAATCCATGTGGCCGGGCGTATCCACAATGTTAACTTTACATCTGTGCCACTGGAAGGAAGTGACTGCCGCTTGAATGGTAATCCCACGCTGCCGCTCCAAAAACAAGGTGTCCGTCCTCGTTGTCCCTTTTTCGACGCTCCCTGGTTCTGAAATGGCTCCACTGGCATATAGCAGACTCTCCGTCAAGGTCGTCTTTCCAGCGTCTACATGGGCAAGAATCCCGATATTGATAATGTTCATGTCTATCCTCCATACAAGGCCCGAATGGGCGCAAAAATCCCCAGCGGCTAATACTTTTACCGCTGGGGATCATGACTTCGGACACACAGAAACATACACGACTTACATAAGCCGCGGTCCGTCACGATATTTACTAAAAAGGCAAAAGTATTCTTAAAATTGGGTACAAAAACCAAGCCCCTGCAAGGGGCAATCATTTTTGCGCCCATTATCAAATTTTATTTAAGAATACCTTGCCGCATATTTGATAGACTCCTCAAATCAGGATAATAGCAGTATATCATAGTACGCTCTAAAAAACAAGAAATCATTTTACCGATTCCACAAATAAAATCGGAGGGTATTCACTGGAATACCCTCCGGTTTTGGTGATTATCGTGCGTCTATCCGAATTTTTGACTTTGCGGCCCGTTTCCGTTCCTTTTCGGCATGTTCCTGCTGGTAAGCTGCCTCTAATATTCTGTCCACTTGTTCTGGGCCAAAGGCCCTTTTGACCCGCTCATAGTCAGCGGAGACTTGCCGCATGGCCTTGTTTTCCAACTTGACCTCCTGCAATCGATCAGACAGGCGGATGTTGCTCTCCCTCACCCGGCCATAGTCCCCTTGCAGACGCTCAAATTTCCCCCGCAGCTCCACATAGGCCAGATACAGGGAGCGCAGCACCTTGACGATTTGGGCCAGCAGGGGCTTTGCCTTTTTCTCTCGGTAGGCCCGGCCTGTTTCCAGCGTTCCCGGCTCCGGCAAAATCTCCTCCGGATTGGCGGAGAAATCCGCTGCCAACCGCTCCATATTTTTCACCGCCGGGGCAAGTTCTTTGAGCCGCCGTTCCTGGCTCTCCACCTGGTTTTCTTTCTCCGCCTTGACCGTCTCCAGAACGGCGATCTCCTTTGCCCGCTGCTCTTTCTTGTAGTCCAGCACAGACAAGTGCTTGTCGTGGGTGCCTTTGTCCTCCCACTCAATCCCGTGGCGCTCCATGACCAGGGAAAGCTGCTCCTTTTCCGAGCGCACCCACTGGCTCCACTCTGTGTCCCCTCTGGTGCCGCCCTGGAAACCCTGGGCCGCTAACGCCTGTTTCAAAGATACCCTCGTGTCCAGCCCTCGCTTGCTCCCGGTGGTGAATGGTACAAAGTCAATGTGCAGATGGGGCGTAGCCTCGTCCATGTGGAGGTGGGCAGAGAACACCCGGAGTTGGGGGTTGCGCTCTTGAAAGCCCTTCATGTACTCGTCCAAAACCGCTGCCGCAAGCTGTCCCTCCTCGCTGTCGGCGCTCATATCATCTCGATTGCCCACTTGCAGGATGATTTCATGGAACGGCTTTTCCTGCTTGCCGGAGCGGATCTTCTCATAGTAATCCTCTATCCTTCTGTCGGCCCTGGTTTGTTTAGCGTTGTACCGTTCCAGAGCCTCGTCAAAGAGTTCATGGTACACCGCCTTGATATTCTCCTGGCAGTAGGTTATATTCAAGTGGGAGCGTTCCGGGTCAGTGTTCTTGGCGTGGAATTTTCTACTGTTATGGTTCACCGATCCTTGGCCCACCATGGCGCTGATTGTCCTTTTCAAATCAATCCCTCCTCCCTTTTCCGCCGCGCAAGCGGCGAGCCTTTGTTACTTTCTGCGAAAGTAACGCAAAAGCACTTTTGACAGCCTGACGGCCATCAAAAGCGCATTTGCGCCCTACGGGGTGGTGTGGGGGCTTTGCCCCCGGCAACTGCGGTTGCCTCCCCCAGCAGGGCCGCCCTTTGAAAAGGGCACCCTGCACCCCGCCTAAACTTTGTCACTCGCCGTTGGGCAGGGTGGAAAGGCCAGGGGCCTTTCCACCGCCCGGCAAGTGTTTTCCGTGGGCCGAAAGTCAAGGGGTACGGGTTGTATTGACTTGCGGCAATCTCCACCCGCAGGTATGCCCCCCTTGACTTTCGCCCCCGCTCCCCGTGACAGCCGTGACGACCGTGACGATGTTTTACACACCGCCTCCGCACTCCGAAAAGCTGTCACAGCTGTCACGGTCGTCACGCCTGGGGTTCCTCCAACGTGAGCTTGATACTCCGCCCGGCATGGGTTCGGGCGCTTTCATAGTGGATGTGGTACTCATAGGACAGCCGCCACGCCCGGACATTCAGCCGCATAGCCAGGGCATTGGGTTTCATATCCAGCCCCAGGGCGGCGACAAGTTCCGTGGCCGTCCCTCTCCACTCTGGCCGTTCCGCCGTTACCAGGGCGGCAACAGCCTCCAACACCGGGTCAGGCGGCTCCTGCCGCAGCTCCGTTTCCCGCCGCTCCAGCTCCCACACAAGCCGTTCCTCGTCCCGCTTGAGGTAGAGGCGCTGGTCTTGCTGATCCCGCCCAGAAATGTCCAGGGTGGCGGCGTTGTCTGCCCGCCGCTCCTTTTGGAGCAGAAAGGCCCCGTCTGCCGCACCCAATAAGCCGTTGGTGCCGGAGATCATATCAAACTTATCATCGGCCTGCTGCTTGCGGGTGTGATGTACAACCAGGAGGCAAACCCCGCTTATATCGGCAAACCGTTTCAGTTTGGTGATTACCTCATAGTCGTTGGCATAGCTGTACTTCTCTGCCCCGGCCTCCCGGATTTTTTGCAGGGTGTCGATGATAATAAGCCGGGTGTCCGTGTGTTCCCGGACAAAGCCCTTTAGCTGCTCCTCCAGGCCACCGCCGAGCTGCTTAGCTCCGATGGCAAAGAACAGGTTTCCGGTACTCTCTACTCCAAACATCCGGTACAACCGCTCCTGTAAGCGACGGTGGTTGTCCTCCAGGGCCAGATAGAGGACTGTCCCCTGGCGCACCTCATACCCCCACAGGGAAAGGCCCATACTCACATGATAGGCAAGCTGGGCCATGAGAAAGGACTTGCCCACCTTGGGAGCGCCCACAAAGAGATATGTCCCCGCATAGAGCAGACCGTCTACCACAGGAGGTCTGCCGGGGTACACCTGTTCGTAGAGGTCATTCATAGACACGGTAGGCAGATAGGCCGGGTCATTGACCCGGCTTATCTGCCGCAGGATTTCCTCCAAATCTCTTTCCGGGGGCTTGTGTTCTGTCACGCCCTCTGCTATACTTTGGTTAGGTTTTTGTGAGAGCGACTGTCCCCCGTCTGCGCCAACAGGCGGATATGGGGCAGTCGTTTTCTCTTGCAATCTATCCATCTATCAATCCTCCCTCATGCCGTCCATGATGGCGGCGATCAGCCGGATGGTGTCCAGCAACTCCCCATCCACGCCATTCCCGGCCTCGATACGCTCCAGTTCTTCCAGAACGGCGGCCAGCTCGTTCCGCAGGGCCTTATACACCCTGGGGTTGCCCTGTACCACCACATCCCGGCACAGCAGCCGTCGGGTGATGTAGTCCTGTTTGGTAAGGCCGGAGAGCCGCACAGCGGTTTCAATTTCCCTGTCCTCATCCGGGGACACCCGGAAAGCCACAGTTTTGTTTCTCCAGCGGTTGTGTCGGTCAAGATTTTTCACTGACATGATTTAGGCCCCCTTTCGCTCCATGTCCAGTTTGTCCGCCATCTCCGCCTGCCGGGTGGGGAACAGGTGGGCGTAGCGGTAGGTAATATCAATGCTTTCATGTCCCACCCGGTCAGCGATTGCCAGGGCCGTAAAGCCCATGTCAATGAGCAGCGAAATGTGGGAGTGCCTCAGGTCGTGTATTCTGATCCGCTTTACCCCGGCCTCTTTCGCACCCCTGTCCATCTCCCGGTGGAGGTAGGATTTTGTCACCGTGAAAATGCGGTCGGTGGGCTTCACCCCATACAGGCTCTTGATATAGTCTCGCATTTCTTCACAGAGGAAAGCGGGCATTTGAATGACCCGGTTGCTCTTAGGGGTCTTGGGGTCGGTAATCACATCCTTGCCCTTAATCCGCTGGTAGGACTTGGAGATGGTGACGGTCTGTTTCTCAAAGTCGAAGTCGCCAGGAGTGAGGGCCAGCAGCTCCCCCTCCCGGACGCCGCACCAGTAGAGCATTTCAAAGGCGTAATAGGAAAGGGGCTTGTCCATCATGGCCTCGGCGAATTTCAGATACTCCGCCTTTGTCCAGAACAGCATTTCCCGTCCCTTTGGCTTTCCCATATTGCCCGCCTGGGCAGCGGGATTGACCTTTAGATTGTAGTGCCGTACCGCATGGTTGAACACGGCGCTCAACTGATTGTGCAGCGTTTTTAAGTACACCGGAGAGTAGGGCTTGCCGTTCTTGTCCCGGTAACCCAGCATTTCATTCTGCCAGGCGATGACCTCCTTGGAGTGAATGTCGCACATCTTCCGCTTGCCGAAGTACGGCACCAACTTCTTGTAGAGGATATGCTCTTTCGTCCCCCAGGTGTTTTCCTTGATACGGCCTTTCATGTCCGCCACATAGACAGCCACGAAGTTTTCAAAGGTCATTTCCAGGTCGGCGGTCTGTTGTTGCAGGAATGTCCGCTCCCACTCCAGAGCCTCCCGCTTGGTGGGAAAGCCCCGTTTCATTTTCTTTACTTTCTTGCCCGTCCAGTCCTCGTAGTAAAAGGACGCATACCATGTGCCCTTTGCCTTGTCTTTGTATGCCGGCATTGTGGTTCCCTCCTTATTGTCTGTCCCGCAGCCCATAGAATTTTTCCTCGAAGTAGCGCCTGCTTACCCGTCCGGGAATGGTGAGAAAGCCTTTTTTCTTCAGCTCCTCGTTCATCTCCCGCACCAGCTTGTAGGCGTAGGGCTTGGAAATGCCCAGCTCCCTGGCGACCTCCTCTGCTCTCACAAACAGCTCCTTTTCCATGGTCAGCACCTCCTTATTTTAGTTTCGCAAATATGTTAATGTCACCATCTTCATTATACATTAACATAAGTGTTAATGTCAAGAATTTATTTCGCATTTTTGTTAAAGATTATCTTGCATCTTTCGCTTTTTTGCGCTATACTATTGGCAAAGGCGGTGGGATATTATGACAGTCGGAGACAAGATAAAGAAAATCCGCACCTTTCGAGGCATGACACAAAAGGAATTGGGGCTTGCTATCGGCTTTGAGGAAAAGGGAGCGGACAACCGGATCGCCCAGTATGAGACGAATTACCGTGTTCCGAAACGGGAACTGCTGGACAAGATGGCCGAGGCGCTGCGGGTAGACCGCCAGAACTTCTACACCATCGCCCCCGGCTCTGCCGAGGACTTCATGCGGACATTCTTCTGGCTGGACGAGGACAGCCCTGGCGCTATCCGCCTGTTCCAACTTGTCCGCAATCCGGGCAGAGCAGGGGCCGCTGATGATACCGCTGTACGGTACAATGATAGCGATGACTGGCCCGCACACCCTCCCGTGGGTATGTACTTCCAGTATGGCCTTGTGGACGAGTTCATGCGGGAATGGCTTTTTCGTCAGCAGGAGTTACACGCCGGGGAGATCACCAGGGAAGAGTATTTTGAATGGAAACTCAACTGGCCCCATACCTGCGACGATGGCCTGGAAAGCGAATATTATATCCCTTGGCGGAAAAATAAATAAGACAAGCAAAAAAACCGCCCTGCTGAATTTGTCGTTCAGCAGGGCGGTTTTGCTTGTCCTTTTGGGATTTTTCTCTTGAGAATACCGGGCGGACACAAATAGTATCAATCCAGTATCAAGAGCAGTATGGACGGGCAAAAAAGCCTGTATTCATGCGGGTTTTCGCCGTTTCGAGCGTCATTCCCACTCGATATCGGCGATCTCATCCAGTGGGATTTTCGTCCCATCGGTCAGAACAAATACTCGCTCATAATAGTCAATCCGTTTCAGACTGCCGGTGTGGGATGTATAGGAGCCTCCGGCCTTCCTCTCATCCGGGACGAAGTAGGTAATGGTGATCTCCGGTCGGTCTGCTATGATGTCCTGAAGGTACTGCTGTTTCCGGTCCAGCTCCTCCCGCACTTCCTCCCCAATCTCCACTTTTGTATCTGTCAGCCGTCCGGTTTCCTGGATGGCATCCTCGTAGCCGGTGAGAGCGGCGAAGGGGGAAAACTGTGCCGCTCTGTCCAGCATGGACATCTGCGGCCTTGTTTTGGAGACATGATGGGGCAGATGGATGATGTCATCATACTGTGTTTTCATGATTTTTGCCCCCCTCAAAAGGTGACCACAATTCCCTTGTGGTCGGATAAACGCTTGTCCACATTCCATTCTTCCAGAACTGGCCGTTTGGTGGTAACCATACTGCTTGACACGGCAATGTGGTCAATGCACTCTGTCTGTCTTTCGGTCAAAAGGGTCAATCCTGTATCACGAAACAAATCCAGAAGCGTTGTCCTTGCGGCCTGTGTGAAACAGTAGTTATCCGAGAAGGAGCAGTTAAAATCTCCGCAGACACATATCCCATCGCCCAATTCGGACAGGCGGCGAATGTCATCACACTGCCGGTGCAGTTGTTCCATGAAGGAAGAATGACGATTGCCCAGCGTACCTATGATTGTCCCATACACCAGCAGATTCCCTTTTTCCGTCTTTAGCTCAGCACAGAGGGCGGTACGCGAATCATAGGTTTGATGCAGCCGAACAACGGGATAGTTGGTGTAAAGCGAGACGCGATTTTCTGTGACGGCATAGGGAATGGTCTTATCTCCCATCAATGATGTGGTCTCGCAGCAGAAGGCATAATCGGGATGCAGCCGCTTGTCTGTCTCGGTCAGCACAAGGATGTCGGCATGGATGCCATCACATAAGCCTTGTATCTGGTCGAGCTGTTTTTTGTGCCTGAGCCGCTCCACATTCCATGTGGCAATTTTCACGCCCTATGCCCTCCAATCTGCCCGTTCCTGTCCTTGGCCGTTGCCCCTTCTTCCAAATTCATTCCCCGGAGGATCGCATTCTTGCCGAACTTCTTCTTGATGGTCAGCATAGCCGTCTGCATTTTCTGCTCCCGCTCCAATTCCTGCTTTTCCCGTTCCTGCTGCGCCTGTTGTGCGGCATAGTCGGTAAACAGGTCGAGCTGTTCAAAGCCCCCGTTTTTCACCGGCGCAGACTCTTTCGGAAGGACATGGTTCGCCACCACATTCAGCCTTCGGATGAGAAGGTTTTTGCCTACAATGCAATCAAACAACTCTGCCGCAGCGCACATTATTTTGCGTGTAGATGATGTGTGTCCGTCCAGATTGATGGTGCCATGGGCGTGTTTGGGGATCTGGCGTCCGTAATGATCCTTCACAACCGCACCGTGGTACTTTGCTTTTCTGGCCGGGTCGGTGAGGTTTTCGATGTCATAGCCCACCGTCACCACCAGCTGATCGGTGACAAGCCCCTTGTCCACCAGATCCAGCGAGAGCATATCGGCCATCTCCCGCAGGACAAGCCGTGCCTTCTCCGCATTGTAGGGACAGTGAAGCACCTGCCCGGAGCCTAAGCTGTTGGAGCTTGGCCTGTATGCCTTGATCGCCTCAATGGTGGCCGGCTCCCAGCCCCACGCATGGTCGATGAGCAACTCCGCATTTTTCCCAAAGAGTTGATACAGTAGGTCCTCGTTGCGCTCGGACATCCGCGCCACATCGCCCATGGTGAACATCCCATGCTCTTCCAGCTTCTTTGCATAGCCACGGCCTACCCGCCAGAAGTCGGTGAGAGGCTGATGCGACCACATGGTCTGCCGGTAGGTCATCTCGTCCAGCTGGGCGATGCGTACCCCGTTTTCATCCGCTGGGATATGCTTCGCCACAATATCCATGGCCACCTTACAGAGAAAGAGGTTGGTGCCGATCCCCGCCGTGGCCGTGATGCCTGTTGTCTCAATGACATCCAGTATGATCTTCATGGCAAGGTCATGGGCAGACAGCTTGTAGGTATTCAGGTAGTCGGTCACATCCATGAATACCTCGTCGATGGAGTAGACCACGATGTCCTCCGGGGCGATGTATTTCAGGTAGACCTCGTAGATCTTTGTGCTGTATTCCATGTAGTAGGCCATGCGGGGCGGGGCGATGATGAAGTCGATTTCCAGCTTCGGGTTTTGTTGCAGCTCAGAGATGAAGTGTGACTTGCCCTCCAGCACTCTGCCCGGAGCGTCGTGCCGCCGTCCGGCGTTGGCCTCCCTGACCCGCTGCCTGACCTCAAAGAGCCGCCCCCGGCCGGAAATGCCATAGCTTTTGAGGCTTGGGGTGACGGCAAGGCAGATGGTCTTGTCAGTGCGGCTTTCATCCGCCACAACAAGATTGGTGTCCATGGGGTCAAGCCCGCGCTCCCGGCATTCCACCGAAGCGTAGAAACTCTTGAGGTCGATTGCGATGTAAGTGCGCTGCTTCATGCTTCGGTACGCCTCCTTTCAGCGGCATCAGCTTTTCTTGGCTTTCTTTTTCCTCTTGGGCGCTGTTGCGCCATAGCTCATATCCAGCAGCATTTTGATCAGTTCGTCCGGCACACTGCCGTCTAAGGCAACCGAGATCCAGTTTGCCTTGTTCATGTGGTAAGCCGGAAAGATGCCGGGTTCTTTCCGCAGTGAGCCGATGAGGATCGGGTCGCATTTGAGGTTTACCACATCAATAACATCCGAGCCTGCCAGACCCAGCTTGTTTTTGGGAACATCCATCACAAGGGCAAACCATTTGCGGTTGCCCGGATGCCGGAAAACCTCGTTGTTGGGGTATTTTATCCACGGGTGGTTTGCCTCACAGGGATAGGTTTCAAGAATATATTGCTTGAACTGTCCCCGATTCATTCTGCAAACCTCCCGCTGCATTGCTCAATAGATGTGTTTTCCAAATTCATATGCCTCTTGCAGATGGTCGGTCTTGTCAATCTGTGGCTTGCCGTTGGTGTCGCCGCAGCCTCCGGCCAATAGCATCCCTCTGTCATGGAATCCGATGTAGTTGACAAGGGTAAACTGATAGTAAGAAACCGCTTGCTCAAATGTCCAGAAGAAATTGTCAGCGGAGGTCATCAGCAAGGCGCAGTCTTTGGAGGGGTATTTCTCATACCGTCCCAACGGCGGGTTGGGATCTTCCTCTGCGATGCAATAAAAGCGCTCGATCAGCGCCTTTAGCTGAGCGGAAATCGTCCAGAACAGTAAGGGTGAGGCAAAGACAATGCAGTCTGCATCCTTAATTTTGGGAACAAGCTCGTTGAAGCTGTCCTTCTGTACGCAAGGCTTTCCATACCGACAGGCGTTGCATCCCATGCAGCCCTTTACTTCCTGTTTTCTCAGTGAAATAACTTCTACGGTATGCCCCGCTTCTTTCGCACCACGGGCAAAGTGTTCCACCAACTGGGCAGTATTTCCGTTGGGTCTGCCGCCCCCTTGGATAATGAGAATGTTTTTCATCCGGAACCTCTTTTCTGCTCTTGATACAGCTTCCAATTTATTCGTACTCCACATCGTTGTCCCGGCACCAGCGCTCTGCCAGCTCCCGGTAGGCATCCGCCTGATAGTCGTACCACAGCTGCTCGATGCCGTGGAAGCGGATGGTCTGCTTGAAGCGCCGGAATGCACCCCTGCCCCGGATCGCTGCGCCGAGTTCGTTTTTCATCCTTCCCGGCGGGAGGTAGTCCACAAAGGAGTCCATGATGCTGTATTCGTGGATATCATATTTTGTCGGAAAATGCAGGAACCGCTTCGGTTCGTTCTCAACCAGAGCGGCAAGCGCCTCGTCGGTCTCACCAGTGACCCACGCATCGGGCAGATAAACCGTTTCGTTGGTTTTGGTGTCGTAGAGCATCGTGTAGGCATCGCTGGCCTGTTCGATTGCGTCTATGACTGTTTGCAGCTTGATTTTCATATGCTCACCGTCCGCAGCACTTTTTGAACTTCTTACCGCTGCCGCAGGGACAGGGATCATTCCGCCCCACCTTCTTCGGCTTAGCAGCAGTTTGAGCCGCTGCAATCTCTTTCAATAAACTCATACGCAGTTCTTCACTTGGCATATCCATCGTCAAGATCCCCTGCCGCAACTCTTCGGGATTCATGGTTCCGTCCGCAATGGCCTGACGGATGTTCGGACCAAAGGAAAGGGATTTGGGGATGCGTTCTTCCGGGGGAAGTAAGGCAAAAAGTTCATCAGGAGTATGCCCTCGGTTGCATTGCATCCGCACATGGTTGTGAAAGGGGGTATAGACCTCGGCAAAATCGCCTACATCCACTTTGCGGCGGAACTCCACGCCAATCTCATCCAACCGGTTCAGCACATCCTCCAATCCGGCGTTCATGCAGTGGAGGCCATAGTAGATGTCTACGAAAACCGCTTCCATCTTGTCCTCCGGCACGGTGGTTTTGGTCAGGAGGAAGGTGCGGAATGCTTCCGCTTCTGGGGTGTTCTCCCAGTAGAAGGGATTGTCGTAGGCCAGAAGCTCCTTTTTGTCCGGCACATAGTAGGGTTTTCCCTGATGGCCCCGTAAGACCTCGTGATAGGGATCAAGATCCTCGTCGATCAGCTGCACGTCGATGACCTCATATTCCATCAGCTCCGTTTCGGGGCCGTCGTAATAGAGTTCAGACTTGCCGAGGATGTAGTAGTCCTCACACTCATGCCGCGCGATTTCGGCAAAGGCCAGAAACTCCTCCCTGGTTACAAGGGATTTATTCTGGGAGGCGATGATCCCATAGAGCTTGTGCAGGGGGATAATGCCGTACAGATTGGCGGCGGCATTAAAATACTTCCGCAGGAGCCGGGAAGTGGCGTCCTTCAGCGGGATCTCCCGATAGAGGGCGTTCAGTTTTCTTCGCCCGTATATCTCCGGCATCGGGATATAATAGGGTTCCTCTCTGCTCATTCCGCTTCCTCCACGATTCCAAAGTCAATGAGAATATTCTTGTCAGCATGGGTAGGATAGACAATGCCGGTCATCTCGTAGGCGTACCGCTTGGTCTTACGGAAATCCTTTGTCCGCTCCGGAGCGAAGGCGGCGGTCTCATACTTTTCGTATTCCGACAGACCGGCAAGGTCATCCGCAGCTGCCTTGATGAGTGCGTCGGTCACATCGTAGATGTCTTTTCCATACTCCACAGCCACCAGCTCGTGCTTCTTCACATCCTTGTCCAGATTCCCGAAGGAACGATACAGCAAATATTTCATCTTGATTTTCTCCTTTTCGCTTGTCCCGGCAAAACCATCTCGTTCATTTTAAGAAATCGCTTCGGTGTTCCTGTTCACGGAAGCGATACCCCCTCGTGTTCAGCTCTGAGACCTTGAGCGCCACCAAATTGATGTCCGAAGACATTGCCCGCGCAATCTGGCCCACATCGTAGCCGCCGTATATGTATTCCAGAATTTCCTCGTCTGGAAGGGCGATCTGTGCGGCAAACATATTTGCCTCGTATTCCATGCGCTTGTCTCTCATGTCAAAGATATTGAATTCCTGCAGTCCGCCGGCACGGATTGCATCTTTACGGTGGAGGCGGTCATGGCCGATCTCATGGAGCAGAACAATGTCGTGCATCACGGGGTCGAGATGTTTATTGATAAAGATATAGCGGTTTCGTTCAATGACCATGTATGCGCCTTTTTGACGGGAGAAATCACGAGACATGACGATCAGCCCCAGCTCCCTTGCGATCCGGTCAGCATTTCTCGTGCCGCATTGCCGCACAATACGGTTGGCTTTTTGAATGGCTTCCTCCGCTCGAATCAGCATAGTGGTATCACCCCTTCCGGGCAGAATGGTACTGTTTCAATATAACAGATGAAAAGTCCCATAGAGCGGGCTTACTTCGTTCCTTCCTGCTGTTTCAGATACTTTTGGGGCGTGTATTTCTTGTTTCGCTTCTTCGCATCGATATAGGCTTCCTGAATGGCAAGCATCATCTCATCCATATCTTCTTCTGCCATCTCGCCTCCGGAAAAGGCTACCCTTACTTCTTTTAGCAGTCGCTCGGCGCCCTTCTTGCCCCGATAGCCATATTGCTGCCCCGCCATTGCGATGAAATCGTCGCCCTCGTTGTGCAGATAGTCTGCATCGCAGCCGAGAATCCGGGCAAGAATGCCATACACCTCGCGGTTCTGGGGGTATGTGCTGCCCTTTTCATAGTTGGTGATCGTCTTGAGTCCTACTCCCGCCAGTTTCGCAAGTTCCGCCTGAGTAAGTCCCTTTTCCTTGCGCAGTACGCGGAGCTTTTCTCCGAACCTCATAGTATATCCTCCTACCTGTAAGCGTGATAATATGCAATCTATTTGCGTTTTCCGCCTAAAAGTGCTTGACACAAGCAATCCGTTTACATATAATGATAATACGCAATCGCTTTACGCATTTATTGTATATCGGTTTGCGTGTCCCGTCAAGAGTGCGCAGACCAAAATGTGATGTTCGTTTTCGTTTGGACTGAAATTGGTAACGGACACCGGGCAACGAGAAAGTTGCCGGTGCCCGTTATGTGTAGCAAGGAGTGAGAAACATGAGTGCACACTGCAGGAAAGCCTATGTCTCGGTCAATCTGGATGTGGATCAGGAGGGCGTATTCCATCCGCGCTTCATCCGGTGGAAAAACGGCCTAATTTTTCAGATCGATCAGGTACTCTATAAGTGCCGTGCCTCTTCCAAAAAGGTGGGTGGCGGCGGCATTCGCTATACGGTGCTGATCCGTGGCAGAGAATCCTATCTGTTTCAGGAGGGCAGCAAGTGGTTTGTTGAAGCAAAGGAGACCTAACGATGATCTTATCCCAGAAGAAAATCGAAGAAATTGCAGTAGCCGTAACCAAGGATTTCAATGAGTTCTTTTTCGGCAGCGAAACCAAGGACATCCGACGAATGGCACGAGGGACACCGATTGACCAGTTCGCCAAGGAATACCTTGGCTTGGAAGTGTCGTTTGCCCATCTTTCCCCGGATGGAAGCATCTGTGGTCTGACCGCCTATGCGGATACCGAGTATATCACGGAAGAGATGGGCGTGAAGCGAACCATCCCACTCAGGAAAAATCAAATTCTGATGGACACCAGCTTTATTCAACCCGGACAAGTCCAAAAGCTCTGCGGCAAGAGACGCTTTACCCTTGCCCATGAGTGCGCACATCAGATTTTGTTCCAGATGGAAAGTGAAACTGCGCAGTCAGCCTATGCAAAGAAATACTCGGCACGGACAGTGTATTCGCTCCGCGACTTAAAGACTCGCGAGGACTGGAATGAATGGCAGGCTAATGTCCTTGGCGCGGCCATCCTTATGCCGCAAAAAGAAATTGATCTTGCCATGTGGTATTTTGCCGGTGGCAAGAAGTTAATCAATTACGAGGGGGTGTTCGCATATCGTGACAAGTTATCACTGTCTCTTTTGTGTAGGCAGTTTGCCGTGTCGAAGTCGGCGGCTGTAATCCGGCTGAGACATCTCGGTTACATTGAGGATCGTCCGTACCGGGAATATTCAGATCCCTTGGAGGTGTGGGCATGAAAAAGAATATCCGCATCTCTGAGCCGTCTGAGGAAATGATGGAGAAGATCCGAAAAGCGCGTCATGCCATCGCAAACCAAAAAACAAGGATGGTGAAATGTCCCTTCTGTGGACACAATTCAATCGCTGTATTTGAGGACACCAGAGGCCATGTCCAAGCAAAGTGCAAACGCTGTGGACAGGAGACCGTCTTTAATGTCCTCAGTATGAGACGGTTAAAACTTCGCTTTTATCAAGACCGATAAGGGCAGAGATTAACAAATAAATATTGATAGCTGTGCTGTGGAGCCGCTGACTGGTGAGTCTTCCTAATGCCGCATGATCAGATGTTTCCAAAATGGAAACACCTGATTTATCGGTATGGAATTACACGCTCACCGTCATGCGGCTCTTTTTGTTGCCTCGTCATTCCGCTGCTTCGCACCAGCGGAAAGGACGAAGCAATGAAAGGAATCCCGAAAACCCCAGTCGAGTTCGACTATGACCTCTGGACAACGGAGGACGGCAAGTGCATGGTGCGGATCAAGGCTACTGGCGAGGTAACAGAGGTGGAGCGCACTGTGATGCAGGTGTTGCGTTCGGAGGAAAAGCGGTTCCGTCGAGCAATGTCACTGGATCAGGAAGCGGATAGAGACGGCATATCCAAACCAACGATTCTATCGCTGGATGTGCTCCCTGAAGATGTGACAGACTCCAACTGGTTGGCTGATACGGTCGATTACACAGAAGAAATCTCCACGAAGCTGCTGGAACAAAGACTGCGAGAGAGCCTGACTCCTACCCAATATGGAATTTACCAGGCTTGCATTCTGAATGGGATCAGTTACAAGGCTTATGCGGATCAAATGGGAGTCAGTTATCAGAGCGTCCAGAATGCAATCCGACTCATTCAGAAAAAAGCGAAAAATATTTTTGGGTGATGGTTGTGATTTGCTGAAAAAATGTCCGTTGTAAAGTGAAGGGGTTCTTCGGACGCCTTCATTGAACCTTTTCAACTGAATATCCGGCAGCTAAATAACATCAGCGGATGAGCGAGCGATGCGGACGGTGCGCGATGACCACCTGTAGGGGAGAAAGGGGCAAAGCCCTCTTTCTCTTCTATCAATGACGGCCAATAAGGTGCCCAGCGGGTCCACCGATCCAAAAGCAGGCGTGGCAGTCTGTTTCGTCAAGACCTCATCCGCCTACAATGGTACCCCTGCCCAGCCACAGTCTCAAGCAATGGGGGCAGCTCGGAGAGATCCTCGGAGGGGTTCGATTCCCGGAGTGCGGCGCCCGCCGCAGTTTAGATGTCCGCCCTGGCCTGGGGAAGTAGTGTCGAATACAGGCAAAATAAAGACATTCAATTGTCTTGATATCAGAAGCAATGGGGGTCGCCCATCATGTAGTAGGAAAGCCGAGGCTTCCACAACCAAAGCGGGTGACCCCTATTTTTGTGGTATCAATTCATATTCATCATTGGGAGGGATCGCACCATGATCACTATGTCGCAGACCAAGAGTGCCAATTATCTGTTTATCGTAGCCGTGCTGAAGTCGATGCGAGAAGGTGGCGTGATTACTCTGGCCGAGTACGAGCGAGCAAAGCGCTACTACCAGAAACTCACCGGCTCCGATCTCGTCATCGCAGATTAAGAGGTTAGAGTCAAACCGCCCAAAATGATGCAAACAAGGCATCGTGTCATGTTGACTATGTAGATTTTGACATTCCAACGGTTCTTTCAATAGACTTTGTCTTGTCGTTGAATATAATGTTGCTTGAACCGGAAAAGTGGATTGTACCAAAATGTAGTACAATCCAAAATTCAGCCAGAAAGGGGATTCTGCTGATGCCGCAGGTCAAACTCATCTCGCCCATCACCAGGCAGGGAATCCGCAAAGTTCGAGTCGCCGCCTATTGCCGGGTATCTTCCAATTCGGCTGATCAGCAGAACTCCTACGCCAACCAGATCCGGGTCTATACCAGCCTCATTCAGAGGAAAAAAGAGTGGGAACTGGTGGAAATATTCGCTGACGAAGGGCTCTCTGGCATGAACGCACAGAACCGCACCGAATTCCAGCGAATGATCAAGATGTGCGAACAGCACCAAATTGACCTGATCGTCACCAAATCCGTCTCCCGCTTCGCCCGAAACGCCAAGGAGTCTCTGGAATATGTCCGGAAGCTGAAATTGCTCGGCGTGGGGGTGCAGTTTGAGAAAGAGGGAATCTACACTCTGGCCCTCGGAGATGAGATGCTGCTCAATACCTTCTCTGCCATCGCACAGGAGGAGTCTAAGGCAATTTCCCAGAACCAGCGGCTTTCCATCGTGAAGCGGATGCAGTCTGGGGAATATGTGGACAGCAACGCTCCTTACGGCTTCCGGCTGGTGGATAAGGCGCTGGTGGTCTATGAACCGGAGGCGGCCATCGTCCGCATGATGTTCGAAAACTACCTGAGCGGCCAGTCTACATCGGAGATCGCCCGGGATCTCAACAGCCGCGGCATCAAAACCAAAACCGGGAAATCCACCTGGCGCTCCACCAAGGTGGCATACATCCTTGGAAATGAGCGGTATTGCGGCGATTGCAAATATCAGAAAACCTACCGCGACACCACAGTCCCCTTCAAACAGTTCCGAAATCGAGGTCAGGAGGATATGTTCTACGCCTCCATGACCCACGCTCCTCTTATTGACCGAGATACCTTTGACAAGGTCCAGCTCCTCTTGAAAAAGCGTCAGGATATCTTTGGGAAATCCACAACGCAAAATATCTACCCTCTTACGAGCCGCATTCAGTGTTCTGAGTGCGGCTCGTATTTTCGCAGGAGGCAGGTTTCCGGGGCAGTAAAGTGGGGATGCTCCAAACACATTCAGGATCGTACCCAGTGCAGCTCAAACTACTACAGCGAGGAGAGAATCTACGATGCCTTCGTCGCCATGGTCAATAAGCTTCGGTTTTCTGAATACGACATCATGGGTCAGACGCTACTCCGTCTGGAATCCGCCGAGCTGAAGCGAAAGCAGAAAAACACGGCCGCAAGGGAGCTCAGCCGGAACATTGCAGATCTGAACGCCAAGTTGGTGATGGTGGAGCAGCTCCATGCAAAGGGATACCTCAAAGATGAGGTCCACAAAGCTCAGGTGCGGGAGATTAACGACCAACTGCGCCAGCTCAAGCGGGAGCGCCAATGTGAATTCTCCTCGGGCATTACCCATATGATAGAGGAACTGACGCGGCTGAAAAAGCTGCTGGAAGAGCTCGAGGAACCACTGGACCGCTTCGATGAGAAGCTGTTTACTGAGATCGTTCAGGCCATCAGTATCAGCCACCGAGATGAAATGACAGTCACCCTCATCGGCGGGCTGAGATTCACTGAAATGCTCTGACAGAGAGGAACCTCGCCATGAAAAAGATACGCTATATCCCATACGGTTACACCATGAGAAATGGGAGGACAGTCATCGCACAGGATGAAGCTGCGGTCATCCGTGAGATATTCAGCGCCTACATCAACGGCGCATCCCTCCAAAGTATTGCCGAGCTGCTGACTGAGAGGAAGATCCCCTACAGTGAGAGAACGGATGTGTGGGATAAAGCTCGTATCGCACGAATCATCGGAAACGCCAAATACATTGGCGATGGGGAATATGACCCGATCATTGAGGAAGAGCAGTATGAGGAAGCGGCTGCCGTGAAAACAGCCCGCCAGCGGAACACCTTCGAAAAAAATCTGGAGGGGCTCGACCTGCTTCGGGATTTGGTCCGATGTGCGGAGTGCGGCGCTCCTATGCGGCGAAGGGTGAGCAGCAAGCACCGGATTCGCGAGAGTTGGGATTGCACCGATCCTGATTGCGGTCAGCGCATCCGGATCTCCGATACACACCTATTGGAAAAGGTGACAATCCTGATGAACCGCATCATCGCCAATAGCTATCTGCTCATCCCCCGCCCCAAAAAGCGAAAAGAGCTGTCGGCGGAAGCCCAGCGGATCAACCGGGAAATTGATGCCGAGCTGGAGCGGGATGACCCCAGCGATGCACTGATTATCGTCAAAACAATCGAAATGGCAGAGCGGCTCTATGCTGAGAGCGATACCCATCTGCAGATCGCCGCATCCATCGCCCGAAAGCGGGTAAGTCTGATGACTCCCCAGGAGGAATTCAGCCCGGCTTACTTTTGTGACATCGCCGCCTACCTGACGCTTGGCAGCGGAGGAAAGGTGATCCTACATACCAAGACCGATGTCGAGATCGGAGATGAGGAAAATGAATGTAACCAAGATACCCAAGAAAACAATATCGGTTATTGAGCCAAAACGCTCTCTGATCGTCAACAGGGAGCAGTATCATCAGCGGCGGGTTGCTGCCTACTGCCGGGTATCCACCGACAGCGAGGAGCAGCTCACATCCTATACCAACCAGAAAAAGGTATATACCGAGATGATTGCCGCTAAGCCCGAATGGGAGTTCGCCGGACTCTACGCAGATGAGGGCATCTCCGGGACACGTGCAGATAAGCGCCCCCAGTTCCAGAAGATGATCAACGACTGCTTGTCTGGGAAAATCGACTATATCATCACGAAATCCGTTTCCCGCTTCGCCCGTAATACAGTGGACTGCCTGGACCATGTCCGAATGCTCAGGGCAAGAGGGATTGGCATCTACTTCGAGGAGCAAAATATAGACACACTGCAAATCGACAGCGAACTCTATCTGGTCATCTACGCAGGGTTCGCACAGTCCGAATCCGAAAGCATCAGCAAGAATGTCACCTGGACTTTTCGTAAGCGATTTCAGGAGGGCAAGCCCATATTCAACTATAAGTGCCTCCTGGGATACCGCAAGGGTGCAGACGGAGAACCGGAGATCGTCCCGGAGGAGGCATCCATCGTGGAGAGGATCTTCAATATGTACCTGTCAGGTGAAACCATCAACCGGATCTCAACCAAACTCAGAGAAGAAAATCTCCAGATACCAGGAAAACGATTTTCCTTCTCTGCGAGTATGATTAAGGGTATTCTCCGGAATGAACGATACTGCGGGGACAGCATCCTTCAAAAGACGGTCACAATTGACTGTATTGGCAAGGTTCGCCGCAAAAACACGGGTGAGGCACCCATGTACTATGTACAGAATAGCCATGTTGGTATCATCAGCCGAGAGCTCTTTCACAAAACGCAGGAAGAACTCGCCAGGCGGATGAGCCGGGAGCCAAATTCCACCAAAACGGCTACCACAGCCACCGGAAAATACTCCCGGTACGCACTATCCAATGTGATGATCTGCGCCGAATGCGGAAGTCGATATAAGCGCGTGACCTGGACATCCCGAGGAAAAAAGCGAGTTGTCTGGCGCTGCATCAGCCGCTTAGACTATGGAAAGCGCTACTGCAAAACCTCGCTCACGGTAGATGAGACCGCCCTCCACGCCGCTATTGTTCGGGCAATCAACCGATTCAACGAGGAAGACGAGTCCACTTATATGGCACTCATGCGGGCAACCATTGGTGAAGCAATCGGTCTAACCGGAGGCACAGATGAGATCGACCTGCTCCGGCGGAAAATAGATGGGCTGAATCGGAAAATGGTATCTCTTATCAATGAGAGCGTGGAAAGCGGAGAGGGTATCGAGAGTCACGAAGCTGAATTCAAAGAACTTTCCGATACCATTGAACTCCTGCAAGGACGGATTCAGAAACTCGAAGAAGCACTTGCTTCCGATCAGGTGAATGACAGCCGAATCCTTAAACTACAGCAGATCATCGCCGACCGAGCATCCAAAAAGATGGAGTACGACGATACCATCGTCCACCAAATGATTGAGTGTGTGAAGGTGTATCCCGACGGGAGACTGGACATTATCTTCGGAGGAGGGTACCTTATCGAAGAACGCCCGGAAAAAGAAAGTTGATAACTTCAAATATAATTGACATAATCGCCGAAATAATATAGTATAATTTATGTTAGGAGGCGATTGTGCATGGCAAAAAAAGCTGCGGTCATCATGCCGCAAACACGGGAGATCCTGGCACAGATGGGTGAGCAGATCCGCCTGGCCCGCCTGCGCAGGAAGTTGAGCCTGGAATTGGTAGCAGAGCGTGCCGGGATCAGCCGAGCCACTCTGATATCCATTGAGAAAGGCACCCCTACGGTATCCATCGGCTCCTATGCCGCTGTGCTGCACGCATTAAACAATATGGACAGCGACCTGCTGCTTATTGCAAAAGATGATGAATTCGGCAGGAAGCTACAAGATCTGGCGCTGCCCACCAGACGGCGGGCACCCAAGAAAGGAGAGTAGCCCATGGCGCAGTACGAAAAGACCATCTATGTATATGAAAATTGGCGTGGAGAGGCACCCACTCTGCTGGGGCGGCTGCGCTGCGGCTTCGTCCGCGGACAGGAAACCTTTTCCTTTGAGTATGATCCAGCCTGGCTGTCATCCGCCGAGAGTTCCTTCTCTCTGGACCCGGATCTGGCTCTTTACCGCGGGCGGCAGTATGTGCCGCTGAACAAGCAGCTCTTTGGCCTGTTTTCCGACTCCTGTCCGGATCGCTGGGGGCGTCTGCTGATGAAGCGCAAGGAGGCCATCGACGCTCGCAAAGAGGACCGCAAGCCCCGTAAGCTCACCGAGAGCGACTTCCTGTTGGGGGTCTACGATGAATCCCGTATGGGTGCGCTGCGGTTCAGCTTGGAAGAAGGGGGCGAATTTCTTTCGAACGATAAAGCGTTTGCGACGCCTCCATGGGTAAACCTTCGGACGCTGGAAAACGCCTCTATCGCTTTCGAGAGCGATGAGAGCGGCCTGAATGAAAAATGGCTGCGTGAACTTCTGGCCCCCGGCTCCTCCTTGGGAGGCGCAAGACCCAAAGCGACGGTGCAGGCCACGGATGGCGCCTTGTGGATCGCCAAGTTCCCTTCCAAGCATGATGAATATAACAGCGGCGCATGGGAGAAGGTCGTCCATGACCTGGCACGGCTCTGCGGGCTGGATGTTCCGGAATCCAAATTGGAGACATTCTCCAAGACCGGCAGCACCTTTCTTGTCAAGCGATTTGACCGAAACGGCAGCCGTCGCATCCACTTCGCCTCCGCCATGACCCTGCTGGGCAAGACCGATGGAGCCTCGGCAGCGGACGGAAGCAGCTATCTGGATCTGGCGGCGTTCATCCGGGCCAACGGGGCATCACCCCGGCAGGATCTGGCCGAGCTGTGGAAGCGGATCGTGTTCAGCATGGCGGTATCCAATACTGACGACCACCTGCGCAACCATGGTTTCCTTCTGACACCCACCGGCTGGCGGCTGGCCCCTCTCTATGATGTGAACCCAGTCCCCTCGGGGGACCGGCTTTCCCTCAATGTGAGTGAGTATGATAACACCATTGACTTGGAACTGGCTCTGGAAGTAGCCGATTATTTCGGCCTTGCCCCGCAGGAAGCGGAACAGGCTGCAGAGGAGGTCTGCAAAACAGTATCCGGACACTGGGAACGGCTGGCCGGACAGTATGGTCTCAGCCGGGGAGCGATAGAGTATATGCGCCCCGCCTTTTCCCTTCCATGATAAGATCACAAACGGACGATTCCTGGTGGAACCGTCCGTTTGCTTATTCTTTGGCGGCTCCCTCAAAAGAGTCCCCGCCCTCATCCTCGTCCATATCCGTATCAATGTCCAGTCCTTCATTGTTCCCCACATTCTTCTCGTAGAGCTTGGTCCATTTGAGCGGATATTTGCATTTGCGGTTATAGGCCAGAAGCATCGCCTCAGCATAGCCCATAGAACCGGGGCGTCGTTCCTTGGCTGTTCTCGAAAGCAGCTTGACCGACATTTCCCCTACTTTTTCCTTGAAGGTCTCATCTTTCAGGGCATCGCCGAATGTGTAGACCAATCTGGCGATTCCGTTGAGCATATTGGCGGACAGCGAATTCATATCGCCCTCCCATGTGCCTACGCAGAGTCTGAGTGTTCGATCAAGTACGTGGTAACCGAACCGCTCATATATATTTTCAAGCGTAGAGACAGCACAGACAACGCCATAGTTTCTGACCTGGCCAATGGAAAGAGAATAAGACTCTACCAGATCTTTGATCATAAGCTGCTCCTGATTCCCGGCTTCCACATTTGCCATAAACACTTCATAGGGACGGAGCGGTTTGACAAACTTCATCTGGTTGGCGAAGATATCTGCCTCGTGCTCGTAGTTCAGATCATCGTATATCATGCACCAGACTGGCGTTTCACGAGAGCCAGAGGCCAGGGCGACGATCTCCACCGTGTGCTGGCCATTGAAGACATAGTTGACCCCATTTCGACGGCTCACCTTCACAGGGTTGATCTGATACAGATCAAAGTGTGCCGCAGCATTCAGCACATGCTGTTCGGAAATATTCCTCTGGTACTCCTGATTGGATACGAGGTTCTTGATGGGAATCTGTTCGAAGTGAACATTGGGAACAAACATACTATAATCTTCCATTAGGATTCCCCCTCAATTGCATTGAGCATTTCCTGGATTTTTCCTTCTAATTCAGTCAACGCCGCCAAGAGGTTTTGTCTGGCAGCAGGTGAGATTGCTTCCAAATGTGCCATGGACTTTGTCCGGTCGATGGAGCTCATCCAGGAGGGGATCGTAAGAGTAAGTCCAGCAACTTCCGCATCCGGGTCATAGGCGGGCATCGTCTTGATTGCCGGCTGCTCTGCCGCCGCTGTGCCGGGCTTGGCAGAAGCGTCGGAATAAAGGCATCGTCTCGATTCACTGTAACGAGCGAAAGCATAGGGATTTTTTCCGATTTTTTTACTAAGTGCTCTCAATTCTTCGGGTTCCATTTCTGATAGAGCAACGATATTTTCGAAAGAAATCTTATATGCCCCGGAAAGAATGTGCGGAACAAGCTCAGGAGCATTTTGTTCAATGGTATCTAATGCTGCACTGTATTTCGCATATTTCTGTACGGTTGCGCCGGACACATGATACTTCCTTCCCAGCCGGGCTGCTGTTCGCCGGCCGCTCTCTTCATCTATTGGGCGGCCTCTCCCCACAGCAATGTTGGGGTTCGGACGGTACTGATTATAGCCATTCCTATTTCGCTGTACTTTCTTTTCCACTTCATATTGTTTCCCAATCAGATATTTCCTGGTTTCTTCTGAGATGTTGCGTCGTCCGAGTTGGTTCGCACAGATCCAGGCGATGGCAGCATCTCTGCTTGGAAAATCCAGCTCCTTGACTCCATAAGGAATGCGCATTTTATTGCATATTTCATAGCGATTATGACCGTCGATGATGGTATCATTCCATGCGATGATATCTTCCCGGCATCCTTCCACGACCAGATTCAGCTCCAGCTGCCGGTATTCCTCCCGGCGAAGTGGACGAATCAAGTTTTTGAATTCCGGATCGATGTTAAGCTGCCTAAATGCTTTCTCTGTCATGTAGCCTCCTGCGTTCCAGCTGTTTGACGGTTTTGAGGGAAAAATATGCGACCCGGTTGACTTGATCGATCTCACCGGTCAGCTGGTAATTAAATCTCAGGTCAAAGCCACCCAGCAGTTCGGAAAAGTTTTTGATAAGGATCGTACTATAGAATTCTATAGACTGCTGGGATGTACTTGACATCCGAACCTTGTTTGCGGTCCCGCCTGAAATAGGTTTGTCCGATCCGAGAACGGCGATATACAGTTCTTCAGGGTTTACCAGGAATTGCACATACGCAGGATTCTTCAAGAGACGAATCGTTTGCCGGTGGATTCGAATCCGGTTTCGCGCAGGGTCCAGCGTTAAGTAAGCCTGCAATTGATTTTCATGATTCATGTCCTTGTCCTCCCAAAA
This sequence comes from Angelakisella massiliensis, assembly GCF_900104675.1. Taxonomy (GTDB): domain Bacteria; phylum Bacillota; class Clostridia; order Oscillospirales; family Ruminococcaceae; genus Angelakisella; species Angelakisella massiliensis. Next base: position 379,114 of record NZ_LT629945.1, on the reverse strand, counting down.
CGGACTTACTACCAGTATCAGAGGCAGCCTCGTCTGACTGCTCTGATGCAGCAGGAGCGATGTTATCGCGCAACCCATATACAGCATATCCTTCAAAAATGTCTACCTGCATAGATTTCTGATGTTCCCGGAACGGGAGTCCAAACTGCGTCTTCCAGCCCTCCGGAAACACGGGAGTTCGAGAAGACTTGGGCTTCTGGCCGTCTTTTTGCACCCGCTGATACACTTCGGTCGCTGTGAGATCAAATGCGATGAGCCACTCATCCCTGGCATGGATTATCCGCCCGAGGAGCTTATATCGATAGTCCAGATTCCAGCCCATCAGTGAAAACACTTTGGCGAAAAAAATCTTGCAGGTGATCTGTTTCGGTTTGCGTCTGCCGGAGCCGTTGGTGCACCAGGCGCAGGCATCCCGATCTTCCGCCCGACAGGGACGGATCGCCAAGATCCTGCTCTCCTGATTGACCAATACCTGCACATAATCAACTTGTGGGAAGCGGTTCAGGCAGGCGGTATTTACATAAAATTTGTAATTGTTGAACGTTACAGACGGCTCATTAATATGGGCGAAGAACTCACGGCGTACCACTTGGTAGCCATCGTAGTTAAAGTCACCGGCCATCTCCAGAACCTCATCACTACTGCTGTTTGCGGGAGAAACTGCCGGTTCCGCTTTTTCTAATTCAGCAGACGGAACAATATCCAAATGCCCGTCCTCCAGGGAACGAAGCATTCCGGCGATTACGCCGCCGGTATTTTCCCGACTTTCTTCAAACATTTAGGATTCCTCCTTCCCGCGCTGACCGAGTTCCTGACAGATATAGTCACGCAGCACGTCAAATCCTGTCACGCGGAGTTTCTGTCCGGTTTCATACAACTGGCCCTCCATGCGGATTTTCCAGTCTTCCTCACTCTGATCGCAGACGGGCGGGAAAGACTGTTGGTGGAGGTAATATTGCTTGCCAAAAGAGCCGATCCACTCCTCCGGGACTGCCCGCACCCGTTTGCCGGAGACAGAAAGGGGCTGTACAGGCTCCTTCGCCTGTTCCGTGCTTTTTGAACCGGAAAGCAGGTACGATTTAATAAACGCTTCCGCATCATTGACATCAAAAATATACGCAGATTCAGTTTCGGTTTGAAACAGCGCTCCGGCGATCCGGTATTTTAAATCCGGACTCCAGCCGAATAACTGAAAAAGCGTTTCTACATAGGCCGCACCGGCGATATCCCTGGGCTGATACTTTCCGTCTGACAGCTTGGAAAACACGACTGCGTTGCGGCTGCTCTTCGCCGCTGTACGGACGGCGAACTTCATCTCCACAGGGTTGACCAGCAGCTCCACATGGTTGTCTTTCCCAAAAGACCGAACACATGTGGTGCTGAACTTGATCCTCTTATCTTGAAACAGTACGTAGGGACGGTGATAATTATCAAAGAATTCACTGCGGGCGATTTCAAAGCCTCTCATATCAAAATCTCCCGGAACCAATGTGATGCTCGAGGGCAGGGATGCATCCGCCTGCTGCTCATCGGGCGGATGGATACTGGCGGACGCTTGGTAATAATCCGCCGGCTTAAATCCAGCCCAGCGGGGATTGATGGTCACGAACCCTCTGAGCAGGCCGCTGTCGATCACCCGCAGCTCCGGGAGGATGGAGCGGTTGCCATACTTGGAGTTGTTCAGAAGATGCTGAACCGCAATAAAATCATCTCTGGAAACAATACCCTCGTGGTGGTTCCGGTAAAGGCTCTGGGGTCTGTCCCCCCGATTCTTTCTGGCCTTGTGGTTCAGATAGTTAGGGGTGAAGGTCTTCCGGGTCAGTACATCCCCGCAATGCCGCTCATTGCGAAGGACCTGGACAATGGAGTTGGATGTCCACTTGACATTCCCCAGATAAGTCTTCCTGCCCAACTCGGTGAGCGCCACCGCAATGTCGGAGGTGGAATATCCGTACAGATACATATAGAAGATGAGTTTTACCGTGGGGGCTTCATCCGGGTTGACGACCAGGTTTCCATCTGCGTCGTGAGAATACCCCAGCAGTTTGGGCGTCAATGGCAGACCTCCGTCCAGCCGCATCCGCAAGGAGGTTTCCATGCTCCGGCTGCGGATGTGGGACTCCTCCTGAGCCATGGTGGCCTGAAACGAAAGCGCCATCTGGGAATCGTCTTTGAGGGAGAAGATACATTCGCTCTCAAAGAACACCCCGACGGGACTGGGCAGCTCCGCAAGCATACGAACCACGCTGATACAGTCCACCACATTCCGGGCAAAGCGAGACACGCTTTTGGTGATGATCATATCGATTTTTCCGCTGCGGCAATCGGCGATCATGCTGTTGAACTCGTCCCGATGAGCCAGAGAAGTCCCACTGATCCCCTCATCCGCATAGATTTTGACCAATGTCCAGTTGGGATGATGCACAACAAAATCCTCATAGTATTTCTTTTGCAGCTCATAGGAGGAAGTCTGCTGGACATTGTCTGTGGAAACACGGGCATACACGGCGACCCGCTGCCTTATATCGTTGTCGTAATAGTCGATGGGCTTTTTGGCCGGAATGAATTCATAGTTCTCCGGGTCAACTTTTGTGTTGATACGCCGGCGGACCCGTTCTTTCCGTTCCGCAAGCTGTTTGCGTGTGGACTTGTCAATCATGTAGCATTTCCCTCCGGGGTTCGTCATCAGGGAGTATCTTCCAACCGGGATCTGGCAAAAAGTACGGGTCGTGTAGATCCTCCTGGTAATAGGAAGCCAGCGTATAAATATCCTCCGAAACGAAGTAAACGCCCACTGGCTTTGAGAGTGCTGCCAAGAGGCGCGTACAGAAAGAGAGCTCGGAGAGCTTCTTCGAGATATTGCTTGCTTTCTGGGTAATGATCAGATCGACCTTTTCCTCGTAGCAGTCTTGAAGGAGCCTTGACCACTCCGGGGCGCTCTCCATATTGGGCGCAGTGCTGCCCTCGTCCACATAGAAACCGGCAAACTTCCAGTTTGGGCAGAGAGCCAGTGTATCAAGAAATTGCTTTTTATGAGCTGAGAGATAGTCCTCATAGCGGGTCTGGTTAAAGTAGCGGATGTATACCGCCACACGGTAATGTGTTTTGGGAAGCGGGCGTTCCCGCTTGATTTCCTTTAACCAGGCACGATGTTCCGCTAAAAGGGTGTTTCGTTCCGTCTCCCTCTCCAGCAGGAAATCAAATGAGGGCATAACTTCCTGCTCTGACTCTCTATTTTGAACGGCCAGATCTGACATATTTGCTCCCCCTGTGTTATTTCTCTTCCAGGCCATTATATAATCTGCAGACTAATAACAAAATCGACCAGAAGTCAACACCTTGACTTCTGGTCGATAGATGAGAAAAAAAGAAGCGAGCCGACAATTCCAGCTCGCAATTTTTCAGGTATTGTCATCCCGTCTGGCCATAGTGGATTTCAACTCACGAACGATCTTCAGGATGGAATCCAGCTCCTTGGGAGAGCAGTCGGCCAGCAGCTCGTCAAACTCGCTCTGGTATAGGCTTCTTACCTCCGGCACATCAGGCCGAAGAAGGGAATCAGCAGACACTTGCAAGGCTTCGATGATTCGGATAAAGGTTTCCAACTTCATGCTCGTCTTGCCTTTTTCGATATTGCTGATATGCGGCAGCGAGATATTGGCCTTCGCAGCAAGATCGGCCTGGCTCATCCGGCGATTGATCCGCGCATCTCGAATACGGGAGCCGATCAGCTGGCTCTCGGTCAAATCATGTTCCGTCATCGGCTTCCCCCCTCAAATATATTCTCCAGATTATCTATTTCTAAGAGTATATCAACTTGAGGTGAAATTGATATAAGGCCGAGTTGATGATATAATCTAAACACTATAATAAGACTGCAAAATTTTTTTGGAGGTCTTATTATGAGCCTGAACTACAAAGTCATTGGAAAACACATCCGTGAAGTCCGCCAGCGCAACCACCTTTCGCAAGCGATGCTCTCTGAACTGGTGGATAAAACGCCATCTTACATCAGCTACATAGAGAGCGGGATCAAGAGCATGAGCCTTGACACCTTTGTGCTTATCGCCAATGCCTTGGGCGTATCTCCCGACCGGCTTTTGATGGAGCAAATCATCAGCACTGAACGGTGCGCCAGCGAAGAAATCGCTCTACTCCTTTCGGATTGCAGCACCTATGAGATGCTGATTCTCCTGGATGTTATAAAATCGCTGAAAGCTTCCTTGAAAGAGCATCAAGGCAGATACGGTAAACCAGATAACTTTGATTTTACCGTCTGAACCTGAGAAAGCAATCAACCGGAAGTCACGAGCATTGACTGCCGGTCGATCTATGCCAGTAAAGGTGGATATATTTTTGGAACAGTGGATATGTTTTTGGAAAGTCCCGGATATGGGCCTTCCGAGTTGGTATAATGAGAAAAGAAAGGTGGAATGACCAATGATCTATTACACGGGTGATATCCACGGAGACCCCTATGAGGTCATACAGTTTTGCGACAGCAAGAAGCTGACAGAGCAGGATACTCTGGTTCTGCTTGGGGATGTAGGAGCGAACTACTACCGAAACCGGCGAGACACAGAGATGAAGAAAGTTCTTACCGCCGTAAAGCCGACGATGCTCTGCATCCACGGCAACCATGAGATCCGGCCGACCAGCATCCCTTCCTATCGGACGAAGCAGTGGAACGGCGGGACAGTCTGGGTAGAGGAAGCCTTTCCCCGCCTGCTGTTTGCTATGGATGGTGAGATCTTTGATCTGGAAGGGCTCCGACACTTGGTCATCGGCGGAGCTTACAGCGTGGACAAATTCTACCGGCTGGCCAGAGGTTACGGCTGGTGGCCGGATGAGCAGCCCTCCCAGGAGATCAAGGACAAGGTTATCCAGACGCTGGACGCCTGCGGGTGGCAGGTAGATACCGTCCTCTCCCACACCTGTCCCTATCCGTATGAGCCTCGCGAGGCCTTTCTTCCGATGATCGACCAGAGTACCGTGGACGACTCTACCGAGAAATGGCTGGAAGAGATCGAGCGGAAACTCAAATACGACCACTGGTTCTGTGGGCACTGGCATATTGACAAGCATATCGACCGGATGCACTTCCTCTTCCACAGCGTGGAGGCTGCGCCGCAGCTCTTGACGGGAGGGGGCGCATTATGACGGAGGAAGAAAGACCGGAGGCCAAGGAGCGGGAGGCGTGCTTTGCCGCAATCCGTGAGATCATCCAGGAGATTTCCCGCCTAATGGACGCCGCGTATCAGCAATACAGCCGTTTGGTAGAACAGGTGTTGAACGGCAGGATCACTGAGGAGCGGGAGATCGAGCGAATCATGGACGGGCTTGTGGACTTCGGAGATGATCCGAGGCTCCTTGAACTGTACAAAACCCTCTGCCGCCATGTCTATTACAAATACCCCGATCTTGTGGGAGAGCACACTGCCCTCTTCCGGCTCCAGTTTGAGGAAACAGAGGATGGGGATACGGATACTGAGGAGGTGAAAACATGAAAGCGCCGGAGATCAAGCACTACATCAACTGGCTGGGTCGGGTGGAATACCGAAACATCAACTGCTCCTTCACCTATGACGAGACATCCTATGCGGCCATCGACCGGATCTTCCGCCTTCTCCACCGGCTGGAGCCAGGCCCGGAGAACACAAGCTGGGAACTATGGCTCCGTGCGGAGCGAGGTACCATCGAAGACTTCGGCAGCTTTGAGGAACTGCGGGCAGACGGCCAGGTGGAGAACTTTGAGGAGTTTGAAACCTGGTGGCATTCCGAGTTCCCGGAGGAGGCAGCGTGGTTCCACTTTGCCGCTGGCGAGGATCAAGAGATCGGGTATCGGGCAATATTCTTGGGGCATCGGCATGTGCTGGAAGTGGATGGCCGCAGAGAACGTTCCTTCCCCAACGATATCTCCAAATTCACCGCTTGGCTGGAGGAGGCGGTACGGGACGCCGTTCAGATGGTGGAAACCGGTTCTTATCAGGAACTGGTGGAACGGGAGCTGCCCATCTGGCATCGAACCGGAACCATCCTGCGCCGGGATCTGTGGAGGGTATTCCCACAGTGGAAGGAGGAGTTCTTCCAGGACTTCTCCCAGCAGGAGGTGGAGGAGTTTCTCACCTCGGCGGCGGGGTATCCTTTTGGAAATAACAAGCGGCTCCCATCCGTGACCGCAAACGAATTCTATCACTTCTGTGCTCTGGGCTATCGGGCTATGGGTTACACCGGAACGGAGAAATCGGAAAAAGAGCAGTACGCTCTCCACGCCGATGGGCGGGACGAGGGACTGTCCAAGCTGGACGGAGATTCCCCCGAAGCCTTTGCCCGGTGGCTGAAAGAGCGTCCCCGCACCGGCCACCCCTGGGAGGTATGCCGGGGCGGCAACAGCACCCACATTGACTGCATCGTACACCGGGATGCACATGGCTACTATCTGGTGGTGGCCGGTCTTGCGGAGACCCGGACGATTGAGGCGGTCCGCTTCTTTCTGGCGCTTCATCGGGCAGGCGTTCCCGCATGTATCCGAAACGCAGAGGAACTGAAGGCCCGCCTGACCGGAGCGGAGTCCATCGGCATCGTGCCGGAGGGAGTCTTTCCCGCCTACTGCCACGCCAGGTTTCCGGGAGAGAGCATTGTCGATTTTATGAACCTGCCTCGGGAGCGTCAGGATGAACTTGCAAAATACTGCCGATGGCAGCCAATCCCAGTTCCCAGGATGAAGAAGGAGGGTGAAACCCCATGATCTTCTTTACCTCTGACCTACATCTCGGTCACGAAAACTGCATCCGCCTTTGCAATCGGCCCTTTTCCAGTATCGAGGAGATGGACGAAACTCTCATCGAAAACTGGAACCATAAGGTCACAGGGAAGGATACTGTCTATATCCTCGGCGACCTGATCTACCGCAGCCAAAAGCCGCCGGAGGAATACCTGCGGCGGCTGCGGGGGAAGAAACATCTCATCCTTGGGAATCATGACAGGGGATGGATCAGGAGTTGTCAGACAGAACGATTCTTTGAAAGCGTCAATAACCTGCTGTATGTCGCAGACGGGAAGCGGCAGTACACACTTTGTCACTACCCCATGATGTCTTGGCCTCACATCATGCGCTGCTACATGGTCTTTGGCCACATCCACGGCAATACCGACGCGGATTACTGGCCGCTCATCCAAGCAAACGAGAGAATGCTGAATGCAGGAGTGGATTTCAATCACTTCGAGCCGGTCACCTTTGAGGAGATGGAGGCCAACAATCTTCTGTATAAAGGTCAGTCAAAATCCGGGCTTGAGGTGCAGCCGTGAGACATAAAAAAGGCTTTTATGAGGTGGCTCCTGTAGCCGGTTTCATCGCACAGCAGGACTGGACGCACATGATGGAACGAGCCGAGCGAAACGGCCTCTCTCTCCAGTCCCAAAAAGGAAGCACCGGGCTGCTGTTCTCCGTGAGAATCCTCGCTCCCATTTTGGATGGAGGGCTGCGGCATATCGTTCTGGCAGCGATCCAGTACAGTCTGGGGCGGCACACCTATATGCCCGGCATAGTCGCGGAATTCACCTGCCGGAACCTGAGCCGTCTGGACGAAGCTACCCGTTCCACCGCCGCAGCAAAAATCAGCAAACATTTGAGCCGATATGAAGAACAGGAGCCATATCACCGAGTATGGTATAGCCTGAGCCGGACGCTCACATCTGGCAAGATTAAAGAAGACGATAGGAGGAAGGAAAGGATGCCGATTTTACAACCTCTGGAAAGCATGGAACGCATCTCACGCCAGACACTGGCAGATGACCTGGACACCGTGTTGGAAAGAATAAGCCGCGAGGACATTGGGCTGGTGATCACCGAGGAAGGCAAAGATGACCTGGTTCTCTGCCCAGCCTCCTGGTTCAACCTTGACTATGTGGATGACTTTTCCTGTGTCATCAACAGCGCCCTCCGCTATGCCATGCGCAGCGAAGATGAGGAGAGTGCGGCGGTCGTCCAGTATCTTCGTCGCCACTACCAGTTGTTCGATGAAAAGACGCTGTCGGTGGCTGTCGCCGATCTGGAGCGGGAACTGAACCAGCCGATAGCGCCCCTCAAGCAGCCGCAGGTCTGGAAGGAGCTCCAGGAGCTGTTCCGGCAGCGGCTGGACGAGTTGCGGAAGGAAGCTTCGGAAGGCGAGGAAACGCACCATGGATGAAAAGCGATATGAGCTCGTGGAAATCCAAGTAGATGCGGAACTTCTGGAGCAACTGGAAGCGGTAATCGCCCCGATGGGGCTGACGCCAGAAATGTTGGCTGTGAAGTTCTTCGAGTTCTGCGTCGATCCCGCTACTCAGGAGTTGGCCATCACCTTGCTTCTGAAATGGAAAGCCGAACAGGAAGCGGAGGGGGAGAATCTGGGAGGGGGACTTTAATGCTGTCCAAGGAAACCTTCTGTGAAGCCCTGCGAAAGATTCAAGCGCAAAAGGATCGAGATGAACAGTTCAGTAAGGCACTCACCCTGATGCGAGACGGACATTTCGTATTTGAGGGCGGAGCGCCGCTTCTTGCCGCCTTGCTGGATGTACTGAAGGAAGCGGTCAACGACCAGTACGACTATATCAGCTGGTGGCTTTACGATGCCGCCCCGGACTATGAAGTCTGGACCGATGATGAAAAAACTAAGTGGTGCCTGAAGGAACCGGAAGCCCTGTATGATTTCATCCGGGATGAATGTCAGGGCTGAGTGTTAGCGTCTCCCCAAATTCGTTCAAGGAGGTCAAATCAGATGTCTAAGTGCTGCCTATACTGCCGGGTAGATGGAGCGTCTACGGAAAGCAACTGTCTCGCCATAAACCAGCAGCTCACCGCACTCCGAAGCCTCGCCGGCCAGCTTGGCTTTTCGATTTCCGCAGAGATGCTCCAATATGAGAGCGGCTTGGACGCAAACCGACAGAGCATTCGAACGCTGATCCGTGATGCACGACATGGAGTCTATGACCGGGTGCTGGTGATGAACGGCGACCGTCTGGCTCGTGACGCCGAAGGTTTGGCGGCGATTGGAGAAAAGTTGACCGCAGCAGGAGTTCGGGTCTATTGCCCAGATGGCGAAATTGATCTGGCCCCCGCATATTCTCATGGTTATTTCCGGGTGGCAACGATGGAACAGACCATGTGATTGGGAAAAGTTCCCGTCCCACCTCTCTTCCACGGCCAAAGAAAATGCGGTATAATAAAGGAACCACATACACCAGACCGGGAAAGTTGCTCATTCCGGCAGGAAGGAGATGTTGCCATGAGTTCATTAGAGGAAAAGAAAAGTGAGCTTGAGAGGGTCCTTGGGGTATTCCAGAACTACATTGAAGTCTCTGAATTGCTCGATGTGGTCTATTCGAAAAAGTTCGGGTATGTTCTGCTTGGCCTGCCTGCGGCGGATTCCATTGATGACTCCAATGTAACACGATTGGAAGATCCCGAAACATTGGTGAAAGAGATCTATCAGAATCTCGCATACGACTTTATGGAGCAGGAAGGGCACAGCGAGGATTACACGGAAGCAACCAATCTGGAAAAGCGAGCTATGCGGGAATGGATGAAAGAGTACACGGATCAGCTGCCGGAATACAACTACCTGCTGGACGAACTCCTTGGATGATGTGCCCGATGAAGCAGGCGCTTCTCTCAGTCAATCTTTCGGCATGGATAAAGCGGACATCTTTTTTGGTCGAACACTAAAATTGACCCTCGGGTGGAAAATCCGCAGCCATCGCAGCGAAAACGGCAAAAAAATAATGGGTGAAAACCCGCAAAGCCTTGAAAATCATGGATTTCCGCAAATATCTCAATTGGTCTTACACTCCATAAAACAGCTTCAGAAGCCGATTTATAGGTTTTGAAGCGCAAGGGTGAGAGAGTGGATGATCATAAAAGATGATCCGCTCTCTCATTTTTTTGTTTGTCCAAGGATTCTGATTTTTTCTTCTTGATTGCGTAAAAGATTCCCGTATACCACCTTTTTATACCCCGAGATCTTTCTTACGCAATCATCAGATTAGAAACTGTCCATCAACTTCTTTTTACGGGTATCTGATCCATGTGTGTATCTGAGCGTTGTCGATTTATCAGAGTGACCCACTATTTCTGAAATTGATGCGAGATCATCCGGATGTTTCTGGACCATTGCGGTAATGAAAGAGTGCCGGGTAGAATGAATTGTCACAGAATCAATCCCATTGGCTTTCAAATAACGCATATAAGCGTCCGAGAAAGTCTTGGGATCGTAAGGCCTAAGCAAAGGAGTAATCAGGAGAAAATTTTGAGCGCCATGATTCGGACATTGTGTAATGCTGTGTCCGAGAAGGCGTTCCTGATATGCTATCAGTCTACCGACGCACTCCTTCACCTGGACCCCGACGGGGAACTCCCGTCGTGAGGATTCAGTTTTTGTTGGGCCAAGATATAGCCCTGTTTTGGTTTTCTTTTTTGTCCAAAGATCAACACGCTCAAAATCTGGTGCCTGCTGACGGTTTGGGTGATCCATTCGGGCAAGAGATTTTTCCACTCTGAAATAACTGCACCCTGGGCCTATTTGCCCCAGCTGGAGGCCCAGTAGCTCTCCTCTGCGCATTCCAGTGCAAAGGAGTATAACAACAGCCCAGGCAATTGGGTCGTCTTCTGAGGCCATTCCAGCCCGAATCAGACGCTCTTGCTGTTCATCTGTAAACAAGGGAACAGATTGCGCCCTGTGAAATTTCAGTTCAATTTCACGTGCCGGGTTGCTCGCCAGCAGCCGACCAGGATTGACAGCATAGTTGAGCGCCTTGTTGAGCATATTGCGCATATCCACGAGGGTTTTGTGCGAGAGGCCGCCTTCTTTTCCGTCAATCCGTCCCGAACAGGCTTGCAGATTGAAGAAATCCTGCAGCATCAACGTGGTGATCTCCTGCAGTTTTTTATCTTCAAAAAAAGGGAGAAAATGGCCAATGATGTAGGACCGGTATTTTTTTGCAGTGTTAGGCCGCAAACTGGTCTTTTCGGCATGTTCCACCCAGCTGATTAAAAAACCGCAAAAAGTCTCACGATTTCGTCCAACATAGGTGCCATTGTCAATAGCAACCAGAACAGCCCTCAATTTCTTTTGAGCTTCCTCTTCTGTTGGAGCATACAGGCTTTCCCGATGACCTTCAAAACAGTACCGAGCTTCAAAAAATCCTTCCTTACGGAGACGGACACCGTTTCGGAACGGGCCATGACCGTATCGGTCCTTCTTTTCCCGGGGTTCTGTTGTAAGCCGGCCAGTGGGGAAACCAGCGGCTTTCAGAGCTGCATCAATAGCAGCATTGGAAAAGCAAAAGCTATTGTCGCTTGAGACTTTAACGATCGCCTCGTATTTTGCCACCGCTTCATCCCATGACACCGCCCCGATTCGATAAGGCTGCCCATACGCATGGATTACCAGTGTCCAGGCGCCTTCTTTTTTTGTGTGATTCGATGCGATGTAATTGCTGTGGGGACAGTTCGTTTGATGCCGCTGTCGAATCCATGTTCGATGAGATAGTTATGGAGCGACTCTTTTGTACTGCCAAAATCATCGGTGGACCATTGTAGAGCAGTCTGCAGCTTTGCGTTAGCTTCATCACGAGAGATGGCTTGAACGAACATACGCTGCCCATGATGTGAAAAACTCGCTTGCCAGACGCCATTTGCATAACGTCGGATATTTCCTGTTCCTCGCTTTCGAGGCTCTTTGGCCCCGGCATGGCTGTTTGAGCCGTGCATCATAATATTGTCCTCCTTTCACTTTGCGAGGACAAACAAAAAACCGCCTGGCAGATGATCTTGCTTTGCGGAAGTATTATACATCCTTCCGCATAGGACTTTCAAGATGATCATTGCTGAGGCGGGTCGCATACCAGCGTATAAACACGCTTTTAGGAACCACGAGAAATTTTGAATTTGGCAAATTGACTGTTGGCAGCTCACCGGAATGGAACAGTTTATAGGCCAACGATAAACTGATCCCCAAATATTTGGCTATATGTTTGGGCTGAAGAGTGGGGGGATAGTTTACCAGGTCTTTTTCAACCAGTTCCAGAGCTGCCTTGAAGTCAAGATCCTGCTCCTGCATTGGTATCGCCTCCCTTCACTTTTTTATGACAGTCAAAATTTGACTGTTGATTTCAAAAAGTTCATCCGCTCTTAGGCTGGTAACTTCAAGCGCATGATTTAGATTTTGACGCCAAGCTGCTCGCTCGGGTCCAAGTCCTACGAGTTCTGCCCGGCACAGTTGCTGAATTTGACGAAGAGCTTTATGGATCTCGCCAATCAGGTTCAAGGCCTGATTTCGGGTTAAAGATGAATCGTCAAAAAGCTGTTCTGTATTCGTTTTGACATCGTGAGTGATTTTGCGGATGGTTTCTTTCTTTTTCTTCTCTGTTCCGCAGAGCATTTCAGTTTGAATCAAAGTCTTTCTGAGATCCCGCCGGCGTAAAGCAAACTGATCGGCATACCCGTTTGCAGTTGCTGCTGAACGGATTATGATCCGCACCCTTGGCAGTTCTCCCTGAATAGACGATACGGCAAATTCCTCCTCACTTATGGCTATGAATGTTCCATTTCCGGCGTTTTTGATTCTGGCCAGAAAAGCAGCGAATTGACATTCATTACGTAAAATGCAGGTGCGTGAACAGCTCTGCACCTGGGCAAGACTCCGCAGCCGAGGTGGGAGAGAGGCAACGCGAAGTCTCATACTGAAACTGTCGGGGATCTGATGCCCATTTTTTCGAGCGTTTTCCAAGCGTTTCAGGCAAATATATGAAACATTTGGTTCTCGCAGAATGATTTTGGGCTTGCTTATCCCTTCAGCATTGAGCATGGTTTTCAGATCGCCGACATCTTTCAGCAGGTCACGTTTGGGACAAACCATAACGATTGCGGCATTTTGACCTTTAGTAAGATAGGCAGCAAATGCTCCTGTCACTGGATCATCAATGGAAGCAAAGGAATTTTTTGAAATTTGGGGGATAAGAAGACGTGCAGCATCCAGTCGTTTATTCAGATCTGTGGTTATGTCCGGTTTCTTTTTGGGCATAGCTTCTCCCCCTTTTTAGTCTAAAGCACAATAATGTGGCCGAGTTATCGGCCACACAGACTCTGCCTTAGACATACAGAGTCATAGTCAAATTAGATCGCCCCTCTCGCAACTTCACCGTTCTCCAGGCCGAGGGAACCTGGAAGACCATCCTTCTCGGTGGCCAGCCTATGCGTTTTCATGGCACCGGATACAGTGCCATCTGGCCTGTATCGCTGATGTCCCCGGCTATCATGCCGGGCTGCCCCATTGGTTTTACCCTGCCAGGCAGAAGTATCATTATTGCCCCTTCTGTTGTCGTCGCGCACTGCAGCAAGCCATTGCTGCAGCAACAGACCATATCGTGGAGGCTGTGAGCACATCTCGACATGAATTTCGCTGACTGCGCTTTGCCCGTTTAACAAGGTCTCACGGCCGCTGGTGAAGAATCTGTACTTGGACTTATCTGTGGTGGATTTATTAAGGCGAATTTGCATCGCTACAATTAAACCATCACGATTTCGGATCGGTACAAAGTAGCCAGGATCAGGACAATAGACACTCCATTCCTCGTGAACTTCACCTGTCTTTTCGTCAGTGGTACTGAGCTTGAAAAAACCCGGTACACCTTCCAGAGACAATCCTTGGCCAATCAGCTTTTGAGCGAGTTGAGTTCGCCCGAACATGGGGGTCGAGCGGAACTGCATCCGCTCGATCTCCTGGTCGGTCAGGCCCCGGTCATGAAGAGCGGCCCGATGTGCTGATGTCAGCTGCAGAAGCTGGAGAAAGCTGCTGTAAACAGCATGGCGCTGCTCCGGAGAGCTGATCTGCGGCTGCTGTGTTGTAGCAGCAGCTGTCTTGGCTTTGGCAACATTACGCATGAAATTGGGATTGCGGCGGTAAATGTGCAATGCCTCCATGATCTCTCGCATTCCACGACTCCGGTCTTCTTCTGAAGGGCGGTAGTAAATCGAATCAGACTTAGTTCGTGTAGACACCAATCGCGGATTATGGAAAAGGAGATACAGGTCAAGTTTATCGCCGCCTGCTGCGCATTTGGCACAGCGGCAAACGCCTCCATGACCCACTTTAACATTGACATTCAGCTTTTTCTTACCGCCGCAAATAGGGCAGTCAAAATACCCACTGGAGGATTTAATCCGAGTAGGGTCAAGGCCTACAAGGCCCATCACATCAAAAATGGAAAAATCATCAAACATCTCGGATTTTCTCCTCACTTTCGTTATCTTTCATATTTTCTTTGCTTCAGAATCAACAGCAACGCTGCATAGTTCGGGAAGTTGGCTCCATAGTACAGCATAGCTGCTTTTTCCAGGATCTGATCTATCTGCTGGGGGCATTCTTCAAACAGCTGCCGGTATGTTTTGTTGGCGAAAGAACCAGACGGGGCAGGATACTTGACATCCATCAACAGATCTTTGTGACTATCGAGGAAATCAATTGCCCACTGAAGGTCACGGTTGCGCATCTTGGTAACTCGCTTCCCTTCATTGATGAAGCATGCTTCGGGGTCCTGATTCTGTTCACCGAAAAATTCGGGGTCGAGGATCGGATCGGGAGAGTCGCACTGCAGTGCGAGCTGTACATAGTCCTTAATCTGCTCTTCCGGGGACTTTTCCTGCGGCGTTGTTTCCGGTGCGCTCATCGCATCAGAATCAGCAGTATTCAGTTCGAAAAGGCTGCCCTGGACAGCTGTGTCAGCTTCTGTTTCCAGCATCGCTCCAGGCATCTCAGTCTCCGGTTCAGCGATGGTTGACTGATCCGGAAGCTGTGCGGCTTCCAGCTCTTCCACAAGCTGCAGAGGCATTACGTTGATGTTTTTGGAATTAAGACTCTGCTGCTCACAAGCTCGAGTAATAGCCCCAGAAAGGTCAAGGCCAGCGTCCTCCAGAACTCCACCGTCCAACTGCTTTTTGGATTCCACATCGTAAACAGTGTAATCCCAGCCAGTTTCAGTGCGCTGGATATAGAGATACTTACCATCGACCTTCATCAGACAGCCATCATTTTTCAGAGCTGCATTGTTCTCCGCTACTTCGGCTGTGGCTTCTTTTCCCTTCACTTTCCGGGTTCTGCGATGAGAACTGGTGGTAGCCGGCTGAATATCAGTTGTTGGCTCATCTTCTTTCTGCTCATTAACAGGTTCCAGATCATGGATGTCGATGATGCAAGATGTAGCATTGGCATCCAGCTTCATATCCTTTCCAGATACTGTACCGGGTGTTGCCACTGCTTCCGATTCAGCAGAAGACGGTTCAGCTTTTTCGGCAGAGGGCTGGATACTGGAAGTGGAGCTGGAGGGAGCATCCTCATCAATGTAATCCAGATCCAACTGACATCCGAATCCGGCATATCTCAATGCCCGGGAAACAGCTCGGCTTTCAGCAGTTTCAATCAGCCAGTATTCGCCGTTGTTTCCATTGCTTTCTACCAAAGCGTTTGCGCTTCCGTATGCATTGGAGATCGGCTTTCCATTAACCAAAATATCAGCGCGAACAACCGCCTGCATATCGGTACTTGAAACAATATCTGTGCTGATTGTTCCCTCTTCACCATGCCGCAGTTTGAACCATGAAATCTGTGCCATAACAGGCAGGAATCTTTTAACCGGCTCATCGGGTGAAACAGGTCTGTTCTCCTTGACCAGTGCAGCAATATCAATCGGAACCTCGTTGATAGACTTCAGGCCGATGCAGCTGCCACGATAAAGATTCCGCTGCTCACGTGTTTCGTTGTTTGTCATAATTTTTCTCCTTTCAAATTAGATGTTTAGATGTTTTTATATTTCGAAAAGCTACCCAGACAGGCTGCTTTTCCGGCAAAATGAAAAAAAGGCACAACTGCGCCATTTGGGCGCAATCGTGCCTTTTAGTTTGAAATCTGGCTTCTGGAACTCCAGAGCCTCACATTACTGTCACAGGGACAGCAGAAAAACAACTTGGTTACTTTAAGTTTAGTGAATATAGTGTATCGTGTCAAGCAAAAAAGAAGTTGCATGATAAACTCATGCAACTTCTTTTTCTTGACAGTATCGACGGATTTCGTTATACTGGGGATGTCGATGCAGGTCACCACACCTCATCGACTGATACATTTCACAACCACTGAAATGTACCCATTAAATGAAAGAAACATTGGCGTGTTTCCTTCATCTTTCATTTCTTATTTTACGCAAAATACGATAATTTGTCAACTTTTTGAGGCGCTGAATATAGCGTGTTCCTCGTAAATTTTTCGTTAAATCCTCCAATTTGGCAAAAAATTCGAAAGTAGAATAGGGACGATGGGTTGCTTTAAGGCAGTGAAGTGTATCTTCACTGCCTTTTTTTGTTGCTATTCCGGTCAATTTGGCCAGAAATAGATCGGCAGCAAAAAAATAGCCCGAAAGGGATCTGCCAACGCTAAAGCCATTTTTCGAAAAGAGAAAAGGCCTTTGGCTTTATTAAATGCACCCTTTTTTAAGAACGGAGTGATTTTATGCTTATTTCAGCCAGCACCAATACCCACTATGCCTTCAATCAGGCCCCGACTTTTATCATGAGCAAATATTATGCCAAAAGGCTCAGCCCTCTGGCCAGGTTGCTTTATATCCTGCTTTACAACAAAATGTTCCTGAGCTTGAAAAACGGCTGGACAGACAAAACAGGAGCCGTGTACGTCCGGATGTCCAGAGCGGATATGGCAGATGAGCTGGGTGTGAGCAAGCCTACAATCAGTGCTGCCTTCAATTCTTTGGTGAAGTGTGGCCTTCTCTGTGAAAAGCAGTTCTCCGGTCAGGTTTCCTCCATCTTCTTTTGTGAACCTCCAAAGGAAACCATAACGATGCGCCGCTGTGCTGCGCACCAGTCGGTCCAGACTCCCGCATCGCATCCGGAAGTATCCAAGCCTGAGCAGAAGCAGGAAAAAATCTTTACCACCTCTGCGGCTAAACCGGTAATGAACCTTGACCATACCGAGAAAGATTCTTTGCCTGCATATATAGGTATTAGTCAGATGGATTATAACCAGAATAATTCTATCTATCAGTCAGATATAAACCATACAGAGATGGATGGAAAGAATTTTTACGAGGAAAAGATCTCCGCTCTGGAAGAACAGATTGATGCCTGCAATAAGGGGGACTTTACCAAAATGGAATACCTTCTCCAGCAGAAGAAGTTCTACCAGCGGCTCTCTGAGGACTTTACTGCCAAAACGGTGCTGCAGGTAGAGGAGCTGGTACGGGATCAGATCGAATACGAGGAGCTGGCAGACGGGGGAGATGTAGATCTGGATCTGGTAGACAATATCGTTTCCCTGATTGCAGAGAGCTTGAAAAAACCATCTGCCAGCCAGTCTGTCCGGGAGCGTCTGCTTGCAGTTACCCAGATTCATGTTGTGGGGATCGTCAATTCAGTGCTGGCATACCGCAAGCCCATCCGGAATTTCCGCAGTTTCCTGATGAAGTGTATTATCAATTCAGTTTCTACCTACTCCGCCTATCTCCATCCGTGTATCGGTGAGCAGAGTTCAGATCTGGAAGGGTGGGCAGTTTCTGGCTCTCTTCTTTCGCAGATTGCGGATAATCCCAGGCTCTCTTTCGTGATGTAGAATCAGGCTGCTTTCAGGGATAAAAAAAAGACCGCCGAAGCGGTCTTTTTGAGGGGCAAGCGGCTACTGAATGAGCCGCATCTTACACTTGCTGCAGACAATTCGCAAATGACCATTATACGGAACCTGCCACCATTCGACCAGTCCGCCGCAAAGGGGACAGGTGAATGTCCTGTCCCCTTTGCTTTTGGCAGCCTGACATGCTTCCAACATGGCCAGGATATCGGAAATTTGATTGCTTTGACTATCTTCCACTCTTTCCTTCAAATATGCCTCATAGTAGGCGTATTCGTCAGCGAGTTCGTCAGGGTCCATGAAACTGTAGAGTGTTTCATATACTTCGTCAGCAAGGCCTTTTGGGGTCATAGATGCAAGGTATTCATCGGGAGATCGTTCAGCTGCAGCCAAATCGCTGAGACAGAACCAGTGCTCCCCAATTTGGCAAACTGTTCCCATGCAAGCATTGGGATCGGGTACAAACTGGATAATACCTTCCTCGATCCCATTTGTAATCAGTTCTTTGGTAATCATTTCATTCTCCTGGATTAACAAATGCTTTTTGATTGCGTAAAATACATGCTGTCACACGGTCCAGAATGATTCCTCTGTCCCGTACCGGATAATACTCCAACAATGGCTGTGCCAGCTCTTGAATAGCAGCAGCGTTCCATTTTGGAATCACCAACTGCTTTCCATACAGGCTGCGCGCCGCGTTCACTTGACGCATAAAGGTCGTCTGAAATGGCCTTGCACGCAGCGAGGGAATCAGCCCTTCAGGGGCGATATCCATAGGGGAATACAGTATGTTGGATAACAGCCCGGCGCCGTTATCAAAGATAGGGCAGTAATGGAATTGCCCCTTTTGCTCGATCACAGCGATATTGTTCAGGTGCCGGTCATCATTACAGACAAGTGCATCAATTTCAAAAAGCATAGTAAGGTACTGTGGAAATTGATGCAATCCTGTATATTCCACCGTAGCATCAGCCAGATAGGCGATCCTCTTTTTATCACTGGATAATTGGGACAATTTTTGACTGAGAGGCATCCCGAGATAGTTACTGAGCAGCCGGTTGATTGTGACCAGGGACTGCCCAGGCAAAAGAAAATTCGCACTGACACAGCCGGTACGCTCGTGGCCATGGGCATATAATCGTTCCATCCGATACCGCACGAACTTAAAAGGGGTGTTCAGTTCAATGTTGCTCTCTTCCAGCAGAAGGGAGGCCATTGTTTCAGCTAAGGCCTCATAGCCGAATTGATCCAGCTTGTACCAACAGTTGTTTTTTGAATCCAACCATTTTTCTTGATTGCCTTTGCTGGATGTTTCTGCAATTTTCTCGTTTGAGACCAGGCGGATACTCATTTGAATTGTACCTCCAACCATTGTTGATCTTCAGCCATACGACCACCGGTTTTGAGAATAATGCTCAGTGGATCATACTCATCCACACCTAAAGTTTCCAGATACTCTCGCAAGCCAGCTCGCTCTTTCGGAATGCAGCGCTCCTGCAAAAAAGCCTGAAAATCCTCCCAAACTGGAAGGGTGTTTTTTCCAAAGGCAGTTTTGACAAGGTTATCTGTATAATTTTGACACACCAGTGTCTTATCTGAAAAGTCCGCCATAATTTCCGTACACAGAATATCCCCATCAAAAAAACGCAGCTGGCACAGAGTGTGTTTCAGCGCATGTTTTTTTTGGAAAAATGATTCGATAGTCTGCCGGCGTATAATCAGAATTTGACCCCCGTCAAACAGCAGCTCCACTTCTCGCTGGTCAGAATCCAGCTGCATGGCCTCAATCCATGAGGTAGGAAGCGTGACTTTATAGGTCTTTCCGCCGCGTCCTGCGGTTCCTCCAGATGCGCTTATATTGAGTTTTGCCATTCGCCTTTCCATATAGATCACTCCCAATCATATTATATGAAATTCGGTGCGAATATTCAATATTCGCACCGAATTGATTCATATACTGTAATGCTTCCTGAGAGCGGAAATACGATTAGTTTCCATTCTCCACTGTTTGATAATCAATGTCGATTACCTTATCTGTCAGGATATCCACATACTTTGCAAAGAGGTCGTTCAAGTATTCTTCTGTGACCAGCTTTTCCTGCTCTGTCATCCGCCAAGGATACTGCGGCGTGAAAATGAGAAAATGCTCATTATCGTAATTGTCACACGCCACAAAATTCAGGCCTTCCGTCTCCTCCATTACATATTTCAGAATGGAGGCCAGGCCAAGGAAAGCAAAGTCAAGATCAGCGTTCTGCATCGCATCGCAATAATCCATCAGCTCAGGATCCGAAATCTGCATTTCATTGAGCTGTTCCTGGAGCCGAGTCTTAAAGACAGGAGCCAGGTCAATCAGCGATTTGATCCGTTCCTTGGGAACATCGCCGATCTCATCGACCTTAATGCCATACCCATAAAAATGCCATGTTACGAAACTCATTGATTATACCTCCTCACAATAAAAGCCTGTTCGTTTCAAAAGTGCCTGGGCCTCATGATTAAATGGATTGAATCCCGGGCCAGCAGCTGCAATAGCGCCAGCAGCGATCTGGTTGATTCTTTTAGCCAAGGCATCCCGTTCTGTTTTGATGGAACACATAGAACTAACTAAGTTCAGAGACAGGAAGTAATCGTTTTTAATGTCTGTGTACATCTGATTAAGTTCATCGAATGTAAAATCGCTTGGGTGGTTGCTTCCCTCAAGATAAAGAAAAATGAGTTCTTTCAAGCTCTCATTAAAATCAATACCCAAATGCTTGGCCAAATGAATAACCTGCTCTCCATCAATATAAGGATAAGCTGCGTAAGCTGGACAAAAGCCGTCTTTGCCCAATATTCTCTCCCGTTCTTCGGGAGAAAAATCATAGGCAAAAGTGTACGCTTCTTTTTCATTTGCAAACCCATGGAGCTTGATCTCATCACCACACTGCAAAGCTGAGTGTATAATTTCATTCCGCCGTTCAGCTGATTGGGTAACGACATGGGCTATTTCGTTGTTACACCAGTTACAATGCTGTATTAACATACCGTAAAACATGCTTATACCTCCTGCGTTTTTTTCTCGTTAACTGCCAGACACAGCTGCCTCAGATAATCCCAGATCACCTGTGAAGCTCCGGCATGGTTTATCTTTTGGTATCGAAGATTGGCAACATTTCCGTCGATGAAGGAAATGCTGACCAGCTTGCTGCTGATCCAGCCTTTGGTGCGAGCCGGCAGAGCGATGCCATATTTCTCAAAAAGGCGGTTAACAACACAAAGCGTCTGACAGCTATCCGTTTTTTCACAATAGGTGGTCAGTTCAGTGTTTCTCAAAACGCCGCCTTCCTGAATGGTTTTCATCGCATATTCCAGAGCTGCATCGGCTTTTTTGTTCATCTCACGATACATTTTCAGATCTTCTGCGTGTCTTCTCTCCATTTCCTCGTGTTCGATGATTTTAAGCCGTTCTCGATGCTTCTGCGAGAGGACAACACATTCATCCAATTCATTCAGCGCCAAAGCGCCGATGAAATCCGGGTGAGAGGCACCATCATTTTTCTTGGCTTTCTCATAGATTTCAATGTGAACCTCCAAATAGCCTTTGACATAATCAGCCTGAAGCGCAGGATCGGCACCAATGCGGTTAATCTCCTCATTTTCTTTGGCAACTGCCGCTGCCACCAGAGAATTGGCATCTGGATTATTCCGAAGATCATGGAAAAACTGTTCCCGATCTTCCGGAGAACCATACAGATTTTTCATTGCTTCGGGGTATCCGCATCTGTCGATCAGACGAAATTCAGTCAGTCCCAGAGGCGCCAGAAATCCCCCAATCTCGATATACAATAAATAACGATCATTGTTTGTACTGGGGTATTCGACTTCCGGTTTTCCGGCCGACCTCCAAAGCTGATATGTATCAGTGCCATTGGAGATCTCCCGGTCCAGTATGGAGCGCATCCGTGTACCGGCGCGGTTATAATTTCCATTGACAAAAAGGGGTTTTTTGAGTTTTACAGTATCCATATTACATATTCTCCTTAAACTTCTTGAGAAATTGAGAAATGAATCCATCCAGAACCGCAGAGTGACTTGTCACAGCATAGGTGAGGCGTGTTTCTTCCGCATCAATCATCGGAACAGGCGAGAGTACCTGCCGATTTTTTCCGGAAAAACGGCCATCCTATGACTTCAGCTGGACAGTATTGGCCAGAATGTAAAAAACCCGCTCAGAGCCAAATTCCTGAACCACCTCAGTAACGGCAGCTTCATCCAGATGCATTCCATCGAAATGCTTGCGGATCGCTCTCTCAATTGCTTCTTTGCAGGACTGGTTAGCACGCAGGGAAGTGCGATATGCGTCCAGCTGCCCATGTTCTTCTGCAAATTTTCGGCTGTGGTAATAGAAGGGGGTTATCATATTTTTTGACATTTTTCATTCTCCTTTGAAAAAGGCAACTGCTCAGTTCAAGCGGTTGCCTTTAATTGATTATTCGGTTCGAATACAAGTTTTCCATCGACCAGTTTCGCATCGTAATCGCTGATAGACTGGAGGATACTGTACGCTTTGTGCAGCTGCTGCAGGTCGAAATACCCGAAGTGGCAGTCTGCCAACGGGATTCCCATTTGGCGAGAAAGCCAGGCATACAGTTTAGACCGCAGCTTCCGGCTTTGATCCTTGCCTTTCCAGAGCCGGTCAAACAACTCGTGACACTGGACCTTACCTTTACGCATAGGGGCGTTAGCAAGCAGTCCCAGGGCCTCATCAGGACGTGGTATATGCGTTCCGACGTGTGCTCCGCACTGCAGGCAAAGATAGCACCGGCCGCTGCCATACTCCTTTCCCTGATAAATTCTCGCATTGCTCGTAAAAATCACCTCACCGCCGCACAGATGGCATCGGGTGGGGTGCAGATCAATGCTGGGCATTCTTGATTTCTTTTCCAAAGCGAAGCCTCCATTTCATGCCCAGCGCCGCGCCTGCTCGTCCTTCTCGGAGCGGACAGAGCGGCTGGGAAAGTTGGGGCAGGCGTGTCGGTAGAAACCAATCAGCCCATCGGGAGTCTCCCGGCCGCGGCGGGCATTGCCTTCCATATCAATGAAGACATGCTGCCCATTGGGGTCGGGAACAAAGCTGATACAGCGGGTTTCGCAAGGAACCGCTTTGACTGTACCTTTTCTGCGAATCCAGCGGATCTCTTTGCCACAAAAGACGCAGTATGTGTGTTTTTTCTTTTTCATCGTTTTTTCTCCTTTCAGATGTTTTTATATTTCGAAAAGCTGCCCGGGCAGGCCGCTTTTCCGGCAAAATGAAAAAAAGGCACAACTACGCCTTTTGGGCGCAGTCATGCCTTTGGTTTGAAATCCGGCTCCCAGGTTCCTGGGGCCTCACATTACTGCCATGGAAGCAGTGAAAAACAACTTGGTTACTTATAGTTTACCGTTTATCATGTATCGGGTCAATGCTTTTTTCTAAATTACTGCCCACGCCAATACTTCCCAGGGCGCATCTTTTCCAAACCAACACCATTGCCGCACAATGGATCTGCTGTGGCCGGATTTTACAAACTGCAGCGGCAAGATGAGGCCATCATTGGTCAGGCAAGCGAAATAGGATAAAACCGCTTTGTCTCCGAATACTTGGTCCGGATAAAGCTCTCGGTTCCAGTTCAATTTATGGAAAAGCTGCTGGCCTTCCTGCCGTTCATCCCGGATGATACCATTCTGCACAAGCTCAATATCGGTCAAAGCTATTCTCCTTTCCGCTTTATTTAAGGCATCACGCCTGCATCTCATCCAAAAGATTTAATCTGTAACGGGCCATAGAAGCACCACCGTTCCAGCAATCTTCTGCCACCTGGGAGATAAGCGCATTGAGTGAGATTCCGCAGTCTTTCAGTGCTTTTTTCAGATTATAAATCGTGACTGTCCTTGTGTTGTAGACCCGTTTGTTTGTGATGGGGTCAACAGTGGAATATCTTACCGCAACCAAACCCAGCTCGTTGCCCTCATCTTTCAGGAGATACGTTTTGATTTCATATTCCAACGAACTGCTCCTATTGCGAATTTCCTCTTCAAGCCCATCGGAATCATTGAAAAGCTGCTTCATATCTCTCCAAATTCCAGGCAGAAGATTGTGTGCCATTTCGTCATCGCCGGCAGTCATGGAGCTGAGAGAGTCTACATCACTGTTGCGTACATAGTCAAGGGCGGTTTTCAGATATTCAAGCAGTTCAGGCTGCCCAAATGCTGATTCAGAGACTTCCTGGCTGCTGCCATAAGTGTTTTCCAGCAGCAGATCTCCGCCATTGGTGCCATAAAAGATAATTCCGCCCCAGAAGAAGGCATACTGCGGTACTTCATCATCGTCGTACATGCAGCTCTCCGGATAATAGAGGATCGGTTCGTCGTCAATCACGAGGAAGGTCAATTCGACCAGATCAGTTGAAAGCGGAACATCGTTCAGAGAACGGCCTGCAAGGCTCTTGGCGGCGCCGCTTTCACGAAACTTGGTATATTCCTGTAGAGCAAGTATCTCGCTGCCAGCCGCCAATTCCTGGGCCTCTGCGTTGAGATACGGGGTTGTCACAGATAATGTCACAATAATGAAGTTGGTCCGGTCAGGGTTATAGGAAATATTCAGAATTTCATATTCTGTCAGTTCGCCCATGTGCCGGAATGCATCACCGGTGGCTTGATCTGCGAGAGCAACATCCAGCATCAGCCGGAAGGGGTTATATTCTCCCATCATAGTTCCAGGGGAGACCTGCTCCACCGCTTCCGGATCCAAAGCCAGCAGCTTGGGCAGAAAATCTTCAATCTTCTTTCTTGCTTCGGCTTCTGTCAATGTAGGTTTGGAAAGTGCGCCGACATCTATTTCTTCATAAGGATGCTCATAGCTGTCATCAGTTGGGGAGAGATCTGGAATCCCTGAGATTGGTTCGGACTGCTGCTCATCAGGCGGAGCTTCCTCCTGCGATGTTGAGCTGCTGGGATCAGTTAGAGAGGGTTCAGGGTGCTTTGAGCCGAAGAGCGCAAAAAGGATAAGCAATAAAAGCACCAATGCAGTTACACAGCCAATCAAAATTTTCCTATTCAAAATAGTCACCCCTTAATTATCCTTGAAATAGTGAATACTTTCTTCCAAGCAATAGCCCGAATTGCGGACAACGGGACGTATGGATCGTCCCAATATCTTGCATCATACGAATGTTCCCGATTATCACCCAGGAGAAGATATTTTCCTTCTGGTACTTCAAAATCCTGTGCTTGTCCTTTGCGCTGATTGACAACATACGGTTCAGCCAACACTTCACCGTTAATGCTGACAGATCCATCCTCAGCGATATGGACAGTCTCATCTGGCAGTCCGATGACTCTTTTGATTAAGAGCGTTCCACCTTCCTCAAAAACCACAATATCCCCACGTTCAGGAGAAGAAAAAACGCGGCTTCCGATCAGAAGATCTCCGTTTTCCAGTGTGGGAACCATACTGTCGCTGGGGACATAGATCAGCATCAGAATGCCTTGAAATATGATGGTGGGGACAATCATTGCCATAAAGAACACTGCCGCTGCCGCCTTAAACGAAACGGTGCGGTTGCCGGCCCCAATCATTCAAGAACCGACTCGGGCGGCCGATTTTCAATGAACTCCATAAAATCGTTTTCTTCCCATTCCTCGTCGGTTGGTAAATCAAGTTTATAGTTGGCAAAATAGCTGGGATCTACTGTCTTTTCCACCAGCTCATCCAGCTTTGGATGCTGCGGGTCCGAGCTGTGCTCCGCAGCATAATTTGATGTAGAGAGAAATCCTTCAAGCGACATTGGCATCTGAAGATGGAACTGCTTTTCGGTCAGCTCCGGAGCCTCGCTTTCTGTTGCATAATAAGCAGATGTGCTTTCGTATACATCCTGGTTCAGTACATCTTCTAATTCCCATTTTGCAACACCTGCTCGGGCTGTTACGATACTGGCCGCTGTCACAGCTGCTGCTGTCAGTACCGCATAGGTAGCGACTACTGATAGATTTTTGGGTGTCAGCTGCATCCGGTAATACATGGCTGTATGCCGGAGGAAAGTCTTGAAGTTGGTCTGAAGCATCATGATACCTCCTTTTTGTCAGATGATTTAGAGCGGCGCCGCAGCGAAAACCGGTATTGGTTTTCCAGAAACTCTGTGGAGATTTTCTGTGACCCGGATTCTACTGTAACGACCTGGATTCCTGTCTGGGTATCATCAACCCAAGGCAAAGTCCCAACCGCTTGTCCGGTATCCCCTTCAGTCGTACAGATCATAATCGAAGCGTCTTTGGGAACAGCGATCAGCCGGTAGCCCAGCAGGTCCAAAAAGCTGGGGATTCGCTTGAATTTGATCCCATATACAGTGAGCCATCCAATAAATCCGCTGTATGTGCAGCCAGGCTGTTCATCTGTATTCTGTTCAACCGATTTTTTCTGATATAGCTCAAAAAAATCTTTGTAGGTCATGTTTTTCATTTTGAGAATGCAACGGAATAGCTTGTCTTCCAAGATCATGGGTTGCTTCTTTTTTGGCATTGTCATTCACCTCTACTTCTAATATACGACGCAACCCTCAAAAATGCAAAAAAAGGCGACAGTCGGGGCCTTATCGATAGGTACGAAATCTGACCCATCGGCCCCGGGGCGCTAAGAGGCGGACAGCCATGGCTGTCCGCCTTTTCCGTTAGTATGCTTTAGCGAAAAGAGAACCCCCGGCTAAGCCGGGGAGAGTAAAAGAAATTATATAGTGAAAAAACCTTCTGGTAGAATAGAGTTGCGGTCGGCCAACTGCAACAATAAAGAACCAGGAGGTCTTTTCTATGAAAGAAAAAGATATAGAAAGTTTGCAGCACACAAGATGGAGATGCCAATATCATGTGGTATTTGCGCCAAAGTACCGGCGAATGGCAATATATGGTCAGATCAGGAAAGATATCGGACAAATACTGCGAAAGCTGTGTGAGCAAAAGGGAGTGGAAATTATAGAAGCACAAGCGTGCCCAGATCATATCCATATGCTTCTGAGTATTCCACCGAAGTATAGTGTATCACAAATTATGGGATATCTCAAAGGAAAAAGCAGTTTAATGATCTTTGACAGACATGCGAATCTGAAGTATAAGTATGGGGACAGACCTTTCTGGGCAAGAGGATATTATGTAGATACAGTGGGGCGAAATAAAAAGCAAATACAGGAATACATCAAACAACAGTTAGAGACAGACCAGATAGCGGATCAAATGAGTTTAAAGGAGTTCATAGACCCGTTTACGGGTAGCAAGAATACCAAGGCGTAAAGGAACGCCCCTTCAGGGGCCCGCCATGAGTCAGCAATGCAGTTGGCCGACCCATTCGTGGCCCCTTTAGGGGCGTTGTCCGTATCATGCCCTTCTAGGGCTATCCCAAGCCCCCCGCTTAGCCGGGGGTCCTGACTCAGACCGCTTTGCAGCGGTGCCATATCACAGATAAACCTGTTCACCCAGGACAGCTCCTTTGGGCGCAATGAGGCAGGCCCCCATTTTTGGCATCCCATCACTGTCAGTAAAGGAATACGCTCCTTCATGCAGTTCAAACAGGGTCAGGTTTGCCTCATGCCCAACCCCAACCGTGCAGTCCTCCGGGAGATTCAGCATTGCGGCCGCCTTGCCGGTCACCAGCTCCAGCACCGTCCAGAGGTCCGCGCCGCAGGCCATCAGCTTACTCATCACCAGCGCCAGACTGCCCACCCGCTCTTTGCTGCGAACATGAATGTCCGACGAGATCGCATCCGGCAGGAAGCCCTGTGCCAGTGCCCTTTCGGCGACAGAAAATGAGAAGTTGCCGTTGCCGTGGGAGAGGTCAAAACGTACGCCGCGCGCCCTGGCCTCCAGGACAGCCGGCTTCAGATGACCTGATTCGTCCAGAATACCCGGTGTCTTTTGGGCAAAGGTATGGGCATAGATGTCCCCCGTACGCATATAGGAGAGAATGGTATCGATGGGCAACGTCGAGCGGCTGGCATGCACCACAAACGGTTTGCCTGTTTCGTCGCCCAGCTTCCTGGCCAAGGCCAAGGCCTTTTCAGGCTCATGACAGACCCGTGGGTCGATCCGCAGTTTGAAGCCGAGGATAACCTCCGGATATGCTGCCGCGGTTTCCCGGCAGGCCTCCAGCGAGACGGTGCTCAGGTCCTGCAGTTCAACCGTCCCTTCCGAAATACCCATGTAAGCCAGGTTCAGATACGCCTTTTGCCGCAGCGGGGACTTTTGCAGCCAGTTCTGATAAAAATCCTGGAAATTGCCCGGCCCTGCGGTTCCAGCGTCCACCACAGCCGTTACCCCGTCTTTGAGCATGGACATGGGATCCACAC
This sequence comes from Angelakisella massiliensis, assembly GCF_900104675.1. Classification (GTDB taxonomy): domain Bacteria; phylum Bacillota; class Clostridia; order Oscillospirales; family Ruminococcaceae; genus Angelakisella; species Angelakisella massiliensis. The sequence goes on along the minus strand of NZ_LT629945.1, from coordinate 351,096 downwards.
CGAGGGTTTTTGGGTGGGGATAGGTATGTACATGCGCGTCAATCCAGCCGCAGGTGGCGTACAGTCCACGGCCGTCAATGACCTGCTCCCCTGCGCTGGGTGGCGCGCCCAGCCCGCGGATGCGGCCGTCCTCCATGCTGATGTCGGTTTGCATCCGCTGACGGCGGATGGGGTCCAGCAGGGTGATCTGTTCGATTCTGTAAGCTCCCATGAACGCTCCGCTCCTTTAATCTGCGTCAGTGGAACGGCCAGATGATTGGGATCAGGACCATGCTGACGACAAAGTAGATGATTTGCATACCGATGCCCATCTTCAGATAATGCCGCCATTTGTATTGGCCAGGTTCATAGATGAAGGTCAGAACATTGGTTGCAATCGGCGTGCAGAAAGAGGAGATGGAACCCGCATAGGCGGCAATAACGAACGGCTCCGCACTGGTCCCCACCGCCTGAGAGATGAGCAGGGCGATGGGCGCCATAATGATGGCGGAGGTGGAGTTGGAGAGAAACTGGGTCAGGATGGTGGTGGTCAGGTATACGACAGCCAGCAGGATAATCGGACTGGAGAAGCTGCCGTACACAGAGACAACCGCATTGGCGAAAATTTCTCCTGCGCCGCTGTTCTCGATGGCATTACCCACCGCCGACATACCGCCCAGAATGTAGATCGTCTGCCAGGGGATGGCGTCCAGGAACTGTTTTGTATTCAGACAGCCAGTCAGCACCAGAACCACCGCGCCCACTGCCGCGATGATGAAAAACGGCAGATTTTCCGGCTGAAGCACCATGGTCAGGATGATTGCAATCAGGACTACCGCGGAGATCTTCAGTTTGGCCGGTGTAGCGTTCTGTGCCTCCTTACCACCCACCATCTTCTCAGGCATTGCGTTGGTGTCCGGAAGGAATTTGCGCCCGATGGTCAGCAGGTAGATGACGCCGCAGATTGCGAATGGAGCGCCGAGCATTGCCGGTTCAAAGAAACCCAGCGGTTCATAGCCGGCCTCCTCCAGCACCCCGGAGGAGATGGGTCCCATACTGCTGCCGATCAGTGTCAGCAAGCTGCCGAAAATGACGCCATAGGACAGCGCAAAGTAAACACGGGACACCGGCACCTTATTGGCGACACACATGGCAGTGATGATGGGACAGAGAGTTACAAACGTGGAAGTACCATTGAAAATTCCAGAAAGAACCGTTGAGGAAAGGACAGCGATCAGAATGATGCTGCGCTCTGAGCCGCCGCCGATTCTGGTGACCACGCCGGCCACCTTCTGGGCCAGACCGGTCTGGAACATGGCCGCGCCAACGATACTCATGCTGATCATCAGGATCGCCGTATTGCTGGCAAAATCCGCGAAAACGTCCGAAAAGGGGATCAGCCCGGTCAAGCCACTCAACAGCGCGCCGATCAAAGGCACCATCAGAATTGGGACTTTTTCAGTGAAGAACAGTACGATACAGACAATCATAATGATTGCCGCGAGCAATGGCTGCATACAAATATTCCTCCTGCATATTTTTCGTAAAACCCTTTTCAGATGCGCATCTATTTAGTACAATTATTATAAATCCCTAGAACTATGAAATCAAATTAAATAAAATCATATTTTGTTAACTAAAAGTTATAAAAATATTGGCGGATGCTGGAGGGTGGAAACGCAGATGAATGTGAAGGATTATGAATATATTGCCGCTTTGGGGAAATACCGGACGATCTCCCGTGCTTCACAGGAACTGTATATCTCACAGCCCGCGCTGAGCAAATTTCTGCAGAAGACTGAGCAGGAGCTGAACGTCTGTCTGTTCCAGCGGGTGGGGCATCAGTTGGTTCCTACCTATGCTGGACAGCAGCTCATCCAGAACGCAAACGAAATTTTGTATCTGCATAACGGTATGCTCCGGACAATGGCCGACGTTGCCCAGCAGCGGAGCGGCCAGATAAAGATCGGTGTACCTATGAGCCGGGGAATTTTCTTTATTGCCCGCGTTCTGCCCCGTTTTTACCAACGCTATCCCGGAGTTTGTGTCAATGTCCACGAGGACAACACCCAAACGCTGCTCAAAAAGCTGCGCCTGGGAGAGCTGGACCTGGTGTTCGCTCATATACCCGAGAATTCCTCGGATCTGCACACTGAGGTCGTCTCCACCGAGGAGATGGTTCTGGCTGCCCCGGCAGCGTATCATTTGGAGAACAGCGCATACGACGATCCCCGCTTCCGTTTTCCCTGCCTGGCCCCTGACGCCTGGATCGACCGCCCTTTTCTCATGCTCAGCAAGGATCAGCTCTCCCGCAAATTTACCGATCAATATCTGGAGGAGCGGCAACTGGTTCCCCACGTCATCCTGAAGCTGCGCAATCTTGCCCAGGTACTTTATGCTGTCGGCTGCGGAATCGGAGTGACCTTATGTCCCGCCCTGCCCTTTGCCGACGATATGCCCAACCGGATGCGGTATTTCTCCCTGCAGTCTGAAACCGGCCCTGCCAGCCGAAAGGTAGCCATCCTCTATCGAACCGACGCCTATCTTTCCAAGGCGGAGCAGGATCTGATTTCCATCATCCGCGCCTGTATGAACGAGGAATCGGCATGACTTTCTTTTTTCCACGCAGCAGCTTTTGGCTGAATTTCCGGTATTTTGCCAGGGCACAGGAGCAGGATGACAGATGGGCTGTTGAGCTGTCCGCCGTGGAGCAATGGGGTTTAAGAAAGCTTGGGCAGCCAATGGATGAGGGAGTGGGCAAATCGCAGCAGTAACTGATGGAATAGGGGGGCTTGAAACTGGATTTCTATCACACTCTGTTTGTAGGAGTTTCACAGATATTTCTGGGCAGCTATGTGATGCTGATGCTTGATTTCCGCAAGCCGGTCACGATCTGGCGCACCCGATGGATCATTACAGCGGTAATGATTGTCTCCGCCAACTTGATCGGACTGCTTTTCCTGAATTTCTGGGAGACTTATATGCGTGTGGGTATTTTCACTGTAACGCTTCCGTACATTTTGGACACACTCTGGTGCTCCAATCACCGGGATTTCCGTGCTGTTTTTAATATGGCAACCGCCCTGTTTATTGGCTGTGTTGGGACGGTAACCGCCAATTTGGCAGAACTGTTTTTATGGGACAATAAATATTTTTCCCTTTTGGTGCGCATTGCTTCTTTTATTGTCATGTTCTTTGTTTTGCGGCGCTTCAGCGTTACATATCGGAAGATGCTGCACCAAATGGATCACAGCTGGGGAATTTTATGTATCATTCCTATAGTCTCATTCATTACCCTGATGTATGTGGTCAATCATTCTGAGCAAATTGATCCCATAACCTCATCGATCCTCACTTGCTGTGTGCTGGTGGTGTGCGGCTGCTCCTATTACCTGATGTATTTGTTTTTTGAGCGGGTACAAAAAGAAAACCGTGCCCACTATGAGAATCAACTGTCCGCTTTGCAGCTGTCCGCTCTGCGGGGCCGAATGGAGGCGGTGCGAGCTGCGGAGAGTTCGATCCGTATGGAACGCCACGACCTGCGCCACCGGATTCAGGCCGTCATGGAGATGATTTCCCGGGGAGAGGAGAAAACCGCGCTGGATTTTCTGGATGCTACCCGAAGGCGGCTGGATGAGCAGAAAGTAATCCGGTAGTGCCGCCCGCCGGTACTGGATGCTGTGTTCGCCTCTTACTTTGATCAGGCCAAAAACCAGGGTATCCCTGTAGAGGCAAAGATCTCCGCTCCTGAAATTCTGCCGGTGGATGAGGGTGAGTTGGCCATTGTTATTGCAAACGCACTGGAAAACGCGATCCATGCCAATCTGAAGCTGCCGGAGGAGCAGCGGGAGATCCGCTGCAAGATGGTGGGAACGCCCAGCGTTATGCTGGAGATTTCCAATCCCTGTGCCGGTGAGGTTTTCTTTGACAGCGACGGTTTGCCCATAACCCGGCAGGCCGGGCACGGCTTGGGGGTACAGTCCATTGCTGCCTTTTGCCGGAAAAATGGAGCCATCTGTCAGTTTGATCTGACGGACGGCTGGTTCCGATTAAGACTGGTATTGTGAGAGCATATAGCTTATAAAAAGAAAAATCTGGGGTGAGACAGTGACTTCTCTGCCCGGATTTTTCTTTTACCAACAGATGAAATAAGTTTGAGATGAAAAGACAGTAAAAAGGGACATGGCTTGCAGCTCTCCGGCAGAATGAAGATACAGCATAACATTCTGAAAGAGGACAGCAAGCCATGTCCCGGAAAATGGTGAAGCTTAATGGGAAAGGGATTGAGTGATCAACCGCAGACAGATAAAAGCTGCCGAAAGCTTAAATGGAGGGACTGACACAGACTGCCAGACATAGGTATAAACAGTAGTGTTGGGGGGCACCGCTGCCGTTTGTTCACCTGTGACTTTCCCATTTTATCTGGAGATATCGCCCCAAAAGTATAATAGCCAGGTGAATGTCTTTTGAATATAAAACAACAAAAGGCGTTTTACCCTGCCACGCAGCTCCATTCCATTTCCAAAGCAGTACATCAAGGTGCGCAATTTTTGAGACAATCCAATGGTCATCAGGCATAGCCGATCATTGTGGCAACAATCAGCAGCAGTGATCCGATCACACACCAGATGGCGAACAATTTGACAGCAAATTTAAACCACCGGGAGAAGGGAATACCGGCGGCACCCACAAAGCCCATGGTTGCCGCGGCATGAGGCAGAATGAAGTTGCAGAAGCCATCCCCGAAGTTGAAGGCCAGTACTGCGGTTTGTCTGGTCATGCCTACCAGGTCGGCTACAGGAATGAAAATCGGCATTGTGATGGCTGCCTGACCGCTGCCGGAGGTAACAAACAGATTGACAATGATATGCATAAAGAACATTGCTGGAGCTTGGAGAATGTTGGGTACTACGGAAAGGACACTGGCCAAAGCATACACCACGGTATCCATAACGTTGCCCGCGTTGAGGATCGCGCTGATAGCATAGGCAAAGCCCAACAGCATAGCGGTACTGCACATTCCTTTGGCGCCATTGACAAAAGAACGGCAGATTTTATTGACAGGCATACGGGCCACAATGCCCACGATAAAGCCCATATAAATGAAAATAGCGGTGGAAGCCTGATTGGTGAGAGAACCGAAAATAGCCACATAGATGATATAGCCAATTCCCGCAACAGTGGCAACAGCGGGGAGAATATGGGCTTTGGTGAACTCAGGAATATTGGAGATATCCAGATTGTTGTCCAGTTTGATGCCGTAAACGTAGCTCTTGGTGGGATCGTTCTTCACTTTTTTGGCGTACCATACTACATACAGGATGGTGACGATCAAAAAAGGTACCATACAGAACAAACGGTATGCCATACCGGAAAAGATATCCAGCTCAGCCAGCTGCTGGGCGGTGCCGGTATTGGAGAGGTTCATGGCGCCGCAGGAGAAGCCGACAGCACCTCCCAGCATGATGATGGAGACACCCACAACGGCGTCCAGGCCCAGACTTGCTGCAATCAGTACTCCCAACGGCGCAAAGGGAATAAAGGTGTTGAGATTGATGGGTACGCACAGCAGGCAGAAAACTGTCATCAGCACTGCCACGACCAAGGACTCTTTTCCTTTTGTCCGCCGGCTCAGGGTACCGGCCGCAGCCTGAAAAACGCCGGTATCCAGGATAATGCCCAGTCCGCCACCTGCCGCAAGCAAAACGAAGATGATGCTTCTGGCGTTATCCAAACCGGTATAGACGTAATTGAAAATGGAGAGAGGATTGACGGGGGACGCCTCTACATAATGAAAGCTATTGGGATCCACAACGGTCTGTCCCGCCTCATTGACGGTACGGTCATAGCTGCCCGCGGGAATAATGTAGGTAAGGGCTGCGGCCAGCAGCATCACAACGACAATAATGGCCAGAGAATGAGGAACTGCTAATTTCTTTTTGACTTTTCCTTGTTCTTGCATTGTAACCCTCCTGAAACTGATGGATTTAAAATCACAGCCATTCCATGTACCGCTTCCCGGGACGGCGGCATATAAAACAGCTCAGCCAACAGATAAAACAGACCTTATTTTACACGGAAGTTCTGGAGAACATCTCGGTTGATATCAAGACCGGTGCCGGGTGCCTGGTTGGGGGAAACCATACCCGTTTTTGCGTCAAAACGGATGGGGTGGACAAAGGCGTCATAAATTTTTGCGTCATACTGGGGGGGATAGAATTCCGCCATCACCACATCCGGTACCGCGCAATCCAGCTGGATATGAATCTGCTGCTGTCCGTGAGGACTTAAAGCAATATTTTTGGAATGAGCATAGGCGGCAATCTTCATAAACTCTGTAATTCCTCCCAGACTGCCGGCATCGGGATTGAGGATAGCGGGGCGGCTTCTGTCGATGAGGTCCCGGAACCCGTAGCAGGTATACTCATTTTCTCCTGTGGCCAAGGGAATGGGACTTTTGGCTGCAAACTCGAACATTCCTTCATAATCATCGGACATCACCGGTTCCTCAAACCAGTATGGGTGATATTCTGCAATCCTTTTGCTCAGTTCAATGGCCTCGTAGCTGCGGTATGCGCAGTTGGCATCCACCATCAGGCGTACATCCTCACCGATCACATCCCGGACAGCCTTTACCCTGGCAGCATCTTCCTTCATGGAAAGAACGCCCACCTTCATCTTGACGTTTTTGATGCCCCAGCTTAAATACTCCTCCATCTCCTTTTGCAGTTCCACGATCCCCTTGCCCTCGCCATAATAGCCGCCGGCGATATAGCAGGGTACAGCTTCCCGATATCCGCCCAAAAGCTGGTAAAGCGGGATGTTGGCAGCTTTGCTGCGGATATCCCACAGGGCAATATCCAGAGCGGAGATGCTTCTGGTGGAAATACTTCTCTTTCCCAAAAATTTGGGGACATACATTTTCTCCCACAGCCGTTCCACACACAAAGGATTTTCTCCCACCAAAAAGGGCTTGAGATATTCCACATAGTCCACATTGTAGCTGCTGCCGTAACCGGTGATTCCCTCATCGGTCTCAATGATGGCAAGGTTCAGCTCATTGTGCGTGAATGTATGCTTTCCGTTCTGAATGGGTTTTTCTTTGGGCCAGCGGTAGCTTTCAGAATAAACATTGGTGATTTTCATCCCAATACCCTCCTCTTTTCAGTGATGAAATGCTTTGTTGCGCTCATTATAATTCTCAAAATACTTCGTTGTCCAATTTGTATTTTGTGCTATCTGCATAAGCAAAATGTTATCTGCCTTTACTTGTGGCAAAAGCATGGATATAATAATCAGTGTCAGCTGAACTATTTCCTCCGGCTCATCCACAGTCTTTACAAACGGGGAGGCGATTGCATGAACTCATTTGAATACATATTGGCCATCGCTGAGGAACGGCATCTGACCCATGCGGCTGAAAAGCTTTTTATCACGCAGCCCGCGTTGACCCTCCGGCTGAACAGGCTGGAAAAGGAATTGGGCATCAAGCTGTTTGACCGCAGCAAAACACCCATTGAGATCACTCGGGAGGGTGAGGTCTATATTGCGGAAATGCAGAAGATCGAGGCCCAGCGGGAACGGCTTCTCCGTACGCTTCATTCCATGTCTCAGGAGCAGCCGGAACACATTACTCTTGGAATCGGTTTGAACCGTGGAAAATCTATCCTGCCAATGCTTTTGCCCTATCTGAAAAAACACGAACCGTCTCTGACGGTCCAGATTTGTGAGGCAGCAGATGGGGATATGGAACAGCTGATTAAAAAGGGGACTGTTGATGCAGGTATTTTAGGCTCCGCTGTGATGTCCTCAGAGCTTTTTGCGGAAACCATCACCAGGGAAAAGCTGCTGTTGGCTGTTCCGGCTCAGCATCCCATACTGGCAGAGCTGGATACCACCGGCAATACTCCGCAGAATCCTTGCGTCCTCCAGCCCGAACGGCTTAACGGTCAAACTTTCATTATGGGCAATGATTCATTTGGCTTGACCCGGTATATAAATCAGCTGTTTTCCTTGTATCACATCAAGCCGGGATACATCCTCAATATCAGCAATAGTGAGACGGCGTATCTTCTTGCCGCTGCAGGGGAAGGGATCACTCTGACACTGGCGGAAATTGCAGTTGTGCCATTTCAGCAGACTTTTCCATCGCCTGTTTTCTGTGTACTGCCCAACTTTGTTTTGGAGAGAAACGTTCTGTTTGCCTGTCGATCCGCGCGCAAAGCGGAACCGGTGCTCCAAAGGGTAGGAGAGCATTTGAAAAAACTATATTCCAGGGTCCCGGACTGAGCTTCTCATCCCGCTATTCCAAACTGCACAGGTGATGGCCCTTTGCCGCGCCAATTTGCGTCCTTCAACCTTTATAACAAAGAGATGCCAATCTCCCATGGTACTATGAGGGAATCGTTCCGGTGGATTGCAGGACAAGTGCAATTAAAATTTTTGTCTCACTCCAAAGACTTGGATAAAATATTCTTTATTGTGTCACCCACAGAAGTTTTGCAAAAGGGGAGAATCACCCTGAGAAATCATGCCGGCAGGCCTTTCCTTGCAACTTTACATTTCAAAACAGCCTTGATATAATGAATAACAAAGATAAAATATTCTGTGGCTTTGGAAAAATATTTTTAGAAAACAGGGCATTCGCTGTGGAGAAAAAGAATGTGAAAAAAGGCCCCCGCCCGGATGAACTTTTCCTGACTGTGGTACATGACGGTCTGAATGAGGGGCGGAACAATCACAGAAGATGACATTCCGCGATTGACAGATCATAGGACGGCGATGGACGATGTATGACTTTTGAAAGCGGCTTGGGTTTATGCCGTTTCCGTTGGATTGTGCCGGTGGCGAGGTATGGGGATGGCAGTGTTTTCCAGTGTGTTTTTCACATACAAACAGCCGCACCGGTGAAGGCCGATGCGGCTGTTTGTATGTTGTATGAGGATGAGAAGGGGTCGGTGAAGAGATCGATGAAAGACAAGGAACTGCTGTATATCAAAACCATTGCGGAGGAGAAAAACATTACCCGCGCCGCTCAAAAGCTTCATGTGGCGCAGCCTTCCCTGACCCAGTGTGTTCAGCGGATTGAAAAGGAACTCAACTGTCCTCTGTTCTACCGGCAGAAATCCGGTCTGGTGCTCACCGATGCCGGCGCCCTTTATTATAAGGTGGCCTGCGACATTCTGGAGTTATGGGAACATTTTTCCAAAGCGATTGAGGATATGCAGCAGGTCACCAGTGGTTCTCTGTCCATTGGTGCTTCCTGGTATAACACCTTGTTGATTCTCACCAGCTTCCTGCCGGTGTATACAAGAAAATATCCCCAGGTGGAGGTGCGGCTGCAGGAGAAAAACAGTACCGAACTGGAACGGTTGTTATCTCAGGGAGAACTGGACCTGATACTGACCCATCAGTATCCCCGGGAGCTGAACATAAAGCAGAATTTTGAATCCAAGCGGTTGGTCCATGTTCCGCTGCTCAGGGAAGATTTTTGTGTGGTGGTTGCACAGCAGTATCCTCTTACGGGGGAAAAACCAGTGGGAGACGATGATCTTCCGCTGCTGTCCCTCAGCGAACTGGCCTCGGTACCCTATGTCCAGTTCAATCACAATCAGCGTATCCGCCATATCTCCAACTTTGCCCTGGAGCAGGCGGGAATCCATCCTCCCGTGGCTGTTTCCACCTATGGATTTCCCAGCGCCTTTGAGCTGGTTTCCCGGGGGATGGGATTCACCTTCCTGCCGGAGCATTATGTTCGCCGGTTCGCACCCAATCGTCAGGCTGTACAGGTTTTTAAAATCGCAGGGGAGCACTGTGCTTATTGGACTACTTCCGTCTGCTATTATCAGTCGGATTATATGCCGGTTACAGTGGAACGTTTTCTGGAACTGGTAAGCAGTCAGCACTTTCCTTACGCATAATTGATCAGTGTGGCGCCCATCAGCAGCAGGCAGCCGATGACCACCCAGATGAAGAACAGTTTGATCACATACTGGAGCCATTTGGTAAAGGGAATATTGGCGCAGCCCACAAAGCCCATGGTTGCCGCAGCGTGGGGTAGGATGAAGTTGCAGAAGCCGTCACCGAAGTTGAAAGCCAGCACAGCGGTTTGTCTGGACATCCCCACCAGATCGGCCACAGGTACAAAGATGGGCATGGTAACGGCTGCTTGTCCGCTGCCGGAGGTGACGAAGAAATTAACAATGATGTGCATAATGAACATGGCAGGAGCCTGAAGAATGGTGGGAAAATAGCCCAGCGCGTTGGCCAGAGCATTGACCACGGTATCCATGACATTGCCGGCGGAAAGGATGCCGGAAATGGCATAGGCAAAGCCGATGAGGACACCAGTGGTAGCCATGCCCTTGGCGCCATTGGCAAAGGATTTGCACATCTGGTCCAATGACATCCGGTAGGCGAAACCGGAGAGAAGGCCCATATAGATGAAGATGGAGGAAGCAGAAGCGTAGGAGAGCTCGGAGAAGATGGCCACATAGATCATATATCCGATGGAAGCCGCCACCACAATGGCTACGGGAATATGCTTTTTCTCAAAAGCGGGAAGATTGTCGGTGTCAAAGCTGCCGAAGTCAACCTTGGTACCATAGATATAGCTCTTGGTGGGATCAGCCTTGATCTTTTTGCCATACACAAGAATATAGATAATGGTGACCACCAGAAAGGGAATCATGCAGAACAGGCGGTAGCCCATGCCGGAGAAGACCGGCAGCTGAGCGATAGCCTGGGCGGTACCGGTGTTGGAGAGGTTCATGGCGCCGCAGGAGAAGCCCACAGCGCCGCCCAGCATGATAATGGAGATTCCTACAATGGCATCATACCCCATAGCCATGGCCACAATAATTCCCAGGGGCGCGAAGGGAATGAAGTAGTTAAGGTTGATGGGAATACACAGCAAAGCGAAAACGATGGTGAGCATGGTCACCACCAGCCACTCCTTGCCTTTGGCCTTTTTGCTGAAGGAACAGGCGGCTCCCTGAAACATACCGGTTTCCAGCACGATGCCCAGGCCGCCGCCGGCACACAGCAGGGCGAAGATGATGGAACCGGCACTGGTCAGGCCGGGAAAAACATAGGTCATAATGGACAGGGGATTGACAGGGGTGGGATCAATGTATTGGAAACTGCCGGCCACCACCACTGTTTTGCCGCTTTCATCCACTGTGCGCTCAAACTGTCCTCCGGGAATCACATAGGTGAGGATGGAGGCCAGCAGCATAACAGCCACAATAATGGCAAAGGAACTGGGAACTTTGAATTTTTTCTTTTCCTTCATGCTCTTTCTTCCTTTCTGTTGAGACTGAGAGGATATCACAGAACTGAAATGTAAAATATTTCCAAGTCATGAGACGCAGCAGGGTTACCCTGAAAAATGCGTCTTTTATTTTTCAAGATTTTTTCAGCCAGTCTATAATCAGATCTGCGATTTCCAGATTGTTTTTTTCCAACATCATCATATGTCCGTTTCCGTAAATCCCCTGCTCTTCCAGACGCACAAAGTCATGCTGTACTCCGCATTGACGGAGCACCCGGGAGGTGAGGTGGTCATACTGAGCGTGGTAGGAGGCTTCGCTCACCAGCAGCAGGATGGGGATTCCCTGAAGTCTGGGCAGTTGAGGGGCCGGCTCCTGGAAGATCCAGCCATCGGACAGGTCCTGTTCCGGGGCCTTCAACAGCGTCAGCTTCAGGTCTTCCAACTTCTCTACAGGAGGATCATAGTGGAGGGGAAGCTCCGTAAGGCCGTAGTTTTCAGCGATGCTGCTGGTAAGATGGGCGGAGAAAGGAGGTCCCGAGGGCTCCATGGCCACAATTCCTCTCACCAGCTGAGGACAGGCGTCGGCCAGCAGCCACCCGAAGGGGCCTGCCTGAGAATGGGTCAGCAGGATGGCAGGGCCGGTGATGTTCAGCAGCTCCTGTCCCGCTGCCAGTACCAGCGCCTGAGAATCCTTGTTGCTGGGGAGATACTCCACCTGAGAGGCCAGAAATTGTTTTAGGGTTTCTTCCTCCAGGCTGGTGCTTTCGCCTGGCCATTGAGTATGCTTGCGGCTCTGGGGCCATTCGCCCTGGTCAGAGGTAAAGCGGCGGATGAGAGATTCCACCGAATGATAGATCCGGGGACCGTTTTCCTCCGGATGATAGGCGGAACGTCCCCGGGCAGGCTGCTCCGCCAGATAGACGGCAAATCCCTTGGAGACAAAGTAATCGGCCCACCCCATGCGGCCGTCAGGGGTAATCATCCAGTTGACATTGGTTTGTCCCGCACCGTGGAACATGATGATGGGATGAGGATAAAGCAGGGTATGGGGGAAATAGGCCTCCACATACATCTGGTTGCACAGGTGGGTTTTCTCCTTTTTTCCTGTGTAGTGGCCTCCCACATAAAACACAGCTTTTTTTGCAATATGGCTTTGATCGATAAAGGATAATTTGGGTTCCATATGACGCCCCTTTCCGACGTAATCCGGCATGCCTTCTGTTTTCAGTATAGCATCGGCTGTTTGTGGAAGTAAAATATGAAAAAAAGATGGTTGGTATTGAGATTTACTATTGTAAAAGGCTGTCGGATTTTCCGAGGGGAAGATGTCTTTTGAATAAAGATGCTTCAAAAAGATAAAAACGGTTTCCCGAGCTTTATTGGCATATGCACCATTCTGCCTGTAAAAACAGAAATCCATCTGGCAGGCTGCTCTTCACAAACCCAATAAAAAGTCTCCCTGATTTTGTGTGCTGATTTTTGATAGAAGAAATCCCAGCCCGAAGCCCCCTTTTTAAAAGAAAAAATCTTCAGATTCTTCCCGAATTTGTCCCAAATCCCGATTCATATGTGACCGCAGCCATGTAATGAGCGAAACAATTGAAGGACGAAAGCATGATTTTCTCCGCTGGAAACGGGCAGAACGTCTCTTAGCCCCGTGGAAATCCAGCTCATAATCCAAAGGCCGCAGTTGCCAATGTCAAGCGGCCAGGGCCGTAGTGAAGCCGAAATGCGGCTCTTTTCTTTGGCGCAAAGTAATCAACCCACACATGACCATTTTTCACAGCTGCTTTTACGGCAAGATTTCCCCCAGTATCATATCTTGCCCGGGAAGGAAAATACTTTAAGCAGTCAAAAAGGGTCAGAGACTTCTGCAAAGATTCAAAACGGCAAAAATAATGCTGACAGCAGTACAACCAACTGCTGCCAGCACATAAGTGCAGATATCCAGAGTGAATTTGGGGAAAGCGGTGGTGCGGGATCACCGAAACGTTTTTACATCCGCTGCTGAGTTATTATGGCGCCTGAAACAGGCGGCCAGTGCCATTTTGAAAAGCTGCATGGACGCAAATTTTTGTACAGGCATTTTTCCCCCAATACTGCCGGCGGAACATCCATTATGAGCGGCTCCGGCGATTGTGAAGCCGCAGCGGCGGTGTTTATAGCAGGTATCGCACTTAAAACCAGGCCGAAAGGCAAAATATGCCTGAACGCAGCCAGGTTTTATATACAGTTCTTCTCAGGGGCCGTGTTTTTTCCGCAGCTCAGCTGTTGGATACAACACCGGCACTTGCCGTTTTTCTTGGCGTGGTACAGCATACGGTCCGCTTCTGTGTAAAGGCTCTGATAACAGCATGGAGCTTTGCTGCAAATACAAACGCCAATACTGCATCGAACCTCCAGGGGCTGATTTTCCCATTGGATCTTTTCCAACTGCTCCAGCAAGCCATGGCTCAAATCCGTGGCTTGGGCCTCTGACAGGGAATGGTCGTAGAGAATGGCAAACTCATCCCCGCCAACTCTTCCCAGGGCTGCCGCATGGGGAAAAGCACGGCGCATGGCTTCTGCTGTTTCTGTCAGCACATGATCTCCGCAGGGGTGTCCGTAGCGGTCATTGATGCTTTTGAATTCATCCAGATCCATGAGAAACAAGGTCAAACCTTTGCTTTTTTCGGTGTGTTCTGCCTCCTGGAGCATCTGCTCCGCCCAGCATTCCACCGCGGTTTTGTTCAGCAGTCCCGTGAGGGGATCCAGCTGCACCAATTCCTGCAGTTTGGTGTTGATTTCCACAATCTGCTTTTGCTGCTTGAGGGTGATACAGGTATGATGAGCATGGGCCAGAGAGACAGCCAGCCCGACCAAAAAAGTGATGGTCAGATTGAGCCGGTCACCCGCGTCCATCAGCGGAGCCATCATTATCCGGAACAGCAGATAGCTTGCTGCAGACTGTGCCACGTTGTAGAAAGGCGGCAGCTGGATCAGCAAGGACAATCCCAGCAGTGCCGTTGTCAGTACAGTAGTCCCGGCTGCCGGATCCCGGTACAGGTCATAGGTGTTGAGCACCATATGCCACAGCAAAATCAGGCTGGTGGTCACAGACTGAACGACCCATTGCAAGCCTGCCGGAGCCCGCTGCAGCGGATGCCGCACAACCAGCCACAGCACCCCGAAAAGGATCAGGATGCAGTACATGGAAAAATAGATTTGATTGTTGCGTGTCGTCAGGCCGGACCGCGACCAAAACAAAACCCGGGCAATATTAAACAGCTCCGTGGCGAAAATAATCCCACAGATAATCTTTAAGGAGAAATTATTTTTACGCACCGATTCCTGCAGAAACTCCTGGCGGATATAATCAGGAACCTTCAGTTCAAAGGGCAATCTATGTTTTAATGATTTCAGAACTTTATGCATCACTGACCCCTCTTTTTGAAACGGTGGCAGTACGCCGCCTTGTTTAACCTGTTTTTCCAACCGGCACCGGATCGCTGCCTCCGGTATCGCCGGGCACTCCGGATGAGCATCCCCATAGCGGCAGGAATAACAATGATCGCTTTCTATGGGAATATGCTGTTTTGTGAGAATAAAGGCCGGCGCTACACGGGACCGCCCCATTTGGAGCGGATAAAAGGCGTTGTACGGCTGCAGTGGGCTTTGCAGATCACACTTGACGTTTTTACAGATCCATGCTATTTTCATTATTGCAAATTGCAATAAAATTCGGAAGATGATGTTCAAAATTTGGTATTATATGCGCAAAATTTGCGCTTTCTTATGGAGGATGACAGCCATGCTGCATATTGCCGTATGTGATGATGAAGAAAAGCAGCGCAACAAAATAGCGGCGCTGATCAATACCTATCTCCAGTCCCGTCCCAGCCTCAATGGACAGGTAGAAATATTCAGCAGCGGCAATGCGCTGTTGGCCAGAGCCGAGGATACAGGAGGCTTTGACCTGTATGTGCTGGACATCCTTATGCCGCAGCTGAGCGGCATCGATACCGGACGGTGTTTGCGGACGTTGGGCACGGAAGGAGAGATTATCTACCTGACCAACTCCAACGATTTTGCCGCTGACAGTTATGATGTTCGGGCCTTTTTTTATTTGCTCAAGCCGGTGGAGCAGGGAAAATTCTTCCAGGTACTGGACGGAGCAGTGGAAAAACTCAATCAGAGGCGAAGCAGCGCCATCGTGGTAAGCACGTCGGATGGTCCCCGCCGCATTCTGCTGGAGCATATCCAGTATGTGGAGCGGGTGGGCCGGTGTATGCGGTATTATTGTACCGATGACATTATAGATTCCCAGAGCATTCGGGTTTCTTTCCGTGAGGCGGCCGCGCCGCTGCTGGCTGACCGTCGCTTTTGCCTGTGCGGCGCCAGCTTTGTGCTGAATTTCCAGCATGTTGCTGGTGTGAACGGGCAGATGGCCTTGCTGAATAATGGTCGGACGGTGGTGCTGCCCAGGGCAGCGGCGACAGAATTTAAGAAGGCTTGGGGCTGCTACTGGCTGGAGGAACGATCGCTATGACAAATACGGTTTTTCTTGTTTTTCGCGCGTTCTTTATTACCATGATGACCGTGGGAATGATGGCAAGTGTCACCGATTTTCGTTTTGGACGCAAAAAGCTGCTTTTGATTCTGGCAGTTTACAGCCTCTGGGTGATTGGCTCCAGCATGGTTTTGATATGGATAGGGGGCGAATTGCTGCTGCTCCGTCTGTTTTATCTCACCATTTCTGTTCCTGCCACAGCGCTCACCTACTGGGCGGCAAACGATACCCCCGCGCAGGCGGTCTTTAACTACATGACGCAAATTCTGCTGTCCATACTGGCGGTTTCCATGATTCGTCAGCTGACGGAGTTCTTTGACCTTTCTCCATGGATGAACATCCTGCTGATGGGTGTGTTTTATGGGACCACCATTTATCTGGAGTGGCGTTTTCTGCGCAGGCCGTTTCGTATGCTGATCAAGGTCATTCCTGACCACTGGGGCATACTCACTTTGATTCCCTGCAGCTTTTGTGCCTATCTGATTTTTGTGGCCTCCTGGCCGGGCAGTTATCTGGAAAACAGAGTACAGGCTGTATACGCCTATACGGCGGTGGTTCCCATGGTTATTATATATATCGTGGTGTTCAAAAGCTTTATAGGTCAGTATCGTATTCAGATGGACCGGCAGAGCCACACATTGCTGACGATGCAGATATCAGCGCTGAAAGAAAAACTGCAGCAGGTCAAAGAAGTGGAGGAGGGCATCAAAATCCAGCGTCATGATCTGCGCCATCAACTTCAGGCTATTGCAGAACTGGTGTCACGGGGAGACACGGACGCGGTTCTGGACTTTCTGGATGCTGCCCAGAAACGGCTGGATGAGCGCAGGGAAATCCGCTGGTGCCGTCCGCCGGTGCTGGACGCAGTGTTTTCCTCCTGTTTTGCCCAAGCACAAAATCACAATATCCCGGTGAAAGCAAAAATCTCCCTCCCCGACACTTTGCCGGTAGATGAGGGGGAAATTGCCATCGTACTGGCAAACGCACTGGAAAACGCCATCCATGCCAATCTGGAGCTGCCCCGGGAGAAGCGGGAAATCCGCTGCAAGATGGTGGGCGTTCCCAGCATTATGCTGGAAATTTCCAATCCATATGCCGGGGATATCATCTTTGACAGTGATGGCCTTCCCATAGCCAAAAAAGAAGGACACGGTCTGGGAGTTCAATCCATCTGCGCCTTTTGCCGGAAAAATGGAGCTGTCTGCCAGTTTGATGAGACAGACGGGTGGTTCCGGTTAAGACTGGTGCTGTAAGAAAACTCCATATACTATTCATAATCAGCTGAATAACCAATAACAGCGGTTCCCACAGACTTTTATCTGTGAGGGCCGCTGTTTTGTCTGCCCCAAAATTTGGAGCATTTTCTGGTGAGTGTTTTTTCGCTCGGCGGGTGCGGACCAATAAAGGAAATTTACGGCAGAATCCCATCCGCGGCGGCTGCTGTTCTGCTCTGTCGGCCAGCCCGGAAAGAAGGTCAGCCCCAAAAGTGAAAGTCCATCTGACAGCAGGCGAGTATTGTGGAGCAGCAAAATTCCTGCTAAAATGGGTGCCGTATGGTACCGCAAATACAGGAGCCGCTGATACGGAGAATGCTGCATGAGAATTTTGATTATTGAAGATGAAAAAGAATTGTTGCAGGATATTGCCAAGGGCCTGACATTAAAGGGCTATGCTGTGGACCAGGCCGATAACGGAAAAACAGGCTGTCAAATGGCGGTGGATGAAGAATATGATTTGGTGGTATTGGATTTGAATTTGCCGGAGATGGACGGTTTTTCCATCCTCAAAGAGCTGCGGCAGAATTGCTTTCAAACCAAGGTGCTGATTTTGTCCGCCAATTCGGAACTGGACAGTAAGCTGTCTGGCTTTGAACTGGGCGCCAGCGATTATATGACAAAGCCATTCCATTTTGCCGAACTGGAAGCACGCATTCGTGTTCTGCTCAACCGCAGATTCATTCAGCAGTCCAACTGTCTTTCTTATGAAGAAATCTCCCTGAACACGCTGAGCCGAACGGTAGAAATAAAGGGAGAGCCTGTGAGCCTGACAACAAAAGAGCTTGCCATTTTGGAATATTTCCTGCTCAATCAGGGCCGACTGATCACTCAGCAGGAACTGATTGAACATGTCTGGAATGAGGACGCCGATCCCCTGAGCAACTCTGTGCGGGTACACCTGTCCTCGCTGAGAAAAAAACTGAAAGGTGCTCTGGGACATGATCCCATCCAAACAAGAATTGGGGAGGGCTACCTTTTATGCTGAAGAAGATTCCTCTGCGGATCCGTTTTACGCTGGTTGCCAGCCTGTTTCTGCTGGTTTCCTGTGTGACATTGACGCTGCTTTCCAATATGTCAGCGGTGCACATGAT
Source organism: Angelakisella massiliensis (assembly GCF_900104675.1). GTDB lineage: Bacteria > Bacillota > Clostridia > Oscillospirales > Ruminococcaceae > Angelakisella > Angelakisella massiliensis. Next base: position 332,928 of record NZ_LT629945.1, on the reverse strand, counting down.
GGAAGCGGTTGCCTTATTGCCCTCCATGAAGGATGGCTCTACCCCCATTTTACAGTTGGAACCGGCGCAGCCGGTGGAAGAACCTTACTATCAGGTTTTTCAGCAGAAAACAACGGTTGCTACCATTCTCATTGTTTTGGCCGGAAGCATAGCCACTTATTTTGCGGCAGGGTATGTGCTCAAACCCATCCGGGACCTGTCCTGTGAGGTGCAGAAACGCAATGTGGAAAATTTGGGGACGCCAATTGAGCTTCCCCAGAGCGCCGATGAAGTCAGGCAGCTGACAATATCCTTTAATCAGATGATGGAGGATTTGCAGCGGTCTTTTCTTCTGCAAAAAGAATTTTCTGCCAACGCCGCCCATGAGCTCAGGACGCCTTTGGCTATCATGCGGGCAAAGCTGGATGTTTTCATGCTGTCGGAAAATGAAAATCCGGAAACTCAGAAAATGATAGACGCTATGAGCCAGCAGCTGGAACGGCTGTCCAAGCTCATTGAAGATTTGCTTTGGTTCAGTAAGGATCTGCCGTTGGAAAAAAAGACCCGAGTGATGCTGTATCCGCTTTTTTGCGATGTGGCGGAGGAGCTGTCCAGTGTGGCAAAGGAGAAAGAAATAGAAATTCAGATCCAGCAGACAAATGAGTTTGTCTTGGGCCAGGACCGCCTGCTGGAGCGGGTATTTTATAATTTGCTGGAAAATGCTGTAAAGTACAGTCCGCCACAAACACAGGTGTCCGTCACCGTCCAAAGGGAAGGAGATTTTCTCAGAATACAGGTCATCGACCAGGGAGAAGGCATCCCGGAGGTTTGCCGCAGCGCTGTGTTTGAGCCGTTCTTCCGGGTGGACAAATCCCGCAGCCGGGCAGTTGGCGGCAATGGGCTGGGACTTGCGGTATGCAAAAAGATTCTGGAACGGCATCATGCCTCCATTGCAGTTCGTCCCAATCATCCAAACGGCAGCATCTTTGAGGTCATTTTTCCGTCTTAACAGCAGCTTTATATGGAATGTGCTATACTCCTTCTGCAAATCAAACAGCAGAAGGAGTTTTTTTATGAAACGTTTGACAGCAATTTTTCTGGCACTGGTCTGTGCCTTTTCTTTAACAGCCTGCGGCAGTCAAAAGCCCAGCCTGGATGAAGTGCGGCAGGCCATCGAGGATGGGAGCCTGACGATGGAGGACGCCATGGACAAGGGCTGGGTTACTCAGGAATGGGTGGATGAGTATGTGCAGCAGCACAGCGTTCCCGCCGTAAGCAAGACGGAAGCAGGCGCCATTGGGGAATTTACCACCACCACCCTCTCAGGGGAAGAATTTACCCGGGATCAAATGGCGGAAGTCACGCTGTTTGTTTTTCTCGACCCCACAAATTCAGACACCCAAGCTTTTTATCAGGCGCTCACCGCCGGCTATGAGGATGTGAAGAAAAACGGCGCGGAAATTCTGGTGTGCACCAAAAGTGAGGAGAAAAATGAGCTGTTGAGCGATGCGCCGTTTCCCGTGATCCATTATAACGATTCCCTGAAAGCAGCAGTGAAAAATTATCAGGAAATGATTGAAGGAGAACCCAATATTTTTTCCTGGTGTGTAAACGCCTCCTTCCTCTCGGCATGGAGCTGCACGATAGAGGAGGAAAAGCTCGGGGATTCCGCGGCTGCCTTTGTGGAAATGCAGAAAGAAATGTCCGATGAAGCCGCCAGTGAAAATGAAGGAATGGCGGTGATGGGATGAACCTTCGGAAATCATCGCTGTTTTTGCTGGCAGCGGCTGCGGTCATGATAGCAGTTGGCGTTTGGCGGGGAGAGGCGGCAACGGTTTTGAGCAAGGGAATCAATTTGTGCCTGGAGTGTGTGGGCATTGGCTGAAAACAAACATCGCTGGAAGATTCAGCTGGCTGCGACCTTGGCTTCCAATCCGTTTTTCCTGAATTTCTTTGAGGGAAAAATCCATAAGGGCCGTTCCAAGATGATCTGTGTCCCCGGACTGAACTGTTATTCCTGCCCCGCCGCAGCTGCCTCCTGCCCCATTGGTTCCCTGCAGGCCGTCATTGGGTCCTCAAAATTTCATTTTGCCTATTATATCGTGGGATTGCTGATTTTGATGGGTGTACTGCTGGGACGTGCCATATGTGGTTTTCTGTGTCCCTTCGGATGGTTTCAGGAGCTGCTGCACAAGATCCCTTCCAAAAAATTAAGCGCCAAAAAGCTGCATCCGCTCACCTATCTGAAATATGTTGTTTTGGCGGTGTTTGTGATCATTCTTCCCATGACAGTTGTCAACGAAGTGGGATTAGGCGACCCGTTTTTCTGCAAATATATCTGCCCCGTGGGTATTCTGGAAGGCGGAATCCCCCTGTCTATCGCTGATTCAGCAATCCGTGCCAGCCTGGGAGCGCTGTTTACCTGGAAAAGCTGCATTTTGCTGGGATGTATGGTGCTCTTTGTGTTCTTCTATCGCCCTTTCTGCAAGTGGCTCTGTCCGTTGGGGGCTTTTTACGCACTGTTGAACAGCGTATCTCTTTACCGCTTCCATATCGACACGGATAAATGTACCTCCTGCGGCGCCTGCAGCAAAGTATGCAAAATGGATGTGGATGTGTTCCGCACACCCAACCACAGAGAATGTATCCGGTGTGGGGATTGTGTGCGCACCTGTCCCCATCAGGCGATTACCAGGACCTTTTCACTGAAATCAACAGAGGGAAAGAAGGTAAAAACTCATGAAAAAAACAGTTAGCCTGCTTTTGGTTTTGCTTCTCAACGCGGCAGCTTTGACGGCCTGCGGTGCTCAGAAGCAGGATTTGGTATCCAAGACCCCATTTCCGGAATTTTCGGAAACGGACACGCAGGGCAATCCCATTACCGATGATATTTTTGAGGATTATGACATCACCATCGTCAACTTCTGGAACAACGGCTGCGGCACCTGCATTGCTGAAATGCCGGAGCTGGAGGAAATGTATCAGGAATTTCAAAAGGACAAGATCAATCTCATTGGTGTTGGGGCGGACTGCGGCGAAAGTGAGGAACAGCTGCAGCTTGCCAGAAGTATTTTGGAGGAAAAAGGCGTCACCTATCAAAACATTGTTCCCAATCCGGAAAATGATTTTTATAAGGAATTTATTGCCGATATTACCGGCTATCCCACTACCTATGTGGTGGATCACGAAGGGAACATCATTGGAGCGCCCCTGATCGGCAACGTGAAAGAGCAAATGGATACGCTGCAGAAAAGAATTGATCACATCCGGGAGGATGAAGAAAAGTGAGAACTGTCCTTGGGACGCAAAATCCGGCAGACGCGTAACGGAACATCCTTTTGTTTCCGGGATATAAACAAACATCGTGAAAACCCCGCTGATAAAATAAGGCTGCGATGCCGAAGCTGCGGCAATCATATCAAGGGATGAAAGTACCGCCCCGAAAGAAGCCGCTATGGGTCAGCCATGGAGCTGACCGACCCATTGGCGGCCCCTTCAGGGACGGTTTTCATATCACGATCTTCCAGGCTCATCGGGGGATATTCCTCCGGGAAGGACACCGGTACCAACCTGTATGATCGCCGCGGCATCCTTTTTCTTTCAAAAGATGAGTATATGCCCATCCCTTCCTTATACCCCCCGAGGGCAGGAGAAGAAAGACTTGCACCTACCAGCCAAAGGGTTTGAAAAACAAAAATGCTGCGATACCGTTTTCTTTCCTGTGAGAAGCGGTATCGCAGCATCTTTTATCTGCCGACAGTAAGTGACGGGGTTGTTGACAGCCCTGCTGGAATATTTTTATCCCTGATTGACTTGTTTTTCCCGCAGGATATCCATAATGGTAGCCTCGGTGCCGGTCATTCCAGGAGAGGCGATCTGGCCCATAAAGCGCATGGTATCCTCCGGCGTTTTGCCGTTGATGCCGTGGACATTCTGGACAGAAACCCCCTTCATGGCCAGCCGCACCGACGCATAGGCGGCAGCTACCGCGGCGATGCCTTTCATGGTGCAGCCCTGGTTTCCGCCGTCGCAGATCATGCCGGTGATACTGGAAGCCATATTGCAGATGACCCGCTCCATTGCCTTCAGATCACCGCCCCGCAGCCAGCACAGAGCCACCGCCATACCGGTGCCGGCAGCGATGGCGCAGCCGCAGAAGGCGGACAGCTTGCCGGAATATTCCTTGATGTACATACACACAAGGTAGCTCAGCGCGGTGGCACGCAGCAGCTGCTCCTGGGTATAGCCCTGTACCTGGCAGGCTGCGTACAGAGGCATGGTGGCAATAATGCCGTGAGCGCCGGAACCGGTGATGCTCATGGCGGGTTTATTCAGGCCGATGACCCGGGCCTCGATGGCTCCGTTGCACAGCAGGCTGGCGGTTTTTTCTTCGTCGTCCGAGATTTTCTTTCCGCCGTTTTCCGCCAGCAGAACAGGGGCAAAGGTGGTCCGGCTGCTGCTGAGACCTTCCTCCAGCAGAGCCAGATTGACCCGGTATGCTTCCCCGATAAAGGAGATCTCCTCCAGGGGAACTGTCTCGATGTACTCTACCAGCTGAGCCAATGTATAACGATGGATCAGAGGCTCCGCTTCCTCTTCTGTCACACAGGCCGGCGCTTCCTTTTGAAATGTGACCTTGCCGTTTACCCGGATTTGGGTGATATTGGTGTGGGAATCCTGAATGATTACCGTCGCGCTGCCTTGGTCTGTTTCCACATCGGCTTCAATCTCAATACGGCTGGTGACCTTGCTCATAACGGCATGAATGCGCCCCTGCTGAACCAATGCTTCCGCCTGCCGCTGCTGGTCTTCCGTAATCCCGTCCAGACATTCCAGCCCCTTTTCGGCGTCAGCGCCCACAGCACCCAGGGCGGCGGCATACAGGTTGCCCACATGGGTGCTTCCGGGAATGCCGCAGGTGAAAGCGTTTTTGTACATGCCGCTGTTAAGGCGCAGCTCCACACGGCGCACGCTGCCTCCCACCTGAGCTTTGGCCTTGGCCACGGCAAAGGCGATGGCTCCGGGCTCGGTAACGCCCAGCGCCGGTTTCATATCATCCCGAATGAGCTGTGTCAAAGGATTCATATGATGACTTCTCCTTTCTGAAAAGGCGTGATTTTCTCTTATAGTATCAGCTTCGCCCCGGTATATCAATGAAATACCGAGGCGAAGCCGGATTTTTTATCCGCCGGTTTGGAGAACGTTTACCGGCCTTTCCGCAGCACGCGGCCCGTGTACACCGGCACAAGCGCGCCGTCCTTCACAACGATCTGACCGTTGACAGCTACATATTCAATTCCGTCACAGGTGGCCTTGTCTTCCTTGTAGGTGGCGTTGTCATGCAGCTTCTCAAAGTCGATCACCAGCAGGTCTGCCTTTTTGCCCTCTCCCAGGATACCCCGGTCAGAAAGCCCCAGCTTGGCGGCAGGCATACCGGACATCTTGTAGATGGCCTGCTGCAGGGAAAGGAGATGCTCCTGCTTGACGTACTTTTCCAGCACCCGGACACAGCTGCCGTAATACCGAGGATGGCTCTTTTTCACAGAGGGGAATCCGTCGGTGCACACCATGGAGTTGGGATTGGCGATGGCGCGGGAGACATCCTCCGGGTCCATGAAAAAGACGATCATCATGGCGTTGTTGCGGCTCTCCAGCAGAATATCCAGCGCCTTTTCGAAGGGATCCGCGTTTTCCGACCGGGCAATATCGGCAATGGTGCGGTCGGCGTATTTTTCCACGCTGCATTCAGTGATGTACATTCCTTCCCAGCCGGTGAGCTGATAGAAGCTCTCCCAATTGGGATGCTCGTCCTTCATGGCCTCGATCAGCTTGGCCCGGGTGTCGGGATCGCTCAAACGTTCCAGCATCTTGTCAATACCGCCCTCCAGCGCCCAGGGAGGAAGGATGGAGTTGAAGTTGGTGCTGGCAGCGTCATAGGGATATACATCACAGTTAACGTCCAGCCCTTTGGCCCGGGCGTCGGCAATCATTTGCAGGGTGGTGCGGATCTTGCCGTGGTTGGGTCTGCCCGCCGCCTTGTGGTGGGAAATCTCCACGCTGACCCCGGTGGCTTCGGCCACATGGATGGCTTCCGCCACCGCGTCAATGAGGCCGTAGCTCTCGCTGCGGATATGGCTGGTATAAATGGCGTCATGCTCCTTGACTACTTTAGCGAAATTGAGCATTTCTTCCTTGGTGGAATAAACTCCTGGGGGATAGATCAGGCCGGATGAGAAGCCAAAAGCGCCCGACTCCAGAGACTGGGCCAAAAATTCCTCCGCTTTTTTCATTTCCTCGGGGGTGAAGGGACGGTTTTCAAAGCCGGCCACACAGGCCCGCACCGTGCCATGTCCCACCAGTCCGGCCATATTCAGGCACAGCTGATTCTTTTCCACCTCTTTGAGGTATTCGTCATAAGAGTTCCAGTTAAAGGGAACAGGCATATGGGAGAAAAAGGGAGCGCAGTAGGTGGCCCACTGATCCTTGAACTCAGGTGTGATGGGGGCGCAGGAAACGCCGCAGTTGCCCACCACTTCGGTGGTAAAGCCCTGCAGCAGCCGCTGAGGGTTCTTTCCCGGCTGGAACACAATGGCGTCGGAATGGCAGTGGATATCAATAAATCCCGGTGTGACCAGCTTGCCTTTGGCATCGATCACCTCTTTGGCAGGTTCGTCCAAATGGCCGATCTTTACAATGGTATCCCCATTGACAGCTACATCCGCCTGATAGGGGACATCGCCGCTTCCATCTACAATCAAACCGTTTTTAATCAGCAGATCATACATTGTCAAAAACCTCCTTTAAAGTCCGGGCAGGAAGCCACGGCAGGCATTGAGCACCAGTACCACGGCGAACATGACCACGCAGGCGATGGCGTTGCCGAAGGTGTGGGTGATCCAGGTGTCCTTGAAGGACAGGTTATCCAGCTTCTGTACCAGCCAGAAGGCAGCGTCGGTGGGAGTGGCAAAGGCCATGCTGGCGGCGCAGATGGCAAGACCCATCACGATACCGCTTTCTCCCAGCTGACCGCACAGGGGGGCTACGATGGAGGCGGTGGTCACCATGGCCACAGCGGCGGAGCCCAGAGCGGAGCGCATCAGCAGGCACAGCAGGAAAGCGAGGAAAATCAGCGGGACATTCCAGCTTTGCAGCAGGGTCACAAAATAATCGCCGATACCGCTTGCCTGGATGATGGCGCCAAAGGAACCGCCGGCGCCCAGCAGCAGCATGATTTCGCCCATTTCGTTAAAGTTTTTGGTGATGAGGGGAGCATAGCTGCCCTTGACATAGGGGCGCAGGGTCCAGGCGGCAAAGGCCACGCTGATGACCAGAGACATCACGCCGTTGCCTGCGGTGAGGAAATTGCAAACGGAAACGATCATGGGGATTTCCGTCCACATGGGGATCAGGGTGCCGAAAACGATCAGCAGCAGGGGCAGAGCGATGATGGCGATGGCCAAACCGGCAGGGGCGCGTTTTTCGTTGGTCTTTTGAGGATATTCCACCTGACATTCTTCCTCAGCGGACTGGTGATAGGGATACAGCTTTTTGCCCAGCAGTTCGCCGTAGAGCCAGCCGCCGATGAGGGCGCCGGGGACGCTGACCAGCAGGGAGTAGAGGATAAACCAACCGAAGTTGACCCCCAGTGTACCGGCGACGCTGAGCGGGCCGGGAGTGGGAATGACCAGGCAGTGGGTGGTCAGCAGTCCTACAGAAAGAGCGGTAATGTAAACATGGATGGATTTCTTGGTTTTGCGGGAAAGAGTGCGCAGGATGGGGTTGAGAATGACATAAGCGGAGCCGTAAAATACAGGAATGGAGACAATAAAGCCTGTGATATTCATTGCCAGACTGGCATGTTTTTCACCGAATTTTTTCAGGGTGGCGTCTGCCAGAGAATCTGTGGCGCCAGCTTCAGCCAGCATACCCCCCAGCAAAAAGCCCATGGCGACAACAATACCCAGGCTGGCGCAGATGCTGCCGAAGCCGGAGGTAATGCCGTTTACCAAAGAGTTCAGATCCATCCCCGACAGGATGCCTATGGCGACCGCGGCGGAGATCATGGAAAAGAAGGGATTCATTTTGAACCGCACAATGGTAACAAAGAGATAAACCATGGATACCAGGAAAAGAACAATCAATGCCGGACCAGTCATCTAAATTCCTCCTCTTGCTTTAATCGACACATCCTGCAGGTTTATCTTCAGTATACTGTCTATTTCGTTCATTGAATAATGCCAAAGCTAAATAACAGTTATTCAAAAGTGCTATATCCATATGGCATCGGTTGAGATTTATTGGGATATTTGAAGGAACTTATGGAGAGACAGGGAAATATTTGCTGCTTGATTTGGCTTATGAAGAAAAATAGATGCGGCTGGAAGGGAAATCTGCCCAAAATCACAGGAGGGATAAAGCTTGCGGATGGTTTTGATTCTATGGGGGAACTTTATAAAAAATCGCGGACAAAAGAAAAAGACCGGCTATGATCCTATGCCGGTGCATCTTTCTGCTTATAAAATTACAAAAATGTATTTAGCGCATGGATTTGGACCCATATGCTTCTCAATGCTCTATGGTTTGATTGTCCTGCACGTCATTCAGGGAAGCGGCGTGTTCCGCCCCGTCGGCAGGTTCCATGGTTGTGGAGACAATATTCCGGATGTCCTCCAATAGTTCCTGTTCCACCGTTGTAAGGTTGTGCTGTTGGAGATGGAGAAAAATCAGACTGTAGGAATTGTTCGGGTCCCGGATCGGGATATAGCATACGTCGCGGTTGCCCCGGCGCAGGTTGGACAGATCCAGACCGATATAATAAGCGTCTGTATTGGTCAGCAGGGCATACATGGTGGATTTATCATTGACCACGATCCGGGATTTCAGATTATTGGGGTTATATCCGTGAACATGGGAGCCGTACAATGTGGGCTCCATGGCGTCCTGGGCCATGGTGGCCCGGGGGTATGGGAGCAGCTCTTCCAGAGACACAGACGTATTTTCCGCCAGAGGATGATCCCTCCCCACCTGGGCATAGGCGGAGAAATCGGAAATAGGGGTCCAGCAAATATCCCTGCTGACACACTTCTGATAAAAGATGTCCCGGTTTTCCTCCGAAACCAGAATCAGCCCCACCGTGTAAAGACCATCAAAAACATGATCAATGATTTTTTCCATCCGTTCTTCACAAACACACAGATTCAAATATTCCCGGTCCTTATATCGGTTGTAGAGGTTGATGAGAAGATATTCCACGATGACGCAGCGGAAAGCGGCCAGAGAAAGCTGGACGACAGGAAAACGATTGTTGATCACATACTGCTCCTGGAGGGCAATATATTGCTCGTTGAGATGCCTTGCCCGGCGCAGAAACTCCTGCCCCTGATGGGTGGGCAGGACGCCGTTGGGCGTGCGGATAAACAGTTCAAAGCCCAAATCGTTTTCCAGTTCTTTAATGGCCCGGCTCAGGCTGGGCTGCGAGATGAAAAGGTTGGCTGCCGCTTTGTTGAAAGAACCATAATGGGCGATTTCTATGGCGTAATGGATATGATGAATGTTCATAAAAAGCCCAGCCTCCCTTTATTTATATTACTCAAAACTAAGCGAATAAGATGACTTTATATGCACTATTTATACAAATTATACCATAAAATGCTTTATAACACAAGAATACTCCCAGCTGATAGGAATGCTGACGGGGATGCTTTGATCAAGTGAAAAATGAAATATTTCTTCAAAACCTGTATGTTCTGCATCAAAAAGGACCGGCCAAAGAAGCGGATTTCCCGGACTGGTTCTTCCCTTTGAGTTTTGCGTCAATGGGAAGGATGGCAGCGGCAGAGGGAGGAATGCAGCTGGATGTGGTTTTTTTCATCTTCTCCAGAAATCGGTTCTGTTCTTTCCCATATCCGCATAGACTGAAATTGGCGGCAGAGCCGCCCCAAGGACGGACGGCCCGGTATGGACAGGCTGGGCGGAAAGGAGCGGAGAGATGAAAGGTGACCTTTTGATGCTGATGATGACGGGAGCATCCATTTTGGTGATTCCTATAGCGGTGGTACTGGGTACGGGTGAAGGCTTCGGCATAGCGCCGGATTCGCCTCAAATGCTTTCTCCATCATCTTCCGTGGTGGCAAATGTGCAGCAGACGCAGCCGGAAGAGGAGGAAAACTCTCAGCAGGAGCTTCCTTCCTCTTCTCAGGCAGCGGCGGCTTCAGCGATGCTGGGAGAGGAGGAGCTTCCGGAGTATGAGATGGGCGTCACCTCTTTTAAAATTTTGGACGAGACCACAGGCGAGGTGGCGGTCGTACCGGTGGAAGAGTATGTCCGGGGAGCGATCGCGGCGGAAATGCCGGTGGATTATCACACGGAGGCGCTCAAGGCGCAGGGGAGCGCTGCTCTCAGCTATGCCCTGTGGCATCATCTCCAGCAGCAGCAGAACCCTGACCCCAATCTCAAGGGCGCGGATTTCTCTGCCGACCCTTCCAACCGTTTGGGATATATGACCGAAGAGGCGGCCCGGGAATTTTATGGGGACCGGGCTGATTATGCCTGGGAAAAGATCTGCGAGGCGGCACAGGAGGCGTCCCGCACAGTGATGCTGTGGGAAGGAGAACCCATAGCGGCGGCCTATCATGCCATCAGCGCCGGTATGACGGAGGGAGCGGAAAATATTTGGGACGGTCCGCTGCCGTATTTACAGCCGGTGGACAGCGGCTGGGATGTGTTGGCGGAGGATTATAAAAGCACCACCGTTCTCACGCCGGAAGAGATCCGCCAGAAGGCGGAAGCCCAGGGCATCACACTGCTGCCCAACGACGAAACCTGGTTTGAAGAGGAGGAGCGCTCACCCTCAGACTATGTGACCCGCATCCGCCTGGGAAATAAAACCCTCACAGGCAATCAGCTGCGCCAGCTTCTGGGGCTGCGCAGCGCCAGCTTCACCATGGGCCGCCAGGGAAAAAACTTTGTTTTTTACGTCCGGGGTTATGGCCATGGAGCCGGGCTTTCTCAAAACGGTGCGGACTATATGGCGCGCCAGGGAGCGGATTATAAAGAAATTTTGCTTCACTATTATACGGATATCACCTTGGCGCGGGGGGTATAAACAGAAAAATCCATTTTTGAGGTATTGACGGGCGGAGAAGATTGTGGTATCATAATAGGGCACTTGAACCAAAAGTTCGTTGCGCCTTGGAAAGCCTTTGATGGAGAGGTGTCCGAGCGGTTTAAGGAGCTGGTCTTGAAAACCAGTGACCCGAAAGGGCCGTGGGTTCGAATCCCACCCTCTCCGCCAACCAAACCAATAACCGGTTCGGTTTACGCTGAGGGCAGGGGAACAACTGGCTGGAATTCAGGAGCAAACAACAGAATCTGTCGATGGCGATTACCAATCTGGAGATGTACTCAAGTTGGTGACGAGGCGCCCCTGCTAAGGGCGTAGGTCGGGAAACCGGCGCGAGAGTTCGAATCTCTCCATCTCCGCCAACGAAAAAGCCCGGAGTCAGATGTACTCCGGGCTTTTTCCATGTCAAAAATAAGCAGTCCCGTCCAGCAAAGCTGAATGGACCGGCTATCCAAAAGAAGAACCGCAATTTTGATGCAAACGGTATCAGGATTGCGGTTCTTTTTCTCCGTGTCATGGCTGGGGGAATGCCTTGCTTTTGATGGCTGTAAACAGGTGTTCCATACCTGCCTTTTGTCAACTTGACCGATACCGCCCCTTATCTGATGAATAGCGGCAAAGGTCCGGCAGATACTACAAAGGTACTGAAAAAGGAGGGTGATGGTGTGAGAATACCGAAACATATTGGTGTGATCCCTGACGGCAATCGCCGCTGGGCGGTTCAAAGGGGCTTGGGAAAGCAGGAAGGCTACCAGCATGGGCTGAGGCCGGGGTTGGATCTGTTGAAGCTGGCGTCGGAGGCCGGTGTTTCGGAAATCACTTATTACGGCTTTACCACAGATAACTGCAAGCGTCCCGCCCGGCAGGTGGAGGCTTTTTCCAAAGCTTGTGTGGACGCGGTCCAGCTGATGACTTCCCAACCGGTATCCCTTTTGGTGGTAGGCGATCAGACAGCCTCCCTTTTTCCAAAGGAACTGATCCCCTATACTGTCCGCACAGACTTTAACGGCGGCGGGATAAAGGTGAATCTTTTGGTCAATTACGGATGGGAATGGGATTTTGCCAACCTGGAAAGACCCGGAAACCATCGGGGGAATATTTGTCACCAGCTTCGTTCCTGGGATATCTCCAGAGTGGATCTGGTGATCCGCTGGGGAGGCATGAGGAGGCTGTCTGGCTTTTTACCGGTGCAGTCGGTCTACGCTGATTTCTATGTGGTGGACCGGCTGTGGCCGGATTTCCAGCCGGAGGATTTTTCCCAGGCGCTCCAGTGGTATCAGAAGCAGGATGTCACATTGGGGGGATGATGGAGCCAGCCATGAAAACAGCCGGAAGATCTGTCTTTTTCAGTAAATAGCTGATTCTGCCGCCGCACTGCTGAAATGCAGGGCCCCAAAGCCGCTTACATGACGCTTTGGGGCTTTTCTCATGCCCGAAGCGGTATCTGCCTATTTGTTTTCTTAGGGAAATAAGGAAAAAAACGCCTGGAAGCTTTCCTTGCGGAACTTTTTTCCACGGATGAAAACATCATCTTCCCATTTCCAGCAGAGGCATCAGCTGATTTTCAAAGATCCATTGGGAGTGGTAACGGCTTCGGATGATGGTTTTGGCGTTGATGCCCTGGTCCTCCCGCATAAGGTTGACGATGTTTGCTCCATGGTCTTCATAATAAGCCCTTTCTGAGGGAAGGTACTTTTCATGGGTATCATAACCGAAATTTCTGGCGTCCCAGCGCATCAGATAGGCTCCCAGCGCTTCCCCCAGTTCCTTGAGGGCGGGTACCGCTTCGTTGAGAACCAGAAAATTTCCCCGGCTGCCTGCTTCCAGCACAGTCAGCCCGAAAGATTCAGAGTAAGAGGGGCAGATGAACAGGTTGGACAATGTAAACAGCTCAAAGATCCCCTGTCTGGGAAACCCTTGGGGATATCCGATATCGGATGTAAATAGCATATCCTCATCACCAAGGCCGTATCGCTTTCCTTCCATCCGTACCATTCCTTTATAAACAGAAACGGGGATGTCAGCGCTGGGAAAATCACAGAAAATGACCTTGGTGTTCTTTTCTCCCTTGCTTTTGATGGCTCCCGCCAGTGCCGCTACCTTTTCAAACCGTTTTCCGGTGGTCAGTCTGGCAGGATAAACGATGAGAATTTCCGCCTTCATCAAATCAATGTTTTCCGCTGCACGGCGCACATCTTCACCCATGGATTCCAGCAGAGGCAGGGTGTTGTATACCACAGCGCATCGGCCCAGGGGAACATCGTATTGCCTGGCCAGAGCTCCAAGGCCGGAGTAAGTGGGATAAACGAATGTGGTCCGGGGCATGGGGGTGTATCGGGCGGAAAAAGGATGCTCCAGCTCCATGGGACGGTTGAGAGGCAATGAATGGGTGAATGCCAGAAAGCGCAGGTGGGGAAGCTCCTTCTGGGCGGTACGGATAGCGATATTATGGATCAAATGCCACCCTTGGTACAGGATATCATGGAGGATACATACATCCACATCCTTCAGGTGATGTACAAAATCCGCCGCGATCAGTTCCGCTTCCTCAAAAAAAGTTTCATGCACTTTTCCCGTGCCGCTGGAATAGTCATGCCAGGTGATATTGGCGCCTTTGTATGTATTGATGATTTTGACCCACTCAATCCGTTTGTCGGCAAAAATGCCTTTCCTTTCTTGGTCGGGGCAGGTTTCGCTGACCAAAACCTTTACCTGTATGTTGGCACGCAGCAGCATTTCAATCTGATCTGCCACAACATTTACCAATGAATATGTGCTGGACAGTCCGCAAAACATGGTCAATACCGCAACCTTCATCAAAAACCCTCATTTCTTTTCTGGTGCTTCCGGCGAGACAGAGACGCGTCCCGCCGGAAACACCGTTTATAACAGGTTCTTCAAATCCCTGCGCTTATTGGTCCTTGCTGTCACAGATACAGGAATCGAACAACTCTATTTTTTGCTTCAGAACAGTTTCCAGATTGGCGATGGAGTTGATCATGGACTCCACAGATTGGTTTGTTTTCAGAACGGTATCAGGGGAAATTTCTGTAAAAGACAAGATCTTCTGCACTTTTTCCCCCTCCGCGTTGAGAATGTGAGCAAGCGCCGCCTGCTGCAGCGCCACAGATTCAAACAGATCTGTCACCGCCTGACTGCGGGGTACAGGGGCGACGGTGGTTGTAGTTGTGGTGGATGTGGAAGATGTTGTGGTGGATGTTGTGGTGGTGCTGGAGCTGGTAGTAGTGCTGGAACTGGTGGTAGTGCTGGAACTGGTGGTAGTGCTGGAACTGGTGGTGGTGCTGGAGCTGGTGGTGGTGCTGGAGCTGGTAGTAGTGCTGGAACTGGTGGTGGTACTGGAACTGGTGGTGATGCTGGAGCTGGTAGTGGTACTGGAACCGGTGGTGGTGCTGGAACTGGTAGTGGTACTGGAGCTGGTAGTGGTGCTGGAACTGGTAGTAGTACTGGAGCTGGTAGTACTGGTAGTGCTCAGCAGACAAACTGTAGGATCCGGTAATTCGCCCACAAACAGCTCATTGTGGCTTTCAGCGTTGCCGGTATAGCTGTCAAACATGATGTTGCCGTTGATCTGGCTGAAGGTAGTGACAGCCGCTGCATACGGGGCCAGCACAGAACCATAAATGGCGGTAGTGCTGTTGGACCAGGTGAGTGCCTGGGGATAGTTCCAGAGGATGCTTCTTGCGTTTGTTCTGGATGCGGCCACACCATTGCGGAAGATCTGATAGCTGCCGTACTGAATATTTGTCCCCAGTACGTTGATCAGAATAGTGGAGCCGATGGGGGCGATGATATTGATTCCATTGAGTTGGTTGAGGGAGAGGCCGGTGCCGTAAATGTTGCCGCTGTCAAAACGGAAAACATTCAAAGCCTCGTTGGTGCCGATGAGATTGAGCTGGTTGAACACCACTTCGCCGGTTCCGTTTTCCGCCAGTCCGTTCCAAAACGCAGAAGCGCATTTTAAATATCGTTCCGCTTCCGAAAAGTCAATGGGAGTACCGGTGATGAGGGCACCGTTGGGGTTGCCCATAGTATAGTTGACAATCGTGCTGGTGGGGCTGATCACCGTATTGCCGCTGGCGTTGGAACCCGCGGTTACATTGACGTCGCCCCCCACCACAAAGGAAGGATCGGTGTTTGCCGGAGGCAGGGGAGTGATATTTGCGCCGATACCATAGTTGCTTAAAACCGCGTTGTCGCCTACCGCTACCCGGCCTTCTGCATCTGTATTGCTCAGGCTCAAATTACCGAATACAAATACATTATAGTTATTGGCAAGGCCAAAATTGATCGCCATATTTTGTCCTCCTTGATTGTGTCATAGACATTTCTCCCGACAGAAAATTCATATTGTCCGGAGGTTTTTTAGAAAAAGCGGGACTCCCACAGGGAAGCCCCGCCCAGAACATTGATACCTGATTTTAGGCATCCCTCAGCTTTAAAGCCATAAAAGCGGCATACGCCATTGGCTTTATGGCATGATCTTGAAAACGCTTCATTCAAATGCGGCAGCCACATCTGAAAAGGCGGAAAGTGTTCCCTTTACTGAGCAGAATCAGCGGAAGCGTTATCGCACAGGCAGCCGTCAAAGACGGAGAGCTTGGACTGAAGGATCATTTCCAGTCTGGACACAGCGTTGACCATGGATTCCACGGATTTGTTGGTGGCCAGAAGCACTTCAGGGGTCACGTCCGGCAAGGCGACCATTTTTTGGATTTTTTCTCCTTCTGCGTTGAGAATGTGGGACAGAGCGGTTTCCTGAAGAGCGATGGATTGGATAATATCGGTAATGGCTTGGGTTCTGGTAGTTGCGCTGGCGGTGATAACTGGCATTCCCATAGTGACAAAACTCCTTGTTTTATAATTGAGCCTTCGCTCACAACCATATTATTTTTTCAGAAGCATTGTGTGAATGGGCCCCGGCACAGGCGCAGTGGTCAGAGGGCTTCAAACAGCTGGATACTTTTCCGGAAAAATGATCTCTGCTATAATAAAACGGCGGGATATCATTTTTTATGGCTGGAACCAAATATGAAAGGAGCCGCCCCTTGTCTGTATGGGCGATGATCATCCCGCATGATGATCATGTTGTGAAAGGTCATATGGCACAAGTCAACAGCAGAGGAAACGGTGCGCTTTGACAGGGATGAAAGACTTTCGGGGGATACAGACAAGCAGCAGGAAAGCATTCCTTGTTTGAGGCAGCGAAAACTGTCCAGCACCAAAGCACGCTGCAGGAGGAAATGATATGTATTACCAAAATGTCCGTGAAGGACTTTTTTTGCGTCGCCCAAACCGTTTTATTGCCCATTGTCTGGTAGAGGGGGAAGAAGTGATCGCCCACGTCCCCAATACCGGCCGATGCGGGGAACTGCTCATCCCAGGCCGCAGGGTATGGCTGACATGGCATCCGGAACCGGGGAGAAAAACCCATTATACCCTGGTGACGGTGGACAAGGATGGGCTGCTGGTAAACATCGACAGCCAGGCGCCCAACCGTATTGTGGCGGAAAGTCTGGAAAACGGAGCGCTTGAGCTGCCGGAGCGAAAAATTGTGTCCGTCCGCAGGGAGGTGACCTTCGGGGAGAGCCGTTTGGACTTTGTTGCCGGGGATGCTGACGGCGGCAGGACCCTGCTGGAAGTGAAGGGCGTAACTTTGGAGGAGGGAGGGCTTTGCCGTTTTCCCGATGCCCCAACCCTTCGGGGACTGCGCCATGTTCGGGAACTGACCCGGGCAGCGGAAAAGGGAGAACAATGCGCTGTAGTGTTTGTCATCCAGATGGAGGGGATGAGGGAATTTCGTCCCAATGACGACACACAGCCGGAATTTGGAAAGGCTTTGGCTGAGGCAAGGAAAGCGGGAGTGCTGCTGCTGGCTCAGCAGTGCCATGTGACACCGGAAAAAGTGACCTTGGCAAAAAGGGTGCCCATTGTCCTGCAATAAAAAAATTTGTCTTTTTGGGAGAAATGCGCAGCAAAAAGCGGAAATTCTGCCACTGTTATGACAGAAGAGCGGAAAGAAAGTTTTTGTGAGCTGGAAACAAAAAGTTCACAAAAAAAAGAAGGGATTCTTGTCAATAAAATGGCGTTTCATTTCGTTATTATGGATGAACGACCCTAAAGAGCTGGTATTCCGCAGTAAAGGAGGCTTTTTCCATGAATAAAATGCGTAAGGGGCTGGCGATGCTGGCCGCGGCGGTGCTCATCTGCCAGAGTATGGCGGTGACGGCTTTGGCCGCCAAAGTGGATTTAGGTGCAGTTTCGCCTCAACAGATGACTGGAACCCCGGGAGAAACGGACCTGTTTTATTACAAGGTTCCAGCCAGCATTTCCGAGAGCAAGACCCTTGCAATCCAAAACTTTAATAATGCCGAGGATTATGTGGTTTTGGATCTGAGCGAAGCGCCAGGGGCTGTGCCAACTGTGGCAGAGGGTAAAATTGCCATTTCATATACAACAGAACCGGAAAATGTTGTAACCATTTCTTCCGCAGGCAACACAACGGGCATTACCACATGGATTTCTCCCTCTCAGCCTGTTGCCGCAGGAATCACCGTTTCCTCAACTGCTGTTACAGAGGGGGAAGCATTTACTCTGACAGCCAACGCTTATAATTACAAAAATGAATCTGTGCTCATCCAATGGTATGAGGGAGAAACTTTACTGGGCAGTGAAAACCCTTTGACTGTTAAGGATGCCAAGGTGGGAACGCATAATTATCATTATACGGTTCTTTCCCCAGGAACTGATCAGCACAGCCCTGCTCCCGGCACCAGTTCTGTTCCTTCGCAAACAGTGACAGTTACAGTCAAGGAAAAGGAACAGCCAAAAAAATGTGAACGTACTGTTGTCGGAGGGGAATTGAATGCTTCCGGCACCAATCTCAGCGGAGATACCCTGACCCTGACCGACAGCTCTTCTGGTGAGGTGGCTTTTAGTCTGGGAAAGCTTACGCTTGAAGGTGAATGCGATAAAGGCCACACGGATGATCCATATAAGCATGACACTCCGGTGGCGGTTACCAGCTGGAGCTGGTCGGCAGAACCGACCAGCAGCGGCATAGCCATAGATGGCAATGGAAAGCTGACAGTGGATGGTACCGTAGGGAATGGAACTAAAATCACAGTCACTGCGCTCATTAACAATTCGGTTCGGGCTGAAAAAACCATTACTGTCAATCGTACCATTACTCCAAAAGGCTGTGACTATCAACCGGTGGCTTCCCTGCAAGCGACTGGGCTGACACCGGAAGGAAATCTGAATCTGAGCTCTAATGATTCCGGTAGCGTTAAGTATCAGCTGATAGTGAACTATCAGGGAAGCAGTTGTGATCAGCATCCGGAAGGTGACCCTCATGGCCAGCCTGTCAGTGTCGCAAGCTGGTCTGTAGCTGTAGACGCCAACAGTGCAAAGAACGGCGTTAAGGTAGAAAATGGTGTCATCACCGTCCCCGGAACCATCGCCAACGGCACCAAGATTACTGTGACCGCCCAACTGCAGGGTGGACTGAACGGTCCAATTTCCGCGGAATTTACCGTGGCCCGTGATACTTCCTGCCAGAAGAAAGTGACCAGTTTGACGCTCAGCCCCGCTGGAAATGAGACGCTCAATGCCGATAATACCAAAGAAAAGGCCTATAGCGTTTCCATGGTGCTGGATGGCACTTGCAACAATCCCGATCACCAAAACAGCCCTACCCACGGCAAGACTGTCGCCTGGTCTCTGACAGCCAAAGAAGGTAAATTGGATGGTATCGCTGTGGATCAGAATGGAAAGCTGACCATTGACCGCAGCAAGATGCTCTCCGGCAACAAGGTGGTCGTTACGCTCACTGCCAAGGTGGACGACAAGACCGCCTCCAAGGACATCACCATCACCCGGGGCAAGCTGTGCAACAAGACTATTGAAACCATTGCCATCACCGGCGGGGAGCAGAATATCTCCATTGATAGCGGCACCAGCAAAACCTATAACTACTCTGTGGGCCTGACTTATGCCAATAACGGCCAGGTGTGCGAATTTGGCAATGAAGCTCACACCAACAAGCATACTGTTACCTGGAAGCTGGCGGCTCCCGTAGACGGTGTGGCCATTGACAGCAACACCGGGGTACTGACTGTTACAGCCAACCAGCTGCCCGGCACCACCACCAACCTGAGAATCGTGGCCCAGGGCGGAGACAAGACCAGCGCGGAGTTCCCTGTGACCATTACCCGCACCGGTAAGGTTTGCAGCCTGACCATCACCGATCTGGGAAGCGTGGTTCCCGGTAAGATCAGCCCCTCTACCGGAAAGCTGACCATCAGCAATAACAAAGCGATCTTTACTGTGTCCAGCAGCACCACTACCATGGAGCTGAGCAATGGCTCCGGCAAGCCGGTCTACAGCGGCAATTGTGAGTACGGCAATACCAAGGATTGCCCGGAATGGGATAATCATCATGTCACCTGGAGCCTGGGAGATAAATACTCCGGTATTTCCATTGATGCCAACACTGGCCTGCTGACAGTCAAACGCAACAGTCTGTCCCGTACGGATACAGACATTGTGATCATTGCCAGAGCAGGAGGCAAGGACGGTGTGCCTGTCACCGAGGTTAAAGGCTATATGACTGTTCGCAAAGGCAGTTCTTCCTCCGGTGGCGGCAGTGATGATGACAGTGACGACAGCTCCAACCAGCAGCAGTGGAGCGATATCCAGAAGGAGATCCGTCGGGCGGACAAAGGCGACACCATTTCCGCCAATATCGCCGGCAATACCAACTTCCCCGTTCGGGTGCTGGAAACCCTCCGGGGTGAGGATGTAACCCTCAAGTTGTCGGTGGGCGACGGTTTTGTATGGCGGATCAACGGCAAGACCCTGAAGAAATCTCCGGACTATCAGATCTATTATCCGCTGGATGTTACAGTCATCGAAGATAAGACCATCTCCAAGAAGGCCAAATATGAGGATATCCTGATCTTTGAACTGTCCCACAGCGGCAGCTTCTACGGCACCTTCAATCTGACGATCCCCGCGGGCCGGGATTATGATAAGCAGACATTGTATCTGTATAAATATGATCCCAGCTCCTCCAAGCTGACCTATAAGGGCTCTGCCAAGTCGGATTCCGATGGGGATGTGACATTCGCATTCACCAGCGCTTCCACTTACGTCCTTACTGAAAAGGCACTGTATGGAGAGAGCGCTTCTTCCTCCGGTTCCGGTGGAGCTACCGCTTCGGTCAGCAGCAAGCCGTCTTCATCTTCCACCTATGTGCCGCCGGCAAGCTCCAGCAGCATCGTTACTCCTCCTTCCTCCAGTTCCAGCAGTTCCTCCAGCAGCTCCAGCGAAAGCAGCAGTTCTTCCGAAGAAAGCTCTTCTGAGGCTGAATTGCCCAGCTCTTCCAGTGAGAGCAGCGAGCCTGAGGAAGAATCGGAACCTACAGATACCAAGGTGGAAGGAAACAAGAAGATCCCAATTATTGTACCGATTCTCATTATCGTCATTGTCATTACCATCCTGGCGGTAGTATTCCTGGCCAAGGGCGGCGGCATTGACATCGGCGGCAAAGACTAAACAATGAAAGCCGGAAAAGCAAGGCTTTCCGGTTAAAAAAGAAAGGGGCGCAGTTCTTGGAACTGCGCCCCAGCGTGTCGAAAAAGTTCGTCACGCTTCCAGGGGGTATCCCATACCCCCTGGATACGCCGCCTGGTTCCTGACGAAACCAGCGGCGATACCCCCGGTTTCGCGCCCCGATGGGCGCGGGTCGTGGTATAAAAATCAGGCGCATATCCCTCTGAGTGTGCCGAAAGGATTCGGCACACTTCCAGGGGGCCCCAGTCCCCCTGGATACGCCGCAGGTTCCTGATGAAACCAGCGGCGATACCCCCGGTTTCGCGCCCAGGTGGGCGCGGGTCAAGGTATAAAAATCAGGCGCATGTCCTGATTTTTATGGGGACTTTGAATTTTGTTTGCTCTTTAAAATAGGTTTTTCTACAGTCTGAGGGACGCAGTTCTTGGAACTGCGCCCCTGAATGTTTAAAAAGCCCATATTGTTTTTAGAGCACACCCAATTCCCCTGGATAGATGACGGCTGCTGAAAAACCGGTAACCACGCCTGCTACTGTTCTCATCCTCCAGGTACCAACAGAAATATAAAAAGAGGCATACATCCGGCTTTAATTTTTCACTGAAACAGGCTTTTACAGTGGAAGGAGGGCAGCACAGATACAATCTGTGCTGCCCTCCTTTTGTGTATGAGAAGATCAGATAAAAGCGGTTCCACTCATCAGCATCCGTGCGGTGCGGTAACCAGTAGCGGAAATAATGTTGATTTCACCCTCCGACATGGTATATTCCACACCTGCCTCAATGATCCCTCCGGGATGCCCGATCCTCAGCTTGTTATGACTGGCCTGGGGCGGTAAACACTGTGCGACAACTGTGCCGGGAATAGCTGCGGCACAAGCGGTGCACATGGCCCCGGTCATGGCATAGGTCTGATGGGGTTTCTGCATGGACATCATTCTGGCAACCAGATCGATTTCTCCCGCCTCAATCAGCTTTCCGGCTGCAGTGACATAATTGGCGGGAGGCGCCACAAAGGTCATTTTCGGTACCGCTGGGGTTTCCCAGGCGGATTTTTTGTAATCCTCTGTCAATCCCAGCAGCTGGGCCGCCATGCCCCGCACAGTCTCCAGCCGTTCCAGCAGCTGAGGAGCCTGTTCAAGGCTCTGGGGCAGTTCCCGGCCGGTCAGCCCGATGTCCGACGCCTTGACAAAAACCAGAGGATTGGCTGCGTCCACAATGGAGACAGATACTTTGCCCCAATGGGGGATATCCAGTTCATCTGTTACATTGCCTGTGGGAAGCAGCCGCCCGAATACCGCTCCTGCGGGGTCCATAAAAGTCAGTTTGACAGGAGCCGCGCTTCCCGGAACGCCGGCAATGACATAATCCCCATCATAGCATACCTTTCCGCCGGGAGTGGCAAAGGTTTCAACAATGACTTTCTGTGTATTGGTATTGTAGACACGGACCTCTGTGACAGGATCTTTGCCTTCTACCATCCCGGTTGCCACGGCATAAGGTCCCACCGCGGAGGAGATGTTTCCGCAATTTCCTTTGGTGTCCACCACTGCCTTATCCACTGAAACCTGAGCAAAAGTATAGTCCACATCGGCATCAGCGCGGTTGGATTTTTCCAGGATCGCCACCTTGCTGGTAACAGACGTTGCCCCTCCCAATCCGTCAATCTGCCTGGGATCGGGACTGCCCATCAGCCGCAGCAGCAGCTTGTCCCGAAGGGCAGGGTCCTCAGGCAGATCCTCACGGCGAAGGAAAACCCCTTTGCTGGTTCCGCCCCGCATCAATACACAGGGAATATGTCGTTCCATGGCGTCAAAAGACCTCCTTGCCACCTTATTTGTTTATTTGACCAGGCCGTAAAATCCGATGGCGGCCAGAGCTACGCTGAACAACACGGACAAAACGGAAATGATAAACAGGCGCATAAACAAACGATTGGATTCTTCCTCATCCATTTTTTTGAATACAGCGTACTGGGCAATGATGGTTGCGCCTCCCGTAGAAGCGGGGCTGAAGGCGGCCATGAAGGAAGTGATGGTTACAGCACTCACCAGTTCGGTATATCCAACAGCACCCTGGAAGGTTTCAGCGATTCCCGCGGCGGTGGGAATGAGTGTGGGCATCACCACGCCGGTGGTGGAGCTGAACCAGGACATAATACCGGCAGTCAGACCAAGGATGGGAGCGGCGGTATGTTCATTCATCATAGAGGTAAGGGCGTTGGTCATCAGGTCGATACCGCCAAGGCTGACCACAACTTTCATCAGCACGCTGACGCCGCACACCAGAATAAAGGTGCCCCAGGGCATGATTTTGATGGCCGCTTTTTCATTGGCCACACCAAAGATTACCAGAATCACACCCAGCAGGCAGGCCACCAGCCCCACGTTCACACCGGTAATGAACACAGCGGCAATCATGGCAGCGCAGGCGGCCAGGGTAATCCACTGCTTTTGATTGAAGGCGGGAAGATTTTGAAACTCTCCTCCGTTGAGGCCGCCTTTGATTTTATAGGCTTTGAAGCGGATATAAAGAATAGCGGTAAACAGAACCGCAACCAGAATGCAGTTGATGAACAGAGAGGCCTCAAAGGTGCCTGCGAAAGCGGTTTCCGCCCCCAGATTGGCGGCGATGATACCGCCGTTGGAAATTTGAGACATACAGCCCAGGTTACAAGCCATAACACTGAGAAGCGCCAGGAAAACAGGGTCGATTCCCATCTGAATGCCGATGATGATGGCCAGCGGTCCGGACAGTGCCACGGTGGGGATGTTTCCGGGACCGGAGGCGGAGATAACAAAGGTAAGCAGAGTGAACACAATGGGAACCAGCCAACCGTATCTGCCGGTGAGCTTCAGGATCTTTTTGGCGAACAGATCCAGAGTGCCGTTGTTGACGGCCATACTGAACAAAAACGAGGTTCCCAACAGGGTCATAAACAAACTGGTGTTAAAGCCGCCGATGATGGTGCTGTCACTGACGCCGGCAATGCGCCCAATAATCAGAGCGGCGCCGATGGCGATCAGGCCCATGTTGATTTTTCTGAGAAAACCGATTACCAGAACCACAACCAAAAAAACCAGAGAAAGCAGTGCGAAATTCGATTCCATGACGATCCTCCTTCTTCTTTCTTACGGCTTCTGACCTTCCAAACGGTCTACCTGCGCCGCGAAGTCCAGAATGCATTCGTTAAAGCGCTGGGCCTCCAATACAGGGAACATATGATTTCCGCCGAAGAACTCATACAAGACCGGCAGCGGACTGTGCACCAGACGCTTGACTGCCTCATGGCCGGATTCCCAGGCATTGTGATAGCCGGAGCGGGTAACCATGATCCCAACAGGAATGGTCCGGTTGGCCAGGGGAGTCATGTTGTCCGTATGATAGGTGTCCAGGTGGAACTCCGCCCCACAGAAAGGAGGGAGAGCCCGGGTGCTGTCACGGAAGATCTCACGGTCGATTTCCTCCATGGCGGTATTGTTTTTATAAACATTTTCCGCGTAAGTTTCGGGGCTGTTCATGTAAACGCCCATTCTTTGCAGCCAGCCGTCTATATTGTAGTGATTGGCCTGATGCTGATTCCACTCCGCCTCACCAAAAGCGTAAAGGGAAGCGTCTGCCAAAATAATACCGGAAAGTTTGTATTCTCCGCATTTTTCGGCGTAATGAGCCACCTGAGATCCACCAAGGGAATGGCCGATGAGGATCACATTTTTCAAATCCAGATAATCAATGAGTTCCTTGATATCCTGGGCCATCCGGTCCAGACGGTTATTTCCGGCAACCTTCATGGATCTGCCATGACCTCTGGGATCCATGGTAATGACCCGGTAATGCTCCGCCAATACCGGAATATTTCGGTGAAAAGTTCTGGTGCTGCAAGCAAAACCGGGAATCAGGATCAGAGGCCGGCGGTCACCGCCGGTGTCCTCAAAATACAAGTAAAGCCCGTCTGAAGTCCGAAAAAAATTCTCTTTGGTCGCCATGGAACATTCCTCCTTCACCACATCCATCCTGATATTCTGTCGCCGCGCAGCTGTCATTGCATATTCAGTATAGAAAAGTTTTTGACAAAACTCAAATTCATGATTATAATGATAAACATAATAATAAGGAATAATTTTAAAGGACGTGATCCTTTGGATTTTCGCCAATTGCAATACGCTTCCGCTATTGCCAGACATCAAAGCCTTTCCCTTGCGGCGGAGGAATTGGGGGTAACCCAGCCCACGCTGACCAAGTTCCTGCAGCAGCAGGAAGAGGAGATGGGATTTCCTCTTTTTCAGCGGATCGGCAAGCGATTTTTCCTTACCTACCCAGGGGAACGATACCTGGACTACGCAGCCCGGATGCTCCAGCTGAAAAAAGAGATGGACCATGAGCTGAGCGATATCAACCAGATGCAAAAGGGACGGCTGAGCATCGCTTATCCCATCATCCGCAGCTCCTATATGATTCCTGCCACCCTGCCGGCATTCCATCGGCAGTACCCTGGGGTAGAGGTTATTTTGTACGAAGAACCATCTACAGTTTTGGAGGAATTGTTAATCAGCGGCAAAGCAGATATTGCCATTTTTAACCATCCTATTAAAAATCCCCATTTGGATTATGAGGTTTTGCGCAGAGAAGAAATCGCTTTGGCGGTAGCCAAGACCCATCCTCTGGCGCAGAAAGGGCGTTGGCGCTCCGAATGCCGCTTCCCGTGGATCGATCTGAAGCGATTTGAGAATGAGCCTTTCATCATTCATCTGCCGGATCAGCGCACAGGACAGATCGCCCGCCAGCTTTTTGAGCAATATAAAATGTCGCCCCCCATCGCCCTGCAAACCAGGAGCATTGAAGGAGCGGTACGGCTGGCGGCATCGGGCTTCGGATTGTGTTTTGTCTCCGAAAGCCATTTGAAATACATTTACACCCAAAATCAACCGGTGTATTTTTCCATTGGGGAGCCCTCCACCAAGATCGAATTGGTGGTAGCCTATCGCAAGGGCGGGTATTTGCCCCAATATGCTCAGGATTATATTCAAATTGTTCGCAGCTGTGTCACCTGACAGAAACAGACAGGGGGAGTATCGCTGTAAAGCACAAAAAACATATTGGCATTTTGCCCAAAACGTGGTATGATAAAAGGGGGATTACCCATCTATCTCGCCAATATGGGAAAGGAGCTGAACCTTATGACAAACAATCTTATTATTACGATTTCCAGACAGTATGGCAGCGGAGGAAGAGACATCGGTCTGGCATTGGCCCAGTCGCTGGATGTTGCCTTTTATGACAAAGAGCTGATCAAGCTGGCGGCCAAAAAGAGCGGGATCAATGAAAAGCTTTTTGAAAACGCGGATGAAATGCCTTCCAACAGCTTTCTGTACTCCTTGTCCATGGGTTCCCGGAACCTGGGGGGCGGCTTCAATTATAACGACTGCCTGACCAACGACAAGCTGTTCCTGCTCCAATCCAAGGTCATTCGGGAGCTGGCGGACAAGGAACCCTGTGTCATTGTGGGACGCTGCGCCGATTATATCCTCAGAGAATATCCCAGGGTGGCCAATATTTTCATTCACGCTTCCGATGAATATCGGGTACGCAAGGTGATGGGATACGAAAACGTGGATGAGGCCAAGGCAAGGGATATTATCCGCAAGACCGACAAAAAGCGGACCAGCTATTACAACTATTATTCCGATGTGATCTGGGGCAACGCATGCAGCTACCATCTGTCCATTGATTCCTCCGTTCTGTCCCAGGAGGATGCGGTAGCGGCTATCCGCAGTTTTTTGGATGGCTTTCAGAAAAAGTGATGATTGATCCAAGCTGAATCTTGAAGGGAGCGGTTGCTCCCACACCTGATGCCAAGATATGCACTCCGGGCTCTTGAGTCCGGGGTGCTTCTGTGCCGGAAGAAAATTTACGGCACACCAATATCATCAGCGGCAGGGGCACAGGCTCTCCTGCCTGGGAGGTTTTATGAAACAGTCCGGCAATTTTAACAGTAAGATCGGCTTTATTCTGGCTTCGGTGGGTTCCGCCGTGGGAATGGGAAATATTTGGATGTTTCCCTATCGTCTGGGTACCTATGGCGGAGCAGCCTTTTTGATTCCTTACTTTTTGTTTGTGGCTTTGTTCGGAGCTGTGGGCCTCTCCGGTGAATTTGCCTTGGGGCGTCTCACCGGCACAGGCCCCATCGGCTCATATCGTTATGCCATGCGCTCCAGGGGGCAGGAGGGCGGCGGCCTGCTGGGCTGTATTCCCCTTTTTGGTTCCCTGGGCATCGCCATCGGGTATGCCGTTATTGTGGGCTGGGTGCTTCGTTCCCTGTGGGGAGCCATCAGCGGCGCTTTGTTTGAGGTGCCTTCTGATGTGTACTTTCAGCAGGCGGCAGGAAGCTTCGGCAGTCTCCCGTGGCATATTCTGGTGGTTTTGATGACGATGATGATTCTCTCCGGAGGGGTTCTCAAAGGCATCGAAGCAGTCAACAAAATCATGATGCCAGCATTTTTCCTGCTGTTTTTGTTTATTGCCCTGCGTGTTGCCTTTCTGGATGGAGCGGCGGAGGGATATGAGTATCTGCTGATGCCCAAATGGGAATATCTTTTGCGCATTGAAACCTGGGTGATGGCTATGGGTCAGGCATTTTTCTCCCTGTCCATCACAGGCTCCGGCATGATCATCTATGGCAGTTATTTGGAAAAAAGCGAGGATATTCCCCATGCTTCCGTTATGACGGCGGTGCTGGATACCTGTGCCGCAATGCTGGCGGCCTTTGCCATCATTCCCGCTGTGTTTGCCTTTGATATGGCGCCCAATTCCGGTCCTCCCCTGATGTTTGTCATCCTGCCTAAAATCTTTGAGCAGATGCCGTTGGGACGGCTGTTTGCGGTGCTGTTTTTCCTGTCGGTGCTGTTTGCCGGGGTTACCTCTCTGGTAAATATGTTTGAGGTTTGCTCCGAGGCCGCCAGAAAACAGCTGAAGCTTTCCCGGATGCCTTCCATTCTGCTGGTGGGGGCGGCGGCTTTGGCTGTGGGTGTGTTCATTGAAGGAGAACAGATCCTGGGCCGCTGGATGGATATGATCACCATTTATGTGGTTCCCTTCGGTGCGCTGCTGGGCGCGGTGATGATTTACTGGGTATTGGGTTATCCCGCCATCCGCAAGGAACTGAACACTGGGCGGGACACTCCCCTGGGCAACACCTTCGGCTTTGTGGCAAAGTATATTTATGTTCCCCTGGCCGCTTTGGTTTTGGTGTTGGGTATTCTCTGGGGCGGTATTGGATGAAGCGGCGGAGAAAGGAAACCATTCGCTTTCTCAGTTCCATATGTTGTTAAAAACAAGCAAGGCACAGTCTTTTTGTTGAGAAAAGACTGTGCCTTGTTTTTCTTTGGTATGGGTGAAAGGAGAATTTTATTAGAGGCAAAAGGTTTTTGGCTGAGGGGAAGCCAAAACTTTCAGCATCAAGGCCCTTTGCCTTTGAAAAAAGCTATTTTTCATCAAAGGGTATTCCTGCTTTGGGAACAGAACACAGGTCATCTTGGGATGTGAGATCAAAGACCATTGCTTCCAGCAGTTTGACTTCCGAGGGATCATGAACTACTGCCGCCAGCGCCCGGTTCCGGGTGTAGTCCAGAACCACTTCGGCAGCAGCGGCACGAGTCTTTTCATCCAATCCCTGAAACGGTTCGTCCATCAGTACCAGGGGGCTGTCAAAAAGAAGTGCCCTGGCAATTGCTCCCCGCCTGGCCATACCGCCGCTCAACTCTCCCGGATACCGGTCCTCCCAGCCGGACAGGCCAAGGCGCTCCAGAAGTCGTCTGGCCTCCAACTTTTTCTCCGGAACAGGCAGCAGCACATTCTGCTCCAGGGTCAGCCATGGCAGCAGCCGGTTTTCCTGAAAAACCATCGCCACCCCCTGGGACGGGACCCCTTCCACCGTTCCCTCCTGGGGAGTATACAGCCCTGCCATCAGGTGGAGAAGGGTGGTTTTTCCTCTGCCGGAGGGTCCCATAATGGCAATCCTGTCCCCTGAGGCCAGGTTCAGGGACAACTGTCGGAGTACCGGCATATTCTGATAGGAGAAGGAAACATTTTGCAGCTTCAGCACCCTTTTCCCTCCTTCTGTAAATGGAGCCGCTTCGCTCCCCGGTCCAGCAGCCATACGGCGCACTGTTCCAGGGCCATGGACAGCAGAATGATCACCGCTGTCCAGGCGAAGAGATCTCCGGTTTCCAGATATACCTTGGCGTTATAAAGTTGGGTGCCAATGGCGTTGGCAGGAATGGCGATGACCTCTCCCGCCACTCCGGCTTTCCAACAAAAGCCCAGCCCCACCCGCACCGCCGACAGCAGATAAGGCAGCGTGGATGGGAAGATGATCTGCTTGAGAACCGCACTCCGGGGAAGGCGGAAGACCCGGGCCATCTCCAACAGCTGGGGGTCCAGATGGGTCAGTCCCTCATGGACATTGCTCCACACCAGGGGCAGCACCATCAGGAAAGCAATGAAGATGGAGAAACCGGGACCACTGAGAAACAGCAGCGCCAGAATGGCAAAGGAAGCCACTGGTGTGGCCCGGATAATGTTCATGGGCAAAGAGAACAGGGGATACAGAAACTGCCACCGTGCTGTAGCGGCGGCAATGAGGATCCCCAGTACCAGCCCCAGAAAAAATCCGGCCAAAATACGCCCCAGACTTCCGGCTACAATGCCCCAGAAATCCGGGCGTACCATCAGCGCCAGCAAACGTTCCAGACAGGTAAGGGGGGAGACCAGAATCAGATCTTTTCCCACAGCCCAATAGGCCCCTTGCCACACAAGGAGCCAAAAGGCCGCTGCCATCACCCTGGATGGCAGCGGTGTTTTTCTTTTACCCGGCTCAGCCAAGGTAATAGATGCCCTCATCCGGCACCTGTCCGCCTACGGACTGAGGATCAGCTTCAAAAAGCACCTGGAAGAAGCCTGCCACCTGGGATTTCATTTCCTCGCCGGCGATAAAGATGATATTGCATTCAGGAATCGCTTTCTGCGCCATGGCCGCCTTGGCGATGATGCCGTATTTCTCCGCCAGCGCGCCGGCTTGTTCCAGATTGGCGCTGTCATTGATAAAATCCACGGAAGCCTTGTACTCCTCCAGGAATGCCTGGAGAGCTTCGGGATGCTCCTGGGCAAAAGCTTTCTGCACGATGACGCCGCCCATGGTCAGCACGCTGCCGCCGGAGACCTTGTTCCATTGCTCCGTCAGGTCCAGAGCCACCCGGATCTGATCGTTCTGGGTCAGTACACTGGTAACAAAAGGCTGGGGCAAAAGGGCGATATCCGCTTCACCAGCCGCCAGCAGCGTGGCCAGTTCGGCGTGCTCACTCTTGTATTCCACGGTCACATCCACACCGGGGGTCAGACCGTTCTGGGTGAGAATGTAATTAAGGGCATATTCCGGGGTGGAACCCTTGCCGGTAGCGTAAATGGTCTTGCCTTTCAGATCCGCTACCGAATGGATGGTGTCACCATTTTCCACCACATACAGCACTCCCAGGGTGTTCAGAGCAGCCAGCTGTACCTGTCCTTGGGTCTTGTTGTACAGCACTGCCGCCAGATTGGTGGGCACCGCAGCAATGTCAAGCTCTCCCTGAATGATCTTTCCGGTGAGCTCGTCAGGGGCTCCCGCCAGGGTGAATTCGTAGTTGTTGGCGGTTTCACCTGCTTCGCCCTTCTCCATCAGTTCCATCATCCCCAAAGCGGTGGGACCTTTAAGAGCGGCCACTTGAATGGTCAGTTTTTCCCCGGTTTCACTCTGGCTCTCCTCTGGCTGAGAAGAGGAAACCTCACTGGAAGCAGCTTCCGAAGCGGCTGTCTGAGAAGAGGATGCCTCCTCCTGCACAGAAGCGCTGGTTTGAGCCTGGGAAGAACTGCTGGAGGCGGAAGAGGCGGGCTGTGTGCCGCAGGCGGTCATGGCAGCGGTGAGCAGCAGCGCCGTCACCAAAGAAAAAATCCGTTTTGTACTGTTTGTTTTCATGGTAAAACTCCTTTTTTTCACAGGCGGCAAAGACTGCCGCAGATTGGCGAAAAGTGGTACTGAAACAATAATGCCGGAGCGGATACAATCCAGCGTCCTTTCTGATTTTGACGGTTCCTTCCCCCGTCAGGCGCAGAGAAGGAGAGCGTGGGCGGCAAGCCCATGATAGATGTGATACGCCCAAGACCAAAATGTTTTCCCAAGAGGCTTGGGGTGAAATTCCCTCACACGGGCCACCGCTCAGGGGGTGATGGAACATTCCTTCTTCAGCTTCTCCCGGTCCAGAATGCAGATGGTCCGCTCCTGACGGGTGATCGCTCCCCGTTCCACCAGCAGGTCCAGGCTCCGGTAGAGGGAAGCTCTGCCGATGTTCAGCAGCTGCGCCAGGCGGGTGTATCCCTGAAGCACCTTTACCTCCCCCTCATGTTCCTGCTCCAACAGCCAAAGGCCCAGCCCCGCCAGAGCGGAGGGAGCAGTGAAGCTTTCAATGCGGCGGTTGAGAAAGCAGATCCGCCGGGAGAGAAAGGAAATGTAGTTGACCGCGCACTGGGGACATCGCCGGAACAGGTCCATCAGCTCCTTATCGGTGATAAACACCAGGGAAACGGCAGTACGGGCCGATACGGTGGTGACGTATTCTTCCACCGGATGGAACAGCGCCGCAACGCCGAAGCAATCTCCCGGTCCCAGAAGATTCATCAGTACACCGCTGTGCCCCCGCACCTGGGCCGATCCGGAAAGAAGAATGGCGATGGCGGAGCGGAAGCGCTGGGCGGAATAAATTTCCTCCCCCGGCTGAAAACGGATGGGCTGGAGCTGCCTGAGAAAATCCTCCGGCGGTTCCACTCCTTCCAGCAGAAAAGAGCCGGCAACCACAGACCGCTGCTTTGCAGTGAGCATATTCGCTCCCCCTTCTACAAACTTTCCGTATTTTTCAGAAAAGGCGGACCACCCTGGGACTTTTTCAGGAGGGCCGCAGCTTTCAGACCATAATCCCATGGTCAGGCAGGTGTAAGGCGACATCAAATAATGTCTCATATGAGACGGTTTTTACGGTAGTCATTATATCACATCAAAGAAAAGTGTCAAGAGATTCACAAAAAGGTCATATACTATATAGTAAAATATGTTATAATAAAAATGGAAGAATAGTCTTATTTTATGAAAAACAACTAAGATGGAAAGGGGAGACAGGGATGAAAAAAGCTTTTATAATCATCATGGTATGGATACTGATTCTCATCGGTCTGGCTGGCTGTGACAGACAGCTGACACCCCCTTCCAGCGGCGCTCAGCCGCAGCCGGAAAGCATCCCGGAAGCGGAGCAGGAAGGGGACTTTCTGCCTGCGGTGGTGACAGTGGAGGGCGCTCCCGACAACAGCGGGTGGATCCGGGAGCTGTTTGTAGCTTATGCTTCTCTGCCCCAGGCCAGGGAAGAACTGGCGGACAGCCGTTTGCTGGCGGGACAGCTGTATCAAAACGGGGAAAATCTGGCGGTTCTGTATACCCTGGAGATCCCTGAAACAGAGATGGACCGCTGGCCCTCGGGAGTATCCTACGAAGATACGGAAAATAATTCCTTTGGGGCTTATTTCGGCCTGATGGTGGAATCCATAGGGGAGGATCAATGGACCATTCAGCGGCAGTGCCGCACCGAAGAGGTGACCGGCAGCACCGGCTGGACCTCCTCGGTGCTGTATGACCGCAGCCTGGAAAAGACATTCCAGGAGGCACAGCCCATTGTAGAGGTGGAAACGCAGGGAGAGAGCTTGCAGCAGATCGCCCTGGAGGTGCTCCATCCCCTGGTACTGGAGACTGGCGCTGCGGAATATTCCGTCGACAGCGGCCACCTGTGGGGTGGGGAGGAAGAGTTTTGCGGTGAGTTCTATATCAGCGGCGATCAGGGAGAACTGCGCTATACCGCTGGTGAGATCCGCTCCGACGGCAGCTTTTCCGGCGGATGGCTGATGTTCCGGGCAAGAAAGCTGGCCGATGGCCGGTATGGGGTCATTTCCCTGGGGGGAGGCCCTCTTGCCTACGGCCTTTCCCTGGTGCCGGATGAAGAGCTGGAGGACTGGAATACAGTGGAAATCCCACAGAGTGAGATTCCGGAAAGCTGAATAAAAGCGGACGGATGTTTTTGGGAAAAGCCAAACTGTCTTTGAGACAGGGATTTTATGCCGCGGCCCCAAGTGAAAGAAAAATTTTCTTGACTGTAAACCCCCTTCATACCTTATGATAAAGGCGTGGAGGGGGAAACTTCTCCAGGAAAGGAGCTGCAGGATGAACATTCAGGAAGTGGAGCAAAAAACCGGACTGGAGCGGGGGAACATCCGCTTTTATGAAAAAGAGGGGCTGCTGCATCCTGCCCGGCAGTCCAACGGCTATCGGGACTATTCCCAGGAGGATATCCAGACCCTGCTGCGGATCAAACTGCTGCGGCAGCTGAATATTTCCTTGGGTGAAATCGGACAGATGCAGCAGCAGCCGGAGCGTTTGCAGGAGGCCCTCAGCCAAAGACTGGAGGACATTCGTCTGGAGGGGGCTTCCCTGGCGCGGGCGGAAGAGATTTGCCGTGCCATCCGGGATACCGGCGTGGGATATGACCGGCTTGCCCCTGAAAGCTGGCTGCGACAGATGGAGCAGCCGCTGGAGGACGGCGCGCCTCCGCGAACCTCCCACAATCTGGAGCGGGACGTGACGCCTGTGCGGCCCCATCCCTGGCGGCGGTTTCTGGCCCGTTATCTGGATATGGCTCTGTATCATCTGCTGCTGCTGGTACTGTTGTTTGTGATATTGAACCTCTACCCCATGAACGATACGTTGTTTCAGGTGATTTCGTATCTCTTCGGCGTGGCGGCGCTGTTTGCGCTGGAGCCCCTGATGCTGTCCCGCTGGGGAACCACTCCGGGAAAATGGCTCCTGGGGCTGCGGGTGACCAATCTGGCGGGGGGACGCCTTTCCTATGGCCAGGCGCTGGAACGCTTATGGGGTGTGTTTTCCAAAGGCGAGGGATACTCTTTGCCAGTCTACTCCCTTTACCGCAGCTACAAAAGTTATCGCAGCTGCCAGGTGGGAGAACCTCTGGACTGGGAGGATGAAAGCTGCTGTGTGGCGGGCCCGCTGCCCTATTGGCGCTGTGTTGCCTGGGGAGGGGCACTGACAGCGGTGTTTCTGATTTCAGTGGCACTGCCCATAGACGCCATGCTGCCCAATGCCCGGGCGCCCCTGACGGTAGCGCGGTATGCGGAAAATTTCAACGATATGCGCCGTCAGTTTCTGCCTGATTACCGGTATGAAATGGATGCCGGCGGCAATCTGGTGGAACAGCCCCTTTACCCCGAAGGAACCGTGATCACCATAGAAGGGGACCTTGCGCCTGAATCGGTGGTGGATACCCGGTATCAGTTGGATGGAGATATTCTCACCGGCATTACCATCACGGTATCGGTGGAGGATGATGTGGGGGAAGAGATGGTCTTTGGGCTGGCGGACAACCAGATCACATTGGCTACCCTGGCTTTTGTGGGGGCGCAGAAAGAAGTGGGGTTCCTTTCCGGGGGAATGCTGTCGCTCTTGAAACAGCTGCCGGAGGATGCCATGGAGAGCTTTGACCGAACCATTTATGGCGTCCGTATTCGCCGCACAGTGGAATCCGCCGGTTATTGGGGAGGCGCCGGTCTGAGTTTGCTGCTGCCGGAAGAAGACGCTGCGGAGCATTACTATCACATGACCTATACCATGGATCTGGTTGAATAAAAGGCTTGGAAAACTTTTTCGGAACAAGATAAAATACTGTACCCAGCGAAAAAATATGGCGCACAAAAAGGACCGGTGGAATCAAATTCCACCGGTCCCTCAGGCTATAGAAAAACATTTCAAAGAACAAATGCAATTTAAATCATAAAAATCAGGACATGCGCCTGATTTTTATACCACGACCCGCGCCCGCCGGGGCGCGAAACCGGGGGTATCGCCGCTGGTTTCGTCAGGAACCAGGCGGCGTATCCAGGGGGACTGGGTCCCCCTGGAAGCGTGCCGAATTTTTTCGGCACGCTTAAGGCCCGGTGGAACCCCTTTGATTCCACCTGGCCTTTTTCCATGGACATATTGATTTTGAAAAGGCAAATAAAATTATGGGAACATCCTCCGCTCCAATTCTTCCAACTGGGACCAGTGTGGAAGATACAGTTCTCCACATAGTTCCGCCACATCCTGGCGGCGGGCCATAGCCCAGCAGTCCGGAATGCCGATCACAGGAAATCCTGCCTTTTGAGCGGTGCGAATGGCATGGGGGGCATCCTCAAAAACCACCGCTTCATGGGGAGCAGCCCCCAAACGGCGGGCAGCCTCCAAAAATACCTGGGGAGAGTTCTTATCAGCCCCTACATCGGCGCAGTTGACCATCCCCTCGAAAAAAGGCAGAATCTCCAGGCGTGTCAAAGCGTCCCGGGCGCACTGGTCGATACCGGCAGTGGCGATGATCATCCGGGTGCCTTGCCGATGCAGACGCTCCAGCTGTTGCCGCACCCCTTCCTTCAGAGGGATGCGCAGACGGTATTCTTCCCGCAGCTGCTGGTCGATCTGTTCCCGCACCTGCTCCGGCGTCAGCTGAGGCAGGAGATGACGGCTGAGATATTCCGACCCTCCCCGGAGACTGAGCACCTCCAAGGTTTCATCCAGCCCTTGGGGAATCGTCACCCCGTGTTTTTCCAACAGCCGGACGCTGGCCTGATGCCATACCCCCATAGAATCCAGCAGTGTGCCGTCTACATCAAAGATTCCATACCGAATCATTTTCATCCATCCTTCCGGCTATTACAAAGGACACTGCTGCTGTGTTTTTTGAACAGATGCACTGTCCGTCGGCGAATATCACTATCTTACCACAGCCATCGCCTGGTTGCAAGGAAAAGGAAAGGCGCTTGACAGTCCCTTGTCACACCGGTACAATGAAACCATTGACAGGAGGGGAGAAGGATGGCGTTTCCAATCAAACGGGTGATTCCCGCTCTGGCGGCAGTGCTGCTGCTGACAGTGGGAACGCTGTGGATCTTCCGCCAGGGATGGGTGGGACGTCCCGTTTCACGGATCACCGATCCCCAGGGGATGGAGCTGGCAGGCTCTGAAACTCCGTGGATCCGGGAGATCCTCAAGGAGGGCGGCGTACTGCTGGGCTCCGACGGTCCCATGACAACAGATGATTCGGTATGGTATTTCCGGCAGCGGCTGGAGCGGCATCTGGATGCCCGGCTGGAAGTGGTCCGCTTGGAAGGACAGAGCTATGACGCGTGGCTTTTTACCGCAGAAAATGGTGAGGCGTGGGTCAGCTCAGTCCATGGGGCGTCTGTGAATGAAGCCCCCGTCTATGGAGAGCCCTCCCGGGTGCAGGCCCTCTCGGTGAACCAGTGGGGACGGATCATGGGCTTGCTGGACGGCACAGGATTTTGTCTGGCTCTGATTCAGGAACGGGATTTGCTGGAAAATTATGACGAGGCCAAAAAGATGGATGAAACCTATCTTCAGCCGGTTTCCGGCATATTGGGAGAGCGGCTGTGGCAGTCCTCCCGCCAGCTGACAGAGGAGATGATAAGGGATCTGGTAAGGCAGCTCTCAGGGGGACAGGATCATTGGACGCTGGAAGAGATGATGGAACTGGTGGCCCCTTATTTTCCCCAGATGCTTCCTGAGCAGGTGGAGGCGGCGGTGGAGCCTTGGTATGACCCTGTGACCAAAACAGTGACGCTGCCTGCGTCCACACAGCCATATGCCGGTTCTTTCCGGGTACTGGACTGGTGGGAAGAAAGTGTTTTGGGCACACTGGAGATCCATTACGTCCCCTATGATCCCGTCACAGGGGTAGAGGCGGAGGACAGCTATCTGCTGACCATAGAGCGGGGGGAGGAAGGCATTTCCTACCGCTCCAATCAGTATGCCTCCTATGAAAATCCCTTGGATGAAGATACCCCCATCAGCACTTTTCAGGTAGCGGCCAGCAGAAACCGAAATCGCTTGGAGCTGTTTTCCGGAGAGGCGGGAGGCTGCCGGCTTTATTATGGAGACAGGCAGGCCAATGTTCCTGTTTTTTTGGACCCCGATCAGGTCCACTACCCTCTGGGCAGCTTTATTTCCAGACCCAAGACGGCACTGGTCTATGGAGGCATACCGGAAGAGAGCCCCCAGCCCTTGTCTGTTCTCATCAGTGATGACGCCGGAGAGCATTGGATCAGTGGGGATCTTTCCGCCGCGGCCCAGAAGGGAGAATCCTTCCATCAGCGGCTGGTGGGCTTTTCCACCCGGTCGGAAGGATGGATTCTGCTGGGAGGGCGCGGCGGTTCCACGGGACAGCGGCTGTATGGCTACCTTACCTCCGACGGTGGCCAGAGCTGGCAGGAGCTGTCTATGCCGGAACCAGCCGGACAGCTGTTGTCCGGTGCTTTTACCGATTCCAAACATGGTTTTGTACTTACTTCCGGCAAGGGAGATGGGCCGGAACTGTATCGCACACGGAACAGAGGGCGGGAGTGGAAAAAAGTCTCACTGCCGCAGGAGTTCCTGCAGGCGGCACGAACCGGCAGTGTTTCCGGCCCCATGACACTGAAGGATGGCCTGTTGCTGGTCTGTGAAGTGCCCGGAGAAGGGGAGGTCTTTTGCTGGTCCCAGGATCAGGGGGCAAGCTGGATCATGCCGTCCCAGGAGGGCAGCAGCATCCTCAGTGATATGTGGCAGGGAGAAACAGCGGCTTTGAGCCAGCTGGAATAAAGGATCATTTGCCCCCATAAGCAGAATCGGTTGGGATAAATCCTGCCAGGACTTTTTGAAAGCAAAATCCTGACCTTTTATCGTCTCTATTTTACCCGCAGAATCCCCATCATCATAATCAATAAAGCGGACGTCTCCTGATTTGAAAGATGGAGGCGTCCGTTTCAGATTATGGTGAAGAGCAGGAAAAGCAGCTCACAAAGCCCAAAAGTATCCTTTAAGAGAACGAAGGCGGCTGTTTTATCCAGATACTTTGAAGGGGAAAAAGGGCAAAAATAACATCCGGAGAAAATATTTTGCCGCTCAACAGCGCTGCGGAAGACAGATGAAAACGAGAAAAGCCCCCGTCTGCCGGAACAACAGGCATGGCGGGGGCGATTTTGCTATCAAGTTTTCAGCGGTATGATGGCTGAGTATCAGATGGAAAGATCCTGTGACAGGGAAGAGAAGGATTTCTCCTTTTCAGCACAAGCCTCCCGGAAATACACCAGTAGAAATACCACTGCCAGCAGCAGGCATAATCCTTCGGAAACTGCGGGGGCAAGCCAAACGCCGTTTTGGCCCCAGATCACCGGCAGAACCATCAAGCATCCGGCAATCACAACCAGTCCCCGTCCGGTGGAGAGGGGAAAGGAAAAGCGGGGGCGTTCCAGAGCGGCAAAAAAGGCGGCGGAAACCACATTGAAGCCCAGCAGCAGGAAGGAGAGGGAAAAGATTCGCAGAGCCTGGACGCTGTCAGCCAGCAAAGCGCTGTCGGCACCCAAAAACAGTGTGAATACCTGTGTGCCGCCCACCTGGCATAAGAAGAAGGACAACAGCGCCAGGGCGCCTGAGGTTGTCAGTGCCAAGGCAAAGAGACGGTGACAGGTCTGCTGTTCCCCTTTGCCGAAATGGTAGCTGACCAAGGGCTGCATCCCCTGAGCAATGCCTGTCATGGTCATCAGTACCAGTGTGTTGAGGTAGGCAATAACGGTATAGGACACCAGTCCCCCTTCTCCAATATGCCGGAGAATGGCATGATTGAACAGGAAGGTGACCGCTCCGGCGGAAAGCTCGGTGACAGCGTCCGCCAGACCAATAGGCAGAATCCTGCGCAGAGCGCTTCCGTTCCATCTGAAAGGCCGGAAGGCCAGACGGCGCTTTCCGCCCACAAAATAAATCAGAAAGATCAGGGTGGAAATGACCTGGGCAATGCCGGTAGCCAATGCCGCACCCCAAACGCCCCAACCAAAGCCCAGTACGAATAAAGCATCCAGCCCCACGTTGGTCAGAGCGCAGCTGGTAACGCCAATTGTAGATATGTGAGGCGCTCCTCCGGTTTTTACCAATACCTCCAGGTTGTAGGAGACGGTAAAAAAGGGAGAAAAGCAGGCGATAATGGCTACATACTGCCGGACATATTCCCATGTGCTGGGAGTTGCGCCCAGAAAGGCAACCACCCGGTCAAGGTTCAGCAGAGTGAGAATCGCCGCTGCCACAGACACAACGGTTACGGTGAGAATATTCTGTGTAAAAACGCAGCAGGCTTCCTCCTGTTTTCCCTGCCCCAACAGAATGGCGGTGACAGTGGATGCCCCGGCGGCAAACAGCATTCCCAATGAAAACAGGGCTGAGGTGCAGGGCGCCGCAATGTTGACAGAGGCTAAAGCCAGTTCCCCCACGCCCTTGGCGACGAACAGGCCGTCCACCATGGTATAGAGGGAAAAGATCCACATGGAGATCACCGATGGAACCGCGAAACGGAGAAACTTTTTTACAAGGGCCGGGGCAAACAAAATAAAACCTCCTAAATCG
Source organism: Angelakisella massiliensis (assembly GCF_900104675.1). Lineage (GTDB taxonomy): Bacteria > Bacillota > Clostridia > Oscillospirales > Ruminococcaceae > Angelakisella > Angelakisella massiliensis. The sequence goes on along the minus strand of NZ_LT629945.1, from coordinate 293,674 downwards.
CTTCCCCATTGGGGAAGAAGTTGTGAAAAGATGGATGTTTCCTCTTGTAAAATAGTATAAACCTTCGTATAATACGAATGTCAAGCCCCCCATCTTCGGGAAAGGAGCAGTAGGATGAAAGGAAAAGGTTATCACATCAGGGAAGTGGCACGGCTGTTCGGCCTTCACCCGGATACGCTGCGATATTATGAGGAGCAGGGCCTTCTGCGGCCGCAGCGGGGAGAAAACGGCTACCGCCTTTATTCCATCCAGGACATTTGTGACCTGAGCGTCATCCGGGAGCTGAGGCAGCTGGAGATGCCTGTGGAGGAGATCCGTCAATACATGGTTCGGCGCACTGTCAGCGGAACGCTGGAACTGCTGCGGCGGGAGCAAAGCCTGATCGATTTGCAGATGGCTCAGCTGCGGCGTCTGAGACGGGATGTGGAAAAGCGGGCTGATGCGTTGGAACAGGGTGCTCAGGCGCCGTTGGGACAACTGGAGATCCAACAGCTGCCGCCCCGAAGATGCTACTGCCTGAAAGGAAAAATGATCAAGGAATCGGAAATCGACCTCCACCTGCAAAGGCTGGAAAAGGAACATGAAGAGCTTCTGCGAAGCATCGACAGCCGTTTGCTGGGGGCGGTGTTGGACAGCGGGGCCATGGAGAGGCAGATTTACGACCGTTTTTCCGCTGTTTTGATTTTGGGGGAAAATGCCAGGGACGGCAACTGGTGGCTGCCGGAAGGGGAATATGCCTGTGTCCGTTACGGAGGAAGCTATGAGAAAACCTGGCAGGTAATGCCCCGGCTGCTGGGAGAGCTGGAAAAAATGGGCCGTCAGCCGGAAGGCCCGGCATTGGAGCTGTATTTGGTGGATATTTATGATACAGATCAGGAGGAGGAATTTCGTACAGAGATCCAGGTGCGCTTAAAGCCATTGGAACAAAAGGAAGATGATCGCTGCTGAAGGTGATGTGATATAAAAACAGCAGCGCTTATGCTCCTGCAAAGTTTTATCCCAAGGGATAAAAGATTTTGTCCGTTTTTAGAAGACGCGAAAATCTTCTGGCTCTGTAATTTTTTGCAGTGCAGGGAATGGAAAATGTGCAGAGAAGGGGTATCGCTGGTGGTTTCGTCAGGAACCTGCGGCGTATCCAGGGGGTATCCAATACCCTCTGGAAGTGTGCCGAATTTTTCGCCACGCTGAGACGCCCGGGTTCTCCCAAATTCTTGGGAGAGCCCGGGCGTTTTAACTGCCGAAAAAGCTGTGAAAGAAAAATGCAGCCTCTTACATAACCATGACTTTAGTTCGGCTGTAAGGGGAATGTGGCTGCGTTCAGAAGGACATTTGGGAATTAAGGCGGGAGCAAGGGCATTGTGAAAACCGCTTTCGGGCCCCGCTTATAATTCCCCGGTTCCATACACAAGAGAGATGCCTATGCCATCTCTTACAGAACAGACGCTCCATCCGGCATTTCCATTCTCCTTTTCAGTACCTTGCCGAAGATCATCAGAAAAGTGATGGTGGAAATGGTTCCGCACAGCAGGTCTGCCGCCGGTTCTGAGAAAAAGGCGCTTTTTGCGCCGAACCACACCGGCAGCAGGAAGGTGAGCAGCAGCAATACCAGCTTTCGGAACAGAGACAGGGTCACCGCTGCTTTTGGAATCCCCAGAGCGGTCAGACCATCCACAAAGGTATACTGGAATGCCATTGGGATGACGCAGGCAGTATACACCCGAATCCCCCACATTGAGAGATCCAGGTATTTGGGATCACTGGAGAAAATTCGGACAAAGACATGAGGGATGGTATGAGCCAGGGTGAACATCACCACCGCGAAGGCCACCGCCAGCATCAGGATCATCTTTTCACCATCCCGGATACGCTGGATTTTCTTGGCCCCGTAATTGAAGCTGAGGATGGGCTGGGTCCCGCTGGTAATGCCCATCATAGGCATGGTGATCAGCTGCATAAAGCTCATAACAATGGTGGCGCAGGTCACCAGCAAATCTCCCTGTTCCGCTCCGCCAAAGCGTTGGAGAACACTGTTGAAAGCGATGATGACCACACTGTCGGTGGAACTGATGAGAAAGGGGGATAAACCGAAGATCATCACCCGCTTCATCAGTTTGCGGTCGTAACCGCCCCAGCTCAGACGCACACGGATACCGGAGGAAAGAAGAGTCCGCAGCACAAAAGCGCAGGAGCAGCCCTGAGCAATGACAGTTGCGATAGCGGCTCCCGCCACACCCATATTCAGACCAAAAATAAAAATCGGATCCAGCACGATATTTACCACAGCGCCGATGATGACGGTAAGCATACTCATGGTGGCATAGCCCTGGCAGGTGATAAAAAGGTTTAACCCTGTTGCCAGAATGGCAAACACCGCTCCCAGGGTATAGATGGTCATATAGGTGTCGGCATATGGATAGGTGGCGGCACTGGCTCCAAAAGCCATCAGCAGCGGCTTTTTGAAAATCAGAAACAGCACAGTCAGTCCTACGGCCAGCCCCAGCAGCAGCGCGGCGCAGTTGGCCAGGATTTTCCGGGCCCCCTCCTGATTGCCTTCACCCATACGGATGGCCATCAGGGGAGCGCCGCCCATTCCTGCCAGCAGCGCAAAGGAGGAAATGAGGGTCACTACCGGCGCGCAGATGCCCGCTCCCGCCAAAGCGTCGCCGCCGATGACAGGAATGTTTCCAATGAAAATCCGGTCTACAATACTGTACAATACATTGACGAACTGGGCCAGCATGGCCGGAATGGCCAGCCTCAGCACCAGGCCTGGAATAGAGTCCCGTCCCAAGTCATTTTCTCTCGCCATATTTTTGTCAATTCCTTCACAATAATATCTTCTTTCGCATAGGTGATTATACAGCCCTTATCTTCCCTATTCAAGGGAAAGAAAAGATATTTTATCCCTCTTTCTCTTTGATATCTCGGAGAGAATGCACAAATCCATTTGAAGCGGCTGCACTCCTCATTACCAAAGCCGGCAGGCCGCTTCTATACAGAGTATGCCAGCCCCCGAGGATAGAAAATTTGTATCAAGGCGTACAAAAGATATGGCATTTACTGCAAACAAATCCGCTGTATCCCCAGCTTATCCGCCGCCAAACAGGAGCCTCACCGCCAATACGCTCACCAACAGCCCTGTCAGATCTCCCGCCAGCGCCGCCGGGATAGTTCGCCCTGTTTCACGCACCTGGACCGCCCCGTAGTAAACCGCCACAGTATAAAAGGTGGTTTCGGTAGAGCCCATCAGGACACTGGCTGCCCGTCCGGCAAAGCTGTCAGGACCGCACCGCTCCAGTATCTCCTGAAAAAACACCAGCGCACCGCTGCCGGACAGAGGGCGCATCAGCGCCAAAGGAAGAATTTCGCCGGGGATTCTCAGCAGGTCGGCTAAAGGGGAGACCAGCTTCAGCAGCAGCTCCAGCCCGCCGGAGGATCGGAACATGGCCAGCACCGTGATCAGACAGACAAGTGCGGGTGTGATGGACAGGGCGGTTTTCAAGCCGTCCGCCGCCCCCTGGACGAAGGAATCAAACACCGGTATCTTCTTCCACAGTCCATGAAAAAAGATCCCCGCGATCAATACCGGCAGCAATAGCTGTGTGGCAGCAGACATCATCTCTTTTCCCTCCCTCCACGGGCCAGCAGCAGAGACACTGTTACACCAGCCGCGGAAGTGAGCCATACCGCAGGCAGGATTTCCAGAGGAGCCTCCGAGCCGGCCTGAAGCCGGAGCAGCGCGTTGGTGGCGGGGAGCAGCTGGATGGAAGCGGTATTGAGCACCACAAAGGTTACCATTTCTCTGGTGGCTCTGGCAGGATGTCCCGCTCTGCGGCTCAGTTCCTTCATAGCCGCCAGCCCCAGAGGAGTGGCAGCATTGCCCAACCCCAAAAGATTTGCGGTCATGTTCATGGAGATCAGCTCCCGGGCCCGCTCGCCTTCCCGCAGAGAGGGAAAGAGGAGGCGGGTTATCGGCTCCAGACAGCGGCTTACCATCGTGGTCAGGCCGCTGTGTTCCGCAATTCTCATCAGCCCGCCCCATAAAGCCAGCATTCCCGCCAGGCTCAGAGCCAGTTCCACCGCTTCGCCGCCTCCGGTCATGGCCGCTTGGGAAACCAGATCCATTCGGCCGCCAAACCATCCGGCCCCCAGGGAAATCGCCAGCATTCCTCCCAAAATCCAACCTAACACAGCTCTTTTCCACCTCCAGTTGCAGTTTTGCGGATGAATTGTATTTTCATCTTCCAATATATGTAAGGTTCACAAACTATTTTAAAAAATGGAACAGATATTTCATATATATTCCAAAATTTTAAAAACTATTCCACACTATCCATCTTGTGTTTTTCACCAATATAGGATATAATTAGTAAGAAATGCAACCTTAGATTTGGAGGCGATATTTTGAAAGCTACCGGGATTGTCCGTAAAGTTGACAGCCTGGGCCGCATTGTCCTGCCGGTAGAACTCCGCCGTACGCTGGACATCGACCTGAAGAGCGATTTGGAAATCTTCGTGGAAGGGGAACAAATCGTTCTGAAGAAGTACTCTCCCAACTGTATCTTCTGCGGCAGTCGGGAAAACCTGGTTGACTTCGCGGATAAAAATGTTTGTGCTGAATGTGCGAAAAAGCTGGGAGCTTTGGGCAGCGACAACCGCTGATTCATTGGTTCCTGTTTCCCTTTGGGATCTTGCACCTCCTGTTGAACGGGAGGTGCTTTTTTGTTGGAAACGGGAAAAGGGGCGGATTTTGCTCCACGCCCCCGGCTGGCTCAGGAAACCTCAACTGCGCCTCAAGGGGACTTTTTGATTTTCGGCTGTGCCCCCTTTCCTGCATTTTTGCAGCTGACGGAACGGGAAAAAGCCTTTGAGGACCGAATGCATCCCGGTATTTTCTCTGCCGGCGGTATGTTCAGTCTTGTGCCCGGCTAAAAATCAGCGGTTTTCACACAGCGCTGATTATTGGTAAAACCGGCAGAGACTCCCCTGGGATTTTTCATCTGGAAGATGAGATCAAACCAACATCAGGCAGCAAGCCTGCTATGGTTTTTATAGAAATAAATTCAGACAGCCTATGAGGCGCCCTGTAAAATGGAACGCCCCATAGGCTGTCAAAAAATTCATTGGAAAGATGGTCTGAATGTTTGCGGAAAAAAGGTCCGCCTTTTCAGCCACTTATCTCTTTTCGCCGAGAAGCCGGACGGCGAACATCCGTAACCAGGGAGAAAAGAGGATCCTGGTTCAGCCAAACCGTGACCGGAGAAAAGGCTTGTTGTTTTTCAGCAGTTTGCCAGGTATAGGGGAGAGCCCCCTTGTTGTATCAGCGCTGTGGTTATTCCACCAGGCCGGACAAATGATAGACATGGTCTACCGGATCTACCGCGTCCGAGACATAGGATGCGGCCCCTGATTCAAAAAGCAGATAGACACCATCTCCGGCGGATTCCACGGCTTCACTCATGGGCGGCATGGTGATGGAGCGGGTAAGTGTGTTGGAATCCAGGTACCACAGAGGTACTTCGGTATCACGGATGGTTACTGTGGTGTGGGGCTGCTGTGCCAGAACATCCTGATGCAGCAGCAGATGGGAGGCATTCTTGCGGCCATAGGATTCACTGAGGACGATGGTGCCGTCGGACAAACGGGTCATTCCCTGAATTTTATGGGGAATGGACAGTACATAGTCTGGGATGACGGTGGTGGACTGATTGGCAAAGGATTCCGCCTTCAGTTCATTTTCGGTGGAAGGGTCCAGCTGAAAACCTACGGCCCACGCGCGGTTTTTGGAGCCGTCAGGGGTGGTCATATGATGGCTTTTATCCGTATCATAACCGCCGCCGCCGTAATAAAAGTCGCCCACCCACAGTACGCCATCCACAGCGTTGGCAAAGGAGGCACGGGTACCGGTAACAAAATGATCTACAAATTGGACCGTGTCTCCATCCGCCGCCGCCATCAGCTCTTCAATGGGCAGCCGCTGGCAGTTGCCGCTGGTGGCAGCCCACAGATTTTTTTCAGTGGCGGCCAGTCCTCCGGCATGACCGGTATAAACGGAGCCGTCCTCATTGAGCAGGCGTACCGACTTTTCCAGTTGACCGGAGGCGATATCCACCAGACAGAGAATGGAGTTTTCTCCCTTTTCCCCGGCGTAGTAGGAAATGACCAGTTTTTGTTCCGATGGCAGCAGGCACATCCCCTGGGGAACATATCCCTCTTTCAGAGCTGGAATAACAAAGGCGGGAGAGCCCTTGGAAAGAAACTCCCCGTACTCATCCGTATTGGAGGGAAGCTGCTCCACGACCTTTTGCTGGGTAATGGCGAAGGGGGCGGAAGCTTGGGACTGTTGACTGGAGGAACTGGAGGGCGCGGAAGAGGAAGCTTCACTCTGAGACGGTGATGAGGAAGGAGAGGTGCCGCAGGCGGACAAGGCCAAACCGGCAGCCAGCAGACAGGCCAGAAGGGGAGAAAGATGCTTCATATCAGATGGCTCCTTTGCAGATCGTTGGTGGTGCTGAGCTCCGGCTCTTCCTCTCCATCTCTGGCGGGAACTCAGGGTGAAACAAGGTTTGCACAATTGGATGGAAATCCAACAGGGCCTATTGTAGCATTTTGACCTGAAAAGTACAATATGAAAATACAAAATTGTAATATTTTAATAAATTTTAATAGCTGGTACCCGGATGGCTCCCTGCTTAAGGAAAAAATATCAGTACGATGTAGTTAAACGAGAATGGGCAGAATCATTTTTGATTTTAAAAAAATTAAATGTTGACTTTAATAAAATTAAAGTGTATAATTTGATTTGTGAGATGATATTAATTTAACAAGCGAGGATGGCGGCCTTTGGCGGAACAAACCCCCGGACGCGCACAACAAAAGGAGAGAACGGGAGATGGCAAGGAAACTGCTGCCGGAATGGCTGGCAGAGCTGGAGGATGAGGATCTGGTTTTTATCAAAAAGTTTCTTTTGGCATCCGGCTCCCTGAAGGAAATGGCTGCCCAGTACGGCGTCACCTATCCTACAGTGCGTCTGCGGCTGGACCGGCTCATCCAGAAGATACGTCTGGGGGACCAGGCGGGACATGATCCCTATATTTCTCTGGTCAAGCGGCTGGCAGTGGAAGAAAAGCTGGATTTTGACACTGCGAAGCTGCTCATTGACGCCTATAAGAAAGAGAAGAGGTGAGCCGCCATGATTTTTTTACTGATTGTTTTTGCACTGTCGTTGGTGCTGCAAATTTTTCTTTCCAGACAGCAAAACAGATGGCTTGGCCTGATACTTCCCGGCCTTTCCTTCCTCTGGTCGCTGGTGATGGTATTCAATGCGGCGGCTTTGCCCGGGGCGTCCCTGAGCAGTACCATAGGGATGATCGTTTTGGTGCTGCTGTTGGGCAATATTTCCACACTGCTGTTGTTGGCCATCTATGCGGGCTGCAGGAGCGGGATCCAAAAACACCGGGAGATGGAACGGATGAAGGCTCAGGATCTGGAATAAGAGGGTGAATCTCAGCTTCCGGTATTTCCGGCGGGGGAAGTATTACACCCTTTCGGCCTTTCAGCCGGCATTTTTGAGAAATAAAAAAGAAAATGATCATAGACAAAAATGAAAGACAGGTTCTGCGCTGCGGGAATGAAAAGTTTCTGCCGTGTGCTTTGCTTTCGGTAACCTTCAGGAGGTTTTTATGGAGCTGCAAATAGCGAAAATTTTTCTCTGGTTTGTTCTCTACAGCGTATTGGGATGGGTGTACGAATCCATCCTGTGCTCTGTCATGTCCCGCAGTTTGGTCAACCGGGGCTTTTTAAACGGTCCCTATTGCCCCATCTATGGCGTGGGAGCGGTATCCGTGGTGCTGCTGCTCCAAGGGGTCACCGATACCCCTGTGGCGCTGTTTTTCTCCAGCATTGTTGTCACCGGCGTACTGGAGTATTTCACCAGCTGGCTGCTGGAAAAGCTGTTTCATGCCAGCTGGTGGGATTATCACGATTTTCCCTTTAACATCAATGGACGGGTTTGCTTGTATGGGGCGCTGGTATTCGGCGTCCTGTCCATGGTGCTGATGTATTGGCTCCATCCCAGAATATCCGGCTTTGTAGACAGTTTTTCTGACCTGACAGTGATGTTCTTCACCGGAGCGGCGGCAGCGCTGATGATGGCGGATACCATCGTCACTGTGAAGCATACTTTGGCAATGAGCAGCCGTCTGCGGCAGCTGCAGCAGGCCCTGGATGATTACAAAGGGCAGTTGGTAGCTCATGGAGAGCAGCTGCGGGATAAGCTCCAGACCGGTCTGGAGACTTTGACTCCCGAAGAAATGAAAGCGCGCCTGCGGGAAGCCTTGGAGACCCATGGCGATCCCCAGCGTCTGGAAGAGCTGCGCAGCCGTTGGCAAAGCTCGGTGGAAACCGCTTCCGATCTGCTCAAACAGGATCAGCTGAAGGCGGAATTGCGGCAGCGGATCGAACAGATCAAAGCCCGTTCCACCGCTATGTCCCGGTTCCAGGACCGCCGTCTGCTCAAGGCATTCCCCGCGCTGCGTTCCTCTGAATATGGAGACGCACTGGAGCGCCTGAAGGAAAAGCTGTCGGAGATTTCCTCCCGCTCCGACCAGAAAAACGACTGAAAACGGAAACTTCCTTTTTGTATCAGAAAGAACTCCTCCCAATGCAGCTATGTATGCGTTGGGAGGAGTTCTTTTAGTATGCTTTAGCGAAAAGAGAACCCCCGGCTAAGCCGGGGAGAGTAAAAGAAATTATATAGTGAAAAAACCTTCTGGTAGAATAGAGTTGCGGTCGGCCAACTGCAACAATAAAGAACCAGGAGGTCTTTTCTATGAAAGAAAAAGATATAGAAAGTTTGCAGCACACAAGATGGAGATGCCAATATCATGTGGTATTTGCGCCAAAGTACCGGCGAATGGCAATATATGGTCAGATCAGGAAAGATATCGGACAAATACTGCGAAAGCTGTGTGAGCAAAAGGGAGTGGAAATTATAGAAGCACAAGCGTGCCCAGATCATATCCATATGCTTCTGAGTATTCCACCGAAGTATAGTGTATCACAAATTATGGGATATCTCAAAGGAAAAAGCAGTTTAATGATCTTTGGCAGACATGCGAATCTGAAGTATAAGTATGGGGACAGACATTTCTGGGCAAGAGGATATTATGTAGATACAGTGGGGCGAAATAAAAAGCAAATACAGGAATACATCAAACAACAGTTAGAGACAGACCAGATAGCGGATCAAATGAGTTTAAAGGAGTTCATAGACCCGTTTACGGGTAGCAAGAATACCAAGGCGTAAAGGAACGCCCCTTCAGGGGCCCGCCATGAGTCAGCAATGCAGTTGGCCGACCCATTCGTGGCCCCTTTAGGGGCGTTGTCCGTATCATGCCCTTCTAGGGCTATCCCAAGCCCCCGGCTTAGCCGGGGGTCCTGACTGGCATAAATCGCTTTATGTAAGAAGTATGGCCGCTGTCATTTCCTTTCCTCAAATACCCGCCAGAACGCGATACCGCTGCTGAAGGCGCCAGCTGCGGAAACCGCTTCGGGCGATCCGGTCTGACAGCTCCACCAGCTCTGGGGAAGTCCAAGGAGCTCCCCCGTCGATCAGGCGGGCGGCCTTCTTCCTCCAAGAGGCGATCCTGCGCCATTCAGATTCAATGAGGCATGCGATCATCCAAAGCCGTACAGATTTCATCATAAGCAGTTTCCGGTCCTTTTTGTCAGATTTCACCGGGTGTCCCGAAAGTGGGACATTTTCTCCGGCATCTTTACTATACCCTATCCTCCGGCGAGAATTTGTCGAAGGCCGTCGAGGTTTTCGATTTTACACAACTTTTGGGGAAATCCTGTTGAAACGACGGAATTTTCGGAGGAAAATCGGGGGAAAGGGCGGGAAAACCGGTGGAAAATTTTTGGGGCTTTTTGACCGGTCCCCCAAAGGTATGTGATGAAAGAACAAGGCGGCGGGCAGGAACAGGAAGGAAAAAAGCTGTCTGCCAGATACGCAAACAGCCTTTGAAATCCTCTTTTCGTCATACAAAAGCGGCCTTCAGGGGAGCCCGGTATGGACAGATGAAAATGAGCCAGTATGGGGCCGTTTTGCTCATAAAGTCCTCCAAAGATGTTTTTGACGGCGATCTTTTGGGCCGGCAGCCTCAAGATCATCCGAAAGCCTGCTTTTTTCTGCGGCTGGGGAGAAGATGAACAGCGGCGGTACCCAGCGCGCTGATCCCCAGAGGCAGATAGAAGCTGACTGCCCGGCTGAGAACCATCGCCGGTGCTACCAGGGACAGACCAAATACCTGACGGAACAGCACCAGAAAGCTGCCCTCCGAGGCTCCCGCTGAACCCGGCAGCGGAAGTGTGGAGACGGAAATGGTAAGAGCGGACTGAACGGCCAACAGCTGGATCAGAGAGAAACCCCTCAGGTGGAAGGCCCAGTAGATGGCGGCGGGGATGAGATACATCAGCAGAGCCTGGGCGATGGTCATTGCCATCAGCCACACCATTCGGCCCGGATGTTCTGCGGCGGCTTGTCTGCCCCGTCCATAGGCCGCCGCGGCTTCTTCCAGACGATGGTTGAGCCCCTCCGGGTCCCGAAGGATCTTTTTCTTACCCAGCAGGGTGATGACCCGGCTGACGGCGTGAAGAGCCGGTTCCGGCTTGAGGATCAGTGCCAGGATTCCCGCCAGCATGGCCAGGTTGGCGCCCCATCCCACCAGGAACAGCAGCCCCAGGCCGGTCATCTGTCCCAGCAGGAAGTGCCGCTGGGTGGCGAAAAAGATCCCGCCCAGGGTGACCATGGAGGTTTGGTGTGCCAAAGCCATCAGCAGCAAGGTCAGAGCTGCCGCTGCTCCATCCTCTCCATCACGGGACATATAGTAGATTTGAGCCGGTTGCCCTCCGGTGGAGGAGGGGGTGACGGCACTGAAATAAAATCCCACAAAGGCGTAGCCCAGGCTGCGGCGCAGACCCAGTTTTCTGCCGGTGAGGCCCAGAAAAAGCCCCCGAAGCTTGAAGGTTTCCAACACCATAAAGGCAGTCATCAGTCCGGCAGCCATCAGCAGAAACCGCAGGTCCGCCTGATGAAAAGCCGCTGCCACAGCGGCGGGACTCAGGTCCCGGGCCAGAAGAAGCCCTGTGCCGCCCATCAGCACCAGGAGCAGCAAAGCTCCCCACAGTTTTTTTAGACGCGCAGTCATTAACCTCACTCCTTTTCAGCAGGCGGCAGGTACCAGCTGGCGCAGCGCCAGACCTACCAGGCGGCAATCAAATTGGGCTTTCAGACGGCGGATGTTTTCCCGCATCCGCTCCAGCGCTCCGGGGTCGGAAAGCATCTGGCGGATCTGCTCCAGACATTCCCGCTGATTGCGGTCCAGTACCCGGCCGATCTGATAACGGTCCAGCAGGCGGCTGTTGTTGATCTCCTGCTGGAGAAAGGGAGAGAAGGCCAGTAGCGGCAGTTCGGAACAGATGGTTTCAAACAGGGTGATCCCGCCGGGCTTGGAGAGAATCAGATCCGCCTGGGCCATGTACTGATGGACCTGGTCGGTGTAGCCTATAACATCAATATTCCCATATCGGCCGTGAAGGCGGTCATAGGCCTTCTGGTTGGAGCCGGTAATGACTGTGGTGTGTACCCGGGGTAGGGCGTCCAGCTGCCGGTAGAAGCTTTCGGAGCGGGGCAGCAATCCCAACCCGCCGCCCATGATCAGCAGTTCCTTCCGATCCTTTCTGGATTGTTCCCGGTGGATGCGGCGAAATTCCGGCCGTACCGGAATACCGCTGACCAGTATCTTTTCCCGCGGCACCCCTTGTGCCACCAACCCCTCCCGTACCAGCTCCAGACCCACCAGATAGCAGTCGGTTCCCGGGCTGATCCACTCCCGGTGGGTGCTGATGTCGGTGATGCAGGTGATCAGGGGCAAGTTGCTGCCGGAACGCTCCTTATACAGAGACACCAGCTGGGCACAAAGGGGAAGGGTGGCAATGACCGCGTCGGGACGGCGCTGAGCGAGAAGGGCTTCCATTTTTTCCAACAGATACCATTCCAGCAGCAAAGGCAGTTCACCGCCGCCTTTTTCGGTCATACGGTAGTAGACATTGTAGACGCTGCTGCCCTTGCTCACCAACAATGAAAAAGCCTCATAGATGCTGTGGGAGTAATCCGGTACGGCGTATTCAAAAAAGTCGGTTACTTCCACCTGAGCCTGAGTGAAGTCATCCTGGATCTGGCGGGAGAGGGAACGGGAAGCAGAAAAATGTCCCATTCCGAATTTTCCGGTCAAAATCAGCAGCTTCATCAATCTACACTTCCTTTTCTATAACCGCGCCCGGCATTTACCTGGCGCTGATCAAGATTTTACATCCGTATCATCTGTACTACTTCTATTAGTACAGGACAAGGATACCACACCTTCCAGCATCCTTCGGTGACGGGAGAAGAAAATATTTGTAAATTTTTTTGAAACAACAGCCTCCGGAGGCTTCATTTACCACAACGACTGGAGGAATCAAAAATCTTCATTCTCTGGGAATCAGGAAGGAAACATTCCCAGCATCAGAAGAAAATTGCCTTTTATCAGGCGGTGTATTATAATGCTACCAAAGGAATCTGGATTTTTCCTCAAAAAGAAAGGAAGTGCTGAAAGTGGGCAAGGTTTTAGTGGTGGTGGACTATCAGAAGGACTTTGTGGACGGCGCGCTGGGCTTCCCCAAAGCGGCGGAGCTGGAAGAGGGCATCCGAAAGCTGGTGGAGGAATTTGTAGCCCAGGACGCTCCGGTGGTCTTTACATTGGATACCCATGGGCAGGATTACCTGGATACCCGAGAAGGACGGCACCTTCCCACCCCCCATTGTCTCAAAGGCAGCGAGGGATGGAGCCTTTACGGCAGTTTGGATCATTACAGAAACGCCAGCTATCCCCATGTATATCTGATGACCAAGCCCTGCTTCGGTGCTCTCAACTGGAGCTTTCTCAAGGAGTATGAGCCCACGGAAGTGCATTTTGTAGGGGTGGTGACCAATATGTGTGTCATCAGCAACGCCATCCTGATGCAAACCACCTATCCTCAGGCGGAGATCGTCATCCATTCCCAGCTGTGCGCCAGCTTCGATCCTCAGATGCATCAGAAGGCCCTGGATGTGATGAAGGGGCTCCAGATGGAAGTGATATAAAAAGCGGACAGCCCCCATACCTGCCTCAGCAAGAACAGGCGCCCAGGTCCGCTGGATTGAAGCCCCCTGTTTCATTTTTTGAATTTTGCAGCAACATAAAATCCCGCCGGGAAAGAGCCATCTCTTTTCCAGCGGGATTTTTTCTGTAAATATTTTTTAATCCTGCGTATTGCGGGAAGAAGCGGAGGAACAACCGGCACAGCTGCCGGAGCAGCCGGAACAACCGGCGCAGCCTCCTTTTTTCCGCCTGCGGCGGATGCTCACCAGAGCCAGAACCACCAGCAGCCCCAGCAGCAGAAGAAGGATGATATCCTGTATACCCATAGGGGGCTCCTTTCTATAACAGATCAGAACATCAGGGCGATGTGATAAACACAGAAAGCCACACACCAGGCGATACCGGTTTGGGCCGCCATGATACCCACAGCTTTGATCCCTGAGCCATACTCCCGGCGGATGGCGGCAAAGGCAGCCACGCAGGGCATATACAGCAGAGTGAACACCAGGAAGGAGAGAGCGGCCTTGGGGGCGAAGATCTGTCCCAAAGCTGCCGCCAGACCAGCGCTGTCAGCGGCTCCCGTAAGGACGGTGAGGGTGCTGACCACCGCTTCCTTGGCGGTCAGACCGGTGACCAGAGCGGTGGAGGCCATCCAGTTGCCAAAGCCCAGAGGGGCGAAGAGGGGAGCGATGAAGGAACCCAGCATGGCCAGCATACTGTGGGCGCTGTCGTCCACCACATTGAAGCGGGTATCAAAGCTTTGGAGCACCCAAATAATGATGGTGGCCACAAAGATAACAGTGAAAGCCTTGTGGATGAAATCCTTGGCTTTATCCCACATATGCAGAGCGATGGTTTTGGCGGAAGGCAGCCGGTAGGCGGGCAGCTCCATAACAAAGGGGATGGGCTGTCCCCGGAAGAGGGTGCTTTTGAGCGCCAGGCCATAAAGGATAGCCACGACCATTCCCAGAATGTACAGGAAAATCATCACCAGGGCGGCATTGTCCGGGAAAAAGACCGAGGTGAACAGGCCATAGACCGGCAGCTTGGCGCTGCAGGACATAAAGGGGGTGAGGATGATGGTCATTTTCCGGTCCCGCTCACTGGAAAGGGTCCGGGAGGACATCACCGCCGGAACGGTGCAGCCGAAGCCGATGAGCATGGGAACGAAGGACTTGCCGGAAAGACCGATCTTCCGCAGCAGTTTGTCCATGACGAAGGCCACCCGGGCCATATAGCCGCTGTCCTCCAGCAGGGAAAGAAAGAAGAACAAAATCAAGATGGTGGGAAGGAAGGAGAGAACACTGCCCACACCGGCAAAAATGCCGTTGATGATCAGGGAATGGAGAACGGGATTGATGCCATAAGCTGTCAGCCCGGCGTCCACCAAAGTGGTTACCTGATCCACCAGCAGGGACATCAGATCGCTGAGGAAGGAACCAAACACACCGAAGGTGAACCAGAACACCAGAGACATGATCAGCAGAAACAGGGGAATGGCCCATACAGGATGGGTCAGCAGATTGTCGATTTTCACCGAACGCTGCTGCTCTTTGGTCTCCTGGGGCTTATGGACCGTATCCTTGGTGAGCTTTTCAATATATGTATAACGCATATCCGCCAGGGCGGCCTCACGGTCCGTCCCCAAAGCCTGCTCCATTTCGGTGGTGATGTGGACCAGCGTTTCCAGCTCGTTCTGGTTGAGATGAAGGGCCTCGATGGTGGGCTGGTCGTCCTCCACCAGCTTGGTGGCCGCGAAGCGCACCGGCATCTTGATGGCCTGGGCATGGTCCTCAATAAGATGAGCGATACCATGGATGGCACGATGTACCTCACCGGTGCAGAAATCCAGCCGGGCGGGCAGAATGTGCTGCTCCCCTACCCGGAGGGCCTGATCCACCAGCTCGGAAATTCCCTGGTTTCTGCTGGCGGAAATGGGCACCACCGGAATCCCCAGATCCTGAGACAGGCGCTGCACATCAATGGAGCCGCCGGAAGCGCTTACCTCATCCATCATATTCAGCGCCAGCACCATAGGCAGCTGCAATTCCATCAGCTGGAGGGTCAGATACAGGTTCCGTTCAATATTGGTGGCGTCCACAATGTTGATAATGCCATCCGGCTTATCCTGAAGAAGAAAATCCCGGGTCACCACTTCCTCGGCAGTATAGGGGGAAAGGGAATAGATGCCCGGCAGATCCACCACTGTACTGTCCGTATGGCGGATGCGCCCTTCCTTTTTTTCCACCGTCACGCCGGGGAAATTGCCCACATGCTGGTTGGAACCGGTCAGCTGATTGAACAAGGTGGTTTTGCCGCAGTTTTGATTGCCGATCAGCGCGAAAATCATCCCTGTGCCTCCTTCCCGTCAACAGGCTCCACGGTAATTTTGGCAGCTTCCTCTTTCCGCAGGGTCAGCTCATAGCTTCTCAGATAAATTTCAATAGGGTCCCCCATGGGAGCCACTTTGCGGACCATCACCCGGGTTTTGGGGGTCAGGCCCATGTCCAGCAGCCGCCGGCGCAGCGCTCCGCTTCCGCCTACCGCTGTGATGATACCGGCGCAGCCGGTTTTCAGGTGATCCAGTGTCATATCCTTCAACCATCCTCAATGTTAGATTAGGCTAACTTACATATCGAAAGAAAACGGCTTTTTGCCGCAGGTTAAATTTTAGTGTATGGGGGAGAAAAAGTCAATGAATTTTGTTGGGTTTTGGGCCGGAAAAGAGAAGTTTCAGCGGCAGCGACAAAATTTTCTTGACTTTGGCCGAAGGAACAGTATAATAAATAAATGCGAATGATTCTCATTTGCTTTTTGGCGAAGACAGAATGGTCAGAAAGGAAATTTGCTGTGGAACTGATTGTAGATCTGCTGAAAGACGCGTTGATGGATACGCTGAAAATGCTCCCCTTTCTCTTTGGCGCTTATCTGCTGATGGAGTACCTGGAGCATCATTCTTCCGGGCGGATGGAACGCCTGCTGGCTGCCTCCAACAAAAGCGGGCCGGTGACAGGAGCGCTGCTGGGATGCGTGCCCCAGTGCGGCTTTTCGGTGGCTGCGGCAAACCTTTACTGCGGACATATCATTACCCCCGGTACCCTGTTGGCGGTATTCTTTTCCACCTCCGATGAGGCGGTTCCCCTGCTGCTGGCCAGTCCCGGCGGATTGCCGGTGCTGCTGCGGCTGATGGCCTGGAAGGTAGCGCTGGGAGCTGCGCTGGGCTTGGGGGTGGACGCCTTCCTGCGCAGCAGGGGAAAACTCAGCTGGGGCAGAGATCAGGAGGCGATGGAGGAGCTTTGTGAGGATTGCCATTGTGAGGAGCAGGGCGTTCTGCGGTCGGCACTCCACCACACAGGGGAAATTTTTGTCTTTCTTTTTCTCACCACACTGGTTCTGGGCGGGGTGTTGGAAATCATTGGGGAAGAGCGTCTTTCCATGGTACTGATGGAAGGCAGCATCTTTCAACCGGCTTTGGCAGGGATCATCGGTTTGATTCCAAACTGCGGAGCTTCTGTTTTGCTGACCCGGCTGCTGATGGACGGTACCCTCAGCTTTGGGGCCGCTTTGGCGGGGCTTTCCACCAATGCCGGTGTGGGGCTGTTGGTGCTGTTCCGGGTGGGACGCCGCCATACCATCAGAAATCTGCAGCTGATGGGGGTTCTGTATCTGGCAGCTGTAGTGTGTGGTATTCTGCTGCAAACGGCAGGAGTATGAACGAGCCAATCCATAATAAAAAATATCCGGCTGTGAGTTTTGATCACAGTCGGATATTTTTTGTTATAAGAAGAAAAAATCAGCTGCGGGATTCTCTTCCCCAATCAGCGGAGCAAAAAACTCCCCAAAGAGCCAAATATAATTTCCATGCTGTATGCACCCCGGATGTTATACAGCAAAGTTTAGCAAAGAAATCACTTATTGGCCTTTTCCTCCTCCAGAAAGTCGGAGAAGCGCACCTGTTCCAACCGCTGCTGCACCATTTGAGAGATATCGGCATACACCTGATGGAAACGGCAGTCAGCGCAATTGCCGCTGCCCCTGCTGCATTGATATTCCTCTTCGGAGACGCAGCGGCTCAAGGCGAATTTGCCCTCCACTGTTTGGATGACATCGGCAAGGGAAATATCCTTGGGAGGCTTGGCTAATTCATATCCACCCTTGGTGCCCTTATAGGATTGTACCAAACCGCCGGAAACCAGCTTGCGCAGGATCTTCAAGGAAAAACGCAGAGTCACACCGGTTTCATCCGAGATTTTTTTCGCATCCATTCTCAAAGGATTCTGTGCCAGACAATAGATAATCCGCACCGCGTAATCCGATTCCAATGTGATATGCATGACGTGCCTCCCTGATGATTCTATACTGGACAAGTAGGTATTGTCGATGTCATTATATACCCCTGGGGTCCATTTGTCAAATCCGGGAGAAAAGGCACGGTGAAATTTAGCAGCCAACAAAAAAAGAAATGGAACAAAGTGGAAAAAGTGTTTTTACTTTATGGCTGTTGCAGAGAAAACAGGATGGGGATTTCATTGTGTGGAGGAGAATTTCTTTTAAGCATCGTACTGAAATATCCCTTAACCCCACTCCTTTTTTGTCAATTGAAATACCTCTCCGCTCAGGGAAACCACCGCCAGCAGATTGGGGATGGCCATGAGAATATTCAGCAGGTCGGAAAGGTTCCACACCACTTCCAGCCTCATCCCGGCGGAAAGGGCCGCCACTGCCACAAAAGTTCCCCGATACAGCTTTTTCCAGAAAGAGCTTCCCTTGGTGAGAAAGGCGATCCCCTGTTCTCCATAGTAGGCCCAGGTGAACAGAGTAGCGGCGCCGAAGCAACACAGAGACAAGGCAACCGCCCATCCTCCGGCTGGCCCCAGACGATGGGTGAAGGCTTCCGCTGTCAGAGCGGAGCCATCCAGTCCGCTGCGCCACAGATTTCCGGAGGTGAGGAGAATCAGGGCGGTGAAAGTACACATCACCAGCGTATCGGCAAAAACCTCGAAAATTCCCCACATCCCCTGTTCTGTGGGGCTGTTGGTATGGGCGGAGGCATGGGCAATGGGGGCAGAGCCCAATCCGGCTTCATTGGAAAAAACACCCCGGGCGATTCCGGCTCTCATTCCACGAAGCACGCTGTATCCCAGTCCCCCTCCCAAAGCGGCCCTGGGAGAAAAGGCACACTCCATAATCAGGGCAATAGCCCCGGGAATTTCCTGCCGGTTGAAAAACAGTACCAGTGATCCGGCGGAAAAATAGATGATGCAGGCCAGAGGTACCAGATTTTCCGCCACTTTTCCCACCCGGCGGATGCCGCCCAGCAGCACCAGGCCGGTAACGGCGGCCATAGCCAGGCCGGTGATAACGGGCGGAATGTGAAAAGCAGAGTCCATGGCTGCTGCCGCGGAATGGACCTGAGCGGCGTTGCCGATGCCCAAAGAAGCGGGAACCAGCAGCAGACAAAACAGCACAGCCAAAGGTCTGCATCCCAGCCCCCGGGAGATATACTCCATGGGTCCACCCTGCCAGCCGCCTCCCGGTGCGGGCCTGCGATACCGTACAGCCAGAACCACCTCGGCGTATTTGGTCATCATACCGAAAAAAGCGCTGACCCACATCCAGAAGATGGCTCCCGGACCTCCCGCCACCAGAGCTGTGGCAATACCGGCGATGTTTCCTGTCCCCATGGTTCCCGCCAGAGCGGCGGATACCGCCTGGAAGGGGGTCACTCCATCAGGGGAAGACTTCTTTCTCCCCAGTGTCCCCAAGGTGCGGCGTATGATCAGCCCGGCCCGGCGCAGCTGAAAAAAGCCGGTGCCCAAGGTAAAATAGATTCCCGCCGCCAACAGCAGCGCCAGCATCCCCGGACCCCACAGCAAGGCCTCCAGCCAGTTGCAGTATTGCAAGATTCGTTCCATGGTGTGGTCTCCTTTCCCCAGCGGCAGTCTGCTTCTCTTTCTATGGATATGGGAAAGGGAGGTAAAAAATCCGTCCTTCTCAGGAAAGAAAAAACATCATCATGGGGGAGAGGCGGCAGGCAGATCAGCAGATGGAGCAAGGGGAGGTTTTTCCCCGGTAATCCATTGCCCCGGCAATCGTGATTTAGATAATGGGAGGAGAGCCAGCTGATATTGTGGACCTTTTTGGTTTTTAGTGGAGAATGGACCGGAGAGATGTTTTGTGCGCCTGTTCCGATGCGGGAAGCCTCTTCTGCTGATTGACTGTTCGGGTGAAGTTGTCCAACGCACTTACTGTTTTGTCGGGATGTGATTTTTGTTTTATCAGGAAAAATAATAGGCCGCCTTTCGGCGGCCAGGAGGGGCGGCGGTTAATTCGTCGCCCCTCAGACTGCACGAAGCCTTATTTCAACAGATAGGGTAATTGAAAATCATCAGTATCTGTTTTTTCACACCGCCTGTCCCTCTCTCTACAGTGCAAAACAAAAGTACTCAATGAAATTTTGCCGAGAAGCAGAGGATGCTCAGAGAAACAACGGGTGCTTGGAAGTCCTGGATTTTCTTATGATGCGGCGGTATCCAGTTTGAACACATCCGCCACATCATAAATGGTGATGTAAGCTTTGGGGTCCACATCATGGACTAGGTCCCGCATTTTGCTGATTTGGAAGCGGTTGAGTACCACCCATACAACTTTGCACTCCGCTCCGGAATAATATCCCTGAGCGCCGATGATGGTGATGCCTTGTTCAAAGGTTTTGGAAAGAATCTCACATACAGCGTCAGGCTGGGTTGTGACGATGTAAACGGACTTGGCCCGGTCAAAGCCTTCCACAATCGCGTCCACCATCTTCAGTGCGGCCATATAGGTGACAATGGAGTAAAGAGGGAGAATCCAGCTTTTTATGACAATGCCGCAGGCGATATACAGCAGGATGTTATACGCCATCACGAAAGTGCCTACCGACATTCCCATGCGCTTGGCAAAGATAACGGCCATAACTTCAATGCCGTCCATGGCTCCTCCAAAGCGGATGGCCAGACCACTTCCCAGACCGGAAATCAGTCCGCCGAATAAGGCGCACAGCAGCAGGTCGGAACCGGCAAGTGGAGAGGCAAAACTGACATCAACAGGGAGCACATCAATGATCAGCCAGGCGCTGACAGAGTAGATGAGTACGGTATAGATGGCATAAATGGTAAAAGGTGCCCCTTGTTTTTTCAGGCCATAGAGAAACAGCGGAATGTTCAGCACCACCAGAAACAGGGAGAGACCGAAAGCCTCCGGTGTGATTTGGGAAAGCAGCATGGCGGTACCGGATATTCCACTATCGTAAAGCTTGACAGGGGAAAGAAAGATGGTAACGCCGAAAGCGTTAATGATTCCCGCAATGGTTAAAAACAGGAAATTGCTGCCCTTGAGCTGTCCGGCGGTGGGAAATATTTGTTGTACTTGTCTGATAATAATAAAGCACCCCTTTCCAATGATATGTGTTTGAAATTTGAAATTTTTCCTGCAAACAGGAAGACAAAACGAAATATTACTAGCATTATACCATAATAAATGCAAATTTTAAAACAAAAAGAAGCGGCGGCAGAAATACTCTGCCGCCGCCCAGCCTGTAGAAAGACCTGCTTTCAAGAAAAAACAAAATTCAAAATCATAAAAATCAGGACATGTGCCTGATTTTTATACCATGACCCGCGCCCACCGGGGCGCGAAACCGGGGGTATCGCCGCTGGTTTCGTCAGGAACCTGCGGCGTATCCAGGGGGACTGGGTCCCCCTGGAAGTGTGCCGAACCCCTTCGGCACACTCAGAGGGACATGTGCCTGATTTTTATACCATGACCCGCGCCCACCGGGGCGCGAAACCGGGGGTATCGCCGCTGGTTTCGTCAGGAACCTGCGGCGTATCCAGGGGGTATTGGATACCCCCTGGAAGCGTGTCGAACTTTTTCGACATGCTCAAGCGGCGGCAGAAATACTCTGCCGCCGCTGTTGGTTCCTGTTATGTTGGAAAACGGGTAAAAGAAGTCTGCTTTGGAGAAAAGGCGTATTATTCCGCCTCTTTTTCTCCCTGTTGTTCCTCGGCCATCACCGGGTCCTCCTGAAGCTCTTGGATCTCCTGGAAGATGGCGTCCTCTTCTTCCTTCTTCAGCTTCTGGGCCTTGATGACCTTCAGGCGGGAGAACTCTTCCCGTTCTTTTTCTTCCAGAGCATCGGTGATGAACTTGGAAGAATACTCGAAGTTGGGGATGATGATATTCTTCAGGGCATTGGCACGGGATTGGGTCTTTTTGATGGCGTTGGCCAGACGGTAGATGCTGTTTTCGATTTCCGCCAGCTGAGCCGTCATCAGCTTCACCTTATGGAAGCAGAGATAGGCGTAGTCCAGCTGGGAGTTGGTGCCCGCGAAACCGTAGCAGAACTCCGGCTCCGGCGCGGCGTCCAGTTTGACAGTGGGCAGCTCCACGCCCATGACGCTGCGGTACTGAATATCCAGACCATCCTCCACCGGTACGCTGCGGCCGATATCCTGGATCACGCCCAGGGTGATATTGGCCCGCTGGAGGGCAAAGTAAGCGGTGTTGTAGGTGGAGCTGATCTGTCCCCGGAGACGCTTGGCAGTGTCGATGAGGGTCATCAGCTCCCGGATGAGGATATTCCGCTTCCGGTCCAGCAGGTCGAAGCCCATTCGCGCCAACTGGAGGGACTTTTTGACGTTCATCAAATTGCCTTTGGTTGGCACCAGATTGTCGTTTTTCATGGATTTCTCCCTCCTAACTCAGCGGAATGTCAGGCGCCCCGGAACATCCGGGCATCCTCAGGATGATAATGCTCATCCAGCAGCTTGCTGTCCAGACGGTCCAGCTCCTCCCGGGGCAGCAGCGCCAACAGCTTCCAGCCCAGATCCAGGGTCTGGTCGATGGTCCGCTCCTCCTCAAAGGACTGGTTGATGAAGAACCGCTCAAAATAGGTGCCGAACTCCAGATAGTTCTTATCAATGGGGCTCAGCTCCTCCTCACCGATAACCGAAGCAAGGCTCCGGGCATCCTGCACCTTGGCGTAGCTGGCGAACAGCTGGTTGGCCAGGGCGGAGTGATCAGCACGGGTATAGCCTTCGCCGATGCCGTCCTTCATCAGACGGGACAGGCTGGGCAGCACCGATACCGGAGGATAAGTGCCCATCAGGTCCAGAGAACGGTCCAGAACGATCTGACCCTCGGTGATGTAACCCGTCAGGTCAGGTACAGGGTGGGTGATATCGTCGTTGGGCATGGTGAGGATGGGGATCTGGGTGACAGAGCCCTTGTGGCCGTTGATGATGCCGGCACGCTCATAAATGGAGGCCAGGTCGGAATACAGATAGCCGGGATAGCCCTTTCTGCCGGGGATCTCGCCCTTGGAGGAGGAGAACTCACGGAGGGCCTCCGCGTAAGAGGTCATATCGGTGAGGATGACCAGAACGTGCATATCATGCTCAAAGGCCAGATATTCCGCCACGGTCAGAGCGCAGCGGGGTGTGAGGATACGCTCAATGATGGGGTCGTTGGACAGGTTGAGGAACATGACCACGTTCTTGAGCACGCCGCTTTCCTCAAAGGAGCTCTTGAAGTAGTCGGCCACGTCGTTTTTAACGCCCATGGCGGCGAACACCACGCAGAACTTCTCATCGGAGGGCTGGCCGCCGTCCTTGGTGACCTTGGCCTGACGGACGATCTGCACCGCCAGCTTGTTATGGTTCATACCGGAACCGGAGAAAATCGGCAGCTTCTGGCCCCGAATCAGGGTCATCAGCGCGTCGATGGAAGAAATACCGGTGCGGATATAGTTACGGGGATAGGTTCTGGAAACAGGATTGATGGGCTTGCCGTTGATGTCGGCGGAGCGCTCGGCGAAAATCTCGCCCAAGCCGTCAATGGGCTTGCCGCTGCCGCTGAGGATACGGCCCAGGATCTCGGTGGACAGGGGAATCTCCATGGGGTGGCCCAGCATCCGGGTTTTGGTGTTGGTCAGGGACAGGCCCCGGGTGCCTTCAAACACCTGGATGACCGCCTTCTTGTCCTCCAGCAACACCACACGTCCGGTGCGGACGCTGCCGTCCTCCAGCACCAGCTCCACCATTTCCTCATAGCCCACGTTGGAGACGTTATCCAGCACCACCAGCGGGCCGTTGATCTCTTTGAGGCCTACGAATTGTACACTCATTGATAACCTCTCCTTTCGTCAGATTTGGGGCATCTGGGCGGACGCCGCGCCGTCACGCTGCTCCGGCACCGGCACCTTAGCTAGCTCCAGCTCAATGTCCAGACGATACTGGTCAAACATTTCCAGATGATCGTTGGGAATGTCGTACTTCATCTTGACGATCTTGTCAAACAGACCAGTCTCCAGCACAGTGCTGATGGGCACGCCGGTGGAAAGCAGGCTCTTGACCTTGTCGTACAGATAAAGGATGACATCCATCATCTTCAGCTGTTTTTCCAGAGAGACATAGGTATCGTCCTTATGATAGGCGTTCTGCTGCAAAAATCCGACCCGGATGATACGGCAGATCTCAATGACCAGCTTCTGATCGTCGGGCAGTACGTCGGCGCCGATGAGCTTGACGATCTCCATCAGCTTATCCTCTTCGTGAAGCAGGTTGACAATGGCCTGACGCTTTTTGACGAAAGTGGGGTCGATATTGTCCTTGTACCACTGGCGCAGATCATCCAGATATTCGCTGTAGCTGGTGGTCCAGTTGATGGCAGGATAGTGTCTGGAATAGGCCAGGGACTTATCCAGTGCCCAGAAGCAGCGGACAAAACGCTTGGTGTTCTGAGTCACAGGCTCGGAGAAGTCGGCGCCCTGGGGAGAGACAGCGCCGATGATGGAAACGCTGCCCTCGCTGCCGCAGAGGGTTTCCATATAGCCTGCACGCTCATAGAACTCGGACAGACGGGAGGGGAGGTAGGCGGGGAAGCCTTCCTCGGCGGGCATCTCCTCCAGACGGCCGGAAATCTCACGGAGAGCCTCAGCCCAACGGGAGGTGGAGTCGGCCATGATGGCTACATGGTAGCCCATATCACGATAGTATTCCGCCAAGGTGATGCCGGTGTAAATGGAAGCCTCACGGGCGGCCACAGGCATGTTGGAGGTGTTGGCGATGAGCACCGTACGGTCGGTCAGAGGACGCTGAGTTTTGGGGTCCACCAGGCTGCCAAACTCCTCCAGCACCTGGGTCATCTCATTGCCGCGCTCGCCGCAGCCGATGTACACGATAATATCAGCGTCGCTCCATTTGGCCAGCTGGTGCTGGGTCATGGTTTTGCCGGTGCCGAAACCGCCGGGGATAGCGGCGGTACCGCCCTTGGCGATGGGGAACAGGGTGTCAATGACACGCTGGCCGGTGATAAGGGGCCGGGTGATGGGCAGCCGCTTGGCCACCGGACGGGGAACACGGATAGGCCATTTCTGGCAAAGGGTCAGCTGCCGCTCCACGCCTTTTTCATCGGTCACCTTTACCACGCAGTCCTCCAGGGCATAAGACCCATTGGGAGCGGTCCAGGTCACTTTACCGGACACGCCGGCGGGCACCAGGAAACGGTGCTCGATGATGGCTGTCTCAGGGCAGGTGGCATAGATCATGCCGGGGGTGAGGGTGTCCCCCACCTGTACTTTCATGGTGACATCCCATTTCCGCTGGACATCCAGGGAAGGAATGTTGCAGCCTTCACTGATGAAGGCGCCGGAAAGCGCTTCCAGCTGCCCCAGAGGACGCTGAATACCATCGAAAATATTGGAAAGGATACCGGGGCCAAGGGTGGCGCTGATGGGGCTGCCGGTGGGCTCCACTGCCTCACCGCACCGCAGGCCGGTGGTTTCCTCATAAACCTGAATGGTGGTCAGATGGTCGGTGATGGAGATAACCTCTCCCACCAGACGCTTACTGCCCACATAGACCATTTCCTGCATGGAAAAGTCTTTAGAATCTTTGACTGTAACAACAGGGCCATTGATGGAATAGATGACGTTTGCCACAGTTTCACCGCCGTTTCTCCGCACAGCTGGATTTGGTCCGTCCCTCCCTGTGCGGAAGGAGAGGACGGATAATATGCCTTTGAATCAAAAAATCAGGTGATGGACAGGCCGGAGTGGGAGTAGAACCAGGGCTTCTGATCCTCCAGGCGGCTGTCCAGGGTCTCGTCCACGAAGATGCCCGCGCCCTGGTTCATCAGCTTCATGCCGCCGATGTGGATGTTTTCATCCGCCAGGATCCGGCACTTTTTGCCGAACACTTCATCCAGCTGGGAGGCCATGGAGTAGTCATCGGCCTTGAGCATGATGGTGCTGTTCTCCAGAGGATAGATTTTGGCCATCTCCTTGGCCAGATCCAGCATAAATTTCTGATACGCGGGAGTTTTGGTATACTCCAGCAGCATCTTGCGCACATGAAGGAACACAGAATTGGTCAGCTCCTCACGCTTGAGAAGCAGACTTTGACGGGACTGGGCCTCCTGCTGGGAAACGGAGCGGGTGGTGCTGCCCCTGATTTCGGAGATCTCGTCCTGGATCTTGGAGTACAGCTCGTGAAGCACCTCGTCCTCCGCCTTCTTCAGGGCGGACTGACGGTACTCCTCCGCCTGGGCACGCAGCTTGTCAGCTTTGGCCTGGGCGTCCTCCATGATCTCAGTTTCGATCATTTGATATCTTTCTTCAATGGTTGCCATGGGGTTTCATCCTTTCTTGACGGGCAGGATGGCGGCCAAAAGGCGGCGGCTCAGATCTGGATGCCTACCGCTTCCCGCACATAGCGGGTGATGGCGTCGGAAAGCTGGCCCGCGCCGTGGCGGTCGGTGACCTCCACGATCAGGGGCTTCTTCCGGTTGAGCTTCAGGTCGTAGACCAGCTGGGGACAGAGGTTGATCAGCTTGTTGGTCATGAGGATGATGCCGATGCCGGGATCATTCATGGCCTCTGTAAGGGCCTTCTCCACCTCTTCCTTCTCATGGATGACGACGCCTTCAATGCCTGCCAGACGCATACCCATCAGGGTGTCAATGTTATCGCTGAGCAGATAAAAACGCATTTGAGGAACCCTTCCTTTCCGGGATGGCTCCGGGTGGGAGGCCAAACTTACAGGCTGTTGATGATCAGGATGGAGATCAGCAGGCCGTACAGAGCGACGCCTTCGCCCAGGGCCACGAAGATCAGCGCCTTACCGAAGTTCTTGGAGTTCTCGCTGAAAGCGCCGATAGCGGCGGGAGCGGCGGCGGCAACAGCGATACCGGCGCCGATGCAGGACAGACCGGTAACCAGAGCGGCGGCCAGGTAACCCATACCGGCGCCGGTGGAGATCACTTCGGCCACAGCGGCTTCCTCAGCGGCCAGAGCAACCACATTGCCGATGGGCAGGATCATCATCAGAGCGGCCACGCCGAAGAAGGCGCAGAGATTGAATACAACAGCGTGCTTTGCTTTGCGTCCGGTAGTGATACCGCGATAGACAGGGACCAGGGGCATAGCCAGCAGAGCGACAACGGCCAGGGGCAGTAAAAACAGAGTCAGGATATTCATGGTTCGTAACCTCCAATTGAATGTGTCAGAATAAACTTTTAATGACGGACCTAAATGGGGATATTTCAGGCATTGTCCACGCCCACAGGCTGGAAGGGGAGACCGTCGCTGTCAAAGAAGCGGCTGAAGATCTCATAGAATTCCAGACGGAGCACCTGAATACCAACGATCAGGCCTTCGATACCCATTACGAAGATGTTGCCGACAACGGCGATGATGATGCTGCCGACGCCGCCCACCATTCCGGACAGGGTGAAGACCACGATCATCATACCGGCATGGACCAGCACGAAGCTGCCCACACGGATAAAGGACATGGTGTTGGTGATAAAGCTCAGGAGCACTTCGAACATCTCAAAGAAGCTCTCCACAAAGAAGCCGCCGAAACCGTCAGGGAAAGGCTCTTTCTTTTCCAGCAGCCGTCCCAGGGGTTCTTTGAAGAACATCAGCAGCAGCGGCACCACCAGCAGCGGTACCACATATACGGGGGTGAGGACATTGTTGCCCAGCATCAGGGTGGAAACTGCGGCGAAGATCACCGCGCAGTAAAACACCAGTCCCGCCAGGCCGTTATTGGAAAAGACGGCACGTTCCAGATTTTTCTCCCGGAAGCCCAACATCACATTCAGGGAGATGGAAAGGATAATAATGACCGCGCCGATGGCAATGGCGGCAATGAGCAGGAAATTGGTGGCCGATGGCTCCATCACTTCAATGAGATGGTCCCGACCAAACAAGGCACGGTGGACCGGTATCAGCATGGTTTCCACGCCGAAGACCGAACCGTACAAAAAGCCGAAAACCATGGAGGTCAGGCCGATACGGGACATGACCCCGCCCAGAGCGATGCCCTTTTTCTGAACGATCAGGCCCAGCAGGGCTACCACCAGGCCCTGGCCCAGATCGCCGAACATGATGCCGAACAGCAGCATATAGGTGATGGCCACATAGGGGGTGGGGTCGATGCCCTTATAGGAGGGCAGGCCGTACATATCCACGAACATTTCAAAGGGACGGACAAACCAGTTGTTTTTCAGCTTCACGGGAGGCGCGATTTCCTCACACTCGCTGCCGTCCTTGACCTCCACCGCCACCTTGGCGCCCAGGCTGTCAAACAGGGAGATGAAGGTGGTCAGCTGTTTGGTGGGGACAAAGCCCACCACCACAAAGTCGGATTTGATGAAGGAAGCGTACTCCACTGTGGAGGCGTATTTCCGCAGCTCAAAGGCCTGACTGAGGAACTTGGCCTTGGAGTAGACCATGCGGATCTTTTGGGCCTCGCCCCCCAGCAGCTGCTGGATCTGACCGTTGATCTTCTCCAGCTCATCCTGCTCCCGTTTCAGGTCCTTCTGGATGAAGGCCACCGCCTCCTCCGGCTTGCCGTGGGCGTAATCCGGGATGCGGATGCGCTCAAAATACAGGGACTGGAACAGGCTGTCGATCTGCTTTTCCGCGGCAGCAGGCATCAGATACATACACCAGTGATATTGTTTGTCCCGGTCATAGGAAAAGATCACAAAGGGATTGTTGCTGTAGGAGTGAAGCTTTTCAAAGCTTTCCAGGGGCAGACGGCCAAAGCGCACCTTCAGGAATTTGCAGGAGAAGATGTCATCAAAATTGTAGTCCAGACGGATCAGATGCTGCAAATGCTTGATGGCGTGGTTGTGGGAATCAATGAGCTGCAGAACGCCTCGCTTCTGACTGAGAAGCTTGGAGACCTTTTGCCCCAGCTCTTCGGTGTACTGCTGCATTTGGCTGTTTTCCATCTGGAGAGATTCGTAGGGCTCGTACTGAAGGTCTATATCAGTTTTTTCGGCGATTTCAGAAATGTTTTTGATGACATTCAGATAAACGTTATCGGCTTTCATCATCGTCAGTCCGCCGGAATACTCAATCATGGAGGAAGCGTTTTCCGGATGGAACACACCGGACTGTGTGCACCGCAGCAGGGTTTCATCCAGATAACTTCGTTCACCCTTGATGGTTACCAGGGACATTTTTTCAATTGACATAGACTTCACCACCTTTCATCCAATAATATTCAGAACCGGACGTTCCCGCCCGGCCAAAGAGACTTGACTGAGCCTTGAAAAATCTTCCGGTCAGATGACTAGCAGCTTCTTCATTTCCGCCGGATCAAGGCCGTAACGGATGGATTCGATGATGTTGATGAGATTTTCCAGCTCCAGATCCAGTTGGGTCATCAGAGCCACCATCACCACCGGAGGATGGCTGGAATACCAGATATACCGTTTGCTCAGATGGTTGCGCAGACGATGGGTGATATTCTCAATGAACTGGATATCTCCTTCCTCCATCATCTCGCCCAACTGGGAGTGACGCAGCACCTGCTCCAGTTCTGCCGGCGTGCCCGAGGCGATGATGTCGTCGATGAGCTTCCGGGAGGGGGTCTCAAAGGGCAGCAGGTTCAGGCGGATGGAATCAGGAGTGTTTTTGAAGAAACGCCGCAGACGGTATGCTCCGGCAATATTTTCCGCGTCGATACGCTCCAGAAACAGCCGGTGCAGGGCCCGCCGGGTCTCCCCGGAAAACTCCTTGTCGATGGTGTCCAGCAGACTGCGATAATAATAGGTATTCAGGTTCCGCTCACAGGCGGCCAGATCGAAACGATCTTCCCCTTCCGGGCGGTCCTTTTCCAGAATCTTGGCATACTGGGTGCCGGCAAGGATCTCCAGCAGCTGATCAAAGCTGCGTGCCAGTACCACCCGATCCAGATCATAGGTACAATGTTTTTTCAGATAATCGCTGTAGCGGTAAAAATACTCGCCGTCACAGCCGCCGCTGAGGTACATCAGGAGGTTGATCAGCTGATCGATTTCCTCCCTCAAATAAATATAGTGATAAAAGTCGCCGTCCCGCCGGGCATCATACTGGATGATCCGTTCATAGATGCGGAACTTCTCGTTGCGCAGCAGATTTTCCAGCTGTCCCCGGTGAATGGTCCCTTCGTCAGCGCCGCTGAGCACATCCCGGTAGTGGGTGCTCTCCTTCAGATAGGCGGCCACTTCGGAAACGGAGGATTTCTTCATCATCTCACCGTAATCCGCCGGCGTCAGACGCTCTCCGAAGAAAGAACGGCACTTGGCGTAAATGGCGTTGTCGGAAAAGGCCTGTAACATTTCCTCACCTGCCTACACATCTGTTGAACAGTTCCTGCTCCCACTGGACATGGTTCTTTTCATACACCTGCTCCATGTTGGACATCAGGGATTCATACCGTTTGGAGATGTCCGCCAGGGATTCCATGGAAGCTTTGTCTTCCTCGTCCCGGATGATGCCGATCCGATGGACTGCTTTCTCCTCATAGCCCTTTTTGAACTCCTCTACCTCCCGGTCCATGTTGGAAACAGTGGAATCCAGATATTCCTCCGCTTCCTCCACCAGGGCGGAGGCCTTGCGGTCCGCTTCCACCAGGCGGTTCAGGATCTTATCCATACTCATTCGACCTTTCTCCGCACCGTCTTTGCAGCGCTCTCTCCTTTTCTGTGCGGCGGAAAAGAGAGGAAAAGACATAGCCGCTATAACAACTGTGCCATACGCTTTGAATATGATTCATCATATACCTATTCGAGAAATTTTACAAGACGAAATCTGACGGAAACAAATTCCCAACAAAACGCATTTATATGAAAAGTGACAAAGTCCGAAACATTGGCGCGGCCACGCTCAAAAAACCTCATTCTCCACTGTCCAGCTCCCGCAGCAGGGCGTCTGCCCGCAGATCGGAGGGCATGGTAAAGCCGACACCGCACAGGTTGGGCCAGTCAATGGCGGCGCTGCTGGTTTCCACACTCCGCTTGAACTGGGAGGAGCAGAACCGTCTGAGGAAAAAGGCCAGCCGGTCCTTGAGATATTCCGGCTTATAGCTGCCGGAAAAGGCGATGCAGGCATAGTGGTAGATCTTGGAGGGGCGCATGGAGTAACGGATCAGATAATAAAGGAAAAAGTCATGAAGCTCATAGGGCCCCAGGATGTCCTCCGAACGCTGTACCATCTCCCCGTTTTCGTCAGGAGGCAGCAGCTCCGGACTGATGGGGGTGTTGATGATATCCCGCAGGATGCCTGTCAGCTGGGGAAACACTCCGTTGGCGGCCAGAACGCTGCACAGCTTGCGGACCATCCCTTTGGTCAGGCAGATGTTGACATTGTATCCCGCCAGATGATCCCCACCGTAGGTGCACCAGCCCAGAGCCGCCTCCGAAAGGTCTCCGGTGCCTACCACCAGGGCGTTCTCCATGTTTCCGATATCCATCAGGATCTGGGTCCGCTCCCGGGCCTGAGCGTTTTCATAGGCAGCGCCCCGATCCTCATCATTAAGGCCGATATCCTGGAAATGCTGCCTGCAGGCATCCCCGATGGGGATCTCCAGGATCCGGGCCCCCAAACCCTCCAACAAGGCCGCTCCATTGCCTTTGGTCCGTTCTGTGGTGCCAAAGCCGGGCATGGTGACGCCGATGAGGCACTCAGGGGGCAATTTGCACAGGGCCAGGGCTTTGGCGCACACCAGCGCCGCCAGAGTGGAATCCAGCCCCCCGGATACCCCCAGCACCAGCCGGGTCATCCCGGTGGAAGTGAGGCGGTCCGCCAGGGAGCGCACCTGGAGATCGAACAGCTCCATCATAGCGCCGCTGTCCCGGCCGGTAAGGAAGGGATTGCGGGCCACCCGCCGCAGCAGGCCCCGCTTCAGTCCTCCATAAGCGGAAAAGACCGGGTCCCGGTAAGCCTTGGAGGCCTTTTGAGAATGGATGATGTCGCTGTCCACATCACACAGACAGAAGGCGCTGTCTCCCTGGCACTGCTCCCCGCACAGCTCGGTGCCGCATTCCCATACGCCGCACCAGCCCCGGTACAGATAGGGCGAGGAGGAATCCCCGGCTCCGCCGTTGGCTACCGCCACTGCCACGCCATGGTCCCTGGATACCTGCCGGGCCACATCCCGGCCCAGAGCCATGCTGCCGCAGCTGGCCGGCTCATAGGAGGGGACCAGCACAAGATCACAGCCGGTGCCCTCCAGCAAATGCATCCGCCGGGAAAGCTTGCTTACGTCCCCGGGAAGCACAGAAAAGGAAAGGTTGCCGCAGCGGAACACGGTATCCACCGGCAGGATGCGGTGGGAAAACTGGGAAAAATCCATTTCCGGAGGGGCGTCGAAGGAGGGGATCAGCCCCCGTACCTCTCCGCTGTGGAGAACCGCTGTCACCGACACGGGACGGCCTCCATCCTCCAAAGGCAATCCCACCACCAGGTAGGATTCCAGCTCTCTGGAGAGAATGCACAGGTTTTCAAGAGCTTTGCGGCATCCTTCCAGCAGCACCGCGCTGCGGAACAGACTGCCGCAGCCCCGGCCCGACAGGGACAGGGTGGGGAAAACGATGATGTCCGGGTTGTCCTCTTTGAGGCAATCCACACATTCCCATAAATTTTTCAAACAGCCGTCGCTGTCGGCGGGAACCACTTTATTGACGGCGGCGGCTACACGAATGAGAGAAATCATAGCTGTTTCGACCTCCTTAGGGGATGGTGAGACCTCAGGTTCCTTTTCTGTCAAGAGGTCCAAGAGGTCCCGGCTGATCCGGTGGACAACCGAAAACAGGGCCGTCCGGCGGCTGTCCCACAGGTTATTGTCATACCTTTTATTATATCACACTTTGTAAAGAGGAGAGGGAAAGAAAAAGTTGCCCCGCAGCCTTTGCCCCACATGGAAAAAGACGGCAGAAAAAACAGAAAGTTTTGGGTGGGACAGTCCTGCCTGCCGATGGGGGAAGAGGTGGTTTGTTTTTGGGGGGCAATGGGAGCGGAATTTGGAAAAATCCATTTTTTCCTCCCCTTCGCAAAGCGTTTTCCTGATGTTATGGGCTGTACTTTTGGGGTGGAAAATGCTAGAATGATACCATTATCGGCACAAAGGACAGCGGGGAAGGAGCACATACCAATGAAACTGAACATTTTTGATAGCCATGTACATAGCGACAACTCCCCAGACGGCTGTCATTCCGTCACCTATCTTTGTGAAAAGGCATTGGAAAAGGGTGTGATGGGTTTTGCCGTCACCGACCATTTTGAATGCGATGTGGCTGCGGAGGAGCAATATGAAACGCGGCTGCGCCAATCCATTTTTGAAATCGGTGTAGCGCAGGCTACCTTTGGGCGGTCTGTGCGGCTGACAAGGGGAGTGGAACTGGCACAGGGACATCTTTATCCCGCCGCAGCCAGTCAGGCTCTGGGGCTGACATCCTATGACGTGGTGCTGGGATCGGTCCACAGCCTGGAAAAAGGCAAGCCCCTGTCCAGGGTGGATTTCAACGATCCGGCGGTGGTGGTTTCCAAAGTGCTGGAGCAGTATTATCAGGCCCAGTATGACATGGTTCTGTGGGGACAGTTTGATGTGCTTGCTCACCTGGGTTATCCGGAACGGTTTATCTGGGGCAAATACCGCATTCCTGTACAGGAGGACTGCTGCAAAGAGATGGTGGACGCCATTCTCCGCCAATTGATCGCTGACGGAAAAGGGCTGGAGGTGAACACCTTCGGCCTTCGGGCGGGATTGGGAAAACCTGTTCCGGAGAGATCTGTGCTGCGGTGGTATCGGGAGCTGGGAGGCGAGCTGGTCACGTTGGGCAGCGACGCCCACAGCGCCGATCATCTGGCGGCGGATTTTGATTTGGCTATGGACCTGCTTTTGGAGGTGGGCTTCCGTTACTTCACCTTTTACAGCCAGCGCAAGCCGGTGATGCTGAGGATCCTGTAAAACATCAGCTGTCGGATGGGAAAATTTTGCATCCGTTCAAAAGAGCGGAGGCGTCGCTGCCGGCAAAGGGTCAAAGCGGGGGCAACAGGGCGATTGAAGGGCCGGAACTTCGGCAGAGATCTATCGTGGTGATTTTAGGGGCGGCTTGACCGCCCTTTGATTAAAGAGAGGAGTGTTTTATGATGAATACCATCCTGCAAATTCTGGCGGACAATGCCCGCCTGACCAATGAACAACTGGCCGCCATGACCGGAAAGACCACAGTGGAGGTGGCACAGGAGATCGACCGGCTCCAGCGGGAGGGAATCATCAAGGGCTATAAGGCCATTGTGGATTGGGACAAGACGGACCGTTCCCTGTGTCTGGCCCGTATTGAGCTGAAGGTAACCCCCAAGAGCGGCATGGGCTTTGATGAGATCGCCGGCACCATTGCTCAGTTTGATGAGGTGCAGGAGGTTTACCTGATGAGCGGCGGTTATGATCTGGCCCTGGAAGTGGCGGGAAAAACCTTCAAGGACGTGGCGCTGTTTGTGGCCCACCGGCTGGCTCCCCTGGAGTCGGTCCAGTCCACCGCCACCCACTTTGTACTGAAAAAATATAAGGAGCAGGGCGTGGTGACGGTAGATACCGATCAGGATATGAGGGAGGTCACCTTCTGATGGATTACAGCAAAATTTTATCCTCCTGTGTGCAGCAATTAAAACCTTCCGGTATCCGAAAATTTTTCGATCTGGCCAATGCCATGGAGGGTGTGATCTCTCTGGGCGTGGGAGAGCCGGACTTCCGCACCCCCTATGCCATCCGCCGGGCAGGTATCCAGTCGCTGGAAAAGGGCTATACCTGGTACACCGCCAACGCGGGCCTGGCGGAGCTGCGGGAGGAGATCGCCCGTTATCTCCACCGCCGGTTCGATCTGAATTATGAAAGCAGCCAGGTGCTGGTGACGGTGGGCGGCTCCGAGGCCATCGACCTGTGTACCCGGGCGCTGATCAATCCAGGGGATGAGGTGCTGATCCCTGAGCCCTGTTTTGTGGCTTACGATCCCATTGCCCGTCTGGTGGGCGGGGTCCCGGTGCCTCTGGCCACCCGGGCGGAGGATCAGTTCAAGCTGACCCCGGAGGCGCTGCGGGCAGCCATCACCCCCAAAACCAAGATGCTGGTTTTCCCCTTCCCCAACAATCCCACCGGCGCCATTATGAACCGGCAGGATCTGGAGGGGATCGCTGAGGTGCTGCGGGAAACGGATATTATCGTCCTTTCCGATGAGATTTACGCGGAGCTGACCTATGAGGGACGCCATGTCTCCATCGCCTCCCTTCCCGGCATGAAGGAGCGGACGGTGGTGGTCAACGGCTTCTCCAAGGCTTACGCCATGACCGGCTGGCGGCTGGGCTATGCCGTGGGCCCCAAGGAGATTATGGCTCAGATGCTCAAACTCCATCAGTTTGCCATCATGTGCGCCCCCACTACCAGCCAGTATGCCGCCATTGAGGCGATGCGCAGCTGTGATGATGAGATCCAGCGGATGGCCATCCAATTTGGAATGCGCCGGGGGCTGCTGGTCAACAGCCTCAATAAAATGGGGCTGACCTGTTTTGATCCCCAGGGGGCCTTTTATGTGTTCCCCTCCATCAAGATCACCGGCATGACCTCGGAGGACTTCTGTGAGGGTTTGCTCCGTTCCCAGAAGGTGGCGGTCATCCCCGGCAGCGCCTTCGGCGAAAGCGGCGAGGGCTATGTCCGCATCTCTTATTCCTACTCGGTGGAGCATCTGGTGGAGGCTCTCCGCCGGATCGAGACTTATCTGGGCGAATTGGGTGTACTGCCCAAAGAATAAGATCTTCAGCCCGAAGGAGCGGTGTCGCCGATCCTCCGGGCTTTTGCCTGCCCCCGACTG
Organism: Angelakisella massiliensis; assembly: GCF_900104675.1. Taxonomy (GTDB): domain Bacteria; phylum Bacillota; class Clostridia; order Oscillospirales; family Ruminococcaceae; genus Angelakisella; species Angelakisella massiliensis. The sequence continues at coordinate 258,308 of NZ_LT629945.1, read as the reverse complement.
GGGGAGTTTTGGAAAAGCTTACCCAATGCATTACCATATCAGGGAGGAAATCCATGGAATACAGCGGCCTTGTCACAGTCAGCCGGGTGGAAAAATATGATCCCGCCATGCTCAGAAAAGCCATTGACAGACAGTTTGCCTTGTTGGGGGTGGAGGAGCTTCTTCGTCCCGGGATGAAGGTGGTTTTCAAGCCCAATCTTCTGGCGGCCAGAAAGCCGGAACAGGCAGTGACCACCCACCCCATGGTGGTGGAAGCGGCAGCGGACTGGTTCCTCGCCCGGGGAATTACAGACATCACCCTGGCGGACAGCCCCGGAGGACTGTATACCGAAGGGCTTTTAAAGGGAATCTATCAGACCTGCGGCCTGCGGCGGCTGGAGGACCGGATCAAGCTGAATACCGATGTCACCTGGGTGGCCAAAAGCCGGGAAGCGGGAAAATACTGCAAAAGCTTCAATCTCATCCGCCCCATTGCCCAGGCGGATCTGGTGGTGAATCTGGCCAAGGTAAAGACCCACGGCATGACCACCCTTTCCGCCGGAATGAAGAATCTTTTCGGCTGTGTGCCGGGGCTGCAGAAGCCGGAGCTGCATTACCGCTATCCCAACCAGCAGGCTTTCGCCGGAATGCTGGTGGATCTGGATGAGCTGGTGGCTCCCGCGGTGACGGTGCTGGACGGCATTGTGGCCATGGAGGGGGATGGGCCTTCCAGCGGTACTCCCCGGCAGATGGGATGCCTTTTTGCCGCACGGGACCTGTACGCCCAGGATTGGGCTGTGGCTCAGGCCATGGGGCTGGAGCCGGATACGGTCCCCATGCTCAAAGAGGCGCTGGAGCGGGGACTGGTCTGCCCGGAGAAGATTCGCCTGGAGGGAGACCCCATGCCCCAGCTGGAGCCCTTCCGTCTGCCACGGGGCATCAGCCTGGATTTTGTCTCCAAGCTGCCGCCGGTGTTCCGCCGCCCCGCCCGGGCATTGATGGACCGCATCCTGCGCCCCACACCCAAGATAGACCTGGGCCGGTGCGTCGGCTGCGGCAAATGTGCTGAAAGCTGTCCGCCTCATACCATTGAGATTCGTCAGGGAAAGGCCCATATCAACCTGAAAAACTGCATTTCCTGCTTCTGCTGCCAGGAGATGTGTCCGGTCCATGTTATTTCGGTGCGCCGCATCGTCAAATGATGGCGGCAAAGCTCCGGGGATCTTGTCCACCGGCCAGAAATTGATTTTTTGGAATACAAACCAAAAAACCGTCCCATACTTCTCTCAGACAGCGAAGAAGGGACGGTTTTTGATATGAGAAAAAAGGATCGGGCGGAACGTCTGGACCGGGCGCTGATATTGGGACTGATGCTGGCGGCACTGCTGCTGCCTTTGTGGGACTTCTGGAAGGAGTGCGGACAGATCCGGCAGGAGGTGTTCCGTCTTCACATTCTGGCGGCCTCCGACAGTGACCAGGATCAGCAGAACAAGCTGGCGGTCCGGGACGCTTTGCTGGCGGAAAGCGAGACGCTTTTTGAAGGGGCCTCCACACTCTCCCAGGCGGAGCTCCAGGCGTCAGAGAAGCTCAGGGAAATAGAGCGGATCGCCGAAACCACCCTGAAACAGCGTGGCTGCGGCGATCCGGTAAAGGCGGAACTGGTCCATATGTACTTCGGTACCCGGGTATATGAGGATGTCACCCTTCCGGCGGGGGAGTACGACGCCCTGCGGCTGACCATTGGAAAGGGACAGGGGCAGAACTGGTGGTGCGTCATGTTCCCGCCCCTTTGTGTGGGAGCGGCGGCAGACCCCGACCCGGAGCTGACCCAGGAGATCCGGGACCTGTCCCAGCAGCAGCCATACCGCCTTTCCTTCGCGGTGGTGGAGGCGGCGGAAGGCATCTGGGACCGATTTTTCGGAGAAGAAACCCCTGTGGAAGTGGACAGCCAAAAAGCGGGGGTCAGTACAGCCCCAGATCAATAAACAGCATGGTCAGCGCACCCAGAAGCATGGGCAGCATCCAGAAAAACAGGAGAATCAGAATGACCACAGCGCACCCGCAGCCCTTTTTGCTTCCCCCATTTTCCGCCCGCTCCTTCCGGGCGATCTGGGCCCGGCGGGCCTTCTGGGCCTGGGCGGACTGCCACTGATTGCTGCCGGACTGCCGCTGGGCGGTACGGGGACGAGTGGTGTGGCTGTGACCGCCGTACCCCTCAGGCATACACTCGGGGGTACAGTCCGGTACATCTTGCCGGCGGATGCGTTCCTGAAGAATTTGTTTTTCCAGGGCCTGGCGCTGATCCTCGTTGGGACTGTTGAATGCGCCGCAACGGGGACAAATCTCATCCTTTTGAAAATCATAGCGTTTGCCGCAGCTCTGACAGCGAAGATTCAGTGCCATGGAAGGCTCAATCCTTTCTATAGCAAGATAAGAAAATTCTACTTTCCCATTATACACGGCAAAGCCTCTAAAAGGAAGGCCCAGAGAGAAAGAAAAAGAGGCAAAATGCGCCTTGACAGTGGCAAAGCCTCAGAGTATAATGACCAATAGATATGGAATCAGGCGTGGAAGGGAAGAAGCAAAGCACACCGGCATTCAGAGAAAAAGGCCATGGCTGAAAGCCTTTGGCCGGCCGCTTTGTCAGCCAACCCTGAGCCTTGCCGTGAGGAACGGCACGGGTGGACCCGTTACAGTCTCAAAAGCGGCGCTCTGTCAGGGGCGCAATTTGGGTGGTACCACGGAAGCGAGGCTTTCGTCCCTTTGGCCGTCAGCGGCAGGGATGAAAGCCTTTTTGTTGTTCCATTGCCTGATCCTCCATCTGCAATCACAAAATCATAAAAAAGAGAGGAATCATCAAATGAAATGGACAGGACTCAATGAGCTGCGGGAGAAGTTCCTCAGCTTCTATGTGAGCAAGGGCCACACCCGTCTGCCCTCCGCTCCCCTGGTACCTCAGGATGAGGCAAGCCTGCTGCTGATCAACTCCGGTATGGCTCCCCTGAAGAAATACTTTATGGGTCTGGCGGAACTGCCTGACGGCAATCACCGTGCCACCAGCTGCCAGAAGTGCATCCGCACCCCCGATATCGAGAATGTGGGCCACACCGCCCGCCACGGCACCTATTTTGAGATGCTGGGCAACTTCTCCTTCGGCGATTATTTCAAGGAAGAAGCTACCACCTGGGCCTGGGAATTCTGCACCAAGGTGCTGGAGCTGCCGGTGGACCGGCTGTATGTCTCCGTTTTTGAGGATGACGATGAAGCCTATGAGATCTGGACCAAGCGCCGGGGTGTGGACCCCAGCCACATGGTCCGCATGGGCCGGGAGGACAACTTCTGGGAGATTGGTTCCGGTCCCTGCGGCCCCTGCTCTGAGATTTACTTTGACCGTGGTCCCGACAAGGGCTGCGGCAAGCCCGATTGCCATGTGGGCTGTGAGTGCGACCGCTTCGTGGAGTTCTGGAACCTGGTGTTTACCCAGTTCAACTCCGACGGCGAGGGCCACTACACCCCCCTGGAGCATCCCAACATCGATACCGGTATGGGCCTGGAGCGTCTGGCCTGCATTATGCAGGGTGTGGACAACCTCTTCGAGGTGGATACCGTCCAGAACATCATGAAGCATATCTGTGCCATTGCCGGTGTGGAATACAAGAAGGATCCCCAGAAGGATATCTCCATCCGTGTGGTTACCGACCACATCCGTTCCACCACCTTCATGATCGGCGACGGCGTGGTGCCCCAGAATGAGGGCCGCGGCTATGTCCTGCGCCGTCTGCTGCGCCGGGCTGCCCGTCACGGACGTTTGCTGGGCATCAATGAACCCTTCCTGTACAAGGTATGCGAGACGGTCATCAAGGAGAACGAGACCGCTTATCCCGATCTGGTACAGAACAAGGATTACATCATCAAGGTCATCAAGATGGAAGAGGAGCGCTTTGCCAAGACCATCGACGGCGGACTTGCCATGGTCAACGCCACTCTGGACCGTCTCCAGGCTGAGGGCAAGGATGTGTTCCCCGGCGACGAGGCCTTCAAGCTCTATGATACCTATGGCTTCCCCATCGACCTGACCCGGGAGATCGCCGCGGAGCGTAACGTCACCGTGGACGAGGAGACCTTCAACGCCTGCATGAAGGTACAGCGGGAGACTGCCCGTGAGGCTACCCGTGCCGCTCTGGGCGATGTGGCCTGGACCGAGGACGTTCTCAAGGGCAAGGAGATCCACTCCACCTTTGTGGGCTATCAGACCATGGAGACAGAGGCCACTGTGGAGGCCATCCTTTACAGCGGTGAGCTGACCGACAGCGTGGGTGAAGGTGACGAAGCCACCATCATCCTCTCCCAGACCCCCTTCTATGCTGAAAGCGGCGGACAGGTGGGCGACAAGGGCGTCATCACCTGCGGCGACACTGTTTTTGAGGTGGAGGACTGCAAAAAGACCGCTACCGGATATTTCGCTCATATGGGCCGGGTCAAGCATGGCGTTCTCTCCACCGGAGATACCGTCAAGGCTGAGGTGAATAAAGACCGCCGCCGGGCCATCATGCGCAACCATTCTGCCTGCCACCTGCTCCAGAGCGCCCTTCAGTCGGTGCTGGGCAATCATGTCCATCAGGCCGGTTCCTATGTGGATGACCATACCTGCCGTTTCGACTTCTCCCACTTCTCTGCCATGACCGCTGAGGAGATCAAGCTGGTGGAGCGGAAGGTCAATGAGATGATTCTGGCTGCTCACAATGTCACCGCCACCGAGATGCCCATTGAGGAAGCCCGCAAGCTGGGCGCCATGGCCCTGTTCGGTGAGAAGTACGGCAACATTGTCCGTGTGGTGCGCATGGAGGACTGCTCCCTGGAATTCTGCGGTGGTACCCATGTGGATAACACCGCCAAGCTGGGTCTGTTCAAGATCCTCAAGGAATCCTCTGTAGCCGCCGGTATCCGTCGTATTGAGGCCACCACCGGCTGGGGCGTGCTGGATGTGCTGGATCAGGACGAAAAGCTCCTTTCCGATGCTTCCGCCGCTGTAAAGGCAGGCAACCATGCTGAGCTGCCGGAGCGTGTGACCGCTATGGCCGCCGAGCTGAAATCCAGAGAGAAGGCCCTGGCCGCCGCGGAACAGAAGCTGGCCTCCATGAAGGTGAACAGCCTGTGCTCCGGCGCCAAAGAGGTGGGCGGTTTCCGGGTCATCTGCGCCAACGTGGACGGCACCAAGCCGGAGGCTCTCCGTACCCTCTGTGATACCCTCCGGGCTAACCATCCTGATATGATCGCTATTCTGGGCACCGTCTGCGACGGCAAAGGCAACGTGGCTGTCAGCTGCGGCGCCGATGCGGTCAAAGCGGGTGTCCATGCCGGCAAGCTGGTCAAGGCCATCACCGCCATCACCGGCGGCGGCGGCGGCGGACGTCCCGACAGCGCCATGGGCGGTGTGGGCGACGCTTCCAAGATCCCCGATGCGGCCGCTCAGATGGATAGCGTCATCCTGGATATGCTGAAAAAATAAGAATTCCTGTGAAAGAGAAAAACTCCCCGTGCCCGGTTTATCCGGGTGTGGGGAGTTTTTTAGACCGCGGAAAAATTTGTTTTGGAGTACAGACAAATTCAAAATCATAAAAATCAGGACATGCGCCTGATTTTTATACCACGACCCGCGCCCACCGGGGCGCGAAACCGGGGGTATCGCCGCTGGTTTCATCAGGAACCAAGCGGCGTATCCAGGGGGACTGGGTCCCCCTGGAAGTGTGTCGAAGGGTTCGGCACACTCAGAGGGACATGCGCCTGATTTTTATACCACGACCCGCGCCCACCGGGGCGCGAAACCGGGGGTATCGCCGCTGGTTTCATCAGGAACCAAGCGGCGTATCCAGGGGGACTGGGTCCCCCTGGAAGTGTGTCGAAGGGTTCGGCACACTCAGAGGGACATGCGCCTGATTTTTATACCACGACCCGCGCCCACAGGGGCGCGAAACCGGGGGTATCGCCGCTGGTTTCGCCAGGAACCAAGCGGCGTATCCAGGGGGACTGGGTCCCCCTGGAAGTGTGCCGAAAAAGTTCGGCACACTCAAAAAACTCCCCATGCCCGGTTTATCCGGGCATGGGGAGTTTTTGCATATCGGTATCAGAGATGGGTGTTTTCTTCCAGCTTTTGATTGATAGCGGTTTGGATTTGAATAAAAGTTTCCAGGTCTTCCAGAGAAAACTGGGAAAGAGACTCCAAAATGGAGTGATAGCTTTCGCTGTCGAATTTTTTGTGGAACTGATAGACCTGCTCTCCCAAGGGCGTTAAACTCAGCACGCAGCTGCGGTTGTTATGGGGAGAAGGGGATTTTAGAACAAATCCTTTCCGCACCAGCCGGTCAATCAATTGGGATGAGGCGCTTTTTGTTTTGTTCATCTGCTTGGCAATTTCAGTGATACTGATCTCCGGGTCGTCGCCGATGGCCTGAATGGTATGACATTCCCCCTGATACAAAATATCCGGTGAACCGTAGGTACGGGGAATATTTTCATAACAGTTGATCAAATCTTTGCTGCGGATAATTAAACGCATCATTTCCAAAAATTTTTCATAGCGCTCATTTGATGTCATAGATGAAATCCTCCCCGGAAGAAATGTCGTTAATGTACAAATATTGTTGCAGAAAATGTTTGCATTTGTCAATTGAAAAAAGCAAAAACAGAGTTAGTATATGGTTAAGCAATTAAACTGTTTAATACATTAACTTTAAGGGCCTTTAAAATAATATATCATCAAAAGGGGCGGATGCCGGTTGTCAGTGAATTTTGACCAGGAAATTTCCAGAAAGGAAAGCGGAAGTATCAAATGGAATCCACAGCTCATTGAGAAATGGTGTGGATTCAGCGGAGAAAATGTGGATTCTTTCTGGGTGGCGGATATGGACTTTCTTTGTCCACAGCCCGTGAGGGAAGCTGTGGAAAAGGTTGCCCAGCATGGTATTTATGGATACAGCGATTTTACTTCCTCGTATTATGACAGCGTGATCGGCTGGTATCGCCGCCGCTTTGGATGTGAAGTAAAAAGGGAATGGATTTGCTACAGCAACGGCATCGTTCCCGCCCTCAATTATATCATACAGAGCCGATGCAGGCCCGGAGACAAATTGCTGCTGCAAACGCCGGTTTATTATCCGTTTTTGGAAGCGGTCCGGGACCATGGCCTGGAAATGGGAGACGCACCCCTGCGCTCCACCCCTGTTGGCTATGAGATGGACCTGGAAGCGCTGGAGCGTCAGGCAGCGGACCCCAAAGCCAAAATAATGTTTTTATGCAGCCCTCACAACCCCGTTGGAAGGGTATGGAATCGGCAAGAGCTGACGGCGGTAATGGAGATCTGCCGCAAACACCAGGTATTGGTGGTGGCGGATGAAATTCATTGTGATATCGTGTTTGGCGAAAGCAAGCATATCACGCTGCTGTCCATGACGGAGTATCTGGACAATGTCATCGTATGCAGTTCTCCCAGCAAAACCTTCAATATAGCGGGGCTGCAAACCTCCAATATCATTATACCAAATGATGCCATAAGGAAAGATTTTTGTCAAACACTCCATGCCAACGGTATTCTCCTGCCCAATCCCTTTGGCGCCGCCGCGGCACAGGCGGCTTATGAGCAGGGAGAGGAGTGGCTGGAGCAGCTGCTGCGGTATCTGGAAGGCAATCTGGACGCCATGGAAGAGTATATCAGCGCCAATATGCCTGGCTGCCAGTGGCAGCGTCCTCAGGGTACATATTTGGCATGGCTGCGCTTTGCCGACAGGCCGGACAGCGCATGGAGAAAGAAGCAGCTGGAAGAAGTAGGAAAGATCGCTCTGGACCACGGAAGTATTTTCGGACAGGCGGGAGAGGAATTTGAGAGAATCAATTTCGCTTGTCCCAGACGGGTGCTTTTGCGGGGTTTGGAAAAGATGAAACGGTCTCTCTATCCTGAGATATAAAATCAAATCTGTGGGAGGACGAAGAAATGAAGAAACTTGGTTATCGCGAGCTTGTGACCATCGGACTGGGCATTATCATCGGCAGCGGCGTGATCACACTGACCGGATTTGGAATTGGGCACACAGATACCGGTGTTGGCCTGGCTTATATTCTGGCCGGTATCCTGTTTATGTTTTCCATGCTGCCCACCCTTATCGTAGGCGTTACCATCCCCAGAACCAGTTATTCCTATACCGTTTCCAAAGAGCTTCTCAGCCCTGTGGCCGGTGGAATGTTTTTGATGATCTTCTTTATCGGTCGGATCATCATGGCCTTCTTTGGTGTGGCCTTTGCCAACTATGTGGTGTCCATTATTCCCAACGCTCCTGCTACACCAATTGCGGTGGGCATTGTGACACTGTTCTATATTTTTAATCTGTTCGGTGTTCAGACTGCCACCAAGGTGCAGAAATTCCTCAATATCCTGCTGGTACTGGCACTGGGTTCCTTCGCTGTGTTGGGATGTATGAAAGCCATGCCCGACGCACTGACAGTGGAGCGGCTGTTCCCCAATGGTTTTGGCGGCCTGATTTCCGCGGTGGCAATGTTCATGTTCTCCATGGGCGGCGGCCTGACCCTGCTGGAATTCGGCGGAAACGTGGAAAAGCCTCAGCGTACACTGCTTTATGCGGCGCTGACTGTAACCGCTATCGCCACCCTGCTTTTTGCCGCGGTAGGCTTCGCGGGAGCTTCCGTGCTTCCTTATGAGCAGGTGGCCAATCAGCCTCTGACTTTTGCGGCCCAGGTCATCTATTCCAATAAGGCGGGAATGCTGTTCTTCATCATCGGCGGATGCTTGATGGCCATTATGACCACCATCAACGGCAGCCTGATGTGGTACTGCAACACCATGATCAAAGGCGTGGAGGACGGCTGGTTCCCCAAGAAGGTGGCTGCTGTCAATCGCTTCGGCGCTCCTTATGTGCTGCTGACCATTTTCTGGATCATCGGTATTGTCCCCATTCTTCTGGGAGCCAATGTCAGCCTGCTGTCCACAGTCGGTACCGGTCTGGCACTGCTGTTTTATCTGATCCCCAACTTTGCGCTGATCAACCTGCCCAAGAAATATCCCGAGCAGTGGAAAGCATCCCGTTTTTACATCAAGGAGCAGTGGAAGGTGACTCTGCTGACACTGGTTTGCTCCGGATTGTTTGTAGCGCTGATCATTTATAACTTTATGAGCTACAGCATGACGGTGCTTGGCATTATCTGCGGAGTGCTGGTGGTATGCTTCCTCTACGTTCTGGCAAGAAAGAAATACATTCCCCAGTAAAAGAAGAAAGAAGGATGTGCTTTGAGACAGGCTTCTGTCATTGACCATGTAGGCATTATGAGCAAAGATCTGACGCCGGTGGAGGAAATTTTCCGCCGTCTGGGATTCCGCCACGGGCAAGTTTCTTCTATGGAAACCGGTCTGGAGGGTGAAGCCGCCGCAACCAACCTCCATTTCATGTTTGACAACTCTTACCTGGAATGTATTTGCAGCAAACCCGGAGATTATTTAAGCGTATATCTCCATTCCCCCTCCGCCCTTCATACGGTGGTGCTCAGCAGCAGCAATATTCAAAAATCCCATCAGTTGCTTCAAGAGGCAGGTAAGGAGGTCTCCCAGGTAATGGAAGCCTCCAGACCAGCGGATCATGGAGAAAACAAAGGTATGGCCCGTTTTGGCTGGCTGAATCTGGGTCAATCTCCCATTCCTTCCACCTTGTTGGGTGTGGCGGAACATCTCACACCAAATCTGATTTATCAGCCCCATCGTTATCAGCATGAGAACTCTGCCTTCCGCATTGCCCGGCTGGTGGTCAACAGCGGCGATGAGCAGCGCAAAGGAGATTTCATCAAAGGCTTTGGGGAGCTTCAGGAGATTCTCCGGCCGGCGGCAGACAGCGGTCACCTGATTGACGAGATTGAGTTTTGCACCGATGATGAGTTGAGCAGCCGCTATGGGGTCACTCAGGATTGGCGCCGCAGCCACTATGCCGGATTGGTTTTTGCCGTTTCCGACTGGGAGGCTTTGAAAAAATTCACCGATCACTGCGGATATGCCATTAAGGAGAAAGAGATTTTGGTGGTGGATGTTTGCGAGCAGTTGGGACTGTTTTTAGGCTTTCAGGCAAAATGATGTTCTGCTTACTCCGGTCCATTTTTAAAAGAAAAAGTTTATCTGCATAAAACGATCAGCCCCCGGAAGTCATGATGGATGCACTGACTTCCGGGGGCGTTTGAACAGGATCAAAAGACCGCAGACAGGGAAAACATCAGTTTCCCATTTGGTGATTGTGCTCCATGGCTTCATAAGCAGAAAACAGGCAGATTCATCGTAGGATAGATATGTTCCCTTTGGTCTGCGGAGAAATGGAGATTTGAATGGTGAGCGGGGGGAACGAACCCTTGTTTTTCATGGCATCAGCCCCTTGGCAAGAGCCAAAATGCCCCGAGACGGGAATTAGCTTTTACAATCCTACAGCAAAAGCCCTCGCCGTCTGCTTACAGCACAAAATGGGCAAACCGCAGCAGCTCCATGAAATCGTCGGTTTCAAAGGAGACTTCTTTGGCGTCGGAGAGAGTGGCGCCGGGGTAAAAACTGCGGCTGTAGGCCACAGGATGCTCCCGGAAGCGGATGGTCATCTTGAAATGCTCCGGCATAGGCACCTGGCAGCGGCTGAAATCACTGGTAAGAGCTCTGCGGGCGGCTACCCGCATTTCTTCCGTCACTTCCTGAGGATGGCGGCCCAGACAGGCCCCGCCGATGCCCCGGTTGGTAGCCACAGTGGTAATACCGGGAATCCAGCCCTTGGCATACCGGCACAGAGCTTCATCGCCGGTCACCAGCACCACCGGCACATGAAAGTATCCGGCCATCAGGGCGTTGAGGGTAAATTCACTCATCCGCTGGCCGTTGAGCGTTACCCACTCGTTTTTCAGGTTATTGGTGTGGGAGAGGGGATTACCGGGGCATCCCGCAGCGCTGTGGTAGCCGGTCATGATAGCAGCGTCAAAGCTGTCGGTGTCAATACCGCTCATCATGCACAGCAGATCTCCGGTCCATCCCCGCAGCACCCGCGCCTGACGGGGCAGGGCGGAGGGGTCCAGATTGCGGGCAGAGTCATGAGCGTCCTTGATGAGAATGGCATCCGCTCCGGCTTCCAGTGCGCCGGTGCAGACCGCATTCACCTCTTTGGTCATTTGAGCGGCGAAATAGCCGTAGGAGGGCGCGTTTTTTTCTGTTTCATCCCAGGTGGTAATACCTGTGGTTCCCTCAATATCGCTGCTGATAAAAACTTTCATGAAAAAGACCTCCTCATGCAAACGTTACCCCCAAAAGGGAAATTTTATCAATATGCTTTTCCATTATAGCGCGGAAAGCGGAAAAGAAAAAGTGGTTTTGTGAAATGTGTGGTAAAATGTTTGCATAAATACAAGGAATTTATGAACAATCTTGGATTTGTTTGAAATGGGCGCTTGTTCATGCTACACTAGATACATCCCTGACAGCGGTGGAAGATATCCCATCAAAAAGGAGTGCTTCAAATGGATGATGTATTTGTAGAGCGCCTGGTCGCCAGAAAAATGGGACCAAAGGAAATGGGCATCAAGGCGCTGATCGCTTTGGCGGCAGTGGTGCTGATTTTTGTCTCTGGAACGCTGGGGGCCTTTCTGATGCCCTTGGTTGCGGCTGTGGCTCTGGTAGGTGGTTGGTACCTTTGGGTACTGACCAATATGGAGTATGAGTATTCCCTTTCCAATGGGGATTTGACAGTAGACGCCATTTATGGACAGCGCCGCAGAAAAAACCGCCTGGAAGTAAATCTCCGGGAACGGCTGGAGCTGATGGCCCCTCTTTCGCCCCGGTATCAAAGCGAGCTTTCCCGTGCCTGTGTCCGGGTGCTGGATGTGGCATCCGCTCCCAACGCGGATAATCGTTGGTTTTTGCTGCTGAGAGGCGAAAATGGATTGACCCGGGTGATATTTGAGCCGGATCAAAGAATGGTGGATGCCATTCGCCGCTGTGCACCATCCAAGGTTCAGACTGAATGGTGAGTTTCTCCCATATCACAAGAAAGAAGAAACACCGTCCCCAAAAACAGACCGAGCGAGTCTGTAGCGGGGCGGTGTTTTTCATTGTCACACGCTGATGGAATTTTTGGAAAAAAAGCAAAGCGTTCTGCCGGCGGGGCAAAACGCACACCGCCAGAGCGGGCCATGGTGCCTGCTGGAAAAGATGAAGGCAGTGGTTTTTCCATGACAGAATGCTGCCTGTGCACTAAAATGGTGAAAAGCCCATTGACGCCGCTTTCTCAATCCTGCTGGGCGGGAATATTTTTGGGGATGATGACGCCAAAGACGGTAGGACCGGCATTGGTGGTCACCGCGCCGCCGATCCGATAGATACCGCCGCATTTGATATGGCTGCCCTTGCTGATTTGCTTTTTCAGCTCCTGGGCGTTGTCCATACAGTCTGCGCAAATGATGTAGTAGGGACGTCCATCATTGGCGGCTTCCTTTATAAAGATCTGGGCCAGGCTTTCAATCAGCTTGCTGTCGCCCCGTACCTTTGCTTCTGTTTTCAGTTCACCATTTGTCAGGCGCAGAATGGGACGGAATCCCATGACCTCCCCCACAAAAGCCGCTACAGTGGTGATGCGTCCGCTGTGCTTGGCATAGGAAAGATTGGTCAGGCCCACCACAGCCTGATACCCCTCCAGATGCTGCCGCAGAATCTCCAGCACTTCCTGCCGGCTCTTTCCTTCCTTAACAGCTTTGGCAGCAGCCACTACCGCCTGACCGTAAACGTAAGTATAACCCTTGGAGTCGATGACATCAATGGTCACTTCCTCCGCCAGTACAGGCTGCTCCTCCAGAATGACCTTTTTGGCCAGGCAGGCGGCGTCATACATACCAGAACCTTTGGCGGTGATGGTGACGCAGATGATGTTGTTATAGCCCTCTTCGATGGCTTTGCGGAAGGCCTCGCTGTACTCCAGCATGGTCACCTGGGCGTGAACGGGAATACTGCGGGCCTTTGCCAGCATCTGATAGTATTCTTCGCTGGTGAAGTCCTTTCCTTCCCGATAGGTGACACCGTCTACGGTGATGGGGATGGACATGATCTCAATCTGGCCCTCGGCCAGCTCTTTGGCAGGGATATCGGCAGCGGAATCGGTGATGATCTTAATCAAAGCAGTTTTCCTCCCATTTATATTGATGAAGCTGTCCCTGATTTTGCAGTGCCGGAAACGCCCACTGACGTAAGGTTTCATAAACGCCAATGGCGACAGAATTGGAAAGATTCAAACTCCGCAGCCCCTGACGCATGGGTATGCGGACACAGCTGCGGGGATTCTGAAGCAGCAGTTCCTCCGGAAGTCCGGCATCCTCCCGGCCGAATACCAAAAAGCAGCCGTCAGGATAGGAAACATCGCTGTATACCTGCCGGGCCTTGGTGGTGTAATAAAAAAAGGTTCCCCCCGCGTTTTTGGAGAAAAAATCCTCCAGGTTGCGGTAATAGGTGATATCCAGAAAGGACCAGTAATCCAGACCGGCCCGTTTCAGCTTGGCGGAATCCACCGTAAAGCCCAGAGGCTCTACCAGATGGAGACGGGCTCCGGTGGCGGCGCAGGTGCGGGCCACATTCCCGGTGTTTTGAGGAATGCGGGGTTCCACCAGCACAATGTTCAAACAGCTCAATAGTCAAACCTCCGGCGCTGCGCTTCCCCAAGAGAAAGGGCAGCTGCATAAAATTGTAACAAGTGTTGCTTTTTAAGTTTAAGGGATTCCATGGAGGAAGTCAAGAGAAAAGGTTGATTTATCCACGCCGGAGACTTTTCAAAATGGATGTTTTCTGGTATGATAATGTCTAACATCATTGCCTGTAACAGGCGCTTTTATCGTGATTGGGTGATGGACAGTTTGGCTCTGGCATCTCTTGCCCAAAGGCTTAAAAAGATGCTGTGACAGGTGATGGCAAAGATGAAAGGAGGAGGACCCGATGAATATTTTAATGCTGGGGGACGTTGTGGGGGATAACGGATGCCGCTTTCTGCTGGAGCGTCTGCCCCGTATTCGCCGGGAGCTGAAAGTGGAACTGACGGTGGTCAATGGCGAAAATTCCGCCGAAGGCAACGGGATCCTTCCCTCCAGCGCCAGACAGCTGTGGAACAGCGGCGCCGATGTGATCACTTTGGGCAACCACGGGCTGCGCCGCCGGGAAATCTATCAGGAGTTGGCTGAGCGGGAGGAGCTGATTCGCCCTGCGAATTATCATCCCTCCGCGCCGGGACGGGGTTTTTGTATCTATGACCGCCCGGGGCTTCCCAGAACAGCGGTGGTCAACCTTTCCGGAAGCTGTTTTATGGACGCTTACCGAAATCCCTTTGATGTGATGGATGAACTGCTGCCTCAGCTGGACGCCAAGGTGATTTTGGTGGATTTTCACGCCGAAGCCACCTCGGAAAAGGTAGCGATGGGGATGTATCTGGATGGCCGGGTGACGGCGGTGGTGGGCACCCATACCCATATCCAAACCGCTGATGAACGTATCCTTCCCGGCGGAACAGGATATATAACCGATCTGGGAATGTGCGGCAGCTTTAATTCCGTGTTGGGTGTACGTCCGGAGCTGGCCATCAATCGTTTCCGCACAGGCCTGCCCACCCGCTTCCTTAATGACAGCGGCCCCTGCAGAATGAGCGGAGTATTGCTGTCAGTGGATCATAAGACTGGAAAAACCACCAAAATTGAACGGGTGAACGTGGAATAAGTATCTAATTTTTTTCGATGTTCTTGCAAGAACAGCTAGAATCGTTTATGATTATTCATAGATAGCAATACAGTGTCGGCAGTTTGAATCAGAGGAGCTTTTTCGTTCGTTGGGTGGTGGCGCCCAAGAGGTGGGAAATGCGGAAGCTTTGGCCCCATGGCCTGCCCTGAGAATGGAAAAAACCTTACCCGCAGTTCGCCGGCACTGCAGGTCCAACCGGTGTAAGGCAGAGTAAAGAAAGGGGGGGAGAGCATGGAGGTCCTGAAAGTTTCCGCCAAATCCGTCCCCAATGCGGTAGCCGGCGCCATCGCGGGCGTAATCCGGGAACATGGGGAAGTGGAGGTTCAGGCTGTTGGCGCGGGTGCCGCGAACCAGGCGATTAAAGCTGTGGCAATCGCAAGGGGATATCTTGCTCCAGCGGGAGTAGACCTCGTCTGCATACCGGCATTTGCCAACATCACCATTGACGAAGAGGACCGCACAGCCATCAAACTGATTGTGCAGCCAAGATAAAATGAAGGAAGAGTAAAATTGGGCGGGGTCCGTTCCGGACCCCGCTTAATCTGTACACAAGTCCTGAAAAACCTCTGGTATCCACCAAAGGCTTTTTGGGGACAGCTGCGACGGTATTCCTGCGCAGCAACGCTTTTCCTGAAAAAGCGGGAGGAAAAGAAGCGGCCGGAATAAACAGAGGCGGGAATGACGCCCTTTTCCATAAGAGGGTGGGAATATACATGAGATACATACCAGCCGGTGGACGGCAGCCGGCTCGGCGCCGGAAACAGCTGTACTTCAGTATTCCCGCAAGGGCTGGGGGAAATGGGCCCCGGCAGGGAGCACGACAGAAATTTGTGTTGGAAAAGCATCATCCCTTTTTCTTTTGCGGAAGGGATGCTTTCTGCCGCTTATCAGGCGATAGATTTTTGGGTTTCAGGGTACAATAGAAAGGAACTGGTATGAAAATTTTTTGGAGGATGTCGGCGATATCGTTGGCACTTATCCTGGCGTTCACAGGCTGCGGCAGAAGTGATACACAGCAAACGCAGCAGCAGTCCGAACCTCAGGTCAGTCAAAGTCAGCCTGAGCAGGTGCAGCGGGTCCGGCTGCCATTTTTCCCGGAGGATACACTCAATCCCTATACCTGCCAAACCCTTCAGAACAGCTGCCTGACCAGCTTGCTGTATGATCCGCTGGTGACGCTGGATCAGGATTATCAGCCCAAAAACCGCCTGGCTCAGGAGGTGACGGTGGAGGGCGCCAGCTGTGTGGTCAAGCTGCGCAGCGGGCTGACCTTTTCCGACGGTTCTCCTTTGACATCTGCCGATGTTCTGGCCTCGCTGGAGCTGGCACGCCAGACACCGCGATATTCCGCAGCTCTTACAGGCGTAGTGGGTGCTGAAGCGCCGGATAGCAACACATTGGTCATTACGTTGTCTCAGGCGGATATTTATTTTCCCAGAAGCCTGACTTTCCCCATTCTGCAAATAGGAACCGAGGCGCAGGAGCGTCCCGTAGGCTGCGGCCGCTTTGTACTGGAAGAAGGTCAGACCCGGATGGTGGTCAATGAGAGCTATTACCGTGTCGCGGGCAATATCCGCACCGTGGAGCTGGTGGCCACTCAAACCATGGAGGAACAGAGCTATGGTGTAATGGAGGGAACCATCGATCTGATGTATTCCGACCTTCAGTCCGACCTGAATCTGGGGCTGGGCATCGGCTATCGGCAGATTCCATTGAGCAACATGGTGTATCTGGGGGTCAACAGCCAGCGGCTGGGATGGGATGAGCAAACCCGCTGTGTTTTCAGCGCCATGATGGACCGGGAAGAGATTGCCCGCAAGGCTTATATGGTGGGCTTTGCCGCGGCTACCGCCCTGCCCATCAATCCGGCGGCCTCCGCCACCGCCCTGGGGGTGGCCCAGCTGGATCTGAGTGTGGACCGCCAAAACCAGCAGCTGGACGCTCTTGGGTGGCAGCAGCGGGACAGCGAAGGGTGGAGGACCCAAAACGGACGCCGGTTTTCGGTTGGGCTGCTGATCAACAGCGAAAACAATGACCGGCAGTCGGTTGCCCAGCTGATCAAGGATTCCTGCGCTCAGCTGGGGGTGGAGATTGTTGTGGAGGCGCTGCCCTTTGAGCAGTTCCAGGAGAGGATCGCCCAGGGACAGTATGATCTGTACCTTGGAGAGGTGAAGATGCCGGGCAATCTGGATCTGTCCCGGGTGCTGTTTCCGGACCCTCAGCTTGGTCCGGGAGCGGCTGACGATCAGGAGCTGAGACAGGCCCATACCCAGCTCCACAGCGGTGAGCTTTCCCAGGAGGATTTTGAGGCGATGCTGGAAAAGAAAATGCCGGTGATCCCGCTGCTGTTTCGCCGGGGCATCTTTTGCTTTTCCCGAGATTTTTCCGCAAATATAGTTGCAACGGAACAGGATATTTTTTATAATATAGAAGAATGGTAAGGTGTGCCCCGCAGGGGGCGGACTTTTCAGCGCGGACCGGCGCCTTTCCAACGGACAGCCGGGACCACAGGCGGTTTTTTTCCGCAAAAAGGAGGATGACTATGATCGGGTTTGAAAACACACTGGGCACAGTGGAGATCACACAGGAATATTTTGCAAACCTCATCGGCAAGGCCGCTTCGGAGTGTTACGGAGTTGCCGGAATGATCAACTCTCCCTACCAGGGCATCAAAGCGGTGCTGAGCAACCGGGACAATATCGATAAGGGCGTCCGGGTGCGCACAGAAGACGGCAAGCTGCTGGTGGATATCCATATTGCCGTTACCTATGGGGTAAATATCGCCGCTATTGTCAAAAGCATTGTTCATAAGGTCCGCTATACTGTGGAGGAAAGCACCGGCTTTCAGGTGGCCAAGGTCAATGTTTTTGTAGATTCCATGACCGCGCAGTAAGGAGAGCTGTCTCACCTGACCAAATCGAAGGGGAGAGACAGTGTTCCATCCATAAGCGGGGAACAGCCTCTCCGAAAGGAGCGTACGAAAGTTGATTAGTGGCAGAGATTTGCGGGACGCCATGATCTCGGCGGCCAACAATATCACCAATCAGAAGCAGCAGGTAGACGCCATGAACGTCTTTCCTGTGCCGGATGGCGACACCGGTACCAATATGAGCATGACCATCAACGCCGCAAAGCGGGAGCTGGAGGGACTGGCGGACGACGCCACCGTGGCCGAAGTTTCCAAGACCGCTTCCTCCGCTTTGCTCCGGGGAGCCCGGGGCAACTCCGGCGTAATCACCTCCCTGTTGTTCCGGGGCTTTTCCAAGGGCCTCAAGGGGAAGGAAACCGCTGAGGCGGATGATCTTATCAACGCCCTGAGCATCGGTGTGGAATCCGCTTATAAGGCGGTCATGAAGCCCACTGAGGGCACCATGCTCACCGTGGCCCGTGTTTCCGCTGAGACCATCAAGGCCGGTTATACCGAGGATACCACGGTGGCGGCAATGTGGGATCAGCTGGTGGCGGCCGCCAGGGACGCCCTGGCCAAAACACCGGAGCAGCTGCCGGTACTGAAAAAGGCCGGTGTGGTGGACGCCGGCGGAGCGGGACTGGTCTGCATTTTTGAAGGAATGCAGTCGGTCTTTGCCGGCAACGGTGTGATCCAGCCTGCCGGACAGGAAGGCGGGGAAGGCGCCATCCATGTGGATGTCAACGCTGCGGGAGAGTATGAAGGAGATATTACCTTCACCTACTGCACCGAGTTTATTGTCATCAAAAACAAAGAAACCACCAAGGATCCCCTGACCCTCCGGGCTTATCTGGAATCCATCGGCGACAGCGCGGTGGTGGTGGATGACGAGGATATCATCAAATGCCACGTTCATACCGACAACCCCGGCAAGGCCATTCAAAAGGCGCTGGAGTACGGTATGCTGACCAAGATGAAGATCGACAATATGCGCCTGCAGTATGAGGAGCAGCAGAAGGCAACTGCCGCCAAGGCCCTCAACAAGGTGCCGGTGGATCCGGACATTCCTTTTGGCTTTGTGGCTGTAGCGGCGGGCGAAGGGGTGCAGCAGCTGTTTACCGATCTGGGGGTCAATCATGTGGTCAGCGGCGGACAGACTATGAATCCCTCCACTGACGACATCATCAACGCCATTGAGGCTACCCCCTCCGGCACAGTGTTTGTGCTGCCCAACAACAAGAATATCATCATGGCTGCGGAACAGGCCGCCAAGCTGGTGAAGACCCGGGAGGTCAAGGTCATTCCCACCCGCACCATTCCCCAGGGCTTGTCGGCTATGCTGGCCTTCAACGGTGAAGAGGATGCCCAGGCAAACGTCATTGCCATGGGCAAGGCTGCTGAGCGGGTAGGCACCGGACAGATCACCTTCGCGGCCCGGGACAGCGATTATGATGGTCACAAGATCAAGGAAGGAGAGCTGCTGGCGCTGGAAAACGGCAAGGTCTCCTTTACTGAGCGGGATCTGAAGCGCTGCGCTGTAAAGCTGGTCAAGGCGCTGTTAAATAAGGACAGCACTTTTGTCACCCTCATTTACGGTGAGAATGTTACTGAGGAACAGGCGGCGGAGCTGGAAGCCGCTGTGCGGGAGAAGCTGCCCAAGGAAGTGGACCTGGCCCTCATCAATGGCGGTCAGCCGGTCTACTATCTCACCATTTCGGTGGAATAAACGGCAAAAACTTTCCGGGACGGATGGCTGCGGCTGTCCGTCCTTTTTTGGAGAGAAAGTCTGTTTTCAGCTCAAAGAAAAGGAGTGAAAGTATGAAGCTTCAGATGGAACAGATGGAGGAGCAGAAGCTGCCGGGCTTCAAAGGGGGAAAAAAGGAATTTTATCTCCGGTCCTTCAGCGACAGCCGCAATAAAATCATGAAGGGACGGCTGGAGCCGGGCGCTTCCATTGGTATGCACACCCATGAGAGCAACAGTGAGATCATTTATATCCTGGAGGGCATGGGCACCATGTATCTGGCTGATGGAGGCCGGGAGATGCTGGAAGCAGGAGATTGTCATTACTGCCCCATGGGAACCGGCCACAGCCTCTGCAATGAAGGAGACAGGGATCTGATCTTTTTCGCCGTGGTGCCGGAACATCTGTAAGAAGCTGTCGCCGCCTCTTGCATCCGCAGCGAGGGTGTGCTATGATGTCCTTGACGCCGGAAGGACCGGCGCACAACTGAAAATAGCGATAGCAGAGTAAGAGCCTGCGCGTTGGCCGTTTTCCTTCAGGAGATGTATCGGCCTCCAGTGCCATGGAAACGGGGAGTTGTTCTGTGGACGAAATGGGTGATCCTGCGGTGTAGGCTCTGCATCCCGCTGCTGCATCAATGCCGGAGTTTTGGGCCCCTTTGGGCTTTCCTCCATTTTTGCAGCGCCTTTCGCTGTAAGAATGGAGGTTTTTTGATGCAGGAAAAAAATTTGTGGCAGCGCTTGAGGCAATCCGCCAATGAGCTGAACAAAACAAGGACCTTGGTGGTGACGGCCCTGTTCATCGCCCTGAACGTTACGCTGGATGCGCTGAATATCCGTATCCAGCTGACGCCCCAGCTGCGCATCGGCTTTGGTTTTCTCACCAGCGCCATGGTGGGGATGCTGTTCGGGCCGGTGGTGGCGATGATGGCAGGAGCCGCGGGAGACATGGTGGGATATCTGTTCAACAACGGCGGGGGAGCCTATTTTCCCGGCTTCACCATTACCGCTGTTTTGGCGGGACTCATCTGGGGCATTGCCCTCTACCACCGGCCTGTCACCTATCGCCGGGCTTTCTGCACCAAGCTGGTGATCAATCTTTTCCTGAACATTTTCCTCAACAGCCTGTGGCTGAAGCTGCTGTACGGGAAAGGATTGCTGGCAGATCTGCCTATGAGGATTTTTAAGAATGTGGCAATGCTGCCGCTGGAAGCGCTGATGCTGGTGACGGTATCCGGAATCGTACTCCAGGCGCAGGCAAGATCCAGACGCGCGGCGTAAACAGAACAGGAAAAGGACCTCCCAATGACGGTTACCCGTACCGCCGTTGGGAGGCCCTTCTTATTTCATGAAAAAATCACTTCACCGGGGACTGGACCAGGGAATTACAGATAATATTCCATGGGATAGGTGAGGTAGCCCAGCTCATCCAGCTCATCCAGGGTGATCAGCCCCGCCGGAGCGCGGAGAACGCTGGGAATCCGGTTGACGATGGTGGCGCAGGTATGCTCCACCGTAGCGGGTTTGACCACATGGAACTGGGTGTCCGGCTCACCGGTGATCTTCCAGTCACACATATCGCCATCATCCGGTCCGTAAACCTTGCCGATGCACTGGGTCTCGATAACCGGACCTTGGAAGGTCTCAGTAGTGACTACAGCGGCCATTCCGATGCAGTTGCCCTTGGGGATGGTCTCTCCCAGGGTGGAAGAATACAGATCGCTGTCATGGAAATAGGGGACGCACTTCTGGGTCTGGCTCTTGATGGTCCAGCCCATCTTGGAGGCCAGAGCTTCGTTGGAGTTCCAGACATAGGAGGGCTCCAGGGTTTCGGGATGAGCGATCTGCTGCTCAAATTCCTCGGGGGTCAGGCCGACGCCGTGGGCTTTGGCCAGGGCCAGACCGTAATCTTCCACATTGTAGCTGACCGCACCTTCAATTTTGCGGATAGTGTTGCAGCTGCCGGCTACCATTCCCACCATGTTGACCCAGAAGGTATCCTCCATGCCGCTGCCCACAAAGGTGCAGTTGTTGGCTTTGGCCAGCACATCCAGCTTGTTGGCCCGGACCGGATCGGTAGTCCAGCAATAGGTGGCTTCCTCGCAGGTGGTGATGACATTGATCCCCCGGCTCAGGCAGTTGACAAAATGATCGTAGCAGTCACTGACCAGGCTGAACAGGGTGACAATGGCGATATCCGGCTGAGTGCTGTCCAGGACCTCTTCAGCCTTGTCGCTGATGAGGACGCCGGTTTTTACGCCCAGTTCGGCGTAATCGCCGATATCCATGCCGATGATGGCGGGGTTGACATCAATGGCGCCCACGATCTGAGCCCCATGCTCATAAAGATAACGCAGGGTGTATTTGCTCATTTTTCCGCAGCCGTACTGTACCACTTTGATCTTGCTCATCCTTGGTGCCTCCTTATTCATCTGACTTCAGGCGATATCCGCCTTCTTCTTGCTTCCAGCATACAGCCTCACCTTGGATGAGAGTCAAGAGGAAATTGTTTTTTATTTCACAAATTTTACTGCTGGAAGGAAAGCGGCACCTGCAACCGGAGAAACATGGAGCGATGCTGGCTGTCAAAAACATTGAATTCAGTTAAAACCTCACAAAGATAATCTCCGCAGACGGTATAACCGTTTTGAGTGCAGTATTCCAGCAGCTTGGCCGCATAGGCCGGTTCATCCTCGAAACGGTCCAGATAAATGCAGGCGAACATACCGCTGTCTATCCGGCGCACCGTTTGGCTTTCGGGGAAGTTGTCATCCACAAAGACGAAAATCTCATGGGATTCCAGATGCTGGCTGAGAAAATATTCCCGGGGAAGGATGGTGCCTGCGTTGCAGTAGTACAGCTGGGGCAATCCGTGACGAAGAATATCCAGCTTCAGCTGTCCCAGGATCTCCTCATAAACAGAAATATCGTGGTCATAAAAATTAACATCGGTGTGCATCACATAAATTTTCCGATGGGGGATATATTCCACCGTGGTCATCCCCTTATTGGGGGCTTTCCGGAACCGTTCGGTGCTTTCAATAGCACGGGTAATGGCTCCCAGCCGTGTTTCCAGTTCCGCGATTTGCTGCCGAACCTGTTTTTTCTTCCGGATCAGGGTGGATTCGATCAGCTGAATGTCCCCCTGCTCCAGAAGTGTTTTGATCTCCCCCAGACTCATCCCCAGCTCCTTCATATACTGGATCATATCCAGCCGGGCTTTTTGATAAATACTGTAGTAGCGGTAACCGCTGTCTTGATCAATATGGCAGGGCTTCAAAAGTCCCATCCGGTCATACAGCCGGAGGGTGGGAACAGATACCTGGTTGAACCGAGCCATTTCGCCGATCTTCATCAGATTTTTCATGGTATAGCCTCCAACTTCTTTTCAAACTCTGCGGCAGGGTGAGAGTTTTGGTTCATTACTGATTGTTATTATTATAACAGATTCGGAAAGAAAGGGCCAGCTGACCTCAAAAAAACTGCTCCCATAACAGTTGCTTCCTAAACCAGGTTTTCTACAGTCTGATGATCAGATTTTTTTATTGCTCCAGAATGCTCTTCCAGAGTACCATTTTTATCAACTGGTTAAACTTGTAAAAAGGTTGACAAAAAAACAATATTTTCCATAATGACTTAAAAATGACTAAACTTATTCACAATTCAGCCGATATTGCTTGTAGATGATCTTTGTGATAGAAAAAACATATTACAAAGCGGGAACAGAACTGCAGATACTTGGAAAACCAAAAGATGCTGTCTATGGAAACAAGCTGGGAAGAAAGGAGGGACGACTATGGCTCAGATGGAAAGCTGCCCTATGGAGCAGGAGAGATATGAGCTGACATTTCCCCCGAACCACGGGCTGAACAAGCTGAGGGTGCTTTGGGCTGGTGATTGCTGTGCTCAGCTGCCTCTGCGCTTGAATCTGGCTTCCGGCATTCCCCAGGGAGTTTCTCTGCCGGTGAAGGATCTGAAGGAGGAAATGAAGCGCCTGACCTTTTTGATCGATTATGCCGCTCAGGAACGCTTGAGAGAGATTTTTTTCCAGTGCCAGCAAAAGAGGACGGTGCAGCTGGAGGAAGGGTCCTTTATTTTTGTTTCCAGTGATAAAATGGCTGCCTGGCTGCTGTTTTTCCCTCCGGTGGGGATGGAGCATCAGCAAAGCAAGGAAGAAATCCAACAGCAGCTGTCTGCCCATGGAGTGGTCAGTGGGATCAAGTCGGGAACGCTGGAACGGCTGCAGCTGATGTCCAACCGGTATTTTTATCTTTTCCTCATTGCAACCGGAACCATGCCGGTTCCAGGCAGAGATGGATATGTGGAGGAGCATTATCCCCGAACATATGAGCAGAGCACTTATGTTCATGTGGAACAGCTGGATCAGATGGATTATGAGGATCTGCATCTGGTGCAGGATATCCGCCAGGGAGAGGTGATCTGTGAGATTTTCCCGCCCACCGCAGGCGTTCCCGGCAGAACAGTGACAGGGGAGGTCATTGCAGCCCAAATGGGATGCAGCGCTCAGCCGCCTCAGGGCCGCAATACGCAGCTTTCCGCTGACGGCAGGTTTCTGGTGGCCAGTCAGCCCGGCCATCTGGGATTTAGCGGAAGATGTTTTCAGGTCAAGCCGGTGCTGCATATTTCCCAACAGGAGCTGGAACATCCAAGAGTAATAAACTTTTTGGGAGATATTCATATCCACGGGGATCTTTCCACCGGTTTTTCCATCCGCGCCATAGGAAATGTTCAGATTGACGGCGTGATGGAAGGCTGTTCCGTGGAAGCCGGAGAAAACATCATTGTTTCCAGCGGTGTGCAGGGACAGGGGCGTGCGGTGCTTCACGCGCATCAGTGTATCTATGCCAAGTATCTGGAACAGTGTACCGTTTACGGGGAGAAAAATGTTTACGCAGACTGTATGATCAACTGCGAGGTATATTGCAATGGCACGGTGCAGGTATCCACCGGACGGGGTGTTTTGATTGGAGGCACCATTCGTGCGGCTCAGGATGTTATCGCCGCCATCGTGGGTACTAAAACGGAACGGTGCACTCATGTGATTTTGGGCGGAAAACCCTGTGAGGAGGCCCAAAAAATCCAGCTGCTCAAGGAGCTGGAAACCATCAACAAGGACCTGGCAGCGCTGGAACGGCAGCCTAAAAGCCCCCAGCGGGACCAGAAACTTTCCAAACTGCATTTGAACCAGTATGTGGCCGAAATGAAGCTGGAGAAATTTGAAAAGGAACTGGAAGCTTTGCTCAGCTCGGCCCATGATGAAGAAGAAAATATAGGATGCTTTTACTGCCGTACGGTCTATCCAGGTACGAATGTTACCATTGGTCATGATACGATGACGGTTGATGCGCTGCGGCAGAACTGTGCTGTAGGACTGAAAAACGGGTGGGTCGGTTACCTGTAAACAGTCTCCAATTTGCTCCGCCGACAATTTAAAAGCGTTTGTGCCAAAGCTATCCGCTTTCAAGCGGTAATTCCATTAAACAGGGGGAGGGAAGTCTGTATGTCTATCCATCAGGAGGTTCACTGCGTATTAGATCGGTCCATGCAGGATATTACCAAATGTTTTGCAGGTATTCAGCTGATGAAGGATGATGTAGGACTTTCAGAAAATGTTTGTACTGTTCACACAGTATTGGAAGGAGAGCATCGTGCGGCGCTGCTGCTGCATGCGGATATGGCGCTATTGGTCAGACTGGCTCAAAATGTGATGAAACAGGAAACAGTAACCAGCCAGGATATTGAAGACGTGGCAACGGAGTATTTTAATGTGCTTTGCGGCAGAGTCGCTGCCGGATTTTTTCAAATCGCCCATATCCCATCCCGATTTCAAACGCCCCGGTTTCGTCCGGGAAAGTTCATTCCGGAGTCAAAATCCAGCTGCCGGCATATTCTTACCTATAACAGCGAAAAGGATGGAAGTATGCAGCTGATTTGCGTGGGGCTGCCGCCCAATGAAGAGAAAAATTCCATTATGCCTTGCTGATACTGCTTGCGATGTTGTACATACCGGAACTCAAAATAAAAAAGACCAAAACAGGAGGGCCACAGAGATGCCAAAGAAAATTATGGTTGTTGATGATTCCAGAATTGCTCAGCTGCAATTACAGGAAATGCTGTCTGGAACAGATTATCAGGTAGTTGCCTGCTGCCAGAATGGCGAAGACGCCTTGGCTATGTATGAGACTACCCAACCGGATTTGGTGACGATGGACATTGTAATGCCGGGAATGGATGGTTTACAGGCAGCCCGGCTGCTGCTGCAGGCTCACGCCGATGCCCGCGTTCTGATGGTTTCCTCTCTGGCCTATGACGATACAGTCAATGAAGCCAAGGATATCGGTGCAAAAGGCTTTGTGTATAAGCCCTTTGAACGGGAGCAGCTTCTGCAGGCGGTGGAAACGGCTTTTGCAGACCAATAAGATCAGTTCCCATGCTGTACCCATTTTTGGCAGGCTGAGGGTTTCTGTGAAGCAAAAAGACTGCAAACCGATACAGGAAATTGCGCCCAAAAGAGACTGGGATGGGATAAAAAGCTTCGGACCGGGCGGAGAATACAGAATCAAACCTCAAAAGAGCACTTTCATACACACAGTATGGAGGTGCTCTTTTTACTGCTGTTTTATTTCCGAGAGCCAAGGCAGAGATACAAGTGGTATTTCATTGCCGAAATCGGGAAGAAAAGTTAGGACAGTTTCCCTGAAAGAGAAAAATAGCCAGGGGCTTTCAAAAGGCCGAAAAAATACATGAAACCAATGAGCGTCACTTTAAGGAAAATGATCTTTTCACCTTAGATTCAAGAGCCCTCCGCCTCCAAAAGAGAACCTGCAATGTTTCATGCTGTCAAAAGATCTATTGACAAATAAGATTTTCAAGCATATAATTAACAAAGTTAACTACATACAGGAGGAATATCCATGGAATGGACAGATATGATGCATTATCAGCAGCAGATGCAAAAGATCATGCGCGCCCTGCTGCCCATACACAAATCTGCATTGACCGTCAGCGAATGTGAACTTTTGGCTCATCTGTATTTGCGGCCCGAAGAAAATACACCCGTTTTGCTGGGAAAAAACAGCGGTATGAAGAAAGAAGCGGTAAGCCGCTGCCTCAAAGCGCTGTATGAAAAAAACTGCATCCGCAAACAGAAACAAACAAAAGATGAGCGGAGCTACCAACTGTTTCTCACAGAAACCGGTCTTGAAGAATTAAGGAAGGGGTATGAAAGCATCCTGCAGCCCTTCTATGATTTATGGAGAAGTTCCGGCGAAGACTTTGAGGCGTTTATGTATTATGCGGATAAACTGGCCGCACATATTGAGAAAGGACAACGGAATACCGATGATGAAATTTTATAATGCGCTGCAGATGGACCCCTCCATACTCAAAGGGAAAATTGCGGCTTGCAGCACAAGACAGGAAAAAACATATTATTGGACTGCCATAGCAGTACGCTCAGCGCTGATCGTTGCTTTTGCCATTGTATTTATCAGTGTGCTGTCCGGTGTCTTTGGTGCCGACAACACCCCTCTGGCCGTGGCCTTGTTCTGCATGATGCTGGGGATTCGTTTCGTCAATTTCCAGTACCACATTGGGGACTCCCTTGTAACCCTGGCAGCGGTGCTGGCGATTCTGGTGTTTGTACCCAGCATAGCGGCGGTGCTCCCGCCGGTCTTTTTGATTCTACTGCACTTTGCGGCTTTTTTCGCTGTGCTTTTTATGACCACCCAGCGGCCCGAAATGGGCAATGGCGGTTTATACAGCTTTGCCTACATCTACCTGACAGGCAACCCTGTGGCTGGAGAGGCTCTGGTACGACGTGGACTCTTGGCGCTGGTGGGCTATTTGATCTGTGGAGCAATCCTGTTTGCCAAGCATCGGCACCAGCACAAAACAACTCGTTTTCGTCAAGTGGTGCGGGAATCTGAGTTGTCTGCCCCCATCTTCCTGTGGCAGCTGCGCATGGCCCTTGGGGTGAGCCTGGTGTTGACTGCCGGGCAGGCCTTTGGTGTACAGCGGTTTATGTGGATGGGTTTTGCCTGTGCGTCGCTGCTGTCGGAATATCCCTATCGTGGTAATGCCTTCCCCCGTTTTTGGCAGAGAATCGTAGGCGCAGTCGCAGGCTGCTGTGGATTTTTCATTTTCTATCTTGTAATGCCGGAAGCCCTGCATCCGTTGATGGGGCCATTGGGAGGACTATGCTTGGGTTTCT
Organism: Angelakisella massiliensis; assembly: GCF_900104675.1. Taxonomy (GTDB): domain Bacteria; phylum Bacillota; class Clostridia; order Oscillospirales; family Ruminococcaceae; genus Angelakisella; species Angelakisella massiliensis. The sequence continues at coordinate 230,660 of NZ_LT629945.1, read as the reverse complement.
GTACTGACTATCGGTACAAGACGGCCATGAACTGCTTTGGCGCGCTGATGCTGGCAACCGAAATCTATGGGCTTACAGGTGCGGTTATGCTGCGCATCGTGGATACGCTGCTGGGAGTGACATTTGGCCTGGTCTTCGCAGCGATTTTCCACCAACTGGTGGCGATCAGATTTCTTCCAATGCCGGAAAGTGAATAACAAAGAAAAAGAGAGAATATAAAAAAACCCCCGTACATTACCATTTGGGCAATGTACGGGGGTTTTGGTGTTTAGACAGCAACCTCCACGGTCAAATCATACCACAGCGATGGAATCTGGGTTCCCACCTGATCAGATCCTATGGCAAGCGGTGGGATTCTTACTTGCGGGGGTTCTTGATGGCAGCCTGAGCGGCAGCCAGACGAGCGATCGGCACACGGTAGGGAGAGCAGGAGACATAGGTCAGGCCAACCTTGTGGAAGAACTCCACGGAGGAAGGATCACCGCCAACCTCGCCGCAGACACCCAGGTGGATGTCGGGACGGGTCTTACGGCCCAGCTGAGCAGCCATGTCAACCAGCTTGCCAACGCCCTTCTGATCCAGACGAGCAAAGGGATCCTGCTCGTAGATCTTCTTGTCATAGTAAGCGCCCAGGAACTTGCCGGCGTCGTCACGGGAGAAGCCGAAGGTCATCTGAGTCAGGTCGTTGGTACCGAAGGAGAAGAATTCAGCCTCGGTGGCAATCTCGTCAGCGGTCAGAGCAGCACGGGGGATCTCGATCATGGTACCAACATGGTACTTCATGGTGATGCCAGCCTCGGCCAGAACCTTGTCAGCGGTCTCAACCACAACACCCTTGACATAAGCCAGCTCCTTGATCTCGCCAACCAGGGGGATCATGATCTCAGGCTCGATGTTCCACTCAGGATGCTTCTTCTGAACGTTGACAGCAGCCTCGATGACAGCGCGGGTCTGCATAGCGGCAATCTCGGGATAGGTGACAGCCAGACGGCAGCCGCGGTGACCCATCATGGGGTTGAACTCGTGGAGGGAGGCGATAACAGCCTTCAGAGCCTCAACGGTCATGTTCATCTCCTTGGCCAGAGCAACGATGTCCTCCTCAGCGGTGGGCAGGAACTCATGGAGCGGAGGATCCAGGAAGCGGATGGTGACAGCCTTGCCTTCCATAGCCTCGTACAGAGCCTCGAAGTCGCCTCTCTGCATGGGCAGCAGCTTGGCCAGAGCCTTCTCTCTCTGCTCCACAGTCTCGGAAACGATCATCTCGCGCATAGCGGGGATACGGTCAGCATCAAAGAACATGTGCTCGGTACGGCACAGACCGATGCCCTCGGCGCCGAACTCGGCAGCCTTCTTGGCATCTCTGGGGGTATCGGCATTGGTGCGGACACCCAGGTCACGATACTTGTCAGCCCAAGCCATCAGACGGCCGAAGTTGCCGGTGATGGAAGCGGGAACGGTGGGGATGGCTTCACCGTAGATGTTACCGGTGGTGCCGTCCAGAGAGATGTAGTCGCCTCTCTTGATGGTTCTGCCGGCCAGCTCGAAGTAGCCCTCTTCCTCGTTCATCTTGATCTCGCCGCAGCCGGAAACGCAGCAGGTACCCATACCACGGGCAACAACAGCGGCGTGGGAGGTCATACCACCGCGGACGGTGAGGATACCCTCGGAAACGTCCATACCATGGATGTCCTCAGGAGAGGTCTCCAGACGGACCAGAACAACCTTCTCACCCTTCTCGGCCATTTCCACAGCCTCTTCAGCGGTGAACACCACGCGGCCGCAGGCAGCGCCGGGGGAAGCGGGGAGAGCGGTGCCGATGGGCTTGGCAGCCTTCAGAGCGGCAGCGTCAAACTGGGGATGGAGCAGAGCGTCCAGCTGCTTGGGGTCTACCATCAGAACAGCTTCCTGCTCAGAGATCATACCCTCGTCAACCAGGTCGCAGGCGATCTGGAGAGCGGCGGTAGCGGTACGCTTGCCGTTACGGGTCTGGAGCATATAGAGCTTCTTGTCCTCAATGGTGAACTCCATATCCTGCATATCTCTGTAGTGCTTCTCCAGCTTGCCGCAGATGTCCACAAACTGCTCGTAAGCCTCAGGCATGATCTCCTTCAGCTGATCGATGGTTTGGGGAGTACGGACGCCGGCCACCACGTCTTCGCCCTGAGCGTTCATCAGGAACTCGCCGAACAGCTTCTTCTCGCCGGTGGCGGGGTTACGGGTGAAGGCCACGCCGGTACCGGAAGTATCGCCGGTGTTGCCGAAGACCATCATCTGGACGTTAACGGCAGTACCCCAGGAGGAGGGGATGTCGTTCATTCTTCTGTAGTAGATGGCGCGGGGGTTGTCCCAGCTGCGGAACACGGCCATGATGGCGCCCATCAGCTGCTCCTTGGGATCGGAGGGGAAGTCGAAGCCCTTCTTGGCCTTGAACTCCTCCTTGAACAGGCGAGCCAGCTCCTTGAGATCGTCAGCGTCCAGCTCGGTGTCCAGCTTGACGCCCTTCTTCTCCTTCATCTCGTCGATGAGCTTCTCGAAGTAGCCCTTGCCCACTTCCATAACGACGTCGGAATACATCTGGATGAAGCGGCGGTAGGAGTCATAAGCGAAACGGGGGTTGTTGGTCTTCTTGGCGAAGCTCTCCACAACCTCGTCATTGAGGCCCAGGTTCAGGATGGTGTCCATCATACCGGGCATGGAAGCGCGGGCGCCGGAACGAACGGAAACCAGCAGGGGGTTTTCCTTGTCGCCGAACTTCTTGCCGGAGATCTTCTCCAGCTCAGCCATATTCTTGTAGATCTCAGCCTGGATCTCATCGCTGATCTTTTTGCCATCGGCATAATACTGGGTGCAGGCCTCGGTGGTTACGGTGAAGCCCTGAGGAACAGGCATGCCAAGTCTGGTCATTTCAGCCAGGTTGGCGCCCTTGCCGCCCAACAGCTCACGCATGGAGCCGTTGCCCTCGGAGAACATGTAAACGAATTTCTTGCTCATGTCTTTTGGTACCTCCTAATTTTTTCGATGCCAGCCGCCGCTTTTATTCCGGCTCTACCGTTAGAAAAACCGGCGTCCTACATTCACTGCATATTATAGCAAATGGCATTTAAAAATACCAGTAAAAACCTTGCTTTTTTATGGACAAACAATCAAAATTTAGTGAAAAGATGGATTTCCTTTTCCCAAGGGGAGAAAAAGTCATGGAAAATGAATGAAGATTCCGTTCCCCCTTCAAAAGTCCCTGTCTGGGGGTTGCAATCAGGGGCAAAAGTTGCCATAATATAAGCATATTGATGTATTAACACAGCTGAACGCCGGTTTGGCTGCATATAGATGATTGAAACGTTTAACGGAGCCGTTTTTCGCGTCTCCGGTATTTTGCTTGGTCTTTCCCCGAAGCGGGGGTTCAGACAGAAGGGAGCCTGCTGATGAATCATACCTGCGGACTGATCCTGGCTGCCGGAGACGGCAAACGGATGCGTTCCAAAAGCTCGAAAGTTCTTTGTCAGGTGCTGTTTCAGCCCATGCTTCGCTGGGTGCTGGACAACTGCGCCGGAGCTGGTGTAGGTGAGCTTTGTGTCGTGGTGGGAAAGGGCGCGGAGGATGTCCGTGGGATCCTGCCGGAGGAAATCGCTACCGTGGAGCAGCGGGAGCGCCTGGGTACCGGCCACGCGGTCCGCTGCGCGGCGGATTTTATCCGGGCACATCTGGGGGAGGATCTGCTGGTCCTCTTCGGGGACGCCCCCTTTCTGTTCCCGGAGGTGATTGAGAAAGCTTACCGGCAGCACAAGGAGCAGGGCAATGCCATGACGGTGGTCTCCGCCGTAGTGGATGATCCTTTTGGATATGGCCGCATCATTCGGGGAGAGAACGGTGTGGAGGCCATTGTGGAGGAGCGGGACGCTGATGATGCCCAGCGGCAAGTCCGGGAGATCAACGCCGGAGCCTGCTGGTATCAGTGCGGCCCCTTGCTGGAAGCTTTGGAGGAGCTGACCCCCGCCAATGCCCAGGGGGAGCTGTATCTCACCGATACGCTGGCCATCCTCAGAGGCAAGGGCTATCGCACCGACGCCTGCGACGCCGGGGATGCCCGGGTGGTGCTGGGGGCAAACAGCCGCCGCCAGCTGGCCCAGCTGAATGATATCGCGCGGGAGATGGTTTTTGACCGTCTTTATGACCAGGGTGTGGATATTCCCGTCACCGACGGTGTCATCATCAGTCCTCAGGCGGTGATCGGACGGGATACCACCATCCTCCCGGGTACTGTGATAAAAGGAAACTGTGTGATCGGGGAAAACTGCGTGATCGGTCCCAACTCCATGCTGGAGGATGCAAAAGTCGGGGATGGCTCGGTGGTCAAGGCCACTTGGATCACCCGCTCGGTACTGGAGGACCATGTACAGATCGGCCCCTTTTCCCAGGTGCGCCCCGACTGCCATATCGGCGCGGGAGCCAAGATCGGGGACTTTGTGGAGCTGAAAAACTCTGTTCTGGGCAAGGACGTCCATGCGTCCCATCTCACTTATATTGGGGACACCGACTGCGGCAGCCGGGTGAATTTCGGCTGCGGCGTGGTGACGGTCAACTATAATGGCACGGGTAAAAACCGCACCGTTATTGGGGATGACTGCTTTATCGGCTGCAATACCAATCTGGTGGCGCCGGTGAAGCTGGGGGACGGGGCTTATACCGCTGCCGGTTCCACTGTGACGGTGGACCTGCCGGAAAACAGCCTGTGCATCGCCAGAGCCCGGGAGACCGTCAAGGAACAGCGGGGCCTTTATTCCCGGAAAAAGCCGGAGGGAAAGTGATTTCCTCCGGTGTCAATCAGGTACATAGCGCGGCGGTTTCGCGCTGTTGCAGAATAGAAGAGGAGCGACGTTACACATGAACATTCACGGCAAGGACATCAAGATCTTTACTGCCAACTCCAACCCCAAGGTTGCCCATGAGATTGCCCAGAAGCTGGGCCTGCCTGTGGGCAAGAGCACCGTCAGCAGCTTTGCCGACGGCGAGATCTCCGTTTCCATTGAGGAATCGGTCCGCGGTTCCGACGTATTCGTGGTGCAGTCCACCTGCGGCCCCGTCAACAACAACCTCATGGAGCTGCTCATCATGATCGATGCCTTCAAGCGGGCTTCCGCCGGACGGATCACCGCTGTGGTCCCCTACTTCGGCTATGCCCGTCAGGACCGTAAGGCCAAGGCCCGTGATCCGATCTCTGCCAAGCTGTGCGCCGATCTGATCACCACCGCCGGCGCTGACCGGATGCTGACCATGGACCTCCACGCGGCTCAGATCCAGGGCTTCTTTGACATCCCTGTGGATCATCTGCTGGGCGTGCCGATCCTGGCCCCTTACTTTGTGGAGAAGTTCAAGGATTATCCCCGTGACGATCTGGTTGTGGTTTCTCCCGACCTGGGTTCCGTCACCCGTGCCCGGAAATTCGCTGAGCGGATGGACACCACCCTGGCCATTGTGGACAAGCGCCGCCCCCGTCCCAATGTCTGCGAAGTGATGAACATCATCGGTGATGTCAAGGGCAAGATCGCTTTCCTGGTGGATGATATGGTAGACACCGCCGGCAGCATCTGCAACGCTGCCAAGGCCCTGATGGAAGTGGGCGGCGCTACTGAGGTTTATGCCTGCGCTACTCATGGTGTCCTCTCCGGTCCCGCCATTGAGCGCATCACCAACAGCTGCATCAAGGAAATGGTGCTGCTGGATACCATCCCCGAGAAGGAAGGCGCCAAGGATGCCCGCATCACTATGCTGCCTGTGGCTCCTGTCTTTGCGGAGGCTATTGGCCGCATTTATGAGGACAAGCCCGTTTCTCCTCTGTTCGGCTGATTTCGATCTGTAACCGTGATACAATTTCATCAGTGACGCCCAAGGCAGGGCGGGGGTTCCCCCGTCCTGCCCAAAGTGTCGTTGAGGGAAAGAAAGGACCTTTCTGATGAGTGATATTTTCGATCTGTTTAAAAAGATCCAGTCCAAACCCGCAGCGGCTCCCGCCGGTCCGGTGGAATGGCTGATTGTGGGCCTGGGCAATCCCGGCGCCAAATACGATGGCACCCGTCACAATGTGGGTTTTGCCGCGCTGGACCAATTGGCATCCCAGCTGGGGATCCGGGTGGATCAGCTGAAATTCAAAGCCCTCTGCGGCGACGCTGTGATTGACGGCAAGCGGGTGCTGCTGATGAAGCCTTCCACCTTCATGAACCTCTCCGGACAGGCGGTGCAGGAGGCGGCCCATTTCTATAAAATCCCCACCGATCACATTCTGGTGTTTTCCGATGACATCTCTCTGCCGGTGGGCAAGCTGCGCATCCGCCGTAAAGGCAGCGCCGGAGGGCATAACGGACTGAAAAATATCATCTATCTGTTGGGGGAGGATACTTTTCCACGGGTCCGCTTTGGCGTGGGGGAAAAGCCTCACCCCGATTACGATCTGGCGGACTGGGTGCTGGGCCGCTTTCCTGAGGAGGATGTCAAAACTTTGGGCCAGCTGCTCCAAAACATTCTCCCCATCTGCCGCCTGATTCTGGCGGGAAATATCGACAAGGCCATGAGCGATTACAATTGATCCCACAGCCGCTGCTGATCAGCACCCGGCTGAGAAAAAATGCGTTTTATTCCCCTGATGATCCCGTTAAGCTGATGTCCCTCCCACAGCGGGAGCGGACCGGAAACAGGAGGTTTCCATGGAATCCATCGCCAAACAAATGACCCGACTGGATCAGTTCCAGAAGCTGTCCCAGGCTCTGGACGAAGGAAAGTGGCCGGTATTGGTCACTGGTGTCGCCCAGGTCCACAAAGCCCAGATCATCCACGCCATCACCACCCGTGACCGGTTGGGAGCAGTGATCATCACCCCCGATGAACAATCTGCCGCCCGCCTGTGTGAGGAGATCAATCTCTTCGCCGGGGAGGTGATCTCCTGGCAATATCCAGAGCGGGAGCTGACCCTTCGCCCGGTGGAGGGGGTTTCCCGTGAGTATGAACACCTGCGGCTGTCGGTGCTCAGCCGGCTGCTGGAGGGACAGAAGGGAATCGCTGTGGCATCCGCTGCCGCCGCCATCCAGCTGACCATTCCCCCATCGGTGCTGCGCAAAAGTATCCGCACCGTTTCCGCCGGAGAGAACATCCCTCAGCAGGAGCTGGTGGAGCATCTGCTGTGGGCGGGATACCAGCGGTGCGACCAGGTAGAGGGGCTTTGCCAGTTTGCTGTCCGGGGCGGTATCGTGGACTTTTATCCCCCCGATGCACCCATGCCCGTCCGTGTGGAATATTGGGGAGACGAGATCGACACCATGGCACGGTTTTCCATCGAGACCCAGCGGCGGGAGGAAAACATTGAAAAGACGGTCATCACCCCCGCCCGGGAGCTGTTATATACCCCGGAACAACTATCGGGCATCCTTCGGGAGCATTTGGAGAAGCTGACCAAGAAGCAGCGGGAAACAGGAGGGGCTGCCCTGGAAGAGGATCTGGAGCGGCTGGCTGATGGCCGGGAGATCCCTGCCGCGGACCGTTATCTGCCTCTCATTTACCGGGAGCGGAGCAGCCTGCTGTCCTATATGGGGGACCGGTATCTCTTTGTCAGCGACGGCATTGCCGTCAAGGAAGCGGTGGCCCATCAGCTGTGGCAGCAGGAAGAGGATGTCAAGCAGCTGCTGGAGGAAGGGGTTCTCACCAAGGGCTGTGACCGGCTCAGTGTGGATTACTTCGATTTGTCGGGGCTGTATACAGAGCATCCCACTGTCCTGCTGGACAGCTTCCCGCGCAGCTATCCCAATCAGCGCCTGGGGGAACTGGTGGATATCCGGGCCAATACCTTGTCGGTTTGGAGCGGTCAGCTGGATACCCTTATTGAGGACCTGGACCATTACCTCCAGGAGGGGTACTGCTGTATGGTGCTGGCGGGAACTGTCCGGGGCGCTATGGCTCTGGCGGATGATCTGAAAGGCCACAAGATCCCCGCGCGATATACCAAGGACCAGGGAGAATTCCAGCGGGGCGCGGTGCTGGTGTGCGAAGGGGGCCTTTCCTCCGGATTGGAATATCCCCAGCTGGGGTTGGCCATCCTCACCTATGGCCGGGCCGCTCATCTGCCCACCAAGCGGAAAAAGACCCGGTCCCGGCGGGACGGCAAGGCCATCAAGGATATCGCCGATCTGACGGTGGGGGATTATGTGGTCCATTCCGCCCACGGTATCGGCCAGTTTGAGGGAATCGTCAAAAAAGAGGTCCAGGGAGTGGTCAAGGACTATATCAAGATCCGCTATGGCGGTACCGATATGCTTTTTGTCCCCGTCACCCAGCTGGACCTGGTGACCAAATACATCGGCGGCAAGGAGGATGCCCCCGTCCGCCTCAACCGCCTCAATTCCAGCGAGTGGAGCAAGACCCGCCAGCGGGTGAAAAAGGCGGTCTCCGACATGGCCAAGGAGCTGATCGCCCTGTATGCCAAACGGCTGCATACCAAGGGCTTCGCCTTTTCGGAGGACAGCGAATGGCAGCGGGAGTTTGAGCAGAAGTTCGAGTATGAGGAGACGGACGACCAGCTGCGGTGTATCGAGGAGATCAAGTCCGACATGGAGCGCCCTGTCCCCATGGACCGGCTTCTCTGTGGAGATGTGGGCTTTGGAAAAACAGAGGTGGCCCTCCGGGGTATCTTCAAATGTGTTCTGGACGGCAAACAGTGCGCCGTGATGGTCCCTACCACGATTTTGGCCTGGCAGCACTACCAGACCTTCCTGCGGAGGCTGGATGGCTACCCCATCAAGGTGGAGCTGCTGTCCCGGTTCCGTTCCCCCAAGGAACAGAAGGAAATTCTCAGAAAGCTGAAAACCGGCGAGATCGATGTGGTGGTAGGCACCCACAAGCTGGTGCAGAAGGATGTGGAGTTCAAGGACCTGGGACTGTGTGTTATCGACGAAGAGCAGCGGTTCGGTGTGGCCCACAAGGAGCGGTTCAAGGAGCTGCGGGCCAGTGTGGATGTCCTCACCCTTTCCGCCACCCCCATTCCCAGGACCCTGAACATGGCCATGAGCGGCATCCGGGATATGTCTGTTATTGAGGAAGCCCCCCAGGACCGGCATCCGGTTCAGACCTATGTGCTGGAATACAACGAGGGCATCATCCTGGAGGCCATTCGCCGGGAGCTGCGCCGGGGCGGACAGGTATTTTATCTCCATAACCGGGTGGATTCCATTGAAAGCTGCGCCGCCTTTCTCCAGGAGCGGCTGCCGGAGGCCCGGATTCAGACCGCCCACGGAAAAATGGGGGAAGAAGCCCTCTCCCAGGTATGGCGGGGGCTGGTGGAACGGGAGATCGATATTCTGGTCTGCACCACCATTATTGAAACCGGCGTGGATGTGCCCAACTGCAATACGCTTATCATCGAGGATGCGGACCGCATGGGCCTGTCCCAGCTGTATCAGCTGCGGGGCCGTGTGGGCCGCTCGGGACGGAGGGCCTATGCCTATTTCACCTTCCGCCGGGGCCGTATCCTCACCGAGGTGGGGGAGAAGCGGCTGGCGGCCATCCGGGAGTTCACCTCCTTCGGCTCCGGCTTCCGCATCGCTATGCGGGACCTGGAGATTCGGGGAGCTGGTGATATTCTGGGCAGTCAGCAGCATGGCCATATGGAAGCGGTAGGATACGACCTGTACCTGAAGCTTCTTTCCGATGCTATCAGTGAGGAAAAGGGAGAGCCGGTGAAGGCTTCCACCGAATGCCTGGTGGACCTGCAGATCGGCGCCCATATCCCCGAGGACTATATTTCCAGCCTCAACCAGCGGGTGGATATCTATAAGAAGATCGCCTGCGTATATACCCAGGAGGATTATATGGACACCATGGATGAGCTCATCGACCGGTTCGGTGAGCCCCCCGCCGCGGTGAAGGGACTGCTGGATGTGGCGCTGGTACGTAATTCCGCCGCCGCCCACGGCATCAAGGAGATCAGCCAACGGGGCAACAGCGTGCTTCTTTATCCGGAAAACCTGGATATGGAAAAGACTATCGCCATGGTTCAGCGGATGAAGGGCCGTGTGCTGGTGAATGCCGGTGCAAAACCTTATTTTACCGTCCGTGTCCAGAAGAACCAGACCCCCCTGGATGCCATCCGTGAGGTGTTGGGTGTAATGGAAGAGGATGAGGCAGCCCCAAAATCCTGAATCTTTTGAAACTGCTTTCTGAAGGCCGTGGTTCCAGATAAAATGGGAGCCACGGCCTTTTTGCTGTCCGGCTCATGACAGGATGGCGGCAAAAAGCCGCTCAGATTAAACCGAAGCGGCTGGTACACAGAAAAATGATTTCAAAGAAGAAAAAAAGAGAAAGAAAACAGGGAATAAACCTGATTTTTAATTAGCGTCTGGGGTCCCACTGGAGCGGAAAATGGGGGAAATCTCCGGTTCCCCCGGGGAGCCGAAGGCGCAGAGGGGAAAATGGAGTAGCTCTCTCAAAAGTAAAGTTTTTTTGATACGCCAAAAGCCGTGGTTCCCGGTTTGACTGAGAGCCACGGCTTTTATTATGCAACCTGGAAGCAGAAAAAAAGCCGCTCCGGTTCAACCGGAGCGGCGTACAGCCATAAAAAGCTTATTTCGCGGCGGGAGCCACAGAAGCAAACTTGGCAGGATTGATGCGGATGCCAGGACCCATGGTAGTGGCAATGACGCAGGACTTGACGTACTGACCCTTGGCAGCAGCGGGCTTTGCCTTGATGATCGCGTTCATCAAGGTGTCAAAGTTCTCCTGGAGCTTCTCAGCGCCGAAGGAAACCTTGCCGATGGGGCAGTGGATGATGTTGGTCTTGTCCAGACGATACTCGATCTTACCAGCCTTGGCCTCGGTGACAGCACGGGCCACGTCGGGGGTAACGGTACCAGCCTTGGGGTTGGGCATCAGGCCGCGGGGACCCAGCACCTTACCGAGACGACCGACAATACCCATCATGTCGGGAGAGGCGATAACAACGTCGAAGTCCATCCAGTTCTCTTTCTGGATCTTCTCCATGTAATCCTCAGCGCCAACATACTCAGCGCCGGCAGCCTCAGCAGCCTTGGCAGCATCGTTTCTGGCGAAAACCAGGACCCGGACCTTCTTGCCGGTACCGTTGGGCAGCACGACGGCGCCACGGACCTGCTGATCGGCGTGACGGGAGTCAACGCCCAGACGGACATGGATCTCCACAGTCTCGTCAAACTTGGCCTTACCGGTCTTGGTGCAGAGCTCAATGGCCTCTGCGGTATCGTAATAGCTGGCGCCTTCCAGCAGCTTACGGCTTTCTACATATTTCTTTCCGTGTTTCATGTGGATCAAACTCCTCCTAAAGTGGTAATAAACGGACCTTTACTTCCTCCCACCGGGAGAATCTCAGTCTACTACTTCAACGCCCATGCTGCGGCAGGTACCAGCGACCATGCTCATGGCGGCCTCGATGGAGGCGGCATTCAGGTCGGGCATCTTCTGCTCAGCGATCTTCCGGATTTGCTCCTTGGTGATCTTGCCCACCTTGGTCTTGTTGGGCACGCCGGAACCGCTCTGCAGGCCGATGGCCTTCTTGATGAGAACGGGGGCGGGGGGAGTCTTGGTGATGAAGCTGAAGGAGCGGTCGGCGTAAACGGTGATAACGACAGGGATAATCAGGCCCACATCGTTCTTGGTACGCTCGTTGAACTCCTTGGTGAACGCCATGATGTTGACGCCGTGCTGACCAAGAGCAGGACCAACCGGGGGAGCCGGGGTAGCCTTGCCAGCGGGGATCTGCAGCTTAATAAAGCCAACTACTTTCTGAGCCATAATAAGCACCTCCAAATTAGTGGTCATTCTTGCGGGATCTGTCCCTCCGGGCAGTCCCTCCCACAGACTGTATCCTCGGCTCAACGACGGACCAGCCTATTTGTTCCGCCCTCCGGCGGAATGAGTTTGCATACCATGCCGGACCCTTCCGGCAGTTGTTACAGCGGTTTGACCTGGTTGAGCTCCAGCTCCACCGGCACCTCTTTGCCCATCATGGACACGGTGACGCAGACGGTCTGCTTGTCCATGTCGATGGAATCCACGACGCCGATAAAGCCTTCCAGATAGCCGCCGTCCACCATAACGCTGTCGCCCACGGCATAGTTGACCTCGATTTCACGGGTCTCCACGCCAAACCGGGCAACCTCCGCGTCGGTGAGGGGAACAGGCTTGGAGCCAGGGCCGACAAAGCCGGTGACGCCCCGGATGTTGCGCACCACATACCAGCTGTCGTCGGTGAGGATCATTTTCACCAGCACGTAGCTGGGGAAAAGCTTGCGCTCCACCTCTTTTTTTTGGTTGTCCTTGGTGATCTCGATCACCTTTTCGGTGGGGATCTTCACCTCGCGGATGAGGTGATGGAGCTGACGGTTTTCCACCGCGTTGAGGATGCTGTCCGCTACCTTGTTCTCATATCCAGAATAGGTATGGACCACATACCATTTTGCTTCTTCCGGCACTGGTTTTCCCTCCCTTGCCCCCGGCCAGGGGGTGATATTCCGGTGTTACTGGAACAGGCCGCTGACCAGCAGGGACAGCAGAGAATCCAGTCCCCAGACAAAAATGCCGGCCACAATCACAAAGCCCAGTACCACCAGGGTGTTGTTGATGATCTGCTTTTTGCTGGGCCATACGACCTTCTTCATCTCACCCTTCATGTCCTTGAAGGAACGGGAGATCCGAGCGAAAATGCCGGGCTTTTTGGTCTGTTCACCTGCCATTTTCACGACCTCCTTACTTGGTTTCCCGATGAAGGGTGTGCTTGCGGCAGAAGCGGCAGTACTTGTTCATTTCCAGTCTGTCCGGATCGTTCTTCTTGTTCTTCATCGTGTTGTAGTTGCGCTGTTTGCACTCCGTGCAAGCCAAAGTAACCTTTACTCTCATTTCGGCACCTCCTGATTTGCGGATTTTTTTGCCTCCCTCTGTTCTTGGCGGAGGGGTTTATGCGCAAAAAAGCGCACAAAAAAAGAACCCTCCTGAGAGGTATTCCTACTATAGCATATCTTCCGGGGAAAAGTCAAGGCGGCGGAAGGATTTGCGGCCTTTTTTCCCTTTTGAACAAGCTGCCGCTTCCAACCTGCGGCGGGACCGTCCTTTTGAACAAGAAAAGCCCTGTTTCCATGCTCTTTTTCGCCCTTCGAACAGGGGGTGGAAAGAGCTTTTATCCGTTGCGCATATACGCTGTTTGTGCTATCATATATTAATGTGTACCGCCGCGGCGATTTTTTGATCTCAGAGCGGCGCGGCAGACAAAACCTTTGAATTAAAGAGGTCTTTTGCCCATGACAAAGCTGACAAAGCGCAAAATCACCGTCGCTGTGATCTTCGGCGGCGTTTCCTCGGAGCATGAAGTCTCCCGGCTGTCGGTTACCTCGGTGCTGCAGAACCTGGATCGGGAGCACTATCAGGTACGAATGGTAGGTATCACCAAACAGGGCCGCTGGATGCTGTATACCGGTCCTGTTGAGGCCATCAGCCCCGGTGACTGGGAGCGGTTGCCGGAATATCTGACCCCCTGCGTCCTTTCTCCCGACCGGGAACATCACGGACTGCTGATGCTGAAGGGAGACGGCTGGGAAAAGCTTCCGGTGGATGTGGTCTTTCCGGTCCTCCATGGCCGCAACGGTGAGGACGGCACCATCCAGGGACTTTTGGAGCTGGCGGGCATCCCCTATGTGGGCTGCGGCGTGATGGCCAGCGCCAACTGCATGGATAAGGATACCGCCAAACGCCTCTTTACCGCCGCAGGCATCCCCAATGCCAGATGGATCACCCTGACCCAGGTGGATCTCTCCCGGCCGGAGCAGGTGGAAAAGCAGATTCTGGAAAGCTTTGGCTACCCCGCCTTTGTCAAGCCCGCCAATGCCGGTTCCTCCGTGGGGGTGAGCCGGGCGGATGATCTTGCCTCCCTCAAGGCCGCTTTGGAAACCGCCTTTGCCCAGGATGACAAGGTCATCGTGGAGCAGGCCATTGAGGGAGCGGAGGTGGAGTGCGCCGTGATCGGCAACAGTTCTCCCGCCGCCTCCGACGTCATCGGGGAAATTGTGCCGGTGCGGGCGCTGTACGATTATGAGGGCAAGTATCTGGACGGCTCCACCGATCTGTATATTCCCGCCCGCCTTGGACAGGAGCAGACCCAGACCATCCGTCGGTACGCTGTGGAGGCCTATAAGGCGCTGGGATGCCAGGGGCTGGCCCGTGTGGACTTCTTTGCCCTCCGTGACGGAAAATCGGTGATCCTCAATGAAATCAACACCATGCCCGGTTTTACCAATATCAGTATGTATCCCAAGCTGATGATGGCCTCCGGATTTACCTATGGCGCTTTGCTGGACCGTCTGATCCGTCTGGCGCTGGAGGGGTAACTACTATTATATCAAGAAAAGGAGCCATGTAATGGACTCTCGCCCCATTGGAGTATTCGACTCCGGTCTGGGAGGACTGACCGCGGTGCGGCAGCTGCGCCGTATCCTTCCGGAGGAAAAAATTGTTTACTTTGGCGATACCGGACGGGTGCCTTACGGCAGCCGGGGCCGGGAAACCATCACCCGCTATGCCGCTCAGGGAGCGCGGCTGCTGCTGGATCATCAGGTGAAGGTGATTCTTTCCGCCTGCGGGACCGTCAGCTCTGTGGCCGGTGAGCTGCTGGAGGAAGCCTGTCCCTGTCCTTATCTGGAGGTGGTGGCCCCCGCTGTGGAGGCCGCCTGCCGTGCCACCAGACGGGGACGCATCGGCGTCATCGCCACACGGGCCACCATCAGCAGCGGAAAGTTCCAGCGGCTGCTGCAGCAGAAGCTCCCCGGAGCCTTTTTGCTGGCGGCCCCCTGCCCCCTCTTTGTGCCGCTGGTGGAGGAAGGACATTATCAGCCGGGGGACCCTCTGGTGGAGGACGCCATGGAGCTGTATCTTTCCCATTTCCGCCAGGAGCAGGTGGATACGCTGATTCTGGGCTGTACCCATTATCCGTTATTGGCCCCCGCCATCTCCGCTTACATGGGGGATGAAGTGACCCTCATCGATTCCGGAAGGGAAGCGGCGGAAGCGGTGGCAGCGCTGCTGCGGGAAAAGGAGCTGCTGGCTCCCACTGGACAGCAGGGGAGCTGTGACTGCATGGTGTCCGATTCTGCCGAGGGCTTTTCCCGATTGGCAAGGATTTTTTTGGGGGAAACCATGGAGGGCCATGTTTCCCATGTGGAGCCGGATGTTTTGGAGAGCCTGCGGCTGACCGCCGGGATCTGAACAGACACACCATGAGAATCCATCAAGGCCCGGAAGGCCGGAAAGGAAACAGATGAAAAAGGATGTTGTCATCAAAATCACCGGCACCCAGATCGCCCAGGGAGATCGGGATGTGGTGGAGCTGATCACCACAGGTCAGTTTTGCCGCCGGAACAAGAGTTATTATATTATGTATGAGGAGAGCGAGGCCACCGGCTTTCAGGGGGCCAGGACCACGCTGCGTTTTGATCCCACCCAGCAGCGGGTGACCATGAGCCGCCATGGCTCGGTGGAATCCCAGCTGATTGTGGAGAAGGGCCGCCGCCACCAATGTAATTATGAGACCGGTTACGGCAGCATGACCATTGGCGTGTCGGGAGATGAGATCCGAAGCACCCTGACCGATGAGGGAGGAAATATTTTTTTCCGCTATTCCCTGGATCTGAACACTGCCCTGACCAGTGAGAATCAGGTGGATATCATCGTTTCTCCTGCCAACGACGCCAAAGTCAACTGAATTTTGTCCAGAATAAAGGAAAGAGCTGGAAAGAGGAACCATCCCAGCTCTTCTCCACGCCAACTGTGGAGAGAAGGATGGATTTGCCCCCAAAAGCGGCAGTTTCCTCGTTCCATTTTGGTAACGTCCTTTCATGGAAAATAAAAACATACAGAAGTATCAGATATAAGGAGTTTTGAAACATCATGATCAGTGTAACCCAACAGACCGAAAGTAAGCTGCGCCAGATGCTGCTGGATGCCTTTGCTCAGGCGGCAAAGGACGGAAGCCTGCCCGATTGCCCCCCCGCTGAATTTATTGTGGAGGTCCCCGGTGATACCACCAAGGGAGATTTCGCCACCAATGCCGCTATGGTCAACGCCCGCACCATGCGTTCGGCTCCTGCAAAGATTGCCGCGGCGCTGGTATCCGCTATGAACACCGAGGGTACCGATGTGGAGCGGGTGGAAGTGGCCGGTCCTGGTTTTATCAACTTCTTTATGAAGCCCCAGTGGTTTGGACGTATCCTTTCCGAGGTACGGGAAAAAGGAGATGACTATGGCCGCAGCACCTTCGGCAACGGGGAAAAGGTGATGGTGGAGTATGTTTCCGCCAACCCCACCGGTCCCATGCACATGGGCAACGCCCGGGGCGGCGCCATCGGCGACTGTCTGGCAGAGGCCATGGACTGGGCGGGTTATGATGTTACCCGGGAGTTCTATGTCAACGACGCCGGCAATCAGATCGAGAAATTTGCCGTCTCCCTGGAGGTGCGCTATCTCCAGCTGTACCAGGGTGAGGACGCTCTGGAGCTGCCGGAGAACGCCTACCATGGAGCGGATATCATTGAACACGCCAAGGCCTTTGCCGCCATCTATGGAGACAAGTATGTTAATGCCGATTCCAGGGAGCGCAAGGACGCACTGGTAGCGTTTGCTTTGCCCAAAAACATCCAGAAGCTCCATGAGGACCTGGGACGGTACCGCATCAACTACGACGTCTGGTTCCATGAAAGCACCCTCCATCCCCAGGCGGTGGAGGATGTCATCCGGATGCTCACCGACCGGGGCTACACCTATGAGAAGGATGGGGCCATCTGGTATAAGGCCACCGCTTTCGGCGCGGAAAAGGATGATGTGCTGGTGCGGGCCAACGGTATTTCCACCTATTTCGCCGCGGATATCGCCTATCATTATAATAAGTTTGCCGTCAGAGGCTTTGATCGGGTCATCAATGTCTGGGGCGCCGACCACCACGGCCATGTGGCCCGCCTCAAGGGAGCGATGGATGCTTTGGGCCTCCAAGGGGACAAGCTGGATATCGTACTGATGCAGCTGGTGCGGCTGATGAAAAACGGCGAGCCCTATCGCATGAGCAAGCGCTCCGGCAATGCCGTCACCCTCTCCGACCTGCTGGACGAGGTGCCGCTGGATGCCGCCCGGTTCTTCTTCATTATGCGGGAACCTGGTTCCACACTGGACTTTGATCTGGATCTGGCGGTGGAGCAGAGCGCCCAGAACCCTGTCTTCTATGTGCAGTACGCCCATGCCAGAATCTGCAGCCTGCTGAAAAATCTGGCGGCTGAGGGCTATCAACCCGGCCAGCTGAGCGAGGAGGCTCTGGCGATCCTTACCGCCCCCGAGGAGCGGGAGCTGATCCGCCGTCTGGGACAGCTGCCCCAGGAGATTGTGGGTGTGGCCAAGCACTACGATCCCGCCAAGCTCAGCAGCTACTGCACCGATGTAGCAACCTTGTTCCACAAGTTCTATACTGCCTGCCGGGTCAAAGGGGAGGAGGAGCAGATCCTCAAGGCCCGTCTGTGCCTGTGCGATGCCGCCCGCATTGTGCTGCGCAACACCCTTTCCCTGCTCAAGATTACCGCGCCGGAGGTTATGTGACCTCCCGCCTTTGGATGAAAAAAGGAGCGTCTGACATCGTCTATGGAATCTGTACCTCAGCGACCGTGTATTTTATTGTATGAAGACCAGCTGCCCTACTGCCGGGAGATTGCCGGAGCGGGGGCCCAGCCGGTAGCGGTGGTGCCGCTGCCGGAGGATATCCTGCCGGGGCCGGAAGGGACCGCCTGCTGCCGCCGTCTGATGGAGCAGGCAAAGGAGGAAACCGGCGGGGAAGCGCTGATTTGTGCCGCGATCTATGCGGGAGATTTGATCCTGGAGCCCTACGGAGAGATCCCTTTTGCCGCGGGGGTGGCTCATTTCCATGAATTGGCCGCCGCCTGTGCTGCCGCCGGAGCCAATTGGGTGATGGTTTATTGTGCCAGAAGTCTTTTGCAGGCCCGGGCGGGCGTGCTGGGCTGCCGCGCGTCGGGATTGCCCGTGCTGGTGTCCATGGAACCCCTGGGAGAAGGGGAAGTGCTGCTGGGCCAGACTGATCTTCTTTCCGCTTTCGCGGTGCTTCAGGAACTGGGAATCGCCGCCTTCGGCTATTCCACCAGCTTTACCGGCGCTCAGCTGGAAGCGCTGGAAACCATCCGCCCCCACAGAAGGATCCCTGTTTTGTCTGTCACCCGGAACCTTACCGGCAATCTGTCGGCGGAGGATACCAATATCCTTTTTGCCCAGCGGGCCCGCCAGCTTTCTGCTTTGGGCGTGGGGATGATGGGTATCCGGGGAGCGAAGGAGGAACAGCTGGTTTATGCCGCGGGGGCCCTGCGGGAAGCCCGTCTGGCAGATCAGGAGGAGGAAAGCGAGCTGGAGCCGGACAACATCTGGGCCGCCAATGAAACCCAGGTGTATTATCTGGATGAAAACCTGGAGTTCAGCGAGCCGGTGGAATGCCGCCTGGATATGACCGACGATGTTCTGGAGGCGGAGCGGAGCGGCTGCGATGTGCTTTGCATCCAGCTGGATACCGCTGATGACGCCTATGCCATCTCCCTGAACAATGGTCATATAGACCAGCTGCCGGTGGCTTTTCTGGCGGAAGGGGAAGAGGCGCTGGAGGCGGCGCTGTTTTATTACAATGGCCGGGCTATTGTGGACAGCCGTTCCGGACTGGAGCCGGAGGTGCTGGAGGAATTGGCGGATCGTTACGGCGCGGTGGTGCTGTAAATACTGCAAAAAGTGAGGAGGAAGCGTCTGTGCCTTATATTCAGCTGAAAACCAACAAAGGGATTTCTGACAGCCAGGAACAAGCTTTGAAAGCTGCCTTTGGACGGGATATCTCCCTGCTGCCGGGGAAGAGCGAACAGTGGCTCATGTGTCAGATGGAAGGGGACTGCCGGATGTATTTCCAGGGCAGCAGCGCCCCCTGCGCTATGGTGGCGGTGGACCTGTTCGGCCAGCCGTCGGAAGGCCCCTGCGGCAAACTGACCGCCGCCCTCACCAAAACAGTGGCAGAAACGCTGGAAATTCCCATGGACCGAATTTATGTCCGCTACCTGGGTACCGGCCTGTGGGGCTGGAGCGGCAGCAATTTTTAAGGAGGAGCGGCCATGACGGAACAATGCCAAAACCTGATCGGCCTCATCCGCCAGGGAAAGCTGCGCAAAAGCGGCTGTGCGGGGCGGCGGTACCAGCTCCAGCAGCCCGCTGCCAGATTCCGGGATTGCCTGGTATTCTATCTGGATGGCCGTATCCACTTTGAGCGCTGGTGTTATGGGGAGGCGGCCGGTTTGTCCGGGGAAGCCTGGTGCCGGAATATGGACCCTCAGGGGAAAATGCTTTGGGAAGCTGGAAAAGGCGAAGTGATTTCCGCTGTGGAAGAGGCTCCCAAGGAGCTGACCGGATGCAGTGAAGATGGTACGATTCTCTATTTTGACGGCAGTGACGCCCCCTGGAAGATGGTACAGGACCTGCGGCGGGACAAAAACAATGGGTACAGCGGCCTGCTCCTGCTGTGGCGCAAATGGGCCAAAAACGGACAAAAATAAAGCCTGATGGGGGTATAAGACCCTTTAAAGCAGGCGGCAATATTTTTCAGCTGCGACCTTTGAAGCACAGGGGTGCTGTTTTGGAAAATAGCATTGCCTTTGGCCATTTGGAAAAGCAATGAAGGGGGCAGCTGATGCTGCGGCGGCAGAAGGTGCCGGAAGACCCAGACTTTCGGAAGGCTTATAACCCTTTGAAATCCAACAGAATAAAAAGATACAGTTGAGGTTTCCTGACGATCCTGGTACGGCGTTTGCGTCGGCCCAAGTTCGTCGGGAAATTTTTTCTATAGGAAAAGATCTGCTTAAAACAGGTACTGCCTTCCGTCCCTCTTGACCTGGAAACAGATGAAACGGCTGCCAAAAAAGGACAGATTTTCTTTCTTTTCTACTATTGCAACAAAATCCATTAAATTTTTAATCATATTTCGCTATTGTGCCAGCTTCCCCTGAGACGACCCTGTTGTTATAATAGAATTGAAAAATATAGGTAATATGACGGTTTTTAGGGCGTATTTTAATGTAAAATTCATGTAAAATCAGCCTTTTTTCTCTCCTGAGCAGAGAAAAGCAGAGGCATAACATAAAATGATCCCCATGGCAAAAACTGTTGTTAGGATACAAGAGCAGTGTAGAGAAAGAACTAACAGGAGGTTTTCACCTTGGCTTTTTTCAACGTGGTAGGTCTTTTGGGAGGCCTGGCTTTATTTTTGTATGGAATGTCCGTCCTCAGCGGCAGCCTGGAAAAGGCGTCGGAAGGACGGCTGGAGAGTATTCTGGAGCGGCTCACCGACAGCTTGCCCAAGGCGGTTCTGCTGGGTGCCTTGGTGACCGGCGCGATCCAATCCTCTTCCGCTACCACCGTGGTTGTGGTGGGCTTGGTCAATGCCCGTATTCTTCGTCTGCGCCAAGCCATCGGCGTCATTATGGGCGCCAATATCGGTACCACCATTACCGCCCATATCCTGCGTTTGACCGATATTTCTTCCGATAATTTCTGGCTGGAACTGATCAAACCCACCACTTTGGCGCCGCTGATGGCCCTTGTGGGTATTGTTTGCTACATGGCGGGCAGAAGTGACCGGATCAAGAATGTAGGCCAGATGCTTCTGGGATTCGGCGTGTTGTTTACCGGTATGTTCCAAATGGAATCTGCTGTGGAGCCCCTCAGCTCCTCCCCTGCTTTCGCGCAGCTCTTCCAAACCATGTCCAATCCTCTGCTGGGCGTATTGGCAGGCGCGGTGGTCACAGCCATCATCCAGTCCTCTTCCGCTTCAGTGGGTATCTTGCAGGCCCTTTCCTCTACGGGGAGCATCACCTGTGCCGCGGCGTTCCCGGTCATTTTGGGCCAGAACATCGGTACCTGTATTACCCCCATTCTGGCCTCCATCGGTGCGTCCCGTTCTGCCAAGCGGTCAGCACTGATCCATCTGTCCTTTAATATCGTTGGCACAGTGGTGTTCCTCACCGGATTGTACGCCATACAGGGATTGGTGGGATTTCCTTTCTGGAATGACCCCATCACCAAAGGCGGTATCGCAAACTTCCACACCATTTTCAACGTTTCAGTTACCTTGCTGCTGATGCCCTTTGCCGGTGCCCTGGAAAAATTGGCCTATACCATCATTCCCGCGTCCGAGGAAGAAAATCAAATGGCGGACACGCTGGAAGGCTTGGACGAACGGCTGCTGGTTTCTCCCGGTCTGGCGATCCAGCATGGCAGGGAAGCGGTATTCCATATGGCTGATCTGGCGCTGGAAAATTTCTTCCTGGCCAAAAAAATGCTGCTGGAAGGCTATGATGCCAAAAGTGCTGAGAAACTTCAGCGCAACGAGACCATGCTGGACTCCCTTCAGGATAAAATCGAGGGATATGCCATCAAAATTTCCCACCATGCCTTGTCGGAAAAGAACAATAATGAAGTCAATGAGCTGCTTCATATGATCGGTGAACTGGAGCGTATCGGTGACCAGTGCGAAAATATCATGGAAGCCATCCAGAACCGCAACAGCGATTTTTCCGAGGAAGCCCATCGGGAGCTGATGCTCATTACTGCCGCTGTGGAGGAGATCCTCCGCAACACCCTGTCAGCTTACTGCGGCGGAAATCTGCCTCTGGCTCATCGGGTAGAGCCGTTGGAGCAGGTGATCGACATTTTGGAGGAGCAGCTGAAAGCGTCCCATGTCACCCGCCTGCGGGATGGGCAATGTTCTATCGATACCGCCTTTTCCTTTGTTGAGGCGCTGTCCAATCTGGAGCGGATTGCCGACCATTGTTCCAACATCGCGGTTTTCCTCATCACCGTTCAGGAAGACCATCAGGATTTCGATACCCATGCATATCTTCACGCTCTTCATCGGGGCAGTTCTGCCGCCTATGAGGCTTATTATAAGGAATATCAGCAAAAGTATCTGGGAGAATAAAGAGCCTTTGCCGGAAATGGGCATTGTGCAGCCTTTACCCGAATTAAAAAAGCGGCATAGTCTCACATTGGCGGAGACTGTGCCGCGTTTTATGTTTTGGCTGTTGACGATGGGGAAGGACAGATGGCAGTTACAAGCCTTCCACAAACTTGACGCCGGGCATCTGGCTGATGAGCCCCATCACATCAGCGTGATCTTTTGCTTCTTCACTCTTGATGGTCATGATCGCAGCCACTTCCGCGTCGCTGGTGCTGTTGACTTTGGTCATTTCCAGTTCCACAATGCTGATGCCCTGGACCTTCATCCGGGCCATAAAGGAACTGATATCGCTGATGGAGCCGAATTCCACATACAGATCCATTACCTTGGAGCGGGACAGCACATAATGGTCGAACCGATGCAGCAGCGTGGAAACAAAAAAGATGCAGGCACAGGCAGCGATGGCCGCTTCATAAAAGCCGATGCCAATAGCCAGCCCCATGCAGGCACAAGCCCACAGACCGGCGGCGGTGGTAAGTCCCTTTACCTGGTGACGGCCGGTGACAATGATGGTACCAGCGCCCAGAAAGCCGATGCCGCTGATGACCTGAGCACCCAGACGGGCGGGGTCAGAAACGCCGAAGGTTTCCACAATATACTGATTGGTCATGATGGCCAAGGCAGAACCCATACAAACCAGAATATGGGTTCTGAAGCCGGCGGGACGTCCCTTTTTACCCCGTTCCAGGCCAATAATGCCGCCGCAGATGACAGACAATCCCAAACGGGCCAGAATGGAGACAGTATTGATGCTGACAAGGTCCAGCGAGAAAATCCCCGACATAAAAGTTCCTCTCCTTCTCCCCAAGGGGAAACTGTATATTTCAACAAAAAAGAAAAATCATAAAAAATGAATCTATACCATTTGTCCATTAAACCACATTTTGTTCTAATTGTCAACGATACCCGCAGCAGCCAAAGGTACAAAAAGAGGGACATGGAGAAAAATGCCTCTGAAAACAGGAGCGGCTTCAAAACATGATTTAGTCTGTTTGCTGAAAGCAGGATTTTTCTCTGAAAAATCAAGCCAAAATCTGATTATCCCTTGAAAACACTGTATCCACGGGCATTTCAGACAGGTCAAAACCATCTCATTTACTACGATTTTACTACTGTTGAGTGAGCCTTGACACGCTGAAAGACCACGAAATGCCAAGATACGGGTACAGTACCCGTCAATCGGGGCCTCCGCCCCGTGACCATATAACTGAATACAGACCGGCCATCTGCCGGGGCAACGCCATGGGTAACACAAACCTGTGGCGTTTTTTTATGCCCTGCCGGGGGCACGCAAAACTGTATAAAAACGGGTGGGAAATCCCCTGTTTTTTCGCCTGTGGGCGGCGCAAATGAAGCCGCCCATATTCTTTCCCTCATGGGAGGCCGGGCGGCGATACAGGGGCGCAAACCCGCCGAAACGAACACTTTTCAAAACCGAAGGAAGGAGGTATCCAACATGGCGGTATTCCGCATTGAGAAAACCCGCGATTACACGGTGATGTCCAACCATCACCTGCGGGACAAGTCGCTCTCGTTGAAAGCGAAGGGCCTTCTCTCCCTCATGCTCTCCCTGCCGGAGGAGTGGGACTATACCACCAAGGGGCTGGCCCGGATCTGCAAGGATGGCGTTGACAGTATCTGCGCCGGGGTGCGGGAGCTGGAGGAACACGGCTATGTGATCCGCCAGCGGGTCCGCAACCCCAACGGCCAGCTCGGCGCCATCGAGTACACCATCCTGGAGCAGCCCAGACCGCCGGAACCAAAACCGCAAAAACCTGAACGGGAAAATCCAGTCTTGGATAATCCTGAACAGGCTTCCCCTGTCTTGGAAGAACCTGAACAGGGAAACCCCGCACAATTAAATACTAATAGATCAAGTAAAGAAAAATCAAAAAAAGATCTATCAAGTACGGAAGGATCAAATCCTGTCCAATCAATCCCCCAAACCCCCAGGGGCTCGGACCGGAAAGGACGGGACCGGATGCGGGAACGGGAAAGCTATCGGGAATTGATTTTGGAGAACATCGAGTATGACTGCCTCATCCAGAACCACCGCCTTGACCGTGACCGCCTGGACGAGCTGGTGGAGCTCATGGTGGACACGGTGTGCTCCAACCGGGAGATGATCCGTATCGCCGGGGACGACTACCCGGCGGAGGTGGTCAAGTCCCGGTTCCTGAAACTGAACAGTTCCCACATCGAGTATGTGCTGGACCGGATGCGGGAGAACACCACCTATGTCCGCAATATCAAGAAATACCTGCTGGCCGCTTTGTATAACGCCCCGGCCACCATCGACAGCTACTACACTTCCCTGGTGAGCCACGATATGTACGGCGGCGGAGATCGGAGGTGATGTGAGTGCAGGAAGAAATCACCCAGGGCGTGGTCTCCCTCTCGGTGGAGGCGGGCAAGATGACCGCGGACCTGCTCCAAAAGGCCGTGAAGAAGGTGCTGGAGGAGATGCAGAAAAAGCCCTCCCAGCGCAGCTTACACCAGGGAAAACAGACCCTGCACCAGCTCAAACAGCATGGTGCCTCCCTGACCAACATCGAGATCACGGAGCAGAACATCAAGGCGTTTTCGGCGGTGGCGAAAAAGTATGACATCGACTATGCCCTGAAAAAAGACCCCACAACCGACCCGCCGCACTACTATGTGTTCTTCAAGGCGAAGGACAAGGACCAGCTCCAGCCGGCCTTCAAGGAGTTCACCGCCATGACCCTGGGCCGGGAGAATCGCCCCACCATCCGGGAGAGGCTGGCCCAGGCTCAGGAACAGTCAAAGACCAAACACCGGGAACGGGAGAAGGTCAAGACCAAGGACCGGGAGGTGGCGCGATGACCGACAAGCTGAAAAAGCAGATCATCCTCAACCTCCCGTATCTCATCTTCGTGTATCTCTTTGACAAGCTCTGCCAGGGGATACGGCTGGCGCCTGGGGCGGACGCCTCGGAGAAGCTGCTCCACATCGGGCAGGGCTTTTCGGCGGCCTTTGCCAGCCTGGCGCCCAGCTTCCATCTGCTGGACCTGTGCATGGGCGCCGCCGGCGCGGTGCTGATCCGGCTGGCGGTCTACTCCAAAGGCAAGAACGCGAAGAAATACCGCCGGGGGATCGAGTACGGGAGCGCCCGCTGGGGCACCCCGGCCGACATCGCTCCCTACGCAGACCCGGACTTCTTCCAGAACGTCCTCCTCACTCAGACGGAACGGATCACCATGTCGAGCCGCCCCAAGGAGCCCAAGTATGCCAGGAATAAAAACATTTTGGTCATTGGCGGTTCCGGCAGCGGAAAGACAAGGTTCTTTGTCAAGCCCAACCTGCTCCAGTGCCATTCCTCCTATGTGGTCACTGACCCGAAAGGCACCATCCTGAACGAGGTAGGAGCCCTGCTGGAGCGCAAGGGATACCGCATCAAAAGCCTGAACCTCATCAACTTCAAGAAGTCCATGCGGTATAACCCTCTGGCGTACATCCGCTCGGAGAAGGATATTTTGAAGCTGGTGAATGCCCTGATCCTCAACACCAAAGGCGAGGGCGAAAAGTCCAGTGAAGATTTCTGGGTGAAGGCCGAGCGGCTGTACTATTCCGCCCTCATCGGGTACATCTGGTACGAGGCGGAGCCGGAGGAGCGCAACTTTATCACCCTGCTGGACCTCATCAACGCCAGTGAGGCGCGGGAGGACGACGAGGAGTTCCAAAGCCCGGTGGACATTCTGTTCGCCAAGCTGGAAAAGGAGCACCCGGACCACTTTGCTGTGAAGCAGTACCGCAAATTCAAGATGGCGGCGGGAGATGTATGCTCTAAGTGACTTCTTAATCATGGTTTTTGTCATGGTTAGTGAAGCAGTCACTTAGAGCATTTTCATTTCAGGAGGTACAGCCATGAGAAACGAGAAAATCACCCCACTGTATGAGCGTTTGAGCCGCGATGATGAGTTACAGGGCGAGAGCAACTCCATAAGCCATCAAAAGCAGATGTTAGAGGAGTTTGCCCGCCGGAATGGACTGCCGAACCCTACCCACTTCACCGATGACGGCGTATCGGGAACCCGCTTTGACCGTCCCGGCTTTCTGGCGATGATGGAGGAAGTCGAGGCCGGACGGGTGGAGGCCATCGTCATCAAGGACATGAGCCGCCTGGGACGCGACTATCTGAAAGTCGGTCAGGTCATGGAGATTTTGCGGCAGCGCGGTGTCCGGCTGATCGCCATCAATGACGGTGTGGACAGTCTGAAAGGCGATGATGATTTTACGCCCTTCCGCAATATCATGAATGAGTTTTACGCCCGCGACACCAGCCGGAAAATCCGCTCTGTATTTAAGTCCAAAGGCATGAGCGGCAAGCACCTGACCGGCACCGTTATCTACGGCTATCTGTGGGACGAAAAGCGGGAACACTGGCTTGTGGATGAAGAAGCCGCCGCTGTGGTACGCCATATTTTCGCGCTTGCGATGGAGGGCTACGGCCCCTATCAGATCGCAACCAAGTTGTCAGAAGAAAAAATTGAAATGCCAGCCGTTCACCTTGCCCGCTATGGCGAGGGAGTGAACAAGAATAAGGCCTTTGCGGATATTTATCGTTGGAGTGCCTCTACCGTTGTTGAAATCCTGAAAAAACAGGAGTATTTAGGCCATACGGTCAATTTCAAAACCCGCAAGCACTTTAAGGACAAGAAAAGTCACTATGTTGACGAAAGCGAATGGACGATTTTTGAGAACACCCATGAGGCCATTATCGACCAGGAAACCTTTGACAATGTGCAGCGTATCCGGGGAAACGCCAGACGCTACCCGGACGGCTTTGGGGAGGCCCATCCCCTGACCGGCCTGATGTACTGCGCCGATTGCGGCGGCAAGATGTATGTTCACCGCACATACAACGGCAAGCGCGTCCCGCAGTACACTTGCGGCCAGTATGGGAAGTATCCTATCGGCTCCCTTTGCCCTACACAGCACCGTATCAAGGCCGAAGCTGTTCTGACCCTGATTGCCGATATGCTCAGGGCCATCGCGGAGTATTCCAGGAATGACCGGGCCGAGTTTATCCGCACCGTCCAGGAAACGCAGGTAGCCCAGCAGACCGCCGACATATCCAAGAAGCGGAAACGGCTGGCCGCCGCCCAAAAGCGGGCCGGGGAACTGGAAAAGCTGATTTGCAAAATCTATGAGGACAACGCCCTGGGTAAGCTGCCGGACGCCCGGTATGAGGCCCTGGACGCACAGTACGCCAAAGAGCAGGACACCCTCAATGCGGAAATCGTGGAATTGGAAAAGGCCGTTACCGGCTATGAGCAGAGCCGGAAATCTGCGGAGAAGTTTATTGCCCTGATTGACAAGTACGAGAACTTCGACACGCTGACAAACACCATGCTCAACGAGTTTGTAGAGAAAATCCTTGTCCATGAACGCGCCCGCAAAGGCAGCCAGGATACCACACAGGAGGTTGAAATCTACTTCAACTTTGTGGGCCGCTATATCCCTCCTGCCTTGCAGCCGGTTCCCCTGACCCCGGAGGAACAGGAAGAACTGCGGAAGAAGGAGGAACGCAAGGACAGGCTTCACCAGAACTACTTGCGCCGTAAGGCTAATGGCAAGCAGAAGGAATGGGAAGAACGCTACAACGCCAAGCGCAAGGCGAAAATGGAGGCAGCAAAGGCCGCGATCCGGGCCGAGGATATGGAGAAGGGCATTTTTAACACCGTCAGCCAGTTACCCAGGCAGGAGCCGCGCAAGGCCACCTTACCGGCCAGCGCCGCAGTTTAACCATCACAGTGCAAAGGAGAATGAACATGAGCGAATTGACTTACACCCGCTGCGGGGATTACTACATCCCCGACCTGAAACTTTCCGAGCAGCCGGAGGCCGCCATCGGCAAGTATGGCCGTATGCGGCAACGCTACCTGAAGGAACACCGGCCCGGTCTTTACAGCAGCTTGATTTTGAATGAAAAGCTGTACCCGCACCTGTTGGAGATTGACCGGGCGGCGCGGGAACAGATGGAGACCATGCTGCCCTGTATGATGGAGGCGGCGGGCGTCACTGAGGAACTGAAAGCCCGCGACCCCATGCGCTGGGTAGGGCTGATGAACACGCTGAAAGCGCAGGCGGAGGAAATAGTGAACGATGAATTGATTTGCAATTAGATAATTTATCCGAAACGTCAAATATAGTGGACGTTAGCGCACTATATTTGACGCTTTGTGAATTTTTCATATGATTAACTTTTCCATGGCAAACACACTATGCGGAAGAAAACTTAAAATTCAAAAATTTGTAGGCATCAAATGCGTAAAGTTAATACTACAAGACTTGACAATAAACAGGAATG
The DNA here is from genome assembly GCF_900104675.1 of Angelakisella massiliensis. Classification (GTDB taxonomy): domain Bacteria; phylum Bacillota; class Clostridia; order Oscillospirales; family Ruminococcaceae; genus Angelakisella; species Angelakisella massiliensis. Next base: position 202,242 of record NZ_LT629945.1, on the reverse strand, counting down.
AGTGTATGCTTATAACTAAGTTAGCTTTCTTTGTTCACTAAGGGGTGGGAAAATGGGATATGGAACATATGAGACTACACATGAAAATGTTATTAAAAGTGGAAAACGATTATTTATGCAAAATGGATATGAAAGAACGAATCTCCGAGAACTATGTAAAGAAGCGGGAATTACCACTGGTTCGTTTTATCGACATTTTGCAAGCAAGGAAGAACTCTTTGGATATTTGGTGCAACCTGCAATTGATGGTCTTTATAAAATGTATGATGCATCAAAAGAACTTTGTTTTGATTCTATTGAGACAGAATGTATTAAAGAACTTTGGAAAATCAGCAATGATACATTACAGAATCTGGTAGACTTTATTTATCAGAATTTTGACAGTTTCAAATTGCTGTTAGAATGTGCAGATGGAACGAAGTATAGCTCTTTTGTTAATGACGTTGTCACTATGGAGGTGCAGAATACCCTTAAAATGCTGGATGTCATGCACGAACGAGGAATTATTGTAAAGGATCTGTGTGAGAATGAATTTCATATGTTGTCTCATGCATTTCTTTCCTGTGTCTTTGAATCTGTCATGCATAATTATGGAAGAGAAGATACACTGGCGTATGTTCATACAATGGTAGAGTTTTTTAATGCCGGCTGGCAGAAGGTTCTTGGCCTTTGAGAATAATCAAGGGCCAAACTTTTATAATAAAAGCTGACAAAGTAAGCATACTTTGTTTTTAAAGCGTATCTTGTTTTTTAATATGAAGTTAGCTACATCTAACTCATCGTGTTGTTCAAGGAGGAATGAAAATGAATGAAAAGCCCAAAATTCAGACTGGAACAGTAGGAAAATTGATTGTATTTGCCCAAGATTGTTATGGGAAAATGGCAGCTTCCGTGTTTCTGGCAGTCATAGGGATTTTATGCGGAATGATTCCCTATTTCTGTGTGGCAAGATTAACAGCAGATTTCTTTTATGAAGAACAAACGATGAAAGCGGTTGTTGGGTGGTCAACACTCGCTGTTCTTGGTTTGTTGCTAAAAATGACTCTCACCACATGGTCATCTATGAAATCTCATGAGGCTGCATTTACTGTACTAAAAAATATTCGTGAAAAGCTCACAAGAAAGATGGAACGTGTGCCTATGGGAGTTATGATAGATACTCCTACGGGCACGTTGAAATCACTTGTGGTTAATACCGTTGATAAATTGGAAAAGCCACTTGCCCATATTCTGCCGGAGATGATTTCTAATATTTTTGCCCCGATTGCTATTTTGGTTATGCTATTTGCCATGGACTGGAGGATGGCACTGGCCACTTTAGCAACAGTTCCGATTGGATTTGTAATTCTTATGGGACAGATGATTGGGTATAAAGAAAAGTCCGAACGGTACATCAGAGCAGGAAATGAAATGAACAATGCGATTGTGGAGTATGTGAATGGTATCGAGGTGATTAAAGCTTTTAACCAGTCTGCATCTTCTTATGGAAAGTTTACGGATGCTGTAAAATTCTTTCGGGATTCGACTTTAGATTGGTGGAAAGGATGCTGGCTGTTTTCTTCGATTGGATATACAGTTATTTCTTCTACATTATTATTTTCTCTACCATTGGGGGCATATTGGTTTAGAACTGGTATGTTGGATTTCTCAACGTTTATTACCTGTATTATCCTTTCTATGGGAATTGCCGGGCCGATTATGGCGGCAACACAGTTTGTAGATGATTTTGCGGTTATATATCAAAGTGTGGAGCAGGTAGACGCATTTTTAGGGCAAAAAGAAATGGATAGACCTTCCGCACCCGTTATTCTTTCTGATTCAGAATTTGAATTTCAGGATGTATCCTTTGCCTATAAGGATACAGAAGTCCTTCATCATATCAATTTAAAAACTATTCCGCATGGAGTAACGGCCATCGTTGGCCCTTCTGGAAGCGGAAAGTCTACGATTGCAAAATTGATGGCAGGATTTTGGGAGGCTACTTCGGGAAATGTTCTTTTAGGCGGTCAAAACATAAAGGATATTCCGTTTCCGCAGTTGATGGAACATGTTGGTTATGTGGCACAAGACAATTTTCTTTTTGATATTTCCATTATGGAAAACATTCGTTTGGGCAGAAAAGACGCATCCGACGAAGAAGTTATAGCCGCAGCAAAGGCAGCAAACTGTCATGAATTTATACAGAAGCTGGAATACGGGTACGACACAAAAGCAGGAGATGCGGGTAGCAAACTGTCTGGAGGTGAAAGGCAGAGGATTACTATCGCAAGAACAATGTTGAAAAAATCAGATGTGATTATTCTTGATGAGGCCACAGCATTTGCAGATCCAGAAAGTGAGTCTATTGTCCAGTCTGCAATCAATAAATTGATTGCGGGAAAAACGTTAATTGTTATTGCACATCGTCTGTCTACGATTAAAAATGCGGATAAAATTGTGGTTATGGACAGTGGAGAAATTGTTGCCGAGGGCAAACAGGAAGAGTTACTGAAGAATTGTTCGTTGTATAACCGTATGTGGAGAGATCATATTACGGCAATGGATGGATCTGTGTTGGAACAGGAGGTGGAATCATGCTAAAAACTATCAAGCGTATTTTAGACTTATGCGGCTCTTATAAATCTCGGCTGATTGCCGGTATCGTGTGTAGCTTGATTTATTCTGTTTGTACAGCTTGCTCGATCTTTGCAATTTTAAATATTCTGTTAAATATCCGGGAGCTTACGAATGATCACATACGAAACAGTATTTGGATTCTTTTGGTCAGTATTGTTGGAAAATGCATTATGAAGTATCTTATCAGTATCTATATGAGCGCAAATGGATACAACGTTTTTTGTGAAAAACGTATGGAAATAGGTGATAGAATGAAACGAGCGCCTATGGGCTTTTTCTCCGAACAGAACTTAGGTATGATTAACACAGCATTAAGTTCCGCTACAACAGAACTGGAAAATTTCTCAATGGTTGCTGTGGAGAATATGGTAGGCGGCATTATTCAGGCAGTGTGTGTGATGATTGTCCTCTTGTTTTTCAACTGGAAAGTTGCATTACTCTCACTGATTGGCTTGCTTTTATCATCTGTTACACTCAAACTGATAAAGATCCGGACGACAAAACAGGCTCCTCGACGGGAAGCATCTCGCGAAATAATGGTCACAAAAGTGCTTGAATACATTAGAGGTATTTCCGTAATACGTTCCTTTGGACGCCAGCCGGATGATGAAATACATCAGGTATTAGAAGAAACAAAAAATGCAAATATTACGATGGAAAAACAGGTAATGTCTGTTGTTAATCTCTATAAGGGAATTCTTGAGGTGTTCAGTGGGCTGATTATTGGTTATTCAGCGTGGCTTATGCTGATCGGGCAGCTAACATTTCCTATAGGAGTAATGTTTTTGGTATCATCGTTTATGATTTACGGGCAAATGGAAACGATGGGGAATGGAGCATTTTTGTTGCGTGTTCTTGACAGTTCACTAAACCGAATGGAGAAGGTTATGAACATTCCTGTCATGGACGAGGGCGCGAAAAAGATTGAACCTGCGAATTGTGATATAGAATTGAAAAATGTATCTTTTGGATATGATAGCCGCCCAATCATTAAAAAGGTTAGCCTAAAAATTCCTCAAGGAACTTCTACCGCTATTGTTGGTTACTCTGGTTCTGGAAAGACAACCTTATGCAATTTGATTACCCGGTTTTGGGATGTGGATTCTGGAGAAGTGTTGTTTGGAGGGCATAATGTGAAAGAATATGCCTGTGACGATCTGCTCTCTAACATCAGCATGGTATTTCAAAATGTTTATCTTTTCCACGATACGATTGCAAATAATATCAAATTTGGTAAACCGGATGCAACACGAGAAGAAGTGAAAATTGCTGCAAAGAAAGCCTGCTGTTATGATTTTATTATGAAGTTGCCGGATGGCTTTGATACTATCATCGGAGAAGGAGGTTCTACTCTCTCAGGCGGTGAAAGACAGCGTATTTCTATAGCAAGAGCGATTCTAAAGGATGCCCCCGTAATTATTCTGGATGAAGCAACTTCGAGTGTCGATCCAGAAAACGAACATGAATTGTTAAAGGCGATTGAAGAATTGACAAAGGGTAAAACATTGATCAGTATTGCCCACCGTATGACAACGGTTCGGAAAGCGGATCAGATTATTGTATTGAGTGATGGTGAAATTGTACAGCAAGGCACTCATAAAGAACTGATAGCACAGGAAGGAGTTTACAAGAACTTTCTAACAATCCGTACACAATCTGTTGGTTGGCAGATTTAGCAGTAAAACCAATATTTATACTTGGAAAGGACAATGAAAATGGAAAAAACAAACAAACTTAATTCAAAGGACTTAATTAACATCGGTATCTATACCGCTATGTACCTGGTAGTATTCTTTGTGGTTGGGATGATGAATGCGGTTCCTATCCTTTATCCGATTTCCTTGTTTTTTGTGCCGATTGTCACAGGAATACCATTCATGCTTTTTGCTACAAAAGTAAAGAAATCAGGTATGGTTTTTATTATGGCTTTGATACTTGGTCTGTTCTGGTTTGCTCTCGGATATACTTGGACACCACTTGTTTCTTATATTGTTGCTGGTATTTTAGCCGAAATTTTCTTTAAAGTTGCGAAATTCCAGAATTTTAAACTTATTGTTATGGGATATTGTGTCTTTAGCTGGGGTGCAATCGGTTGCTGTATGCCTATGTGGGTTATGACAGATACCTATATGGCGCACATTGAAGAAGAAATGGGTTCTCAGTATGTAACACAACTCATGCAGTATATGCCATGGTGGATGGGAATTGCCGGTCTTGGGATTATTTTTATCGGTGGTTTGATTGGAGCAGCTTTGGGAAAGAAAATGCTGAAAAAGCATTTTAAGCGTGCAGGAATTGCGTAAAATGATGCAGTATCCGGCTTACATACCAGAAAAGAGGAAAGGCTTTTCCCTTGATCCCAGGACAAAGTTACTTTTCATGGTGCTGATAGCAACATTAATGTTTGTTGTTTATAACAACATGCCTTACATCTGCGTATTGGCAGGACTACCCTTTTTGCTCCTTATTGTTAACGGTCAGAAAAAAACAGCAGTGATTTATGGTAGCTTATTTGTTTTGGCTGTGATTGCCAATTATATAAAAGACATTGCTACTCTGCCTCAACTGTTAAACGGTATTGTTGTCCTTCTAATTGCATTGGTCTTGCGGTTATTTCCAACCTTTATGATGGGTTATTACATCATAAAGTCTACGAAAGCGGATGAATTTGTATCTTCTATGGAGCGTTGGCATGTTTCTAAAAAGGTGCTGATTCCGATTGCTGTGGTATTTCGCTTTGTACCAACCATGCAGGAAGAATCCCAATCTATTACTGAAGCTATGCGGATGAGGGGAATTCAATTTGGTACAAAAAAGTTCTGGAAGTCTCCCGGTACTATTTTGGAGTACCGGCTGATACCGCTTCTGATCTCCGTTGTAAAAATAGGAGATGAATTATCAGCCGCTGCTTTAACTCGCGGATTGGGTAACTCAGTTAAACGAACCAATATTGCACAAATCGGATTCAGCAAAAATGATGCTATTGTATTGATAATATCAATATTTCTGTTATTATGGGCATTTGCATTGGGGGTGATGTCGTGATTGAATTGGACAATGTATCTTTTACCTATAATAGTTCAGAGCGTGAAAGCGGCGTACATAATATTTCTATCACGATTCCTACAGGTCAGGTAGTCTTATTTTGTGGAGAATCCGGCTGTGGAAAAACAACACTGACGAGAATCATCAATAAACTTATCCCAGAGTATTATGAGGGAAAAATGTCAGGTAAAGTAATAATCGATGATAAAGATGTAACAGGACAGACCATTTATGATTTTAATGGAAAAATAGGAACCGTATTCCAGAATCCTCGCAGCCAATTTTTTAATGTGGATACGACCAGCGAGATTGCTTTTGGGTGCGAAAACTATGGTATCGAACAACAGGAAATATTAAGACGAATAGGACAAGCCATTGGAGAAATGAAAATCCAAAATCTTATGGGACGTAACCTTTTTGCTTTGTCCGGGGGGGAAAAACAGAAGGTGGCCTGCGCTTCTGTATCTGCGATGGAACCAGATATATTTATATTGGATGAGCCTTCCTCGAATTTGGATGTTGCTACCATTTGGGATTTGAGACAGGCAATCATTGGGTGGAAGAAAAAAGGAAAAACGATATTGATTGCGGAACATAGGCTGTATTACCTAATGGATGTTGTGGATCGAATTATAATTTTACAGAATGGACAGATCGAAAGAGATATAGATGCCGCATCATTTTGGAAGTATGACGATACGGAAGTTATACACATGGGGTTACGTTCACGGAATCCGACAGTGTTTCAAAAAATACCTTCCATAAGTCAAAAAAAAGGTGTTATCAATATCTATGACTTTTCCTTTGCATATGACAAGAAGCATTCCCTATTAGATATTCCAATGCTATCTATTCCTAAAGGAAGTATTGTGGCAGTTCTTGGGCATAATGGAGCAGGGAAAACCACCTTTGGAAAATGCCTGTGTGGACTGTTGAAAGGTGCAAAAGGAACGGTTGAGATGGATGGAGTTTCTTATGATACAAAGGAACGGTTGAAAATCAGCTATATGGTTATGCAAGATGTAAACCATCAGCTTTTTACGGAAAGTGTTCTGGATGAGATTCTGTTAAGCATGTCTGGAGAAGATGAAGAATTAGATAGAAACAACGCTATAAGCATATTAGATAGTCTAAATCTGGAAGCGTTCTCGGAATATCATCCTATGTCTCTTTCAGGAGGGCAAAAGCAGAGAGTGGCTATTGGCAGTGCAATCGCCTCAGCTAAGTCCATTCTCCTATTTGACGAACCTACCAGCGGATTAGACTATCATCATATGCTGGAGGTTGCAGATAATCTACAACAACTCAGTAATATGGGAAAAACAGTTTTTGTGATTACTCATGATCCAGAGTTGATCGGAAAATGCTGCAATTATTTCGTCTTTATAGAAAATGGGAAAGTTAAATGGAGCGATGGCTGGAATTATATTAGTAAACAAAAACTATCGGAGTTTTTTGTACCTGTAGATAGAAACTATGAAGCTACATAAATCCGGGGAGGACTACCTGGAAACCATCCTTGTTCTCCAAAAGAAACGCGGTATGGTGCGCTCCGTAGATGTGGCCCGGCACATGGAGGTGTCAAAGCCCAGCGTGTGCCATGCAGTGGCTACCTTGCGGAACGGCGGCTTTCTCACAATGGACAAAGATCATTTTCTCCATCTGACCGATGTAGGCCGCGAGGTCGCTGAAAAAATCTATGAGAGACATTGTTTCTTTACCGAACAGCTTATCGCAGCGGGCGTTGACCCTGAAACTGCGGAGGCCGACGCCTGCCGGATTGAACACATCATCAGTGACGAGAGCTTTTCGCGGCTGAAAGAGGCAGCCGCACAAGAGCAAGAATAAACTGAATAAGGCAAGCTATCCTGCCCCGCCAGACGGGAAAGAAAAAAACCGTTGCAGGGCAGGTAGCTTCGTGCGCCCATAATGGATTTTCAAAGACTGCGGCGGTTTTGAGTACATCAAGGCCGCCGTTCCTTATGCCCTCAACAAAGGAGTGACGCCTATACGCTGACACGGCGGCTTTAGGAGGGAGCCGCCGTGAAGCAAAGAACGCTTCGACAAATTCAGACGATATTTCACTACCGTCAAAAAAAGCCCAGTCAACGAACAGGCTCCGTCTGGTAGCCGGTGCGAAAATTGTCATTCTGTAAGTGAATATTGGAGTTTTTGCGCTCGAATAGCTTTCTGCTGTCCGGGCGTTTTTTCATACCTGTGGAGCCGGAACATCGGGTCAGCATGGCCCGAACTTTATCCCCGGTGCCGATCCCCGCCGCCCCATTCAGATTTACCAAAAAAATCTGAATGGAGGAAAGGCAGATGGAAGTTATGGAAAGGAGTTTTGCACACATGGCAACTGTTGAGAAGATCCGCCGTGACATTGAAAAGACCAAGGAGAAAATCTCCGAGCAGCAGAAGCGCCTCCGCGCCCTGGAGGCCCAGCTCACCGAGGAGGAGAACCTGGAGATCGTCCGCATGGTCAAGGCGGTGAAGATGGACAACCGGGAACTGACGGCCTTCCTGAAGGCCTACGCCAGCGGCCTCATCACCCTGCCGGAGGGCATGATGGAGGCGGAGGCCGCGGCGGACCCCGGCGAGAATGAGATGGAGGATACCGAGTATGAAGAATAAGAAGATCATCCGCCTGTTTACGGCGGCCCTGGCCGTGGCGCTCTGTGCCACGGCCTTTGCTGTCCCCGCTTTCGCCGGCGGTGGGGAGGGCGAACCCTACTACACCGAAACTGCCGGGACGGAGGCGGACCCTGCGGAGGACGCCGAGGCCCCGGAGGTCACTATCACTGATGAGGAAGATCCCGCCGGCGATGATAGCGCGGACAATAACACGGAGGCAGACGGGGACACCCTGGACCAGATCACCGAACTGCTGGGCGGCCTGGGGACTGTGACTGTCACCGAGGACGGTATCCTGTTCACCCCTGACACGGAGAAATGGGAAACCCAGCAGACCGGCACCGTGACCACCTGCGGCGGCAACCTGAATGTCCGCACCGGCGCTGGGCTGGATAACGACGCCTTCACCCAGCTTCCCGATGGGGCGCAGGTAGAAGTCATCGGCACCGAGGGCGAATGGGTCAAGGTGCTTCTGCCGGAGCGGGAGGGCTATGTTCATTCCGACTACCTGACCATCACGGACACGGGCAGCTTCTCCCTCTCCCTGGACGGGACGGACCTCTCCGCCCTGCTGGAGCTGTTCGCCTCCGGCCTCTCCGGGGGCGGAGGGGCAGCCCTGACCCCGGATGGGAACCTGTCCCTCATTGACGACCTGGGCGGGACATCCTCCGGCAAGCAGTTCATCACGGTGGAGACAAAGGGCGGCAACGTGTTCTATCTCATCATCGACCGGGATGACGAGGGGGCGCAGACCGTCCACTTCCTGAACCAGGTGGACGAGGCGGACCTCCTGGCACTGATGGAGGATGGCGAGGCCCAGGAGGCGCCGGCGGTCTGCACCTGTACGGAGAAATGCCAGGCCGGGGCGGTGAACACCTCCTGCGAGGTGTGCGCGGTGAATATGGCCGAGTGCGCCGGCGCGGAGCCGGAGCCGGAACCCGAACCGGAGCCGGAGGCGGAGAAGTCCGGGGGCATGGGCGCCCTGGCGCTGGCCCTGGTGCTGCTGGTGCTGTGCGGCGGCGGAGCCTTCGCCTATATCAAGTTCATCAAGCCCAAGCAGGCGGCCAAGGCCAGCGCGGACCCGGACGACTATGATTTTGAGGATGAGGAGGACTACATCAACGAGGACGAACCGGAACAGGAAGAAGAAACGGAGGAAACGAAATGAAGCTGGTGATCTGCGAGAAACCGAGTGTTGCAAAAGCCGTCGCGTCGGCCCTGGGCGTCACATCCAGGGCCGACGGCTGTTTTGAGGGGAATGGGCTCATCGTTTCCTGGTGTGTGGGCCATTTGGTGTCCCCGATGGATGCGGCGGGCTATGACCCCGGCTACAAGAAATGGCGGTATGATGACCTTCCCATCCTGCCGGAGCCCTTCCGCTATGTGCTGGTGAAGGACAAGGAGGACGCCTTCCAGAACTTGAAGTGCCTCATGGACCGGGAGGATGTCACCGAGCTGGTCAACGCCTGCGACGCCGGGCGGGAGGGCGAGCTCATCTTCCGGCTGGTCTATGAGATGGCGGGATGCCAGAAGCCCTTCTCCCGTCTGTGGATCTCTTCCATGGAGGACGCGGCGATCCGGGAGGGCTTCCAGGACCTGCGCCCCGGCGCGGAGTATGACCCGCTGTACCAGTCCGCCCTCTGCCGCCAGAAAGCAGACTGGCTCATTGGGATCAACGCCACAAGACTTTTTTCTGTCCTCTACCACCGCACCCTGAATGTGGGGCGGGTGCAGACCCCCACCCTTGCCATGCTGGTGGACCGGGACAGCAAAATCACAATGTTCCGCAAAGAGAAATACCATCATGTGCGCCTGACCCTGGGCGGGGCCGAGGCGGTGTCGGAGAAGATCGCCGCCCCGGAGGAGGCGGAGGCCCTGAGGGCGGCCTGTGCCGGCGCGGAGGCAGTCTGCGCTTCCGTCACCCGTGAACAGAAGAAAGAGGCACCGCCCAGGCTCTACGACCTGACCACCCTCCAGCGGGAGGCCAACCGCATCTTCGGCTACACGGCGAAACAGACGCTGGACTACGCACAATCCCTCTATGAGAAAAAGCTGCTGACCTATCCCCGGACGGACAGTCGGTTTTTGACCGCCGACATGGCGGAGACCGCTTCGGTGGTCCTCCACCTGGCGGCCAAGGTACCGCCCTTTGACGGGTGCGGGGAGTTCTTCCCGGATGTGTCCTTGCTGGTAAATGACAAGAAGGTGTCCGACCACCACGCCATCATCCCCACGCTGGAGCTGGAGAAGGCGGACCTGTCCGAACTGCCCGTGGGTGAGCGCAATATCCTTCTGTTGGTGTGCCGGGAGCTGCTGTGCGCGGTTGCGGAGCCCTATGTGTACGAGGCGGTGACGGCGACCTTTACCTGCGGCGGGCAGACCTTCACCGCCAAGGGGCGGCGCATCCTCTCCGAGGGCTGGCGTGAGATCGACCACATTTTCCGCGTTTCCCTGAAGGAGCAGCCGGAGGGCGAGGCGGAACCCGCCGCTCTGCCGGACTTCACCGAGGGTCAACTTTTTGACCAGGTGGAGGCCGCTGTCACCGAACACTTCACCGCCCCGCCCAAGGCGTACACGGAGGACACCCTCCTGGCGGCGATGGAGACTGCCGGGAAAGAGGAGATGCCGGAGGACGCCGAGCGCAAGGGCCTGGGCACCCCGGCCACCAGGGCGGCGATCCTGGAGAAGCTGGTGGCGGCCGGGTTTGTGGAGCGCAAAGGGAAAAGTCTCATCCCTACCAAGGCGGGGATTAACCTGGTCACCGTCCTGCCGGATACTTTGACCTCTCCCATGCTCACGGCGGAGTGGGAGCAGAAGCTGACCGCCATCGCCAGGGGTGAGGGCGATCCCGCCGCTTTCATGGCGGGGATCTCTGACATGGCGCGGGAGCTGGTGAAAACCTATTCCCACATCTCCGAGGAGGGCCAGAAGCTGTTTGCCCCGGAGCGGGAGGCCGTGGGCCTCTGTCCCCGCTGCGGCAAGCCGGTCTATGAGGGCAGGAAGAACTTTTACTGCTCCGACCGCTCCTGCCGCTTCGTGCTGTGGAAGGACGACCGTTTCTGGACCTCCCGCAAGAAGGAGCTGACAAAGAAGATGGCCGCCGACCTTTTGAAGAAGGGCCGCACCTCCGTCAAGGGGATGTGGTCTGAAAAGAAGGGCGCCGCCTATGACGCGGTGGTGGTGCTGGACGATACCGGCGAGAAGTATGTCCGCTTCAAATTGGAGTTACCCAAACGGAAGGAGGGCGTGAATGGCAGATAAAGCAATCCCGGATATTTCCCTGGGCGGCGCTGAACAGAACATGAGCCGGGAGGAGCTGGCGGCGGTAGCGAAAGCCGTTGCCGCCCTATCCCAGGAGGACCGGGATCTTCTGGCTGCTGTCCAGGAGTCCCCCTATCGGCTGACCACGGCGGAGCAGTTCCTGGAATTTGAGAAAAATGTGGACTGCTTCGTGCTGGAGCCCCATGTTCGGACCCTGGAGGACCTGGGCTGGGAGTACCTGGAGGAGAAACTGACCATCGGCCTGACGGACGACCTCCGGGCCGCCATTGACCCCGCCCCCTTCGGCCGGCGCGCCCTGGAGGAGGACCGGGGGTGCTTCACCAGCCGGGGGTATCTGTTCCCCACGGATGACCCATGGCAGCACGACCGCCCCCAGGCGAAGCAGGCGGACCGCAAGCCCTCCATCAAGGAGCGGCTGGAACAGAGCAAACAGGAGTGCAGGAACAAAAATAAGGCCCAGGCGCCCCGCAAGGGGAAGTCTGAGCCGGAGCTGTAAGGAGGTGCGTATATGCCCCATTATGAATATGACAAGGATTATCCCTTTGCCGCCTTCATCACCAACCTGGGCAAGTACAACGAGGGCGACCTGGTGGGCGAATGGGTGAAGTTCCCCACCACGCCAGAGGAGATGCAGAAGGTATTTGAACGGATCGGCATTGGGCAGAAGGATGACTTCGGCCAGCCCTATGAGGAGTGGTTCATCACTGACTATGACTGCTATGTGGACGGCCTCTACGACAAGCTGGGCGAGTATGAGAACCTGGACGAGCTCAACTACCTGGCCTCCAAACTGGACGAGATGAGCCAGGGCGAGTACGAACAGTTCCAGGCGGCGATGGAGATCGGCGACCATTCGGGCAGCTTGCAGGAGATCATCAACCTGACCGAGAACCTAGACTGCTACGACATTTACCCCGACATCCACGACCACGACGACCTGGGCCGGTATTACATCGAGGAGCTGGACGCCATGCAGGTGCCGGAGCACCTGCGGAACTACATCGACTATGAGGCCTACGGCCGGGACGTCGCCCTGGAGGAGGGCGGCGAGTTCACCGACCTGGGGTATGTGCGGGACACCGGGAGCAGCTTCCATGAGTATTACGATGGGGAGCATGGCAGCATCCCGGAGGAATACCGGGTGATGACCTTCCAGGACGCGGAGGAGCTGACCGAGGAGGAAAAATCCGAATGGGCGATGGACATCGCCTACGATATGGACGAGTTCTTCCGCCAGCACGACCCGCAGTATGCCGCCGAGCACCCGGAGGAGCACGCGGCCAAGGAGGAGATCTACGAAAATCTGATGGCCGGCCGCATTTCCGCCCTGGATGAGAAGCTGGCCGCCCTGGGGCAGACCCAGGAGGACTATCTCCCTTCGGAGATTGAGAAATTCAAAGACGCCACCGGCTATGAGGAATTTCTTGACTTTGATCCGGCTGTAATCAAAGCGGCATTGGAGGACCCGGACAAGTCCCATGTGGACGAGATGCTGGCCTTTGCGGAGCAGGCGGGCCGGGAGTATGAGGCGGAGCTGGCCGGACAGACCCCGGCGCCCTCCCCGGATGACCGGGAGACCGGCGAAACGGTGCGGACTCCCAGGGGCACCTTCTATGTGACGGATATGAGCCGGGAGCAGATGGAGGCGGCCGGGTACGGCTTCCACCATCAGTCTGACGATGGGAAGTACCTCATCATGGGCAACGGTTCCCGTTCCTTCGCTATCCGCAGCGAGGAGGCCCAGGAACATATCACCCCGGAGAAGATGACCGTTTTGGTGGTGGAGCCCAGGAAGGAACCCTACCTGAAGGAGATCGACCCCGGCCTTCACTCGCTGCAAGCGGAGGTGGGCGGCGACATTACCGCCTCCTATCCTTTCTCTGACCCTGTGGGGCTGGTCTGCAACGATGAGGGCAAGCTGATCGGCCTGGAACTGAACCGGGGCCTGCGGGATGAGGAGGGCAACCTCTATGACATCATGGCCGGCACCTTCCTGGTGGTGGGCCTGAGCGAGGAGGACTTCACCTCGCTGCCCCCGGAGCTGGCGCAGAAGTACACGGAACATTTCAAGCAGCCGGAGCAGTTCATCAACCTGAACGGGCAGATCATCGCCCTGCCGGTAGAGCCGGAAAATCCTCTCCGCACCGCCGAGATGACCGTGGAGGACGACTACGGGATGATCGATGGGGTTATCAATAACGGCCGCAAGGGGGAGGAGCAGGAGGCGGCGAAGGCCGAGGCGGCCCGGACATCCCCGGAGAAGCGCCCCTCCATCCGGGAACGGCTGGAGGAGGCCAAGCGGGAGTGCGGCGAGCGCAAGCCCCCGGACAAGGCCCACCAGAAGAAGCCCCGGGAGCACGACCTATGAGCCGGAGCAAGAAGTGGCGGCTGGAATGGGCTTTCTTCCTGGGGGAGAACGGCCGCCGCAGGTACAACAAGATCTGCAAGGGCTGTGTCCATCCCTGCAAGCAGAGTTTCCGGGCAGTCCTCATCGCCTGTCCCCATTACCAGTCCGCACGCGCGAAAAAGTGTGCAGATAGGGGTTGAAAATGGGCTGAAAAATCGTCTGTGGCAGCTTTTCCGGGAGCCGCCCTTATGATTTCCCATGCGGGCTTCTCCCTCTGATTTGAGGGGTGCAAAGAGGCTGTTTTGAACGCTTTTCCATAACAGAGCGGGAGCGCCGCCTTCGGTTTGGGCCGAGGGTGACGCTCCCGCTTCTTTTTTTGTTCTCTTTTTTCTCTTTCCATCAGGATCGGACAGGAAGGATATTCGCCGTAGTAGGCGCTGTGGGAATGTGCGTAAACGGTCATGCTTGCGGAGCTGTGGGAAAGCCGGCGGCTTTTCCATCGGGCCGTGAATATCTGCTTTCCATCGGCGGAGCGGCCGTTTTCCACATTTCCATAGTGCAAAATCGCAGGATGGCATCAATGGTGCATTGCTTTTTCATGCGGGATAAGATATACTGAACATATAGGTTAGTTATTGCTAACCTATTGATTTGCTTACAAGTGAAAGGGGATGTATATGAACTGGACGCGCACCATCCTGGACGGGCTCGCCATGGCGGCCTATTTTAACCTGTTCGCCGCGGCGGTGGCACTGTATAAGCCCCGGTTGATGTTTCCCTGCTATCCGCCCGCCATCATCAAGGCGGCAAAAGATCCGCCGACAAAGGCCGAAAACCGTTTTTACCGGCTTTGGATCTGCTTCGGGGAGTGGCTGCCCCTCCTTCTCTATGGTGCGGTCAGCACTGTGGAGGGCGGGACAACCGGATTCTGGCGTCTATCCCTGATGGGATACATCCAGTGGATGATGATCAACATAGGCGATCTTCTTTTTCTGGATGTGTGGCTGATCCAGAAAAAAGCGAAAGACCGTTTTGTGATCCCTGGTACAGAGGGACATCCCGGCTATGAGTTCACAGACTGGATGAAGGGCTATGCGCTGCCAGAGCACCTGCTCCAATGGCCGCTGCTGCTGTGCCCGCTCATGGCGGCGGCTCAGGCGGGATTGGGGCTGTTATTGCAAAAGATAGGATAGGAGATGGTTCAAATGAAACAACATCAAAAGCAACAAAAAATAATCCGACTCGGCACCCACGGCGAGGACTACGGAAGCTGGATGTCTAACCCGGTTTTTTACATGATCGGTGGGCTGTTGACCCTGTCGGCGGTGCTGGCAGCGATATCCTTTTCCATGTTTCATATTGCCGCGCTCGGCATCCTGTTCTCTGTTGCCGCAGCGGCGCTGCTTGCCCTGCTGATCTGGTGTGCATGGATACGGAAACAGTACGCTTTCGGCGGCGGAGGAATGATGGAGCGGGTCCATCAGGTCGTCCTCTCCCATCTGGATTTTGACGGGCAGGGACAACTTCTGGAGGTTGGATGCGGCTCCGGCGCACTGAGCATACGGGCGGCTCTCACCTGGCCGGACGCCCAAATCACCGGCATGGACTATTGGGGTGTGGCCTACGGCTATGGTCAGGCCATGTGCGAGAAAAATGCCGAGAGCGAGGGCGTCGGCTTCAGGTGTGCGTTCCGGCACGGGGATGCCAACAAGCTGGATTTCCCTGATGAGAGTTTCGACGCCGTGGTGAGCAACTATGTCTACCACAATGTAATGGGTGCGGACAAGCAGGCTCTGCTGTTGGAGACCCTGCGGGTGCTGAAAAAGGGCGGCGTCTTTGCGCTCAACGATGACATGAAGCCAAAAAAGTACGGGGACATGGATGCCTTTGTCCAAAAGCTGCGGGACATGGGCTATGAGGACGTGCGCCTCATCGACACCGCCCAGGAGGCTTTCGGTTCCCGCCGGCGGGCGGCCATGATGATGCTGGGCGACTCCCGGATGCTGGCGGGGCGGAAGTAAGACGGAGGTTTGTCATGAACTATACATATTGTGAAAGGCTGATGTGGGTTGCCATCGCTCCTGCCGCATTTCGGTATCTGGCAAGGCAGGAGTTGGGATGGGATATTTCTGCGTTGAAGCAGCTCTCTAAGCAGATTTACCGGCAAATGGTATCCCGTACCCCGGATATTGGCTCCATGATGGAAAACCCGTTGCGGGTCTGCCTGACTGGTGGAATTCTATGGCTGTCTATCTATAAGGCGGCAGAAGAAAAAATGAGTGAAAAGTGCTTTGAGGGCATGGTAAGTGCCAGTATGCGTTCTCCTCTGGTTGTGACCGCCTTCCGGGGCAAAGCCAAGACTGCATTTACATTGAAGGCTCAATATAAGCGAGCAGCGACTGCATCTTTGGCGGATGCAGATAGGAACCCCTTTCAGTGGAATGCCGAGGTCATCTTCGGCCGGGATGCAGAGGAATATACGATCCTTTACCACCAGTGCGGTCTGTGTGCCCTGGGCCGACAGGAGGGCCTTCCTCATCTGGTTCCCTATCTATGCGCTCTGGACACGATGTCCGTCGACTGGATGGGTGGGCGGCTCTACCGTACCAAAACGCTGGCTGCCGGCGGTGACTGCTGTGACTTTTATATCTGCAAAAAGGGTTCCCGTTGGGACAAAGAACGGCAGGGAAAATAGAAAAAGGAAGATTTGATGACGCTTGCAGAATTTCGCCGGACTTATCCCGCCGCCACCTTCACGGTCAGCAGCGGGAAACTCTTTACCTATCGCTACTATCAAAATCGCCAGGCCAAAGCCACGCTGGTCCTGCTCACGGGCGGCATTGGGCTGTCCGACCTGTTTTATAAGCACTTTGCCCGGTTCGCCAGGGATTTTTCGGTGCTGACCTTTGACTATCAGCTCCAGTTCGGGGACAACGGCGAGTTTGCCGATGCCGTGGCTGAACTACTCCGCCACCTGAAGGAAAAGGTCTGGTTGGTGGGACAGTCCCTGGGCGGCGTAGTGGCCCAGGTCATCGCCTCCCGCCACCCGGAAGTGGTGGAGGGGCTGGTCCTCTCCAACACCTGCTCGCTGTCCGGCAACATGAGCAAGGCCGGGTATCAGGATCTGATGAAGATAATCGAAAGCCAGCGGAAGTTCAAAAAATGGCTTGCCTTCCTGCCGTTTCCGCTCATCAAGCGGATGATGAGATGGGCGGTGATGAAAAAGAAAACCGATGGCTTTACAGCCCAGGAAAAGGCCGCTATGGAGGAACTGTGCGGCGCTATGATGGAACTGCTCACCAAGCCCTATGAACAGCACATGATTGACTTTCTCTGTGACGCAGAACACTACTTTGGCATGACCCGCAATGATTTTGCCCCGTGGGAGGGGCGGGTGCTGCTGATTTTGTCCGAGGACGACACCACCTTCACCCCGGCCTGCCGGGAGGACCTGATCGCCCTGATGCCAAGTCCCACGGTGGTCACCGACCTGACCGGCGGCCACCTGGCGCTGATGGTGCGGCTGGAACAGTATGCGGATCTGGTAACAAAATTTATTCTGGAGCGGACACCATGAGGAGAGCCGGCTGGTCAATGCCAGCCGGCTCTCTATCATTTGTCCATCTCAATATCCTACGATCAGGCGGTAGATGGTGAGGGGCACATACCATGCCGCCACCAGCAGGCGCCACACCAGGACGAAGCCGCCGATGATGCCGCCGATCACGAAGTTCAGAACAAACAGGGCGGCGCCGCCGCCCAGGGAGCCGCCGCCCGGCACGATCCACACGCACATCCGATGGATGCCGAAGGGCAGGCCGCAGAGTATCCAGAGCCAGAGAAGATCCAGCTCTCCATTCCTGATGCAGGCGGATTTGAAAATGCAGTACAGCAGCCCGGCGATGGCGACGGGCAAAACTGCCTTCTTGAAAAATTCCTTAACGGCCTCGGTTCTCGTCATTGGCAGCACCTCCATTCCTGCCTCCATTATACAGATAAAATCAGACCGCGCCCAGGGGCTTTTGAAAAGTCCGGCAAAGCGCACAACCGCCTCTATTCCAGTTCGTTGCTCCGCTGCCTGTGCGGTTCGGGTTCCCTCGGCTTTTCCAGCAGAGCCTCCACATTCTGACGGAGGGTGTCGTACTCCCGCTCCTCCCGCTGGGCCTTCCGATATTCTGATTGCAGGGCGGTCCGTCTGGCGGTGAGTTCGTCCATCTCGGCCCGGAGCCGCTTGGTGGCGGGCAGGGGTACGGCGTCCAGGCGTTTCAGCTCCCTTGCCGCCGCCTCGAACAGGATGATCTCGCCCTCATGCCCCCGGAGGAACTTCTCCTTGTCCCTGGACTGGCGGTATTCCTCATACAGTGGACGGAGCTGACGGTAGGTGGCGGCGTGCTTCATGGTGAGGGTCAGCCGCTCCATTTCCTTCTCCGTCGCTCGGAGGTCCGCCTTCACCCTGGCGGTAGCAGCCGCCGCCCCGTCGCACCGCTCGGACAGGTCCTCCAAACTTCCGATGCCATGCTCCGTCAGGAAGTTCAGTGTTTCCGCGGCCCGCTTCAAGTTCTCGATGGTCGCCCAATGCTTGTAGCCGGCGCTCTGCTGGGCTTTGATGTTATTCTGGATGTCAATGAGCAGGCTGGGCTTCCCGGTGCGCTGCTTCGGCTGGCGGGAGGGGCTGGGCCTTCCGGCGATTCGGGCGGTCAGGGCCTCCTCGGCGTAGTCGGCGCCCAGGGTCTTCAGACGGGTGAACCGCTCCTGGCCCGGAGCCCTGGCGGAGATGTACTTGCCCCGTTTCAGCTCATACCCTTCCCGCTGGAGGCGGCGGAGCAGGTCCTCCAGGTCGGCGCAGCCGGGCAGGAGCCGGTCGATGGCGGAGCGCAGCTTTGCCTTGTAGCTGGTGCCGTTCTGTTCCGCCTGGTGTTCGATGTAGCTCTTGCCCTTGTCACGGCCGGGGACGATGACAGACAGGCCATGCTCCTTGCAGATACGGTCGCTGGCGCGGCGGATGAAGTGATAGCTCCGCTTGTTGGAGTGATAGTGCTTGTGGTCCTGAAAGCTGACCGTATTGAAAATCAGGTGATTATGGACGTGGTCTCTGTCTATGTGGGTGGTAAGGACAAATTCATACTTGCCGCCCAGGACCTCCCGCGCCAGCTCCATGCCGATCCGGTGGGCTTCCTCCGGCGTGACCTCCCCAGGCTCAAACGCCTGGATGAGGTGCCTGCCCAGGTTCGTGCCCTTGTCGATGGCATGGCGGCGGGTCCAGGCAAATTCGATGTCGGCGGTCTCGGCGGAGCAGCCGAAGGAGGACACCAGCAGTTTCCCATCTGTCTTATCGGGATTGCAGATATAGTCAATGGCCGCTTTCAGCGTTGACTTAATAGGATGCGTCTTTGTAACTGCCATATCTGGTCCATCCTCTCCCGGATCTCCTCCATGTCGGCCTGGTAGGCCGGACCGCCGGCGTTCAACCGTTTGGCGATCTGATTGATGTTCCGGCCGATGGCGGAGAGGGCGCGGGTCATCTCCTTGATGTCGGTGGTGTCCACCTGGATGATGTACCCATCAATCGCCATTTTGCGGAGATAGGCGCCGCTCCGCTTTGTGTGGAGCTGGGCCATTTTCTCCTCAATGAGCCGCTTTTCCTCCTCTGTCACCCAAAACTTCATCTGGATATTCCGCTTTCGGTTTGCCATGCTGCGCCGCCTCCGTTTCTATAAGGGTCTGGGACTATCCCAGCAAGCAATTTTTGATTTAGGGGCAGGGGTCCCCCCTAAATCAAAAATCCGCCAGTGGGTACTCACTGGCTGTGCTTGCTATCGTAACCCTACCCTCGTATTCTCCCTCTACTAATACTACAATTTGAAACAGAGATTTTGGCTATTTCCATCTAAAAATCTTTAACGTCATGGGCCTTTATCAAAATTTGACACAGAAGAAATTATCACATATACTTAATAGCAGTTAGTTATGGCGAACTGAAGGGAGGAATGGGTGGTGCTGACCTATGAAAAACAAGCACTCTCTGGTGCGATTGAAGTATTATTGCGGTCTGAATTGCCAGACGAATTTGAAGGGACAAAGTTATACGGCTCTCCCGAAGAAGATGAACTACGGCAGGACTGTAAAATATTTCGGCTGTCAAATGAAACAGGGCATGGACGCATTACAGTCTATCAGGTTTTTTCTGGTATTGAGCTTTACTATAACGATATGCACATGGGATATTGCAATCAAAATCAAGCCACAGCTAAAAACATGATAGAGATTAACCATTGTCTGATAGGACGTTTTGAGTGTAGCTTTGGTGAAAATAGTTGCTGCTATATGGCGGAAGGCGATTTGTCGATCAGCTCCATGATGAAGAAAAAGTCAAATTCGTGTTTTCCGCTGAACCACTATCACGGTATTTCTATCATCATCAATCTGGATGAATTGCTGCCGGAAGTACGGCAAATCATGGAGCTATTGAATATTGATTTGCACTACATACAAAAATATATTTGCGAAGGAAACCGTTGCTGCATCATGCGGGCCAATCCGTCTATTGAACATATTTTTTCGGAACTCTATCATGTCCGGGAAAAAAGAAAACCAGGATACATGAAAGTCAAAATGCTGGAACTGCTTCTGTTCTTAAGTGATCTCAATACGGCAGAAGAAGTTTTACAGACGGATTATTTCAATCAAAATCAGGTCGCATTGATTAAAGCAGTAGCGTCCTATATTACGGAGGACTTGACAGCACATCATACGATTGAACAGCTTTCCCAGAAATTCGAGATTTCTACAACAGCATTGAAAAAGTGCTTTCGAGGCGTCTATGGAACCTCTGTCTATTCTTATCTTCGTACCTATCGGCTTCAAGTCGCCAAAAAATTGTTGCTGGAAACCGAGTTGTCAGTAACGGAGATTGCAAGTAAAATCGGATATGAAAATCCGAATAAATTCACTTCTGCCTTCAAAGAAACGTATGGCAGCTCTCCGACGGAATTCAGAAAGAGTGTCCGTTTGGATAGAAGCGGGTCCGTATGGAGTGGCGAAGAAATCTGAGCTGTATTAGAATATCCTTTGTCAGATAAAAGCAGAAAGACCGCTTGAAGCTGGCCTATTTTTTGAATGGTGGGTTAGGTACTGCTAACTTTCTGCAAGACAAAGGAGGATTTCCAAATGGAAAATGAAAAATCGACAGGTAACAAGTACACTGTCAAAGACGCGGCAATCATCGGTATCTTCTGTGCGGTCATGTTCGTTGTATTTATGGTCTATTCGACCCTGACCGGCGCTTCACTGTTCTATTCCATGATTTTTAACGCCGCAGGTGCGGCACTTATCCTCGCACCGTTCTATGTTTATATGTGCATGAAAGTCGGCAAGCATGGCCCCGCTCTTGTCTACAATATCATGTGGGCAATTATCGCCGGATTGATGATGGGGCCATTTATGATTCCGTGGTTTTTGGGCGGCGGTATCATCGCAGAGCTTTCCATGTGCGGAAAGGATGCCTACCATGACATTAAGCGTGTGTCCATTTCGTGGGTAATCACGGCATTGGTTCGCGCTGCACATGGTATGTCAGAAATTTGGTTTTTCAAAGACGCATTTCTTGCCACCGGTGTCAGTGAGCAGCAGGTTCAGGTTCAGACCCAGTATTACACCGATCCGAAGTACGTCCTTTTGAGCCTGGCTGTCACCGCTATCCTGGCCGTCCTTGGCTGCATGATTAGCAACAAACTGATTGTGAAGCACTTCAGAAAGAGTGGCGCGATTAAATAAACTATGAGCATGAAATTTGATTTTCGGACCAAATTGCTTGTCATAGTTCTCACTATGTCGCTTGTGGCGGTGCTCACAAGCGACATTTTGATATACACACTTTTGGGCGTTTTGAGCGTGTATTTGATTATTCAGGGCTTTGGCAGGCAGACAATAAAATATCTAATCGTCTGCGGTGTTTTTATCGTGTTGAGGCTGCTTTCAGGAGGACAGGGCATTACCATTCTTATGCCGGAAATGTTCCTGTTCATGGTGCTGCGTATTTTGATGATGGTTATGGCTGCGCAGCCCGTGATTGGTATGCCGCCGGGAGAAGTTGTAGCAGTTTTTAAGAAAATCCACGCTCCTGATGGAATTGCCCTGCCCGTAACCTTCATGCTGCGTTTCTTCCCTACTGTGCGCAGTGAATTTTCCGATGTGTTTGCCTCACTTCGGCTGCGAAAGCTGTTGTCATGGAAACATCCTCTGGACGCAATGGAGTATATTGTTACGCCTGTTATTTTCCGTTCATCCAGAATAGCTGAAGAACTCGCAGCTTCTGCTGAAAGCAGGGGGATTTCCAATCCGGGAAAACATACCTGCCGCAGGAAGATAGAATTTCAAAAAAGAGATTGGATTATGTGCGTGGTTGCTGTTTGCGTAACCGCACTCTATTTTGTGCTGGAAAGGACGGTAGCATAATGGTAAATGATAAAGCAAGGCGATCCGTTATCCAGTTTGAAGATGTATCTTTTGAATATCCGGGAGCCGAAACAGAAAGTATCCATCATATCAGCCTCGATATAAAAAAGGGCGAGTTCCTTGTTCTGACTGGAGGGAGCGGCTGCGGAAAGACAACTTTAACACGATTGATAAACGGGTTAGCTGAACAATTTTACGAAGGGACGCTGAAAGGGCGAGTCACACTGCTGGGACGCAGCATATCGGAATATCCTCTGTATGAAATCGGGAAAAAAGTAGGTTCAATCTTTCAAGATCCAAAGAGCCAGTTTTTTGCCAGTATTACAGAGGATGAAATTGCGTTCGGGTGTGAAAACTATGGCGTTCCGTATGAAGAACTGGATGGACGGGTTTCAAGTGCGATCAAACGTATTAACGGAGATATGCTGCGCGGGAAAGAAATTTATCCGATGTCCAGCGGAGAAAAACAGAAAATAGCGGTGGCCTCCGTCAATGCTGTTGACCCGGAAATTTATGTGTTTGATGAACCTTCGGCCAATTTGGATATGTATTCCGTTGAGGCGCTTAAAAATTTGATGGGTGGACTAAAAGCGGAAGGCCACACAATCATTGTTGCTGAACACCGGCTTTATTATCTTACTGACCTTGCAGACCGTTTTCTTTATATGGAAAACGGGAGCATAAAAGAAGAATGGACGGCGGGAGAACTGCTCTCTATTCCAGAAGAAAAAAGACGAGCCATAGGAATACGGGCGGCAGATTTACACCATATTGAAGTAGATATTCCCCCTACAAAAGAAAAAGATATGACGATGGAGGTAAAGGATTTGACGTTTTCCTATCGCAAACATCCGGTTTTCCACGATATATCTTTTCGGGCGTATGCTGGCGACCTGATTGCGATTGTAGGCCATAACGGAATAGGGAAAACTACTTTGTCGAATATTCTTTGTGGTATGCAAAAGGAAAAAGAGGGTCAGGTCATATATAACGGGACAAAGGTATCTAAAGGCAAAAGGAAGAATTTTGCCTACTTTGTTATGCAAAATACAGATTGCCAGTTGTTTGGGGACAGCGTAGAAGAAGAACTGCTATTGAACGGAAAAGGAAGTACCCAGGAGCAACGCGATGATCTGCTAAAACTATATGGCTTGTTTGAATGGAAAGAACGGCATCCCGCTACTCTTTCCGGCGGGCAGAAACAACGGCTCGCTCTTGCAGTATCGGATTGGATAGATACCCCCGTTTTGATTTTGGATGAGCCTACCAGCGGTCTTGATTTCAAAAATATGATGAGAATATCGGAGCATTTGAAAGCTCTGGCGCAAAAAGGAAAGACCATTTTAATCATTACCCACGATTATGAATTTGCCGCTATGACTTGCAATCGGGTTCTGCATTTCGTTGATGAAGGTCATGTAGAAGCATTTCCGTTACAGGAAAATTTGTCCCGCTTATATTCCTGCCTTATGTGTCAATGAATTATGTGTCTGATTGGATAGATACGCTCTGTATGGAGTGGCAGAAACAACCGAATGATTTTATGATAATAGACGGGTTAGAAGATGCTAACCCGTCTATTATTGCGAAAGGAGCCTTGCTTATGGATAAGCAAAAAAATGGAGAACTGTCCAGAATGTTCGGATATGCAGGGAAATTCCATGTTTTGACCGTTTTGGGATGTGTTCTCTCCGGGATCAGTACCATTTTATCTATGCTGCCTTTTGTTTGCATTTGGCTCGTCATCCGCGATTTAATCCAGGCTTTTGCTGCCGGGGATATATCTCTTGCAACGGGGAGCGCCCATTATGCGTGGATGGCGGTTGTGTTTGCAGCGGCAAGCATTTTAATTTATTTTATCGCCCTGAACTGTACTCATCTGGCGGCGTTTCGTACAGCCACCAATATGAGAAAATCTGCAATTCATCATATCGTGACGCTGCCGTTGGGGTATTTCAGCCAAAATGCAAGCGGACGGCTCAGAAAAATCATTGATGATAATGCAGGACTTACAGAAGGATTTCTGGCCCATCAGCTTCCCGATCTGACCGGAGCCGCAGTTATGCCGGTTGCCGTTATTATTTTGATTTTCCTTTTTGACTGGCGGCTGGGAATTTGCTGCCTGATACCTATGGGAATCAGTGTCATCTTTCTCAAACAGATGATGGGCGGAGATAATGCGCAGTTTATGGGCAAGTATATGACTGCACTGGAAACAATGAATAAAGAAGCTGTGGAATATATTCGCGGTATTCCTGTTGTAAAAGTATTTCAGCAAACTATTTATTCCTTCAAAAATTTTCACGCTGCAATAGAAGAATACGAAAAATTTGCTTCCGGGTATGCCTTAAAATGCCGTATTCCTCTTACTGGATTTACAGTAACACTGAACGGCACATTTGTTTTACTTATTCCAGTCGCCATGTTTATTTTGTCCGGGGTCAGCGGCCAGGCAGCTTACGAAAATGTTGTGCTGGATTTTCTGTTTTACAGTTTGTTTACTCCGGTCTGTGCAACTATGATGAACCGTATCATGTTTGCCAGCGAGCAGCTTATGGCAGCTAAAAGCGCAGTCAGCCGGGTGGATGAAATTTTGCAGGAACAGCCTTTGAAGGAACCAGAACAGCCCCTGATCCCGGCAGACGCTTCGATTGTGTTTTCGGATGTTTCCTTCGCCTATCCAGGTGCCAAAGAGAAGGCCTTAGACCATATCAGCTTTGAGGTTCCGACAGGAAAAACAGTGGCGCTTGTTGGTGCCTCCGGCAGCGGTAAAAGTACAGCGGCAAGCCTCATTCCCCGATTTTATGATGTTCAGTCAGGTTCCGTTACGATTGGCGGCGTGGATGTACGCAATATTGAGAAGCAGGAACTGATGAAAAGAGTTGCTTTCGTGTTTCAGAATACCCGTCTGTTCAAGGACACCTTGCTGAATAATATTAAGGCGGCCCGCCCGGACGCTACCAGGGAAGAAGTCCTGAAAGCGGCTGATGAAGCACAATGCAAAGATATTATTGACCGCCTCCCGGATGGGCTTGATACGCTCGTTGGAACAGGAGGCACATATCTCTCAGGAGGTGAAAATCAAAGGATTGCTCTTGCAAGGGCAATCTTAAAAGACGCCCCTATTATTGTACTGGATGAAGCCACAGCATTTGCAGATGCCGAAAATGAACATCAGATACAGCTTGCCTTTGAGCGGCTGACACAAAACAAAACGGTTCTGATGATTGCTCACCGGCTCTCTACGATACAAGACGCAGACCTTATCCTGGTGTTTAAGGATGGACAGATTGCAGAAAGAGGTACGCATAAAGAATTGATAGCTGCGAACGGTATTTATTCTTCTATGTGGAAGGATTATCGGACCTCGATTGCATGGAAGGTCGGAAAGGAGGATGAACAGCATGATTAAGACGTTAAAAAAGAAATATGCGTTGAGCGATCAGGGGGCAAGAGACCTGTTAAAAGGGATTGTCTATTCGGTACTGGCTAATATCAGCCTTATGTTTCCTGTTATTCTTCTGGCTATCGTCCTCAATCAACTTCTTGCGCCTGTTTTGGGAACGAGCGCGCCAGAGATCAGCGCCGCCGTTTACACTGTGATCGGAATTGCGATTTTGGCTGTTGTCTTTATACTTCATTACTGCCAGTACACCGCAGCGTATCTTGGGACGTATGATGAAAGTGCAAGGCGGCGAATCGGTCTTGCGGAGAAATTGCGTACACTTCCGCTGACCTTTTTTCATCAGAGGGATCTTGCTGATCTGACAAGCACCATTATGGGGGACTGTGCAAACTTTGAACACGCATTTTCTCATACGGTTCCGCAATTCTTTGGCGCAGTTATCTCCACAGGTATTGTTTGTATCGGACTGCTGATTTTCAACTGGCAAATGGGCCTGGCCCTTCTCTGGGTAGCCCCGATTTCATTTGCAATCGTTATTCTGTCACGGAAATGGCAGGAAAAACTCGGCAAAAAGCACATGAACGCAAGACTGGAGCTTGCAGAAGGCATTCAGGAATGTTTGGAAACCGTACAGGATATAAAGGCTTGCAATCAGGAAGAAGATTATCTTCGCAAATTAGACGCAAAGATGGATGCCGCGGAAAAAGCACAGATTTCATCCGAAATGACAACGGCAAGTCTGCTGACAACCGGCCAGATGTTTTTACGGCTCGGTTTGGCAACGGTGATTGTAGTAGGTAATAGTCTTGTGGTAAGTGGAGATACCTCTCTGTTTACCTATATTCTGTTTTTGATTGCTGCCTCCCGCCTGTACGATCCGCTTTCCGGGGCGATGTCAAATATGGCAGAGCTGTTTTCTGTGCAGCTTCAGGTAAACCGCTTGAAAGAAATAGAAGAATACCCGGAAGAAACCGGCGAGAAGAATATCCATACAAACGGGTACGATATTACATTCGATCATGTCCAGTTTTCTTACGAAAAGGGCAAACCGGTACTGAGGGATGTTTCGTTTACTGCAAAGCAGGGACAGGTCACAGCATTGGTTGGCCCGTCCGGCGGCGGCAAAAGTACAGTCGCAAAACTGGCAGCCAAATTTTATCCTCTGGACGGAGGAAGAATACTGTTGGGCGGAACCGATATTGCTCCGCTAAATTCAACCATGTTGATGAAAAACTTCTCTATCGTTTTTCAAGATGTTGTGCTGTTTAATAACACCATCATGGAAAATATTCGTGTCGGTAAAAAGGACGCAACGGACGAGGAAGTGATTGCCGCAGCTAAAGCAGCGCAGTGTGATGAATTTATTTCAAAATTGCCGGACGGCTATCAGACAGTGATTGGAGAAAACGGTTCTACGTTATCAGGCGGTGAATGCCAGCGACTTTCTATCGCACGCGCTCTTTTGAAAGACGCTCCTGTTATTCTTTTGGATGAAGCTACTGCCTCTCTTGACGTAGACAATGAAACAGAAATTCAAAATGCAATATCCAGGCTGGTAAAAGGCAAGACGGTTCTTATTATCGCTCATAGAATGAGGACGGTGGAGGCTGCCGATAGTATCGTTGTATTGTCAGATGGTATTGTAGCCGAAAACGGAACTCACGAAGAACTTATGAAAGAAAATGGCCTCTATCGTAGGCTGGTCGATTTGCAGACAGCTTCTGCAAATTGGAAGTTAAGCGTTTAATTCATAAAAGGAGGTACTGATGAAACTTCATGCGTCCGGGGAGGACTATCTGGAGGCCATACTTGTTCTTCATAAAAAGATGGGCATGGTGCGCTCCGTGGATGTTGCCCGGCACCTGGAGGTCACAAAGCCCAGCGTGTGCCATGCGGTGGCGACCCTGCGGGACGGGGGGTTCCTGACAATGGACAGCGACTATTTCCTGCATCTGACCGATGTGGGCCAGGAAGTGGCGGAGCGGATCTACGAAAAGCACCGCTTCTTTACTGACCGACTGATTGAAGCCGGCGTAGACCCGGAAACAGCGGAAAGGGATGCCTGCCGGATGGAGCATGTTATCAGCCAGGAGTCCTTCGAGCGTCTGAAAAATGCTTATAAAACAAAAGAAGAATAAACTGCCCGCATAGCAAACGGGTGAAACAGTAACGCGGCCGGGCACATCGAACCCGACCGCGTTACTCGTCTTTTTGGAAGGCTTCCGCCTGTTTGCAGAGTGCGATAAACTTTTCAATCTCTGCTTCGCTTTTCCCGGCAAAGAAGTCCACGACTGTTTTCGAGACTGTCTGATTTACCATTTCCGGGAAGATGGCGGCGTCCACGCTGATATTCAATTCTTTGGCGACAAGGACCACCGTTTCAAATTTCGGATTACTTTGGCAGGTCTCCAAATCTATGATCGTGCGGGGGGTCATACCGAGGCGTTCAGCTAACTGTTTTTGCGTCAGATGCTGCCGCTTCCGTTCTGACCGCACCTTCCATGCAAATAGATCCAGCGGATTGTTCACTACACACCACCTCTACATTATTGTAGGGTGTACTTCCGCTCATATAAATAACCATAAAACTCATGCAGAGTGAGTTATAACTCATGTTTCGTAGTAAAGGGAGATATGGATGAGAGCGCCAACACAAAGGAGGTCAAAATAAGGCGGGGTTTACCGCTTATGCGGCGGACGCCCATGCCACTACGAAAAATATTCCAATAACGCAGCAGCGAGCCATGCTCATGGAAGTGAGTTATGGCTCGCTTTTTATATACTACGGCTCACATCTCACAAAGCCCGTCCCTTTGACCACCTGCGCATGGGTGCGGGCTGCCGCTCTCCGCCCCGTTTCGTTCCGGCCTGTCAACCTGAACGAAACGAAAGGAACCGATTATGAGCGGCAAAAAATTTTTTAATATAAATGCGGGAAACCAGCCAAACAGCGGCATTGCCATAACAGTAGTGGGCGAAAGGGGAAGAAAAGAACTGCCTCCCGGCACGAAGGGAGGTGAGAACTTGAAACCTGACCGCCACTACGAGCATAAGCAGCACGCCTTTGACAGCTATTGCAAGAGATCCATCAAGAATGAAGCAATGAACGCTTACACGCAGCTTCGGAAACGGAGCCGGCGTGAGGTCTCACTCAGCGAGCTGCCGGAGGATGCAATGGCCCAGCTTGCGGTTTATGACCGCTACTCGTGGGAATACACGACCTTCCCTGTGGGAGGGGCCGTGATTCTGATCGAGGACGACCGGCTGGCCGAGGCGCTTCTGGCGCTTTCTCAGGAGGACCGGGACATCTTTATGATGCACTGGTTCCTGAACATGGTAGATCGCGAGATCGCCGAGTACATGAACATGGCCCGCCGGACGGTCAACACCCGCAGGCAAAAAGCCTATCGGCTGCTGAAGGAGCTGATGGGAGGTGAAGCGGATGACTAAATCTGCGAATATGCGGGCGTCACTGATCCCTTATCCGGTGATCGCTGCCGCTGTCGGAGGCAATCCCGAAGCGGTAAACCGGGTGATCCAGCACTATTCCGGCTATATTGCTGCGCTGTCCATGAGGACAAGCTATGACAAAAACGGCTTTCCTCACTCCTTGGTGGATGAAGATATGCGCAGGCGGCTGGAAACGAAGCTGATTATCTCCATCCTGAATTTTGACCTGAGCTGATTCAGGGCCGGGCGCTGCGTGTTTCCCCCCTTTCCATGTGGTGCCCTGTATCGCTCCTTGACAAAGAAAGCCCGGCGGGAGGCCTCCGGCGCAGCATAAGGCAGACGGATACGATCTGTCTGTGTGGAGCCGGTCGGCCGGTGCGCCAAGACCCTGTTGCAAGTCCGCAGGACGGGACCCCTACCAAACAGGTGAGCGACAAAACCAGGCCGCTAAACAGGTGTGGCAGCCTGTGGGCGAGGATGCACAGACAGGATAATGAGACTCGCGCATTGGACGCCCACAAAGCATCGTGCGCCGCACCCATCAGCATGGGCCGGGGTGAAATTCCCGTGGAGCTGTGCCAGCAGCCATCCGTTTTCTGCCTCTTATTTTTTGCAACACCGTCCTCTGAAAGGGGACGCGCAAATTTTTAGGAGGTGTTGTATTTGAACACGAACGATATTCCTATCTGGCAAAAATACACGCTCTCCATCGAGGAGGCGTCCAGATATTTCCGTATTGGGGAAAAGAAGCTCCGCAGGTTAGCCGAGGAAAACCCTGACGCAAACTGGCTCATTATGAACGGCAACCGCCTCCAGATCAAACGAAAGCAGTTTGAGAAAGTCATCGACGAACTGGAGGTTATTTGACGAGGCCGGCTGACAATGGGCCCTGGG
This sequence comes from Angelakisella massiliensis, assembly GCF_900104675.1. Taxonomy (GTDB): domain Bacteria; phylum Bacillota; class Clostridia; order Oscillospirales; family Ruminococcaceae; genus Angelakisella; species Angelakisella massiliensis. The sequence continues at coordinate 172,114 of NZ_LT629945.1, read as the reverse complement.
CGCGTTATAATATGTGTAGCGTATCGAGGCTCATTCCAGCGATGGAAGGGAGCTTACCATCATGTCAGAGAAAAGACGCGATAGCAAAGGTCGAATTTTAAGGACTGGAGAGAGCCAGAGAAAAGACGGAAGATACGCTTACAAGTACACGGACGCCTGCGGTAAAACTCAATTCGTGTATGCCTGGAAACTGGTGCCCACCGACAAGACCCCCACGGGCAAGCGGGACGATGTTTCGCTCCGTGAGAAGGTGAAGGAGATCCTGCGTGACATTAACGATGGGATCGACACCATCGGCAAGAAGATGACGGTCTGCCAGCTTTACGCCCGGCAGAACAGCCATAGGAAAAATGTCAAGCGGAGCACCGAGAAGGGTCGGGAATACCTGATGTCCGTTCTGAAAGAGGACCCTCTGGGGTCCCGGAGCATTGACAGCGTGAAGCTGTCGGACGCCAAGGAATGGGCCATCAGGATGAGCGAGAAGGGCTACGCCTACAAGACCATCAGCAACTGGAAACGGTCTTTGAAGGCAGCCTTCTACACGGCGATTGAGGATGACTGCATCCGCAAAAACCCGTTCAACTTCGCCATAGCCGATGTCCTGGAGGATGACACGGAGGAAAAAGCCGCGCTGACCCAGGATCAGGAGGACCGCCTCCTGGCCTTCGCCGGCAGCGATCCGGTCTACCGGAAGTATTGTGATGAGATCATCATTCTGCTGGGGACCGGCCTCCGCGTTTCCGAGTTGTGCGGATTGACAACGGACCTGGATTTTGAAAACCGTTGCATCCATGTGGACCACCAGCTCCTGCGGGACAGTGAGCTCGGCTACTATGTGGACGAGCCCAAGACCAAAAAGGGTGCGCGGCAGATCCCCATGAGCGAGAAGGTCTACCAGGCGTTGAAGCGGGCTGTGAAGAACAGGGGCAAGGCCGCCCCGGTCAATATCGGGGGCTACACCAACTTCCTGTTCCTCAACCAGAGCGGCCTTCCCAAAACGGCGTCCTGTTACGAGAGTATGTTCCAGGGGCTTGTCAGGAAGTACAACAAGCACCACAAACCAGAGGAGGCCCTGCCGAACATCACGCCCCATACCATGCGCCATACCTTCTGCACCCGCCTCGCCCACGCTGGGATGAACCCCAAAGACCTGCAGTACATCATGGGACATTCCAATATCACCATGACGCTGAACTATTACGCTCATGCGGATTACGCCTCTGCGAAGGCGGCGATGGACAGGCTGGCGGCGTAGTAGTAAGCCGCCGTTTCTACTACGGTTTTACTACTTTTCAACGCCAAGTGAGGCTCCGAAATGCCATGATATGCGGGGTATCTTCCGAAACGCAAAATGCCGGAAATGCTTGATATAACAAGCCTTTCCAGCATTTGCGGAGATTTGCAAAGATAATCAGAAAATCGGTAGAACTTTTGTTAAAAAACATGGGAAAAAACAACAGCCTCTGCCCGGCAGGCAGAGGCTGTTCCAGATGGCAGAAAAACCTTTTTTGAAAAAGCAAAATTAAAATCATAAAAATCAGGATATGCGCCCACCGGGGCGCGAAACAGGGGGTATCACCGCTGATTTCGTGAGGATTCAAGCGGCATACTCAGAGAGGCTGTTCCTTCACAGGCACGAGCTTCAGCGATGAAGAGAACCCTGGGCAGTCAATCACGGAAAAAGTGAAACGCCTGAAGATAATATTCCTCACAGCTGTTTTCATCCCCCAGGGAAGCTTCTGATCCATAATACAGCAATCGAAAGGGCTGGAGCTGCTGCAAAATAACCGGCAATAGTTTCCATGCCCTGCAGACCATACGGCTGAAGGAGCGCAGATCTTTTCGGTGATCATAGAAACCCTCCATCTCCTGAAGAAGGAAGCCGCCAAATTCCCACAGAGAAAAACCGCCCTTTTCCTGAAAATATTGCTCCAATAAGTGGATAGAATGGGTCAGATCTCCAGAGGAGATTTCCAGCTCAGCAGCCAAAGGATCTCCGGGACGCTCACGGATCAGCTGATCCAAGGCGGCGCGGTATTGTCCGCCGGTGGGAAAGCCGGCGTGGGTCAGAATGGCGTAAGCCAACAATCGCTCCAGGGTCATAAAGCGGCACCTCCAGTCACAAAGGGAGAGAAAAATATGATTCACCGCCGCCGTGGAGGAGCTCACCCTAAAAACGATCAGTTGTCAGAACGCTTTTCTTTCTCCGGTTTTGAGGTGGGAGAAGAGACGGTGGGGGAAGTGGGGGGAGGAGTTCCGGGACCTCCGGGCGGAGGAACTAAAGAGAAGGGCTGACGAGGGGGACGGTTTCTTTGCAGGCGGCGGACCAGCTTACGGATCAGCCATACCACCAGGGCAATGAGAGCTACCCAGATCAGAAGGACAGGGCCTTCCTCCACCAGGAAGAAAATCAATCCCTGAAGGGTACTGGTGATATTCTGCTCGGAACGGCGGAAGGATTCTCCCAATTTTTCCACGAAGGTTTTGGGCTTTTGTTGAATCTGTGTCAGCTCCACAACTTCCTGGATGTTCATGGTCAGGGTAGAATATGCCACCTGATTGTCCATCCGGCGCAGACGGCCGGTGAGGGATTCAATTTCAGTGCGGACGTCCGCCAGGGCGCTTTCCAAAGTGATGATATCTTCCAGACTTTCCGCCTGTGCCAGCAGCTCCACCAGCCGCTGTTCCTGAACCTGCATATTCTCCAGGCGGGTTTGGGCGTCGTAGTAACTGTCAGTGATATCCTCAATGGATTCCTCCTGGGAAACAATGTTGAAGGTATCCCCCAGGGCGGTGGTCACTTCATCCAGCTTGTCAGCTGGCACCCGTGCGGTAACAGAGGCGGAACGTTCATAATAATCCCCGTAATTGTTCAGACTGCGTCCGCTTACACTTTGGCTTTCCACATAGCCGCCCGCATCCTCAATCAGCTGATTCATGGTGCTCAGGGCGCTGTCAAAGGTGGTGGTCTCCAGCTGCATCCAGCAGTTTTTGATGATTTTCCGCTCCTGGTCCGGCGTTTGGGGATCAGCCAAACTGCTGTTTTCTTCCGGAGACATTTCCTCTGTGGCAAGATCTGCCGCTCCATCCGTAGCCATATACATTCCACCACGGAAGGATTCTGCTGCCGCAGGAGCTTCCACAGCGGCGGATTGGGCGGTGCTCATCATGCTGTCGCTGCTGCTTCCACTGCCTCCGCAAGAGGTCAGCACCAATACCATGGCCAAAAAAATGGATAAAATAGCAGGGATACGCTTTTTCATGTTCAGATTCCTCCTTTTCCTTCGGCTTGTCGGTGTACCGGAAAGTGCCGTCATTTTTTGTCCAGGATATGTTTTCACGGATAAATTCCGGCAAAATCACCTGTGATGGGGAAATTTTCCTTTCATTCCATTAGTGCGGGAAAAGCCAGGATTTGATGCCTCAAAATGATTTTCTACTATCATAGACGAACGGAAAGGGGAAAATATTGTGTTTTTGACGAAAAATTTTTTACCTTGTCCAAGGTCTGGTTGAAGGGTGTTGGTGCCTGTGTTACAATGAAAACGTCAAAAGAAAGGGATGGCCCAAATACTGCTTTTCCAGGTGATTTGGGAGAAGCATATGGCTCCCGGTCCCGGAAGGAGAGTTTTTCATGGTTCTCACCATTGATATTGGCAACAGCAACATTATTCTGGGGGTATATCAGGATGAAAGGCTGTTGTTTGTCTCCCGTGTTCGCACCTCCCTGCGAAAGACAGAGTCGGAATACGCCGTGCTGCTTAAGGATATCCTGCTGCTTCACGGAGTACAGTGTCAGGCATTGCGGGGAGGGATCATTTCCTCTGTGGTGCCTCCTTTGACCCCGGTGCTCCGGGCGGCGGTGACAATTGTCCATGAAATCCCGGTGATGGTGGTGGGGCCTGGCCTGCGTACGGGCCTGAATATCCGCATCGACAATCCCGGGCAGTTGGGGGCGGATCTGGTGGCTACAGCCGTGGGCGCTGTGGAAAAATATCCGGCGCCGATCCTGATTCTGGACCTGCGGACAGCCACCAAAATTACTGTAGTGGACCGCAACCGCAGCTTTCGGGGAGGTTCCATTATGCCGGGAGTGATGATCGCCCTGGATGCTCTGACCCGCAACGCCGCCCAGCTGCCGGACATCAGCCTGGAGGGAGATGTGAAGCTGGTGGGAACCAACACAGTGGACTGTATGCGCTCCGGAGTGGTATTGGGGGCCGCCAGTATGCTGGATGGGATGATTGACCGCTACCAACAGGAGCTGGGAGAGTTCTCCACCATCGTCGCCTGCGGGGGGATGATGAAGCTGATTCTTCCTTACTGCCGTCACGCTATTCAGATGGATGATTCACTGCTGTTGGATGGGCTTTACGCCATCTACCGCAGAAACGCGCCGGAAGATACCTGAGAATTTCCCCCGGAAAATATGGAAACAAAAACGGCCCCTTCGGGATGTAGAGTCCCGTTGGGAGCCGTTTTTTTATACACGATAGTCCGATTTTGGTGTAAAACCCAAAGGAGATGGACTACAGGTAATGAAAGAATATATTTCTTTTCCCCGGCCTTTTGGGGGATGTACAGTCCCTTTAAAGGCTCAGACGGGAAAGAATCGGAACACACCTTAAAGAGGAGGTCCTTTTTCCTGGAGCAGATGCAGCGCCATGAGGCTTTGGAGATTCTGGCCGTACCAGTGAGGGGGAGAGGAGGGGCCCAACCCCACCTCCAGATGATACCGCAGGCGGAGCAGCGCGTCTTCCACCACCTCCCGGCGGGAATCGTCGGGAGACAGGCGGTCCCGGGCATCCAGGAGAGAAGACGCTGCCGCAGGAGTGTTCAGCAGGGGAGTAAGAGTCAGGCTGTCTCCGTCGCCGGAAAGGTAGAGCTCCACGTTGTACCGGGCAATGATCCCATCCACATTGCAGAAGGAGAGAAGCAGAAACCAGCCGCAGAAGAATCCGGCCAGCCACCGCTGCCAGGGGAAGTTCCCCGAAAGGCTCAGCAGTTCAAGCAGAAACACCACAGCCAGCAGGATCATAAACCAGCTGGTATAAATCCGCAGCTGGGTCAAGCCATAGGCCCGGATGTACAGTACCATTTTGCACAGTGCTGTGGCAATAAGCAGCAGAGTCTGCACCGGCAGCACACGACAAAGGAAACGAATAACACCGCTGTTCTGGTCCCGGGTCAGCTGCCGGGCCGCCAACAAAGCCGCCAGATTCAGCGTTGATACCTGGCACAGTTCAAAGAATCCCTGCCGGGCGTAATCAGACCAGGAACCAGCCTGAGGCTGTCCGTGGACGATGGCGGAAACAAGCCCTGCGGCCTGTGCCCCAAAGAACACCAGATACAGCGCTGTGAGCATACCAAGGGAGGTGACAGCCACTGCGGCGGGGATGAAACGGCGGCGAGCTTCCCGCGCGGCCTTTTCCTCCGCTGTCAGGGTGAGAAGTCCACGGTGATGGAAGCTGCCGTACCATAAACCGAACAGATAGGCGGAGACCGGCAGTGTCAGAACCAGGCGGATCATCAGCCACACAAACCAGGAAGCATCCAGAAGGGCCAGCTTTTCCATCAGCAGACGGAAGGTATCGTCTGCCGCCGCCAACTGTTCCGCTACATACAGCAGCAGCGGGATCATCAGCAGCGCTGTGATCAGTGCCAGCAGAAGGCTGCGGTTTTGACTGTTTTTCTTGGAACTCTGACGAAGAACCTGCCACTGACAGCCAAAATTCCGGAAGGGCAGCTGGAACAGGCGCTCTGCCAGACCATCCCATGCAAAACCTGTCTCCACGCCCCCAAGCACTGCTACCCACCAGACAGCGCAGCCGGTAAGGAAAAAGAAGGTGAGAAAGGTGACAAAACCGGAGGACAGCAAGGAAAAATGGAGGGATGTCAGCAGTGTCAGACCCAGCCAGGGCCAGCTTTTGGCGGGAATGGGATGACCTCCCGCCCGGAACCAGGTAAGTACCACGATGCAGTATACCAGGGTGAAAAGGGTGATGCCCACACCGCCCGTAAAGCCCAGCACGAACCGGATATAAAGATAGCCGCAGGGGAATGCCAGCAAGGCCAGCAGGCCATCCTCTTTCTTGGCGGTCAGCGGCTGAGGAGGAATGGAAGGGGGAAAAGACCTGTTTTTGGGTACACCAAGGGAAGCGGAGGCCGGAATGGCTTCCACCGGAAGATGATTCTGTTCCATAAGAACGCTCCTTTTTAGTTTTCCGTGTCGGGGGTATATTCCAGAATGTCCCCAGGCTGACAGTCCAGAGCCTCGCAGATAGCCTCCAATGTGGAGAAGCGGATGGCTTTGGCCTTGTTATTTTTCAGGATGGACAGATTGGCGGGGGTAATGCCCACACGGTCCGCCAGTTCTCCGGCGGAAATTTTCCGCTTTGCCATCATCACATCCAGGTTCACTTGGATGGCCACGGTGGGTCCCCCTTTCTTAAATGGTAAAATCATTCTCCTCTTTGATGGCCACGGCCTGGGCAAAGACGTTTTTCATCACCCTCAGGATCAGCCCCACAAACCCTGCCGCCACCGCCACAAAGATGAAGGGCTGGTAGGGCACCGTAAAGCCCAGACAGAGGAGAGCCACAGCGAAACAGCACCAGGAGATGCGGCGCATACAGGCGGTGTTTTCGGAGGTGAACACTTCACCCCGGTGGATGTTCCGCAGCAGCCGGTCCAACCAGAACAGCAGCGCCAGCCCCAGTAATACGCAGGGATAAAGGGCGCCCAAAAGAATGGGATAGAGGGAAGGAGATTTGTCCCCCATAGCCACATACCACCGGCACAGGGCGGGACCGCACAGCAGACAGCACGCCAGCAGCCCCATCATCAGGCGATTGCAGACCAGAGAGAGAATTTCAGAATAACGTTTGTTCCACATGACGGGAAAGCCTCCTTGCGCCTTTGATGATTTTAATATATCATAGCATTTACTGAAAGTCAATTATTATTTATTGTTTTTCGATAAAAATATTTTGTTAAACGGAAATTTGCAAAAGATAGAAATTCCAGCCCGCTGAGCACTGCCGGAAAAGGAAAAGGTGAAAATGAAATGGAGAAGAACCTTTCATCGCCCTTGAAAGAAGGAACAGGAGGGATTATACTGAAATCAGCAAAACAATGAAATGAGGCGGGGCCGTGAGAAATTTTGGATGGTTGGTGAGCTTTGCCGTCCTGGCGCTGATCTGGACAGTTTACTACCTGGCGATGCACATCACAGGAGGAATCCTCACAAAAGTGGATATGGCAGTATGCGGCGCAGTGCTGCTTTTTTGCGCAGCGGTGATTTTGGGACATATTTATTGTTTTTGGAAGCGACGGAAATAAAATTGGTTGAGCGCGTGCAGGATCGGACATAAAGGTAATGCGGCTTGAAAACAGTTTTGGTGCAGACAAGAAGAGGAGGGCGGCGGTTTATCCGCCGCCCCCTTTTGGCCGCCTTGGGCGGCCGATTCCCGCATCCCATCAGCGAGTGGATTGCCCGGCTTTACCCGGACCTGTCCAGGTTATCTGGACAACCGGCGAGCGGGCGATACCGCCTCTTCCGGAATAGGAACAGAAACCATCCCTCCCACCCGTTCCCATAAAACCTAAAGGTACCAGTCAAAACAGCGGCAGGCACTATCTCTGACTAACTCACTCGCTATGGCCTCAACAACGGGATTCAAAAGGGACGAGTCCCTTTGGGCGTACCCCCTGGCGCCAACTCTTTACCCAGCGGCCATTCAGAACAGAGACCAAATCCCCGCCAAAAGGAGCGAGTGGATTGTCCGGCTTTACCCGGGCAACCGGCGAGCGGGCGATACCGCCTCTTCCGGAATAGGAACAGAAACCATCCCTCCCACCCGTTCCCATAAAACCTAAAGGTACCAGCCAAAACAGCGGCAGGCACTATCTCCGTCTAACTAGATCGCTATTACCTCAACTATGGGTTTCCAAAGGGACGAGTCCCTTTGGGCGTAACCCCCTTTTCCCTTTTCTCCATCATTGGATATCAGCACAACGCCCCGGGCCATCTTTTCAGGTGGTCCGGGGCGTTGCTGACAGAACGATGTTTTGTTTGTTATTCCAGCTCAAAAGCGCCGGTATACAGCTGGTAATAGGTGCCCTTGGCGGCGATCAGCTGCTCATGATCGCCCCGCTCAATGATCCGTCCATGATCCAGCACCATGATAGCGTTGGAGTTGCGGACAGTGGAGAGGCGGTGGGCGATGACAAAGACGGTGCGGCCTACCATCAGAGCGTCCATACCCTTCTGTACCAGAGATTCAGTACGAGTATCAATGGAAGAAGTGGCCTCATCCAGAATCATTACAGGGGGATCGGCCACAGCGGCCCGGGCGATGGCGATTAGCTGCCGCTGGCCCTGAGAAAGCTCGGAGCCGTTGGAGGTGAGCATGGTGTCATATCCCTTGGGCAGACGGGAAATAAAGTCATCGGCGTTGGCCAGACGGGCAGCCTGCCGTACTTCCTCGTCGGTGGCATCCAGACGGCCATAACGGATGTTCTCCATCACTGTGCCGGTAAAGAGATTGGTATCCTGCAGAACAATACCCAGGCTGCGGCGGAGATCAGATTTGCGGATCTTGTTGATGTTGATGCCGTCATAACGGATCTTGCCGTCCTCAATATCATAGAAACGGTTGAGGAGGTTGGTGATGGTGGTTTTACCCGCACCGGTAGCGCCGACAAAAGCCACCTTCTGGCCAGGTTTGGCGTACAGGCTGATATCATGAAGGATTGTTTTCCCTTCCTCATAGGCAAAATCCACGTTTTCCAGGGTAATGTCGCCCCGCACACGGGTATAGGTTACGGTTCCATCGGGGTGAGGATATTTCCAGGCCCATATCTCGGTGCGCTCGCTGCTTTCCACCAGTTGATCGTTTTGATCATACTTGGCGTCCACCAGGGTGACAATGCCCTCATCCTGCTCCGGCTGTTCATCAATAAAGCGGAAGATTCTTCCCGCGCCGGCCAAAGCCATGACCACAGAGTTCAGCTGGTTTGCCATCTGGCTGATGGGATTGCTGAAGCTCCGGGACAGCTGGAGGAAAGAGATGATATCACCCAGGGTGAGAGCGGAACCGCCGCTGAGAACCAGGAAGCTGCCGGTGATGGCGATGAGAACATACTGAAGATTGCCCATATTGGCCATCAGGGGCATGAGAATGTTGGCGTACTTGTTGGCCTTGTAGGCGTCTCCGGCCAGTTGGTCGTTGAGCTTGTCAAAGCCCTCCTTGGCGGCTTCCTCGTGGCAGAAGACTTTGACCACCTTCTGTCCGCTGACCATCTCTTCAATATAGCCGTTGACCTTACCAATGGAATCCTGCTGCCGCACAAAGTACCGGCCGCTGCGTCCCGCCACGACCTTGGTGGTGAGCATCATCAGTACCAGGCAGCACAGCACCATAGCGGTCAGCGCAACACTGGTTTTGAGCATGGCGGCAAAGGCCAGTATCACTGTTACGATACTGGAGAGCAGCTGAGGCAAGCTCTGAGCGATCATCTGCCGCAGGGTATCGGTATCGTTGGTGTAGTAGCTCATCACGTCGCCGTGAGAGTGGGTATCAAAGTAACGGATGGGCAGGGTCTGCATATGGGAGAACATTTCCTGACGGATATCCCTCAGGACTCCCTGGGAGATGCTGACCATGGTACGGTTATACAGCAAAGCGGCCAGAATACCCACCAGATAGATAGAGGCCATCTTCAGGATCGCGGACAGCAGAGGCCCGAAATCCGGCTGGGAGGAGAGGAGCATAGGCTCAATATAAACGTCGATCAGATCCTTGATAAACATGGATCCGGCTACCGTGGCATAGGAACTGAGGAGGATTCCCACAATGACCACAGCGATACGGATGCGGTGATGGCGCAGAACATAGCCCATCAGCCGCTTGCCGGCGCCCTTGCGGTCCTCCGCCGACATGGAAAAATGGCCGCCTCTGGCGTTACGCATCATTGGCATCAGAATCTCCTCCTTTCATCTGAGACTCATAAACTTCACGATAAATCTTATTGGTGGCCAGCAGCTCTTCATGGGTGCCGAAGCCGTTGACTTTGCCGCCGTCCAGAACGATGATTCTGTCAGCGTCCTGAACAGAAGAGATACGCTGGGCGATGATCAGCTTGGTGGTACCGGGAATTTCTTCACGGAAGGCCTTGCGGATCATGGCGTCGGTATGGGTGTCCACAGCGCTGGTGGAATCGTCCAGAATCAGGATCTTGGGCTTCTTCAGCAGTGCGCGGGCAATGCACAGCCGCTGCCGCTGTCCGCCGGAAACGTTGGTACCGCCCTGCTCAATGTAGGTATCATATTTTTGGGGGAAGGTCTGGATGAAGCTGTCCGCCTGAGCCAGCTGACAAGCGTGAACGAGCTCCTCGTCGGTGGCGTCCGGATTGCCCCAGCGGAGATTTTCCTTGATGGTACCGGAGAACAGCACGTTCTTTTGCAGTACCATGGCCACCTGGTTGCGAAGCGTTTCCAGATCATAGTCCCGGACATCCCGTCCGCCCACCAGCAGCTGACCGCTGGTAACATCGTACAGCCGGGGGATCAGCTGCACCAGGGTACTCTTGGAGCTTCCGGTGCCGCCCAGGATACCGATGGTCTCACCGGAGGCGATTTCCAGGTTGATACCGGACAGAGAAGGCTTTTCCTGGTCCTTGGCATAGCGGAATTCCACATTGCGGAAGCTGATGGAACCATCCGCCACTTCCTTTACAGGATTGGGGCCATTGACGATGCTGCTTTCTTCACTGAGAATCTCCGCGACACGCTGAGCGGAAGCACGGGCAATAGTGATCATGACAAAAACCATGGACAGCATCATCAGGCTGGAAAGGATCTGGATGGCATAGGTCAGCAGGCTGGTGAGATGGCCGGTGGTCATGGAGGAGCCTACGATCATACGGGCGCCCAGCCAGGAAATCAGCAGAATGGCGGTATAGATGGCCAGCTGCATCAGGGGCATATTGAAGGCCAGGGTCTTTTCACCTTTGCAGAAATCGGTGTAGATTTCATCTGAAACCTCATCAAATTTCTCATTTTCCTTCTTTTCCCGCACGAAGGATTTGACCACCCGGATGCCGGACAGATTTTCCTGGACAACATTGTTCAGTTTATCATAAGTGCGGAACACTCTCTGCATCACCGGGAATGCGGTGCGGATGATCAAATACAGCCCCAGGGCCAGAAAAGGAATGATCGCCAGAAAGATCAGCGACAGGCGGGCGTTGAGACTGAAGGACATTCCCAGGGCGAAAATGAACATGATGGGGGAACGCACCGCAATACGGATGATCATCTGATAAGCCATCTGGACATTGCTGACGTCGGTGGTCAGACGGGTCACAATACCAGAGGTGGAAAACTTATCGATATTGGCGAAAGAAAAGCCCTGAATCCGGTAATACATATCTTTGCGCAGGTTTTTGGCAAAGCCGGTGGCGGCCAAAGCGGCATAGTTGCCGGAGCAGGCTCCGAAAAACATGGACAGCAGGGTACATACCACCAGCAACAGCCCTATTCTGGTGACCTCCGACATATTTCCGGCTTCAATGCCGTTGTCGATGAGCAGCGCCATGAGCATGGGAATGATGGTCTCCATCACCACTTCCAGCGTCACGAACAGCGGCGCTAACAAAGACGCTGTTTTGTATTCACGGATACAGGCGGACAATTTTTTGATCATGGAATACCTCCTTTGGGATCAGCCTGGGCAAGGGCTGTGAAAACAGCAGAGTGTACCGCAGGCAAACAAATGCTTCTCCAAAAAGATCAGGTGAGATTGGATTTGATCTTGTCGCACAGATGAGCGAAGGTGGCCAGTTCCGCTTGAGTCAGACCGTTTGACAGTGTCTCTTCCAGCTGAAGGACATAGCCGTAAAACTCCTCCTGACGGGCAAGGGCCTCCGGGGTCAGTGTCACCTTTTTCAGTCTGGCGTCGTGAGCCACCGGTGTACGGCAGATAATGCCCCGTTCCTCCAGATTTTTCAGCAGCCGTGAGGCTGTGGACCGGCGGACACAGAACCACTGCTCCAGATCCTTTTGATAAATGTCCTGATCCCGGTGATGGTACAGGAAACCGATCACCTGCCCCTGTACCCCGGTAATGGAATCATCAGGCGGGGAAGGAAGCAGCTGAAGCATTTTCCGTTTCATCAGATTGGACAGGGTGCGGATCTGATAACCGATGTGCAGCTCGTTTTCCACGGAGAAACATCTCCCTCCAATATTGTTAGCATGGTAACAGTTGATATTATAGCATCGCCCTTCAATTTGTCAATATAGAATAAGGGGGTACTTTGTGACGAAATTGTAAAGCTTAAAGCAGAGTTCTTTTTCTTTTTTGAAAGGAAAAATTTGGAGAAAATTCAGCTGATGTAGAGGCAAATTTCTGCTGTCCCCATTCCCCGCGGTTTTATAAAAGCTGCGGCCATCCTGTTTCCAAAAGCTGTTTCCAAACAGAAAATACTTGTCCGGAACATTCCTTGGAATCAGGATGGCCGCAGAAGTAGGTATAACGGGAAAATGAATTCAGCGCAGGGAAGGATCGTCCAGCATACTGGTACAATGGGGACACCGGGTGGCCTCCTTATCCACCACCTGCCTGCAATAGGGACAGAGGCGAGGGGGCTCCTTGGGCGTCTTGTTCCGGTCAATTGTCTCCCGGGCCAGGCGGTTCATCCCCTTGACCAGAAGAAAAATCACCAGCGCCATCAGCAGAAAATCCAGTGCCTGCGTCAGAAAGCTGCCGTAGCTGATTACTGCCGCTCCCGCCTCCTGGGCGGCTGCCAGGGTCTCGTAATGTCCTCCATCCAGTACAATAAAATGATTGGTAAAATCGAGCCCGCCGGTAAAGATGGTAACGAGAGGCATCAGAATGTCATTGACAAGAGAAGTGACGATTTTCTGAAAAGCACCGCCGATGATGACACCTACCGCCAGGTCAATCACATTGCCCCTTGCGACAAAAGCCCGGAATTCAGAGCAGAATTTTTTCATAGATGATGGTCTCCTTTGGGGAAATTTGTATTTTTTAGGATTGTATCACAGCAAAAAGAAAATGTCATCCCCACAGGAAAAGAAAAAAGTGAAACGCCCTTGACGTTGCCTCCTGTTTCGTAGGATAATAAAAAAGGATGAAAGAATCGGACGCGTCCGAAATGTGTCGGAATGCGAGAATAAAGGAGAAGAAAAGATGAAGCTTTTGTCTGTCGCGATTCCCTGCTACAACTCCCAGGAGTATATGCGGCATTGTGTGGACACCTTGCTCCAGGGCGGCGACGAGGTGGAGATCCTCATCGTCAACGACGGCTCCAAGGACGGTACGGCGGAGATCGCCGAGGAGTATCAGCGCAGCTATCCAGGCATTGTCCGGGCCATTCATCAGGAAAATGGCGGTCACGGCGCTGCTGTGATGACCGGTTTGCGCAACGCCACCGGCCTTTATTACAAGGTGGTGGACAGTGACGATTGGGTGGACGGCAAAGCCTATGAAAAGGTGCTGGAAACCCTGAGAACCTTTGCGGCTTCCCCGGAACCAGTGGATATGCTGGTGTGCAACTATGTTTATGAAAAGGTGGGCGCACGCCATAAAAAGGTGATGAGCTACACCGGTACGCTGCCGCAGAACAGGGTTTTTACCTGGGATGATACAGGATATTTCCCCAAGGGGCAATACATCCTGATGCACTCGGTGATCTATCGTACCCAACTGCTGCGGGACAGCGGGCTGGATCTGCCGAAACATACTTTTTATGTGGATAATCTGTTTGTGTATGTTCCATTGCCCTATGTCAAAACCCTGTATTACTTGAATGTGGATTTTTACCGCTACTTTATTGGCCGGGACGATCAATCGGTCCATGAAAGCGTCATGATCCGCCGCATTGATCAGCAGATTCGGGTCAATCGTCTGATGATCGAGCAGGTGGATCTGCGAAAGGTGGAAAACCGGAAGCTGCGCAGATATCTGTTCAATTATGTGGAAATTATCACCATCATCTCCTCTGTCATGCTGATCCGTTCCGGTACCAAAGAAAATTTGGAGAAAAAGCGCCAGCTGTGGGAATATATCCGGCAGCAGGATTTGTGGCTGTACCATCGTCTGCGGTGGGGAATTATGGGCCAGGTGATGAATCTTCCCGGCTGGACCGGCAGACGGATTGCTGTTTCCGCTTATAAAATCAGTCAGAAGGCTGTGGGATTCAATTGATCCTGCTTTCCGCTTCCCGTCTCTGAAAGAAAGGGATTGCTGAGAAGAGGGAAGAAAGACAGACTTTTGAGGAGGAGACAAAAATGGTGGATCTGTTGATTGTGGGCTCCGGCCTGTTTGGCGCGGTGTTTGCCCGGGAGATGACCGACAGGGGATATTCCTGCCTGGTGCTGGAAAAGCGGGATCATATTGGCGGTAATGTTTATACCAAAGAGATAGAGGGAATTCAGGTGCATCGGTATGGCGCCCATATTTTCCACACCAATGATGAGAAAGTGTGGAAATATGCCGGGCGTTTTGCGCGGTTCAACCGCTATACCAACAGCCCCATTGCCAACTATCATGGGGAAATCTATTCCATGCCCTTCAATATGCACACCTTCAATAAAATGTGGGGGGTTGTCACACCGGAAGAGGCTCAAGCGGAGATCCAGCGTCAGCGCCAGTCCCGTTTTGTAGAGCATCCCGCCAATCTGGAGGAGCAGGCCATCAACCTGGTAGGGGTGGATATCTACGAAAAGCTGATCAAGGGCTACACCGAAAAGCAGTGGGGCAGACCCTGTGACCAGCTTCCGGCCTTCATCATCCGGCGTCTGCCGGTGCGGCTGACCTATGACAACAACTACTTTAATGCTTTGTATCAGGGTATTCCCATGGGCGGCTATACCAAAATGGTGGAGCGGATGCTGGAAGGAATCCCGGTACAGCTGAATACCGACTACTTGCAGCAGCGGGATTACTGGAACAGCCAGGCCCGCAAGGCGATTTATACCGGCCCCATCGATGCCTATTTCGGTTACTCCCTGGGAGCGCTGGAATACCGGGAGGTCCGTTTTGAGACCCAGGTGCTGGATATGCCCAACTATCAGGGCAACGCGGTGGTCAACTATACCGACCGGGAGACGCCCTATACCCGTATCATTGAGCACAAGCACTTTGAGTTCGGCACCCAGCCCAAAACGGTCATCAGCCGGGAATACAGTGTGGAATGGAAGCCCGGCCGGGAACCCTATTACCCGGTCAATGATGAGAAGAACACCGCTCTGTACCAAAAATACCGTCAGCTGGCGGACAAAGAAGAGCAGGTGCTCTTTGGAGGACGTCTGGGAGAGTACCGGTATTACGACATGGATCAGGTGATTGCCGCCGCCCTGGAAGCAGCGGAAAAAACGCAGCTGTAACAGAAAAAAACAGACTGGACAGAGCTTCAGGTGGATGAACCCCTGGGGCTCTGTTTTTGTCAGGGCACATGGCGAACCCCTTTTGCTGAATATTGGATTTTCCCAGGACAGAGGATATAAAGGGGAAAGAAGCCGGAGCTTGTGTATGTTTTCCGGGATATTCAGTTTGAGGCTGCAAAGCAAACAGGCAGCAAGGGGACAAGGGGAAATTTTCAATTTTCTTCCTGGAGACAACAGAAATATCCCCTGAAAACAAAAAGAGCAAACTGACCTTGCAAAGATCAGCTTGCACTTTTTTATGATCAAATATGTTGCCAAAATGTTGCCGTCAAGGGATTCTGCCCTTTAAAAAGAGGCAGGTTCAGGAGTATTTTGCCCCCAATATTATTCCCATTCGATGGTTCCGGTAGGCTTTGTAGTCAGGTCGTAGACTACCCGGCAAACTCCCGGTACCTCATTGACGATGCGCTTGGTGATATGGTTGAGCAGAGAGTAGGGAATTTCCTCAATGGTGGCGCTCATGGCATCCACAGTGTTGACAGCACGCAGGATAACAAACCACTCGTCCACCCGTTTGCCGTCCCGGACCCCCACAGTCTTCATATCCGGAATAGCGGTGAAGTACTGCCAGACCTTACCGGACAGGCCGTTCTTTTCGAACTCCTCCCGAAGAATGGCGTCGGATTCCCGAACGGCCTCCAGGCGGTCCCGGGTGATGGCGCCCAGGCAGCGTACGCCAAGGCCAGGGCCGGGGAAGGGCTGACGGAATACCATGTTGTCGGGTAGCCCCAGGGTCTTGCCCACCATGCGTACCTCATCCTTGAACAGGAGCTTCAGCGGCTCCACCAGCTCAAATTTCATATCCTCAGGCAGGCCGCCTACATTGTGGTGGGCCTTTACGCCGTGGCTCTCGATGATATCAGGATAAATGGTTCCCTGAGCCAGGAAAGAGATGTCTTCCAGTTTTCTTGCCTCTTCCTCAAATACCCGAATGAACTCAGCGCCGATGATTTTGCGCTTTTTCTCCGGATCAGCCTCACCCTGGAGCTTATCCAGGAAACGGTCCACAGCATCCACATAAACCAGATTGGCGTTCATCTGATTGCGGAAAACCTCAATGACCTGCTCCGGCTCACCTTTGCGCAGAAGGCCATGGTTGACATGAACACAGACCAGCTGACGCCCGATGGCCTTGATAAGCAGTGCGGCTACCACCGAGGAGTCCACACCGCCCGACAGGGCAAGCAGAACCTTTTTGTCTCCGATTTGGCGCCGCAGGATGTCAACCTGCTCCTCAATGAAAGATTTTGCCAGCTGCTCATTTGTAATTCTTTCCATGCTTTCGGGACGAACATCGTTTGCCATAGCTTTTCCTCCGTATTCAAGAATAAGTTTTTCAGGATCATTATCCTGCTGGAAGCTCCTTGAGACAGCAAATATCCGGGACACACCGGTAAATTTATGGCGCACAGATCTGCAGGGGCGTTGTGCAGGAATAATCTTTCCATTCTACAGGTGCCACACTGGGCAGTCTTTGGATAAAAGACCAACAACATTATTATACATTTTTCCTGTTGTTTGCACAACATCCAACAGCAATTTTTGCCGGAAACAGTGCAGTGTTTTATCTCGCTGGAGATGCCTTTGAAAAGTGTGAATGAATGTGCTATGATAAAAAGAAATTTGATGGTTTTAAAGGCCTGGAACGGAGAACAACTGAAGGGGAGGAGAAATCATCGATG
The DNA here is from genome assembly GCF_900104675.1 of Angelakisella massiliensis. GTDB lineage: Bacteria > Bacillota > Clostridia > Oscillospirales > Ruminococcaceae > Angelakisella > Angelakisella massiliensis. Next base: position 154,957 of record NZ_LT629945.1, on the reverse strand, counting down.
GATGAAAGGCTTTTTGTCAAACGAACCAAAATAGAATACAGCTATTGTGACTGGAGTAATGCCATGAAGCTGTCCTACCTGTTGGGAGAGGCTCAGGAAGTAAGCATGGAACATTGCGATGCTCTGGGAATCGGCGGAGATTACTTTATGAGCTTCCATAAGGCGTTTTTATTGGCCAAGCTGCGGGGAAGGATATGGAGAATGCCCCGGGGAGGGGAGGAAGTGATCATTACCACCCAGCCCAATATGCCAGTGCGTTCCCAGTACCGGAGAATTACCCGCATTTTGGATGTGGAAGAAAATGTTTTGGTGGAGCTTGATTCCAGGTGGATTTTAGTGGATATGGATACCAAGCGCATTGTCCGCCGTCTGCCGGAGGGGATCAAGGCGCCTTTTGTGGAGCTGACGGAACTGGAGGACTTCCGTTCCTCTTTGCCGGATCAGATGACGGAAACGGAGCGGGTTCGGGTAAGATACAATATGGTGGATATCAACCGGCACCTGAACAATGCGATCTATGGGGATTTGATTTCCAACCTTTTGGAAGACAGGCTGTTTGGCGGAGAAACCATCGGGGAACTGGCCTTGTTCTATCATCGGGAAGCGAAGATGGGAGATGAGCTGGTCCTTTATACCGCGGAGGAAGGACAGCGGTTCCATGTTCGGGGAGAGATTGAAGGAAACTGCTGCTTTGAAGCCTCTGTAACGCTGGTGCCTGGGGAAAACCGTCCGTGACCAGGCAGGAGGGCCGAAAAGAGTTAGGCTGAGGATGGGCCGTGATTTTGACTGGCTTTTGTGAAGATATGCCTGATTGACTGCTCCTTTGGATAAGGAGAAAATGGGTAACGAAAGGTAAAGCAGCCGGCCAGGCTTGGCGGAAGGCAAAAACAAACTGCGAAACGGGCTGCTGGCAACAAATAAGGGCTGAACGTCTGGTGCAAGGAAGGTGCTGGATGTTCGGCCTTTTTGTTTTGATGGAAGGCGCTATAAGATATTCCCGCAGCCTATGCCCCCGCAGCTGGCTGTGGGTTTGAAGAGACGCGAGAAAGAAAATAAAGCACTGAGGGAGCTGTAAACAAAAGGATGCTGTCTTTATGCTGCCTTCAGCAGCCGCTCAGGACCTGAATCCTGAGAAATCATCTTTTTTTCATCAAAGGCTGTGAACAGAAGGAATGGAAGAGGAACTGTTTGATTGCCCCCTAAAGGCAGAAAGGCGTTTTCTCTCACAACAAATAAAGCCTCCCTTTCTTTCGGCAAGAAGGGGAGGCTTTTGTGTGAAAGGGAAATACTCAGGCAATAGGCAGGGTCTTCTGCCGCAGCCATGCCTGTTCCTCGGGATTCAGATGTTCCTTCAGATCCTGATATACTGTTTCGTGGAAAGCATTGAGCCAATCCAGTTCCTCAAAGGTCATCAGCTCGCGGACAATGGGACGGGTGTCGATGGGGCAGCGGGTGACCGCTTCAAACCGGTAGAACTCCCCATACTCAGTGGAGCAGGCAGGTACTACCAGAAGTTCATTCTCGATGCGGATGCCAACCAGTCCCTCCTCATAAATACCAGGTTCATCGGTGACGATCATACCCGGCTCCAAGGGGTAAGTATTGGTCATGCGCATACTGTGGGGCCCCTCATGAACGCCGCCCAGATAGCCCACGCCATGGCCGGTGCCGCAGCGGTAATCGATGCCGTACTGCCATACCTGGCTCCGGGCCAGGATGTCCAGATTGGCTCCGGAGCAGCCTTTCATAAATACTCCTCTGGCCAAGGCAATATTGGCTTTCAGGACATAGGTATAGTATCTGCGAATTTCATCCGTCAGGGGACCCATCTGATAGGTACGGGTGGTGTCGGTGGTGCCGTCCAGGAACTGTGAACCGGTATCCAGCAGCAGCAGACCGCTGTGCTCAATAACGGCGCAGTGATCCGGGGAAGGAGAATAGTGCATCATGGCGGCGTTGGCCCCGTAAGCGCTGATGCAGGAGAAGCTTTCTCCCAAAAACAGGGGCAGGGGCTGCCGGTAGCGGTTGAGAATATCGTGAACATCACATTCGGTCAGCTTTTCGCCATCAGCCAGACGGCGCTCCAGCTCCATTTCCATCCGGACCATGGCGACGCCTTCTTTGATATGGGCGTTTTTCAAACAGGCCACTTCGGTGTCATTCTTGCAGGCCTTCATGGGCTGAACCGGCTCGGCTCCTTCCACCACAGTGATGCACTCGTTTGCCACCATGGCGGCATACAGACTATAGCTGAGATCCTCCTGAGAGCAAAGCATTCTCAGAGGCTCCCGCAGAGCCTCCACCTCCGGCAGTACCCGTGCGTAAGGGGCAATGGAAACACCGTTGGCGGCAAGATGCTCCCGGACCTGAGGCGTCAGACGCTCCTCATTGGTATAAAGCACCGTTCTTTCCGGTGTGACCAGGCAGAAGGACAACAAGGCGGGAGTATAGCTGATGTCGGAAGCACGGATATTGAGCAGCCATACGATGCTGTCCAGACGGGTCAGCAGAATGGAGTCGGCGTTTTCTTTGGCAAGGTTTTTACGCAGCTCAGCCAGCTTTTCAGCGGCTGACAGACCGGTATATTCCAAGGGATGAACGAAAGCCTCGGTGGCAGGCATGGGGGGACGGTCTTCCGTCCAGATGGGGGAAATGAGATCCACGGTGCGGATAGCAACTTCTTTGCCTTCAAAAGCTTTTTCCAGCTCTCCTACAAAAGCGGCAGAGGTGATCATGCCGTCCAGCCCCAGAACATCTCCGACCGATAAGCGGGCGGTCAGATATTCTGTAACAGTGGGAACGCCGGGCTCCTTCATTCTCTGCAAAACGATCTCGCTGCCTTCCAACTGTCGGGCAGCCTGGATGAAATAGCGGCCATCCGTCCATAAGGCGCTTTCAGTTTCGGTTACTACCATCACTCCGGCGGAACCGCTGAAGCCGGACAGCCAGGCGCGGCTGCGCCAATGATCCGGCAGATATTCACTCATATGGGGATCAGAGGAGGGGATGTAATATACCTGGATTCCGGCTTGCTTCATCTGCACACGGAGTAAGGCCAGCTTTTCATTTGCGGTCATGGATCTCAGAACTCCTTTACATCAGATATTAAGCGCTTTCCATTGGGGAAGCTTGCTTCTCCATCATAGCAGACCGGGGGAGATTTGAAAAGAGCAAGCCGGAAAATTTTTAAAAAAGCAGACAAGCGGGAAGATGCGCTCTTGTGTGAAAATAAAAGACGCTCCGCCGATCCGTAAAACGGGCAGCGGGGCGCCTGCATCAGGGAAAACCCAGGAACTTTTGAGAAAAATCAGCCGTTGAGGGCGCTGACGATACCACCATAAACAGTGTCCTGGTCCTCGCACATAACCAGAATCATGGTACCATCCTCCAGGGTTTCCACCCGGGCGGCCTTGGCTACTTCATACTGGTCGGCCAGATACTGCTCAAAGGATTTTTTCTGATACTCCACAAAGCCTTCCAGGCCGGCCTTTACAACATCCTCATGACCCTCCGCAGGCTTGACCACAGCAACGCCATAGGCTTTGACATTGATCATCGAAACGCTGATGGCAGCGGCCTCCACATCATCCGGGCCAAAACCCAGCATTTCAATGAGGTAAGCATCCTTTTCGGCATCCAGGGTGGTCTGAATGGGCATAACTTCGTTCATCTCATCATCCCGGGCGGCGGTGATGGCGTCAGCGTACTTCTGGGCCAGCTCACTGGTCTCACCGGCAGGAGCGCTTTCTCCCTCGCTGCTGCTCTCCTGAGAAGAGGATTCGCCAGTGCTGCTCTCAGGGGTGCTCTCCACAGCGCTGCTGCTCTGGGAGGACTGGGAGCTGGAGGAAGAAGAGGAAGCGTCGTTGCTTCCGCAGGCAGCCATAGCTGCCACCATAGACAGAGCCAACATCAGAGCGGCGGCTTTTTTCCAATACAGTTTCATCATGTTTATACTTCTCCTTTAATTTAATTTTAAAAATCATGACCGGCTTTTCAGCCATCTGCGTACTAATAGTGTTTCCTGACAATGGTTTTATTGCGTCCTTAAGAAAAAAATTTTAAGATTTTCTTTTTTTCGTATTTTTTCATTGACAGCTGTCCTGTTTTCATTTTATCCTATGGTACATGGTCTGGAAAAGAATCTGTCTCATTTTCCGGATCCATGGAAAGAAAAGGAGTGTTTTTTGATGCCTATCGGCTTTCGTGCCATTACCAGTTTTGAGCGCCCTGATCCTCATCTGGTGGAAGCGCTGGGAAAAATCCCCAGCAGCAATATTGGAGACTGTGTCCGCCGGATGTATTGTATGTTCGGCGGTATCCGCCCCTTTAACAAGCGTCCCCTTTCCGGTGTGGCCTTTACGGTGAAGGCGCCGTCGGGAGATAACCTGGTGGCCCAGATGGCGCTGGATTATGCCAGTCCCGGGGATATTATCGTGGTAGACGGCGCGGGCTATCCCGACCGGGCGCTGGTAGGCGGGATGATGCTTACCTATGCCGAATCCCGGGGATTGGGAGGCTTTGTGGTCAACGGGGCGGTTCGGGATCTGGATGATATTGCAGCCAGTCCTTTGCCGGTGTTCGCCATGTCCGCCACTCCTCTGGGACCTTACCGGGAAGGCCCCGGCGAGATGAATGTTCCGGTGGTGTGCGGAGGTCAGGTGGTGATGCCCGGCGATATCCTGGTGGGGGATTCCGACGGTATCGTGGTCATTCCCCGGAAGGATGCTCCCACAGTGCTGGAGCTGGCCAGACAGAATCTGGCCAAGGAGCAGGAAGAGATGCAAAGTATGCGTACCGGCGCCTATTCCTCCGAGCTGCATAAGGAGACATTCCAGCGGGATTTTCTCCGCCACGGCGGCAGCTTTGTATAATCATAACCATCAGCGGCAAACAGAAAACAGCCCCGCTCCCAGTGTTTTTCGCACCTGGAGCGGGGTGTTTTTTATGGAGTTTTACTTTTCAGAGGAAGACAGGCTCAGCTCTGAACCGATGAAGCGGCAGCTTTCTCAGCGGCTCGTTTGGCCATTGCTTTGGCGCTGTAATCGGGGGTGAACAGGCAGAGCAGAGAGTACCACAGAGGAGTGGCGCAGCAGACCGCCAGGCCGGTATACAGGCCATACAGGGTGATTAGTTCTCCTATGACCGAAGACCCCAGCGCGGAACCAAGAGAAACCATGGTGAGCAGAACGCTGGTGGCCATTTGCACCGCCTTGGGGGGCAATCCCAGTTTATAGACATTGGTGAAATACAAAGGCACCGGCAGATAAGAGACAAAGCCGGTAAAAGCGGAAACCAGGCACAGCAGTGGCAGGCTGGAGATTTGCAGAATGATGAAGTAAAGGATGGACAAGGCTATACCGCTGCCTACCAGAACGGATTTGTTCACATCCAGCTTTTTGGAGAGTTTGGGAGAAACGATGGAAGCAATAGCGGAAAAGACCGGGAAAAGTCCGGTGGCAAGGCCAGCCTGAACATCGGTAAACCCTCGCTCAGACATAAAGTATGAAGGGAAATAGTAGAAAAAGCCGATCCAGATAATAATGGTACCGGGATAAGCCAGGGCATAGAGAATAACGGTTTTCTGAGACAGGGCCAGAAGGAGGGGGCTTTTTTCCTTTTCCCTGGAAGGATTGCTGCTATCCGGCCGCTGTACCGGAATATCGGGATCTCTGCGGTTGACTTTGCTGTAGAACAAAATCCATAGCACGGCACACAGAATCATCAACAGGCAGATACCTTGATAAACCGTCCGCCAACCGCCCACCAGAGCCAGAATCTGCGCCATCAGCAAAGTGCCGCAAGTTTGCCCCAGAGGTTGAACAAAGTTTTCAATACCATTGATCTCCACCATTTTGTCGGCGGGTACCCGACGGATCTTGATGACCACCATACAGCTGACCAGACCGGTGGCCCCCGCTCCGGCGATCAGCCTGCCGATATACAGCATGGGCAGACTGTTGGCCAGAGAAAAAAGGAGACAGCCTGCAGCGAAGACCAAATAAATGGAAGGAAGGGAGTATTTGGGATTGGAACGGGCTGCCATGGCAGTGATGGGAATGTTAGCCACTACCGCAATCCAGGATGCTACAGCTCCCACGCTGCCGATGGTATCATAATCCATGGCAAAGTCTTCCATGATACCTGGTACCATCATACCATAGCCGAAGGTCAATATCTGGGAGAGGGCGATCGCCAGCCAGCCCACCCACAGCAGAATCCAGACATCTCCACTGACTTTGCTTTTTATCTTGCTCTCGCTCATCTCATACACCTCGATCTTTCTGTTTTTGAATATTTGAGTATTTACAACATCTTTTTTGTTATTATATAATAAAAAATGGTAAAATTATCATAAAGGGGGAGCGGATCATGCAGTACCACCAATTGCTTTACCTGGTGCGGGCCGCGGAATGCGGCAGCTTTCGCAAGGCGGCCAGAATACTGGGAATTTCCCAGCCCAGCCTCAGTGCTGCCATTATCTCCCTGGAAAAGGAACTGAAGGTGCAGCTGCTGACTCGTACCAACAAGGGAATTGTTGTGACACCGGAGGGGCAGCGTTTTGTTACCCTCGCGCAGGATATCGTCAACAAGACTACGATGCTGCAAAACCTTTACAGTGGTTCCGATGGGTCCCATATCATACATACCCTCAATATTGCCACCAACCCCAGTCAGATCACTCTGCGTACCCTTAGGGAAATGCGTCAGAGTGTGCCCATGAGGGATATCCGGGTATCGGTACGCAACCTGTCAGTATTGGGATGCGCTTACAGTGTTCGCAGCCAGGAAAGCGAGGTCGGGGTGGTGTTTATTACCTCGGGACAGTATAAGCGATATATGGCGGCCTTTGAGGAAAATCATCTGGAGTACCACAGGGTTTCCACCAAACGGTGCTGTGTTAATCTCAGCAGGCATAATCCTCTTTACAACCGGGATATGGTCAAGTATGAGGAACTGCTCGCATTTCCTTTGGCGCGGTTTATTGAGGACGAATTGTCACTGCTGGATAATGTGGTATGCAACATCGGAATTGGTCAGCAGGACTTCCGGCAGGTCTATTATTTTGACAGCGACTCCTCCATTATCTCCTTTGTCAAGCAGACAGATGCTGTCAAGTTTGGTTTTCCGTGGTGTAAAGAGGATTATGAAGCTATCGGTGTACGCTGTATCGATTTTGCCGGCAACACCCAGCCCTTGGAATTGGGATGGATTCGCCAGAAAAACAGAGCACTCTCCGAAGGTGCTCAATATTTTGTGCAGACCCTTACCCGACTGTTTGGGGATGAGGAAAAATAGAGGCCCCGTCCCCCGGCGGGAGAGCATGGGAGACGGGGAACGGGACCGGAGAACTCAGTAATTGAACTGTTTTTTCAGTTCTTTGGTTTGAGCCGCCATATAAGCGTTGTAAAAGAAGGTAGCGTTATCATAATATTCCGGTACCATCCGCTCCAGAATGGAACGCAGGGTAACATATTTATCAAAATCCACCTTCACTTCCAGGTCCCCCGCCTTGGCCAATGCCTCCGCCTTGGAGATGGGGAAGGAAATGCCTGCTTTTGTCACTGCCTTCATCATAAAATGAGGCTCACAGGTAAAATTTTTGACCATGGTACAAACTCCTTTCCGCGATGAATTTCGGGTCATTTGTTGTATACGGTATAGTCCTCATAGCCCAGCCCAAAGCCATCCAGATCAGGACAGGAAGCGCCTCTGTGGGCGGAATCCCATACCCGGTTGGTTCCTACTGCCTGAATGGCGGTGGCGGTGGCGGCCAGAGGAGAAATGTCGGCACGCAGCATCCACTCCCCGGTGAGGGGGGCTTCTGCCAGGATAACACCATTGGGGTTTACCACCATGGAGTTGCCGCAATAGACAAAGGCTTCATCCATACCAACAGAGTTGGCGGCAAGTACATGAACGTTGTTGAAAAAGGCTCCTGCCTGATTGCTTAATTTCCAGGCGGCCTCGTAGGGGCCCATCCAATGGGATACATGGATAATGACGTTAGCGCCGTTGTGGACCGCTTCCCGCCAGATCTCCTGATAGTTGGAATCCGCACAGATGATTACAGCAAGCTTGGCTCCTTTGGGACCCTGGCAAACACCGCATTCCCGGCCGGGAACAGTGGGCTCCCAAGGCAGCCAGGGACACATTTTTACATATTTGTGGACGATTTCTCCTTCGTCATCTATAATAATAGCGGTGTTTTCAATGAATCTCCCGTCATCCGGTTTGACCCAAGGATCAAAGACTCCCCAAACGCCCAATTCCTTGCACTTGGCTCTTACCCGGCGAATAGGTTCGGAATCCATTTTCAGAGCTACCTTGATCCAAAGGTTGGGACACATCCCCTGGAAACAGCATTCTGGGAAGATGATCATGTCAATTCCGGGAAAACCTGTGACTGCACGATCCATAAATTCCAGAATCCGGTCGGTGTTGTAGTCCACATCCTCCATACAGGTAGCACTTTTGGGCGCGAACTGTACCAGTACTGCGCTTAATACTCCGTTGCCAATATCGACACTCATGCTGCATCCTCCTTTTGTCTCGGTTTGGATTTTGTATCTTGCAACATTATTTTATCTAATAATTTTCAACATTTCAATTTATATTTTGTATTTATTGTACAATGATAAAAAGCACCTATAGGGATAGAAGCGATCAATCACATAGAAATAGCTGGAAAATATCTCAAACAAAAAAGCAGGTTTCTACAGGGAAATTTTGTCCGCAGGTAAAGGGGCTAAATTACAGGGAAGAGTAAAACAGCAGCTTTTTACACTTTCGGTTCTAAAAAACTCTGTTCTGTCTTGGGGTCGGGTTTTGAGAATCTTCCCTGAAAACAATATGCTGCCAGCCTTTCTTTTGGAAGAGAAAAAATGCCCCCAAAGAGATCCGTTTTGCTCTCTGTTTGCCAAGGATCATTTATATTTATATAATTAAAAAGCATCCCATACAGCTCCTGAAAAAAGAGGAGGTATGAGATGCTTTTTACTGTAAAAAGTTTTTGGAGAAAGAAGGGAAAATCAGGGTACCAGGAAAGAAAAAGGCATAACTTGGGTTCCCAAAGCGGGAAAAACATCCCAAAAGCCCGTTCTTTCACCGGGTGCTTTGTCAAACAAAATTTTTACGCCTCTGTCAGCAGCTGGGTCATCAGCCCCGCATCCAGATTGCCGCCGGTGATAACAATGGCGGTGTGATGCCCTTGGAACAATTCCGGATAAGCGCGGAAGGCAGCTACACCTACTGCGCCGGCACACTCGGCCACGACTTTCTCCTGCTTGAGCAGAAAAGCGGCGGCAGCGCGGATGTCGGATTCCTCCACCACCAGCACCTGATCGATGCAGCTTTCCGCCATGGCGTAGGGGATCTCTCCCACACCGCCCACCAGAGCGTCGCAGACCGTTTCCCCGATGGGATACTCCAGATAGCAGGTGTGATCCCGCAGAGAAGCGGCCATGGCAGGACAGGCGGCGGTTTGTACGCCGATGATCCGGATGCCGGGTTTTAAGTGCTTGGCAGCGACGCTGATGCCGGTGATGATGCCGCCCCCGCCGATAGGCACCACAATGGTGTCAATGTCCGGCTGCTGCTCCAGAATTTCCAGACCGATGGTTCCCTGGCCCGCAATCACTTCCACATCGGAGCAGGGATCGATATAGGTCATCCCTTCCCGGGCCAGGGCCTCCATGGCAATGGCATGGCACTTATCATAATCCTCACCGGCCATCACCACCTCAGCCCCATTCCAGCGGATCTTGTCCGTCTTGGCCTTGGGGGTACAAAGGGGAACATAGACCTTCACCTGGTCTACGCCCTCCAGTCGGGCTGCCAGAGCCACACCGGCGCCATGATTGCCGGAGGAGATGGCCATGACCCCCTTGGCGCGCTGTTCCGGGGTCAGGGAGGTCATCTTGTTCAGAGCGCCCCGGCACTTGAAGGATTTTAACTTCTGCTGGCACTCCAGCTTATAGTATACTTGGGTTTGACCATCGCTCAGCTCCATGGACAAATCCAGGGGGGTTACCGGCAGACGTCCGGCGATCCGCTCCCGGGCTTTGAGCACATCTTCAAATACGACTTGTTCCATTGGCACGCCTCCTTACAGGTTCCAGTAGCCGATCAGCTGACGGCTGCCGTCATCAGAGACCGCGACTACAGTGAGGCTGTCCCCCTCAGCCAGAGGAATCTGGGAGGAGGCGGAACCGCTGCCGGTGAAGGAAGCGGCCACAGCGCCATCTTTTTCCACTGTCACCTGGCCGGAAAAGCTCTCAGGCAGCAGGATCAACTGGGAAAAATCGGCGGTGATCTTCTGGCCGGATATCTCCACGCCCTGGCAGTTGAGGAAGGCTTTGGGATCGGGCCAGTAGGAGGGATTTTTGGGATACCGGTCCCCCGCCAGCTTCTTTTCATGGGCAGCCTTCAGCGTTTCCACCATCTGGGGATGCTCGAACAGATCCAGGATCATGGTGGAGATGGCTTTTACCTGGGTCTCCATAGCGGTGTAGGCGGCGGAGCAGTTGCCCTGAGCAGTCATTTGCAGGGTGTGGCCGGGGGTGTTTCGGGCCACGTTGGAAACATAGATGGATACATGAGGCATGATCCAGGAAACGTCACCCTCGTCGGTAGCGCCTCCCTGGTAGCCCTCCGCCCAGGGGAGAGGTGTGATCTGCTGATGGAGACCGGAGCCGTCACCATACTGCCGGGCGTTCTCCAGCTCCTCCTGGGTGAAAGCGGGAGCACCCACCGCATCCAGATGCTTTTGGGCCAGCTCCGCGTATTCCCGCAGCAGAACGGTGTTATAAGTGCGGTCTACATAGTCGATATCCACGGTGCAGCCGGTGGCCAGGGCAGCGGCGTGGGCACAGTCATCTACCCGGTCGGCAACCCCGTCCATGGTGGCCCGGCAGGCGGCGCGGACCACATACAGGCTCTGGGCGATCTCCGGCACAATATTGGGGGCGTCACCGCCCTTGGTGATGATGTACTGGATCCTTACATCGGTGGGGACGTGCTCCCGCAGATAATTGCAGGCCACATTCATCAGCTCCACCGCGTCCAGAGCACTGTTGCCCAGCCAGGGATAGTTTCCGGCATGGGCTGGCTTTCCGTGGAAGGTATAGCTCTTGGTCAGTGTACCGGCGGAGACGGTGTAGTTGACCTTGTTTTCGTCATGAGCGTGGAAGCCCACAGAGAAATCCACATCGTCCATCAGCCCCTGATTGACATAATAGGCTTTGGAAGCGTAGTTTTCTTCTCCCGGGGTGCCGTAAACCCGGATGGTTCCGGAAACAGTTCCTTCTTTCAGTACATCCCGCAGTACCAGAGCTGTGCCCACCGCGGCGGCGGCAAAAAGGTTGTGGCCGCAGCCATGGCCATTGGCTCCCGGATTGGTGGTGGAAAGGTTGGGCAGAGCGTCATATTCGCACAGAATGGCAGCCACAGGCCCCCCCTGTCCGAACTCCGCCACAAACCCTGTGGGAAAGCCGCCGATTCCTGCTGTTACCCGGAAGCCTTCCCGCCGGAACAGGTCGATGAGCAGAGCGGCGGAATGATATTCCTCCAGCCCCACCTCAGGCCGTGCCCACAGAGTACGGCCTACCTGCTCCATTACAGCGCGATACTGACTGGTCAGCTCCACAGCCCGCTGCTGATTCTGATCAAAAATTTCTGCCATGGAAAATCGGTTCCTTTCTTCCCGCTGATTTTGCGGTTGTGCCGCCGCGGGTATAACTGGAAACATTATAGGACTGCCCCGCAAAAAATGCAAGGGTATTCTAAAAAACAGCGAAAAACCCCCTGTATAAGCGTATAAAAATACGAATATGCAGAGGGTTGATGATATAACTGTATTTTTTTACCAAAAAAGCTTATTTCGCTTACTGCTGCGGAGCAAGGGAAGGGGCGGGAGCTTGTTCCGCTGCGGTTTCTTCCCCATCGGAATCGGAAGCGGCTTCTTCGGAAGGAGGTTCTGTGGTGGAAATCGTCTCATCAGAGGAAACCTCCTCAGAAGGGAGCGCATCCACTGTCACACCGTAAGTATTTTCATAGTAGGTGATAACATCATCCCACAACTCTTCCGGCAGCCCATACAGGTCCAGGGAAAAGACCGGCGGGTAAACAACAGAGCCGGAGCCGTCGGCGATGGTGATGGTCTGTCCCAGAATCTCATCGCTTACACGGTATTCCACCAGAGGCAGCAGGGATTCCCAAGAGTAGTTCCCCATATAATCATTCCCCAAATACAGCTCAAAATAATATTTCTGGCTATTGGAGCGGATATTCAGCTGGTTGGGCAGGGCGTTTCCATCGGATGTGAGAGCGGTGAGCAACTCCGAAGCGGTTTGGGCGAAGTCCTCGCTGGTGGTATAGGCGGGGGCCAGCTCAATATAAACGGAGACGAAATCCGGAGTGTTGTCCGGAGGAGAGAGGGGATCATAAAACTGGTCGTAAGAAAGGGTGGAATTGACATAGATGGAGGTCACCTGGGAACAATCCCTCAGCAGCGACTGAATCCGCTGGGTCTCCGCCGCTTCAAATTCCGCCCGGGCCTCGTAACGCTGAGGGCCGAAGTACCACAGAGCCATGGGAATAAAGGACATCACAAGGGCGATTCCCAGAGCGCAGAAGGAAATGAACAGGCTGCCAAAGTCGAAACGGAACTTTTTGGGTCCCAGCAGATGGCACAGCAGAATTTCCACACCCAGCAGGATGATGACTGCCGGACCAAACCATTGCAGGAAGGTCAGCTGGGTGCCGGGATGGGTCATCCACCACAGGATGACGCACCCTAAAGCGATGCAGGTCAGCCCCAAAGTGAGGGTGCCCATCCGCCGCAGACTGCGCCGCTGACGCTTTTCTTCCCGTTCCTCAGCCCGGATGCGGGCCGCCTCCTCCAGCCGCAGACGTCTTTCGTCCGCTGCCTGCTGCTGGCGCTGGCGCTTTTCCTCCTCCGCCTGCTGCTGACGAGAGCGCCGTTCTTCTTCCGCTTGCTGCTGCCAGTGGCGGCGGTCCTGTTCCACCTGCTGCTGCCAGGCCTGCTTTTCCGCCTGTGCCCGGTGAAACCTGACTCGCTTTTCCTGCCGCTCCTGCTGGCGGCGGCGCTGCTTTTCCTCAGCTGTCTCCTTGGGGCCGGTGGAAAAACGATCTTCAAAGATGGAACGTTCCCCGCCGTCGGAAGGAATGTTGGGGACAGGGGAGCTGTCTGGGGGCTGCGGCTGTTCTGTTCCGGATTCTGTTGGAATCTTGTGGGCAGGGTCAGCATCCGTCAGACGAGGTTCTTCCGGCTGGAAGGAGAGATCATTGCGTTCTTCCGGTGTCATGTCAGGTCCTCCTTGTCGTTTGACTGTTCTCTGCCGCCCCCATAAAAGGTGACGTCATCTTTGCTGTCCTCAGGCAGTTTCTTTCCACGGATGAGGTAAACGCCGAAGAGAATGATGGCTACTCCCAGCAGCAGAGAGGGCAGCGCCCAGAAAAAGCCGCTGAGCCAGGGAAGAAAGCGGTCCACCAGACTGCGGAGAAACCGGTCGTAAATGAGATAGGCGCCTATGAGGATAAAGCCCCAGCCGATGACAACAGGAAAACGTCCGGAAATTTCCTTGAGATTGAGGCCAAACAGGGTGCCGTCGGAGGAGAGAACGGGATCATCGGGTACCGCATCCAGCTGCGCCCAGGTCATGTTTCTCAGGTTGAGGGTCTCAAAAAAGGAGAAAAACCAGATCACCGGCAGCAAAAACATCAGGTATGGAATCAGGGTGCACAGCGCCACGATGCCCCAGAACAGGAGCATGATGGAGGCGCCCCGTTTCAGCAGTCCCATATACATTTCTCCGGCGCCGGGACAAAAAGCGCACAACAGGGAAAACAGTCGGCTCTTTTTCATGGTTGATTATGGCTCCTCTCAGGTAAGATTTGTTCCATCAAACGGGTCAGGCTCTGGGAAAAGTTCTGAGAAACTTCCTCCATCCGCTGGCTGAAGCCGTCGCTGTACTGGCTCAGGCTTCTGTCCTCCACCATCTCCGGCGGAGTGGTAAGCATGGTAAAACAGCCGGTAAACCACAAAATCATGGCAATACAGGCGGCCAGACCCATGGAGCAGTATTTGCTCAGATAAAAGCGCCGCAGACGCTGGCGAATCTTCTCCAGTACCCCCTGACGCAGGGTATCGGGGGCATCCAACAGAATGTCACCGGTGAGCAGGGCGGTGTAGCGGTCAATGCACCGGTCACAAAAGGACAGATGCTCCGCCGCTTCCAGACGGGACAGCTCATCCAGTTCCCCGGCGATCAGCCTCCGGAGGGCTTCATCAGTGAGATGTCCGGTATCGTTGTCAAAACAAAGGAAGTTTTTGTTTTCATCCATCCCTGTCACCTTCTTTCAGTACTTTTCGTAATTGTTCTCTGGCGCGGTAGATTTGGGTCTGCACGGTCTTTTGGGGGCGCCCTAAGGCTTTGGCGATTTCATCAGTGCCCTTTTCCTCCAGAAAGTAAAGAACAGATACCTTTCGGTAGGGCTCGTTGAGGGACAGGACCGCCTGACGGATCTTTTCCACGCCTTCCCTCACCAGGATCCGATCCTCAGGACCAGTCCCCGGCGGCGCGGGCCGTTCCGGACTGTCCTCTCCGCTGTCCAGCTGTACCTTTCGTGCGTAGGCGCTTTTGAGATAATCCCGGGCTTTGTTGGAAGCGATGCGGGCAAGCCATGGCTTCAGCTCGTTGGGATCGCACCGGTCGATATGGGTGTAAGCGGAAAGAAAGGTTTCCTGGGCCAGATTCTGGGCTTCAAAATGGTCCTGGACCATTTGGTAACAGATGGTGTAGACCAGCCGCTGGTACTGCTCCACAACATCACTGAATTGTTTGTTTGTCATTGGCCGGTCGTCTCACCACCTGTCCATGGATTTGCCCTTTCAGTCAATAAAACGATGGATGGGGAGGGGTTTCTTCAAAAAAGGGAAAAATTTTTTGTCTCCATGCACTGGAAATTTTTGGCTTAACAGGGCTGCGGACAAAGAAGAGGGGCACAGCCTGAATCATCTGAAAAAGAGACTTGGGCAGCGGTTATACAAAAAAGTCCATTTTGCTGCTCAAAAGGAAAAGGAGCCCGCTCCATAAAACTATGGAACGGCCCCCTTCAATTGGTGGTTGAAATAAAAATTACTGCTGGGGATAGATGCCGCTGGGGCTGTAGCGGTAGAATTGCTCCATGCCGTACTCAGCGGCGGCCTCCTCCTGGCTGACTACATCAGCGGCAGTATAGGTGCGGTTGCCCGCCCCGGTAACGGCAGTGGAGGTGTAAGCCTGAACCATGGCAGCCAGCTGTACCGGTGTTCCTTCCTCGCTGGAAGCGGCCTCCAGGGTATCCTGGCAGATGGCAAGCACTGCGGTGATGGTACCGGCAGGATCCAGCAGAGGCTCGGAAAGGGTCAGCTCTTCTGTGGTGATGCCGGCGCCGAACTGCTCCGGACGCACATCCACCATGGCTCTGCCGGCGGCCTGCAAAATCAGCTCCGGCTGTTCTCCGCAGCGGATGGTGCTCAGCCCCGACAGGGAGGTGAGGTTGATCACCGGCCATACCTCGCCGCCGTTGCCGGCCGCGGCCGCTTCCGCCTCAGCGACAAAATCAGCCAATACTGCGGATTTATCCAACGGACCGGTGTTGCCGTAGGTGGCCAGCTCCAGGGAGTACCCTTCGGGGAACTGGAGCCCATCCAGCATAATATACTCCACACCGCGTCGGCTGGCCTCATCCACCAGCTGCACCAGATAATCACGGGCCATGGGATGGTTGGGATTGAGCCAGGGCACGCCGCCGGCGGACTGAGCGTTGTCGATCCAGTTGATCTGGCTGTCCATATATTTGACTGCCGCATCATACATGGAAGCAGTGGAAACATGGTCTTTGAAGGTATAGAGAATCCCCACCGGGGTCATATCATGTTCCAGGATGGACGCTGTCACCGTCTCCAGGGAGTAGGGAACCGTGGAGAGGGCCAGGTTGTTGGCCACGATTTCCAGCTGGCTGTCGTAGAGCACCACACCGGTGGAATCCTTCAGTTCAAAGGCAACGCCTTCCACTCCCTGGGCCTTGAGGCTGTCCAGGGCGGAGGAAAGAGCAGTGGGATTGAAAAGAGTTTGGGTGGGAAGATAGGCGGTGCGCTCCGGCAGGCCGGTGTGTTCTCCGCTGTCCGGAACCACAGGGGCGGAGGAAGCGGAAGAAGCAGAGGAAGCGGAGGAAGGGGAGGTGGCTTCAGAAGAAGCCTCGCCCTGTGACTGACCCCAGTTGGGAAGCTGGAAATCGCTGACCAGCTGATTGATGGGATCAAAAGCAAACCAGCCGACAGCGCCGAAAACCAGAACAATGGCAATGATGACAACATTGCGGAAAATCCGGGCGTTTCGCTGCCTGCGGCGGTCATAGTTGTATCGCTTTATTTTGACGAATTTAGCCAAAGATCTCGCCTCCCGAAAGAGGTCCCCCACAGGGGACAGGATAAATGGGCTGCCGCCCAGACACTGTATATCACAGCGCCAGCTGATGCCCCACGATGCCGAAAAGGGCCAGGGAAATCAAGCCGAAATAAACAAGAGCGATAGGGGCTCCCTGAAGGGAGGCCGGCACCTGGTTCATCTGCAGCTGCCGATTGAGGGTGTGATGAAGCAGCAAGGCCAGCAGATAGCCTGCTCCCACCCCTATGCCGTAAGCCAGGGTTTGAGGCAGATCATAGGAGCTGAAGCAGAGCACCAGCATGGTGCCCAGGGGAACAAAGGAACAGGCCAGAGCTACCCGGGGATGGAGGGCAGGACATTTGGCAGCAAGATTATTGTGACGGCAAAGAAAGTAGAAAGGCAAAAACAGCGCCAGATAGATGATCAGGCATACAGGAGGACGCATCAGCGTGGAAAGGTGCAAAAGCCTTTCTGAACAGATGCGGCCAAGCCAGCCGCTCAAAGCAGCCAGCAGGGACAGCAGCGATACCACCAGACCCCGCTGAAGGATCACACGGGGCGGGTCGGAGCCGTCCAGCAAGATGCCGTGTCCAAAAGCCCGGGAAAACACTACATTTTCTCCCAAAGCGGCAGTGAGGCCCACGGCCAGAAGGGACCAGAACAATTCCATGGGATTATACTCCTTTCAGGCAGAGGTCTCAACGGGCTCTGCGGCGATGAAGAACGGCGTACAGGCTGCGGAAATACCGCAGCAGACCGATCAGCAGCCCCAGCAGAATCAAACCGAAAAAGGGCATTTTGGCCCCTTCCAGCGTGAAGCCGGAGGGCAGCAGAGAAATCCCCCACACCTGTCCATATGCCAGCAGCTCCCGTACAAAGCCGACGACCCCTGTCACCAGAGCGAACAGCAGCACAAACTGCATGGCCCAGCCTGCCGCTCCCTGGGCGGTGCGGACCTTCTTTTCAGAAAACACCGCCGCCACCACGGAATAAGAGGCGAACAGGAACAGATATAACCCCAGGGAATCCAGTGCCAAAGGAAACAAACGGGGCAGCAGCACCGAAGCGAGGCAGGCCATGGCCATGGAAGAGAGGGTGCATAAAGGCACCTCGATCCATCGGGGCAGCCCCGCTTTTTCCCGCAGGCAGAAGCGCAGCAGGGAAGCGGGCAGCAGGGTCATCAGCAGTGCCAGGGTCATGGCCGCGCTGTTTTTGAGGGTGGTTGCGCCAACTGCGGCAAAGGGCCCCGCAAAGGCCGTGATGGCGACAATACCGCTGCGGGCGAAGAAGGCATCCTCATGAGGGTCCTTGGGCAGCACCGCCGCTGTGTTCTGGGGCCGGTCAGCCCTGGGCTTCCGGGGCGGCTTCATCGTCATCCGGTCCGAAGTCGTTGGATGCGTGTTCTCCTGCTTTTTCATAGGCGCGCCTCCTTTCTCTGGTGCAATAGGCTTCCGCCGCCAGATCAAAGAGAGGAACAAAGGCGTTCATCAGCAGCAGCGCGAAGGGAAACATCATTTCATAACCGCCGAAGCGGGTGAGCAATGCACACAGGATGCCCGAAAAGACAGCATATAGTCCTTTGGCCACACCCCGGATGGGAGTGGTTACCGGATCGGTAAACAGGAATACGCCGAAAAACACCACTGGGGTGAAAAACAGTTCGTTGACCACCGACGTCAGTCCCTCGGACATTCCCCGGGGAAACAGCAGGCTGCACAGAGCCACTGTCCCCAGCATCAGCAGCGGCTGAAGGAAATGAATGGTGCGCCGGGCAGCCAGATACAGTCCGCAGGCGGCAATGACAAGGACATTGGTGGTGCCCATGGGGCCGGCGATAACGCCCTGAAGCAGCGTACCGGCATCCAGCCGGGGCACGCCTCCCACATACAGGGTATAAGCGGGGCCGGAGGTGAGCAGAGCGGAAACGTTGCCCACGGTTTCCAGCGGGGTAAAGGGAGTGGGGTAGGCAAACATCGTCCCGCCCCAGCAGACAATGGCAAAGGCGACGCCGGCAGCGGCGGGGTTAAAGATGTTGTTGCCCAGTCCGCCGAAAGCCTGCTTGACGATACAGATGGCGAACAGACCCGCTACCACCGGCACCCGATAAGGGATGGAAGCAGGCATCATCAAGGGAATCAGCATCCCGGTGACCACTGCCGACAGGTCCAGCAGCTGCGGTTTCCGTCCCCGCAGCAGCGTGCAGGCGTGATCAGCAGCCAGACAGACAGCCACTGAAACCGCCCCCAGTATCAGCGCTCTGCGGCCATAATAATACCACGCCATAAAGTAAACCGCCGCCAGGGTAACGATCATGTCCAGCATAACAGTGCGGTTGCTGCGTCCCCCGCGGATATGGGGGGCAGTACGGGAAGAAAGCTTCATGTGGCGCTCCTCCTTCCACGGCGGTATTCCTTGATCGCCTCAGCGATTTCCAGCCGGGCGGGGCACTCAAAGCTGCAGCACATACACTCGATGCAATGCTTGTAGTCCAACGCTTCTGTCTCCCGCTCCAGCCCCTGCTGGATGCTTCGGTACAGCATCATGGGATTGAGCCCCATGGGACAGACCTGAACGCACCGGCCGCACCGGATGCAGGGAGAACGGTCGGTCTGCTCCTTATCCCGAAAGGCAAGCACACCCCTGGTGGTTACCGTTACAAGGGCCTTATCCGTGTCAGAAACAGATTGGCCTGTCATGGAACCGCCCACCACCACACGGGTAGGAGTTTCCGTCAGACCGCAGCGGTCCAGCACATCAGTTACCGGCAGACCCAGGCTAACCTCCAGATTGCAGGGATGGGCGACACAGTTGCCCCCCACGGTGAGAAAGGCGGTGGTTTGGGCAAGGCCCTGAAATACCGCCCGATGCAGATGGATCAGCGCGCAGCTGCCCAGATAAAGATAGCGTTTGCCCTCTTCCTCCACCAGACTGTAGCCGCTGCGGATCTCAGTGGGATAAAACCCTCCAATGCGCCGTACCCGGATCCCTTCAATGGATCGGGGAATTTTTATTTCCAGGTCGGCCATATTCCGGTAAACCTCAATAATACCGCTGTCCGCAGCGGTAATGGCTTTGCAGGCCAAACGAAGGCCGCTGACGCATTCCTCCCGGAAACGAAGCAGAGGCCCCAGCTGACTGGACAGATAGGGTTCGTCATCCACCGCGTCCACACGAATGAATACTCCCTTGGCTACACAAGCCTTCAGCTTTTTAAACAGGGGAAGGCCGTCCCGTTCATCAATAATGCCGGCCGCTTTGGCGGCACGGATGATCTCAAAGGGCTCCACATGCTCCAGATCCGGATATACCGGCTGGCCCTCCATCCGCTGCGGCTCCGGGGTATTGGTCAGCAGGTCCAGAGGCTGGGACAAAGCCGGCTCCTTGTGCTGCTCCATGGGAATACCCCGATGAAAGACCCCCATTGGGGGCAGTTTCAGACGCTTCATGAAAAACTCCTTGCAAAACGGCGCTGAGCGCCGGTCATGGGAAAAAATCAAATGCCGGCAGCCTGTCCGGCCAGCTGACGCAGAGCGGAAATTTCCGCTTCATAGTCCGCCTTGCCGAAGATGGCGGAACCGGCCACAAAACAGTCGGCTCCCGCCTCCGCGCACAGGGCGATGGTATCTCTGGCCACGCCGCCGTCCACCTGAACCATCAGGTCGCTGCGGCCCAGGCGGTCCGCTTCCCGGCGGATGGCAGTTACCTTGGGCATCATCTCACCACGGAACTTTTGACCGCCGAAGCCGGGCTCCACAGTCATTACCAGTACCAGATCCACCCGGTCCAGCCAGGGAAACACTGCTTCCGCTGGGGTGCCGGGGCGGAGGGAAATGCCCGCTTTGAGCCCCAGCCGGTGGATGGCGTCAATCGTCTCACCAGGGTCGCCTTCCGCTTCCACATGGAAAGTGATCAGATCTGCCCCGGCCTTGGCCAGGTCCTCCAGGTAACGCTGAGGCTGCGAGATCATGATGTGTACATCAAAAAACAGCCGGCAGCATTTCCGCAGAGAAGCAATCACCGGCATTCCAAAGGAAATATTGGGAACAAAATGGCCGTCCATGACATCCAGATGGAGCATATCCGCTCCGGCGGCTTCGATGGCGGCGGTTTCCTGGCTCAGGCGGGAAAAATCCGCGGCCAGCAAAGAGGGGGAGATCTTCATCTCCATAAAGGCGCACCTCCTGACACACTGTAGAACAAGGAATGAAAAAGCCTGTAATCTATCATATTTTACCGTATTCAGCCCAAAAGGTCAATGTTTGCCTCCCCTTACCCCTGTGAACAGTCTGTAAAACATGGGAAGAAAAAATTTGCCAGCCGCCGCTGTTTGTGCTATGCTGACATTATAATTTATCATACAGTATCTGAGGAGGGATATCTCCATGCTGACACGGAGTTTCTATCCAGGTGGACGGCCCCATTCCCTGCTGGGCTTCGGAGCGATGCGCCTGCCGGTGGATGAACAGGGGAAAATTTGCTATCAGCAGGCCAAGGAAATGGTGGACCGGGCCATCGCCGGAGGGATCAACTATTTTGATACCGCCTATCCTTACCATCAGCAGACTTCTGAGGCTTTTCTGGGAAAAGCCCTGGCCGACCACCCCCGGGACAGCTATCTGCTGGCGGACAAGCTGCCGGTATGGCTGCTGGAGAAAGCGGAAGATGTCCCCCGTTTGTTTCATCAGCAGCTGGAGCGGTGTCAGGTGGAGTATTTCGACTGTTATCTCTGTCATGCCCTGGATGCGGAACGGCTGGAAATCATTCAAAAGTACCAGGTCCTTCCTCAGCTGGAGCAGCTGAAAAAAGAGGGGAAGATCGGTCTGCTGGGATTTTCTTTCCACGACAAGCCGGAGGTGCTTCGCCAGGCGCTGGAGCTGCATCATTGGGATTTTTGCCAGCTCCAGCTGAACTATGCTGACTGGGCTGTGGAGGATGCACGGCAGCTGTATGAGCTGACGGTGGAGTTCGGTGTGCCGGTCATCGTTATGGAGCCGGTGCGGGGCGGCTTTCTGGCACAGCCTCCCCAGCAGGTAGCGGATATCCTCCGTCAGGGTTCAGACCGGTCCATGGCCAGCTGGGCACTGCGCTTTGTGGCCAGTCTGCCCAATGTCAGCCTGGTTCTCAGCGGTATGACTACCATGGAACAGCTGGAGGATAATATGGCGACCTTCAGTGATCCTAGGCTGCCCCTTACAGAGGAAGAACAGAAGCTGGTCGCCCAGGCGGGAGAGGCCCTCAAGGGACTGAGGAGCATTCCCTGCACCGGATGCCGCTACTGCGTCCCCTGCCCAATGGGGGTGGATATCCCTGAGATATTTCATATTTATAATTCCGTCAAGCTTTTCGGCAAGGGCTTGGGGGGATACAAGGAACTGCTGGAACGCAAGGCCGGAGCGGATCAATGTATCTTGTGCGGCAGCTGCGCCAGAGCCTGCCCTCAGGGGCTGACCATTCCGGGGCTGCTGGAGAAGGTCCATCTGGAGCTGAAGGAGCGGCTGGAGCAAAAGAAATGAAAACGATGGAAAAGATCGGTGAGCGCCCTCGCCGGTCTTTTTTTTCACAGGCAAAAGGTGCCGAAAAAACAGGTGTACTTTGCTGAAAAGTGAGAATTTTTTTCAGGGATTCTGCAATATTTCTGTCTGTGGCCCGGTTTCCAAACGCTTTGGTTCATGCTATAATAATCAGCAGGCCGACAACGGAAGCGGTTTTTTTAGGAAGCGCTTCTGCCTGTATTTTGTCCCTCGGCTGGAAGGCTTACATCTGTGAGCCCTGTAAACCAGAGCAGTTTTTATTGGCTCTGGAATGCCGCCCAAGCAGGCGGACGTGTTTTTTATACCTTTTATAAATAAGAGATTCAGAAGCGAGGCGAATTGCATTGTATCAGATCCTGGAAAAACAGGCGCTCAATCCCACTGTCACAAAGATGGTCATTGAAGCGCCCCTGGTGGCGAAAAAAGCCCAACCGGGACAATTCATCATCTTCCGGGCTTCGGAGGATGGGGAGCGGGTGCCGCTGACCATTGCCGACTATGACCGGGAAAAGGGTACTGTCACCATTATTTTTCAGATTGTGGGCGGCGCTACCATGGAGCTCAACGCGCTGGAAGAAGGGGACAGTCTGGTGGATTTTGTAGGTCCTCTGGGCACCCCCAGTAAGCTGGAAGGACTGAAAAAGGTGGCTGTGGTAGGCGGCGGTGTGGGCTGCGCTATCGCTTATCCTGTGGCCAAACGCCTCCATGAGCTGGGAGCCCAGGTCCACAGTGTGGTGGGCTTCCGTAATAAAGATCTGGTGATTTTGGAGCCGGAATTTGAAGCGGTTTCCGCCTTGGTGGCCAAGATGTCCGACGATGGCAGCTGGGGTGAAAAGGGACTGGTGACCAACGCCCTGGAGAAGCTGATCCAGGAAGGCAACCAGTACGACGAAGTGATTGCCATCGGGCCGCTTGTGATGATGAAATTTGTCTGCCAGCTGACCAAGAAATACGGCGTCAAAACCACCGTTTCCATGAACCCCATTATGATCGACGGCACCGGTATGTGCGGCGGCTGCCGTTTGACAGTGGGAGGAGAGATGAAGTTCGCTTGTGTGGATGGTCCGGACTTTGACGGGCATCAGGTGGATTTTGACGAGGCGATGCACCGGGGCGGAATGTATCGGGAGTTTGAGGCCCACGCCCGGGAAGAGGCCTGTCATCTGCTGAAAAAGGAGGTGGAGTGAGATGGCTAATATGAATCCAAAGAAATGTCCCATGCCGGTGCAGGACCCGGTGGTGCGCAGCGGCAATTTTAACGAAGTGGCCCTGGGCTACACTTATGAAATGGCGGTGGAGGAGGCGAAGCGCTGCCTCCATTGTCCCAAGAAGCCCTGTGTTTCCGGCTGCCCGGTGGGCATTGACATTCCTGCCTTTATCCAGAAGGTAGCGCAGGAAGATATGGAAGGGGCTTATGCTGTCCTCTCCGCCGCCAGCACACTTCCCGCTGTCTGCGGACGTGTCTGTCCTCAGGAGAACCAGTGTGAGGGCAAATGTGTCCGGGGCGTCAAAGGGGAGAGCGTGGCCATTGGCCGTCTGGAACGGTTCGTGGCGGACTGGCACCGGCAGCACAGCGAGGAAAAACCTGTAAAGCCGCCTTTTAACGGCCATCGGGTAGCGGTGGTGGGCTCCGGTCCCTCCGGTCTGACCGCCGCGGGAGATCTGGCCAAAATGGGGTATAAAGTTACCGTTTATGAGGCCTTACATACCCCCGGCGGCGTGCTGGTCTACGGTATTCCCGAGTTCCGTCTGCCCAAGGATATCGTCCGTCAGGAGATCGATGGGCTGCGGGAACTGGGGGTGGATGTGGAGACAGACATCGTCATCGGCAAAACCCTCACCATCGATGAGCTTTTTGAGATGGGCAATGAGGCAGTCTTTATCGGTTCCGGCGCTGGACTGCCCCGGTTCATGGGCATCCCCGGCGAGAGCCTCAACGGTGTTTACTCCGCCAATGAGTTCCTGACCCGCATCAATCTGATGAAAGCCTACCGCCCAGACAGCAAGACCCCGGTGCAGCACGCCAAACGGGTGGCGGTAGTGGGCGGCGGCAACGTTGCCATGGACGCGGCCCGGTGCGCCAAACGCCTGGGAGCGGAAGAAGTGTATATCGTTTACCGCCGGGGCATGGAGGAACTGCCTGCCCGGGCCGAGGAAATAGAGCACGCTGTGGAGGAGGGGATCATCTTCAAGACCCTCTCCAACCCCATCGAAGTGTTGGGGGACGAAAAAGGCATGGTCAAAGGTATTGTCTGCCAGGAGATGGAGCTGGGTGAGCCGGACGCTTCCGGGCGCCGCCGTCCTGTCCCCAAGGAAGGATGCACCTTTACGCTGGATGTGGACTGTATGATCATGTCCATCGGCACCAGCCCCAATCCCCTGATCCGCAGCACCACTCCCGGACTGGAGACCAACCGCCACGGCTGCATTGTCACCAACGGCGATGATGGCCTCACCACCAGAGAGGGCGTTTACGCCGGAGGAGACGCCGTCACCGGCGCCGCCACTGTCATTCTGGCTATGGGAGCCGGCAAGAATGCCGCTGCCGCCATTGACCGGTATATCAAGGGTAAAGAGCAGGGCTGAGAAACGTTCTGATCTGATGATTTAAATTAAAAATGCAGGCCCCTGGGATATTTCCCGGGGGCTTTGGTGTGTCTGACAAGGTGCGGGTGCAGGGTGCTGGCCTGTGATTGGGAGTGGATAGATCGGAAGTTTTGGGGAGGGGGTTACGCCCAAAGGGACTTTTGCTGGGTTGAAGTCCATTCCACATGCCTGGCAGAGATGGTGCCTCTTATCTGGCTGAAGTTTAATCAAAGGATTGTGCCAAGGGATGCGCCCAAAGGGACTTGTCCCTTTGGAAACCCATTGTTGTGGCTGCAGCGGGTGGGTTAGTCCGGGAAAGTGCCTGCCGATGTTTTGGACTGTACCTTTTAGTTTTAAAGGAACGGGCAGGAGGGATAGTTTCTGCTCCTGTCATGGCAGAGGCAGAACCGTCCGCTCGCCGGTTGTCCGGGTAAAGCCGGACAATCCACTCGCTGCTTTTGGACGGGGATTGCTCCTTTATCCAGGATGCCTGTTGGGTAAAAGTTGGTGACGGGGGTTACACCCAAAGGGACTTGTCCCTTTGGAAACCCGCGTCGCGGTGGACTGCGCTACTCTCGGAACACCCAATTGAGAATTGGGCATTCCTCGACCGCTCCGTCACCGCTCCTTCTCCCCAAAAGGTCCCGCTTGCTTCGGCTGCTCGGTTGCCTGTACCCTTTAGGGGTAACAAGCGCCCTCACAACGCCTTCGCTGCGCTATCAACCTTTTGGGGGCGGGAGTGATTTTCATTTCATAAGGAAAAAAGGGAAGGTACCTGCCACTGTTTTGGCCGGTACCTTTTAGTGCTAAGGGGAACGGATGTGAGGAATGGTTTCTGTTCTTATTCTGAAAGAGGTGGTACCGCCCGCTCGCTATTTGCCCGGGTAAAGCCGGACAAAGCCGCTCGCTGTTTACTGCGGGAGAAAGGTTCTGTCTTTTGATTACTTGGAACTTGCCGGAAGATGGCTGCGGGAAAAAGATGCCGGGAAGCTTGGCCTTTGGACGCAGAATGCCCTGCCGGCAGAGCTTTCTTCAATTCGGCCGGAGATTGCTTTTGGTTTTTTTCCACGGGTGACATTTGGCGGTGAGAAAGAAAAGGCGCATTGTCAAGGCCGCGGATGATATGGTATGATAAAAATGATTAAAATCGCCCTTTCCGGAACAAATCCAGAGGGCTAGTGAGGAGGAAGAAGGATGAAGGTATTACTGATCAATGGCAGCCCCAGAGCAAAAGGATGTACCTACACGGCACTGATGGCCGTGGCGGCCCAATTGGAGCGGGAGGGTCTGGAATGGGAGCTGGTTCAGCTGGGAAACGGTCCGGTGAGGGACTGCATCGCCTGTGGAAAATGTAAAGAGGGCGGCGGGTGTATTTTCCGTGATGATCCGGTAAACGATATCATTGAAAAAGCCCGTCAGGCGGATGGTTTTGTCTTTGGTACCCCCGTTTACTATGCCCATCCCAGCGGACGGGTCCTGTCCATTCTGGACCGGGTCTTTTACGCTGGAGGAAAAGCCTTTGCCTTCAAACCGGGGGCTTCTGTGGCTTCGGCACGCCGGGCAGGAACTACCGCCTCCATTGATGTAATGAACAAATATTTCACCATTTGCAATATGCCGGTGGTCTCCTCCAGCTACTGGAATATGGTCCATGGAAATACCCCCGAGGAAGTTTTGCAGGACGCGGAGGGGCTGCAAACCATGGAAAATCTGGCCCGGAATATGGCATGGCTGCTGCGGTGCATCCAGGCGGGCCGGGACAGCGGTTTGTCTTTGCCTCAGCTGCGCAGGGACAGCCGCACAAACTTCATCCGTCCGTAAACACAGTACAGAGAAAAAGGGGGATGTATATGACGGCATCGCTTTCCGCCTTCAAGAAACATCTGACGGGGGACCCGATGCGTACGGTGATGGCAGCGCTCAACCTCAGTCTGTTTATAGCCGCTTTTTTACTGGAAGCCCCGGAAAAGGTGCTTGCGGGCTTTTGGACCATCCAGCTTGCCCCTTGCGGTCTGATTACCGATTATATGGCTTTGGCAGGGCCGGGAGCAGCTTTCTTCAATGCCGGTTGTGTGATGCTGGTGGGCTTTTTGCTGACCCTGGTGCTGCGCCTCCGCTACACAGGCGGTACTGTGGCCAGTCTCAGCCTGATGGCAGGCTTTGCCCTGTTCGGCAAAAACGCGCTCAATATCCTCCCCATTCTGGCGGGGGTATGGCTCTATGCCCGCTATCAGAGGGAAAAAATGAGCCGATATATTTATATCGCTCTTTTTGGTACCTGCCTGGGGCCGGTGGTCAGCGAATTTGCGGTTTATGCTCCTCTGCCGCTGCCTCTGCGGTTGATCGGCGCTGTGGGGGCTGGACTGTTTATCGGATTTATCCTGCCCCCCATCGCCTCCTATACCCTGCGGATTCATCAGGGCTACAATCTTTATAATATAGGTTTTGCTGCCGGAATTGTGGGGCTGATGGTGATGTCTTTGAGCAAATCCATCGGCTATGCACCCAATACTCCGCTGCTTTGGGCAACGGGGTATAATGTACCGATGGCAATATATCTGACAGTGGTATTCGGCACAATGCTGGCAGTGGGTTTTCTCTGTAATGGACACAAATTGCGGGGATTGTGGCGTATCACCCGCCATTCCGGACGCTCGGTGGCGGACTTTGTGGCCATGGATGGATTTGCAGTTACTTTGATGAATATGGGCTTGGTGGGATTGTTTTCCACTGCCTATATGCTGGCTATCGGAGGAGATCTCAATGGTCCCACTTTGGGAGGCATTTTCACGGTAATGGGCTTTGGAGCCTTTGGAAAGCATTTAAAGAACATTACGCCCGTTATGCTGGGAGTGGTGCTGGGCTCCTTTTTCAAGGTGTGGACTATGACCACGCCGTCAGTGCAGATTGCGGCGCTGTTCTGCACCGCGCTGGCGCCCATTGCCGGAGAGTATGGCTTTATATGGGGCCTGGCGGCGGGGCTGATCCATTCTTCGGTAGTGCTGTGCGTGGGAGCCCTTCACGGAGGACTGAACCTTTATAACAACGGTTTTTCTGCCGGACTGGTCTGCATTATTTTGATTCCACTGATTGAAGTGTTCCAGAAGGAGAAAGGAATCTGAACCAATGAAGCATATCCGCAAACGTATTTCCAAAATTATTGATGAAATGATGCTGTTCTTCTTTTCTGTAGGCGGCCAGAAAATTCATATTGATTATGAACATCTGGATGTGGGATACCGCATCGCTATGGAAAGTGATTATGATCCGGCCAGCCGGGAGGACCTGGAGCATTTGGACCGATATCTCAATGGCCCCAAGGATGAATCCATTTTGGAATATTACTGGGAGCTGGCGGGAGAACGGGAAAGCGGCCGGGACAGTGAGCTGTATTTGGTAGGTCAGATGATCGACAAGGCGGATATCCGGGTGGAAGAAAACAAAGTGACAGTGGTGCTGGAAAAGTGTTTTTAAATAAAATGGAGGGGAAAAGATGACCTTTACACCTGTTCCTGGGCAGAATTGGAAGCGGCAGGAATATTTTGACCACTATTTTTATCAGGTCCCCTGTACCTACAGTATGACGGTGGAGCTGGACGTGACCGCTGTCCGAAAGGCTCAGCGGCGGCTGTATCCAGCGATGCTCCATCTTTTGGCTATGGTGGTCAATCGCCATGAGGAGTTCCGCATGGCCATAGGTCCCGATGGGAAACCCGGCGTGTATAGTGAAATGCATCCCTGCTACACCATTTTTCACCCCGAAGACGAGACTTTCTCCAACATATGGACCCTCTATGACCCGGATTGGCAGGTCTTTTTGAAACGGTATGAAGAGGACAAGCGACTGTATGGGGAAAATCGTGGCATGACAGCCAAAGAAAACGTACCTGAAAATACTTTTCCAGTTTCCATGATCCCCTGGGCCTCCTTTACTGCGTTCAACCTCAACCTGCAAAAGGGCTATGATTACCTGCCCCCTATTTTCACCATGGGAAAACTGAGCCAGAGGGGAGACCGGTGGCTGCTGCCGCTGGCGGCGCAGGTCCATCACAGTGTTTGCGACGGCTTTCATTTGAGCCGGTTTCTCTCTGAGCTTCAGCAGGAACTGGACAGAATGGAATCATTGATTCCCAGGCAATAAGAAAGGAAGACAAGAGATGAGCGATATCCATGAAATAAAAATCGGCTTTATCGGCTTTGGCAATATGGCTCAGGCCATGGCGGCGGGACTTTTGCGGGGTGGGCAAACCCCCGCGGGGCAAATTTTTGCCTGCGCCCGGGATTGGGATAAACTCTGCCGCAACACCCAGCCCTTTGGGATGATTCCGGTACATACCGCTGATGAGCTGGTGCAGCAGGCGGATGTGGTGGTCCTGGCGGTCAAGCCCTATCAGATCAGCGATGTGGTCCGGCCTATTGGGGAACTTCTGGCGGGAAAGATCGTGATTTCCCTGGCGGCAGGATACCCTTTTGACCGGCTGGAGCAGGATCTTCTTCCTGGTACCCATCATCTCAGTACAGTGCCCAATACCCCCGTTTCAGTGGGAGAAGGGATTATTATCTGTGAACAGAAGCATTCCCTGACAGCGGAGGAATATGGTTTGGTGGAAAAGCTGTTTGCGCCTTTGGGGCTGATGCAGCCGGTGGAAACCCACCTGATGGGTATTGCCGGCACGGTCAGCGGCTGTGGCCCCGCCTTTGTCAGCATGTTTATGGAGGCGCTGGGAGACGCGGGAGTGATGCATGGACTGCCCCGGGCTACCGCTTATCGGCTGGCAGGACAGATGGTGGCAGGCACCGGAAAGCTGCTGGTGGAGCGGGGAGACCATCCCGGCGCGATGAAGGATGCTGTCTGCTCTCCAGCGGGAACCACCATCGTGGGGGTGGCCGCTTTGGAAAGAAAGGGCCTTCGCTCCGCTGTCATCGATGCTGTGGACGCGATACAGAACAAAAAATGAATTTTTGCCATAGAGCCGCCGGCAATGGCTAAATCCTCCGGCGCAGAAAGAGGGCCCCTTCAGAGACGGACCAGAGCCGTTGGAGGGACCCTTTTCATGTTTTCGGCATTTTTTCGGGGAAGTCTTGTTATTTGTCTGTGCAAACGGTACAATAGAATATCATGCGGATTACCCCTTGCGGCCTTTTTCCCCGTTTGAAAGCGGGCGGCGGATAGCGGAGGAAACCCGGTGCGTCACCGGGTACCTGTGCGCTGGATCAAAATGCTGCGGGCTTTGGGAACAAAGGAGCAAATGGGGAATCCTTACCTGTGATGAGGATCAACTGGAAGGAGTGTTTTTTATGTTGGAACAGGGGACCAAGGCTCCTGATTTTACCCTGATGGATCAGCAGGGACAGAGCGTTTCCTTATCTGATTTCCGGGGACAGAAAGTGGTTCTGTATTTTTATCCCAGAGACAACACCCCAGGCTGTACCAAGCAGGCTTGTGCGTTTGCCTCTGTCTGGGAGCAATTCCAGCAGCTGGGTGTGCCGGTGCTGGGGGTGAGCAAGGACAGTGTGGCCAGCCATCAGAAATTTGCGGAGAAGTATCAGCTTCCCTTTATCCTTCTGTCCGATCCGGAGCTGACGGTGCTCAATGCCTACGGCGTCTGGCAGGAGAAGAAGCTGTATGGAAAAGTGTCCATGGGAGTGGTGAGAAGCACCTATCTGATCAGTGAGGAAGGCTTGATCGAAAAAGTGTGGCCCAAGGTCAAGCCGGAACAGAATGCCGGTGAGATTCTGGAGTGGCTGCGGAAAGAAGAGTAACAGACTGTTTTTTTCTTCCTTTCCGGCATAAAATAAGTGAAATGCCTTCTTTTTCCACAGCGGACCTGAAAGGAGGAAAGCCCCTGATGCGTCCCATCCCCTTCAAAAAACCTAAAAATAAATTCTTCCGCCTGGCGGAAGCCTTGGTGCGGCGTTATTTCAACCATGATGTGGGAAAATCCGCCGCCGCTTTGACCTATTATTTTATCTTTTCCTTTTTTCCGTTTCTGATCTTCCTCAGCAGCCTTTTGGGACGATTGAACCTCAACCCTCTGCCGGTGGAGGAGCTGCGGGCCATCATCCCCGATGATGTGCTCAATCTGGTGAATATGTATCTGGAATACGTCTCCGAAAACCAGAGCCAGGCGCTGCTGATTTTCGGACTGGTGTTCTCCATCTGGTTTCCCATGCGGGCCGTATCCTCTCTGATGGATGATATCAATAAGGCCTGGCACATCACCCGCCGCCGCAGCCCCATCGCCCGGCAGCTGGTGGTGCTGGCGATGACGGTAGGAGTGCTGCTGACCATTGTCCTGTCTCTGGTGCTGACCATGGCAGGCAGTTGGCTGCTGACCTTTTTGGCCAGATTCATTCATATCCCCTTGGATACCATCCGGATCTGGGATCTGCTCCGCTTTTTCCTGCTGGGTACGGTGATGCTGGTGCTGATTTCCCTTTTGTATCTGTTGGCTCCTAACAAGCCCATGCGTCCGGCGGATGTCATTCCCGGTACCATCGCCACCCTGGTTTGTTGGCTGGCTTTTTCGGCGGCGTTTTCCTTCTATGTGGAAAATATCGCCCGGTATTCCCTTCTTTACGGCTCCATCGGTGGTATCATTGTGCTGCTGATGTGGCTGTACGCCCTGTCGGTGGTGCTGATCATGGGTTCGGAGCTCAATGGCGCTCTGGCAGAGCTGCGGGGAAAAACAGGTTCGGGAGAAAAGTGAATGTTCTTTGCCGCCGGCAGGCAAACTTTTCTGAAGAACAAAAACAGCAGCGGCCTGACCTTTTTCATGGAACCTCCAGGGGCGCTGACTTTTGTGAAAAGGGGGAAGCAGCCTTGCGTTGGGGAATCATCCAGTGGGATGTACAGCGCCGGATGGAGGAAAATCTCCATCAGGTGGAGCATGGTTTGCAAACAACAGCTCTTGATGTAGCTGTGCTGCCGGAAATGTGCCTGTCCGGCTATCTTTTTCAGGATGCAGCCCACCTTGCCCAGGCAGCCCGGGAGGCGCCCCTCTTTCTGGAAGCGCTGGAAGCCCTCTCCCGGCAGTATGATTGCGCCATCATTGCAGGACTGCCCAGACAGGAAGGGAAGCGCGTTTACAATTCTGCCGCCGTGGTGGATGCCGGCTGCTGTCTGGGCTTTTATGACAAGCTGCATCTTTCCGATTTGGAGAAAAAGCTTTTCACGCCGGGAGAGAAAAACAGAGTTTTTACCATCCGTGGGGTGACGGTGGGAGTCTCCATTTGCTTTGACCTGTGGTTCCCGGAGGTATACCGGGAACAGACGAGGATGGGGGCGCAGCTGTTTTGCTGCCCCGCCAATTTCGGCGGACCACAGACCCTGTCCGTTGCTGCGGTCAGGGCGATGGAAAACGCCGCTCCCCTGGTGCTTTGCAACCGCACAGGAACGGAGCGGATGGAAAACATACAGGCAGATTTCCGAGGAGAAAGCGGAGTTTTTTCCTCCTTCGGTCAGCGGCTTACCCCCGAAGCCACAGGATTCCTGGCCGTGGGGGCAGAGCTTTCCTTTCCGCCTGTTCGGGGCAATGTGATCTGCCGGGATTTGTTGGCGGAGGTGCGCCGCCACGAGCCCATCCATACAAACAAGGTTGGTGACAAAACAACATGAAACTGAAAAAACAACCTCCTCTTCCCCGGCGCTGTGGTGTGCTGCTGCCGGTGGCCAGCCTTCCCTCTCCCTGGGGCATCGGTTCCCTGGGGCGTGCGGCCAGAGAATTTGTGGACTTTTTGGCCTCGGCAGGACAAACCTGCTGGCAGGTGCTGCCTTTGGGACCCACCAGCTATGGAGACAGTCCTTATCAAAGCTTTTCCGCCTTTGCCGGCAACCCCTACTTTATCGATCCCGGAGTGCTGGAGGAAGAAGGGCTGCTGCTGCCTGGAGAGGCAGAAGGATGGGACTGGGGAAAGGACCCTGCCCGGGTGGATTATGCCGTTATCTACCAGAACCGGTTCCATCTGCTGCGGCTGGCCTTTTCCCGCAGTAACCGGGGGGACCCGGAGCTGATGGAATTTATTGACGCCCGGAAAGTCTGGCTGGAGGACTACTGCCTCTATATGGCCCTCAAGGAGCGGTATGGGGGACGTTCCTGGCAGCAGTGGCCCGATCCTTTGCGGCTGCGTCAGCCAAAAGCGCTGGCCCAAGCGCAAAAGGAGCTGGAGGAGGAGATGGCCTTCTGGGCCTTCTGCCAGTATCACTTTTTCCGCCAGTGGCGCCGGATCAAGGAATACGCCAACAGCCGCGGCATTGCTGTCATTGGAGACATCCCCATTTATGTGGCCATGGACAGCGCCGATGTGTGGGTCCATGGAGAGCAGTTCCAGCTGGATGAGGACCGGCGTCCCACCCATGTGGCGGGAGTACCGCCAGACCTTTTTTCCGCCACAGGGCAGCTGTGGGGCAATCCTCTCTACCGCTGGGATGTGATGGAGGCGGACGGCTTTTCCTGGTGGAAGGCCCGGATGGCTGCTCAGGGGGAGCTGTACGACATCATCCGCATCGATCACTTTATCGGTATCGTCAACTATTATTCCATCCCCGCCGGCAATGAAACAGCCATCGGGGGCAAATGGATGCCCGGTCCCGGGGACAAACTGCTGGCGGCCATCCATGAATCCTTGGGGGAGCAGCGGATCATTGCCGAGGATCTGGGTGTGGTGACGGCTCCGGTGCGCCGTTTGCAGCAGCGCAGCGGGTACCCCGGGATGAAGGTGCTGTCTTTCGCCTTTGACAGCGGCAGCGGCAACCCCTATCTGCCCCACTGCTATGAAAAAAATTCGGTGGTCTACGCCGGTACCCATGATAACCAGACGCTGGTGGGGCTTTTTGGACGGATGCCCCGTAAAGCTTTGGCTTTCGCCCGGGATTACCTGAATGTCCGTACCAACAAACAGCTGCCCCGGGCAGTCATCCGCTGTGCCATGGCAAGTGTGGCTGATACCGCCGTCATTCAGATGCAGGATTGGCTGGAGCTGGATGATACCGCCCGCACCAACACTCCCTCCACGCTGGGTGAAAACTGGATGTGGAGACTGCTGCCGGGACAACTGACAAAGGACCTGGCCGCCGAGATGAAGCATCTGGCACTGCTCTATGGCCGTTTGGCCCCAGAAGAGGAACAGAAGGAGGAACCATAAATGGACAAAACCTTTTCCAAAGAAATAGACCGGGAGCTGGCACGGCTGGGCGTATCCCCGGAAACAGCCGGCCCCAAGGAACTGTATACCGCTGTTTCCCAGGCGGCCATGGAACTGCTGATGCCCCGATGGAAAGAAAAAGCGGCGGGAAAGCGGGCCTGCTACTTTTCCGCTGAATTTCTTTTGGGGCGGGTGGTTTCCGCCAACCTGCTGAATCTGGGCCTTTTGGAGGAGTGGAACGACTGGCTGCGGCAGCATCACCTTCATCCGGATGTTTTGGAGGAGATCGAGGACGATGCTTTGGGCAATGGCGGACTGGGACGGCTGGCCGCCTGTTTTCTGGATTCTGCCGCCACCCAGGGAGTGCCGCTGGATGGCTACGGCATCCGCTATCGGTATGGCCTGTTCCGCCAAAAAATCGAGAACGGCTTTCAGCGGGAATACCCCGATGACTGGCTCCGTTTTGGGGACCCCTGGAGTGTGCGCCGGGAGGAGGAGAGCGTTGTCATTTCCTTCCGGGATCAGCAGGTGCGGGCGGTACCCTATGATATGCCGGTCATCGGCTACGGAGAAAAGGGAGTGGTGAATACCCTGAGGCTGTGGCAGGCGGAGCCGGTGGAGGAACTGGATCTCACTGCTTTCAATAACCAGGATTATGACGCCGCTTACCGGAACCGGAATCGGGCGGAGGCTCTTTCCGCTGTCCTTTACCCCAACGATGATACCCAGGAGGGAAAGCGTCTGCGCCTCAAACAGCAGTATTTCTTCTCCAGCGCCTCCCTCCAGAGCATCCTTCGGGGGTATATCACCCGCAGGGGAGAAGATTTTACCCATCTGCCGGAGGATGTGGCCATCCAGCTCAACGACACCCACCCCACTGTATCTATCCCTGAGCTGCTGCGGCTGCTGATGGAGGAACACCTTCTTTCCTTTGAGGAGGCCTTTCCTCTGGTTCAGGGAGTGTTCGCCTACACCAATCACACCATCATGGCCGAGGCCCTGGAGAAATGGGATGTGGAACTGCTGCTGTCGGTGATCCCTCAGGTCTACCCCTATATTGTGCTTCTTCACAACCGGCTGCGGCGGGAGCTGCGGGACCGGGGCATCACCGGCAAAGAAGCAGAGCCCTATTTCATTCTGGATGGGACCCGGGTCCATATGGCCCGGATGGCCATCTATGCCACCCATTCCACCAATGGTGTGGCCCGTATCCATACGGATATCCTCAAGGAGCGTGCCCTGAAGGAGTGGTATGCCCTGTGGCCGGAGCGGTTCAGCAACAAAACCAACGGTATCACCCAGCGGCGGTGGCTGGCCCTCTGCAACCCGGAGTTGTCGGCCCTTATCACCGATGAGATCGGAGACGGCTGGCTCACTGATCTTGATCAGCTGGAGCAGCTGGTTCCCGTGCTGGAGGATGGAGCGGTGGTGGCCCGGTTCCAGCAGGTGAAGGAGGAAAAGAAACGGCAGCTGCGGGATTATGTAGCAAAGCGGGAGGGCTTTGAGCTGCGGGAAGATTTCCTCTTTGACGTGCAGATCAAGCGCCTTCATGAGTACAAACGGCAGCTTCTCAATGCTTTCGCCATCCTGGACACCTACTGGGGCCTGAAAGAGGGACGGATCACCGGTTTCCAGCCCACTGCCTATCTCTTTGGCGCCAAGGCGGCCCCCGGCTATTACCGGGCCAAGGGGATCATCAAATATATTGGTGAGGTGGCCCGGCTCATCAACAGTGACCCGGAGATGAAGGACCTGATGCAGGTGCTTTTTGTCCAGAACTACGATGTTTCCTACGCCGAAAAACTGATTCCCTCCGCCGATGTATCGGAGCAGATCTCCACCGCCGGCACCGAAGCCAGCGGCACCAGCAACATGAAATTCATGCTCAACGGCGCCGTCACCCTGGGAACCCTGGACGGGGCCAATATCGAGATTGTGGAGCAGGCGGGAGCGGAAAACAATTATATTTTCGGCGCCACGGTGGAACAGATTCAGGACCCTGGCCGCACCGATACGCCGGAGCATCTCTGCGAGGCCCAGCCCCGGCTGCGGCGTGTGGTGGAATCTTTGGTGGATGGAACCTTTGATGACGGCGGCACGGGAATGTTCCGGGAGCTGTATGATTCCCTGATGAAGGGAGCAAGCTGGCATAAGCCGGACCAGTACGATCTGCTGCTGGATTTTCAGTCCTACTGTGACGCCCGGCTGCGGGCCAACCGTGATTACCAGGACAGGGGAGAGTTTGCCCATAAGTGCTTGGTAAACGTGGCTCATGCCGGACCTTTTTCCAGTGACCGCACCATCCTTCAGTATGCCAAGGAAATTTGGGGACTTTGATCACTGATTGCCTGAAAAAACTGATGTTATGAGACAGAGCACCCGGCCCCTGAAAAGGGGCCGGGTGCTCTGTTTGGTTTATATCAAAAGTTTGAGGGAGAAAAAATACCAGAAACTGCACCTGTGCTGGGGCGCAGACTGCGCAGCTTTCTTCCAATAACTGGTTTAAATGCTGATGGGGTTTTGAGACATTCCTCGTTGCAGGTGAACATTCCAGCAGTGGCACAATCTTTTTTTCATCTCTGTTCGGGCTTGTTTTTGGGGTCAAAAGTTTCTCTCCGTTTTCCCTCACAGGCGGTTTGCCTTTTTGGTTTCAATGATGGCGGGAGCCCCTTTTTTCGTCCGCGCATAGGATGTTCCAGTGGCTTATGCTCATGGTCAGAAGGCGGCTGTCGATGACCGGTTCTGGAGAAGGTCATAATCCGGCGGGGGAGGGAAAGGGTGGTCTGAGGACCCGTGAACAGCCTTTTTCCGCAATACCGCGCCTTTATCATAGATCGATCCCCTCTGGCTGAGGCCAGAGGGGATCGGAGCGTGTCGAAAAAGTTCGACACGCTTCCAGGGGGTATCCAATACCCCCTGGATACGCCGCTTGGTTCCTGATGAAACCAGCGGCGATACCCCCGGTTTCGCGCCCCGGTGGGCGCGGGTCGTGGTATAAAAATCAGGCGCATGTCCTGATTTTTATGATTTTGAATTTCATTTGTCCCTTAAACCAGGTTTTTCTATAGTCTGCGCTCCCCTCTGGCTGAGGCCAGAGGGGAGCGCAGAAATGATGGCAATCAGGTTTTGAAAACTATCAAAAACGTGGAGCGTCAGTTGGAAGAGGCGGAATCGTTTTTGGGGGAAGTATCTGCATGTTCTGGGGAAAGGGCGGATTCGGTATCTCTTTTTGCCGCATATTCCTCCGGATGAAAGGTGGCGAAGTAACGGTAGTATAAGCTTTCAGCCGCTTCCCGGCAGGCCACCTTATATGCTTCGTAACGGGTCATCAAATCCTCCGCGCCAGGGGTCAGCACACTGCCGCCGCCGCCTGTGCCGCCAATTTTTCGCTGTGTCAGCGGAAGGCCGAGCCGCTCTTCCGCAGAATGAAGAATACCGAAGGCTTTGGAATAGGCCATTCCCATCTCCATAGCTGCCGCCCGCAGGCTCCCTTTGTCCTGGATTCCTTTCAGCAGCCGATAAGGCCCCTCGCCGAAAAAGCGGTCCCCCTCTTCATCGCACAGACAGATCCGAAGTTGCACCTGCATAGGTGTTTCTCCCTCCAGCACAGAGATCGGTCCGTCATGATAGCTGGCCAAAATATCATTCTGATTTTCACATTTACTGCTTTTTCCCTTTTTTCCACCCATCATAACTCCCCCTGTCATTGCGATTCTTGGAAACACTCCAGCCTTATCCTATTATTTTATTATAGCACAGAGGCGGCAAAAAGACCAGAAAAGCTTGTTTCCAATTGAAAAAATTCCACCTCATTTCCGCTGCTTTCTGATTGCGGCAAAAAGATGAAAGACTGATGTGTTTTCTCTTTTCCGCTCCTTCGGTTTCTGCTATAATAAAAAGAAAATTTTTTCCACAATAAAGCGGAAAAACGGTTTGAGGAGTGAAGAGGATGAAAGGGTATCACTTTGCCTACGGCAGTACCCAGGTGGAGCTGGAGCTGCCGGATTCGGAACAGATTGTGGAATTGAAGGGCCATTGGGAGCCTTCGGTGGAGGACATTCCCAAAACGCTGGCTCAGGCGCTGGAGCATCCGGTGCATCAGCTGCCCCTGAACCAGTGGCTGCAGCCCGGTGATCTGGTGACGCTGATTATCAGCGATATGAGCCGCTTCTGGATGCGGCAGGATCTGGTGATCCCTCCTCTGGTGGATTATATGGAGCAGCGCTGCGGCATCCGGCCGGAAGATCTGGTGATCCTGGTGGCCAACGGCACCCATGAGGGCGGCAGCAGGGAGGACCTGGAGACCCTGGTGACCAAGGATGTCTTTGAGAAGATCCAGGTGGTCAACCATGATTGCAAAGCGCCGGATCTGGTGCGGCTGGGAACCACCAGCAGGGGTACGCCGGTGGAAATCAACCCCCTGGCGATGGGGCGGAAAGTGATCGCTCTGGGAGCGGTGGCCCATCATGTGATGGCCGGTTTCGGCGGGGGACGCAAGAGCATCCTTCCCGGCATCAGTTCTCTGGAAACGGTCCGCCGCAATCATGCCCTGTCCCTGGACCCCAATGCTCCCCGTTCCAATCCCGCCATCGGCAATGGTGTGCTGGAAGGAAATCCTCTCCATGAGGATATGTGCGAAGCCGCCGCCATGGTACCGCAGCTGTATGTCATCAATCTGATCATGAACGCTGAGATGAAGCTGTCCCGGATCATCGCAGGGCACTGGCTGGATTCCTGGCTGGAGGGCTGCGAAGCTGCGGACGCCATCTACCGTACCCCCATCCCCCGGAAGGCGGATGTGATCATTGCGGGCTGCGGCGGATATCCCAAGGATATGTCCCTGTATCAGGGTACCAAAACCATTGATAACGTTGAATCCGGCCTCAAACCAGGCGGTACGCTGGTGCTGCTGGCAGAGTGCCGGGACGGCGGAGGTCCGGCGGAGTATTTTGACTGGATCGGCCCGCTCCAGAGGGGAACTCTGGACAAGGATTTGCGGGAAAACTTCACCATCCCCGGATATATTTTCTATCTCAATTGCGAACAGGCGGAAAGATATCGTATTCTGATGCTCACCTCTGCGGACCCCAATCAGCTGGCTGCCATGGGTATTGAGGCATTTTCAGACATTGGCCAGCTGATGGCTCAGGTGGATTTGACCGGTAAACTGACCTATGTCATCGAAAACGGTTCTACCGTTATCCCCAGAGTCAGCGAGTAACCAAATGCCGGAAAAATACCGGTACATAATTATAATGAAAGCCCCGCAGTCTGTGTTCAGGCTGCGGGGTTTTCAGACTGCAAAAAACCATTTCAAAAAATAAAGAAAATTTCAAATCATAAAAATCAGGACATGCGCCTGATTTTTATACCACGACCCGCGCCCACTGGGGCGCGAAACCAGGGG
Source organism: Angelakisella massiliensis (assembly GCF_900104675.1). Classification (GTDB taxonomy): domain Bacteria; phylum Bacillota; class Clostridia; order Oscillospirales; family Ruminococcaceae; genus Angelakisella; species Angelakisella massiliensis. The sequence continues at coordinate 115,838 of NZ_LT629945.1, read as the reverse complement.
TATCGCCGGTGGTTTCGTCAGGAACCAGCGGCGTATCCAGGGGGACTGGGTCCCCCTGGAAGTGTGCCGAACCCCTTCGGCACACGCAAAGCCCCGCAGTCTGTGTTCAGGCTGGGGGTTTTTGATACAGGAGAAGGAAACGGCACATTTTATTCAGGGCAAGGGAAGCGGTTTCTGCCTTATTTCAAAGAGAATTTTTCAGGCGGCAAGGAGAAATGTGAACCTTTTTTGAATAATTAGCACTCTATATTGACGAGTGCTAATATTCGTGATAAGATAGCATCGTGGATGAAAAATCCCCCGCTGGAAACAATGATTTCCCGTGGAACACGACGCTTCACCGCTGGACGTAAGGTCCGGCGGTTTCTGACATGAAGAAGGAGGAATGAAGCATGAATCCTCAGAAATTTACCCAAAAATCCCTGGAATCCATCCAGCAGGCGCAGGATCTGGCTCTTTCCAAAGGTAGTATGCAGATCGAGCAGGAGCATCTGCTGGCGGCGCTGCTGCGGCAGGAAAACGGCTTGATCCCGCAGTTGTTTGTAAAAATGGGGGTGGACCCTCAGGCTTTTGACCAGGAGCTGGACCAGGCCATTGGCCGTATTCCATCGGTGTCCGGCCCCGGCCGTGAAAGCGGCAAGATCTATGTGGCCCAGGATGTGGACCGGGTCCTTAACGATGCGGAAAACCAGGCTGCCCGGATGAAGGACGACTATGTTTCGGTGGAGCATATTTTCCTGGCTCTGATGGCAAACCCCAACAGCGGCGTCAAGAAGCTGCTGAGCTTGTACAGTATCGATCAGAACCGATTCCTCACCGCCCTTTCCACCGTTCGGGGCAGCGCCCGGGTGACCAACGAGAACCCCGAGGATACCTATGACGTTCTGGCAAAATACGGTCAGGACCTGGTGGAGCGGGCCCGGAACCACAAGCTGGACCCGGTCATCGGCCGTGACAGTGAGATCCGTAACGTTATCCGCATTCTTTCCCGTAAAACCAAGAACAACCCTGTCCTCATCGGTGAGCCTGGTGTAGGTAAAACCGCCATTGCGGAAGGTCTGGCCCAGCGGATCGTCCGGGGGGATGTTCCTTCCAATCTGAAAGAGCGGAAGATTTTCTCCCTGGATATGGGCGCCCTCATTGCCGGCGCCAAGTACCGGGGCGAGTTTGAGGAGCGGCTGAAAGCGGTGCTGGAGGAGGTCCGCCGCAGCGAAGGCAAGATCATCCTCTTTATTGATGAGCTCCATACCATTGTGGGCGCTGGTAAAACCGAAGGCTCCATGGATGCCGGCAACCTGCTGAAGCCTATGCTGGCCCGTGGTGAGCTGCACTGCATCGGCGCCACTACCCTCAACGAGTACCGGCAGTATATTGAAAAGGATGCTGCTCTGGAGCGTCGGTTCCAGCCTGTAATGGTGGAGGAGCCCACAGTGGAGGACACCATTTCCATCCTCCGTGGCCTCAAGGAGCGGTATGAGGTTTACCACGGCGTCAAGATTCAGGACCAGGCTCTCATCGCCGCCGCCACACTTTCCAACCGTTATATCAGCGACCGGTTCCTGCCGGATAAGGCCATCGACCTGGTGGATGAGGCCTGCGCCATGGTCCGCACCGAGATGGATTCCATGCCTACTGAGCTGGATGAGATTTCCCGGAAGATCATGCAGCACGAGATCGAGGAGGCGGCCCTGAAGAAGGAGACCGATAAGCTCTCCAAGGAGCATCTGGAGGAGATCCAGAAGGAGCTGGCGGAGATGCGCACCACCTTTAAAGAAATGAAAGCCCGCTGGGAGAACGAGAAAAACGCCATTTCCACCGTTCAGAAGCTTCGGGAAGAGCTGGAGCAGGTGGGAGCTGAAATCGAGAAGGCGGAACGGAACTATGATCTGAACAAAGCCGCCGAGTTGAAATATGGCCGGCTGCCTCAGCTGCAGAAACAGCTGGAGGAAGAGGAGCGGAAGGCGGAACAGACCCAGGGCTCCCGGTCCGACCGGCTGCTGCGGGATAAGGTGACCGAGGAGGAGATCGCCAAGATCATTTCCCGGTGGACCTCCATCCCTGTGTCCAAGCTGATGGAAGGGGAGCGGGAGAAGCTGCTCCGTCTGGATGAGATCCTCCATCAGCGGGTCATCGGCCAGAATGAGGCGGTGGAAAAGGTCACCGAGGCCATTCTCCGTTCCCGTGCCGGCATCCAGGACCCCAACCGTCCCATCGGTTCCTTCCTGTTCCTGGGCCCCACCGGTGTGGGCAAGACCGAGCTGGCCAAAGCTCTGGCAGCCGCTCTGTTTGACGATGAGAAGAACATGGTGCGGATCGATATGACCGAATATATGGAGAAATACTCCGTCAGCCGCCTCATCGGAGCGCCTCCCGGATATGTGGGCTATGAGGAAGGCGGTCAGCTGACCGAGGCGGTGCGCCGCCATCCCTACTCGGTGGTGCTGTTCGATGAGGTGGAAAAAGCCCATCCCGATGTCTTCAATGTGCTGCTCCAGGTGCTGGATGACGGCCGGATCACCGACAGCCAGGGCCGGACGGTGGACTTCAAGAACACCATCATCATCCTTACCTCCAATCTGGGTTCCGACATCATTTTGGATGGTATCGATGAAAACTGTGAGATTCGTCCGGAGGCCCGCCAGCAGGTGAGCCAGCTGCTCAAGAGCCAGTTCCGTCCCGAGTTCCTCAACCGTCTGGATGAGATCGTATTCTATAAACCCCTGACCAAGAACGAGATTTCCGGCATTGTGGATCTGCTGATGGCCGACCTGAGCAAGCGTCTGGCAGACAAACAGCTGAAGCTGTCCCTCACCGATTCCGCCCGGGAGTACATTGTGGACCAGGGCTATGATCCCGTCTATGGCGCCCGTCCCCTCAAGAGATTCATCCAGAGCAAGGTGGAAACCCTCCTGGCCCGGATTATCATTAAAGGTGATCTGGACGAAGGAGACACGCTGGTGGTGGACCGGCAGGGAGATGGTCTGACCATATCGGTGCAGAAGCAATAAAACAAAAAATCTGATTCTCAGATCAAAAGAGGTCATTCTGAGCATTTCGGAGGGCCTCTTTTTTTATATATAAACAGAATCTGCTGGCCGGTGGGGGCCGACAAACAGATCATCTTCCGTACGGTTTCCGCTCTCTTTATATCCCGGTGCAGGCCAATGCAGCAGGGACGTCCGGAATTGTTTTCACGTCAGAACTTTTGGGAGAATAAAAGCTGTCTGTAATCCCAGAATATCATTGATTGTCTCTGTCAGCCTCAAGCCCCTTTCCCAGGGCGGACATAACTTTCTGTGCAGACTTAAGATACGCTCAAAAGGGCGGCATCGCGTATTTGTCTGCGATACCGCTCTGAGTGTGCCGAAGGGGTTCGGCACACTTCCAGGGGGACCCAGTCCCTCTGGATACGCCGCTTGGTTCCTGACGAAACCAGCGGCGATACCCCCGGTTTCGCGCCCTGGTGGGCGCGGGGCGTGGTATAAAAATCAGGCGCATGTCCTGATTTTTATGATTTTGAATTTTGTTTGCTCTTTCAAACAGGCTTTTTTACAGCCTGAGGGCGGCACCGGGTATTTGTTTGCGGTACCGCCCTTTTTGCATATGCAATGTACATCTTTTGGCTGATTGCCTACAGGGAAGCTTCTTCATTTTTTTCGCTTTCAGCAGCGGCAGGGGAAAAGATGGTCTCCATCTTTCGGGGAGAGCTGGAGGTGGAATAGACCCATCGGTCCATATGGCCCCCGGTGACAAAATACCGCAGCTCCGGTCTGATGTAGGCGGCGTCAAAGGCATCCACCAGGATCAGTTTGATTTTCATTTTGTCCGGTAGGATGCTTTTAATGTAGACGCTTGCGTGCTGCCCCGGACGGACCTCCCCAAAGGGTTCCGCCAATCCCGCCAGATTGGGGGTAAGCTCCACAAAAACACCATAATTTTCCACAGAACGCACCACCCCCGCCACCGTTTCTCCCGGCTGGAACAGAGCGGCATTCTCCTCCCAGGTGCCCAGCAGTTCCTTGTGGCTCAGACAGATCCGTCCATCCGGCTCCAGACTTTTGACCACCGCCAGGATGGAATCCCCCGGCCGGAACCGGTCCCGGGGATGGGCGATGCGGGAAACGGAAATATGGTCGATTGGAATCAGTGAAGGCAGACCGCAGCCCATATCCACAAAGGCTCCGAAATTTTCCAGGTGGGTGACCCTCCCGGGAATAACATCTCCAGGCACAAGCCGTGATAAGTACTCCTCCCGGCACCGCTGCTGTGCCTGCCGGCGGGAGAGGAGCGGCAGCATCCGTCCGGAGCAGCTGCGGCTCAGGCCGGTGACAACAAAGCAGACCGGCTTGCCTACTCTGGAGATAATGGCGATATCCCGGGTGGAACCATCACTGATGCCCGCCGCCCCCTCGCAGCGGGGGATCAGCCCCCGGGTAAAGCCCAAATCCACGATCAGATTATGATCGGGATCGCACACCACAGCCCGGGCCTCCAGGATCCTTTGGCTTGCTCTGGCTTCCTCCAGAGCGGCGGGCCCGCGAAAAAAGCGGTCATTTTCCTCTGTACCCAGCAGACTTCCTTCCGGCAGAAAAGACGTCATTTACTTCCCCTCCTCGATGTTTTGACAATAGCGGCGCTCCCGGCTGTCATGGAGAGCAGCCTGTCTGATATATATTCGAGTACAGTACAGGGTATGCCCAAAGAAAAGAGGAAAACGGCCCTTGTGAAATAAAAAAAGACCGCTGGAATTCCTGGTCTAAAAGGAAGTTCCGGCAGTCTGTTTATCCGCAAATAATCATTTCCAGCGTGTCAGCGCGGTTAATAACTATATCATGAATCCATTTGCGGGTCAAATGACAGCCGCATACGTCCGGCGGAGAAAACAGGAGCAAAGACTATAAAAGCAGGGTAAAAAGAAAAAATTTCGCCTATTAGAAAATTGTTCTTGACACGGGGGAGGGTTGACCGTATAATATAATACTGTATCATAATGGCTAGTTATACCTAGAAGTCCTTGTCAAGGATGAAAAATTTACGATAATACTCTCGTATTTTTGTCAGATTCAGACAAAGTTCGCGGTATGATGGAAGCCCGTCTTTATAGGTGAAAAGATGAAATGGAGCGTGAGTGAGCGAATGGTAAACGTCAAGCCGGTTCAGCTGGGCAAAAACACCCGGATGAGCTTCGCCCGGATCAATGAAGTGTTGGAAATGCCCAACCTCATTGAAGTACAGAAGAACTCATACAAGTGGTTCCTGGACGAAGGCCTGAAAGCGGTCTTCAAGGATATGTCATCAATCACCGACTATCAGGGAAACCTGGTGCTGGACTTCATCGACTACAGGCTGGACGATAAACCCAAGTACACCATCGCCGAGTGCAAGGAGCGGGACACCACCTATGCCGCTCCCATGCGTGTACGGGTAAGTCTGCTGAACAAAGAGACCGGAGAAGTCAAGGAACAGGACATCTTCATGGGGGACTTCCCCCTGATGACCGAGGCCGGCACCTTCATCATCAACGGCGCCGAGCGCGTCATCGTTTCCCAGTTGGTCAGAAGCCCCGGTGTCTACTATGACAGCAAGTATGACGCCGCCGGTAAAAAATTGTTTGAATCCACCGTCATCCCCAACCGCGGCGCATGGCTGGAGTATGACACCGATTCCTCCGATGTCTTCAGCGTCCGTATCGATAAAAACCGCAAGCTGCCCATCACCACCTTCATCCGGGCTCTGCTGCGGGTGCGGGACGATGTGACCATCGAGGAGATCAACGCCGATCTGGCAAACGCCCTCACTGTCAATGTGGGCAGCAACGACGAGATCTTTGAGGTGTTCGGTGAGGACAGCTACCTTGCCAAGACCATCGCCGCCAAGGACAGTGAGATGACCGGCGATGAGGCCCTGCTGGAAGTGTACCGCAAGCTGCGTCCCGGCGAGCCCCCCACGTTGGACAGCGCCGTCAAGCATCTGGTGCAGCTGCTCTTTGATGCCCGCCGGTATGATCTGTCCCGTGTAGGCCGCTACAAATACAACAAGAAGCTGGGGATCGCTAACCGCCTCAATGGCCGCACCCTTTCCCGTCCCATCGCCGATCCCATGACCGGTGAGATCGTGGCGGATGTGGACGAAGTCATCTCCCGCGAGAAGGCTCATTTCATTGAGGATCTGGGCGTGGATACCGCTTGGGTCAAGGTGGACGGCGGAGAGCTGAAGATCCTCTCCAACGGCATGGTGGACATCAAGAAGTTTGTGGACTTCGATTGCATCGAGCTGGGCGTCAATGAGAAGGTCCGCTTCTCCGTGCTCAAGGAGATCCTGGAGAGCTGCGAGACCGAGGAGGAGAAGAAGGACGCCATCCGTGCCCGGATTGATGAGCTGATCCCCAAGTATATCCGCAAGTACGATATCTTCGCTACCATCAACTATATGTGCTGCCTGGGTCATGACATCGGCACCACCGACGACATCGACCATCTGGGCAACCGCCGTATCCGCAGCGTGGGTGAGCTGCTCCAGAACCAGTTCCGCATCGGTTTCAGCCGTATGGAGCGTGTTATCCGGGAGCGTATGACCACTCAGGCTCAGGATCAGGAATCCATCACCCCCCAGGCCCTGATTAACATTCGTCCTGTGGTGGCGGCAATCAAGGAGTTCTTCGGCTCCTCTCCCCTGAGCCAGTTCATGGACCAGACCAACCCTCTGGCGGAGCTGACCCACAAGCGCCGTCTGTCCGCCCTGGGCCCCGGCGGTCTGTCCCGTGACCGCGCCGGATTCGAGGTCCGCGACGTTCACTACAGCCATTATGGCCGCATGTGCCCCATTGAGACCCCTGAAGGTCCCAACATCGGTCTGATCTCCTATCTGGCAACCTTCGCCCGGATCAATGAGTACGGCTTCGTGGAGGCCCCCTATCGCCGGGTGGATAAGGAAACCGGCCGGGTACTGGATGAAGTGGACTACATGACCGCCGACGTGGAGGACGAGTACATCGTCGCCCAGGCAAACGCCCCTCTGGATGAGGAAAACCGCTTTGTCAACAAGCGTGTCAGCGTCCGTTACCGCGATACCGTACAGGAAGTGGAGCGGGAAAAGGTGGACTACATGGACGTCTCCCCCAAGATGGTGGTGTCCGTGGCTACCGCTATGATCCCCTTCCTGGAAAACGATGACGCCAACCGTGCGCTGATGGGCGCCAATATGCAGCGTCAGGCTGTTCCGCTCATTAAGACCGAGTCCCCCGTCGTGGGCACCGGTATGGAATATAAGGCCGCTGTGGACTCCGGTACAGTGGTGCTCTCCAAGCACAACGGTATCGTGGAGCGGGTCTGCGCCGATGAGGTGCTGCTGCGCACCGACGAGGGCGAGCTGGTCTCCTATCCCATCATCAAGTTCCTCCGTTCCAACCAGGGTACCTGCATCAACCAGCGTCCCATCGTGGACAAGGGCGAGCGGGTCACTGTGGGCCAGGTAATCGCTGACGGTCCCGCCACCTGCAACGGTGAGATCGCTCTGGGCAAGAACGCCCTCATCGGCTTTATGACCTGGGAAGGTTATAACTACGAGGACGCCGTTCTCCTCAACGAGAAGATGGTCCGCAACGACGTTTACACCTCCATCCACATCGAGGAGTATGAGATCGAAGCCCGTGACACCAAGCTGGGACCGGAAGAGATCACCCGGGATATCCCCAACGTGGGCGACGATATGCTCAAGGAGCTGGATGAGCGGGGTATCATCCGGGTGGGCGCTGAGGTCCATGCCGGCGATATCCTGGTGGGTAAGGTCACCCCCAAGGGCGAAACTGAGCTGAACGCCGAGGAGCGGCTGCTCCGGGCCATCTTCGGTGAGAAGGCCCGTGAGGTCCGTGACACCTCCCTGAAGGTGCCCCACGGCGAGTACGGCACCATCGTGGATGTGAAGGTGTTCACCCCCGACAACTGCGACGAGCTGTCTCCCGGTGTCAATATGGTGGTCCGCTGCTACATCGCCCAGAAGCGTAAGATCAGCGTGGGCGACAAGATGGCCGGACGCCACGGCAACAAGGGTGTTGTTTCCCGTGTGCTGCCTCAGGAGGATATGCCTTATCTGCCTGACGGACGTCCTCTGGACATCGTGCTCAATCCTCTGGGCGTGCCTTCCCGTATGAACATCGGACAGGTGCTGGAGGTTCATCTGGGCCGGGCCGCCATGGAGCTGGGCTGGAAGGTGATGACCCCCGTCTTCGATGGCGCCCGTGAGGAAGACATCCGTGCCTGCCTGCGGGAAGCCGGTCTGCCTGAGGACGGCAAGACCGTTCTGTACGACGGACGTACCGGCGAGCCCTTCGACAACCGGGTCACCGTCGGTTATATGTATTACCTCAAGCTCCATCATCTGGTTGATGATAAGATCCACGCCCGTTCCACCGGTCCTTACAGCCTGGTGACTCAGCAGCCTCTGGGTGGTAAAGCCCAGTTCGGCGGCCAGCGTTTCGGTGAGATGGAGGTGTGGGCTCTGGAGGCTTACGGCGCCGCCTACACCCTGCAGGAGATCCTCACCGTCAAGTCCGACGACGTGGTGGGCCGTGTCAAGACCTTCGAGTCCATCGTCAAGGGCCTCAACGTGCCCACGCCCGGTATCCCCGAGTCCTTCAAGGTGCTCATTAAGGAACTGCAGAGCCTGGCGCTGGATGTGCGGGTATTGGATAAGGATAACAACGAAATCGACCTCAAGCAGAACTTCGACGAGGACGACAACATGGGTCTGGCTCCTGCCGACGCTCCTGTGTTTGAGGAAGACAACGTGGAGGTAGGCTCCGAGCTGGAGGACAGCTTCGCCATCGAGAATCCCGATGAGGACGACGAGGACGCGGTGCTCTCCGACGACTCCCTGCTGGACGTTGACGACGATTTTTCCATGGATGAATAAGGAAGAGGGGTAGCACATTGGAATTTAACGTATTTGAATCCATCAAAATAGGCCTGGCCTCTCCCGAGAGTATCCGAGCCTGGTCCTATGGCGAGGTCAAAAAACCTGAAACCATCAACTACCGCACCCTCAAGCCGGAGCGGGACGGTCTGTTCTGCGAACGGATCTTTGGACCCACCAAGGACTGGGAGTGCTACTGCGGTAAATATAAGCGCATCCGTTACAAGGGCAAGATCTGCGAGCGCTGCGGCGTCGAGGTCACCCGCTCCAAGGTGCGCCGTGAGCGGATGGGCCACATCGAGCTGGCGGCCCCCGTTTCTCACATCTGGTACTTCAAGGGTACCTCTTCCCGGATGGGACTGCTTCTCAACCTCTCCCCCCGGGTGTTGGAAAAGGTGCTGTACTTCGCTTCCTATATCGTCATCGATCCCGGCATCACCAGCCTGAAAAAGCTCCAGCTCCTCTCTGAGAAGGAGTACTATGAGCTGCGTGAGGCCTATGAGGACGAGTTTGAGGCGGGCATGGGCGCCGAGGCCATCAAGAAGCTGCTCCAGGAGATGGATGTGGAGGAGCTGTCCCAGGAGATCAAGAAGGAGCTGGAAAAGGCCACCGGCCAGAAGCGGGCCAAGCTGCTCAAGCGTCTGGAAGTGGTGGAGGCATTCCGTCTCTCCGGCAACAAGCCGGAATGGATGATCCTGGATGTGCTCCCGGTCATCCCTCCGGAGATCCGCCCCATGGTCCAGCTGGACGGCGGACGTTTCGCCACCAGCGACCTCAACGACCTGTATCGCCGGGTCATCAACCGCAACAACCGCCTGAAGAAGCTGCTGGAGCTGGGCGCTCCCGATATCATCGTCCGCAACGAGAAGCGGATGCTCCAGGAGGCGGTGGACGCCCTCATCGACAACGGCCGCCGCGGCCGTCCCGTCACCGGCCCCAACAACCGGCCCCTCAAGAGCCTGTCCGATATGCTCAAAGGTAAGCAGGGCCGCTTCCGTCAGAACCTGCTGGGTAAACGTGTTGACTACTCCGGACGTTCCGTTATCGTCGTGGGTCCCGAACTGAAGATGTATCAGTGCGGTCTGCCCAAGGAGATGGCCCTGGAGCTGTTCAAGCCCTTCGTTATGAAGCGCCTGGTGGACCTGAAGGTGGCCGACAACATCAAGAAGGCCCGGAAGATGGTGGAAAAGGCTGCCCAGAAGGAAGTCTGGGACGCTCTGGAAATCGTCATCAAGGACCATCCTGTGATGCTTAACCGTGCGCCTACCCTCCACAGACTGGGTATCCAGGCATTTGAGCCCATCCTGGTGGAAGGCCGCGCCATCAAGCTGCATCCCCTGGTGTGCACCGCCTTCAACGCCGACTTCGACGGCGACCAGATGGCTGTTCACGTCCCCCTGTCCGCCGAGGCTCAGACCGAGGCCCGGTTCCTGATGCTGGCTGCCAACAACCTGCTCAAGCCCTCTGACGGCCGCCCTGTGGCGGTACCTTCTCAGGACATGGTGCTGGGTTCCTATTACCTGACCATGGTCATCGAGGACGAGATGGGTCACGGCAAGGTGTTCCGTGATACCGATGAGGCCCTGATGGCTTATCAGTCCCATGTGGTGGGCCTCCATGCCCCCATCAAGGTGCGCCGGGAAAAGATGATCGGCGACCAGATGCGCAGCCAGCTGGTGGATACCACCGTGGGCCGCATCATCTTCAACAACCCCATTCCCCAGGATCTGGGCTTTGTGGACCGCTCCAAGGAGGAGAACCTGTTCCGCTATGAGATCGAGTTCCTGGTGACCAAGAAGCAGCTGTCCAAGATCATTGACAAGTGCATCAAGCGCCACGGCACCACCCGCACCAGTGAGGTGCTGGACCAGGTGAAATCTCAGGGCTTCAAGTATTCCACCCTGGGCGCTCTCACCGTCGCCGTATCCGACGCCACCATCCCGCCCCAGAAGGCAGAGCTGATCGCTCAGGCTGAGGATAAGATCGAGAAGATCCGCCGCCAGTATGAGCGTGGTTATATCTCTGATGATGTTCGTTACGATCAGGTCATCAAGGTGTGGACCGATACCACCAATCAGGTGAAGAAGGCTCTGGAGGAGAACTTCGATACCCACAACCCCATCTTTATGATGGCTCACTCCGGCGCCCGTGGTTCTATGGACCAGATCCGTCAGCTGGCCGGTATGAGAGGTCTGATTGCAAACACCTCCGGACGCGCCATCGAAATCCCCATTCGTTCCAACTACCGTGAAGGTCTGAACATCTTGGAGTACTTCAACTCCTCCCGAGGCGCCAGAAAGGGTCTGGCCGATACCGCTCTGCGTACCGCGGACTCCGGTTACCTGACCCGCCGTCTGGTGGACGTTTCCCAGGAAGTGATCATCCGTGAGGACGACTGCGGTACTCACGAGGGTATCGAGGTCTATGAGATCAGCGATGGCGGCCGTGTCATCGAGGATTTCGCCGAGCGTCTCTGCGGCCGTTATGTGGCCGACGACGTCATTGATCCCGCTACCGGCGAGGTGCTGGTAAGCCGGGATAAGATGATGAACGATGCTGACGCGGAGAAGATCATCGCCGCCGGTATCAAGAAGGTGAAGATCCGCTCCATCATCAACTGCCAGGCCAAGGACGGCGTCTGCGCCAAGTGCTATGGCGCCAACATGGCCACCGATCAGCCTGTTGCCATCGGTGAAGCAGTAGGTATCATCGCTGCTCAGTCCATCGGTGAGCCTGGTACTCAGCTGACCATGAGAACCTTCCACTTCGGCGGCGCGGTTTCCGCCAGCGATATCACACAGGGTCTTCCCCGTGTTGAGGAGCTGTTCGAGGCCAGAAAGCCCAAGAACGCGGCGGTTATCGCTCACTGCGCCGGTAAGGTTTCCTTTGACAAGGACAACAAGGGCGTGGATCTGATCCGGGTGGATAATCCTGAGACCGGCGAGCGGTTTGAGCATCAGATCGTTTACGGTTCCAAGCTGAGAGTGGCTGCGGGCGACTATATTGAAAAGGGTACCTTCATCACCGAAGGCTCCGCTGAGCCTGCCGAGGTGCTGGCGGTCAACGGCGAACTGGCTGTACAGGATTATCTGATCAAGGAAGTTCAGATGGTCTTCCGTACCCAGGGTGTTGATATCAACGACAAGCACATCGAGGTCATTGTCCGTCAGATGATGAAGAAGGTGAAGGTAGAGGATGCAGGCGATACCAGCCTGATTCCCGGCGCTCTGGCCGACCGGGCGGAAGTCAAGCGGGTCAACGCTGAGATCGACCGCCTCAACGCTGAGGACGGCGGCTGCCGCAGAAAAGCGGAGTACCATCCTGTGCTGCTGGGTATCACCAAGGCGTCTCTGGCCACCGATTCCTTCATGTCCGCCGCTTCCTTCCAGGAGACCACCCGTGTTCTTACCGACGCGGCTATCAAGGGCAAGACCGATCCGCTCCAGGGTCTGAAGGAGAACGTCATCATCGGTAAGCTGATTCCCGCCGGTACCGGTCTGGTCAGCTATCGCACCGAGGAGGCTGCCGACAGCTGCTGCTGTGGTGAGGAGCATCCCGCCGCCGCAGAGGAATCTCAGGAGGACGATCTGGAGGAGCCGGAGCTGCTGGATGAGCTGGAAGAGGATGAAGAGGAGCTCCCTGAGGAGTAATGCTCATTCGACCCGGTGAATCTGTGCAGAGTGGACAGAAAAAAACCAGAAAAATCGCGGTAATATCCAAATTTCGTTCTTGACAAGTTGGAGAGGCATTTGATACAATTGTATCTTGGTGAGACCTCAAAAGCTTGTGGTGAAAACGGGGGTCCTTTCCAACAAGAGACCCCCGTTTTTCATAGATCATCAAGGCGCCGTCACAACGGCGGAGCCGAAATTTTTCAGGAGGAGGTGCAATAAATGCCAACCTTTAACCAGCTTGTCCGCAAAGGCAGAGAGTCCCTGGAGAAGAAATCTACCGCTCCTGCGCTGCTTCGTGGATGGAACTCCAAGAAGCGTACCGCTATCGAGCAGAATTCTCCCCAAAAGAGAGGTGTTTGTACTGCAATCAGAACATCCACCCCTAAGAAGCCTAACTCCGCGCTTCGTAAAGTTGCCAGAGTCCGGCTGTCCAATGGCCTGGAAGTAACTTCTTACATTCCCGGTATCGGACACAATCTGCAGGAGCACAGCGTTGTGCTTATTCGCGGCGGCCGTGTCAAGGACCTGCCCGGTGTGCGTTATCACATCATTCGTGGTACTCTGGATGCCCAGGGTGTTGCCAAGAGAATGCAGGCCAGATCCAAGTACGGTGCAAAACGGCCTAAGAAGGCTGGTGCCGCAAAGTAAGAAACCCCTTGATTTGAAAAAATCTGCCAATTTGGCGGCTTTGTTTATAGACAAGTCTCCGATTGGCCCAACGGGAGTTCTGACTTTCGAGTACCGATGAATTCATCCTATTATGAAGGAGGGAAGCGAAGTGCCAAGAAGAGGTAATATCGCAAAACGTGATGTTTTGCCGGATCCGCTTTACAATTCCAAGCTGGTCACTCGTCTGGTCAACAGCGTGATGCTGGACGGCAAGAAGGGTGTGGCTCAGAAGATCGTGTACGGCGCGTTCGACATTGTCAAGGAAAAGACTGGCAAGGATGCCCTGGAGTGCTTTGAGCAGGCCATGGAGAACATCATGCCCGTTCTGGAAGTAAAGGCTCGCCGCGTGGGCGGCGCCACCTATCAGGTCCCCATGGAAGTCCGTCCCGAGAGACGGCAGACCCTGGGCCTGCGCTGGCTGACCAGCTACTCCAGAGCTCGTTCCGAGAAGACCATGAAGGAGCGTCTGGCTGCTGAGATCCTCGATGCTCTCAACAACCAGGGCGGCGCCTGCAAGAAGCGGGACGACACCCACAAGATGGCAGAGGCCAACAAGGCTTTTGCTCACTACAGATGGTAATCCTGTCTGTAAAATCTTTTTTTCAAACATTTGGATGCAATCCCTGTGCTGTGGCAGAGGGACGGTCAAATCAGGTTAGGAGGGCAATATGCCAAGAGAAGTATCTCTCGAGATGACTCGTAATATCGGCATTATGGCTCACATCGATGCGGGTAAAACCACAACTACAGAACGTATCCTCTACTACACCGGCAAGACCCACAAGATCGGTGAAACTCACGATGGTACCGCACAGATGGACTGGATGGCACAGGAGCAGGAGAGAGGTATCACCATTACCTCCGCTGCTACTACCTGCTATTGGAGCCACACCGAATATCAGAATGATCCCGCGCTGGCGAAGAAAAACCGCCATCGCATCAACATCATTGATACCCCCGGTCACGTGGACTTCACCGTTGAGGTCGAGCGTTCCCTGCGTGTGCTGGACGGCTCCGTTACCGTTCTGTGCGCCAAGGGCGGCGTTGAGCCTCAGTCCGAGACTGTGTGGCGTCAGGCCGACAAGTACAAGGTACCCAGAATGATCTATGTCAACAAGATGGACATTATGGGCGCCGATTTCTACAACGTTCTGGACATGGTCCGCGACCGTCTGAAGTGCAACGCGGTTCCCCTCCAGCTGCCCATCGGCAGTGAGGATACCTTTAAGGGTATCATCGATCTGGTGGAGATGAAGGCTGACGTCTACTATGACGATCTGGGCAAGGACATCCGGGTGGAGGAAATTCCCGAGGACATGAAGGAGCAGGCCGAAGAGTATCGTGCCAAGCTCCTGGAGTCTGTGGCTGAGCTGGATGAAGAGCTGATGATGAAATATCTGGACGGTGAGGAACTCGCCGTAGCGGACATCAAGCGCGTCATCCGTCAGGCGACCCTGGACAACCATATGGTTCCTGTGGTCTGCGGTACCAGCTATAAGAACAAGGGCGTTCAGAAGCTGCTGGATGCCATTGTGGACTATATGCCCTCTCCTGTGGACGTTCCTCACATCAAGGGTATCAATCCCGAGACCGAGGAAGAGGAAGAGAGACCTTCCTCTGATGACGAGCCTTTCGCCGCTCTGGCCTTCAAGATCATGACCGACCCCTATGTGGGTAAGCTGGCCTTCTTCCGCGTATACTCCGGTACCTGCACCGCAGGCTCCACTGTGTACAATGCCAACAAGGACAGCAATGAACGTCTGGGCCGCATCCTGATGATGCACGCCAATAACCGGACCGATATCGAGCAGGTTTATGCCGGCGATATCGCTGCCGCTGTTGGTCTGAAGAACACCACCACCGGTGACACTCTCTGCGACGAGAAGCATCCCATCATCCTGGAGTCTATGGAGTTCCCCGATCCCGTTATCCGGGTCGCCATCGAACCCAAGACCAAGGCTGGTCAGGAAAAGATGGGCATCGGCCTTGCCAAGCTGGCTGAGGAAGATCCCACCTTCAAGACCTACACCGATCAGGAGACCGGCCAGACCATCATCGCCGGTATGGGTGAGCTCCATCTGGAGATCATCGTGGACCGTCTGCTCCGTGAGTTCAAGGTGGAAGCAAACGTGGGCAAGCCCCAGGTTGCTTACAAGGAAACCATCCGCAAGCCTGCCGACGTGGACAACAAGTATGCCAAGCAGTCCGGTGGTAAGGGTCAGTATGGTCATGTCAAGATCAAGATTGAGCCTAACGAATCCGGCAAGGGCTATGAGTTTATCAACGCCATCGTGGGCGGCGCGATCCCCAAGGAGTATATCGGACCTATCGACCAGGGTATCCAGGGCGCGATGCAGTCCGGTGTTTTGGCCGGCTATCCCGTTGTGGATGTCAAGGTCACTCTGTATGATGGTTCTTACCATGAAGTAGACTCCTCTGAAATGGCGTTTAAGATCTGCGCCTCCATGGCCTTCAAGGAAGGTATGCGGAAGGCTGATCCCGTCATCCTGGAGCCTATCATGAAGGTTTCCGTCATCACCCCCGAGGATTATATGGGCGACGTCATCGGCGACCTCAACTCCCGCCGTGGTCAGATCCAGGGCATGGAGTCCCGTCATGGCGCCAACCAGATCAACGCTTTTGTGCCCCTTTCCGAAATGTTCGGTTACGCTACCGACCTGCGTTCCAAGACCCAGGGCCGTGGCCAGTATACCATGGAGCCCAGCCACTATGTGGAGGTTCCCAAGAGCATTGCCGATAAAATTATCAGCGTTCGCACCAAAGGGGAATAAAAGCCTGTATAAGCCCTTGAAATTGGGCGCATAACTTGATACAATACAAGTTGTAACCGTATAGGCGGAAAATTTTTAGAATCCTAGTTAAAGGGAGGAAATTACAATGGCAAAGCAGAAGTTCGAAAGAACCAAACCCCATGTAAACATTGGTACCATTGGTCACGTCGACCACGGCAAGACCACCCTGACCGCTGCTATCACCAAGGTTCTGGCTCTGAAGGGCCAGGCTCAGTTCGAGGCCTATGATATGATCGATAAGGCTCCCGAAGAGAGAGAGCGTGGTATCACCATCAACACCGCTCACGTTGAGTATGAGACCGACAAGCGTCACTATGCTCACGTTGACTGCCCCGGACATGCTGACTATGTTAAGAACATGATCACCGGTGCTGCTCAGATGGACGGCGCTATCCTGGTTGTTTCTTCCGCTGATGGCCCCATGCCTCAGACCCGTGAGCACATCCTGCTGGCTCGTCAGGTTGGCGTGCCCTATATCGTTGTGTTCATGAACAAGGTTGACCAAGTGGACGACGAGGAGCTGCTGGAGCTGGTTGAGATGGAGATCCGTGAGCTGCTGTCCAGCTACGAGTTCCCCGGCGACGACATCCCGATCATCAAGGGTTCCGCTCTGAAGGCTCTGGAGAGCGACAGCAAGGATCCTTCCGCTCCTGAGTATGCTCCCATCCTGGCTCTGATGGATGCTGTTGATGATTATATCCCCACTCCTGAGCGTAAGGCTGACCTGCCCTTCCTGATGCCTGTTGAGGACGTGTTCACCATCACCGGCCGTGGTACTGTTGCCACCGGTAGAGTTGAGCGTGGACAGGTCAAGACCAGCGACGAGGTCGAGATCATCGGTCTGACCGAGGAGAGAAAGAAGACCGTCGTTACCGGCGTTGAGATGTTCCGCAAGACCCTGGATTATGCTGAGGCCGGCGACAACATCGGCGCTCTGCTCCGTGGTATTCAGAGAACCGAGATCGAGCGTGGTCAGGTTCTGTGCAAGCCCGGCAGCATTCACCCCCACACCAAGTTCCGTGGCCAGGTGTATGTTCTGAAGCAGTCTGAGGGCGGCCGTCATACCCCCTTCTTCAACAACTACAGACCTCAGTTCTATTTCAGAACCACCGACGTTACCGGTGTTATCTCCCTGCCTGAGGGCACCGAGATGTGCATGCCCGGCGATAACGTCGAGATGGATGTTGAGCTGATCACCCCCATCGCTATCGAGGAAGGCCTCCGCTTCGCTATCCGTGAGGGCGGCCGTACCGTCGGTTCCGGTGTTGTTACCAAGATCAACTCCTAAATTTTAGTTTCGCCTTAATGAGAGGGCGCGGTCATTTGACCGCGCCCTTTTGTTGTTAAATGAAAGTCTTTGGTTTTGCTGGTGAAGCGTCCTGTAAAACTGCATCTTCAGATATTGAGGAAAGTAAACAGTGACCAGCCAATCGCCGGTAATAAAAAGCTTTCTGGAGAGCAATATGTTTGCGGGCGGAGGGATAAGTGGTGCAAGCAAAGCAAAATTCAGTACACAGAGGGCACATAGCGATAACAGATCTTTTTCAGACCATTTTGAAGATTTTTAAAAATTGTTAGTTCAACCGATGATACCTATTGAGGCAACAACGAGGCGTCTTTTGGAGTGACCATAGGTGAATCTCCTGTCATGGTTGACTTTTCAGCAGCAGATAGGCTATACTCAAAAAGGATTCCGCCGCAACGGTGATTGCGGAACATTTCACTATCAAAAGAGGAGTTGGCCAATATGAAAAAGGTAGCTTGGATAGGTGCCGGCGTAATGGGAGCGCCTATGGCGGGTCATCTGGTGAAAAAGGGATATGCCGTTACTGCTTATGTCCGCCGTGAGGAGAAGAGAAAACAACTGGAAGAGGAATATGGCTTTCATTGCGTAGGAAGTGTCCGGGAAGCGGTACAGGATGCGGACTATATTTTTTCTATGGTAGGTTATCCCAAAGACGTGGAAGAGGTCTTTTTGGGTGAAGAAGGTATTTTTGCTTGTGCAAAAACGGGCGCTCTGGCAGTTGATATGACGACTTCCTCTCCGGCACTGGCGCAGCGCTTATATGAAGAGGGAAAGAAAAAAGGTATTCGGGTAATGGATGCGCCAGTTTCTGGTGGAGACAGCGGTGCCAAAGCAGCCTCTTTGTCCATTATGGTAGGTGGAGACGAAAAGGATCTTGAGGACGTAATGCCGCTCTTCCAGTGCATGGGTAAGAGCATCAACCTGATGGGGCCTGCGGGATGTGGCCAGCATACCAAGGCCTGCAATCAGATTTGTGTGGCAGGAGCCACTGCGGCTTATACGGAAGCGTTGGTTTATGCGGAAAAAGTGGGGCTGGACCCTGAAAAAATGCTGGCAGCCATCAGTGGGGGAGCGGCTGGCAGCTGGCAGATCAACAACATGGCGCCCCGGGTGTTAAAAGGAGATTTGGCACCGGGATTCTTTATCAAGCACTTCATCAAAGATATGAAAATTGTAGATGAAGAAAGCAGAAGCCGTGGTGTCCAGCTGGAAATGCTGGAGGCTGTGCTCCGTCTTTACGAAGGCATGGCCCAAAAAGGCTATGAGAATGATGGCAGTCAGGCCCTGATTAAATATTATCAGGAATGATCTGAGCCCTTTCAGGAAGTTTTTCTTTGGGAAAAGTACAGAGGAGAATCTTCTGGGAAGAGCTTTCTATTACATACAGAGCGGCTATAGCGGCCAAGCTGAGAATGATTTTGTTCATACAAAAAAGAGACGGCAGAGTTTTTGGCCGTCTCTTTTTTGCTGTAAAAATATCAGTATTGCATGGAGGCCGCTGTTGGGCGGCAAAAGTGGGGATAGAGCGCTAAACGCTGTACAATTTAGAACTATGCCGGGGACCAAACTTTTTAAAAACGGTAAAATGAAGCGTTATGGATTGAGGAACATTGTGTTCCACCTGTTCAAAGATCTTTTATAATGCAGCTTTACTTTGCCCAGTCAATAAAGACTTCGCCCATAGAGCAGGAAATTTCAGCTTTTCTTGGAGCGTCTGGGTTCCAACGCTCTTCCTGGTCGAATCCCGCCCAAGTTCGGGAACCAATGGATACACTGCCCATGTTGTTTTCCAGAGAAAACGCCACATCTTCCTCGCGGCCTGCCAACGTCATGTTTACAGACCCCATTTCCACCTCCAAAGACAGATTGGGACAATCCAGGGTTTCTATTGTCATCTCTCCAATACCAACCTCCAGTTCTGCTTTTTGGGCAGCCAATGGAGCAGAGGTAAGAGAACCAACCCCCAGTTCCACATTCAATTCCTCTGCCACGAAATCTCTGGGAAGAGTAATGGTGATTTCCGGCGCCTGATCCACCGGCCATTGATGGGATCTTAACTCGCCGGAATGGATTACCCACCGGCTGCCATGGAGTTCAGAGGAAAAGTTGGATGCAGGATGCTTTGCTTCAATGGAAAAATCATCTCCATTTTTAATGGTGATGGCCGCTTCCGTTCCTTCGATTTCCAGTGAACGTACCCCTTCATAAAGGGCGAAAAAGTCTGGATTTTTTTCCTGGAACGAAGAGGAGTAAGAAAGATGGGGAAAGATGCGTATATTCAGCGGCATTTTGATGGAAAGGCTGCTGAGGGGGGCGCCCAATACCAACCCCAATACTGTCAGCAGAATTCCCAGGATTACCAACCCTCCGGCCAGAGCTAAAGCAGTACGGTAAAATTTCTTCATGACTGTGCGCCCCCTTTCCGGAAAGGCAGACGGCAAAGATTGCCGATCCAGCGAACAACGGTGGGGATGCAGGTGACGATCAGCCAGACTGCAGCGACGATCCCCAGGATACTAAACCCTATCAGCAGCAGTCCCACTCCCATACACAGCAGTGCCGCAGCAGGAGAAGCCAGAAGTGAGCCAAGGCCGGCAAAGGCCAACAGCAGTCCGGCAGCCAAAACCACAAGAGCAGTTACGGCAAAAGCGGCCATCAGGCCAATGCAGCCGATGAACAGACCGAAGACAACACCAAATGCCCCTAAAATAATGGTCAACACAATCAATCCCAAAGGCAGCAGCAGGGGAGAAAGCAAAAGGCACACCAGCACAATGGCCCATACAGGCATTTTCCGCTTTTTCGCTTCCTCAACAGCAGGGGAAGGAGTGTGGTAGTGAATAGAGGCCCATTGAGGATTGTTGTCGGCATAATCCTGCAAAATACCTTGAGCGACTGCTTCGGGAGAACCCAGTTCCTCAATGATTTCCCGTTCCCGTTCCGGCCCGGCTTCATCAAAATATTCCTGATAATATTTTACTGCGTTTTCCCGTTCTTCCTCCGGCAGACTGCAAAGAGCAATCCTGAGGCGGGACAAAAACTCTTTTTTATTCATGGATAGGCTCCTCCTTTTGTGCGCTGCCATCATCGAAAAGAATTTGGTCGATCCGTTCCTTATGTTCCTGCCACTCTTTCAGGTACGAAGATAAACGGGCCTGCCCAATGGGGGTGATGCGGTAATACCGTCGGTTACGCCCTTGAAATTCCAAATCATAGGTTTCCAAACAGTGGTCTTTCTGAAGTCTTCTCAGAACCGGATATAGAGTGGATTCTGAGATTTCCACCACCTGTCGGATATCTTGGGTGATTTTGTAGCCATAGGTTCCTTCCCGGGCAACTACCGCCAAAACGATGGCATCCATTAATCCGGAGCTGATGGGTAGAGCCATAGGCGCCTCCTTTCTGGTGGGACAGCAAAGCTTTATATCATCTTCTGTACAAAAGTGAAGGTACTTTGATAACCCAGGATAAAAGATGACAATAGATATGCTGGAAACAATATTGTTTTTACAGCGATATTATATGATATATAATATTATTTTGTCAATAGCCTTATATAAAGATTTTTGATACAAGCGGAGGTCATCTTCTAAAATATGTAATACTTATAGTATATTTGATGCAAAATACTACAAATTTCAGCTTTTATAAAATTCAATTGCGACAGCCCTAAATCATCACTTGTGTTATCAATCCCAGCAGTAAGGAGGAGAAAAGATACTTCACAGGCAAAGCTGATGAAAAGAAGCATCATTTTGAAACAGTACGGTCCAATGGAAAGGATACAAGGTTGGGTGCACAGCTGCTGAATTGTCCAAAGCAGGTATTAGCAGATTACTATTTGTATATTTTCGACATGATAGTACTTTTTGCAGCTTAAATGGAATCCCATAATACCCAGCAATCTTCGTCTCCAAAACAAAAATTTTTCACTGGTATCAACAAAATCAATGAATTCAAAAGAACCAGTTTCATCAGATGCAGTACCTTCTGTTTTGAGCTTTTGTCTTTGATTGCACATATAAAAAAAGGGACCGCCGAAGCGGTCCCTTCAGACTGTAGAAAAAGCCTGTTTGAAAGAGCAAATAAAATTCAAAATCCCCATAAAAATCAGGACATGCGCCTGATTTTTATACCACGACCCGCGCCCACCGGGGCGCGAAACCGGGGGTATCGCCGCTGGTTTCGTCAGGAACCAAGCGGCGTATCCAGGGGGTATCCCATACCCCCTTGAGCGTGTCGAACTTTTTCGACACGCTCAAGGGACCGCCGAAGCGGTCCCCTTTGGTTGCAGGTTCAGTTTATTTTGCGTATTCAATCGCACGGGTTTCCCGAATGACATTGACCTTGATCTGGCCCGGATATTCCATTTCATCCTCGATCCGCTTGGCAATTTCCCGAGCGGTGATAATCATCTGATCATCACTGATGATGTCGGGTTTGAGCATAATGCGAATCTCACGGCCAGCCTGGATAGCAAAACACTTGTCCACTCCCTCAAAGGAGTTAGCGATGCTTTCCAGCTTTTCCAAACGCTTGATGTAATTTTCCAGATTTTCTCTCCGGGCGCCGGGACGGGCGGCGGAGATAGCATCGGCAGCCTGAACCAGACATGCCACAATGGTCTTGGGCTCCACATCATTGTGATGTGCCTCAATGGCGTGGATAATGTCTGGATTCTCACGGTACTTCCGGGCCAGATCCACACCAATAGCCACATGGGAGCCTTCGATCTCATGGGTGAGAGCCTTGCCGATATCATGGAGAAGGCCGGCACGCTTGGCCTGTGTGGGCTCCAATCCCAGCTCAGAAGCCATAATACCCGCGATCTGAGCCACTTCAATGGAGTGATCCAGTACGTTCTGTCCATAGCTGGTACGATAGCGCATACGTCCCAGCAGCCGCATCAGTTCAGGATGGACACCATGAACTCCGGTTTCAATGACGGCGCGCTCGCCGTCCTGCTTGATTTTCTGTTCCACTTCTCGGGCTGCTTTTTCCACCGCTTCCTCAATACGGGCGGGATGGATACGGCCATCCTGGATCAGCTTCTCCAGGGCGATCCGCGCCACCTCTCTCTTGACCGGGTCATGGCTGGAGAGGGTGATGGCCTCAGGGGTGTCGTCGATGATCAGGTCTACACCTGTCAGGGTTTCCAGGGTACGGATATTGCGTCCTTCACGGCCAATGATCCGGCCTTTCATCTCATCGCTGGGCAGGGGAACTGCCGAAACAGTAACCTCAGCCACATGGTCAGCGGCACAGCGCTGAATAGCCTGGGAAATGATCTCCCGTGCCTTCTGGTCCGCTTCCTCCTTGTAGCGCTGTTCAAACTGTTGGATCTTCAGCGCTTTTTCATGGGTCAGCTCATCGCTGAGGGTGGACAGCAGATAGGCTTTTGCCTGTTCCTCGGAATACCCCGAGATCCGTTCCAGCATTTCCAGTTGGCTGGCCTTTACCTGCTCCGCTTCCTGGAGCCTCTGGTCGGCATCCTTCAGTTTCTGCTGAAGAGCTTCTTCCTTCTTCTCCATGTTTTCCGTCTTGCGGTCCAGATTTTCCTCCCGCTGCTGAAGGCGCCGCTCCTGACGCTGCACCTCGCTGCGCCGTTCCTTGATCTCCTTTTCGGAGTCGTTTTTGATCTTGTAGATCTCATCCTTGGCTTCCAGCAGAGCTTCCTTTTTCTTGGTTTCAGCTGCTCTGATGGCGTCGCTTACCAGACGTTTGGCTTCTTCTTCTGCTGAGCCCAGCTCGGCTTCGGCTACTTTCATTCTATACTTAACGCCGGCAAAGAAGGCCAATACCGCGCCGACGACAAATGAAATCAGTCCGCACACGATCATGCTCAATGTTTGGGTTGTCATAATTCTGTGCCTTTTCCTCCTTTTCTTTTGATTTTTTGACTTGCTGGGGATTATGGAAAGTGTAACAAAAATAGCAGGGAGTATCTGTAAAAAAGTTATACAAATACCCCTATTATTGTATAACTTCTTCTTATGAATGTCAAGGAATTTGTAACACATGATGCAACAACTTCGTCACAAAAACGACAAGTTTTTACTGCGGTAAACACCTGTTTCATATCCAAAAAAACAGCTCTCTGAAAACCGGACACAAGGGGGTGGAGGCAGGTTTTCCGCCTGCCTCAAAACTTATTTGGAGTACGGTTTTTGAAGGCTGCCACAGATGTAAAATGAACTCCTGCACCTGCTTTTGGCTATGGTATCGCCACAAAAAACACAGGGCGTGCGCGCTGGCTGCTTTTAAAGAGCAAACCTGGCAAAAAACAGCGCCAATCCTTTCTTTAGCCCTTGACTTTTGTCTCATGGGGTGCTAAATTAGAAGCAGTTGAAACAAAGAAAATTCGTTGACGGAGACGCCCCTACTGCGTCAAGCATCCTGACAGAGAATCCATGAAACTGCTGAGATCGTGGGTGGATGTTGCAGGACAGGGTACCACTCCTGAGAGCGGTGCAGGCAGAAGGCTGAACACCGCCGCTGGGACAGCGTTATCATCCCTAATGAGAGGCGGAGCCAAAGGAGCTCTGTCATTCAGGTGGAACCGTGGGTCAAGATACCCGCCCTGTGCTGTGCAGGGCGGCTTTTTTTGTTTCTCCCTCCCTGCAGCTGGATTCAAAATAGAACTTGGAGGTATCAAAACAATGGTCAATGTAACACTGAAGGACGGCGTGGTTAAATCCTTTGATCATCCGGTCACTGCCGCCGATGTGGCCAAGGAACTGGGAATGGGTCTGTATAAGGCCGCCTGCGCCGCCCGGATTGACGGTGAGCTCAAGGATCTGCGGACAGTGCTGGATCATGATTGCCAGCTGGAAATTCTTACTTTTGATGACAAGGACGGTCAGTGGGCCTTCAATCACTCCGCTTCCCATATTCTGGCCCAAGCGGTGATGCATCTGTTCCCCAATGCCAAGTTTGCCATTGGCCCTGCCATTGACAACGGCTTTTATTATGACTTCGATGTGGAGCCTGCCTTTACCCCTGAGGATCTGGAGAAGATCGAGAAGGAAATGGCGGCCATTGTCAAACAGGCTCTGCCCATTGAGCGCTTTGAGCTGGATCCCCAGGAGGCTTTGGAGCTGATGAAGGATCAGCCCTACAAGGTGGAACTGATTGAGGAGCACGCCGGTAAGGGCGAGAAAATCAGCTTTTACAAGCAGGGGGACTTTACCGATCTGTGCGCTGGTCCTCACCTGATGACCACCGCCCCGGTCAAGGCGGTCAAGCTCACCTCTTCCACCGGCGCTTACTGGAGAGGCAGCGAGAAGAACAAGATGCTCTGCCGTATTTATGGTACAGCATTCCCCAAGAAGAGCCAGCTGGAGGAATACCTGGAGCGGCTGGAGGAAGCCAAACGCCGGGATCACCGGAAACTGGGCAAGGAACTGGGTCTGTTCACACTGATGGATGAGGGCCCTGGTTTCCCCTTCTTCCTGCCCAAGGGCATGGTGCTGCGCAATACCCTGATCGACTATTGGCGCCAGGTACACAAGCGCTATGGATATGTGGAGATTTCCACTCCCATGATGCTCAACCGCTCTTTGTGGGAGCGTTCCGGACACTGGGATCATTATAAGGAAAATATGTACACCACCGTCATTGACGATGTGGACTTTGCCATCAAACCCATGAACTGTCCCGGCGGTATGCTGGTGTACAAGAGTGAGCCCCATTCCTACCGTGATCTGCCGCTCCGTGTGGGCGAGCTGGGTCTGGTTCATCGTCATGAGCTGTCCGGCGCCCTCCACGGTCTGTTCCGTGTCCGCTGCTTTACTCAGGATGATGCCCATATCTTCATGACCTGGGAGCAGATGAAGGATGAGATCAAGAATGTGGTCCGCCTGTTTGACGAGGTTTACTCTGTGTTTGGTCTGACCTATCAGATCGAGGTTTCCACCATGCCCGAGGATCATATGGGCGATGTGAAGGATTGGGACTTTGCTACTGAGACCCTGAAGGCTGCTGTAACAGAGATGGGTAAGGATTATATCATCAATGAGGGAGACGGCGCTTTCTATGGTCCCAAGCTGGACTTCCATCTGGCGGACTCTCTGGGACGTACCTGGCAGTGCGGCACCATCCAGCTGGATATGCAGCTGCCTGAGCGCTTTGAGCTGGAGTATACCGGCGCGGACAATGAGAAGCACCGTCCTGTGATGATCCATCGCGTGGTGCTGGGATCCATTGAGCGGTTCATCGGCGTTATCACCGAGCACTTTGCTGGTGCTTTCCCCATGTGGCTGGCCCCCGTGCAGGTGGAAGTGATTCCTGTTTCTGAGAAATACAATGATTATGCCGCTAAAGTGGCTGCCGCACTGGATGAGGCTGGTCTGCGGGTGGAGAAGGATTTCCGTCCTGAGAAGATCGGCTACAAGATTCGTCAGGCACAGCTGCAAAAGATCCCCTATATGCTCATTGTGGGTGAGAAGGAGGAAGCAGAGGGAACTGTTTCTGTCCGCTCCCGGAAGGATGGAGACAAGGGCGCTGTGGCTCTCAGCGATTTTATTGCAGCTGCGGAGCAGGAAGTCCTTACCAGAGCTCTGTAAAAGAAAGCAAACCATTCAAATAAAAGAGAGGCCCCGCTGTGATTTACGGCGGGGCCTCTCTTTGCTTAAAAGTTTGTATAAGCAGGGAGATGCTGCTGAAAGGCTGTAACGGGAACGCCTCGCTTTGGGCGTTACTCACTTCCGCTATGGGGATGTGGCTTATACAACCAAAGATACGGTGTGATTCAAGTTCATGCTTTTCAGATTTGAGAGGAATGGATGACAAAGGGTTTTTACGCTCTTGGTTTGATTTCCGTTAAGAACTTGATTGGGGAAAAAGGTTTTCTTCCATTTCCTCATGATCATGATTCTGCTGGGATTTGTCGGCAAACATCCCGCAGATCATTTCAATGAGACTTTGAGCGGCCCGTGACAGGTAACCGCTTTTCAGTACTCCGATACCCAGGGTCCAGTAGGGATGATAAAGGGGATCGATGCAATAATATTCGCCAGGATAATGCCCTGGAAAAATATCCAGATACTGCCGGGGAGTAAAGGTGACCCCCATTCCCTGGGCGGCTAGACGTCTGGCTGTTTCAAAGCTTTTGGTGGAGAGGACGATGGGCGGGTTTATCTGTGCTCTGCCCAGAATCATATCGGAAATTTTTCGGATGCGCTGTCCCCGGGTGACCATAACAAAAGGCTCCTGGGCGAAGCGGAGCAGGTCGATCCTGGGAAATTCCTCCCCCGGATACTGAACGGCATCCCGGCAAAGGGGATGGCCCGGCGGAACGGTGAGAACAAAAGGATCCTGATGCAGCGGGCGAAACTCCACATTGTCCGCCGGTACATTTTCCGGAGGTGGGGAGAGGTGGGACAGGGCAAAATCCAGCCGTCCGGAGCCTAGATCCCGTTCCAGCTGTGTGGAGGTCTCCTCCAGCACATAAACTTCGATGTTGGGATAAAGGCGATGGAAAGCGGGGAGGATGGAAGGAAGAAAGTAGGTAGACATATAGGTGGTGATGCCGATGGTGACCCTGCCCTTTTTCAGGTTGTTGATGTCACTGACTTCCAGCTCAAAGTCGTTGTAGATACGCAGGATCTGCCCGGCGATCTGGCAGTATCGTTCTCCGGCGTAAGTGAGAGTCAAACCGCTGCTGGTGCGGGTGAACAGACGGGTGCCCAAGGTGTTTTCGATCCGCTGGATGCACTGGCTCAGAGAGGGCTGGGTGATGAACAGCTTTTGGGCGGCTTTGGAAATGCTCCGTTCCTCTGCCACAGCGCGGATATACAGCAGTTCTTTGTCAGTCATTCATCCTTGCTCCTATTGATAAAATTTATAGGGGGTATTTGAAATTAAATATTTGCCTATGAACTACCGATATTATATAATGTAATCAGAAAAAAGACAAGCACGGCTGAGATGCTGTGAAAAACAAACAGCCTGACAGAACAGCGAAAGGAAGATGCAGAATGGTTAAGTTGTATGACACCGGTGTTTATCTGGTGGATGGATGTCAGATTATCCCTGACGACAACAATGCCCAGGCGGCCCTCAAGCAGGCCAAGGGTACAGTCCCCAGCAAGGAGGAGGCTCGCCGCGGTACAATGGCCGCCGGCATCATCGCTGCTCATAACAGCGGTACAGAGGAGAACCTGCGGATCAAGTTTGACTCCCTGACCTCCCATGATATTACTTATGTAGGTATTATTCAGACTGCCCGCGCCAGTGGTATGACAGAGTTCCCCATTCCCTATGTCCTGACCAACTGCCACAACAGTCTGTGCGCTGTAGGCGGCACCATCAATGAGGACGACCACATGTTTGCCCTGTCCGCTGCCAAGAAATACGGCGGCATCTATGTTCCCACCAATATGGCGGTCATCCACTCCTACAACCGTGAGATGATGTCCGGCTGCGGCCGCATGATCCTGGGCTCCGACAGCCACACCCGCTACGGCGCTCTGGGCACCATGGCTGTGGGCGAAGGCGGCGGTGAGCTGGCCAAGCAGCTGCTCAAGCGCACCTATGATATGCCCCGTCCCGGTGTGATCGCCATCTACCTGGAAGGCGCTCCCGCTGCAGGCGTAGGTCCTCAGGACGTGGCGCTGTCCATCATTGGCAAGGTTTACGCCAATGGTTATGTCAAGAACAAGGTGATGGAGTTTGTGGGCCCCGGCGTCAAGAACCTGCCTGTAGAGTTCCGCAACGGCATCGATGTTATGACCACCGAGACCACCTGCTGGTCCTCCATCTGGGTCACCGATGAGAAAGTGAAGGATTACTTCACCATCCATGGCCGTCCCGAGGCTTATAAAGAGCTCAATCCCTCTGATGTGGCTTACTATGACGGCTGCGTGTATGTGGATCTTTCCAAGGTGGAGTGCACCATCGCTATGCCCATGCATCCCAGCTACACCTACACCATCCGTGAGCTGAAAGAGAATGCCAAGGACATCCTGAAGATGGTGGAGGATCGGGCCAACAGCCAGATCGCCAAAACCGCTCATATGGACCTGATGAGCAAGCTCCATGCTGACGGTGAAATCTATGTGGACCAGGGCATTGTGGCCGGCTGCTCCGGCGGTACCTTTGACAATGTCTGCGCGGTAGCCGATATCCTGGACGGCAAGTCCTGCGGCAACGGCACCTTTAAGATGAGCGTTTATCCCGGCTCCATGCCCGCCTATCTGGAGCTGATCAAGAATGGCTCCATTGCCAAGATCGCCGGCGCCGGCGCCATCATCCGCGAGTGCTTCTGCGGTCCCTGCTTCGGTGCAGGCGACACTCCTGCCAACGGTGAGTTCTCCATCCGCCATACCACCCGCAACTTCCCCAACCGGGAAGGCTCCAAGCCCGGCGAGGGCCAGATGTCCGGCGTAGCGCTGATGGATGCCCGTTCCATCGCCGCCACCGCCATCAACGGAGGCCGCCTGACCGCAGCCACCGATCTGGATGTGAATTACACCAATCCCAAGTACTACTTTGACAAGAGCGTCTATGACAAGAGAGTGTATGACGGCTTTGGCAAGGCGCAGCCCGACGCAGAGCTGAAGTTTGGCCCCAACATCAAAGACTGGCCGGAGATTCCCGCTCTCACCGAGGATCTGCTGGTGAAGGTGGTCAGCTACATCACCGACCCTGTTACCACTACTGACGAGCTGAT
This sequence comes from Angelakisella massiliensis, assembly GCF_900104675.1. Lineage (GTDB taxonomy): Bacteria > Bacillota > Clostridia > Oscillospirales > Ruminococcaceae > Angelakisella > Angelakisella massiliensis. The sequence goes on along the minus strand of NZ_LT629945.1, from coordinate 86,795 downwards.
CCCCTCCGGTGAGACCTCTTCTTACCGCTCCAATCCTCTCCGTCTGGCGGAGTTTGCCCTGAGCCGGAAAGATCCTGCTTATGTGGGCAAGGCCAAAGCTGTCCATGAGCTGGAGCTGATCCGGGAATCCGGTTCCTGCCCCGCTAAGGAAACCGAGCTGACTGCGGTATACGACAAGATCAAGACCATCCCCGGTTTTGCTGATGTTCATCCCCGTCAGATCGGCATTGGCAGCACCATCTTTGCCAACAAGCCCGGTGACGGTTCCGCCCGTGAGCAGGCTGCCTCCTGCCAGAGAGTGTTGGGCGCCTGGGCCAACCTGGCCAAGGAGTATGCCACCAAGCGGTATCGCTCCAACCTGATCAACTGGGGCATGATCCCCTTCCTGGTGGAGGATCCTGAAGCCTTCCAGCTGGATGATTACATTTTCTTCCCCGGTATCCGCAAGGCCATTGTGGAAAAGAGCGATGCGATCAAGGGCTATGTCATTGGTAATGAGGTTCGGGAGATCACCGTTTCTCTGGGTACTCTGACCGATGATGAACGTCAGATCATCCTGGACGGCTGCCTGATCAACTACTATCGTGGCTGATCAATAAAGAAAAATCGCCTCCAAGTATTACAAATATTTTGTTTTTTGGGAGACCGTATTCATTTATGGAATGCGGTCTCCTTTATCCGTTTACAGGGTAAAAGCAACAGTAAAACACAGCACTAAAAACAAAAAGTATCAACAAAATGTTGATTTTTAATAAATAATATGCGATAATACAAGAGCCAAAACAGAATTGTACAAGTGCTCAAGAGCAAAATTCATCGGAAAGACAAAAAAATATTTCGTCATATAAGACGAAGATGAAGCGATTTTTTTATGCTAATTGTACACACAAAAACAATTCATCTTCCCCCAGCTTTTTTTAAGATGGTTTGATATAGTTCATTTTGCATATTGCGTATACCTTTTTCGTATTTGAATTTTAAAGGCAAATGTTTTATAGTGTATCTGTAAATAAGGTGTTTCCAAATTCTGAACAGAAAATGGAACATTACAAATCAGGGTTCAGCAAAGAAAGGTAGTGTTGGGACATGGAAATCAAAAAGACCGCCTCTGCCGGAACGCTGGAGTCCAGTGACATTATGGTTACACTGGAAAAGGGCGCGAAGGGGATCGAGATCGATTTGACCAGTACAGTGGAAAAGCAGTACGGCAAACAGATCAGAAAGGTCATCACCGAGACCCTGGAGAGTTTGGGGGCTGACGGCGTTAAGGTCGTAGCCAACGACAGAGGTGCACTGGACTGCACCATCAAGGCCCGGGTGTGCGCTGCTTTCTATCGTGCCGCCGAGTCTACCGATTACAAGTGGGGGGAATAAAAAATGGCTTATCAGAAGGTTAGACTGAGAAGAACCATGATGTTTATTCCGGGCAACAATCCCGGCATGATGCGGGATGCCCACCTCTATGGAGCGGACTCCCTGATGTTCGACCTGGAGGATTCGGTCAAGCTGGCCGAGAAGGACACCGCCCGCTTCCTGGTGTACAACGCGCTCAAAACCATCAACTACGGCAATACTGAGTTGGTAGTTCGGGTCAATCCCCTGGATACCGATCACGGTAAGGCTGATATCGAGGCGATGGTCTGCGCCGGCGTCAATATCATCCGTCTGCCCAAGAGCGAGACCGCACAGGACATCATTGATGTGGATAACTACATCACCGAATGTGAGAAAAAGCACGGCATCCCCGTGGGTTCCACCGGTATGATGGCTGCTATCGAGAGTGCACTGGGCATTCTCAATGCCAAGGAGATCGCTCATGCCAGCGACCGCCTGATTGGTATTGCCATCGGTGCTGAGGACTATGTTACCGATCTGAAGACCACCCGCACCACCAGCGGTGTGGAGTTGTTTGCCGCCCGGGCTCAGCTGCTCATTGCTGCCCGTTCCGCCGGCATTGCCGCTTTGGATACTGTTTATTCCGACGTCAATAACGAGGAAGGCTTCCGCAAGGAAGTTCAGCTCATCAAGGATATGGGCTTTGACGGCAAGTCTGTCATCAATCCTCGTCAGATCGCTCCTGTCGTGGAAATCTTCACCCCCTCCGCCAAGGATATTGAGAAGTCTGAGCGGATCATTGAGGCCCTCAAGGAAGCTGAGACGAAAGGTCTGGGCGTCGTGAGCCTCAACGGTAAGATGATCGACAAGCCCGTGGTGCTCCGCGCCCAGCGTATGTTGGAGCTGGCTGAGGCCGCCGGCGTCTACAAAAGAGCGTAAGGGGGAGAGACAAGATGAAGAATATTTTAGGCGTTGAGTTCCCGGATCATATTGACGGGATCGGCGATTTGAAAGCTTTTGACGGCAAGCGTCATACCGGTACCCCCTTTGAGGAGGGCCTCAAGGCTCCCCAGGGCCGCACCAACAAGATGGTGGAGTCTCTGGAGAAGGCCATCGAACTGTCCGGTCTGAAGGATGGCATGACCATTTCCTTCCATCATCACTTCCGTAACGGCGATTACATCGTCAACCTGGTGGTGGATACCCTGGCCAAGATGGGCTACAAGGATCTGGTGCTGGCCGCCAGCTCTCTGACCGATTGCCATGCTCCCCTTATCGAGCACATCAAGAATGGCGTCATCAAGCGCATCGAGACCTCCGGCCTCCGCGGTGAGCTGGCCAACGAGGTTTCCAATGGCCTGATGGATATCCCGGTGATCTTCCGTTCCCACGGCGGACGGGCCCGTGCCGTTGCCACTGGCGAGCTGCACATCGATGTGGCCTTCCTGGGCGCTCCTTCCTGTGACTGCGCCGGTAACGCCAACGGCTTTAACCGTGACGGCGATACCTCCTATGACTGCGGCTCCCTGGGTTATGCTATGCCCGATGCCCAGTTTGCTGACAAGACCATCATTCTGACCAACCATATTGTTCCTTATCCCAATACTCCGGCGGCTATCCCCGAGGTTCATGTGGATTACATCGTCACCATCGACGAGATCGGCAATCCCAAGGGCATTGCCAGCGGCGCTACCCGCTTTACCACCAATCCCCGTGAGCTGAAGATCGCTCAGACCGCTGCCAAGGTCATGGAGAATTCCGGTTACTTTGAGGATGGCTTCTCCTTCCAGACCGGTACCGGCGGCGCTTCCCTGGCTGTTACCCGCTTCCTGGAGGAAAAGATGGTTGCAAAGGGGATCAAGGCCAACTTTGCTTTGGGCGGTATCACCGGCGCTATGGTCAAGCTCCATGAAAAAGGACTGATCAAGAAGCTGCTGGATGTTCAGGATTTCGATCTGGATGCTGTCCGCTCTGTCCGTGAGAATCCCTTCCACTGTGTTGTCAGCGGTCATCATTATGCCGGCCCCGGCACTGAGGGTTCCGCTGTGGACCAGCTGGATATGGTCGTTCTTTCCGCTCTGGAAATCGATACCGACTTCAACGTCAACGTTCTCACCGGTTCTGACGGTGTGATCCGCGGCGCTATTGGCGGACATCCTGATACTGCCAGCGGCGCGAAGATGACCATCATCGTGGCTCCCCTGATCAGAGGCCGTATCCCCACCATTCTGGACCGGGTCAACACCATTGTTACTCCCGGCAGCACCGTGGATGTGCTGGTTACTGAGTATGGTGTGGCTGTCAATCCTGCACGCACCGACCTCATTGAGCGTCTGACTGCTGCCGGCATTGAACTCAAGACCATCAAGGAGCTTCAGGCTATGGCTGAGGCGATCGTGGGCAAGCCCGATCCCATCGAGTATGAGGATAAGATCGTGGGTCTGGTTTACTATCGTGACAGCAAAGTCATCGATGTCATCCGCAAGGTGAAAAACAACTGATTTTGCAAAACATGGTTTCGGTTTTGTCGCCGGGGACATTCGGCCCCCGGCGGGAAGATAAAAAAGTATGAGGAGATTGAATCATGAAGAAGAGATTGTTTGCGCTGGTCAGCGCGGTACTCGCTCTGATGATGGTTGCCGGCTGCAGCGGCGCCGGTTCTTCCGAGGGAACCGTTGATGCTGACGGCAACTGGGTCTGGGAGAGAAAAGTTGAAATCGTCTGCCCCTGGGGTGTTGGCGGCGGCGCTGACGCTACCATCCGTCCCATGGCTGACCTGCTGACCAAGAAGCTGGGCGTCCAGGTTCAGGTCAACAACATCGAAGGCGCCGGCGGTGTCAACGGTGTGGAGTATGTTTACAAGCAGCCCGCTGACGGCTACACCTATATGCTGGGTACTCAGTCCCTGATCATGGCGGACCTCCAGGGTATCCCCACCATGAACTTCAAGGATGAGTTCGTTCCTGTTGCCAAGCTGGTACACTCCATCAGCATCATCGCTGCTTCCAAGAAGGCTGCTGAGGGCAAGTACACCAACTTCTCTGAGCTGCTTGACTACATCAACGCTCATCCCAACGAGATTTCCGTTGGTATGCTGTCTGCTACCGGTGCTGACGCTGCCTCTCTCCGTCAGACTCTGGAAGGTCTCCCTGTCAAGGAAGTTGCTTATGGTTCCGGTTCTGAGATGAACGCTGCTATCGCTGGCGGTCACCTCCACCTGATGATCACTGGTACTGATGAGATCCAGGGTCTGATCGCTTCCGGCGATATCATTCCTATCGTTGCTCTGAGCGAGAACAGAATGAAGAGATATCCCGACATGGAGTGCACCGGCGAGCTGGGCATCGATTCTTACATCGGTACCTGGAGAGCTGTTATGTGCCGCAAGGGTACTCCTCAAGCCGCTATCGACGCGATGGAAGCTGCCATTGCCGAGTGCGTCCAGGATCCCACCTGGCAGTCCTTCTTGGAGCAGGGTGCTTATGACGAGCGTGAAGGCTATGCCAACGCTGCCGACACTCAGGCTCTGATGGATGAAGAGTATGCCACCTTTACCGAGTACCTGAGAGATCAGGGCCTGCTGGTTAGAGACTACACCGCTGCCTAATTGAACCCTTAATGGTCTTTTCTGCAGTTTTTGAAGGTTGAGAAAACTGCAAAGGCGATATTTTCTCTAAGAATTCTTGCCTTGGTCCGCACCGGTTTTAGGCCGGTGCGGACCAAGGGGGAAGCATATGGCTTCCCATTGTTTGTATGAGTGTGTATGAGATTGTATGAGATCAATGAGAAAGTGAGATGAGTCACTTGACACTGGAACTGATAGTTAATGTATTGCTGCTGGCGTTCGGTATCTTCTGCTTCTTCTACGTCGGCGCAACAATGCCCGCTTCCGATCCGTTGGAGCTGGGTGCTGAGCAGTGGCCCCAGGCGGTCCTGTTCCTGATGTTCCTGGCTTTGGCCTACAACATCTTCCGTATTATCAAGACTAATCGTGCCAATGGTATTTCCTTCGGCTTTGGCGGCATTGCCAAGGAGACTGCGGCCTTCTTTAAGTCCAAGCTCTTTGTGGCTATGGTCATCGTTATGGTGATGGCTCTGGTGCTGGAGTATCTTGGCTTCCTGTTCACCTGCTTCCTGTTCATGGTTGCTTATGGTCTGCTGCTGGGTGAGCGCCGTATTCCTGTACTGGTGCTGTCCGCTCTGGTCATCACCCTGATTCTGTACATCGGATTCTCTGTCTTCCTGGGCGTTATGCTTCCCAGAGGCTATGGCATCTTCCGTACCATCGCTCTGGCTGTGGAAGGCATTATCCCTACATTCTAAGATAGGAGGAGTAGAAAATTATGGATTTGGGTCAACTGTTAGTTTCCGGCTTCTCCATCGTCTGCACTCCCAAGATGCTGGTCATGATGCTGGCTGCCATTATTCTGGGTGTTATCTTCGGCGCCCTCCCCGGCGTTTCCGCTACCATGGCTGTTGCTCTGGGTGTTCCCTTTACCTACAGCATGCCCGCTGTTGAGGGCATCGCGTTCCTGGTGGCCATCTACTGCGCCTCCATCACCGGTGGTGGTATCACCGCTATCCTCTTTAAGATCCCCGGCGTTCCGTCTTCGGCGCCCACCACCTTCGACGGCTATCCCATGGCTCAGCAGGGCCAGGCGGGTAAAGCCCTGGGTGTTTCTCTGGTTTGCTCCGCCATCGGCGGTATGTTTGCTGCTCTGTGCATGTTCCTGCTCAGCCCCCAGCTGACCCAGGCTGCTCTGAGCTTCGGTCCTTCCGAGCTGTTCGCCATCACCTTCATGGGTCTGTCCATCCTCACCTGCCTGGACAGCGACAACATCTGCCGGACCATCATCTCCGGCCTGCTGGGTATCTTCCTGGCTTGCTTCGGTATCGACCCCCTGCTGGGCGTGCCCCGTCTGACCTTCGGTTCCTCCCTGCTCACCTCCGGTATCGAGATGATCCCTGTCATGATCGGTATCTTCGCTGTTACTGAGGTTCTCAAGCAGACCCAGAAGCCCAAGACCCTGAAAGCTACCGACGGCGCCGGCAATGGTTCCGTCAACACCAGCCTGCCCACCTTCAAAGAGTGGTGGGAGATCAAGTGGATCATCCTCCGCTGCGCCATCGTTGGTACCATCGTTGGTATTCTTCCCGGCGCCGGCGCCACCATCGCTTCCTTCCTGTGCTACTCCATGGAAGTTAAGATGGCTAAGCATCCTGAGCGCTTTGGTACCGGCTACATCGGCGGTATCGCTGCTTCCGAGACTGCCAACAACGCTGCTACCGGCGGCGCCATGGTTCCTCTGCTCTCCCTGGGTATCCCCGGCGGTAACGCTGCCGCTATCATGATGTCTGCTCTGACCCTGAAGGGCGTCCAGATGGGCCCCCTGCTGCTGGTCAACCAGCCTGACTATCTGGCTGCCACCTTCGCTTCCATGGCTATCGCCAACATCCTGATGGTATTCGTTTCCATCGCTGTTGCCAAGGTGTTTGCCAAGATTCTGTCCATCCCCTACAGCATCCTCGGACCCACCATCATCATGCTGGCCACTATCGGTTCCTATGCCACCAAGAGCGCCATCGTGGACGTTCAGTTGATGGCTATTGCCGGTATCATCGGCTTTGTCTTCGCCATCTGCAAGTTCAACTCCGCTGCTCTGATCCTGGGCCTGGTGCTTGGTACTCTGTGCGAGTCCAACCTGCGCCGTGCTGTTACCATTGCCAACGGCGATACTCTGATGGCTGAGTTCATTTACCTGCTGAAGAGACCCATCACCGGTATCATCATGCTGGTTTGCGTTATCATGCTGCTGCTGCCTGTGATCAAGCCTCTGTTCAGCAAGAAGAAGAACAAGACCGCAGCTTGATTGATTCAGTTCTCTTTTCATAACGTTTTACGCATCGGCTGGTAAAGCCAATGGTTTTACGCGTCGAAAACAGCCCCATCATTCACTGGAAACAGCGGATGATGGGGCTATCTTAAGGAGGAGAGGCCCTTGGAACCGGCAGAACTGTATTATCAAATCCGCTGCTGCTGTGCCGGTGCGCTGTTGGCGGAGGTCTCGGCCTCTCCAAAACCCGGTTTGGTGGATCGCTATAGCAGCGGTGCCCATCGGGATATGGATTTTTATACTTTTTTGACCAGCATTACTGCGATTGCTCCCTATTTTGAACAATGCGCCCGGGTGGGAGCTGAACTGGAGCAATTGGACGGATGCAGTCTGGATCAGCTTCGCCCACTGGGGGTGGAGTGTGAAAAAAAGATGTTCGCGGCTACAAAGGGTGTCAATACTCATAAGGGAGCGATTTTCTCCCTTGGAATTATTGCCGCGGCAGCAGGTTATTGCGGCATACAGCTGAAGGATCTGGGGGTCCGTCGGGTTTGTACCGCAGCCAGTGTGATTGCCCAGCCTGCCCAAAGGGACTTCCTGCGCCAGGAGGACAAATTGACTCAGGGGCGCAAGTTGTATGACCGATATGGCATCCGGGGAATCCGGGGTGAGGCAGCCTCCGGTTTTGAATCGGTTCGCCGTTATGCTTTGCCTGTGCTGGAGGAATTGTTTTCTTCCGGCCAATATCATGAAAATGAAATTTACCTCCAAACCCTGCTCCATTTAATGGCGCAGGTGGAGGATACCAATGTTCTGGCCCGCTGCGGCATGGAGGGACTTGCTTTTCTCCGTGCTTCAGCCCGGGAGCTGTTGGAACAGGGAGGAGCGCTGACTCCATCCGGTATGACGGCTTTGTCGGAAATGGACCGGATCTATATTGAAAAGAATCTCAGTCCGGGAGGATGCGCGGACCTGCTGTCCGTTGCCATCGTCCTGTATCGGTTATCCCGCATGAGACTGAGTTGACAGGAGGAAAAAATGGACGAGCGTCTGCTTCGGGTATTGGAGGATCGGGAAAAAAGGTGGAACAAAAGGCAGGAGCTGGCGGCAAAAGGCGGTTTTGCCTCTTTGGTGACCATCACTGTTTGTCTGCCGGTAGCTTATCGGGCAGATCCGGTCTATGAGCCGCTGTTTCGCTCTATGTGTGAGGAATATACCAAAATGCTTGACCATCAGGGATGGGCCTGGAGGCATGAGGGCTTTATAACTGGTGAGGATGGTCCGGCCTGTTTTATTGCGGTGCAGGAGGATCCCAGAAAGGTAAAGATGTTTTCTGTAGAGGCGGAGCAGCAAATTCCCGGCGGGAGAATGCTGGACATTGATTTGATGGACAGTGAAGGCGTTCCGGTGGGACGGGAAGCGTTGGGGCTTCCACCCAGAGGATGTTTTGTCTGTGATCAGCCGGCTGCGGTATGCGTTTCCCGCAAAATCCACAAGCCCGAAGATGTCTCCCGCAAGGCGGAGTTTCTTCTGTCGGAAGCCAAAAAATACTTTGGTTGAGATACGCCATCCTTTTACGGATGAGGAGGGGCGTTTTTCAATAAAGGGAAAAATCTACCTGAGAAAAGGGATCTGGTTGTGCTTGCCAGATCCCTTTTCTCAGACAGCAAAAACAGTTGATTTCCAAAGCTGCCGGTAGTATAATCCTGAGGAACAGGAAAGGATGAGCATATATGGCAGAAACAAAAACCAATGTGATGAGAATGCTGGATAAAGCCGGTATTGCCTATCACAGTTATACTTATGACCATGAGGATGGAAAGATCGACGGCGTCAGTGTAGCGACCAAGCTTGGACAGAACCCGGACCAGGTGTATAAGACACTGGTTACAAAATCCGGCTCAGGACAGCCCTATGTTTTTGTCATCCCCGTGGCTGCGGAGCTGGATTTGAAAAAGGCCGCCAAAGCGGTAGGGGAAAAATCCATTGCGATGATCCATGTGGATGAAATCAACAAGCTCACCGGCTATATCCGGGGTGGATGTTCACCAGTGGGAATGAAAAAACTGTTTCCCACTGTTTTTGACCAGCGGGTGCTGGATATACCAACCGTTATAGTCAGCGGAGGAAAAATCGGCTTTCAGGTAGAGGTGGCTCCTGACGCTCTTTTGAAGCTGGTACGGGGTAAAACAGCAGACTTGACAGTGGAATAAGGAGGAGAATTGGGCAACAAACAGAGGAAAACTGGAGTGCTGCCTGCATTTCTGCCTTGGACGGATGATTTTGGCGAAGAAGAAAAGGGAAACGGTACCGTACAGCATACCAAAGGAAATGTAAAGGCAGAAAGCTTTCCCCCTGAAAGAACATTTCGCAATAGCGATTAAGAAATGAACCGAGCGCAAAGGTGTAATTTCACCGGTGGGCTCGGTTCATTTTTATTTGACCTTTTAGAGATAGCTCCACAGAGAGCCCGGATGAAGGAGAAAACTGAAAAGCAGCCTCAAGGATATCATTTGAAGCAGAGCGGACATACCGCAAACAGCTATGAACAGGAACAATTTCAAGCCCACAAACGGATGCAGCGTTATATTTGGCAGCAATGGAATACATCAGCAGAGTGCGGTTTCTTCATTTTATAAGAGCATTTTGTAACATCTTCTGCGTTGAATGCGCTTTCTTCTCCAAGTTTACAATTTATTTCTTTTTCTGGACAAAGACTGTGGTATGCTTTAGTTAGCATAAACTAACCAAAACCATCAAATGGACTTGCAGGGAGGTAACAGATGAGAAAAGTATTTATAGGCGGCATTTTATTTATAGGCGGAATGATCGGCACTGCGATTCTTGTTGCTGTCGCGGGAATTGTTCCGGCAGATGGATGGGTAACTCCTCCAGGAAGGTTTGTTTGCACGGTGCTCCAGAATGGAACCGCTTTTCCGCTATTGATTTCTTTGCTTTTGCTTGTGGGAGGTTTCATTATTTTAGCAAAGGAATATTTTAAAAAGGAGAACTGAGTTTAGGCTTTGAGTTAAAAGAAAATACCCGCCGGGCATCAATCATACAGGCGGGTATGTCAGTTGAGGATATAAAAATGGGAATGATCAAAGGATACTTCAAACATGTGCGAAAGCCGGAGGGCATATGGGGAAAATTGATGATGGAGGCAATGAACAGGGCTCATGCATCAGTTTCCGACTGGGGTATGGGGCATCTCTGGGGTATTTCTCCTGACCGGATTGCAGAATTGGGATGCGGCGGAGGAAGAAACACGGTACAGCTGTTAAAGAAATTTCCCAAGGCGAAGGTGACAGCTTTGGATTATTCCCAGACAGCAGTTGAAAAAACAAAACATATTGGCCGACAGGCAATTCAAGCAGGCAGACTTCAGGTCATTTGGGGGAATGTATCCCATCTTCCCTTTCAGGCAGAGGTTTTTGACCTGATTACAGCTTTTGAAACCGTATATTTTTGGCCGGGCCCGGTTGAAAGCTTCCGGGAAGTGTGGCGGGTGCTGAAACCGGGAGGTATGTTTTTGATCGTAAACGAAGCAGACGGCACCGGAAAAGAGGACAGGAAATGGATGAGCATGATTGACGGTCTGCAAATTTATCATAAGGATCAGCTGAAAGATTTCCTCCAAAAAGCTGGTTTTAAGGAAATAATGGTTGCCTGCGATCAGAGGAGGCACTGGCTGTGCATGATGGCAAAAAAGGAGACAGCGCAGTAAGGGCTGATTGCAGACAGAGCATAAAAGCGACATCCCAAAACCCACTGGAAAGGTTTTGGGATGCGAGGTTCACAGTGATGTCTGGTAAGAGGAAAAAGACTATCTGTGGAAAAGCAAAGAATGATTACTCTGCTTTCTCAGCTACGATCAGATCCCGCCGGATCGCCTGATCTACCCGGTGCTCAAAGGAATGATAGGGCTCCTCCCGAAACACCTGAAAACCATGACGCTCCAGTACAGCGGCCAGGTCTTCCCAGGAAAGAACAAAACTGTTCCAGGAGAGGGCCAGGATCCCATTTTTCATCAGCACCTTATGCCAGGCCGGGCAGCACTTTTCCACCAGCTGACAGGGATTTCTGGTGAGAGATCCTTGACTCTGGCCTGTAACATTTCCGTGCTGCACCCCATAAGGCAGATCCCCCACGATCAAATGGAAAAAGCCGTGACGGAAGTAATGGTCGCAGTATTGGGAATCCCCGGCGACCATTTCCCACTGCCGGGGACTGTGCTTGAATTCATCCTTATTGTGTGCCAGGGTGATTTGATACCGGCGGGCGGTGAAAGAGCGGTTGGGACCGCTGATGCGTTGGTTCTGTGCCTCATGCTTGTATTTTTCAGTTTCCAGATATTTTTTCATATAGGTGAAGGCCTCACCCGCAGCTTTGTCCCCAATTTCAACGCCATAAGCATCCCAGCCCCGGATGAGGCATTCCGCCAAAGTAGTACCCTTTCCGGCAATGGGGTCCAATACCCGCACCGGTTCCCGGGGAGGAGTGGGGAGGGAATGATAGGCCACGCTCAACATCATTCTGGTAAACAGTTCGTTGGTTTTGCCGGTGTATTTAAGGATACTGCTGACAGAGGAATCCATATAGCGGCTTTCCGGCAGCGCCAAGGGGGAAAGGATGGGACCGTCAGCGTTTTCTTTCAAGCGGAACAAGGCGTAGACAGGAGAAAGCCGTCCCAGATCGGTCAGCTGCTGGGGAGAAAGAGGGGTCTGGGAGGTAAAGGTGATATAGGGCACCCCCGCCAGCTCCCGCAGCTCCGCAGGCCCGAAAGAGCCCTGAAAGCTCCGCAAAGCGATGGTAAGCTCGTGGAGAGAAAGGGTTTTGGAGGCGGAAAAGTAGACCCGGTTATGGCCGGGGTGGAGAAGAATGGCATAGGTGATCATGGTAAGGAAACTCCTTTTGGTTGATAACAGTCACCAGCTATTATAACATGCTGAGGAAAAAAAGAAAGCGGCAGGCAGAAGAAAACCGGGAAACCTGTCATACAAGCAGGCTTCCCGGTAAAGGTATTACATTTACAGATCGACTTTGGCTTTGGAACAGGAACTTTATTCTTCCTCTTCCCAATCCTTGGCACGGGAGACAGCTTTTTTCCAGCCGCGCAGGTATTTTTGACGGAGATCCTCCGGCATTTTAGGTTCGTAAAGCTTATCCAGAGTCCATTGGCTGCGAATATCGTCCAGGTCCTTCCACAGCCCCACAGCCAGCCCCGCCAGGTAAGCGGCGCCCAGAGCGGTGGTCTCACGAATCATGGGACGGCGGATGGTCTGGTGATTGATGTCCGACTGGAACTGCATGAGGAAATTGTTGGCGGAAGCGCCGCCGTCCACCCGCAGCTCACGCAGCTGCAGGCCGGTATCCTGAATCATGGCCTCCAGCACATCGTGGGTTTGATAGGCGATGGACTCCAGCGCGGCACGGATGATATGGTTGCGGTTGCTGCCCCGGGTCAGACCCACAATAGTTCCTCTGGCATACATATCCCAGTGAGGAGCGCCCAGACCGGTGAAGGCGGGCACGATGTACACTCCGCCATTGTCATCCACTTTGTTGGCAAAGTATTCCGTGTCTTTGGCATCGGTAACAAAGCGCATTTCATCCCGAATCCACTGAATGACAGCGCCGCCGACAAAAACGCTTCCTTCCAAAGCGTACTGCACTTTTCCTTCCCGTCCCATGGCGATGGTGGTGACCAAACCATGGCGGCTCTGGATCATTTCCTCACCGGTATTCATCAGTAAGAAGCAGCCGGTGCCATAAGTGTTTTTGGCGTCTCCCTTTTCAAAGCAGGTCTGGCCAAAAAGGGCAGCCTGCTGATCACCGGCACATCCGGCGATGGGGATTTCCACTCCCTGGACATTGACTGTACCATATACCTCACTGCAGCTGCACACCTTGGGCAGGATGGACATGGGAATATCCAGAGCCTTGCAAATCTTCTCATCCCAGCACAGATCCTTAATGTTGTAAAGCATCGTGCGGCTGGCGTTGGTATAGTCGGTTACATGGGCCGCCCCGCCGGTCAGCTTCCAGATCAGCCAGCTGTCCACTGTACCGAAAAGCAGTTCTCCGGCCTCCGCCTTTTCCCGGGCCCCAGGGACGTTATCCAGCATCCATTTGATTTTGGTGCCGGAGAAATAAGCGTCTACCAATAAGCCGGTATGATCCTTGATATATTGGGTCAGCTCCTGATTTTCTTTCAGCTCTTCACACAGCTTGGCTGTACGGCGGCACTGCCAGACAATGGCGTTATAGATGGGGCGGCCAGTGGATTTTTCCCAAAGAATAGTGGTTTCACGCTGATTGGTGATGCCAATAGCCGCCACTTCCGCAGGAGAAATGCCGCTTTTGGCCAAGACCTCAATCATGACGCCGTACTGGGAGGCATAAATCTCCATAGGATCATGCTCCACATATCCTGGCTTGGGATAAAGCTGGGTAAATTCTTTTTGCGCGATCTCCACGATATTTTGCTGCCGGTCGAAAATAATGGCCCGGGAGCTGGTGGTGCCTTGGTCCAATGAAATGATATAGTTCTTCACAAAACTACCCCTTTCCATAAAAAAGAGCGTAACAAAACGGGCGCCTGCGGCGTTGTCCCGAATTGTTACTCTCTCAAATACGTCTCTGGGTTTTAGTATAGCGGTTCTTGATTAAAGGGTCAAGAATAAACGGAATAGTGGAAGAAAAATATATTTTTTGCTTAAAAATTCTTGCGGCAAGTTGTTTAAAGTGTGGAGTGCCGGAAGAAGGTCTTTGGCATCGGCCCCCTGAGAGATTAATTGGGCTTTAAACTCCAGAACAAAATGCGGCGCTTGTATAGGAAGGACAAACATGCTATAATCAAAAAAATATTGTGGGCCATCAACCCGCAGGGAAGTGGAGATGACGATTGATGGGACTGTTCAATTATCCCAGCTCTTACAGCCGTCCGGGGCCGGGGATCGATAAAAACGCCCCTCCCAAAAAAGGAGTAGCTCTTTTTCTGGATATCCTTGGACGGGAATTTTGGGCGCTGCTGCTGGTGAATGTCATTTATGTTCTGTTCTGCCTGCCCATCATCACCATCGGTCCGGCTACCGCCGCACTGTATCGTGTAACGGTGACGATGGTGCGGGATAAAAACGTCTATGCCTGGAAGGATTTTTGGGAAGCGTTCAAAAGCAACTGGAAGCAAGGGCTGATATTTGGAATCCCCTTTGTGCTGTTTTTGCTGGCGGCGGTTTGGATGAACCTGATGGGGCTCATTCAAGGGGTGGGGAGCTTGCTGCTGGTAGCGGCGGTCTGGACCATGATAGGCTTGAGTGTGTTCTGTTATGTGTTTGCCCTGATTTCCAATGTGGCGCTGCCTGCATGGCCTCTTTTAAAAGACGCGGTTTTCCTAATGGTACTGGGAAAGATCCGTACCCTTGCCGCAGCGCTGGTGATTTATGCAGTGAATATGGCAATGCTGCTGTATTGGCCCCTGTCTTTTCCGGCATCACTATTGCTGGGCTTTGCTTTCCCCACCTTGTTCAGCAGTTTTATGGTTTGGCCGGTAATCCAAAAGTATGTGATCCAGGAAGCGCAAGCACAGCCGGAGCAGCCTCAGGAGAGCGACACATAAGGTTTTTCGCTGTGGAACACAGTGGGGCTTGAGTTGAAGGCATTATATTTTTCCTTCATCCCGAAAGGTGAGAGGGAGTTTTCCGCATAACAGCAGTACGCCGCAGCCGCACAGCAGGTCCTGGGCATTCAGGTCCCCAAACCCTTCAACGGAAAACTCCTGGGGCTCCAATATATTTCCGCTGAGATCGGTCAAAGACCGCTGGAGAGCAAGGACAGCCCGGTCCCGTTCCAAGCTGGATAAGGTAAGGCTGGCCTGGGGAGAGGTGCTGCAATCCACCAGGCGCAGCTTGTGTTCTGCCGCGAAGGTTCGGGCGTGGGGATGGTCTTTGCCCAGTACCATTACAGCGTCCTCAGGTACCGAGAGAGAGCAGGGCAGAGGGTCTTCCCCAAAAAGGATGACCGGCTGTGGAACGTGGATTCGGGCATGGGTGGGGCAGCTCCATAAAAAGAGAAAACAATCTCTTTGAGGTGCGAGAAGAGAGGAGCCCTGCAATGCGGCGACCGGACCATAATGGGAAAAAAGCGGGAGCAATCTCCTGGTTAAGACATGGTTACTGTCGCATGGGATCAAAAGATGAAACAAGGCTGGCCATCCTTTCTGTGATCCATCTGTGTGATGGAAATGGTGGGGCAAACACTGTTGTTATCTTTTGTATGGAAAAGGAAAAAATACGGGTATCAGATAAAGAGAAAAAAGAGAAAATAAAAATAAAAAACCTATTGACAAACAAGACAATATAGAATATAATGATAAAGCTGTTTGAGAGAAGCAGCGTCTTTACTGCCCGATTGTGTAAAGGTAGCACGACAGACTCTGACTCTGTTTGTAAGGGTTCGAATCCTTTTCGGGCAACCAAAGAAGAAGTGGCTGCTGGTAATTTGATATGGATTACCAGCAGCCATTTCATTATCTTTCGGGATGTGGCTCAGTTTGGTAGAGCGCTGCGTTCGGGACGCAGAGGCCGTGGGTTCGAATCCCGTCATCCCGACCAAAAAAACACCCCACCAGCCGTAGGTTGGTGGGGTGTTTTTTGTCGCTGGATGGGAGAATCGAACAGGCCGTCCCCTCCGCAGAGGGGGGACAACAGTCCGGTGGACTGTTGTTTAGGCCGCGGGTAGAATCCCGTCACAGTCTGGATTTGCAGAAAGAACGAGGTTGCCGATAAGTCGACCAGCCGCAGGTTGGTGGGGCGATTTTTTGCCGCTGGATAGGGAGAGCTGGGAAGTCTTTCCCTATCCAGGTGAGAATAACGATCTGCATAGACGTTGTACTGTTTTTGAAGAAAATGTCCTTTCTTATAAAATTGCCTTGATTCAAGGCAAATGTTGCTATTGAATATCAAACAAGGTATGCTATAAGCAGCAGAGAAAAGATTCAAGATGATAAGAAAGAAACTGTGGAAAAGCAGGGACAGGTTTTCCATTTTATCTCCTTGCTTGATTTATAAAATCAGTAAAATTTCAAGGAGGAATCATCATGAGATTGTTCGTATTCAGTGCGGGAATCGCCTTGATCGCATTGGGATTGGGAAAGATCATGTATGCCCTTTATCTGCGCCGCAGGGAGGGTGATGATGTATGAGCTTGCAGGAGGTTAGGAAGCAAAGAAATCTTTCTCAGCGTGAATGTGCGGAGCATTCCGGTATCAATGTGCGGATTCTGCAATTTTACGAACAAGGGGTCAGAGACATCAACGGGGCGAAGCTGAGCACTTTGCTGAAATTATGCAACGCTTTGGGATGCAGGCTGGAGGATATTCTGACAGACCAGGAAACGCTGACGGAGCTGGAGAGATATATACAAACTGGAACCAAGGCACATTCCACTGCTGAGTGATCAGTCTTAAATAAATTGGTCGGTACTCATACGCCCGGAAATACACTTGTCCTATAAAACGTACAGTAAAAACACGTTTTCAAACACACTGTTTTAAGAATATGGCGCATCCGTGCCGATGGCTTCGGCTCAGAACATAGCAAGCCGGATATGATGGGATCACAATACAAAAATACAGGCCCCACAAGGAGCCTGTAGAAAACAGATGGGAACAAGTTTTTCCCTGATATCCGATTTTCAGCTTTTACCAGGAGCAGGTGTACAAAAGCTACCACGGCTGCGTCCCGGTCCATACCTTTTAGCGGACCATGCAGTATTGCCGCAGGGTACTGTTGCCATCCAACACCCGTATAGTGTGGAATCCAAAGCGACGATACAGATCCACATTTTTCCGGTTGTGGGTCTCCAGTGTGGCGTAGCAGTCGTGGTCATCGGCATAGGCCAATACCTGACGCATCAGTTGTCCGGCGATGCCGGAACCCCGCTTTTCCGCCCGCACTGCCAGCAGGTCGATCCGAACGATTTCCTGAGGGTTTTCCAGTTCCTTTGTTTCTCCCTCCCAGCTGGATGAGAGGAAAGCACGGCCACGAATAAAATTCCTCAGTGTGGCCAGACTGGGGTCCATTTTTACCAGCATCCACAAGGTCCGCAAACCTCCCGCGGCGCTTTGAAACAGACTTGCCCAGTGACAATGGGGCTGGGTGCCATCAATAATGGCAATGACGCCGTTGAGATCCTGGCTGTCGGCATACAGCTCAAAACAGCTGCGATACATGGTCAGATAACAGTCAAACAGCTCCGGCAGGATTTTTGCTCTCAGTTCTGCCTGGGGGATCAGCTGAAGGTACAGGGGGTCCTGCTGGAAGGATTCCCCAAACAACTCCGCCGCCGCCCGGCGTTCTTTCTGGCTCAATCGATATAATCCGGTATTCAGCACGTTTTCACTCACCTTTTAGCTCGTTTCATCAGATGTTCTTTGAATAGGGGTCAAGGCGAGAATGGCTAGGTCATAATTCCACTCCTGTTCTGTTATAAGTTGGGAGCGGACTGTTTTCTGACAATTCCAGTATACCATCCTTCAGGGGGCCGAAACAACCGGCGCCAATGAGCGAAAACCCACCGGAAACCGCCTGAAACCTGAATATTTTCCATTGGCTCCTGGCCGGTCTTCGTTTTTCTCTTTCATCCATGGATTCATATGCAGCGGCACCAAAAAGCCTCCTTCCCCATAGAATGGCTATGATAAGAAAGGAGGACTGAATTTATGACCAAAATTTGTCCCTATAACCGGGGAAAAGCAGTGGCATATGCCCTGGAATGGGCTATGAGCCGTAACCCCGCGTATCTGGATTTTGAAGAACTGGGAGGAGACTGCACCAATTTTGCTTCCCAGTGTTTGCTGGCGGGAGGGGGCGTGATGAATATAACCGCAGTCTTTGGCTGGTACTATATCACCAGTTGGGAGAGGACCGCTTCCTGGACGGGAGCCCGCTTTTTACATCGGTTTCTTACCAGCAACAATGGCTCCGGGCCTTTTGCCTCAGTGGTGCCTCTGTCAGAGGCGCAGCCAGGAGATCTGATCCAGCTGCAAAATGAGGAAGGGATAAGCTATCATACTTTGGTGGTAACCGGCCGGGACAAACGGGGACTGCTGGTTTCCGGCCACAGCCGGGATGTATGCCAGATGCCCCTGAGCGCTTATGTTGCGCCCAAGGTGTGCTGCCTCCAGATTCAGGGTGTTCGGCATTGTTCCGCTGAGGAATGAGAGGCGGAAAAATTCCCCTTTTTTGAACATATCTTTCCCTAAAAAAACAGAGAGCTTGGAAACCATCTTTGCTTCCAAGCTCTCTGGTGTTTTATAAAGTCGCCTGCTTATTCTACGATGGCTGTCTGATTTGAAACAGCCTCAGGCTTTACAAAATTTCTCCACATAACTGTCAATGGCAGCCCGGACAGTTTGTACCGCGTTTTCCCGTCCGCTTACCTCGTTGACGGCAGTCTCCTTGTTTTCCAGAGCTTTGTAGACCCGGAAGAAGTGGGACATCTCATTAAAGATATGCTGAGGCAGCTGATCAATATCGGTATAGTCGCTGTAGGTGGGATCGCCAAAGGGGATGGCGATAATCTTTTCATCGTTGCGTCCGCTGTCGATCATGGAAATCATGCCGATGGGATAGCAGCGTACCAGCGTCAGGGGCTCCAGAGGCTCAGAGCAGAGTACCAATACATCCAGGGGGTCCCGGTCATCGCCGTAGGTACGGGGAATAAAGCCGTAGTTGGCGGGGTAGTGGGTAGAGGTATACAGGATGCGGTCCAGAATGATCAGGCCGGTCTCCTTGTCCAGTTCATATTTCTTCTTGCTGCCCTTGGGGATTTCCACGACGGCAAGAAAATCTTCCGGGGAAATACGTTTGGGATTGACGTCATGCCATACGTTCATGGAATCATTCTCACTTTCTGTCTTTATTTCTTTCTTATGATAACGTATTCGCCTGCCCCTGGTCAAGGGGGAGATCTTTTGGAGAAAGGGAAAAATTATCAGCCTGGTAATAAATCCGTCTGGTGAAGGAAAGCCTCTTTTGGGAAAAACAGCGGCTTTGACCCGATATCCCGGACCAATAGCGGCAGATTTCAGCCAATTTCCAGGCGGTTAAAAAGCTCTGCGGCAGGTTTTCCCTGAACCCCGGAAATATCACTTGAAACTACAGCAGGTACGTTTGAGGGTACATCAGATTTTGGCCCACAACTAATGCTGCTTCGAAGAAAAGATTTCCTTTGCCACAGCTTCTTGCGTCCCTTCCCGCATATGGGAGTTTCGCAGGCTTTGCTGCGTCAGCCCTTCTTTTGCAGCACTTTCTCAGCGATCCGGCGCTGCTGCTGGCGGTCAAAACTGCCAGGGGTCCGCTTCATATTGGGGGAATTTTCCCAACGATCCAGCAGTCCTTCCAGTTCCTCGTCTGTGGCAGGTTCATATTCAGCGTCAGTGAGCATGATGATGGTATCACAAAGTTCCTGAGCGTACATTCCCAGGGCGCTGAACAGCTTCATGGCTTTTTCCGGAGCCAGGGGCACTGTGTACTGGATGAAGTCCGGCAGGAATACGGCGCAGGCAAAGCCGTGAGGGATCTCCCGCTCTTCCGACAGCCAATATCCCATGGTATGGCAGAAGGCGGTGCCGGTGCGGTTGATGGCCATGCCGCCGTACAGGGACCCCAGATACAGCCTCTCCCGACACTCCAGGGTGGGCTCACCTTCCGCCAGCCACACCTCCTTGAGGGCGGGCAGCAGCAGTTTGAGGGCCATCATGGCGAAGCTTTGAGAAACCTGGTCCCCCTCTACAGAAAAATAGGATTCCAATGCGTGGGCTACCGCGTCCAGACCGGTGCTGAGAGTGAACTTCCGGTTCAGAGAAAGGGTATATCGGGGATCGCCGAAAGAAGCCCGGGCATAGCTGGAAGCGTTGCCCCAGGAGCGCTTGTGTCCCTTGTCATCTGTCAGCACCGAAAAGCGGGTCACTTCACTGCCGGTGCCGGCAGTGGTACCCACCAGCAGCAGCGGCAGAGCGGAAAGGCGATGAGGCTGATACAGCCCCTCCGGGGTCAGCTCCGGGTCAGCGCCAAAGGCTGCCACCGCCTTGGCAGCATCCAAAGGGGAACCCCCGCCAATACCCACGATAAAATCCGCGCCAAAAGCGATTGCCTCCCGGCCGCCCTGGTAGCAGACAGAGACCAAGGGGTTTTGTCCCACCTGATCGAAAACTTTCCATGCAATCCCCTGATTGTCCAAAGCTTTGGTGACATTGTCCAGAGCACCGCAGGCTTTGGCGCTGTTGTGTCCGGTAACAATAAGGCAGCGTTTGCCGTACTTTCCAAACTCCTCCTGATGCTTTTCCACCGCGTTCTGCTGGGCAAACAGCCGAACCGGCATATCAAATAAAAATTCCATTGAACGCTCCTTTCCGCCCTGTTTTTATCAGGGCTGCTTTTATCCTTTATTATAAATCCTCATGAGCTGTGGAACAAGGGAAACTCTTGCTATACCCGAATAACAGGATGAGTATAATCCAATCCGCAGGGCCGGGGCGACGGGGTGAGCAGATGGTACAGATCAGTTGAGCGGGCCTCCAAAGCGGCAAAGGCGGCGGCGGTTTCTCCGGCGCGCTCCAGCTCCGCCAGAGAATGGCTCAGAGGCAGAGAAGCTTTCTTTTTGGCTTCCCGCAGGATCTCCAGACCCCGCTCATTAAAACCCAGTACCCGCAAATAGGGGGGAGAAATGCGGCAAAAGTCCTTGGGTATCCCCAGAAAGGCGCTCATCAGCAGACGCCGCAGGCGGGCGTGGGAATACCGCTTGGTTTTCAGCTCCTCCAGCAGTTCATTTACAGTACAGCTCCGGCGGACAGCTCCATACAGCCGGTTTTCCAACCCCTCGGACAGGTCAGGGAGAGCCGCCATTTCCTCCCGGGACATACTGCGCAGCCGGGTCAGCAAGGGACGCTCCAGCAGTTCCGGCTGCCAGCAGAGCCCATCCCCATATGCCTGATCCAGCAGCGCCTTTCCAGCCGGGGGAAGAAAGGGAGCGGCTTCCTGCTGCCGTCCCTGGAGGTATAGCTGCCGGAGAAAGGAAGCGGAAGCGAAGCCATCCTCCGCCCCCTGGCCATCGTGGGCGGCTCCCCGTCGGGGAATGGCCAGAGGGTCAATGGCTGAGCCGAGACGTTCCAGGGCGAGGAGATATTCTGCCCCCAGAATATTGTTGGGCTGCCGCAGCAGCGCTGCTGTCTGGTCTCCATAAAAACGAGCCGCAGCCCGCTGTCGGGCCACAGCATAGGTGATGCCTCCCGCCAGCTCCTGGGGAATGGCATCCAGTACCCGCCGGTCGCCGATGGCTTTGGCACATATCCGTAATTGTTCCTCATTCCCCGCCTCACAGCCAAAGGAGATGACATCCACCACCCCCAAGGCATGAAGCAGCGATGCCGCCCCCCAGGCAAACCGTTCCGCCGTGGCGCAGGCGTAGGGAAGGGGAAGCTCTATGATCAGATCAGCTCCCCCCAGCAGAGCAGCCCGGGTCCGCACCCATTTATCCCATAAAGCGGGCTCCCCCCGCTGGACATAGCAGCCGCTCATCACGGCCACGATGTGAGTGACGCCCCGCCGGCGGGTTTCCTGCAGATGCCACTGATGTCCCAGATGAAAGGGATTGTATTCGGCGACAACTCCTGCTGTGACCATCTTTCCACCTTCCTTCCACCTGCCCCGTCTTTGGCAGCAACTACAAATTTTTACGGAAAAACCACCCGCCTCCCTGCTCTCACAGGCCGGGCGGGTCTTGAATTTCCGCCGATAATGTAATAATATAGAATTGTATCCGCATCTGTCAACCACAGTCTGGCTGCGGTGCCCAGGGTCGGGTTTTCCCGCCCAATAATGTAAAAGGAGTACGGAACGATGAAAGTATTGGTTATCAACGCTGGCAGCTCCTCTCTGAAGTATCAGCTCATCGATATGAGCAACGAGGAAGTTATTGCCAAAGGCAACTGCGAACGTATCGGTGTGGACGGCAAGATCGGCCACAAGACCGCTGACGGCCGCAAAGTGGAGTATAATGTTTCCTTCCCCACCCATAAGGAAGCTTTTATGGAGCTGGTCAAGGTCCTCACCAGCGGCGAGGGCAAGGTTCTGGACGATATCAAGGAGATCGTAGCCATCGGCCATCGTGTTCTCCACGGCAGCGAGAAATATAAGGTTTCCACCGTCATCACTGATGAGGTCATCTCTGATATCGAAGCCTTCTCCGACCTGGGCCCCCTGCACAATCCTCCTCAGGCTGTGGCGATGCGGGCTTGCCGCGAGGTCTTTGGCGCTGATGTGCCCATGGTGGCGGTGTTTGACACCTCCTTCCATCAGACCATGCCCCCCAAGGCTTATATGTTTGCCATTCCCTATGAGTATTATGAGAAATACAGCATCCGCCGCTATGGCTTCCACGGCACCAGCCATCGCTATATCAGCGGCCGCTACACTGAACTGACCGGCAAGGCTCCCCGCCTGATCACCTGCCATCTGGGCAACGGCAGCTCCATTTCCGCCATTGTCGATGGCAAGGTTCAGGATACCTCCATGGGTCTGACCCCTCTGGACGGCTTTATCATGGGCACCCGCTGCGGCGGCATCGATCCCTCCGTTGTTACCTACATCGCCAAGAAGGAGAACCTCACTCCCGATCAGATGTCCGATCTGATGAACAAGAAGTCCGGCTTCCTGGGCGTGTCCGGTATCTCCAGCGACTGCCGCGACATTCAGGCTGCTGCTGAGGCCGGCAATGAGCGGGCCAAGCTGACCCTGGAGATGCTGGTATATCAGATCAAGAAGATCGTGGGCGGTTACGCTGCTGCCATGGGCGGTGTGGACGCGATCGTATTCACCGGCGGTATCGGTGAGAACGATCCTTACATCCGGGCCGCTGTCTGCGCCGATATGGAGTATATGGGCGTGAAGGTGGATCCTGAGAAGAACAACACCCGCAGCGAAGCCCGCATCTCCGCCGACGATTCCAAGGTGGACGTTTGGGTCATCCCCACCAACGAGGAGATCCTCATTGCCCGGGATACCGTTGCGCTGGCGCTGAACAAATAACATTTCCTATCTTGTTTTTGATGGCCCCCGCCCTTTCCCCAAGGGAGAGAGCGGGGGTTTTCACTTTCTTTGGCTCTTTTCAAAGCGTTCCGGCATGTCAGCGCTTGAGTGGGCAAGATGCCGGAAACAGTCTGCTGAAACAAAAAAAGAGTGATACGGTTGCATTTTGATCCAACGTTCCAAAAATATCCTTCTCGCCGCTATCCCATCTATGCCCGGGGAGGAATGGTAAACGCTTCTTCGCCTCAGGCTTCCGCCGCGGGACTGGAAATGCTCCGTAAGGGTGGAAACGCTGTTGACGCTGCCATTGCCACGGCCGCCGCTCTGACGGTGGTGGAGCCCACCGCCAACGGTTTGGGAGGCGACGCTTTCGCTCTGGTATGGATGAATGGGGAAGGAAAGCTCCATGGCCTTAATTCCAGCGGCCCCGCCCCCAAAGGTATTTCCATCCAGAAAGTGCTGGAAAACGGTCAGGACGATCATGGAAAAATGCCCTCTCTCGGGTGGACCCCTGTAACGGTACCAGGTATCCCCAAGGCATGGGCGGAGCTTTCCAGACGCTTTGGACGGCTCCCTCTCAGCCAGGTGGTGGCTCCTGCCATCCGGTATGCCCGGGAAGGATATCCCTGCGCCCCCAATCTGGCCAAGTTTTGGAAACGGGGGCTGGAAAAGTACCGCGCCAAGCTGCCGGATACGCTTTTTGAGGAATGGTTTCGCACCTTCTGCCCCCTGGGACGGGCTTATGAAGCGGGAGAGATCATCCGCCTGCCTGATCATGGGGATACCATTGAGGCCATTGGAGAAACCGGTGCGGATGCCTATTACCATGGTCATCTGGCGGACAAAATAGACGCTGCCAGCCGGGCCGGAGGCGGTTATCTCCGCAAGGAGGATCTGGAAGCCTACGAAGCACGGTGGGTGGACCCCATTTCGGTGGACTACCGGGGCTATCGGGTGTGGGAGATCCCGTCCAATGGTCAGGGACTGGTGGCCCTTATTGGGCTGAATATCCTCAAGGAGTTCCAGTTCCACGAAAAGGATTGTGCCGATACTTATCACAAGCAGTGGGAAGCGATGAAGATGGCTTTCGCCGATGGACTGCACTACATCACCGACCCGGGAGAGATGGCCATCGACTACCACCGGTTCCTGCTGCCGGAATATGGCCGCATCCGGGCGGAGCAGATCACCGGCTGTGCCATGGACCGCAAGGCCCAGGAGCCTCCTGCCGGTGGCACCGTTTATCTCTGTGCCGCCGATGGGGAAGGGAACATGATCTCCTATATCCAAAGCAACTACAGCGGTTTCGGCTCCGGCGTGGTGATCCCCGGCACCGGCATAGCCATGCAGAACCGGGGCAGCGATTTTTCCCTGGATCCTGCCGCCGCCAACTGCCTCAAGGGCGGAAAGAGGAGCTATCACACAATCATTCCCGGTTTTATCACCAAGGGTGATCAGGCGGTGGGCCCCTTCGGCGTGATGGGAGCCTATATGCAGCCACAGGGCCATCTCCAGGTGGCCATGAACCTGATCGACTTTGGTCTGGACCCCCAGCAGGCGCTGGATGCTCCCCGTTGGCGCTGGCTGCGGGGAAATGAGTTTGAGGTGGAGACCGGTTTCCACATGGAAATTGCCCGGCAGCTTCTGGAGCGGGGGCACAAGGTGTCTGTTCAGCTGGATACCGCTTCCTTTGGCCGGGGACAGATGATCGTCCGACTGGAAAACGGTGTGCTGGTAGGGGGAACCGAATCCCGTACCGACAGCAATATCGCCTGCTTCTGAGCAATGAGGGGCTTTGGCTGACTGACCAGGCTTGGTGACGGGGAATGATTTGGGGGCAGCGCTACATCCAAAGGGTCACAACCCTTCGGAAATCCGCGTCACAGCAGACTGCGCTATTCTCGGAACGCTCAATTGAGAATGAAGCATTTCCCCCGTCGTTCGTTGTTCCGGTGTGCACAGCACGCTTCCATTGGTAAAAAGTTGTTAAAGGCTGAGGGGCGCCGGCAGTTATACTGCCGGCGCCCCTGTCTTGTTTCAACGGGATACGGGTTTGTTTGTTGAAAAATTTCCTGTCAGGTTCGCTCTTTTGGAATCTCATAAGCCTGAAGGCTTTTTTGACAGCCGTTTTTTTCATAAAATCCTTCCACTCCCGGCTGTGCCCCGAAATAAAGCATGGTAGGCGTGTTTTCCCTGGCCAGCTGGAGCAATCTGCTGCCCACCCCCTGCTTCTGATATTCCGGCAGTACCAGCAGCTCGGTGATGGTGCCGAAATAATAGCCATCGGTGAGAATCCGCAGGCAGCCTGCCAGCTTTGGTCCGTCATAGGCTGTGATGTTCAGCGTTCTGGATAAAGCGGATTTTGTTTTTGCTTCATCGTACTGCCCAAGCCAGATCTGATTGACAAAGGAAATAAATTTTTGGGAGGTCAGGTTTTTGTCATCCACCAGATAAGTCATTTTTGCCTCCTTGCTGCTGATGGGAAAATACTTTTCATATCAATATCCATTGATTGGACAAGCTGCTGATAAACGCTTATTGGTTGGCGGCTGCAGACAGCTGGGCCGCCAGCTCCCGGGCAATGATATCCTGGTCATGGAGTACGGCAAAGTCGGCTGCGGAGGGACTGAAAACCTGCCCGCTGGACAGATTCACCAGCTCGCCTCCCCGCCACCGCCAGCATTGCCACTGGCCCTCCTGCGCCACCCAGATAAGGGTGCCTCCGCTGCCTATCATCGGCTCCAGCGGCAGCGGAGCGGGCTGGTCATACTGAGCCATGACGTTCACAATGGCTTTCCGGTTTTCCTTGGAAAGGATCTCCACAGCGGGAGACAGATCCCCATAGCTGTCCAGCTGAAGGACTATCCGCACCACTTCCGGATCATAGGCGGGAAGCTGTGCAGGGTCACCGGCGATCAGTTCCTCCGGTTCGGCCAGCTCAGGCAGAGGTGGGTCGATCTGCGGCAGCTGATCTGCCAGCTGAGAGAAAGCGGCGTACAGCCATGTCCCTTCAAACACCCAGTAGCTTACATCATCACAGTCCCCCAGCTGATAGAACCGGTCCCCCTGGAGGGTGTAAACGCTGCCGGAGGGATAAATGTAATATTCCGCGGTGTTTTTCTCCCCATCGGTGACAGTCAGGGAAAGAAAGCTTTCCTCAGGCGGAGGGGTCGGGGTGGAAAGGACCGTGGTTTTCAGCAGCCCTTCCAGCGCGTAGGAGCCAAGGTCCATAGGATCCAGGGTCAGTTCCGCTGATGTATGGTCAGGGTTGTTCATCGCCATGGTCATGGTGCAGCCGGGGTAGAAACCCTGGTCATCCATCTCCCACCGGATCAGGGAATCACCTTCATCGCCCCAGGGAGCAGGCGGCTGCCAGGAGGAGGTTTCCTCTGGGCTGGAGGAGGATGATTCTGTCTGGGAAGCGAGGGAAGAGGAGGCCGGAGACTCCGGGGCAGGGCTTCCGCAGGCGGCGAGCATCGCCAAAGGAACAGCCAGCGCCAATAAGGCGGAAATGAATTTGGACGGTTGTGTCATTGAATAATCCTCCTGTAAAAATCAAAGTCGGTGGGAAAGCCGGAGAAGCTGTCTCCTGTTTTCCCACCGCTTCTTCTTTGGAACACTGTGTGGAATGGTGCGCCCCCTTGCGGATGGGTGGTTTGGCAAGAGGGGGAACCGCCTTTCTGTTTGAACGGCGGTGAAAAATCAGGTGTCAGGATTGCTGGCGGAAACCTGGACCTGAACGCTTCCAGCCGGGAAGTCCGCCAAGGCCTGGGTCAGCTCCGGAAAGTCCTGCATCAAGGTGATCTGAACCATTCCTTCATACAAAAAGATGGAGGAAATGTACTGCCGCTGCTCCCGGGCGTAGTCCTCCTGTACAGGTTCCAGTGCCAGAATTTCTTCTTTCATCTGTTCCAGCTGGGTGAGGGAACAAGGCCGTTCCACCTGAGTGACGGGGATAGATGGGCCGCTCCAGCTGTCCAGGACCTGCTGTACCTGTTTCTGCTGCTCATCAGACAGCGGCGGCAGATACAGAATATGAGCGCCGTTTTGAACCTGATATCCGGCGTATAGATCAGAGCTGAGGTTTTCTTTTACATAGGCCTCAAAGGCATCGGACTGCTCCTGGGTATAAGGTGGCTGTCTGCGCAGGATTTCACCGGTGGCAAGATCCTTTACCTCCACGGCCCACACATCCCAGGCGGTTCCCCAGGCAGGGGAGAAGATGAAGCGGACCTCATAGGAGCTGCAATCATAGGCAAGCGCCAAAAGCTGTTCCTGCGGCAGCAGCTCCAATGGTCCTGACAGATCCTCCTCTTTGGGTTCAGGAGGGGTCAGGTCCTGAGGAAAGGGGGAAAAGCGGGGTTCAAAGAAATGATCTCCGCTGTAGACGCCGCCGTTTTCCGCATAATCTGCCAGCACCGCCTTCATTTCCTCCAGCAGCTCCGACCGGGCTTCCGCCGGGATCGTCCCGGTTTGAGAAACACTGCTTTCCGCCATGGATGCTTCCGGGGAGGAGGGTGTTTCGGGATTTTCCTTTACATCGTCAGGGGCGGAAGAAGCAGAGGACTTCTCCGACTGCTCCGCCAGAGAGGAAGAAGGCTCTGCCGCCTCACTGACAGAACTGGAGGAGGACGCTCCCGAAGCGGGAGTGGCATCTCCGCCGCAGCTGGATAAAATCAGTATAGCTGCCAAAACAAGAGCAGTCAGACGAGCAGAGCCTTTCATTGATTTTTCTCCTTTCTCTTAGGTCAGGGGAGTTGCCGCCAGAGCTTCCTCGGGAATCTCAAAGTCCTCCAGGGAGTTGAGCTGGGAAAGACTCATATTCATGGTCATTTTGTCCACAGTCATGGTAATGCCTTCCGCCTGCTCTCCAAGCTGCTCCATGATATAGTTCATGATGTTGGCCATAGGCTCGGTCATATCCATCTCATACTGGACGGGAATGCCGGTTTCCAGATCCAGCCACATGGTAGCGGTCAGATCGCCCATTTCACTGTAGAGATTGCTCAGGTCCAGCCCGCCGGTGAGGGAACCCAGAGAGGAAGCAGCACCGGAGGAATCCATCACCTTCTGCATGGCGTCGCCGCTGTAGGTGCCGGTGACCTTCATGGTCTCCACGCCGTTGACAGTTTCATTGCCTTCTTCCTTCAGGTCGGTGATCAGCTCCAGATAAACCTGGGTGGAGTTCATAGCCTGCTGGATCTGCTCCAGATCCATTTCCATCTGCTGGCTGTACCAGTTGGTGCCGTCATAGGTGTAAACGGTGACAACTCCATCCTCGTAAACAGTGTAGCTGGTAGTTTCCTGTGTGCCCATCTCTCCCATATCGGTGGTGGTGACGGACTTGGACTTGATCTGAGGATTTTGGAAGGTGTCGCTGACGGAGGTGCTGACAGCTTCAATGGTCTGGTCCATCAACGTCATGGTCATTTCCATGTTGGCGGTGTAACGAAGGCTTTCCGCTTCCATCAGAGCCTTTTGCCCCATTACCAGCAGTTCTTCCGCCGTAGGGGGCGCCGGTTCCTCAGAAACGGAGGAGGGCTGTTCCGGAGCAGAAGAAGCAGTGGAGGATTCTCCGCTGCCGCTGCAGGCAGACAGGGCCATTACCAACATAAGGGCCATCATCAGAGCTAAAAAACGTTTCAATTTTATCATCCTTTCCCTTTTCTCTGGAATAAAAAGCGCCGTTTGCGGCACTTCTATTATAGAAACGCTTGAGAGGGAGAAAATATTAAAAGAGTGAATGAAATTTTTTTCCAGGTGACAAAAGGAAGAAAAAGTCATTTCCAAATTGTAAATTCCTCCCGTCGGGATTTGACATCATCCGGGAGCTATAGTAAAATGAACCTGTTATTTTAAGAGGATAAAAAATCGCTCAGGAAGGAAGAGCGGAGCATTGCGGCAAAGGTAATATGGGAAAGAAGTTTGTGCCGCAGTCAGGAAAAAAAGGAGAAGTCTTGATGAGAAAGACAAAAATTGTTTGTACTCTTGGACCCGCCTCCACCGATGCTCAGGTGATGCGGGAAATGATGTTGGCCGGGATGAACCTGGCCCGTTTTAATTTTTCTCACGGCACCCATGAGGAGCACATGGAAAAGCTGAATACCCTTCGGGCAATCCGCAGCGAGCTGAAGCTGCCGGTGGCCACCTTGCTGGACACCAAGGGCCCGGAAATCCGCCTGAAAGATTTTCAGGAGGGAAAGGTCATGCTGGAGGCTGGTCAGACCTTCACCCTTACCACCCGTGATGTGATGGGCGACCAGCATCAGGTGGCGGTGACCTATCATGAACTGCCGGGGGATGTGGGCCCGGGAACCAGAATCCTGCTGGATGACGGTCTGATCGAGCTGAGAGTTCAGGAGGTCCGGGACAATACGGACATCGTCTGCACTGTCATCAACGGCGGCAAGATATCCAATCATAAGGGCGTCAATCTGCCCGGCACCAAGATTTCGATGCCTTATCTGAGCGATAACGACATTCGTGACATTGAGTTTGGCATTGAGCAGAAGTTTGATTTTATCGCCGCATCCTTTGTGCGTACCGCGCAGGACGTTCTGGATGTCCGCAATATCCTGATCCGCAACGGCTGCCGTACCATGAAGATCATTGCCAAGATCGAAAATGCCGAGGGCGTGTCCAATTTGGACCAGATCATCAAGACCGCCGACGGTATCATGGTGGCCCGGGGCGATCTGGGTGTGGAGATCAACATGGAGGAGATCCCCCACCTGCAGAAGATGATGATCCGCAAGTGCTATCAAAGCGGCAAGATGGTCATCACCGCCACACAGATGCTGGAGAGCATGATCCAGAATCCCCGTCCCACCCGGGCGGAGGTCAACGATGTGGCCAACGCCATTTATGACGGAACCAGCGCCATCATGCTTTCCGGTGAGACCGCCGCGGGCAAATATCCTGTGGAAGCAGTGCGGACCATGGCATCCATTGCCGAGCGGACCGAAAGCGATATCGATTACCGCCAGCAGTTCAGGGACCGGGGCGATGAGGTGAGCGCCAGCGTTACCGATGCCATCTCCCATGCCACCTGCACCACCGCCCATGATCTGGGAGCGGCCGCCATTATTTCCGTTTCCAAGTCGGGACGCACCGCCCGAATGGTGAGCAAATACCGTCCCGGTATCCAGATTATCGCCTGTACCTCCGATGAGACCACTTATCATCAGCTGAGCCTTTCCTGGGGTGTGATCCCGGTGCTGGTGGATGAGCAGAAGGATACAGACAGCCTCTTTGAATGTGCGGTCAACGCCGCCCTGGAGGGAGGCTATGTCAAGGATGGGGATCTGGTGGTGATTACTGCCGGCGTTCCCGTGGGTATGTCCGGTACCACCAATCTGCTGAAGGTACAGACTGCCGGAACCAGCCTCATCAGCGGTACCGGCCTCAACGCGCTGTCCGCTGTGGGCAACATCTGCGTGGCCAGAACCAATGAGGAATTGCTTGCAAACTTCAATTTTGGTGATATACTGGTATGCAATGATACCTGCGACGCGTGGATGAAGATGATGCGTCACGCCGCTGGAGTGATTACTGCCGCTGGGGCCAACTCCCATATTGCTTCAGTAACAGATCAGCTGAGTATCCCCATCATCTGCGGTGCCGCCGACTGCTGCGCCGTGCTGAAAAATGGTATGACGGTGGTAATCGACGCCCGGCGTGGTGTGGTTACTCCCATGCAAAAGTGATAAAAATCAAAAGTAAGAGGTGTACCTGATGAATTTTAGCGTCAAGAAGAAGAGCTCACGCCTTCTGGCTGCTGTTATGGCCGCTGTAATGGTACTGACTTTGACTTCCTGCGGTGGTGATGAGCCCTCTCAGGAGTCCAGTGAATCCATGGTGGAGAGCAGCGGTTCTGTCAGTTCCTCCAGTTCTTCCAGTTCCAGCAGCTCCAGCTCCACTTCCAGTTCGGACTCTTCCAGCTCCGGTTCTGATTCCTCCAGCTCCGGCAGCTCCAGCGCATCCGTCTCTGAGGATACCCGTACCCCTGCTGAGATCCAGAAGGATATTCTGGCCCAGATCGTAGAGTACCATAAGCTCAACGAGGATACTGTGGGCTGGCTGTATGTTCCCGGCACTACCATTAACGAATCTGTGGTACAGACTGTGGATAATGAGTATTACCTGCGCCGTACCAACCTGGGCAAGCAGAACTATGACGGCTGCTATTATGCTGACTTCCGCTGCACTTTGGGCTCCAGAGATGCTTTGTCCAAGAATACTGTTATCTATGGCCACAGCATGAACGACGATCCCAATGGCGGACGCTTCTCTCAGCTGAAGAAATATCTGGATCTGAATTTTGCCAAGGAGCATCCCTACATTTACTTCTCCACCCCTGAGTCTGATATGGTATGGCAGGTGTTTGCCGTATTCTATACCGAGAAGTATTTCAATTACAATGATCCCAATCCCTCTTCTGCTGATTTCATCAACATCGTCAACGATGCCCGTCAGCGTTCTCAGTTCAATTTTGGCACCACTGTGGGCGCCAATGACAAGATCCTCACCCTGTCCACCTGTACATATGTCTATGATGCCGGTTATCCCAATGATTACCGTTATGTAGTTATGGCCAAGCTGGTGGACAAGAACGCGGAGCAGACAGCGGTTACTGTGGAGAAGAATCCTTCTCCCAAAGCTCCTTCCACAAAATAAAAAAAGGCAAAAATGTGCTCCCGGCTGCCTGGCAGCCGGGAGTTTTTCATCCAAACATTTTCAGACTGTAGAAAAACCTATTTTAAAGAGCAAACAAAATTAAAAATCATAAAAATCAGGACATGTGCCTGATTTTTATACCACGACCCGCGCCCACGGGGGCGCGAAACCGGGGGTATCGCCGCTGGTTTCGTCAGGAACCATGCGGCGTATCCAGGGGGATTGGGTCCCCCTGGAAGCGTGTCGAACTTTCTCGACACGCTCAAATCCCCTTGGCCAATTTTAATCAGCCAAGGGGATCTTTCAGCAAATCAAACTGCAGCTGAAAATTGAACGCAGAAAAATTCAAACACGATACAGCCATATCAAAGACGCCGAACAGCCAGCGGAATGGATGATCTTGGGGTAGGGATGCCGGGCGGCTGTTTGCCGCTCAATCTTTTCCCCTAAGTGCTTTCCCAGCCTCAGCTGTTTTGGCTGCGAAAAATGGCTTGATGCGTGCGCTTCCTCTGCTCAGTCCAAAAGCCCTTTCCGGAGAAAGCAGGTTTTGGACTGAGAGAAAGAAAAGTATGCGTCAATTGCTGTAAAATTCCGGCTCATTTTTTGTGACTGCAACGCCGCTCTTACTCAGCGGATTTCCACAGACCGTGAAGATTGCAGTAAGCATAAGCGGCTACAGGCTCGTCCCCGGGGCAGAGCATGAAATGAGCCACAGGATCCTGTCCCGGCTTCAGCTCCTTGCGCTGATTGCCCTCCTTGGTTTCCAGGGAGATCCACTCAATGTAATGCTCCGGCAGCATGGGATGCAGGGTGGAACCCACTGTAACGGTAACCAGATCGCCCTCCCGGCTGATAACCGGAACATGCTTTTCCACAGCGGCGTCAGTGGTGCCGGGAAGCAGCTCCTTCATCTTTTCACCGCAGCAGATCACCGGTACTCCCTTGTCCTTGACAAAGGCAATGATATTGCCGCAGTGGGTACATTGGAAAAATCTTTGTTTCATATTGGCAACCTCCTTTTATCACGTCCGGCAGCCGAGAATGATGGCTGCTGTCTGTCTCTATCATAGGGCTTGTTTGCGTGTCTGTCAATGGCAGGAGCGGGATGCGCCCATGATCATTTTTTAGTATACCCCAGGAAAGCAAGCTTATTTGGGTGTTTCAAGACGCTGCTGGCGGCGGTAGAGGATAAAGCCTGCCCCCACCAGCACAAAAGCGGTGCCTTCAGCGGCAGTAATGGTTCCCCAGATGCCGTTGACACCCAGCAGGAAGGGGAGGGTGAAAATGTATAAAAGGTTCAGCACCACACCCCGGGAAAAGGAGAGAAAGGTGGCCAGACGGGTCTGACGGATGGAGAGGAAAAAGGTGATGCACACGATATTCACCGAGCCAAAGAGAAAGGACAGACCGTAAATGCGAATGGCCTGCGCCGCCATTTCCACCAGTTCCCCGTCAGGGGTGAAGATGGAGATGATGGGGCGTCCCCACCAGAATATCGCCAAATACACCGCCGCGGCCAGGAAAAAGTTAACGCCCAACCCCATGCGGAAAAAATGCCTGAGCCCCTGCTGATCTCCGGCGCCGCAGCTGCGGCTGAGCAGCGGCTGTATCCCCTGTGAAACACCGGTAAACAGGGAGGTGAGGATGGTGAGAATATAGGCGATAATGCCGTATACCGCCACGCCGGTGGCTCCCAGAAAGGACATGAGCATCAAATTGTAGGTAAACATATTCACCGGTGTGCACAGATCCACCGTCAGTTCCGGCAGACCGGTGTGCAGCACCTCCCGCAGCATCCGTGGTTCAGGGGGACGTCGGGAAAAACGCAGAGTGCCCCGCCCACGGAAGAAATGGGTCAGCAATAAAAAGGTGCTGGCCACCTGTCCCAGTCCAGAAGCGATGGCTGCGCCGGGCATCCCTCCCTGAAGGGGGAAAATCGCCACATAGTCCATCACCAGATTGATGAGAGCTCCGGAGATCATGGCACAGAAGGCAAGGTTGGGGTCGCCGTCATTGCGGACAAAAACCCCCAGCCCCATGGAAAAACCGTAGGGGATGCCGAAAGCCATATACCACCGCAGGTATTGGACGCAATAGGTAAGAATGGTTTCATCCGCTCCCAGCAGACGGCAGATGGGTTCGGTCAGGGTCACGCCCAGGGTGGTAAAAACAAGCGCGGCCCCCATCAGCAGCGCCATGGAAGCGGAAAAAGCCCGGTTGGCACGGGCAGGGTCTCCGGCGCCAAGGGCATGGGAGGAGAGAGCCGCGCCGCCCACGGAAATCATCATGATCACAGCGATATAGATGGCAACATAGGGCCAGATAAGGTTAATGGCCGCGATTCCGTCGGAGCCGATTCCCCGGCCTACAAAGATGCCGTCCACCACCACATACAAAGAAGATACCAGCATCCCCGTCACCGAGGGAATGACATACCGAAGAAATTCCCGCTGCTGGCCCATGCTTATCTGCCTCCAATCTGTTGATACTAGCTTCCCTGAAAAGCAATTTTTCACAAAAGTTTTTGCCCCGGTTTCTCCACACCCGCGGAAAGATGATGGATCTATTTGGCCGCGGTTTGTTGGTTTGCCTCCAGGGAAATGGTCCTGGTGGACACCTTCCGCCGAAAAGCGCTGTCATGCTCCACCAGCACCATGGTGGGACGGCAGCGTAAAATCAGCTCCTCCAGCTGGAGCCGGGAATCCAGATCCACATAGTTGAGCGGTTCGTCCCACAGATACAGGTGGGCCGGGGTGCAGAGACTGGCGGCCAGCAGCGCTTTTTTCTTTTGTCCGGCGCTCCAGGAAGAAAGCTTCATCTCAAATTGTTCCCGCTCAAAGCCCAGCTTTCTCAGAATGGTGCGAAACAGGCTGCCGTCCAGCTGACGAAGTTGGATAAAGCTTTCCAGATCATCTGTGGGAAGGGCACAGTCCTGAGGCACTACAGATATCTTCAGTCCCTGGGGCAGAAGCAAAGCTCCGTTGCAGGGGGATTCTTCTCCGGCCAGCAGGCGAAGCAGCGTAGTTTTGCCGCAGCCGTTGGAACCGGTGAGGGCTACCCTTTCCCCCGGAAGAATCTCCAAAGAAAGTCCGGAGAGAATCTCCCGGTCACCTCTGGACATAGATACCTGCCTGCAAGAAACCACCCGGGGCCAGGGACAGGGGAGGGGATGAATGTCCAGGGGAGGAGCTGTTTCCACATTTTTCAGCAGTCCCTGCTTTTCTTCTATAGCTTCTCCACGGCGGCGCTGGATATTTTTTGCCCGGCGCATCATCTTGGCTGCCTGGTGTCCTATATATCCCCGGTCTGGGCGCAGGCCGGAAGCTCCCTTGACGTTTGCACCCTTTTTGCTTTTTTCCACCAGCTCCGACCACTGGGCTCCCTGCCGGGCCGCCTGGGTCAGACGGGAAATTTCCCTTTTCAGCTCCTGGTTCCGCTGCAGTTCACGGTCGTTGCGCCGCTGATTCTCCGTCTGCCAAAGGCTGTAATTGCCCCGAAGCAGTTCCACTCCTCCCCGGCCCAGACAAAGGATATGGTCCACTGACCGGTCCAGAAAATCCCGGTCATGGGAAACCAGAATAAAGCCATTTTTACTGGCCAAATACTCCCCCACACGGGCCCGCCCCTGGGCGTCCAGATGGTTGGTGGGCTCATCAATGAGCAGCAGCCGGTCTTCCATCCCAAACAGCAGCGCCAGCTGAACCTTGGTTTGCTCTCCGCCGCTCATGGCTGCCAATGGGCGCTGGGATAGTTCCTCCGGCAGTCCCAGCAAACGCAGTTCCCGCCCAAGGCGCCAGGGCTGAAAATCCTCTGTCAGCGTCCAGCCCAAATCCTCCGCCGTCATGGACAGGTCTGGGATGGAGAAGGGGAACATCAGTCCCCCGGTGGGAACGGACAGGCTGCCCTGATCCGGCATGATTTCCCCTGCCAGCAGCCGCAGCAGGGTGGTTTTGCCCCGGCCGTTACGGCCGATCAGTCCCAGCCTCCATGTGCTGTCCAGCTGGAGGGAAAGATTTTCAAACACTCGCCGGCAGCTGCCATCATATGAAAAAGTAAGATTTTCCAGTTCAATCAAAGACAAGAAAAAACACCTCCGTTTTTCAGCCGGGCCCAAAGCTTTTCGGCACCCGCCTTCTCCTCAAAGGGAGAAAAGAAAAAAGCCACAGGAAAGCCCTCTGCTTTCCGTGACTCCCGGAGGCTGACGTCGGTTAGGCCCCAGCTGCTGCCGGGACCTTGCCGCCGCCTTCCGTGGGTGGAGATGGAGTGAGCCGCTTTCCTGGAGGCGCACCGAAACAAGACGGAAAAACCGTCTGCTCCTTATGCGCCGGTACGATTTTTTACCAGGAAAGATGACGCAATCCATTTCACCCCTGTCTTTGATTTGATGGCACCATACTAACAGAAAGACGGTTTGCTGTCAAGGCAGGGGAGTGGACTTTACGCCAAGGGGAAAATCAAATGCTGTCTATGGGTGGGCTGAGAAAGAAAAAATACAGCGGCAATTGCGAAATCCACAGGCGAGGGTGTATAATGATACACGTTATCTCCGGTTGACAGGAAACGGCAGGCGAAGCAAAGCTTTTGTCCTGGGAGCCGGATATCTTGGGTGGAAGTTTTTTCAGTTTATGAGCGTCCCATCCGGGACTGCGGAAAAGCATTTAAGCTCCTTGTCCGCTGATGAAAAAAGGCCGGATGGAGAAAAGAGAGAAGGATAAAAATGGATACACAGAGGCTGCTGGACTTCCTGAGCCAGGCGGAACAGCTGAAGCATCGTACCCGCCACAATATTGGGGAGGACGGACGGCGGGAAAGTGTGGCGGAGCACTGCTGGCGGGCGGCGCTGATGGCGCTGCTGCTGGAACCGGAGCATCCGGAGATCGATTGCCGCCGGGTGATGGAGCTGTGTTTGGTTCATGACCTGGGGGAGGCGATCACAGGGGATATACCCACCTTCCGCAAGACAGAGGAGGATGAACAGCGGGAGGAAAGGGCTGTAGAGCAGCTGCTGGAGCTGCTGGAGCCGGCGCAGCGGAAGCGGCTGACGGAGCTGTTTGAGGAGCTGGAGGAGGGGACCACACCGGAAGCCCGCCTGATGACAGCCATTGATAAGGCGGAAGCGGTGCTGTCCCATAACGAGGCGCCCATCTCCACCTGGGAGGATCATGAGTATCAGCTGCAAAGGACACATGGCATCAGGGAGGCGGCTGCGGCGTCTCCCGCCATGGCAGAGCTGCGCCAGGCGATTCTGGAGCAGACCGAGGATAAAATCAGAAAGGAAGGCTGCGGCCATGTGTAAAAAACAAACAATTCGGGTTTATCAGGAGGATGTATTGCAAAAAAGCTGTGTGGCGGTGGTCACCGCCTGCCGCCCTGCGGGAGAACAGTGGGAGGTGTCCCTGGACCGCACCGTATTTTTCCCCGAGGGAGGAGGACAGCTGAGCGATACCGGTACCATCGGGACAGCTGTGGTTTCCCATGTCCGGGAACAGGAAGGGGAGGTCTGGCATCTTTGCGACCAACCGCTGGA
Organism: Angelakisella massiliensis; assembly: GCF_900104675.1. Taxonomy (GTDB): domain Bacteria; phylum Bacillota; class Clostridia; order Oscillospirales; family Ruminococcaceae; genus Angelakisella; species Angelakisella massiliensis. The sequence goes on along the minus strand of NZ_LT629945.1, from coordinate 49,332 downwards.
ACCGGGGACAACGGTGGAAGCCGCCCTTGATTGGCAGGTTCGTTTGGATCATATGCAGCAGCACACCGGCGAACATATTTTGTCTCACGCCCTGTGGAGCCTTTGGGGAGCAAACAATGTGGGCTTCCATATGGGGGATAGGATCGTGACCATCGACATGGACCGGGAGCTGACCGATGAAGAGATCGCTCAGGCGGAGCAGCTGGCCAACCAGTGCATCTGGGAGGATCGTCCGGTACGGGTCTATGAAATCCCCCATACCCAGCTTTCCTCCCTCCATTCCCGCAAGAGCAATGAAAAGCTCAAGGGGATGCTCCGTATCGTGGAGGTGGAAGGGGGAGATATCTGCACCTGCTGCGGTACTCATGTCCCCCATACCGGTATGGTGGGTATCATCAAGGTGCTGCGCCAGGAGCGGAACCGGGGCGGCAGCCGCATTGAATTTCTCTGCGGGCGCTGGGCTTTGGAGGACCTGGAGGAAAAGACCCGGGCCATCTATGCAGCGGGCGCTCTTTTGTCTGTAAAACCAGGGGAAGTACCGGAGGCGGTGCGGCGGATGAAAGAGAATCAAACCCAGCTTTCCGCCCGTCTGAAGGCCCAGGCCGCCCGGCTGAGCGCTTATCGCTGCCGGGAACTGCTGGAAGCCGCCGGAGCGGCAGAGGAGAAGGGCGGAAGGGTGGTTTGCGCCGCCGAGGAGGATTGTTCTCCCCAGGAGGCCAAAAGCCTTCTTCAGCAGCTGACTGCCGGAAAGCGGACCACCGCGGTGGTGCTTTATCCCAACGGAGAACGGATCAACTACCTCATCGGAAAGAGCAAGGATGCCCCCGGCAGCTGCAAGTTTATCGCCCAGCTGGCAGGAGGGCTCCTCAGCGGAAAGGGCGGCGGCTCCGATCTGTTCGCCCAGGGCAGCGGCCCCTTCTGCAAGGATTGGCAGGAGCGGGCTGAAAGCCTGCGGACAGCGGTGGTCAACTACTGCCGCCAGCAGGAAGGGTGAGAAAAGGATTTTCCTGCATCAGGCGGAAGCGAGGCTCTGAAATTAACGGAAAAAAGTGAATTGAGGCAGGTCCCAATAGCGCAGGCTTGCTGAAAGCCTTCAATCGCCCTTGCCAGCCTGTATCTGTGAACGGACCAATTATGATTTTGCGATAAAGCCTTTGTTTTGAAAGCGGCGCTGATGTGGCTTTTTAACTCAGATGAAAGGGGATTCCCAGTGGACAAGGTACAAAACGCTTTTCCAAAGCCGCCCCTGCTTCCGTTTTTTCTCTTTGCCTTTTGAAAGAAAGACGGTGTCATCAGACTTGCCGGAAAATCTCACCATCTTCGGGGAACTCCCTGTCACTTGCCCCACTGGCCACGGGGAGTGTTGTTCCTTTGGCAAACCGGACAGCTTTATTTGATCCAAAATGAAAAAGACCCGCTGCGAGATTTTCTCTTGCAGCGGGCCGCTTTTTGTTTTCTGTGCTTTTGTAAATCCTTTGGATTTTCCGGTCCTTTTACTCTCCCCGCTCCCGGATGATGATGCGGATGGGGGTACCGTCCAACTGGAACATCTCCCGGATCTGGTTTTCCAGATACCGCTGGTAGGAGAAGTGGAACAGCTCCCGGTCGTTGCAGAAAAAGACGAACGTGGGAGGCCGGGTGGAGGCCTGGGTCATGTAATAGATCCGCAGCCGTTTGCCCTTGTCAGACGGGGGCTGTACCCGGGCGGTAGCGTAAGCCAGCAGATCGTTGAGGCGGCCGGTGGAGATGCGCACCGCGTTCTGCTCGTTGACATGAAGGATGGTCTGGAACAGCTTGTCCAGCCGCTGCCCGGTGAGGGCGGAAATAAAGACAAAGGGGACATAGGACATGAAGGAAAAGTCGTTTTCCAGCTTTTTGACATACTCCTGCATGGTTTTGTCTGTCTTTTCCACGGCGTCCCATTTGTTTACCGCTACAACGCAGGCTTTTCCCTGCTCATGGGCATAACCGGCAATCTTGCTGTCCTGCTCGGTAAAGCCCTGGAGAGCGTCAATGACGATGACCGCCACATCGCACCGGTCCACCGCCATGTAGGCCCGCAGTACGCTGTACCGCTCAATGGCATCCTCCACCTTGGCCTTGCGCCGGATGCCCGCCGTATCAATAAAAACGAAATCTCCGTATTCGTTGGTGATCTCGGTATCGGTGCTGTCACGGGTGGTGCCGGCCATATCCGAAACGATGACCCGCTGCTGGCCGGAAATGCGGTTGACCAGGCTGCTCTTGCCCACGTTAGGCTTGCCGATGACCGCTACCTTGATGGCGTTTTCCGGGTAGTCCTCCACCTTGTCAAAGTCAATGTGCTCAAAGCAGGCGTCCAGCAGGTCGCCGGTGCCGTGACCATGGACGGAGGAGACTGGCAGGGGATCTCCCAGCCCCAAGTTGTAAAATTCATAGAAATCCGGGGGGACATCACCGATCTGGTCACACTTATTGACGCACAGAACAATGGGCTTTCCGCTTTTCTGGAGCATGGCGGCAATGTCGCTGTCATTGGCGGTGACGCCGCTGCGCAGGTCGGTGACCATAATGATGACGTCTGCGGTGTCGATGGCAATCTGCGCCTGGGTGCGCATCTGGGAAAGAAGCAGGTCGGCAGTGTTGGGCTCGATGCCGCCGGTGTCCACCAGCATAAATTCCCGTCCCCGCCACTCGCAGGGGGCGTAGATCCGGTCTCGGGTGACCCCGGGGGTGTCCTCCACAATGGAGAGCCGCTGCCCGATGAGCTTGTTGAACAGGGTGGACTTGCCCACATTGGGACGTCCCACCACCGCAATGAGGGGTTTGGCCATAGGGAGACCTCCTTTACAATTCATTCTGTCCCCTTTGGGGAACAGTGGCTATCTGTGATTGATGGAAATAAAAATAAACAGGAAACAGAAAAATGCTTTCAGCAGTCCGGACAAACAAGCAGAGAGTGGATGTCCTTTATTGTTTTGACGGAAATTGCCTCCGCTGCAAGGCCATGATTCCTGTTTGACCAAGGGGGAACAGGCTCAGCCTCCGTCTTCTCTGTTTTTAACCAGGTGCCGGAGGCAGTAAGGCTTTTTATTCTTCCCCGGTAAGGGCCCGGAGAAGAGCGCCGCCGTCCATATCCACCACCTGAACAGGCACCCCCAGCTGCTCTTCCAGCCAGGGAACGGTGGTGTCGTCCAGAAAGGCTTCCTCATGGCGGAGCATCACCGACGGCAGCAGCAGGCGGCTACCCAGAGGCAGACCCCGAAGGCCATCGGCCAGATCCTTGCCGCACAGCAGGCCGGTGACAGTAACAGTATCCCCAAACAGACGGTTGACCACTCCATGGATATGGACCTTGATGCCGGGCCATTTCTCCTTCATTTCTGACAGCAACTTTTCCAGCAGAGGCTGGGCCAGCACGCCGCAGGCCAGGCTCACGGTCTCTTCCCGGGTACCGCCGTCGGACCATTCCAGCTCCTCCCGGAACTCCCGGCGCAGCAGAGCGTACAGCCCCACGCCATCCTCCAGCTGTTCAAACTCCCCGTAGAAGTCGTCCTCCGGAATAGGCTCCCCCGCCAGCAGGAACAGCTCGTCCGCCGGATAAGCGATCCGGGTGCCGTGCTTCTGGATCATCTCCGCCCCGAAATCCAGGGCAATGCGAAGATTTTCCACTGCCTCCTCATGGGTCATAATCCGCAGGGGGTACAGCCCTTCCCGGTGTTTGGTCAGACCCACCGGCACCAGAGCGATGCTGTGAAGCCCCGGATGCAGCTGTTCCAGATCCCGAAGGCTGCGAAGCATCTGCGCTCCGTCATTGATGCCGGGACAAAGCACCAGCTGGGCGTTGACCTGAATGCCTGCTTCGGTGAGCATGGGCAGATAACGGAGGGAATCTGCCGCCCGGGGATTTTTCAGCATCTTCACCCGCAGCTCCGGGTCGGTGGTGTGAACCGATACATTGATGGGGGAGATATGCATCTTGATGATGCGCTGGATCTCCTCCTCAGTTACGTTGGTCAGGGTGACATAGCTGCCGAAAAGGAAGGACATCCGGCTGTCGTCATCCTTGAAATACAGGCTTTCCCGCAGTCCTCCCGGCATCTGGTCCACAAAGCAGAAAATGCACTTGTTTTTGCAGTGATGCTGCCGGTCCATGAGATAGGTCTCAAACTCCAGCCCCAGGTCGTCATATTCCTCTTTTCGGACCCGAACTGTCCGGACAATGCCGTCTTTTCCCTCCAGGCGCAGCTCCAGCCGCTCTTCCAGCATATAAAACCGGTAGTCCAGCACGTCCCGGATGAGGTTGCCGTTGATGCTTTGGAGCAGTTCTCCCCGACGAACTCCCGCCCGATGGGCCGGAGACCCCGGTTCTACTCCTGTGATGAGAACTGCCAAGGCAGCCCCTCCTTTCTTCCCCATGGGCCGGGGACAAAAAACAGGGGAGGACGTTCCCATCCTCCCCAAAACAGTTGGTGCTTATTCAGCGTCAACCTTGATAACCTCTTTGCCCTTGTAGTAGCCGCAGTTGCCGCATACGCGATGGGGGAGCTTCAGCTCACCGCACTGGGTGCATCTGGAGAAGCCCATCTTGGGGAGCTTCCAGACGTTGGAACGTCTCTTGTTTTTACGGGCCTGGGAAAGTTTTCTCTTCGGAACTGCCATTTTGCGCGCCTCCTATTTTCTTCTGTTCGTTAGTTTTCAAAGAATTGATCCAGGATCGCCAGCCGGGGGTCGGCCTCGCGCCGCTCGCACCCGCAGGACCCTTCATTCAGGTTGCACCCGCAGACAGGACAGAGACCCTTGCAGTCCTCCCGGCAGAGAAACTTGCCGGGCAGCTCCGGGAGCACATCGTTGGTAGCGACCTCATCGAGGTCCACGATGCCGTCGGGCGCCACCAGATAATCGTCATCATCGCTGCTTTCACTGCTGAGGCTGCGGACGACAGTATGGGCGGCGTGCAGAGTCACCTGTTTGGAAAAGGGTGTCAAACAACGGTCACAGCTGAGGTGAAGGGTGTACTGGTAGGTGCAGTCGAGTGTAACCACGCCCACCCGGTTCCGGGCTTCAGCCGTCAGCAAAACGGGTTCCTGAAAGGGGGAAACCCCACGATAGTGAACAAAACGGAGATCCACATCAGCCTTTACCACTTCGGCCCCATCCCCGCGGTCCAAAATCCTGTTCAAATCCAGTTTCAAGAGCGCCACCTCCTTATTTTCCAGCAGGAGGCAGCCCCGCCGCCGCTGTTGTCGAGCAGTAAAAAAGGGCAGAACGCCCCCTTTTCACCACTGTCACGGTGAATATTATATCCATCCCTCCTCCTTTTGTCAAGGAAAAAAGCCACAAAAAACCCCATGATTCCAGGGTTTTTCCCGTCTTTTCCCCGGCTGCGGCATGAGAAAAAGAGAAAACGGCCATAATAGGGAAGAACATCCGCCGCCAAAGGGAAAAATAGCCGCCTGAAGGAGGAGATTCTTTTGGCGGATGGCACTGATGAAAAAGATGATTGCGTCTGCCGAAAATTGCGGTCCATCAGGTTTGGACAGGGGAAAGGGGTTTTGGAGCATGGAAGAATTGAGACGGGGCGCGGGGCCTTTTTTCCGGGCCTTTTGCGTGACACTGGCGCTGATGGGAGTGGTATTGTCAGCGACACTGCTGCTTTCCAGAGGACAGCCGGCTCAGCAGCAGGTGAACCAGAATATGACTGTTTATATTCCGGAGGAGCAGGACAGGATGAATCTGCTGGCGACCATCAGCGAAACAGAGGGAAGCGTTCCCCAGGTGTTTGTCCTTTATGGCTTTCTGCCGGATCGGGGACAACTGGCACTGTCCCTGCTGCCGCCCAAGACAGTGCTTCATTATTGGGGTACCACCCTGACGCTGGAGGAAGCATGGGAGCGGGGAGGAACAGCCTATTGCGCCAAAGTGGCGGCGGGAGGATTGGGCATCACCATAGACCATATCGCTCAGCTGGATGCCAAGGGACTGGAAGGAATCATGGATGAGGTGGGACTGATGGACTACGATCTGCCGGTCTCCCTGGATTATCCCATGGGGGACCGGCAGGTGGTCATGAGCAAAGGCAACCAGCAGTTGGATGGACGAAAAATTGCGGACATTCTTTTTTACCCTGCCTATGAAGGTGGAGAGCAGGAGCGGAGCGACCGGGGGGTGATGCTTTTGTGCCAGCTGATAAGCCGTTTGCTGCCGTCGGTGCTGGAGGAGCGGGGGGACCGGCTGGTGACCGCTTTTCTCAACAACGCCCGCACCGATCTGTCCTTTCCCGACTATGAGTACAGCAAGCAAGCAGCCAAATTTCTGGCCCGGCAGGACCCCACCCCGGTAACCGCGGTGTATGTGGAGGGGCGCTTGAGCAAGGATTATCAGCAATTCTATCTTACCGAGGGATGTGCACTCCGGCTTTGTCAGATGTTCGGCGGAGGAGAACTGCCGTTGGGAGCCAGTTTTCTGGAATCAGGCGGCTGACAGATCTTTTGGGCAGAGAAAAATCGTATGCTGACCGGGTGCGGATATAGGCCGTTTTAAGGTCAAAACCGTGTAAAACCCGTTGCGAGATCATTGTTTCCCTGCCAAAGCGCCCCCGAGCCAGTGTGTTCTCTCCGGGGCAGGAGATGGGCTTTGGGGAAGAAACACCCTACAGCTGCCGTAGTAATCCCGTTATTACAGCAGACGGGCCGCCACGATACGCCGCCAGGTTTCGGGACCGATGATGCCGTCCGGAGTGATGCCGGCGATCTTCTGAAAAGCGATGACCGCTTCTCTGGTGGCCGGACCGAAAATACCGTCGGCCCGGATAACAGGAATGGGATAAACTTCGCTCAGGGTTCGCAGATAGTCCTGCATCAGCCACACATTTTCGCCCCTGCTGCCTTCCTTCAAGGGAGTTCCGGGATAAGGCACCACCAGACCGGAAGTGTTGGCAATCCCCATAAAGACGTCGTACAGGGCGTTCCAGGTGACGGGACCGATGACGCCGTCCACAGTCAGGCCGAAGCGGCTTTGGAAATCCCGCACCGCGGCAGTGGTATTGGGGCCGAAAATACCGTCGATGGAGATGGGACGTACCGCCTCGTAATACTTGGAGATGACCCGCAGGAAGTACTGCGCCAGTTTGACCAGCTCTCCCCGGCTGCCCTGACGGAGGATGCCGCTGGGCGGATCGGAGGGCAGAGGCTCCTGCTCCCCATCCAGTTCCGCCAGACCGGTGACGGCGGTATAAATGTAAGAAATGCGGTTCCATGTGTCAGATCCCACAACCCCATCAGGAGAGAGATTGAAAATCTTCTGGAAAGCGATGACAGCGTCGGTGGTTTCCTGGGTGAACCGGTCATCCACCGAGGAAATAAAGGGAATAGCGGGATAGTTGCGGCGGATGCGGTTCAGTTCTCGCTCAAGGATCCGCACAGAGGGGCTTACGCTTCCCTGACGCAGAGGAGTGCCGGGATAGGAGCTGGTAATGGCTTGGATATTGTTGGTGGAAACAACCTCAATATCGTTGCCATAGTAATATTTTAAAATATTCAGCGGTGAATAGCCGTTTTCTGCCAGCGTAACGGTGCCCCATTGGGAAAGGCCGTTGCAGGTGACAGTGGTGCCGTTGCAGTATTGAGCGAAAAGGGGATTGAGGGCGCCCTTCCGGCGGATGTATTCATTGAAGATCTCATCCACCAAACGGCTGATGTTCTCAAAAATGTTCCGGCCATGTACGTAGTATTGGTCAAAGGCAGTGTTGTTGGTGATATCGAAAGTATATCCCCGGCTGCGGTACCACTCGGTAAACACCCGGTTGAGAGCAAAGGAGATCTGCGCCAGGATATTGGCGCGGAGAGCATTTTCCGGCCAGGTGGGATAGATCTCGCTGCTGGCCACGTTTTTGATGTAGTCCGGGAAGGGGACGGTGACATTTTGCGCCGATGCGTTGTCCGGCCTGCCCAGATGGACAGTGATGTACTCGGGAATAAATACTTCCCGCTGGATACGGGGTTGTATGGCGCGGCGATCATCAGGAGGGATACTGTCCGGGTCCCGGGGAACCGACTGTTCCAGGGCGTTTCCTTCAATGACCACCACATCCTCGTCACCCTCCGGTCCTCTGGGACGTGGGGCCAGTTCCAGGGCCTCAATGGCTTCCACCCCTGCGAAGACCTGAATGCCGGTGACGGTGACAGGAATGTATCCGGCGGCTTCGATCCGGGCATTGTATCGGCTGTAAGGCAATGCGCTGGGATCGGGCGCCAGGCTCAGGGAAAGATCCGGAGCGGTGACCCCCAGGGGAGGGGTTTTGCCGGAATTGTCGGAAGTGAGGGTACGGCTGGTGCCGGTGGCGGGATTGGTGACGATCACCCGCGCGCCGGGAACAGGCAGCCCCTCACGACCGGTATACAGCTGGAAGATCAGTGTGGAGTTGGGTCTCATAACAAGGCTCCTTTCAAAATGGTTTTGGATGTCGGAATACGGCATCCCGCCTTATCCTATGCCGTGGGAAAGGCAAATGTTTCCCTCCGGCAGGAACTTTGAGAATATTGACTTTTGCCATTTTTACAGGTACTATATAAACAGCATTCTTTTTTGTTTCTCATCCAAAAGCAAAAGATTTCTGGCTGTGCAATTTTTGCAATATAGGAGGTAACCTTCAATGAAAAAATTGTTCGCGCTGGCGCTGGCTGTGGCGATGTCCGCGTTGATGGCGGTACCGGCCCTGGCAGATACATCTTCCGACAGTGTTTATCCTGGCGGTGATGTGGAAGTTTATGGCTTCTATGATAAGGATGGCAATGAAGCCCCTGATGAGGGCAGCTGGGATCTGGATTATTACGGCCTCAGCTACAGCTTTACCAAAGGCAAACAATATGTAAAGGATGTATACGTGGAGGACGGATGTGTTTATCTGCGTATCGTCACAGGCATCGAGACCGCTTCCGATAAGGAAATCCGCGGTACAGTGCGGATGAGAGACAAGGAGTCCAAAGATACCTATACCGCTGAAATCAATGATCTGTATCTCAATGCTTCCGAGGCTTCTCCCATATATGAGACCAATGCCGGCGAGTTTGAGCTGCCGTATGACTATCAGACCAACAAGGTCAAGTTCCGCACCGAGGATGGTGAGGATATCGGTACTCTCTATGCCAATTTTGTCAATGACAATTATGAGACCTTGGCTTATTTCAAGGTCAAGGTGGTGGAGCAGGAGAGCCTGTATCTGGGACACAACCAGAATGACGATGTTGAGTTTATGAAGAAGTATCCCAATGCCAATATCCGTTTCCTCAATTGGGACAGCAATCCCACCTTTGAGGTGACTGGAACGCTGGGCATTGTCATGGAGGAGGATGAATACCTCTATCAGAGAAAGGCTGACGGTTCTTTGGTAGCGGTCAGCGGCACCTATAATGAGGACCGTGGAACATTTGACTTTAAGACCAATACACTGGGTCAATATGTTATCAGTGACCAGAAGCTCAATGCATCCGGTTCCACTGCGTCTTCTTCCTCTTCTGCCGCCAGCAGCAAACCTGCTTCCAGCAGTACAGCCCCTGCGCCTTCTTCCAGCAGCACAGCTCCCGCGCCTTCCTCCAGCAGTACAGCCCCTGCTCCTTCTTCCAGCAGCACAGCTCCCGCGCCTTCTTCCAGCGAGGCTGAATCCTCCTCCAGCGAGGAATCCTCTTCTGAAGAAAGCAGCCTTCCTGAGGAAAGCAGCGAACCGGAGTCCAGTGAGCCGGAGGAGTCCAGCGAGGAAAGCGCTCCCGCTGAAAGCGATGAAACGGACAATGAGGGCGGACTGCCTGTAGTGCCCATCCTCATCGGCGCTGCTGTTGTGGTGATTCTGGTCGTCCTGTTTGTGGTACTCAAAGGCAAGGGCGGAAAGAAGAAATACGATTCCTGGGATGACTGATCCCGGTGAAAAAATGGGAAGCGATGGCTCCCGTCAAAATCCATAATCTGTGAGAAAAAGCCCCCTGTGCTCTTTGAGTACAGGGGGCTTGAGCGTGTCGAAAAAGTTCGACACGCTTCCAGGGGGTATCCTATACCCCTGGATACGCCGCTTGGTTCCTGACGAAACCAGCGGCGATACCCCCGGTTTCGCGCCCTGGTGGGCGCAGGTCGTGGTATAAAAATCAGGCACATGTCCTGATTTTTATGATTTTGAATTTTGTTTGCTCTTTAAAATAGGTATTTCTACAGTCTGAGGCCCCCTGTGCCCTTTGAGTACAGGGGGCCGTTCAGCTTTTGTGATCGGTTTGAAAAAGAGTCTTTCTTTTGGGTTTTGACAAAAATTCCAACACTGCTTTGCTGTGACTGTTGATAAAAACACCAATAAATGGAACAAACGTGCCGACGGAACCGCAAAAAAAACGCAGCCGGGTCACAGGGCTTGTCAGAGCATATATTGATGGAGGTACCATCTGATTTCAACGCGTATTTATGTCAAAAGCCCTCTGTTTTTCCCGAAACGGGAATACCAGAGGGCTTTGTATACAGCAGTTTTGCCAGAAAAGGGAAAGAGCTTTACAGGTGTCGAAGCTTTCCAGAGAGATTTCTTACTGGTTTGCAAACTCCCGGGCAGCGGCCAGAATGGTCTCCAGGTCCTCCTGGGTATGGACGTCAGAGAGGAACATGGCCTCGAACTGAGCGGGAGCCAGATAGATGCCCCTGGAGAGCATATGCTGGAAATACCGGGCATAGGCGGCGGTATCGCTGTTCTTGGCGGACTCATAATCGGTGACTGGCCCCTGCTGGAAGAAGAGACACAGCAGGGAGCCCACCTGGTTGACTGTACCCAGTCCGGTGGCCCGCAGACCCTCCGCCAGTTTTTGTCCCTTCTGAGCCAAACGGTCATAAATGCCGGGGTCCCGCTGAAGCTTTCTCAGGGTGGTCAGTCCTGCCGCCATAGCCACGGGATTGCCGGAAAGGGTCCCTGCCTGGTACACCTTGCCCAAGGGAGAAACACAGGACATGATTTCCCGCCGTCCGCCGTAGGCTCCTACCGGCATACCGCCGCCGATGATCTTGCCGTAAGTGACCAGATCGGCGGAAACGCCAAAATATTCCTGAGCGCCGCCCAAAGCCAGGCGGAAGCCGGTGATTACTTCGTCAAAGATCAGGAGCGTTCCGTTTTGGTCGCACAGCTTCCGCAGCCCCTGGAGAAAACCGGCAGCAGGGGGAACCACACCCATATTGGCCCCTACCGGTTCCACGATCACAGCGGCGATCTGGCCGGGATTCTCGGCAAAGAGGGTCTCCACGCTGGCCAGGTCGTTATACCGGGCCAGGAGGGTATCCTGGGCCGCCCCGGGAGTAACGCCGGCGCTGTCCGGGTCCCCTCCGGTGAGAACACCGGAGCCGGCCTTGACCAGCATACTGTCGGCGTGGCCGTGGTAGCAGCCGGCAAACTTGACAATCTTGTGACGGTGGGTGAAGCCTCTGGCCGCACGGAGGGCGCTCATCACCGCTTCGGTGCCGCTGTTGACCATACGGATCATTTCCACCTGGGGCACCAGCTGTGAGATCAGCTCCCCCATCTCCGCCTCCCGGCCGGTGGCGGCGCCGAAGCTCATGCCGTCCACCACCGCTTTCTGTACCGCTTCCACCACTTCCGGGTCCCCATGGCCCAGAATCATGGGGCCCCAGGAACCGATGCAGTCGATGTACTCATTGCCGTCCACATCCCACAGCCGGGCACCGGAGGCACGGGCCATAAAGCGGGGACAGCCTCCCACAGCGTTGAAGGCCCGCACCGGGCTGTTGACACCGCCGGGAAGGACCTTACAGGCCCGTTCAAAGAGGGACTGCGATTTTTCTGTCTGCTGCACCATCAGCCGATCTCTCCCTTCCGGATGGCTTCCGCCAGTTCCTTGGCAAAATAGGTAATGAGGATGTCCGCCCCGGCCCGGAAGATAGAAACAGCGCTTTCACACATGACGGCGTGCTCATCCACCAGTCCCGCAGCTCCCGCCGCCTTGATCATGGCGTACTCGCCGCTGACGCTGTAGGCCGCCAGAGGCAGGTTGGTGGCTTCCTTCACCGCCCGGATGACATCCAGGTAGGAGAGGGCAGGCTTGACCATCAGCAGATCGGCGCCTTCCTCCACATCGGAGAGGGCCTCTTTGAGTGCTTCCCGGACGTTGTGGCAGTCCATCTGATAGCTTTTTCGGTCCCCAAAAGCGGGAGCCGAACCGGCAGCATCCCGGAAGGGACCATAGAAGGAAGAAGCGTATTTGACCGCATAGGAGAGGATGGGCAGATCGGTCCGGCCCGCCTCATCCAGAGCGTTGCGGATGGCCAGCACCCGACCGTCCATCATGTCCGAGGGAGCCACCATATCCGCCCCTGCCTGAGCGTGGGAGACGGCAATCCGGGCCAGACGCTCCAGGGTGGGATCGTTGTCCACCTCCTGGCCGTAGAGGATGCCGCAGTGGCCGTGGGAAGTGTATTCGCACATGCAAATATCGGTAACCAGGTAAATATCCTTGCCGAAATGGTCCTTCAGCACCCGCAGCCCCTGCTGGACAATGCCCTGGTCGTCATAAGCGCCGCTGCCCTCTGGGTCCTTGTGGGCAGGCAGACCGAAAAGCAGGAAGCGGCTCACCCCTGCCTTTAAAGCCTGCTCCACCTCGCGGCAGACCTGATCGTCAGGGCTCAGGTGAAAATGTCCCTCCAGGGAAGGGATCGGGTCGTGAATATCCTTACCCTCTTTGAGAAACAGGGGAAGGATCAAAGAGGAAGGGCTGATGCGGGTCTCCCGTACCATCTCCCGCAGCAGCGTTCCGCCCCGCAGGCGGCGTGGTCTTTTGAGCATCACAGGGTCATTCCTTTCACAAGTGTTATAAGAGAATCAGCGGAAGCTTCCTCCGCCATCTGAATATTCATACCGGCTTCCCGGGCCGCCTCAGCGGTGCGGGGACCGATGCACAAAGCGGTTTTTCCTGTAAGAGCCCCTTCCGGCAGCGCCTTTTCCAGGGAGCGGACACAGCTGGCGCAGGTAAAGACCGCCGCGTCAAACTCCGGCGGCAGCTCCTCAGGTGTCAGGGGCAGGGTATCATATACCACCACTTCCCGGCAGGGGATGCCCCCCTCTTCCAGTACCTTGGGAAGTTCCCGGGAGGCCAGATTCCCACGGAGAAGGAGCGGGGAGTCCCCGGGCCTCAGGAAGCCTTCCTCCACCATCTGCCTGGCCATTTCCAGACCATTATAGACCCGGGGGATAAAATCCGCCCGGATTCCCATGGCTTCCAGGGCGGCGGCGGTACCCTTGCCCACAGCGGCAAAGGTTTTCCCCGCCAGGCTCCGGGCATCCAGTCCCTGAGACCACAGCACCCGCTGGAATGCTTCCACTCCGGCAGCGCTGGTGAAGATGACGGGCCCCGGTTCTTTGAGAACCTCTGGGTCGAAGTCCCGAAAAACGGTGCGGATCATGGGAGCGGAAAACACCTGGGCCCCCAGCTGTTCCAGTACCGGAACCAGACGCTTCTGAGCTCCCTCGTCCCGGGTCAGCAGCACCCGCAGACCCTTGAGAGGCAGTCGGTCAAACCAGTCCAGCTCCTCCGACAGGCTGCACACCGGCCCCACCACCAGAATGGCCGGTGGAGAAACAGCAGCGGCGGCAGCTTCCTTTTCTATTCCGCTGAGGGGAGCAAGCACCTTCCGCTGGGCGGGGGTAGTACCCCGTTCGATCACAGCGGCGGGGGTGTTTTCATCCATCCCGGCGGCAATCAGCCCCCGGCAGATCTCCCCCATAGAGGAGACGGACATGAGAAACACCAGGGTTCCGTGGAGGCGCACCAGGGCTTCATAATCTAAGGACAGGGCCCCATCCGCCCGCTTGTGGCCGGTGATGATGTGGACCGAGGAGCAAAAATCCCGATGGGTCACCGGAATACCTCCATAGGCAGGCACCGCCAGGGCGGAAGTGACCCCCGGCACCACCTGGAAGGGAATCCCATTCTGCACCAGCAGCTCCAGCTCTTCCCCACCACGGCCAAAGAGGAAGCAGTCGCCTCCTTTGAGACGGACTACCCGATGACCCGCCTGAGCTTCCTCCAGGAGAATCCGGTTGATCTCCGGTTGGGGAATAGGGTGGCGTCCAGCAGTTTTGCCCACGTCGATCCGCCGGGCTTCCGCCGGAATCAGCTCCAAAATCTCCCGGCTCACCAGGTGGTCATAGACCACCACCTCCGCCTGAGACAATGCCTCCAGTCCCTTTCTGGTGAGAAGCCCCGGATCTCCGGGCCCTGCTCCCACCAGGATGACACAGCCTTTTTCAGACACAGGCCTCCGCCTCCTTTCGTATCAGCTCCGCCAGGCGGCGGCCCAGTTCTTCTCCCTCCAACGCGGGGCCGGAAAGGGTCTGCTTGATTCCCCGCTCATCCTCCGGTCCGGCATAAAAACCGGTGAGGGTGAGGGTTTCTCCATTGAGGCGGCCATGAGCGGCCACCGGGGCGCTGCATCCGCCATCCAGAGTACGGACAAAGCTCCGCTCCGCCCGGGTCAGCAGTTCCGCCTGCGGGTCGTGGAGGGGACGGAGGAAGGAAACATCAAAATCCCGCCGGGCCTGCACCGCCAGTACCCCCTGGCAGGCGGCGGGAAGCAGTTCTTCCGGTTCAAAGAGCCGGTGAATCCGTTCTTCCAGCCCCAGGCGGCGGAGCCCCGCGGCGGCCAGCACCAAAGAGCCGTATTGACCATCGTCCAGCTTTTTCAGCCGGGTCTGCACATTACCCCGCACCGGCTCCACCCGGCAGCCGGGGAAAAGCTCCTTTAATTGCAGGGCGCGGCGTTTGCTGGCGCAGCCGATGGGACGGGTCAGGTCCAAAGACTGCTGCCCCTGAGGCAGTACCAAAGCATCCCGGGGATCATCCCGGCAAGTGATGGCCACAATGGGCAGCTCCTCCGGCAGCTCCATAGGAAGGTCTTTAAAGCTGTGGACAGTCAGGTCCACCCGGCCATCCAGCAGGGCAGCGTCCAGTTCCCGGACAAACAGCCCCTTGCCGCCGATTTTATCCAAAGTACGGTCCAGAATCAGGTCTCCGGTGGTTTTCATAGTCACCAGCTTCAGCTCCATTTCCGGGTACAGCTGATGGAGCTGATCCATTACCAATTGAGTTTGAATGACAGCCAGACGGCTGTCCCGGCTGCCCAATCTAATTTTCTGTTTCATCACGCAGCGCCTCCCTGATCTTATGGGCCGTATGGGCCACATGGGTGTGGTTGACCCCGTCCCCAGCCATGGCTACCACTGTGGTACCGTTGGGGACAACGGCGGGGAAGAAGAAGGTGCATTCCTCCCGGTTGTCCGCCACCGAAACGGGAATCCTCCTGTGCCGGGCCAGCAGCCCCACCTGACGGTTCACTTCCCGGTCATTGGTGGCAGCCACCGCCATGGAAGCCTCCTCCAGGTCCTCAGGCTCAAAGGGACGCTGTTCCCACTGGATGCGCCCTTCCTCCGCCAGCCGGTACAGCTCCGGCTCCACCCGGGGGGCCACCACCGTCACCGACAGGGCAAACCGCAAAAGGGTCATCACCCGCCGGGAAGCGATTTTTCCGCCTCCCACCACCAGGGCTTTCCAGCCGCTGACATCCACGAAAAAGGGAAAATGGGAGAAGGGCGGGGCCTCCCGCAGTTCCTGAGGAGGAGCGGGACGGCGGCGGTACCAGTCCATAAACTCTCCCACATACCGCTCCAGATAAGGCTCCAAGGCTGCCAGAGCCTGCCTCCGCTTTTCCTCCAGCAGCGGCCCGCTGAGGGTGTCCACATCCAGCAGTGTCACCCCCGGCAGCTGTCCCGCTTCCGGCTGGATGTCCCGGGGCACCGCCAGGTCCAATAACAGCGGCGGTATCCGTTCCAGGGAAGCCAGCCGCTCTGTTTCCAGGGTGTAATGGGGGCTGAGGGTGGCGCTGACCACTCCGTCAAACTCTCCCAGCCGCTCATACCGCTGCTGGTAATCGAAGGCGGTGACGCCGAAAGGGATCTCTGCCTGGCGGTATTTGTACTGCCGCAGGGTCATAAACACCTGGCATCCGGCATCCACCAGAGCGGAAGCAGCCAAACGGCCCATCTGACCGTTGCCGATGACCAGCACCTTTTGGGCATGGTGTTCCTTCACTTGTTCCACCACCTGCCGGGCCAGGGAAGCTTCTCCCCGAACCACCGGCGCTTCGGTACGCACCCGTTTGCCGCAGGTGATAGCGGAGCGGAACAGCACCTCCAGCACCCCGTCAGCCATCCCTCTGGCACGGGAAAGGGCCACGGCGTTTTTCACCTGAGTGAGAATCTGATCTTCACCGAAGATCCGGGAACGGGCTCCGCAGCACAGCAGGCAAAGGGAACGGGCAGCATCCTCCCCGGTGAGGACAGGGGCATCCCGCTGCGGCAGTTCCAGCAGCCGGCACAGCAGATGGAAGGGATGAAGATCTGTCCCGTCGGCCAGGGACAGATAGATTTCGGTGCGGTTGCAGGTGGAAATGACCACCGCCCCCAGCAGCCCCGGAATCTGACGCATCTGGTCATACAGGGCTTTTTGTTGAGGGACAGTGAGGGAGAAGCACTCCCGCTGTTGAATGCCGGCAGTGGTGTGGTCCACCCCGGACATGGCGATATGAAGCAAAATGGTCCTCCTTACAGGCTTTGGCGGCAAACAAAAACACCCCCTCCGGCGGAAGGGGCGTTGGGCCCGGCGGACTGCCGGGATGCGCCGATCCATACCTCGTGAATCGTCTCAGTGGCAGGACGGCGCCGGTAATCTGGCTGGAAGGGAACACCTTCTTCACAGTGGCGGGACCGCGCGGGACTTTCACCCGCTTCCCCGGAGCCGCCGTCCTCCGGCTGAAAACAGCCGGTCATACAGCAACTATTATAATCCATCAGGGGGCTGCCCGCAAGGGGGAAGGGCTTCCAGCAAAAGTCTTTTTCAAAAGATGCTGCCGCAGTCGGTGATGGTTTCCAGCAGATCCTGACGGAACAGAGGGTCCGAAGGCTCCAGGCTGTTAAGCACCACCCCATCGCTGCCGTTCTTGGCGGTGGAATGGACGAAGCGGCCTTCTCCAATGTACATGGCAACATGGCCGGGGAAGAAGATCAGGTCGGCAGGTTTCAGCTCTTCCCTGGAGATGGGATGCAGGGGAAACCCTTCCTTGATGGCGGCGTCCCGGTAGATGATGATGCCGTTATTGAGATATACCTGGGAGCAAAGCCCGGAGCAGTCGATGCCCAGAGGTGTTTTGCCGCCCCAGCGGTATTGGGTGCCCATGTACTCCAGCGCATCGTCCACCAGCTTTTTCCGCAGCCGCTGCTCATCGGCAGGGTCCCAGTCAGTAATATATGGGCCAAGAAAGCCTTCCTTGGTGTAGCCCTCCCGGCCATCTCCGGTCATCACCCGCAGCCAGCCTTTTTCATCCGGCTCCGACAGGGGAGAGAGGATGCCGCCCCGGGGCAGGGAAGCCACCCAGCCGCCCTGGACCTTGGGAGCGTCCAGCACATCAATATAGCCCCGGCGGACCAGAAGCTTTTTCTGTCCTTCCCACCGGGTTACAGCTTCCGGGTCCATACAGAGGTCGCCCGCCCGGGCAAAGCCCTCATAGCGGTAATGGGTGCGGACCTTGTACCAGCCGGTGAGGGAATCCTCCAGCACCTCCACCACCATGCCGCAGAGGACCTCATCGGCCAGCTCCAGGGTATCGGGATGGACCATCAGGGGAGCGACAGGAGGAATCACAACAGCAAAGCGGGCCATCTTCAGCACCGTCCTTTCATATAGTCATAGGCAAGGCGGCTCAGCTGCCCCACCACCCGGTTATCCCCCTCAATTTTGGGGGCATTGGAAACAAATACACCTAAGTAATAGGGATGTTCCGGCAGGCAGAAAATGCCGCAGTCATGATTGAGATAATCAAGCCCACCGGTCTTGTGGGCCACCTGCACATCATCGCTGATATACCGCAAAAACTGATCGGTGGAGCGCTGCCGCAGAAGAATTTCCCAGGCTGTGCCGCAAAGTTCTGGGGTCAGGATCTCCCGGCGGTACAGGGCTGCAAACAGTTTGTACTGGTCCCAGGGAGAGGTGTAGTTGTTTCTTCCCTCCTCGATGGCCTTCCAGTCCAGCATCTTCCGTTCCACCCGGCTGTTTTCCAGGCCGTGGGCGGCACACCAGGCATTGATGGTATCCATCCCCAGCAGGTCGATGAGAACATTGGTGCAGGTGTTGTCGCTGGTGACGATCATCCAGTATAACAGCTCCCACAAGGGAAAAGTACCGGGTCCCAGATCAAAAAACTCACTGTCCTCCAGAATTACTTCCCGGTCCACCTTTACCGGCTGGTCCAGGGAAAGTTTTCCCTCCCGCACCTGCTCCAGGGCGGTGCAGAGGATGGGCGTTTTGATGGTGCTGGCGGAAACCACCCGGGTTTTTCCGCCCAGATCAAAAAGAGGTTCTTCCCCCAGGGGGATGCAGAGGGCGCAGATATGGGCGGGATTGGCTTCCACCAGTGCCGCCGCCTGTCTTTCCAGTTCATCCTTTGTCATAAGAAACTCCTTTCCTTATTCCAGCACCGTCACAGTCCCGGCGTCAGCATCCAGGGAGACCCGGGCGCCCATGGGCAGGGACATGGTGGGAAGGCAATGGCCGCAAACCAAATCCTGAAGGGTGGGTACGCCCACCGGTGCCACCACCTCATCCAGCACCTGCTGCACCGTCAGGCTGCGGGCAGGATCGGGAGCTGTGCAGTTGGTAAACGCCCCCAGCAGGATGCCTGCGCACCGGGCCAGTTTGCCGCTGTTGCGCAGATGGGTGAGCATTCCGTCCAGACGATAGGGCTTTTCATCCACATCTTCCAGAAACAGAATCTTTCCGGTGGTGTCGATCTCATAGGGAGTGCCCAGGGAGGAGACCACCAGGGAGAGATTGCCTCCTGTCAGCACGCCTTCCCCCTTGCCGGGGACCAGGGTGCGCACAGGACATTTCGGCGGATTTTTCAAGGCCGCGGAGGCCGGCCCAAAGAGGGCATGGCGCAGGTTTTCCATGGTATAATCATCCAGCCCCTTATACCATTCGGTGGAGGGCATGGGGGTATGCCAGGTGGCAAAGCCGCAGGTTTGATTGAAAAGAATATGTAAGGCTGTGATATCGCTGTAGCCGCAGAAAAACTTGGGGTGGGCAGCGATCATCTCCAGATCCAGCAGGGGGATCACCTGCTGGGCGCCGTAACCGCCCCGGATGCACAGGATGCCGTCAATGGCTTTATTGGAGAAAGCAGCGTTAAGGTCGGTAGCCCTCAGCTGGTCCTCGCCGGCCAGATACCCGTGAGCCTGGGTACAGCTGCTGTAGATCACCGGCTCCAGACCCAGCGACCGCACCGCCGCAACCGCAGGTTCCAGCCGCTCGGCAGGTACCGGCCCGGAGGGAGCTACCAAAGCCACACGGGCTCCGGGGAAAAGCCGTTTGGGAACAAACATAAAAACAGCCCCTTTCTGTCAAAGGCCCTTCCGTCTGTCACAGGGGCGAAAGGGAAATTTTTCTTTTTTATCCTATCACACACAAAGGGATGGGTCAATGGAAAAGGTGTGTGAAGCGCTTCCCGAAGCAGCGATCAAAAAGAAAAGGTTTCCAGAAAAAAGAGACTGCAAAGGGGAATGGAGCGCGTCGAAAAAGTTCGGCACGCTTTCGGGAAATCGGGTGACCCTGAATATGCGGTGGGTTGCGGAGGAGACCACCGGATTTTATTGATCCCTTCAAATCGGTTTTTCTGCAGTTTGATACATCCCCCTCTCCGGAGATGTTTTTCCGTGCAGTAAGGGGTGCCACACAATTATTCTGTGTCCAGGACGGCGTCAGAAGCGGTGGGGATAAAGACCGCGGAAAAAGCGCTTGGAATACCTTTGGTATTTTACTTTCCGGGTGCTGACGGCGCCAAAAGCTTTGACCGTGAATGGATGCCGGAAAGCGGGATTTTTCCGCTCTCCTACACGCTGTAAAATTGTTTACAAACCCCGGCTTGTTTCTATCGCCAAAATCCGATATAATAAAGATTGTTTCCAGAACGGTGCCGGCAAAAAGGCCGCCTTTTTTGCCATTTGAACGACACCGATCAAGACCCGCCTTACGGGTTCTTTCAGGGAGGTTTTTTTTTGAATTTTATCGGCCATCTTTTTGATACGCCCATTGCTTTGGGATATTCCGTGATCCTGCCCCTGCTGCTGCTGGTCATCGGCCTGGTGGTGAGGCTGAAAGTGGTAAAAGCCCTTCAGGCGGGGCTTACCGCTACCTTTTGTCTGGTGGGAGCTGCTGTTCTGATCAGCCGCTTCACCTCCAGTTTATTGGATTTGGGACGGCAGATGACCCAGGCCAGCGGTGTGACAATGGCGGTAACGGATGTAGGCTGGCGGGCCTCCTCGCTGATTGCCTCCGCCTCCCGGATCGGGCTGTATATCGTGCCCATGTGTATTTTGATCAATCTGGTGCTTTTGCTGGCAAAAGCGACCCGCACCATCAACCTGGATATCTGGAGCTATTGGCAGTGTGCCTTTGTGGGCGCCATGGCGGAGTCCCTTACCGGCAGCTTCACCGGAGGAATGATCACCGCCTGCGCGGCTGTGATACTGTTTTTGGTGGTGGCGGACAACACTGCCGGAAAGCTGCAAAAATACTGCGATGTCCCCGGCGTTTCTCTGGCTCATGGATTTGCCGCAGGTCCGGCTCCGGTGCTGGGGCTTTTCAACTGGGTGCTGGACAAGATCCCCGGGCTTCGCCGCTTCCGTGTCACCTTCCCCTCACTACACAAGAAAATAGGCTTTTTGGCAGATCCGGCTCTCTGGTCGGTAATAGCCGCCACCATATTGGGCCTGCTGGCTGCCCGTCCTCTGGGTGAGATCCTGCCGGTATCTTTCCAGGTGGGCGCAGTGGTGTTTTTGGTGCCCCGCATCATGGAGTATCTGGGCCAGTGCATCACCCCCATTGCGGAGGGGCTGGAGCGCTTTTCCCGGGAGAAACTGGGCCTGCACACCTCTCTTACCCTGGGCCTCACATCCACTGTGGGGCTGGGCAACAGTACAGTGCTGTTCATTTCCTTGCTGCTGACCCCGTTGGCTATTCCTTTGGCAGCACGTCTGCCGGGCAATCTGGTGCTGCCGGACAGTGATCTGGTGATGATCCCCTATCTGATTATTTTTGCCGTGCTGCTGGCCAGAGGAGATCTCATCCGCTCTTTGATCGGCGGTATAGGAGCCCTTGTTCTCAGCCTTTACGCCAGTACCGGCTTGGCTGGCCTGACCACTCAGGCTGCGGCCGCCGCGGACCCTGAAACCTATGGCGCGCTTACCCAGAGTGTTTCCAACCTTTTCGGCAGCGGAAATCCCATCACCTGGGTTTTGGTAAGCCTGAGCCGCTTTGGAGTGGCCGGCTGGGGAATGATTCTGATTCTGGCCCTGGCTGCGGCCATGTGGAACTATAACCGGATGACAGGCAATGTCAAGCTGTACGTCAAAAAGCCCAAGCCCCTCCTTGCTTCCTCCATTGATGAGATGAAGAAGGAAGCAGAACAGCGCAGAAGCCAGCGCAAGCAGGCTGTAAGCCAGAAAAGAGCTGCCTTGCGGGCAGCTGTGGCCGCCGATTTGGAAAAGCGCAACCAGGAGGATGGCGGCGCTGAGGCTTCGGTTCGCAGCGACAGTGAAGAAAGCGGAAAGTGAAAATTCACCTTGCGGATACAGTCCCGGAGGGCAACCCTTGAGGCCTCTTCCGGGGCTGTTTTTTGCCCCCACAGGGGATGCAGCCTTGACAATCGCTGGAATTCATGCTATGCTCCAAGTGTACTACATCATATAATACAGATTGGAAAGGGGGAAGAAGGATGATCAAGCTGGATTACCGCAGCCGCACCCCTATTTATCGCCAGCTGGAAGACAGTATCATTGAGATGATTCTGCTGGGAGT
Source organism: Angelakisella massiliensis (assembly GCF_900104675.1). Lineage (GTDB taxonomy): Bacteria > Bacillota > Clostridia > Oscillospirales > Ruminococcaceae > Angelakisella > Angelakisella massiliensis. The sequence goes on along the minus strand of NZ_LT629945.1, from coordinate 27,418 downwards.
TTATCAAAAGGGAACGCAGCTGCCTTCGGTACGGAGCCTGGCAGTGGAGTTAGGCATCAATCCCAATACCATCCAAAAAGCTTACCAGGAGCTGGAAAGCCAGGGGATCATCTGTTCAGTCACCGGTAAAGGCAGTTTTGTTCAGGGGCTGGATGAAGCGCAGCTGCAGCTGCGGCGCAAGGCATTGGAAGCGCTTACTGCCGCGGTGCGGGATGCCCGGTTGGCAGGAGTACCCCGTGAGGAGATCGAACATCTGGTGGAGCAGGAGTATCAACAGGCGGCAAAAGGGGGGACGGAACAATGATCGTGACAGAAAAGCTGGTGAAGCGTTTTGGCGCCTTTACGGCTTTGGACGGACTTGACGCGCAGATCGACAGTGGGCGCATTTACGGTCTGGTAGGTCCAAATGGTTCCGGTAAATCTACTCTGATGCGTTTGATTTCCGGTGTGTATCAGCCGGATGAAGGTTCGGTAACAGTAGATGGGCAGCCGGTATTTGAGAACGTTCAGGCAAAGGACCGGATTTTTTATCTCTCGGATGATCCCTTTTATCTCTCCAAAGCAACCACTGACGATATGGCCGATTTTTATGAGGGGCTGTATTCCACCTTCTCCCGCCCTCTTTATGAAAAGATGAAGGAGATTTTTCCCATTGATACCACCAAGCGCATCAGCACTTTCAGCAAAGGAATGAGACGCCAGTCCGCATTGATGACGGCCTTTGCCAGCTGCGCTCCATATCTTTTGATGGATGAGGCGTTTGACGGACTGGACCCGGTGATCCGTCTGATGGTCAAAAAGCTGGTGGCGGGAGAGATTGCCTCCCGGGGACTGACCGTTATCATCTCCAGCCACAATCTGCGGGAGCTGGAGGACCTGTGCGATCAGGTGGGTTTGATCCACAAAGGACGGCTGCTGTTCCAGAAAGATCTGGACGAACTGAAATTTGGTTTCTGCAAGGTTCAGGCGGCATATAAAGATCCTGTCAACTGGGAGAAAAGCGGTCTGAACATCCTGCAGAAGCAGCAGCGGGGCAGTGTGGTCAGCCTGCTGGTACGGGGAGGAGCAGAGGAAACACTGGCGATACTGGAACAGTATCACCCCCTGTTTTCCGAGGCGGTCCCCCTGACGCTGGAAGAAGTATTTATTGGAGAAATGGAGGCTGTGGGCTATGACTACAACAACTTTGTCCTCTAAATCCCGTTTCCGCAGCCTGCTGAAGGGGATGCTCCGGCGCAATCGCGCGTCGGCCATCTATCTGTTTGTAGCCATCTTTTTCTTTTTCCCACTGCAGTATATACTGGAGATCCAGCGGCAGCTGGAAGATCTGAGCAGATATGGTTCCGCTTCCAACTGGCTGTATGGTCCGTCCCAGGTTTATACCAGCATTTCTTTGATCGCTATGGTTTTTATCCTCACGACGGCTCCCCTGGTGCTGACGCTGGCCCAGGTCAGCTATCTTCATAACCACCGCTCGGTGGACCTGTATCACAGTCTGCCCCTGACCCGGACCCAGCTGCTGGGGGCCAATACGCTGGCGGTTTTTCTTACCATCGCCATTCCTTATCTCCTCAATTACCTTCTGGTGGTGATAGCCGGAATCGTGCGCATGGTTTTGGGAGGAGGAGAATTTGTCCTCTCTCCCGGCCAGATCCTTCTGGATATCCTGGGCTGGCTGACAGTGGAGCTGGTGATCATCGCCCTGGTCATGCTGGTGGCTACCCAGGTGGGCAGTGTCTTTGAAAATTTTGTCTTTACCTGTGAACTGGTGATGGCCCCTGTAGCGGTACTGGGAATTTCTATCATTACCATGAACACCTTCCTAGTGGGCTTTTCGGATCGGATTCCCGCCAAGGTCTATGCCGCCATCAATCCCATAGGGATGATGATCGGACGTATTGCCGCACCCCAAAGCTCTGTTGTCAACGGCAAAACAGTTTATCAGCTGGCAGCCTATAACTGGATGCTGGTGGGATGGATGCTGGCGGCGGCAGTGCTGCTGGCGGCGGCTGACCGGCTGTATCGCCGCCGCCGCAGTGAAACCGCCGAAACCTCCGGCTGTCATGGTCCCCTGGGAGTGGTATTCTCCGCAGTGGCTGTCTTTGTGGGAGGCGCGGGATTCGGAGGATTGCTGTATCTGGTGGTCAGCGAATACAGTGAGCAGGCATTTGTGATTGGTGTGGTCATTGGCAGCATTCTCACCTTTTTGCTGGTGGAAGCTGTCCTCAACCGGGGATTTAAGGGGCTTTGGAGCAAAATGCCCCGGGGCGCTGCCCTCACTGCCCTGACTATGGTGCTGGCTTTGATCGTGGTTACCGGCGGATTGGGTTATGAAACCAGAATGCCTGCCGTTGATCAGGTTCAGTCCGTAACCATCAACTATCGCGGACGGCGTGGAGAAGTCATTCTGAGGGATGCTTCCAGTATCCGTACTTCCCAGTCCCATGACGGCAGTGTTTATTACAATTATGACTATTTGTCTGATGTTACCCTCACCACTCCGGAAGGGATTGATTTGGTACAGCAGATCCATCAGGCCCGGCTTAAGGCCAATATCCGCCCCAGTGAAGAAGGGTACTATTATTTCGATGGTCCCAGCAGCTTCCATTATCAGCTGGATCGGGGGAATATGTACCGGTCTTACCGCTGTGCCAGCACGGCGGAGCTTCCGCTGCTCCATCAGCTGGAGGCGCTGCCGGAATTCCGGGAGCAGACAGATCCCGCTCTTTTACTGACAGCGGATCAGGTGCAGAATTTCCAGGTCAGCGGCAGCTGGGGCTTCCATGTCAGCGGCAGCCTAACCAACCGGCAGCTGATCGAAGATGTGGTGGAGGCCCTCCATCAGGATGTGCTGTCGGAGGATACCACAAGGCTTGACCGGGGAGAAGCAGAAGTGGTGGGCTTTTTGTATTTTGACACCAGCTATGATGATCGGGTTCCCCTTACTGCCGATCATCTGGCCAGTTTCTCCTATCCCATTCTGGACAGCTATACCCAAGTGCTGGCAGTGCTGGAACGTGCCGGTCTGTCTGAGAACCTGGAAACGGTGGAGGTTTCCCAGCTCAGCGGTGTGGGAATGTCCATGTGGAGCCCCTTTTCCGCTCAGTCGGAAACCAAGGTTTATCAGTTCGCGGAGATTGACCCCCATTATTCCTCCCAGACCGGGGATATGGAGGAGATGTTCCTGGATGAGGAAATGATGACTCTGCTGATGGATTCCGCGGTTGCTTATCGTCTCCACAATGGCTCCAGCAACAATGTGGTTTATATCACCCCCTTCCTGGATGGCCAGGCAGGGGTAACGCTGATGCTGGATCTTCAGCGGATTTCTCCTGAGCTGGCTTCCATTCTGGAGCCTAAGCTGGAACCCTATGGATTGGATCTGTCCCTGACCACAGACCAGTATCTCACCTTCCGTTTCTGAATATTGAATGGGTCAGGATATTGCCGAGGCAGAGAGATTTCCTCAGTGAAAAGCGGGAGACAAATTTCCGCGGTATCCCTTGGCAGTTTGGACTGAAATCTCCTTGCTTTATAAGGAGCAGAATCATTTCTGAAAGATAACGGCGGCTCTCACTTGTTTTCAGAGTGAGGGCCGCCGCTTATTGTTTGTTACAAGGAATGATGATCTTTCCGTTTCAGACCGATCCATGCGCCGCTCAATGCGGTCAGTCCCAGAATCAGCGCTGCTCCGGGACGGCTGATATCTCCTGTCTGAGGGTTATAGGCATTTTCCTCCGCCGTTATCTCCAAAGGCTCAGCGGAGAGTACATAGCGGCTCAGCTGGGAAGGATGGAAAGTGATGGTCCCCGCCTGAGCGTCTTCCTCGAAGGTCAGGGGGAACAGCTCTCCGTAAGCGTAACGATAGAGGTAAATTTCTTCCGGCCAACCATCCATCAGTTCCGCCGCGTCCAGAGTAAGGGTGCCGTTGCTTCCAAAGTCGGGAAGCGCAGGGAAGGAAAGAAAAGCCAGCTGGTGCTCCGGAAAGAGGTTGGAGATCTCCTCAATGGGACGGTTGTCCCAGGTAAGATTGAGGCTGTTCATCCCGGCTACCGAGGCTTCATACCGCCAGCCGGTGCCTGTAAAGGTGACGCCCTCATGGCCGTTAACCTCTGTCAGCCGCTTCAGCTGGTCCCCTGTAAGAACAGGCGCGTCATTGTCCATGGAAACAAACTCGCCTTCCCCCAGGCTGTAAAGCTGGGGATCATCGGCGGTGGCGTAGCCTACCGTCATGGAAACAGATCCGGTAAAGCTGTCGCCTTCGCCGGCGTAACGGATGCGCATTTCTACAGGGATTTCCTCAGTGGAGCTTTCCGCGGCAGTGTCCACCGACAGGTAATATCCGCCGTCCCGCTGCCACAGACGAACATTTTCAATGGCTTCTTTTCCCTGGATGGTTTGTACGGTCAGCCTGCGTCCATCCAGATCACTGTCTTTTAACTGATACTGAGCGTTTCCATCCTTGGCCAGCAGTATGGGAAAATCATAGTGCTCCCCCGGCCGCAGCAGATCTTCTCCCGGATGGATACCGCTGTCATCAGCGCCTAAAAAAACACCGTTGATCTCCGCTCCGGCCCAGGTGGCCAGCCCGCCCATCAACATAAGGGGGAGTGCCAGAGCACAGATCAAACAAACAAGTCGTTTCATTTCTGGTCATCCTTTCTTGCTTGGGAGGAGAAAGCTCCTCCCTTCATCTGTAGTATGTCCTTGGGGCTATGGCTTACCAGTTGTATTTTTTACCGTAAGGGGCAAATTTTGACTGTTCTTCCAGCCAAAGGCAGAAGAAGGGGCAATCTATCTGGAAATATTGAAAAAATGATGATGGAAGGCAGCGGGAAAATTCCAGCAGGCGCCCGTGTATTTCCAGCTGAAATCAATTTAACGGACAGAGACCGGTGTCGGACGTTTTGGTTATCGTCTGCATCCCACAGGAGCATGAGATATGGGAAAAGAATGCTGAACTTAGGTAATAAGGGGGAGGACCGGCAAAAGCCGGCCCTCCCCCATATGCCCTTAAAAGGACGGATTACTTTTTGCTGGCAGCCAGCGCGGTAGCGGAGGCCAGAGACACTACAGCCAGAGCGGCTGCCACGCCTACAACATCATTGGCGCCGGTTTCAGGGTTGCTGGTACCATCGCCAACAGAGCCGGAGGCGGAGTTATCCTCCTCGTCATCCACAGTGGTACCGGCGGACTTCAGGGCTTTGTCAGAAATGACATAGCTGCCCAGAGTGGTGGTTTTCAGAACGTAGCTGTCCTGTTCGCTGTCCCACTTGGCGCCGCTGTCCACCAGCTTGTCACCCTTCAGTTCATAAATGTGATAGCCCCGCTCCACGCCATAGAAGGTGAGAGTGGCGTTGCCGCTGAACTTGGGCTTGCCCTCAAAGTTGAGGAAGTCGATCTCCGCGTCACTGTCGGCATTCTCCTGAAGAGTAGCCTTGTGGGGATCCCGATTGTAGCCCAGGAAGTAAACCTCATCCTCATACACCCGAACGCTGACATCCGCAAGGTCGGTGGAGAATTCCAGCGTACCGTAGGTCATGCTGCTGCTGTCGGCGGTGACGGTGTAGACAGTTTCATTGTCCACAGTCAGGGGCTGGATATCGCCGTCAGAATCAATGACGATCTCTCCCTGTTCGTAGCCGATCTGAGCGTTGATATCCATGGTGAGAATCTTGCCTTTGTCCTTATCTCTCACCTTGATGGTACCCCGGAGGGTCCGGTCTTTGGTGCTGGTGTAGTCGGGCTTGAGGGAGATGACTACCCGCTCATCGTCGCTGTTGATTTTGACCGATTCCACCATTTCCTTACCCTGATCCCAGCTCTGGCCGGAAATGGCGTAATATTCAGTGGTCAATTCCTGATCCGGTTGGGTTTCGCCCCAAACAGGGTCGGTGCTGTCAATTTCGATATCCTGGCCGGGTCTGAAGTCGGCTGCGTAGGCAGAAGTCAGCAGCATGGCGCCGGCCAAAGCTGCGGCAAATATTCTTTTCATGCTTTACCTCCAAATTACAAGTGATTCAAGGTTGGGGCGAACCCTCTTTTTCGCCTTTCCTCGTGTGATAGTATATGAGAAAAGTGCCGGGAACTCAGGTGTAACTATTTCCAGAGCCCTTTGAGTTTTTTCCAGGGGAGGAAATAAAAAACTCAAAAGGTAAAAAATACAAAAAAGTCTGCCATGGCTTGTTTTAGTAATGAAAAAGCTGGAAATACCTTCAAAGGGAAACGGAAAAGCCTTTTCACTCTCAATATTTTTTCCACAAAATTCGTTATATGTTCAAAGGATACTGACATGGGGGAAAGATTGCCCGATACAGTAAAACTATTTTGAGCAGAGAAGGATGATACAGGTGAAAGAAGAACAGAAAAGACGGCTGGCGCTGCTGGCAGCGGTGATGCTGATTTTGTCAACAGGATGCGCTAATACGGAAAAATTTGTGGAAGAATCATCTCAGAGCGGCAGTTCTTCTGTGGAACAGGCTCTGTCATCTCAGGCGGAGGAAATACCGGAAAATCAGGGACAATCCCGTGAAGAACCTACGGAAGCACCCTCTCAGCAGTCCTCAGAGGCGTCTGAGACAGGGGAACAGGCCGATGAACTGGCTGCCCAGGCCAAAGAGCTCCTGGCCCTGATAGAGCAGGGGGAAAGTGCAATGGAAATCGCTCCGGAACTGCCCTTTTCCAGCCAAAGAGGCACAGAGCATCTGGAACGGGTGGATCAGTGGATGGCAGCCGTGGCGGCGGGAGAAAAGGACGCCTTTGTGGGGAAGCTGATGGGAAGCGTATCGCCGGAAATTTATACCTTGGAGTATGACGGAGATATGGTCACGATGACAGTATATCTTCCCATTCCCGGGCAGCAGCCCCGGCGGGAACAAGGGATGGAAATCTGGCAGGCGCCGGACTTTTATCTGATCAGAGGCACAGAAACCATTTTCACCATTCCAAAGGCCCCTCAGCCATCCCCGCAGTATGAAAAAGAGGTGTCGGGGGAGCCGGCCCTTTCTTCCCAGCAGGCACAGGAGCGGGGAATGGAATTATACGGGCGGCTGCAAAATTCTGATGTGACCAGGGGCGTTTACGGTATCTTCCTGCCAAAGGCGGAGCAACAGGAAACAGTGGTGGTTCAGCAGCAGGAAATCGTGATGGTGGAGGATATTCCAGCCTGGAAGCTGACCGTTTCCAACTCTCAGGAAGGGGGAAATACCATCACCTTCTGTCTGGGAGGAGAACAGGGAGAAAAGGCTTGGGAAGTCGAACAGGTGAACGGTATGCTGGTGCCTCTGGGGCTGGAGGAGGAATGTACCCTCCTGTACCGGGCTGATTGATGAAAGAATTTTTAGTCTTTTGTTTTGAGGCGCGCCTTCCAGCAGCGAGGGGAAAATTTTGCTTCCGCAGGCAGGAAAAAGCGATTCAGAAAACAGATATCAATCAGCTCCTTTTGCCATAAAAATCCCCCTCTTACTTTGTCCATTTTCTTTGAATGATGAAAGATAACCAGGAAAACAGTTCTTTTTTCCAATGGAGGTTAAAAAGCTTCCAAGATTTTTCCCTTTTTTCCGTCTTTACAGGTGAATGGGAAAAGATGATGAAAAAGGAGGGAGAACCGTGGAGGACAGTGCCATTGTGGGGCTGTATTGGGATCGGGATCAACGGGCCGTTTCTGAATCGGACCGGAAATACGGAGAATTGTGCCGGGGGCTGTCCCGGAATCTGCTGGGCAGCCGGGAGGACGCTGAGGAATGTGTGAACGATACTTGGGTTCGGGCATGGAACACCATGCCGCCTCAGCGGCCCGGTTCCTTACGGGCTTATTTTTGCCGGATCGTCCGGAACCTGTCCATTGACCGGTGGCGGGCAGATCGAGCCAAAAAGCGTGGAGAAGAACTGGAAATGCTCCTGGGAGAGCTGGAGGATTGCGTTCCCACACGGCAGGACGTGGAAAGAGAACTGGAGAGCCGGGAGCTTCTGGAGCTGCTGGAAGGCTGGCTGGAACAGCTGTCCCCGGGGGACCGGGACGCCTTTCTGAGGCGGTACTGGTATGGCAGCCGGGTGGATGTCCTGGCACGCCGCCAGGGATGCACGCCGGGACAGATGTCCCAGCGGTTATACCGGCTGAGGAACAGCCTGCGTCAACTGCTGGAGAGAGAGGGGGTGCGGCTGTGAGCCGGGAAAGCGAGCGCTTATTGGATGCTTTGGGGGAGATTAGAGAAGAGATGCTCAACCCCATCCTGGATCACCGGCAGCCTGCCCGGAGGTCAAAATGGAAGCCATGGGCGGCTTTGGCAGCGGTGCTGGTACTGGCTGTTGGACTATGGCGCTTTCTTCCCAGGATGGGCGGCAGCTCCAGCGGCGGCACAGGCAGCAGCGGCAGCTCGGTGTTTATGTCCTACGCGGGACCCATACTTCCCCTGACAGCGGTGGAACAAACAGAGAGTATCACTGCCAGCCGGGAGATCACACTGGATTTTTCTCCCTGGGCTCCGGTTTGGATTTCCAATAAACAGCAGGTGGAAAAATACAAGGAGCAGGGAGCTGCCCCTGAGGAACTGGAGGACTACCGGCAGCAGCTGGAGGAATGGTTCCCCGAGGGGGGATACGAGAAGACATCCACGGATATTTTGGTGAAGGATGATTATCTCCTTACCAACACCGGAGAAACGGAACAGAGTCTTACCCTGTTGTATCCCTTCGCCTCTGCCCTCAATCAGCTGGAACAGCTGCGGCCCCAACTGACAGTGGCAGGGGAGAAGATGGAAACGACCCTCCGCTGGGGAGGATATTCCGGTGGATTCCAGGGGGCCCTGGGGGAAAACCTGAGCGCTGAGGCAGAGGAAGGAAGTGTCAATCTTCGGCAGCTGAACAGCTGGACCCAATATCAGGCCCTTTTGTCTGATGGCAGCTATCAGATCCAGGCGTTGGGGACGGGAGAGAGTTTGGAAGGAATCCCTGTAACCATCTATCAGTTCAGCGATCCTTGGGGACCGGAAGCCGGAGAGGAGATTCCCAATCCCACCATTCGGGTCACCTACCGGCAGCCGGAGGATACTACCGTGTTGTCCTATGGCTTCCACGGCATGAGCCGGGATGAAGAGACGGGAGAAATGGGCCAGAGCTTTTCCATTCCGGAGCCTCAGGAATCCCGCTATGGAAAGAACTTCTATATGATTGTCATTGGAGAGGATATCCAGGAGATGGAGGTCACCGGCTATGCCACTGGCGGTTGGGACACTGTGGAGCAGGTGGAGGCCGGCGTAACGGTGGAAAGGTATGAGGGGGATCTGGACGGCATTCTCCGCCGGATCTTTCAGGAGTATTTGACTGAGAACACTCCGTCCCCGGATATGGATCAGGAGATGTGGTATCGGCAGTTTGTGGAGCTGCTCACCTCCAGCGGGCCTCTTTCTTCCCAGTCGGCACAGCGGTATGCCAGCGGCTGGCTTGAGGATCTGATATCCGAGACGAGAATCATCAGCCGTGTCTTTTATCTGGAAACAAAGGTGACCATTGCCCCTGGGCAGACCCTTCAGGTGACGGCGGAGATGACCAAAAACGCCAGCTATGACTTTGCCTGCGCCAAAACGGAAAACCGGGGTGTATGTGGTTATGATCTGATGACCACACTGGGCTCGGGATTCCTCTGGAAGGATCAGCAGGCGGTTTTGGAGGACCGGGGACAGATTGAAATTGTGCGGCAGAATTTTGGCTTTGATCTGGAACAAGGCATTTATACGGTAAAACTGAATCCCCAGGAGGAGCATTATTACCTGGAAGTGCGGAGAAAAGAGAAACGATGAGATTTATTTTCAACAGCGCTTATGAAAGCCTGTGGAAAATAAATCCCGGAAATCGTTTTCCCAGAAGAGGAAAAAGAATAGCCTCCCCAAAAGCAGTAATTGTTTTCTGTCCACAGCACAAACCATAACTTGAAAATGAAAAGTGTCCTTTCCAAAGCAGCTTGTCCTCAAAAGGCGGTTCTTGCGGCGGAAGGGGCGCTTTTCTGTGATGTTTTGGTCAAAAGAAGCAGGTAAACCGGCTGCGCAACCGATAGTTGATAGACCGACAAAAAGGAATTGTGATACAATAACCCCAGCGGAAAGGCGAAATGTTTTTTCTCATGTGGTTCTGCGGGGAAAAAACAAAACTTGTTGACAATCAAACGGCCAAAAGGAGGGGTAAATGTGACCCTTGGAGAGAGGCTGCGGGAGTTGAGGCATAAGAATGGCCTTTCCCAGGAGCAGGAAGCGGAGCAGCTGGGCGTCAGCAGACAGGCGGTGGCAAAATGGGAAGGGGATAAAAGCATTCCTTCCATGGAAAAGCTCCTTCGGCTCAGTGCTCTTTATCAGGTCTCTTTGGAAGAATTGACCGAAACCCCTGCTCCACTGAACCTCAGCGGAGAAGGAGAAAAGACAGAAACAAAAAAAGGCTCCCGGCCTCCCAAAAGGAGACTGAGAGCACTGATCGCAGCTGTATTGGCGGCAGCGGTGGGTTGCTTATGTATACACATGGCGCCTGTGGACTGGGACGCCGGAGGATGCGCTGGGGGATATCAATCCTACATCTTCCAAAAATACGGCCAGGCTCTGACCCGCCGGTATGTGGAAGGCTCCGAAGGTTCAGTGGTTTCCGCCCAGGCGGTGGACGGCTCACAAACAGCCCATTGGGAGGGACGGACCCTTTATCTGCGGTTTCGGGTGCGGAGTGTGGACGCACAAACGGGAGCGGAAACAGAAGTGCCCCTTACCTTTATCGGCAAAAGGATGTGGACCGATACCTACCACTGGGGTGGTGCCATGATCCAGGGATGAAACAGATCGGCAGCAAAGGACATCTTTTCCATACAAAACAGTCAGTTGATCCCCAGACTGAGAAACGCTCCCGCCCCAAAGAAAAGGATGTTTCCCCTCACCAGGTAAAGCAGGATATAGCCCGCCGGTTGGATGGAGCACAGGAAAAGGACGAGCAAAAGAAGATAAGCACATGGAAATGCCGCCCCCAGAATCAACAGTCCTTTTGATGCTCCGTAGGGAATAGTCCTCAGCCAATGTTTCTTGATGGGATAACCGAGGGCATACCCAAGCGCCATCAGCCCAAAGGGCAGAAGTAGAAAAGAAGAAATCCCCTGAAAGCGCAAATCGAAATTCAGCAGCATCTGTCTGCGGAAAAACAAATCATAGACAGCAGCTGTACCCAACAGGATCAGCGCCAGAAAGCAGCTGATGACAAAAGCCCGTCTTTGGGCGGTGTTGGTTCTGGGCAGCAGCTCTTCAAGCTCCGCGCCGTCGCCCAGCTCCTCCAAAACACGCTGCTGGGCTTGTTGTGGGCTCAGACCTTCATTCTGCAATTCTTCCAGCTTTTCCAGAGCATCCCGGCGGAGATTTTCCTTCATGGCCCGCGCCTCCGGGGAAGAGGGAAAAGCGTAAAACATTTTGTCAAGATGACGGTCAATCCTGGTCATGGCAGACTCTCCCTTCTTCGATAAAACGTTCCGCGATTTCCACCGTCTCCCGCCAGTCCTCCAATAGCTGGGAAAGCTGCTGCCGTCCCTGGGGAGTGATGGAAAAATAGGTGCGTTCTTTACCATTGGTTTCTGTGCCAGCATAGCTGGTGACGCTGCCTTCCCGTTCCAATCGGTTGAGAGCGGCATAGAGAGTGGTTTCCTTGAGAAAATATTTATCCTGGGAAAGCTCCCGGATGCGCCTGGACAGCTTATAGCCATAGCTGTCACCGGCGGCCAGCAGCGTCAGCAGCAGAAGATCATTGCTGCCCAGATATTTCAAGGGAACCACCACCTTCTCTACCACCAAGATTACTTCATTCATTGTAGTAGTTTTAATATATCAGGCCGACCATAAAAAGTCAATCCCGAAAAAAGATCGCCGCAGAAATTTTTTCTGCGGCGATCTTTTGTTGGTGCCGGATGCCATCGGGAACGGCCTTAATCATAAATAGACTCTTCCGATGCTTCTTCTTCATCGTTGTCTTCAATGGCTTCATACTGTTTGAGAAGAAGATGAATGGTTTTTTCACTTTTTACCAAATGGCTTGTAATAGCTTTTTCCGCTTTTGCGGCATTGTGATCTTCAAGAGCACGAATAATGAGATTGTGATCTTTATGCCGGCGATCCGGTGAAAGAACCACCGCGTTGAGAATGGATAAATAGCTTTTCCAAGAGGAGTTAAGACGTTTATGGATGTTGGTCAGGACAGGATTACCCAGAAAACTGACAAGCAGCTGTTCAAAATCCAAACCTGGTGCGGCTACAACACCATTTCTGAAATATAACCGCTCATATTCCTCCTGTTCGTGGCTGCGCAGCTGATCAAGCTGCTGTGGAGTAATGGTTTCAGCCAGCCGCCGGATGCAGTAAATTTCTGTCATCATCCGGGCTTCCATCATTTGATGTACAGTAATCAGAACATCTTTATAATTATTTTGATGTATTTCCCCGTATAAATTCAGCATGGAATCATCATAGACATCAACGTAAATGCCGCTTCCATGACGTATTTTTATAATTCCATTGGCCTCCAGGTTTTGCAGCGCTTCCCGTAAACTGGTTCGGCTGATTCCCAGCATTTGTGCCAATGCTCGTTCCGTTGGCAGCTTGTCTCCCTGCTGGAGATTCTGCTCTTTGATCAGTTTCAGGATTTTCTGTGCGGTCATTTCGTGAAGAATTACTTTTTCCCTTTTTTGTTCTTTCAACATTTCACCTTCTTCTTTATTGCAAGTGGAGAATATCTGTATTATATACTTCGGCAACAAAAAAAGCAATAAAAATGGTATGACCAATTTTTCTGTTTTATCTAATTTTGGTACGACCAATTTGTATTATCATACAGAGTTTAACAGAGCATATTGACATGGAAGCGGGAAAGGTGCATACTAATGCTGTCAAATTGATCATACCAATTTGATTGTAGTCAGACCAATTTTTGAGGGGGGAATACGGATGAAAATTATCGATGTACGCGTTGTGCCTGCCAACAGTTTCCTTTATGTAAAGGTATATACCGATGAGGGAATTGAAGGTGTGGGTGAATCCGGCACCTGGGGATTTTTAACCGCTTCAGCCGAGGCGGTTGAAACCTTCAAAACTTACCTGATTGGAAAAGATCCGCTCCAGATTGAACACCACTGGCAGTATATGTACCGCTGCTTCCATTTCAGAGGCGCTGCTGTAATGGGAGCCATCAGCGCCATTGATATTGCCTTATGGGATATTGCAGGAAAGTATTACGGTGTACCGGTATATCAGCTGGCAGGAGGAAAATGCAGAGATAAAGTGCGGACCTATTACCATGTCAGCGGCTCTACCACAGAAGAGCTGGTAGAGCAAATCAAAAAGGCAAAAGCAGCAGGGTATACAGCGGTGGGCCATCTGTCGCCATTTTTGGATGAGCCCAGAAGTAAGCCATATTATGAAAGCTATACCCGCATGATCGACGGCGCAGTGGACAGAGTTCGCCAGTTCCGTGAAGCTGCCGGAATGGATGTGGATTTATGTCTGGAACTGCATCGCCGCATGAAGCCCTCTGAGGCCATTGATTTTGCCGGAAAAGTGGCCCAGTACACGCCAATGTTTTTGGAAGATCCCATTATTCCGGATAACTTTGACGACATGGCATGGATTGCGGATCATAGTCCCGTTCCCATTGCCACAGGCGAGCGGATTCATACCATTCAGGAGTATCAGATGCTTTTACAGCGGCACTCCATGGCCTATGCCAGAGTAAGTGTCTGCATCTGCGGCGGTATTACCGGCGCCAGAAAAATTGCTCATATTGCTGAGGCCCATGGGGCGCTGATCGTTCCGCACAATCCTCTCAGCCCGGTGAGCACAGCAGCTTGCTTGCAGGTTGCAGCGTCTGTGGAGAATTTCGCTATCCAGGAACTGCCGGATCATGAAGGGATCTCCGCTACAGAGCGCTACACCAGTACGGATAAAATGGATCAGAAGTCATTCCGCCAGAGCGACATGGTTACTTGGGTGCCGAAGGTGGAAAATGGATTTGCCCTTCTGCCTCAAACCCCCGGAATCGGTGTGGAACTGGTGGACGATGTTGAAACCAAATTCCCCTTCAAACGGAGAAGCATCAATACCAGACTGCATATCGACGGTTCCATTGTGGATCAATAATCCAATATTTTATTGGGCATATATGCAGTAATTGCTGGGAAAGGATTTTTGCTATGGAAAAAAAGCTTGATCTGAAACAAAATCTTTATTTTGGTTTTATTCCCGCAAAGTATTTTATCGTCTTTTTGGTCATTACTATTTTAGGTGTGATTTTCAGTGCAACTCCTTCCGGATTCCTGGGCGGCTTTGTAGTGTGCACGGTTCTGGGATTGCTGCTGGACAAAATCGGTGAAGTAACACCTATTGTACGCACTTATCTGGGCGGCGGTTCTTTTGTAGCTATTTTTGGAGCTGCCATATTGATGTACCTCAATGTTTTTCCCGAAGATACCGCAACCCTGATCTCCGATTTCATTAAAAACATGGATTACATCGGATGGATTGTGGGTGCTTTGATCTGCGGCAGTATTCTGACAATGGATCGGAAACTTTTGATTAAAGCGGGTGTGCTGTATTTTATCCCCATTGTGGGCGGAATTGCCCTCGCCTTTGGACTTACCGCTGTTGTGGGACAGTTGCTGGGATATGGTTGGAGAGAAGCAATTCTGTTTGTTTCACTGCCCATCATGGGTGGCGGTACCTCTGCAGGTGCGGTGCCTACCTCGCAAACTTACGCTGCTGCCATGACCCATGACAGCGCCTACTATCTTTCCCTGATCATGCCCGCGGTGGTAATCGGAAACGCCATGGCCATTGTGGCTGCTGGTATCATGAACAGTGTGGGTAAAAAATTCCCTCATTCCACAGGAAACGGTATGCTGATGAGAGGCGGCGCCCTCCTCAAAGAGGAGACGAAAAAACAGGCTCCGCTGGACCTTGGCGCGATGGCGCGGGGCTTTGTGATTACAGGTATTTTCTATACGGTAGGAATTCTGGCAAGCAAAGTTGTTCCCAGCATACACTACTATGCGTGGACAATTGTAGCTTGTGCTCTCTGCAAAATTACCGGACTGTTTCCGGATGATTTGCAGGAGGATGTTTTCCAATGGTATCGCTTTGCGATGAAAGCTGGAATTCCGGCGGTGCTGTTTGGAATCGGCTTTGTTTATACCGATTTGGCGGTAGTGATTGAAAATATGTCCTTTACCTATTTGCTGCTGGTGCTGACCACTTTGGTAGGAGCTGTTGTTGGTCCCTGGATTATAGGTGGGCTGATTGGCTTCTATCCTGTAGAATGCGCCATTACTGCCGGGTTGTGCATGGCAAATATGGGCGGTTCCGGAGATATTGCTACCTTGGGCGCGGCAAATCGGATGGAGCTGATGCCCTTTGCCCAGATTTCTTCCCGTATTGGAGGAGCCATCATTATCGTCTTGGCAAGTGTTCTGGCCCCCCTGCTGGGAGCAGGTTTATAACGGTGGGATATGGCGTAAAACATTCAAAAGTCCGTTTCTGCTGCCCCTAAAGATGTGTGATCCAGTCAGAAGCTTTTTGCTTCTGAATACATATGGATAAATAAAAAATCCCGCTGCTTCCTGCAGGAAGCAGCGGGATTTTTTATTTGTACTTTTGTACGGAAAGAACTTAGTTTTTGAGGCTCTGCATGGGAGCGGGAATCTGTCCGCCCCGGGAAATAAACTTGGCGGGGGAGTAGCCGCTGACCTTCATTACAGGAGCATACCCCAGCAAGCCGCCGAAGCTGAGGCTTTCCCCTTCCTTTTTGCCGATGGCGGGGATCACACGGACGGCGGTGGTTTTGGAGTTGACCATGCCGATAGCCGCCTCATCGGCGATGATAGCAGAGATGACCTCCGCAGGGATTTCGCCGGGAATGACGATCATATCCAGGCCCACAGAGCAGACAGCGGTCATCGCTTCCAGCTTCTCAATGGACAGTGCGCCGCATTCCGCTGCCGCGATCATGCCAGCGTCCTCGGAAACCGGAATGAAAGCACCAGAAAGGCCGCCTACCCGGGAAGAGGCCATAACGCCGCCCTTTTTGACAGCGTCGTTGAGGAGAGCCAGGCAAGCGGTGGTGCCGCAGGCTCCGCAGCTCTCCAGCCCCATTTCCTCCAGAATGTGGGCCACACTGTCGCCAATGGCCGGGGTGGGGGCCAGGGACAGGTCAACAATGCCGAAGGGAACTCCCAGACGGCGGGAAGCCTCGGTGCCCACCAGCTGACCCATCCGGGTGATCTTGAATGCGGTGCGCTTGATGACATCGGCAATCTCACTGATGGAACAGTCAGGGCATTTGGCCAGAGCCGCCCGCACCACGCCAGGGCCGGAAACGCCCACGTTGATGACGCAGTCTGCCTCTCCCACACCGTGGAAGGCGCCGGCCATAAAGGGGTTGTCCTCCGGGGCGTTGCAGAATACCACCAGCTTGGCCGCGCCGATGCAGTCGTTATCAGCGGTCAGCTGGGCGGTTTCCCGCACCACTTTGCCCATCATGGCCACAGCGTCCATATTGATACCTGCTTTGGTGGATCCCACATTTACCGAAGAACAGACATTGGAGGTGCGGGCCAGTGCCTCGGGAATGGAGCGGATCAGGGAAAGATCGCCGGGAGCAAAGCCTTTCTGAACCAAAGCGGAATAGCCGCCGATAAAGTTGACGCCTACAGCGTCTGCCGCCCGCTGGAGCGTCAGGGCCAGCTTTACCGGATCACCCCCGCAGGAGGCGTGGATCATGGCGATGGGGGTAACGGAAATCCGTTTGTTGATAATGGGAATACCGTATTGACGGGAAATTTCTTCACCGGTGTGTACCAGGTCTTTGGCATACCGGGTGATTTTGTCATAGACCTTATCACAGCAGCGGTCGATATCACTGTCGGCGCAGTCCAACAGGGAGATGCCCATGGTGATGGTGCGCACATCCAGGCACTCGTCCTGGATCATGGTAATAGTTTCCAGAATATCTCTGGTATCAAGCATTTGTCGCTCCTCCTTTGGTTCAGATCCGATGCATGGAATTGAAGATATCCTCATGCATGACGTGGGCGGAAAGCGACAGCTCTGTGCCGATAGCCTCCACCTGGGTGGCAAACTGATCAAAATCCACCGACAGGCTGGAAATGTCCACCAGCATGATCATGGCGAACAGATCCTGCATGACCGATTGGGTCACTTCAATGACGTTGGCGTTTGCCTGAGCGCAGACACCGGAAACCCGGGCCAGGATACCCACCATATCCTTGCCGATGACAGTAATGACAGCTTTCATTGAGATGTTTCCTCCTCTGAATTTCTGTTATTGGTTATATAAATGACGGAAATTTTCCCGGCATCGAAAACTGCGACTGAAATCAGCAAAAGAACCCTCTGTCTGAAGAAAAAGTGAGATTTTGCTGGTAATGAAATCTGTGCGCTTTACAATATTTGGTCTCTCCAATTCGTATTATAAAGCAGGGAAGTTGAAACTGTTTGGAAAAATATGTTTTATCAGTTAAAATAAAACTCTGATAACGCCCATTATACACGAAAACAAGAACCGACGCAACGAAAAGGAGTGGGAGAATGAAAAAGAGACAGAAATTGTTGGCTGCCGGATTGGCCGGAGTGCTGGTGCTGGGAGTTTGTGCCTGGAGGTCCCCTGCGCTGAGAAGAATGCTGATTCCCCAGGCGGTGGCAGCGTATGCGCCTGTGCAGCTTTATGAAAGAGCGCTGTCTCCGGAGGATCAGAGCTTATGGCAGAAGGGGACAAGATTCTTGAGCCAACTGGCAGAAAATGCAGCAGGCGTGGGACCAGCAGGGGAGCCATTGATCACACCTGATGCAGGAGACTTGTTGGCACAGGTAAACATTTCTGATGCTCCGGCAGTCGGGCCCGGCCTCCATCACCATCAGCCGGCAGAGGGAGCGGAACAGCCCGCCGCACCGGTTGCGCCGGAGAAGCCAGCCCCCAAAGATCCTGCCCCCTCCCCTGAGCCGGAACGGAAAGTGGCTCCTCCCACAGCAGGAGAGCCGGGAATGATGCCAGGGCCGGTGGGAGAAAAAGATGCTCCCAGGGAGATAAAGATTGCTGAGCCGGGAAAAGAAAAGGCTGGCCCAGTCCTCCCTGAAAAGGAAAAGTCAGTGGGGGAGCCGGCCCCTGTCCACTGCGGCCCTTTGAAAGAGGAGCATCATGCTCCTTGTCATCCCTGAGGGGTGGAAATGATGGATGGGCATACCTTGGAAGTGCATTAAGTAAACATGGCAGGCTGTATCCATGGAGCAGGGGGAGAAATCACCTGCTTGCAGCCAAATAAAGTGGAAGAGATCATAAAAACGGGAGGTGCGGAGATTTGATAAAAAAAGGAAAAAAGATCCCACCAATGATATTGGTATTGACCATCGTGTTACTGGCGGTTTTTTCCGCGTGCGGCAGTGGGGAACAGTCTGGAGAACAGCAGCCTTCTTCCCAGAGCACTTCTCAGCGGGTTCCCCAGTCCTCTTCTTCAGAGCAGCCCCAGGTGACAGAGCCTGAAAGCAGTGCTTCCTCCAATCCAGAGTCAGATTCAGAGGAAAAGCCCCAGCCTGTCACCGGTACAGAAGAAAGCTCCTCTCCTCAGCAGAACGCCTTGGAGGACCAGTGGGAGAAGGGTGATCCGGAGGGCGCCAGAGCGCAGGTAGAAGGTTGGGACAAGGTAGCGGCCGCCTTTTATCAGGGAACCTCCTTCTGCCCCAAGGACGAGATCGTCTATGAGGGAGGAGAGGAAATCAGCGGTGTATTTAACATCTATCAGGCGGAGGACTATGATCAAAACAGTCTCTTCTGCCTGGAGGAAGGAGAAACCGTACGGCAGCGGCTCCAGCTGGATACCGAGGAATTCGGCGTGCTTCTCCGTCAGGAAGGTACACTGAGAGCGGAAGGCTTTGTTTCAAGGGCAGTGGATAAATCAGGAAATCTGCTGGACTGGGCCATCCAGACCATCAACGGTTTGACCGAAGGTCAGGCCAGCGGCACCGACGGCAGGCAAAGCCTGAAAATGACTCCCGAGCTTTCCCAGGCGCTGGAGGAAGCGGGAATGTCTCCGGATACCACCGAAGCGGTATATGTGCGGGAACAAAGCGGGGCGCTGAGCCCTTTCTTCAGTACCTTTGGTGGTTTGCTTTTCACCGATGGAACAAAAGAACGGTTCCTGGTGACGGATTCTGATTTGCTGCCGGAAGGAATGCTGTATACACCGCAGGATATTGATGAGAAGTTGGCAGAACTGGCCGCCTCCCAGGAGGAATCCAAGGAAAATCCTGAAACTGCCAAGCCTGTCATCTATCTTTATCCGGAGCAGGAACAGGAAATAACGGTGAAGCTGGGCTATCCCCAGGAATGTTTCACCTATACCTATCCCGCATATGAGGACGGCTGGCGGGTAATGGCCAAACCGGATGGCACACTGACCAATCTGGCTGATGGTTCCACCCACTACTATTTGTTCTGGGAAGGAAACAAGCCGGTGAAGTGGGATCAGTCGGAAGGCTTTGTGGTTCCGGGAGCGGAGACAGAGGCGTTTCTTCGGGAAAAGCTGGCATATCTGGGCCTAACTCCCAGAGAATATAACGACTTTATCACCTATTGGGTCCCCAGGATGCAGGATAATCCCTGGAATCTCGTTACCTTTGTGGGGGAACAATATGAGCAGCTGGCCCCCTTGGAGATCTCTCCTGCGCCGGACAGCATTCTTCGGGTCCATATGGTCTATCAGCCTTTAGAGGCACCGGTGGAAGTGCGGGAGCAGCAATTGACTCCATTTGCCAGAGAAGGTTTTACTGTGGTGGAATGGGGCGGCAGCGTCTGGAATGGCTGAGGAAAGGAGCGGCGTTTTTCCTGCGATTCTATAAGGAGAAAACTTGATAAAACAAGGAGTCCCGGCCTTCACTGCCAAAAACGGCAGGAAAGCCGGGACCTTTTGTGTGCTGTGACTTCAGACGTTAAAGTCTTTGATGAGCCGATAGATGGCACACGCTAAAACAAGCGCGGTCAACAGCCCCATCGCCACAGGAAATATCGGGACCATGGAAGGTTCTCCTTTCTTCTTCACTCTCCTGTTGAGAGCGGTCCTAATCATAGCACAAAAGAGTGGCGTTGTACAGTCTTTTGTGAAAGACTGGTGAAATTTGACGGAAATATCGCACAAAACAGAGAATTAATTATGGGTAATTTGTTACAAAAACCGCTTGCGATGAGAAAAGTCGGGTGAATCTGTATCTGCCATAGCTTTAAGAAAAGGCGGGACTTGTGCTATAATGACAGCACGAATTGTGAAAAAGCAAGATCATGCGGCAGAACAGGCGCCAGAGGCCGTAAAAGCATTGGTGGTGATGTATGAAAAAGGCCGCTTTTCATTTTATAAGGGAGAAAGAAGAAATTGGATTATGAATGAGATCGTTGATGGTATTACTAAATTTATTTTTGTTTCCCATCAGCCTGCCCCGGCGGATATCATCTTTCTGCCGGGAGGCAAGTGGCCGGAGCCGCCTGAATATGCCGCCCAGTTATGGAAAGAGGGTTTTGCGCCGCTGATTCTTCCTTCCGGGCGGTACAGCTGTCTGACAGGTTATTTTCCCGGCAGCGTTGGCAAGGAGGACCAGTATCCTGGACCTTATGGCAACGAATGGGAATTTATGAAGGATATACTGCTGAAAAACGGCGTTGCGGAAGATGTGATCCTTCAGGAGGATCAAGCGGAAAATACTTGGGAAAACGCCAAGGAATCCCGGAAAGTCACTGACCGGCTTGGCCTGGAAATCCGCCGGGGAATTATTGTTTGTAAGGAACAGCACGCCCGGCGGTGTTTGATGTACTATCAGCTCTCTTATCCCAAAACGGAATTGCTGGTTTGTCCTGTCAGCTGTGAGGGAATCACCAAAGATAATTGGTATCGCACCTCACGGGGCATCCACAAGGTGCTGGGGGAGCTGGAACGGTGCGGCGGACAATTCGATGGATTGATGCCGCCGGAATTGCTGAGAGAGCTTTGGGGAATGGAGGAAAAGTTCTGATGAGTGATAAGCGAATCATAGATTACGGCGTACAGGTGGGGACCATGAAGAAGGGCCCTCTCAATAAAATCAGCGATGTACCGGGGGTACTGGTGGGACACTGTACGGTAGATACTGCCGACCATCAGACAGGAGTGACAGTGGTACTGCCAGGACCGGAGAATCCTTTCCTCTATAAGCCGGTGGCGGCTTCCTTTGTTCTCAACGGTTTCGGCAAAACCCTGGGGCTGGTGCAGATCGATGAACTGGGGACGCTGGAAACCCCCATCGCCCTGACCAATACCCTGAATGTAGGAAAAGTTCACGACGCGCTGGTGGAATATATGCTTGGACGGTGCGCCAAGGACAAAACCCCGGTCTATTCCATCAATCCGGTGGTGTGCGAATGCAACGATGCCGGACTTAACGATATCCGCACCCGGGTCATAGGGGAGCGGGAAGTCTTTGCGGCCATTGAGGATGCCCGGGCGGATTTTGCTGAGGGCGCTGTGGGAGCAGGAAGAGGAACGGTCTGCCATTCCCTGAAAGGGGGAATTGGTTCCGCCTCCCGGAAAATTGAGCTGGATGGGCAAACTTATACCATCGGTGTGCTGGTTCAGTCCAACCATGGACGGCTGGAGGATTTGGTTGTGGAAGGCAGGCCGGTGGGACAGCAGCTGAAAGAACGGCTGGAATCGGAACCGGTAGATAAGGGGTCTATCATTATGATTGTGGCCACCGATCTGCCAGTGAGTGACCGCCAGTTAAAAAGAATCATCAAACGGTGCAGTGTGGGGTTGGCACGGTTGGGTTCCTATATTGGACATGGCAGCGGAGAAATTATGGTGGGCTTCACTACGGCCAATCGGATCTCTCAAAAGGAAAAAGCGGGAATTGTAAGTCAGAAGATTCTCAATGAAGGGAAAATTGATCTGGCATTCCGGGCAGTTGGGGAAGCTACAGAGGAAGCAGTGCTCAATTCTCTGGCGGCAGCTTGTACCGTTACAGGATGGAAAGGAAAAAAGAAAGCGGCCTTGAGAGATTTTTTCCCGGAGGGTAATTTATAAGAAAAAAGGAATTTTGAGAGGGCAGGCCCCCTTTTGGAAGGCCAAAAGGGGCAAGTGATTGCGCTTATATTATATATAGGTATAAAAAGGGGTAAAAATGGGGTCGAAAAACTTTTTTCAGAAAAAATCAAAAAAACTTGAAAAAAGGTGTTGACATTTCCTTTAGGGCATGGTATTATAACTAAGCTGTCTCGAGCGGGTAGCGAAAAACAAAAAAACCGAGCGAAAACAGCGCTGGCACCTTGAAAATTGAACAACATTTAGCTTACAAGCGAAACCCTTGTAAATGATTTTTGAAGTTTTA
>NZ_LT629945.1:0-2500 GCF_900104675.1 Angelakisella massiliensis | reverse complement strand
GGCAGACCAAAGAGCGTGAGAGTCGTGTAGGTGAAAGATTGAGACAGCGAACGGTATCCAGAGTACCGCGGGACACGTGAAACCCCGTGGGAAGCCGGGGGGACCACCCTCCAAGCCTAAACACTACCCAGTGACCGATAGCGTATAGTACTGTGAAGGAAAGGTGAAAAGGACCCCGGGAGGGGAGTGAAAAAGAACCTGAAACCCTGTGCTTACAAGCACCGAGAGCCCGTCAATGGGTGATCGGGTACCTTTTGTAGAATGGTCCGGCGAGTATATTTGACTGGCAAGGTTAAGGGCCTCAGGTCCGGAGCCGAAGCGAGAGCGAGTCTGAACAGGGCGTATAGTCAGTCGGATATGACCCGAAACCGGGTGACCTATCCATGGTCAGGTTGAAGTGAGCGTAAAAGCTCATGGAGGACCGAACCGACCTCCGTTGAAAAGGCGGCGGATGAACTGTGGATAGCGGAGAAATTCCAATCGAACTCGGATATAGCTGGTTCTCCCCGAAATAGCTTTAGGGCTAGCGTTGACTTAGATTACTGGAGGTAAAGCACTGAATAGGCTAGGGGCCGAGAGGTTACCGACCCTTATCAAACTCTGAATGCCAGATAATTGATGGTCAGCAGTCAGACAGTGTGAGATAAGTTTCATTGTCAAAAGGGAAACAGCCCAGACCCACAGCTAAGGTCCCTAATACACGTTAAGTGGAAAAGGATGTGGAATTGCATAAACAACCAGGATGTTGGCTTAGAAGCAGCCACACATTCAAAGAGTGCGTAACAGCTCACTGGTCGAGTGATTCTGCGCCGAAAATTCAACGGGGCTAAACGTGTAACCGAAGCTTGGGCTGCATCTTTGGATGCGGGGTAGGGGAGCGTCGTGTGCGGGGCGAAGCAGGAGCGGAAGCGCCTGTGGACTTCACACGAGTGAGAATGCCGGAATGAGTAGCGCGAAATATGTGAGAATCATATTGGCCGAAAGCCTAAGGTTTCTGGAGGAAGGTTCGTACGCTCCAGGTTAGCCGGGAGCTAAGGTGAGGCGGAGACGCGTAGCCGATGCACATACGGTGGAGATTCCGTAGCCATCAAAGGATTTAAGATCAGTGACACTGACAAAGGGCTTGACCCGGGCGTTGGTAGCCCCGGGCGAAAGGGACCGAAATTAGAGTAGGGAAGCAAGTTTAGCGTCAGGCGAGAAAAGCTGATTGTATATCCGCGATGCCCGTACCGCAAACCGACACAGGTAGGTAGGAAGAGGATTCTAAGGCCAACGGGAGAAGGGTTGTTAAGGAACTCGGCAAGTTGACCCCGTAACTTCGGAAGAAGGGGTGCTCTGGAGACAGAGCCGCAGAGAATAGGTCCAGGCGACTGTTTAGCAAAAACACAGCTCTATGCTAAATCGAAAGATGACGTATATGGGGTGACGCCTGCCCGGTGCTGGAAGGTTAAGAGGAGATGTGCAAGCATTGAATCGAAGCCCCAGTAAACGGCGGCCGTAACTATAACGGTCCTAAGGTAGCGAAATTCCTTGTCAGGTAAGTTCTGACCCGCACGAATGGCGTAACGATCTGGACACTGTCTCAACGACCCACCCGGCGAAATTGTAGTACCGGTGAAGATGCCGGTTACCCGCGACAAGACGGAAAGACCCCATGGAGCTTCACTGTAGCCTAATATTGGATTTCGGTATTTCATGTACAGGATAGGTGGGAGACTAGGAAACAGGGGCGTCAGCTTCTGCGGAGTCGACCTTGGGATACCACTCTTGAAGTGCTGGAATTCTAACCTGCGGCCATGAATCTGGTCGGGGGACATTGTTAGGTGGGCAGTTTGACTGGGGCGGTCGCCTCCAAAAAGGTAACGGAGGCGCTCAAAGGTTCGCTCAGCATGGACAGAAATCATGCTTTTGAGTGTAAACGCATAAGCGAGCCTAACTGCGAGACCGACGGGTCGAGCAGTAACGAAAGTTGGAGTTAGTGATCCGGTGGTATGTGAGTGGAAATGCCATCGCTCAACGGATAAAAGCTACCCTGGGGATAACAGGCTGATCTCCCCCAAGAGTCCACATCGTCGGGGAGGTTTGGCACCTCGATGTCGGCTCATCGCATCCTGGGGCTGTATTCGGTCCCAAGGGTTTGGCTGTTCGCCAATTAAAGCGGTACGCGAGCTGGGTTCAGAACGTCGTGAGACAGTTCGGTCCCTATCTGTCGTGGGCGCAGGATATTTGAGTGGAGCTGTCCCTAGTACGAGAGGACCGGGATGGACGCACCTCTGGTGCATCAGTTGTCACGCCAGTGGCACGGCTGAGCAGCTATGTGCGGAACGGATAAACGCTGAAGGCATCTAAGCGTGAAGCCAACCACAAGATAAGATATCCCACTGAGTCAATCAGGTAAGACCCCTTGAAGACTACAAGGTAGATAGGCACAAAGTGGAAGCGCGGTGACGCGTGTAGCTAGCGTGTACTAATCGGTCGAGGGCTTGACCAGGTCAAGCGA
>NZ_LT629944.1:828198-983648 GCF_900104675.1 Angelakisella massiliensis | reverse complement strand
TCGGGAACGAGTTTGTCAAGATGATTTTTGCAAGTTTTCTAAATTCAAATATTTATCCGCTGAAAAATCTCCCAACATCTCGTGTCTGCATATTTCTTGAAACACCGTATTCAAAGGCTTCTTCGCACTTTCCGATTGCTTCACATTGACAATAAAAGTTGTTTTGCCTATTCGTGTTGTATAAGATAAAGTGTTTTCTTTCATATAGTCCGTTTCTCCTTTTCATAAATTGACTGGTGGGGCATTCCGTTTGGAACACCCCACAAATACAGCCTGTTTCATCGGAACATATCAAGAAGTCATTAAGTCGTGAGTATAATGGAAATGGTTATCTCTCCATATCCCGCTTGTTTCTTCGTGCCTTGGTACGCTCTTGTCTTTCTTTTTCCCTTGCTTCTTTTTCGGCTCGTTCCTGTGCTTCCTTAAAAGAAAAAAGTTGCTTCACTTTTTCGGTAAAAAGTTTAGCAACTTCGGGGAAATGTTCCAACGCTTCAAGAAAAGGTCTGCACTTTTCTTTCAGTTCGTTGTATTTGGTTTTCATTCGTTCCAATGCGTTTGCACTGTCCATATACTTCTGTCGGTAAAAATTTGCACTCTGCTCAAATTTTTTGATTTCCGCACGACTGGTAATACCCTCTTTGGCAAGGGCTGTCAGTTGAGAATAATCCTCTTTGGAGATTGCCATTTTACCTGTGATTGTTTTCTGCCCCATACTGTCAATCTCGTTTAAGGTTTTGGAGATATGACGGGCAGGCTCATACTTGACCTGTTCCTTTTGAATACGCTTCTGCAACTTCTCCAATCGCTCTTTGTCCTGTTGGATTTGATATTGCAGGGAAGTCAAATGCTCTGCTGTACTTCCGTATTCGCCACGCTGAAAGCCTTTGAACCCTTGCTCCGTCATATAGTGAAACAATTCATCTTGCAGTATGCTGTACGAAGCTCTAAACATCGGCTTTCCGTTCTTCCTAAGAAGCGGCTTTCCTTTTTCATCGGTCAGCGGAATATCCGATTTCCATTTCTTTGAATGGCTTATCTGATTAACAACTTCCTTGACCGTTCCTCGCAGTTTTTCGTCTTTGCAACGCTTACTCCATAGGATTTCTTTCTCCACCACTGGCAGAACCATAGCGTGAAGATGATAATGGTAAACCTCTTTTCCCAGTTCCTCGGTTGCGGCTACATTGATTTCATCAGCGTGCATTACTGCCGATATAACATTGTCAGCACCGAATTTTTCCACGATGAAACGATAGGCTTCTTCATAAAACTGCTTTGCGTATTCATAGCCACCATTACGCTCGAAGTACATCGTATTCACATCAATCACTATCTCATTAAAGAGTGTTGCGTCTCTCCTCAACCCACGAAGCGACACCTGACCGTCTGCTTCCATCTGTTTTAACTGTTCCATATAGGTAGGGGCAGTCGGCTTTTTGAAATGCACATTAAAGGGTATTCGTTCCTCAATCACATTCATATTTTCGTAGGTTTCATTCTTGCGTTCGTTGTGCCTTTCCGCCTTGCTCACATCAGAAGCGGTGTACTGTTTTACCCTTGCACAACTCATATCCGCCTTGTCGATTTTTGCCATTTTGCTCTCCTTTCTCGGCAGGGGCGAAGCCATTACACAACATTCTTTGAATGTGTGTAACCCACTATGACACTTTCAGACTTCGTCTGCAAAGATGTCGTGGGCAAGGGAGTTCCCCCTTGACCTCCTTTTGATACCTCAATCATAAAAACAGACTGTCCTCCCATCAGACAGCCTGCTTTTATTCTCTCGGTATATCGCCCATCGGCAAAGACCAGTACCACAGAAAGCCTTTCTTTTGGGAGATAACTTCTGCTTTCTTCTTTGCCTTTTTGATGGTCGATTTTTTGAACCCAGCGGCTTCAAGTCTTTCTTCGCAATCCGAAGAAAGCATTTCTCCGTCTTTCAGCATTTCCAAAAGAAATTCTTTCGCCTTGGTTTCCTTTTCGTTCGGTCTGCCCATTTTAGGGGCAAGGGACTGGAACGCTTCTTCTGCTGTCATTTCCATTTCAGAAATAAAGTCCACTCCCTTTTCTGCAACCTCAAAGAGAATTGCAGAGCCTGTCGGGGCAAGGTTGGATTTCACTTGAACCATATATCTTTCCGCCGGTGCTTCTTTGTTCGGTGTGCGTGTGATTGCAAAAATACTTCTTGCAGCACCCGCAATATCAATCGAACCGTTGGTACGATAAAGAGGGTTGGTATCTCTCATCTTGTTCATATGAGCGATAATCACGATGGCACAGCCAGTATTTTTTGCAACTGCAATCAAGTGATTAAACTCTGCCCTTGTTTCGTTGGCATTGTTCATTGAACAGTTCTCTCCGATATAGGAACTCATCGGGTCAAGAATTAAAAGTTTTGCGTGATACTTTTCGATTGCTTCAGCAATACGGTTATCTCCAAAGGATAAAGACTTTTCATCTTCCTTGATGAAGATAAGGTTTTCTCCGTTCCCACCGGCAGAGTTAAATCGGGGTACTACCGTATCGTCTGCATCATCTTCCGTTGTCTGATAGATGATAGTCATAGGCTCATTTTCTTCCGTTTCAGTAAAAGGCAGAGGTTCGCCCTTAGAGAGCAGTGCGGCGATTGACAGCATTAACTTGCTTTTTCCATCGCCCGGATCGCCCTGCAACAGCGTAACCTTGCCGTACGGAATATACGGATACCACAGCCATTTCACTTCCTTCGGCTCAATCTCACTTGCCTTAATAACTTCGAGAGGGACATTTACATTCATTTCATTTTCCATTTGCTTCATTTTTCTTCGTTCTCCTTTTCGATAAATACTTAGGGCAAAGCACCACGATACAACGGAAACTCTGCTTGCAGTCATTACTGCATTTTCTGCAAAGTTCGTTGTAGGTAATGCGATTTCTTTCGTTCAGAAACAATGCCCAATCTTGTTTCCGTTTCTTACTCATTCTCGGCATATCAATCCTCCTTTCCGTCTGAAAATAAAAAAACCACAGGAAAGATACTCAGAGCCTTGTTTCTGTCATTTTTCGGGGCGAAAATCGGGCAAAATTGCCTTTCTAAGCCTTTCAAAAAAATCACGCAAGGTATTTGTACTAACCTGTGGTTATGTATGAAATTGTAGGGTTTGGGGCAACAAAAAACACCGTATTTCTACGATGTTTTCTGTCATTCAAGTAGCAAAAAACGTGACCACTAAAATTATAATCATAAGAACAGGCAAAAAGCGAAGATACCGTTCTAATAGAGCTTTTTAGACTTGTTTTTTGGGGCTTTATATTACTTTCCCTATTTTTTAAGGGTATAGGGTGTTACATCAAGTTCTTAGTATATGAAATTTGCAGATTATTCTTGGATTTGGCTCAAATCAAATGCACCGTTCTCAATCAACTTCAAAATTGTGTCTGCCAAGTTGTTTTTTACAGTTTCACTTTCATTTTCAACGCCAGAATACTCTACATAAATAGTGTTCTCTCCCATATCAAAGGTTGCATAATATATTACGGTTTTGACACCTTGACTATTTGACTTTGTTACGAAATATCCTGCGTTGATATCAACGCCGTCTACACTTGAAGTGATTGTATTTCCATCAATGATAGTATCTAATAGATTTACACCCTGTTTAGAAACTACCATTCTTGTATCATCAATTTTTCCCTCAAAACCCAGAATATTATGATTGTCAGCATCAAAATAAGCATCTGCGGTAACAGGCAAGTCTGCAAAAAGCATTTCAATTTCAGCATCGCTCAAAGGTCTTGTTGTTACATTTAAGTTAATTGAAGATTGTGATAAGTCATTTTTAACAAAAGTAATTGTTTCTCCATCATTCAGCGTGGCAATATCGTTTTTTGTACCAAACAGATTGCTTTGAAAAACTCCCACTCCAATCACAGCAACGAGTACGAAGCAAGCTGCAACAGACACCCATTTTTGCCGATTAGTTATTTTACTTGTTTTTTTCATAGGTTCAGCCTCCTTAATATACTGATTATCGACATTTCCCAATGCCCTTAAAAGTTTCTTTTCTTTCATACAGAGATACCTTCTTTCTCTAACAATTTTTTGAGTTCGTTCCTTGAACGAAATAATGACATCTTGATTTTGCTCTCGCTCATACCATATTCCGTTGCAATTTCTTTAATGGGCGATAAATACCAATATCTTCTCATAAAGATTTTTCGCTGTTCTAATGACAGGGAAGAAAGAAAGCGGTTGAGAATATCCGTTAGAGCGATTTCTTCAACAATGTTTTCTGTACTATCCAACGATGGTATGCACTCTTGTATTTCATCAAAAACCAATGGCATTTGCCCACCATTACGTTTCTTTGCATTAAGCAGTTCGTACCTGTCCAAAGATAGGTTGCGAGTAATCTTCCCTAAAAAAGTTTTTAGGACAGATGGACGGTTAGGCGGTATGCTGTTCCAAGCTCTTAAATAAGTATCATTTACACATTCCTCGCTATCTTCGTCATTGTGAAGAATATTAAAGGCTATGTATCTGCAATACTTTCCGTATTTTTTTGAAGTTTCGGATATAGCAGCTTCGGAGCGCTCCCAATATAAATCTAATATCTGCTTATCATCCATAGGCTTCTCCTCCTTTCCCTTGTATTAAGGCCTTTCACCCTAATAAACGGGAAAAATGTGTCAAGCGTCACTTAAATTCAAAAAATATTTATTCAAAGATTAGCTTTCATTTTTTGAAAGAATATAATAAAACAGCAAAAGGCTTACACCTACAAGTCTCTTAATATTCAATGCGGAAAATTACAATTCATCACTCTCATTTTAACACATCATACCATCTTTATGAACTTTCAATTTAACCACTTCCATTACACTCACGACTTAATGACTTCTTGAATACTTCCCGAAAAAGAAAACTGCCATCAGTAAAGACAGCAGTTCCTTTTCGGCTGGTATGCTATTAGGAATACACAATATCGTTCAATACAATCTCATCTGCACAGGCTCGGATATTATTCATCAATCCGACCCATCTCATCATATCCTCCGCTTTCAGTTGTTCCGTCACACCTTGTTTTCTTGCCATTTCCTTTATCAGATACTCCGCCATATTACACGCCGAAGTATCAATTTCAGCAAGGTGTTCATATAACTTTCCGCTTGTAAGCAGATTGCAATATAAGACTTTCCTATGCTCCCTCAAATATCTTTCCCTCATTCTTCCGTATTTTGTGAGCGTAGGCGGTTCTTCGTTTTCTATCGTCAAGCAGGGATAGTAATAATCTCCGATGAGTTCGTACTGGATACCAGTTCTTTCGTCTGTAATAAATCTTTGCATTCTGATTTCTCCTTTCGCTTCTTGTGATAAAATTCCAAAGATTTCTCGTTGTGATTTTGCTTTTGACATTCTTCGGAACAGAATTTCTGCTGACTGTGTGCAGGCCAGTAGGTACTGCCACACACAGCACATACACGCTGACGATAATAATGATTTCCTTTTTCTGCTTCTCTGTCGGCTTTTGTCTTATCCTGCCTTGCCTGATAGCAACAATCCTTTGAACAGAATATCTGTCGGTTACTTGTAGGCACAAACTCTTTTTGACAGTGAGGACATATCTTTGTCTTGACGATTTCTCCACCGTTTTCAGCGAGTTTTTTCGCCTTTCGCTTCTCTCGGTAGGCTTTTTCACGCTCACGCTGTTTTGCCAAGCGTTCCATCTCAATCTGTTCTTCCTGTGCCTTTATTTCAGCAAGTTCTTCTTCTGTATAGGCAATATCGACCTGCCCGACATAGTTGAAGTAAATATCAACCTTTTGTGTCCTTGCTTTTCCCACACCCTCTGCTTCATAAACCACAATCTTGTCAATGAGTTCAGCAAACATCAAATCGGAAATTTCTGTCGGCTCTTTGCACTTGCGAATTAAAGAAATGAAATGCTTAATATCAACAGCATTTACTTTTTCTTCGGTAAGTTCCTTTTCCATTTCCTCAATCTTCGTTTCCAGTTCAGCCTGTTCGTCATCGTACTGCTTCATCAGTTGCTTATACTGTCTTTCGGGCAGTAATCCCGAAACAAGATTTTCATACAAGCCACGAATAAGTTTAGACAATTCATCGTATCGCTTCTGAAAACGGTGCAATTCCGATTTATTGTGCTTTGGCTTTTCTGTCTGCTTTTCATTCCAAAGTGCTTGAAGTTCCTTTGCAAAGGCTTCTTCGTCATTCAGAACAAATCTTGATAATCGTTTGACAGCCGATAATATCAAGGCTTCAACATTATCAGCACTAATTGAATGGGCAGAGCAGGAGTTTACTCTGCTTGCATACCCACCGCAACGGTAAGAATACTGCACCGAACGGTCTTTTTTACTGTAATGCGTTTGCAGGGTCATTCTTCTGCCACAATCCGCACAGTACAGATAACCGCTTAAACGGTTGCTATGCGTACCTTTGGCTGCTGTCCTGTTCGCTCGTTTCTTTCGCTTCTGAACGCTGTCCCAAAGTTCCTGCGAGATGATAGGCTCGTGCGTATTATAAAATACATACTGTTCATCTTCATCGGTATTCTTTCTTTTGTGCAGTTTGAAATTGGTGCTGACCGATTTACGCAAAACAGTATGACCGAGATATTCCTGTCTGCTTAAAATCGCTCTTATGGTTGACATTCCCCAAAGATACGGGTCTGTAAACTTTATTCCATTATACTGTTCGGGGTGATATTCCTTTGCGTGTGCAGCCGGAATTAAAACCTTTTCTTCGGTAAGCAATTCAGCGATTGCTCTCGGACTTTTGCCCTCGTTGGCAAGCAGAAAGATACGCTTTACCACCTCAGAAGCCACAGGGTCAACGACAAGCGTTTGTTTGTCGGTTGCTAATCGGTTATATCCATAGGGAATTGAACCGCTACAACGCTTTCCGTCTTTCATACGAGCATCAAACACAGCCTTAATTTTATTGCTTGTGTCTTTGGCGTACCATTCGTTCATTATATTCAAAAATGGGGCAAAGTCATTATCAGAAGCATTATTACTGTCAATGCTGTTGTTTATTGCAAGAAAACGGACATCTTTCTGTGGGAACAGAACTTCCGTATAAAAGCCGACTTGCAGATAGTTTCGTCCTAATCGGCTCATATCCTTAACAATAATCGTTGCGACATTTCCTGCTTCTACTTCCTTAATCAACTCCTGAAAACTCGGACGATTGAAATTCACACCCGAAAAACCATCGTCAGTAAAATGACGGATATTCGTAAAGCCATTTCTTCGGGCGTAATCTTCCAAGTATTGCTTTTGGTTGGTGATTGAATTTGACTCACCATTGAGGTCATCATCTCTTGATAAACGCTCATAAATTGCTGTAATCTTTGAAGTCCTTGACATTCTCTTATCCTCCTTTCTTTATGTAATCTGATTTAGCATTACAGGGATTACTCCCTCTGCTAATAGGAGAAAATAGGGGTGCAAAGCGGAACTGTTTTTCAAGAAAATTAAAAGATTTTTTTGAAGTTCCAAAACCGATTTTGATAGCCTATTTTCAATTTAGGAACGCATTATTTATCGTCCTACTAAATTATATCCTTCAGGGGCAAGCTCCAGCGAGGTGCAGGTCTCCCCGAAGCGGCTGGCCCAGCAGTCAAAGTGGGTCATGCCCAGCTCTTGCAGGCGGTCATATTGGAGATACCGCTGCATGGTATAAAGTTCGGTCATACTGTTCGACACGGGTGTGCCGGTGGCAAAGACAACGCCCCGGCCACCCGTCAGCTCGTCCATATAGCGGCACTTGGCGAACATATCGCTGGATTTCTGCGCGTCCGTAGTGGAGAGGCCCGCCACATTGCGCATTTTGGTGTAAAGAAACAGATTTTTATAGTTGTGGGCCTCATCCACGAACAGCCGGTCAACGCCCAACTGCTCAAACGTCACCACGTCATCTTTTCGTTCCTCGGCTTGCAGCTTTTCCAGCCTGGCTTCCAGGGACTTTCGGGTGCGTTCCAGCTGCTTGACCGTAAAACGCTCCCCACCGCTGGCCTCTACCTCAGAGATACCCTCGGTGATCTCCCAGATCTGTTCCTGCAAAAGCCGCTCCTGACGTTCCTTGCTGATGGGGATTTTCTCAAACTGGCTGTGACCCATGATGATGGCATCGTAATCGCCAGTGGCGACTCTGGCACAAAATTTTTTGCGGTTGTGCTTCTCAAAATCTTTTCGCGTTGTCACCAGGATGTTGGCGGATGGGTAGAGCCGCAGGAACTCCGACGCCCACTGCTCGGTCAAGTGGTTCGGCACCACAAAGAGAGATTTCTGGCAAAGGCCCAGCCGTTTGGCCTCCATCGCGGCCCCAACCATTTCAAAAGTTTTGCCCGCACCCACCTCATGGGCCAGCAGCGTGTTGCCGCCGTACAGCACATGGGCGATGGCGTTTTTCTGGTGTTCCCGCAGGGTGATGGACGGGTTCATGCCGCCAAAGACAATATGGCTGCCGTCATACTCGCGGGGCCGGGTGCTGTTCATCTCCTCGTTGTACTGGCGCACCAATGCCTGCCGCCGCTCCGGGTCGCGCCAAATCCAATCCTTGAACGCCTCCCGAATAGCCTGCTGCTTTTGCGCGGCAAGGGTAGTCTCCTTGGCGTTCAGCACCCGGCGCTCCTTGCCGTCTGCGTCCTCCACGGTGTCGTAGATGCGCACATCCCGCAGGTTCAGGCTGTCCTCCAGGATTTTATAGGCGTTGGCCCGCTCGGTTCCATACGTCGAATAAGCAGCCACATTGTTCTGTCCAACGGCAGTCTTGCCGGAGATCTGCCATTCCGCCGTAAAGGGGGTATAGTGGACCTCAATGCTGCGCTGAAGGTAAAAGGGCGTGTCAAAGGTCTCGTACATGAATTGCTGGATATACTCCTTGTCGATCCACGTTGCCCCCAGCCGCACCTCGATCTCGGAAGCGTCCAGGTCCTTGGGCTGGGCGGCGGTCAGTGCCTCCACGTTGACCGCAAAGGACGGGTCGGTTTCGGCTACCCGCTGTGCCTGACGCAGCTTCCGGCGCACGTTGCCAGACAGGTACTCGTCCGACGTGACATAGTGGGGCCGCCCATCCGGCTCGGCCTGGCCGGGAACGCGGAAAATGACGCCTTGCAGTTCAGCGGCCAGCTCCTCACTGGTCTTGCCGGTCAGTTGCTCCATGTAAGCCATATCCACACAGGCTTTCTCCGAAATGGATACCGCAAGTGCTTCGCTGGCCGTGTCCACCGTGGTGACGGCTTCATGGGGTTTGATGGTCCGTTTTGAAAACATATCCGCCTTGCGTTCCAGCTTCCCATCCTCGTCCAGCACCTCCAGGGCGCAGAGCAGATAGTAGCTGCTGTCATCGGCAAAGGCCAGCCGGTTGGCCCGGTCGTTGATAAGGCCATACTTGGCGGAAAAATCGTCATAGAGCCGGTTCAGTTCGGCCATCTGTCCCTGGATGGCGGCCTCCGGCGCGGCGGCGTCCATTTCCAGGTCGATGAGCCGCTGCACACAGTCCCGCAGCCCTACCAGCCCTTTGACACGGGCTTCGGCGGTGGCATTCAAGTCAGGGCGCACCATGCGGCTGTTTTCCCGGAAGTACACCGCACCGTCCACCACCGTGTAGGAGTAGTTCTTCACGTTGGGGTCAGCCGGGAGGGATTCGTCGATCTCCTCGCCCTCGCCCAGCTCCGGCAGCGCGGCCTCCTGATAGGTTCCCTGGATGTACTTCACGGCATCGTGCAGCTGGTCGGCCAGCTCCAGCCCTTCGATGGGGGCCACGGTGTAGTCCTGCTTGCCATATTGGGTGCTTTCAGCGGTAGGCCGCCCTAACACCATCTCCGGGTGGTCCAGAAAATATTGGTTGACCGTGAAGCCGTCCTCGGTCCGGCCCACCTGGGTCCAGTCCGGCGCAATGTCCAGCGGGCGGTCCCGTTTTTGCAGAAAGAGAATGTCCGAAACAACCTCAGTTCCGGCATTCTTTTTGAAAGCGTCATTGGGCAGACGAATGGCTCCCAGCAGTTCGGCCCGCTGGGCCAGATACCGGCGCACGGTGGAATCCTTGGCGTCCATCGTATAGCGGCTGGTGACAAAAGCCACCACGCCGCCGGGGCGCACTTGGTCTAAAGATTTTGCAAAAAAGTAGTTATGGATGTTGAAGCCCAGCTTATTGTAGGCTCTGTCGTTGACTTGGTACTGGCCGAAAGGCACGTTGCCGATGGCAAGGTCGTAAAAGTCCCGCCGGTCGGTGGTCTCGAAGCCCGCCACGGTGATGTCAGCCTTGGGGTAAAGCTGCTTTGCGATCCGGCCGCTGATGGAATCCAGCTCCACGCCGTACAGGCGGCTGTCCGCCATACTCTCCGGCAGCATTCCGAAGAAATTGCCCACGCCCATAGACGGCTCCAAAATGTTGCCGGTACGGAAGCCCATCTTCTCCACGGCCTCATAGATGGCACGGATGACGGTAGGGCTGGTGTAGTGGGCATTCAAGGTGGAGGCTCTGGCCGCAGCGTATTCCTCCGGGGTCAGCAGTTCTTTCAGTTCCGAAAACTCGGCAGCCCACGCAGATTTGTCCGGGTCAAAGGCATCTGCCAGGCCACCCCAGCCAACATAGCGGGACAATACCGCCTGCTGCTCCGGCGTGGACTGCCCGGTGGTCTCCTCCAGATGCTTCAGCAGCTTAATCGCTGCCACATTGGCCTGGTACTTGGCCTTGGGGCCGCCCTCACCCAGATGGTCGTCGTTGATGTGAAAATTCTGCGCGTTGCGGCGCAGGTTGTCTTTGTACTCTTGGTAGGCCGCCTGCTCAGCTGCCCTCTGGTCGGGGAAGGTCTGCCACTCACCGTTTACCGGGATGGCGACCTGCGGCCCCGGTTCTGCATCTGCCTCCACTTCCGGGGCGGGCACGGGTTCCTGCGGCGTGGGTTCCGGCTGGTCGATGTGCAGCCGTTCCACCACCACGTCATAGGGCAGGTTATTCTTGTCGCCGGGGTAGACCTTAACTGGCTCGGCTGTGATTTCCGGCGCAGGGGTTTCTTTTTCCCCCGGCGTAAACAGTCCGGCGTTGCGCTCATCCTGGCGCAGCCAGGTTTCAAACTGTTCCCGGCTGATGACATCATAACTCCAGGCATAAGGCCCGGTGTAAATGCGGACCGTTGTATCTTCAATGGCATCAATCGTGCCGGTGATGGGATGATCGGGCGCAGGGAGCGTCACATGGTCGCCCACCTGGTAAGAAGGGGTGCCTTCCAGGAAGGGCGTGTTCAACCGGTCCGCAAAGGCTTCGGCTTCTTCCCTTGTTTCAAAGGTCTGGTATATATCATCCAGATCATAATAGCGCCCCGTCTGCTGGTCGCGGACAATGAAGGGTTCTTCAAACGCATCCGATGTTTCCTCTACCGCATACCGCTTAAAGCCGTCTGGGTCCTGGAAGAATCCGTCCTGCTCATGCACATACAATCCCCGCAGAAGCGGCACAAGTTCATCCCAGCGGTATGCCAGGGTCGCAAGTTTTCGTTCCTCATGGTCCAGGATCTCCACCTCAACGCTGGTGGTGAAGGTGCGGTAGTCCGCTATATCCCCGGTCACAAGGTCCATCGTCTCCACGCGCCCGGAATACAGCTCGGAAAGGCGTTTGGCGATTTTGGTGTTGCCCTCGCCATCCCGTAGCCAGCGGGAAATGTACTCCTTATCCTGCCAGGCAAGCAGGCCGGAAGTCAGCACTTCCCGCAGGTCCTGGTCCGCTTTCTCCGGGTTGGCAAAAAGGAACTCGGTAATGGAGCCGTTTCGCAGGTCGTTTTTCAGAAGCTGCTCGAACCGTTCCCGGCTTTCGGCCCGGAAGATTGGGTAAGTCATGCCGGAAGGAAGAAGCTGTACGGTATCCGCCCGCAGTTCTGTGATCTGGTATTCCTGATTGTCCAGATAGACCGTGTCGCCCTCATGGTAGACCGGCGCGGCAGGGTCATAGACCTTTTCCTCCGGGATGGCCTCGTATTCTTCATCGGAAACGGTAATGTCAATCTCATGAGCCGGCTCCCCGTTCCCGATGGTGATGGTGTCTCCCTCGCGGGTGACGGGCTGGCCGGACAGGTCGGGTGGTGCGACCTGTGCCTGCGCGGCCTCATCCGGGTAGTTGCCAAAAATACGCAGGTAGGTCCGCTGCTGCAAATCGTAGATTGCCGCGCCGTCGTAGGCAAAGCCGTCCGGCTCCATCGTGCCGTCCACATACCCCTGGGCGGCCTTTTCGGCTTCTTCCCGTTTGGGATATTCCATACGCTCATCAAAGCCGTTCTCAGAATGGTGATAGACCACCACCTGATACCGGCGGACATCCTGCTCTTGCCTTTCCGGCTG
Organism: Angelakisella massiliensis; assembly: GCF_900104675.1. Taxonomy (GTDB): domain Bacteria; phylum Bacillota; class Clostridia; order Oscillospirales; family Ruminococcaceae; genus Angelakisella; species Angelakisella massiliensis. The sequence continues at coordinate 971,306 of NZ_LT629944.1, read as the reverse complement.
GCGCTCCTGTTCTGTCAGGAAAGTGCCATCCGCAATGAGCTGGGCAATCCGGCGCTGCACTTTGGGCCACGGCAATTCCATTTCTACGGAGCTTCCGGCACGGGCGAGCAACAGCTTTGTGCTGTCTCCGCCGCTATATTCGCGGGCCAGCCAGGCAGCGGTATCTTTCTCTCGTGCATGGTCTGCCATATAGTGGACCACCGCACGTTTGCTGGCAGCGTCCCCATTCCAAACGCGGATGGCATCGTCGATGTCATCCTGCGAAAGCGGGCGCAGCAGCTCGTGGAGACGCGGATAGGTCTCGTCAATGATTTCTCTGTGCAAGCGTTGGCGGAACTCCGGCGTATAGGAATAGAGCTGGAGCAGCTCCCTGTTGCCGGACGACAAAACAGCGCGGCGGATGGCCGATCTGCCTTCAATCACGGCACTTTCATAATCGCTGTGACCACAGGCGTTGCGGTATCGGGTATCCTCGGTAACAGCCTCCAGTACAATAGGCTTATATTTCTCATGCAGCTCTCGGAGGGTAGGCTTTACCGACTCCGCCTCATAGTCGCCAGCTTCTGGCTGCGGCTGCTCCTGGGCAAAAGAAGAAGCAGAGGGCGTTTTCACACTCTCTGCTTCGTCAATTATCTGGATTTGTTCCGCTTCGGAGAGGAACAGGTTTAAGGTCAGCTGTTGATAAGCTCCGCCAGCAGGATCTCCTCGGCCTGGGCCTTGCAGGTGTTCATCAGGCCCACCCACTGCATCGGGTCGCGGGCTTTCAGCTCCTCCGTCGCGCCCGCCGACTCCGCCAGCTGGGGCATCATCTGCTCCAGACGGCTGTTCGCCGTCTCGTCGATCTCGATGAGGTGCGGGTACAGCTTCTCGGTCAGCAGCAGCTGGTTGTAAATCAGGGGCCGGTGTTCCTTCAGATACGCTTTCCGCAGCCGCCCGTACTTGCCCAGGGGCTTCTCCGGCTGTTCGCTCAGGCTCAGGTCGGGAATCAGGTAATCCCCGTTCTGCGTGTAAGTCAGGTTGTTCTTCATGGTGGTTGCTCCTTTCCGCGAGTTGTTCGCGCTCATAATTCTGGATGGTGACGCCGATCTGCCGCAGCACCTGCTGGTTCATCTGACTGACCGCCGCTCCCAATGCCCCAACCGTGGCCGGGGTATTAAAATCGAAAATCGGCATGAAGTCCTCATGCTGGAAATATTGCTCCGTATCCAGCCCACATCGGGACATCAGGGCGTAGGCGATGCTGACGGTGGCGGCAGACTTGAATTGCACCTCGATGTTGTACTCATCGTACTCCTCCAAAAAGGAACCGTCAACGATATAGAGAATGTCCTGCCTGTGTTCGTCCCAGTATTCCTCCGCCAGCTTGGCGGCCACATCAGCCAGTTGCTGGGCCAGGTCGTTGCTGCTCACATCGTAGTTGCGTTCCAGCATGGCCGACACAGGCCCAATGTGCCGTTCCTCCAGCTGCCACAGCCAGGGGGTGCGGGAATGTTCACGGGTGCCGGTGTCGGAAATATCGAACACATAGCGCAGGCGGGGCCGGTCCCCGGAATCGTCCACCAGGGCGATGCCCTTGGAACCGCGCCGCACATACCGGCCCATGCGGTCATTCCACAGGTCGTACTCGGCGCAGGCGGTAGCGTCCGGGCGCTGAGCGTAGATCATCAGCTGCTCGTGATAGGGGTACTTGTAAAGCCGGGCGGCGGTAGTGAGAAAGCCCGCCCACTCCTGCCAACTGCCGGTGAGCTGGACCGCGACCTTCTCCGCCATCTGCGCGTACATTTCTGCTTTGGTTGGCATGGTTATCTGTCCTCCCTTCCATTCAGGAATCGAAAAGGGGCGGCACGGTGGCCGCCCCGGCTGGTCAAAACAGGGTGTTACTCGTCAAAATCAGGGTACAGTTCCAGCTCGTCAAACTCGGTATCAGTCATAACTCGGAGCTTGGCGAGGGTGCTGTTGGTCAGGGCCAGCAGTTCGGTCTCGTCCGGCTCCAAATGGCCACGCATCTCGGACAGCGCCTCGATGGCTCCCAGGCGACTGCCGGGGTTGTAGATGCACAGCAGGTTGGTTTCTTCAAAGGTCATAGCGTTCATATCAGATCTCCCTTTCCGCGCTCTTTTTGGGCGCTGTCTTTTTATGTTCGGATTTAGGCTGGCTTTTCAGCTGGTCCATGACGGACTTCTTCTTGTCCCGATCTTCCCGGTGGGCGGCGGCCGCCAAATCCATGAGAGAGATGGGCTGACCGCTGCGGGCCTGCTGTTCCAGCTGAGCCACCGTCGGCTCCTTGGGGCCATTGTTGATAACGCCGTCGATCATGCCGTAGTCGTCCTCAACCGTCATCTCCGCACTTTTCAGCGGATTGTCCGGCAGGAAGCCGGGGATTTGCTGAAAGCCAAAACTGTCGCAGTAATGACAGGATACCTTGCCGTCCTGCTTGATGGCAACGATGTCGCTGACGCTCATAGACGGGTGGCGGTAGTCGGCAGGGTGTTCGTTGTTGAAGCGGTATTCGAGATTATCCAGCACGCTGCCTTTCAGGTCGCCGGGTGTGAGCGGCGCAGTATAGACCAGATCGTAGTTATCGCGCTGCACAGTCCGCCCGATGGACTTGACCCATTCCAGCCCTTCATAGCGGATGTCCCTCAGCTCATCGGTGTGCTTCACCTGATAGATGGCATAGCAATCGCCCTTGTGGTTGAGAAACGCCTGCTCCCGTTCCTGCTGGTGGTCCATGCGGTCCATGACCTGAGCATCAAAGGAGGGACTATCCTCCCATTCCTCACGGGTGACGGCAAAAATGCCATCGTGGGCGTCCAGGTCGGCGGTATCAAAGGCCATCGCGGGGTTTTCGCCCTGCTGGACCATGTAAACGGTTAGGTCCTGCGCCATCAGCTCGTAGGCCCGCTCTTTGGAAAGGGGCAGAAGGTCGCTGTCCAGATAGCCGCACTTTTCCAGATCGTCCTGGGTCAACGTCGGGTCCGGCATAGGGTATTCGTCCAGTGTCTGCTCCGGGGCATCCGGCAGCTGGGTGACTTCCGGCACAGCTGCCTGGGCCGCCTCCTGCAAGGTCTCAATCATGGACAGCGGCGCATACCGAATGGACTGGCCGCCCATGCCGTGCATCTCACAGATTTTCAGCGCAGCGGTGGACAGCGGCAGCTCCGGCGCATCCAGCTGGCCGCCGTCCAACTGCTTCATGGTGGCGGCGTCGTAGAGCGTGTAGTCCCAGCCGGTGTCACAGGGCTGAACATGAAGATAGGTGGCATCATCAACCAGCAACAGGGCCTCCTGGGCTTCGGCGCTGGGGGCAGGTGTATTAGGCGTTTCCTCTGTGGGCTGCTGAACAGCGACCTCCGGAGCCAGTTCCGGCGCGGCCTCCTGCCGGGGCACCGCCTGTTCCGGCTGGGCGGTCAGGTCAATGCCGCGCTCCTTACAAATTTCCTTGTAGTGCCGGTCAATATCGGAAATCAGCTCACCGGCGGTCTTATTGATAACCTCCAGACTGGCCCGCAGCTCCTTCAGTTCCTTGCCCTGGCTCCAACTGGCGATATAGCCGAAGCTGTTGTCGGCAGTCTGGATACCGTAATACTGGCAAACCGCATAGGAGATGCTCTCCGCCTGGACTTCCTCCGTATGCCGATCCTTCGCTGCCTGAACCTCGGCAACGTGATCTTCCTCCACCTCCAGACGCCACTCGAACTGATTCTCGTCCACAAAGCGCCAGTCTGCACCGGCAGCGAACTGTTCCGCCTCTGCTTCGGTTGCAAAGCCCTGGGAAAAGTCCCGCTTGGTCCCGCCGTCGCTGACCATGACCACCTTCCAGGTGGGTTCGGGTTTCGTCCGCTTCGGGTCGTGTAGCTTGCTGTGGGCGGTCTCATGCACGGCAGCGGAAACGGTCTGCACCTCGCTCATGCCTTCCCGAATGGCGATCCGCTGCTGATCGGAGGAAAAATAGCCGTCCATGTTTGCATCCATCGGCTCAAACTCGATGGGGACCGGGGCGGACCGGCGCAGAGCCTCCATAAATACCTCATAGTTCTGGACGTTGCCGGACAGGCTGGAGGCCAACTCCGGCAGGGGCTTTCCGTCCGTCTGGCTGACGTCAAACACCTTCACCGGGCGGAACAGTGGGATCTCGATCTCCTTTTCCTCCATGATGACCTTGCCATCCTTATCCAGCATAGGGGCTTTGGTGTCCGGGTCCAGCTTCTGCTCCTCGATTTTCTTCTTATATGGTGTCGGGGCAATGATGGTAATGCCGTGTTCACCCCGCTTCACATGGCGGGAAAACTGATTTTTCCACTTGTTGTAACCGGCCACCAGCGTAGCGTCCGGGCGCTGCATATAGATGAGCATGGTGTTGTTGACGGAGTAGCGGTGGAAGCGGGACATCACGGACAGGTAACGGCGGTATTTGTCGCTCTCGAACAGCTCCTTGATGCCCTGTTCAATGCCCGCCGTGATTTCCTGCAACCGCTCCCGGTTGGTGGGTTTGTCAGCCATGATTTTCACTCTCCCTTCTATGGCCGAGATTTCAGCAGTGTGTTCTGCAATCCATTGGTCCTGTGCCTCGGTGCTGCTGTCGAGAAACGTATCCAGCAGATAGCCCATGTAATCTTTCTTTTGAATAGCCTCCATAAAACGGGGATGCGGGTTCTCGTCCGGCGTTTTGGGGGAATAATCGGTTTCCCATTTTCGGAGCAAGTGGTAGTAGTCCGCCAGAACACGCCACCCATGTTCCCGTTTTTCCTTTAATTTCTGCGCCTCGGTTTTCTGCCGGACGTAACGCCTCCGGGGAGGGGCCTGACTGTCATAGGCCAGGCCAAAATCCAGGGCCAGCTTTTCGGCGGCCTCCTTGGGGGACAGGTCATAGAGCCGGGCGGTGAAGTCGATCACGTCGCCAGTTGCCCCGCAACCAAAACAGTAAAAGTAGTCCTCGTTCAGCTTCATGCTGGGGTGGCGGTCATCGTGGAAGGGACAGCAGGCCATGCCGCCGCGCCCCACCGCGATGCCGTACATTTCCGCCGCCTCCCTGGCGGTGACGGACTGTTTCACGACTTCAAAGACACTCTCGCCCATGCTCACTTGTCACCCGCTTTAGGGACGGGCGGCCTGTACCCGGCGGCCTTGGCTCGTTCACTGGCGGCCTTGCGGCGCTCGGCGCTGTACGGTTCCCGGACAGACACGCAGCGTTTGGGCACCGTAAAGGTCTGACGGTCTTTTTTTACGATCTGGTCCGGGTACTTCTCCGCCAGCCGCCGCAGCTTCTCCAACAGCTTCGGGTCATGGGTGTAGACCTCGGCGGTGGCCTCGGCCTGGTTGTAGAGGATAATGGTTTCCTGTTCATATAAACTCAGTTTCATTTGCCGCCGCCTTTCTGCCGGTCAAAGTCCAGCTTGAAATTGACATACTGGCCGGTATCTTCCAGCACCACGGTGGCGTCGTAGGTTTTGCCGCTCTTTTCGGAGTACAACCCGGTCACACGGGCGCGGCCATCTTTGAGCAGCACCGCCACAATGGCCTTGGTGGGCTGTTTGCGCTTCGCGGTCCACCACTTGCTGTTTTTCCAGATTGCAAATTTGCAGGATTTGTCTTGGCAGAAGAAGCCCTTTTGCATTTCTGCAACCTCGCCGCCGCAGCGGGGGCATTTGCCCACCACCTCGCGGGGCGGGGTGAACAGGTACTCGCTACCTTTGATGACCTGATAGGTTCCCACCAGTTCTTTCAGCATGGCGCAGATCCCGTCCATGAAGTCCTCCGGGGCCAGCTCGCCGCGCTCGATCTCGCCCAGCCGGTACTCCCACTCGGCGGTCAGCAGCGGGGATTGCAGCTGCTCCGGCAGGACAGTAATCAAGGAAAGTGCGTCATGGGATGGCAGAAGCTGTACGGTTTTTTTGCTCTTTTTTCGTTTCAGGAAGCCCGTGGAGACCAACTTTTCCAAAATCCCGGCGCGGGTGGCGGGGGTGCCGAGACCTTTGCGCTCGGCATCTTCCGGCATATCATCTTTTCCGGCAGTCTCCATCGCGGAGAGTAAGGTGTCCTCGGTGAAGTGCTTGGGCGGGGTGGTCTTACCCGCCTTGACGGCGGCACCGGCTACCGGCAGCTCCTGGCCTTCGGTCAGCTCCGGCAGCGCCTTGCTTTCGTTGTCGTTGTCCGGCTCCGCATTTTTCATACTGGCGCGGTAGGCGGCGTCCAGTTCCCGCCAGCCAGGCTGCTTCACCGTGCGGCCTTTGGCGGTGAACTCCGCGCCATCGCACTCCACCGTGATAGCGGTCTCGGCGTAGGTATAGGGCGGGGCCACCGCGCACAGCAGCCGCAGGGCCACCAGCTCCAGAATTGCCCGTTCGCCCACCGGCAAAGCAGACAAGTTCGCCTCCCGGATGCTGCGGGTGGGGATCACCGCATGGTGGTCGGTCACTTTCTTGTCGTTGATGACCGCCGCCGCATCGCAGGAAATGGCGATGCCCTTGCGGAACGGCATGGCGTTGGCGACCAGATTCACCAGCACCGGCAGGCCCTCGGCCATGTCGGAAGTCAGGTAGCGGCTGTCCGTCCGGGGATAGGTGCAGAGCTTCTTTTCATAGAGGTTTTGCAGGTAATCCAATGTCTGCTGCGCCGTGAAGCCCAGCAAGCGGTTGGCATCCCGCTGGAGAGTGGTCAGGTCGTAGAGGGCGGGCGGCTTCTCGGTTTTGTCCTTGCGCTCCACCTGTTTGACCGTGGCCATGCCGCCCTCGCTGGCTTGCCGCAGTTGCTCGGCAGTGCCTTTATTGTCCATCCGAGAGCTGGCAGCGGAAAAGCCGGGCAGTTCCAGCACCACCGTATAAAACGGCACCGGCTTGAAGGCGTCGATCTCGGCCTCCCGCTGGACGATGAGCGCCAACGTCGGGGACATAACGCGGCCAATGTTGAGGGTACGGTGATACAGCACCGAAAAGAGGCGGGTGGCGTTGATGCCCACCAGCCAGTCGGCCTTGGCCCGGCAGAGGGCTGCCTGATGCAGACCGTCATAGTCCGCACCGGGGCGCAGGTTGGCAAAGCCCTCCCGGATGGCGGAATCCTCCATGCTGCTGATCCACAACCGTTTCATGGGCTTGGTGCAGCCCGCCAGACAGTAAACGGTGCGGAAAATCAACTCACCCTCGCGCCCGGCATCGCAGGCGTTGACTACCTCGGTCACGTCCTCCCGCCGCAGCAGGGTACGCAGCACATCGAACTGATCCCGTTTGTCCTTGGCGATGGTGAAGCGCCAGGTCTCCGGCAAAATCGGCAGGTCATCATAGCGCCACTTGGCGTAGTCAGGATTATAGGTGGCGGCATCGGCCAGCCCGGCCAGATGCCCCAGGCACCAGCTCACCAGCCAGCCGCCGCCCTCCAGGTAGCCGTCCCTGCGGGTGGTAGCGCCCAGTACAGCGGCCAACGAATTTGCAACCGAAGGTTTCTCGGCAATTACCAATTTCATTTCTGTCTCCTCCTTTCGCGCAGCCATGCGGTCAGCTCCTTGTGGCAGAATCCCACGCAGGGCTGGCCGGGGCGGTAGTTTCCACAGCCATAGCAGGGGTGGCCGGGAGATAAAGAGGGAGGACGGGAAACTGCCTTCCCGCCCTCCGGCCTGCGCATCATCATGGGTTCAAAGGGGCTGTCGGTGAACCGGGTCATTTGACCGGGTTCTCGCTTTCTTCATCGCCGCCCCCGTCGGCTTCCTCCGGCTCGGTCTCCCAGGTCTCATCCTCCGGGAGTTCTTCATCTGCGCCATAATCGTAATCATCTAAGTTATCGCTGCCCTTGGTCTTGGGCTTCTGCTTGATGAATTTGAAGTAGACCAGCGCACCGATGCCACCCAGCGCGGCCAGCACCACCAGCAAAAACGCCGGATTCAGCCCCGCCGGTTCGGTTTCCGGCTCAGCCTCCGTCTCCGGGGTGGGCGTAGGTTCCGGCTCCTGACCCGTGCATCCAGCCATATCCACGGCGCAGACCGGACAAGCCGTATTCACTGCGCCCGCCGCACACTTCTCCGTACAGTTGCAGACGGCAGGGGTTTCCTCTGTGGTCTGGCCGTCCTCCATCAGTGCCTCCAGATCGGCCTCATCCACCTGGTTTAAGAAGTGGACGGCGGTCTCCTTGTCCTCGTTGGCACGGTCAATGAGGATGTAGAAGTAGTTGCCCGCCTTGGTGGTGACTGTGATGAGCTGCTTGTTGCCGCCAAAGTCATCCACCAGGGCGGCGTTGCCCTCCGGGGTCAGCGGCGGGCTGTCCTCGGTTTCCTCCACCACCACATTGCTGTCATTGGTGGCATCAGCTTCCGGTGTGGCCGTCGGCGCGGGGTCCGTGCCTTGGGCAAAGGCGGTCACAGAAAAGCCGCCCATCAGCACCAGAGAGGTGCAAAGGGCGGCAAGGGTTCTGAAAATCTTCTTATTCTTCATGGGTCATGTCCTCCTGTTCGGAATTGGCGGGAATCGCTTCCTGGCCGGGCACCATTCCGCCAGCCAGCAGGGCGTTCAACTGGGCCGGGGTCATGCGCAGGGCGCGCACCATCTGGACAATCTCCAGATTTTCCGCTTCAGTTTTCTGCGCTTCCAGGGCCTTCAGCTTTTCCTGCTGCTCCGCGATTTTCTCGCGGGTTTTGGCGATCTCCTGGTCGATGCGCTCGATTTTGTTCTTAGCCATAGTCAATCACTCCATTCCATATCGCTCTTTCCAAGCGTAGTTGCGCCCCAATCCCTTGACGGTCTTGAGATGGGGCATTGCGTTTTCCTCAATGGCAAGCGCCCGACGGTACAGGTCGGGGTGTTGCCGTTTCAGGGCTTCTACTTCGTCCCGCTTCATGCTGGGGCAGAAAAAGCAGGACGATTTACCGGGCAGAGGCAGACCAGCCTCCTGGATTGCCCGGATACAATCGTCCCGCGTCCAGTGCCAGTCCTCAATCAGCGGATAGCGGTTCTTATACTTTTTGTCCGCTTCATTGTACTTTTTGGAATGTTCGTACCGTTTCTGCTCCCCGGCGTCGTAGCCAATGAACCGCGTGACCCGTTCGCCCGCCTGCCACACGGCGCGGCATTGCGGATGGTGGTTGCAGAACTTTTCCTGCGGGCCGATTTTGTGCTTCTGCGAGCACCGCTTGAAGCCGTAGGCGATGGAGGGCAGCGTCCCCGAACGCAGGCACTCCGTTTCCAGGGTTAGCCGGTTGCCACTGCGGTCTACATTCTTCACCACCGTAATGTGTGGCATCCTGTGTTCTTGCAGCCACCGGTTCATGATTTCCAGAAAGCGGTAGGTATGTGGATGCTCCGCCCCGGTGTCCGCAAAGGTGATGAGGTCAACGGGAATCTCATGCTGATGAAGCCCAACCAAAAGGGCGGCACTGTTCGTGCCGCCCCCAAAAGATACAATATTCAGTTTTATACCTCCGAAAAAATCACCAGTTCATCAGGCCGTAGCCCTTGATGCACTCATAAGTCAGCGAGTAGCTTTTAATCTTGCAGGCGTCGCCGCTGTTGCCCTCCACGGTGTAGACGCGGCTGCCGTCGGTGCCCACCACGATGCCCACATGGTCGGCGGACCCGTCCAAATCCCAGTCAAAGAAGATGGCGTCGCCGGGAGCGATGTTTTCATATCCCCGCGCACCCCACTGACCGTGCGACTGGAACCAGGGGACGCCCTGGGACTGACAGGCGGCAAAGCGAGGTTCGGATAACCCCATCTGGCCGTAACACCAGGAGACGAAGCAGGCGCACCACTCCACACGGGAGGTAAATCCGTACCAGCTCCAGTAGGGCTGGCCGCCCACATTGCCCACCTGGCTTTTGGCGATGTCCACCACCGCCTGATTGCCGGGCCGTGTTCCGTTCACAAACTCCACACCGGCCAAGCTCTCGGAGTCGCTGGTGTCGACGGAACCACCGCCGAAGATCAGCGGCTTGTTGCCCAGCGTCTGCCGGTACACCTGATACATCTCCAGCTGATCCGGCGTCAACAACTCCGAAGCCACAGAGGATATGGGCTTGCTGGTGAGGGTCACATTTAAGATGTAGTAGTTATAGGGCACCTCAACGTCATACTCGTTGCCCTCACTGTCGGTCCGGGTCTCGGTGCGGTAGCGCACCTCCACTTCCTCGGTCAGCGTCAGCCGGTACTGGGCATTGAAGATGCGTTCCAGCTCCGCCTGGGCGCTTGCTCGCGTGTAGCCCTGCAAGACGGCAGACAGGTAGGCCGCCAGCTCGTGGGGGTCGTGGCCGATCATATCCAGGTCATAGCGGTACTCGTCATAGCCGGGATGGCTGCTCTCGATGTTGTCGATCTCGGCTTGCAGCGCGGCCTCCTTGGCTGCATAGTCCGCCTCCACCGCCACCAGTTCCGGGTCATCCGAAGGGTAGGTGGTGCCGGAAATCATCGAACCGATGCTCTGCGCCATCATGGAGCAGGAGGACATAGTGTTGAGCAGCAGGCAGATCAGCAGGAAAATCGCCAGCACCATGATGAAGCCTTTCTTGTGCTGCATCACATAGGCACCGGCCTGCTGGGCCTTTTCTTTGACCGTTTTGGCCGCCTTGCCGGATTTCTGGGCGGCACCAGCGGCGGTCCCGCCGGACTGTGCGGCCCGTTTGGCAGCGGCGTACTGCTTTTTGATCTGCTGCTTCTGCTGCCACCGGGACAGCGGGTTACTCGCAGCCTGGGGATTGTCCTGCAACGACTTCTGGTACAGTGCATTGATGTTGGCCTTTTCCAGCTGTCGCTCGGCCTGGGCGGCCTTGCGGTAGGGTTTCAGCTTGTGGCTGCGGTAGCCCTCCTGGACCAGATGCACGCCAGTCTCCACGGCTTCCTCGGACTTGTGGGCGCTCTCCACGCCCACGTTGTCATCCTCGGACTCCTGAATCTCCTGGTGAATCTTGCCTGCCACTGCATTGCCCGGCGCATCCCGCAGAGAATGGGACAGCTTGGAGGGCGGCCGGGGCTTATCCTCCAACACCAGCTTGGTTGTGACCTTGCCGGTCTTGGGGTCCACCTCGGTCCGTTTGACCTGCTTTTTTGGAATTTTTGCCTGCGCCTTGTCCGCTTTGGCGGCGGCCTTTTCCGCCTTGCGGACGGGCTTTCCCAATGCCGGGTCCGCCTGTTCTTCCTCCGTGAAGCGCAGGCGCGGTTCCTTAATCAAACCATTCTCCCAGCATGAGGGAGGCCATCATGCCGGAAAGCTCCGCATAGGCCGCCAGCCCCATCGGCCCCACAAAGCGGCACTCGGTCAGGCAGGCGTAAAGCTGGGCCAGCGCATCCGCCAGAATCTGGACTTCGGTGCCTTCCAGCACGGCCCCGCCGGTCTGGCCCCGCTGGACTTTGGCGGCGCACAAAATCTCCACCAAGCGCAGCAGGCCGATCTCGCCGGTCTCGGTCAACTCCACCGCCTGGTCTGCCGCCGTGCGGCACTCGGCAACCGCGTCGGCCATCGCCGTCAGCAGTGCGGTGCGCTGGGTCTCCAACGCCCGATCCAAAAACATCATGTGGTCATTGTTCAAAATTTCGGGTTTCATAATCAATCGGCCTCCTTTATTTCCTGTGGTTTTGTGGTCATAATGCGGTACAGCTCGGTGTTTTTCGGGAAGTGGTCCACGAAAGGCAAAATCGTGGAACCGTAGAACAGCAGCCCTTCGCCCTCGCCGGAATGGGTCACATAGGACAGCTGGTGCGGGGAAATGCCCAGCTGTTTGGCGAGAATCTGTCGGTCACCGCCCGCCTGGTTGAGCATATACACGAAGTCGGAGTTCTCGAAGATGTTCTCTACCTCGCGGGACGCAAGAAGATCCTTCACGTTCTGAGTAATCTGATTGTGATTAGGCAAATCCTCCGAAAATAAGAAAAGCGCCTGTCATTCTCACAAGGAAAATGGCAAGCGCCGGTTGTTGGGTTTCGTATTCAGTTTTCGATATGGGAAAAGCGCAGCCTATCTGTCGCGCCTATAAAATAATTTACCCTTGCATTCCAAGTACAATCCATTCATCGACAATATCCCAAAAGTTTATATCATACTTGGGCTGTCGATTGCTAAACCACAATGTTGCCTTACAACTATCACAATCAGACAAATCCACTGCAACATATCCGCCCATTCCAGAACCAAATATTCCAAAAGTAGTTGGCAGATAAATTTTCAATGGATGTTTTAAATCATCAAGAATACCCCATTCTTCATCATCAAATACAACAATATCATTGGATTCTAACAATCCCATTCCTCCGCTTGCATAGTAAAAGAAGCCGTTATGAAGTTCTTGATAGAACCTGACGATGCTGTTTGGAAGGTTGTCCAATTTAGATTGTAGTTTACCAGGGAAGTGTGTGGTATTGCAATTCCGTCCTGCATACTTTCCAGCAGCACGATAGCGTCCTCGTCAAAGTAATTCTCTTTCAGCTTGAGGTAGTAGTATTTTCGGTTGTCTGACATGGTTCCTCCTTTGGGTGGATTTGGGGCGTTTGTACGCATTTAGAACGCTGTTTCCGGGGGAAAAGGATAAATGTATCGCACACCCTTTGACACCCACGAAAAAAGCCTTGATTTATGCGGGTTTGAAAGGCTCTAAAGCGTGACATTTATGCCTTTGTTTCCGCTTTCGCTCGGCAGCTTTGATTTTCTTCATGTGTCCGGCGCAGTCGGGGCAGTATTTTCCCCGGTTGGATTTGGGGACAAAGGCCGCCCCGCAGACGGCGCACCGTTTCCGGCTCCCCCGGTACAAGAGGGCTGCGGCCAGTTCCCCGTCAAGGGGCAGGACAGCCACACGGAACCACCGGCACATGAGGGAAAGGGAAATGCTCTGGACGCACACGCAAGGCTCCCCGTCGTCTAACAGCAGGCAGTTCCCCCCGTCGTAGTTACAGCACTCATGTACCAGCCGCCGCGCCCGCCGGTGCTGGCGGTAGTCCATGCGGGGCAGCTTATCGCTCATGGCTCTGCTCCTTTCTGCGCTGTGGCTCGCTCCGGCGCAAAATCTGGTCGATATTCCGCTTGACGGTCTGCAACTCCGCATACCGCTGTTTCTGTTCGTGGTAGGTGTTATACAGGCCGGATTTCTTGGAAACAAGCTGCTCGATCTCGTCCCGCAACGCTTTCCGGGCGGGCAGCTTGGTAATGCCATGCTCCCGGAAATACCGGGCGGCTGCGTCGGCTATGATAAAGTCGCTCTCATGCGCCTGCCGGTATGCTTCGCGGGCTTTGGGGGATTTCTGCGCTTTCAGCCCGTCGCGGGCGGGCTTGGTCTTGGCGTAAGCAAGTACCTGTTGCTGCAACTCCTTTTTCCCTTGCAGCTTCGTTTCCAGTGCTTTCAGTTCGCCGCTGGTCTGGCGCATTTCCTGATAGGCGGTATCAACGGCGGCTTCTAACTGCTCCGGGGAAGTGAAGCCGTACTGCTGATACACATTCAGCGTCGCGGCCATTTGTTTGAGGTTGTGCATGGTCGCCCAGCGTTCATAGCCCCGGCCTTTGCCCTCGGCTTTCTTCTGCTCAATGTCCACAAGCCGCTGCACATTCGGCGCAGTTCGGGCGGCTCTGTCTGCCCGCAGTTGGTCTTGGATAGAGGGCGGGGTGCTGGATATAGCCGCGGCCTTTTCTGCGGCTCTGGCGTCGTTCTGCTCCAAAAAGGAAAGGACAGCGGCGCGGTCAAAATCGTCGCCCAGCTTGCGGGCGGTAATGGGCTTTGTCCTGTCCGGCGTGAGATAGGACAGCCGCCCCCGGCTTTCCTTGACGGTCACACCCTCCCGAAGCAGCAGAGAGGAAAAGTCCTCGAATGAGGCCGCCGCTGACAGCGCGGCGCGTATGGTCTGCCGCAGCTTCTCCTTGTTTGTTTCAAACTTGGTCTGCCGGGGCGTGATACCGCCTGCAATCATGGGGGCGTTCTGCTTGTCCAGCGCGGCCTGTCCCTTTTTCTGCGCCCAATATTCCCGGTCTGTGACGCGGTTCTTGCTGCCGTTCAAGAGGTCGATTTGGTAAAGCCCCTCCCGGTGGCACATCTCCATGACTTCGGATTTGAAGTAGCGCAAGGCCGCGTCGGTACAGCGGTGCTTGCAACCGGCTTTTGTGTCGGCTGGCCTGTCCATATAGGGCAGGAACGGCACTTCCTCAATCCGCAGGCTGTTAATGACGATATGCACATGAATGTTGCCGCTGTGGTTATGCCCGTCCGGGTGGGTGCATACAAGGGCTTGGTGGCCGGGGAAATGCTCGGCGCAAAACTTCTCGCCCAATTCCTGCGCCCGGTCTACGGTCAAGCCGTTGTCTGGGCCGTCCCGTGGGTCAAAGCTGATGATATAGTGGTGGCTTTTCACATCTTCCCGCCGCTGGTTCTTCCCGTAGCGGAGATTTGCCCGCATACAGGCAACGGCAAAATCCTCGCCGCCGCAGTTCAGTGTTGACAGCCGGTAGTCCTCGCGGGGGATAAGCCTGCCGGTTTCATCAAGGACGGGCTTCATGGTAAACTCGTCATGCTCAAACAGCAGGTATTGTTCGGCGGCTCCGTAGTCGGCATTTTTAGAGTTGATATGCTTGAGTGTTGCCAACCGCGTCACCTACTTTCTGTAAGACTTCATACTTGAGGGCGGCAAGGTCGGCTATGGCAGCGCGTACTTCGCCGGACAGCGCATTGTAGGGTGCGCCGTACTCGTTCAGATACCGGGCAATCTGGTTGAGGTTGCCGCCGATCCTGCCGTACTCGGCTGTGAGTTTTCCGACAGCGGAAAGCAGCTCGTCATTGACCGCCGACACATGGATAACGGGGCGTATGGCGGTGCGCCGTATCGCCTGCCGGAGAAATTCGGACTGGCTGATACCATAGGGCGCAAGCCGCGCTGTGAAGTCGGCGTATTCTTCTTCGGACAGCCGGGTTTTCACAACGCGGCTGCGGTGGGGTGTGTTGTATTTCTTTCGCATGGTCGTGACCTCCTTTCTTGCCGCATGAGCGCGGCGGGGATAAGCGGCGCAAGCCGCAAAGCAGGGTTTGGGGAAGGCACTCCCCAACAAGTTTCCCGCGAGGGGAAAAACCGCAGAATTGCGGATTTTGGCACCGTGGTAGAAACTTGCTCTGTAACTGCCGCAGACTGCCCCAGTCTGGTTTTTCCGTACATAGAACGGACAGGACAGGGCTTGCGGCCCGCTGTGGGCGGCCTTTTTTCCTTTCCGCTAAAGATACATTTCAAAGGCCGCCAGCTACCCGCTGGACAGGGATTTTTCAAAATTTCTTTTGCCTTAGTAATCCGGGAACAGGGATTTTGGCAACCGGCGGGGCAGAGAATTTTTCCTTTCACTCCCTACAACACCGCGTTTTGAAATTTGCCAAACAAAACGGCTTATTTTCTCTTTGCTTCTTACTACGGACAAAAATCGGAAATGCCAAACGCCGGGGCAAAAAAATTCCCCTTTCACTTACTACTACAATCTGAACAGGGCAAAATGGCCGGGAACGGAGCCGGGACAACAAAAAAAGCAGCAAATCTTTTTCAGACTTACTGCTTTCACTGGCCGCCGGTGGGCGGCTGGTATTCAGTTATTTTTTTGTTATGATTTGTGTTTTCACAAATTATGAGGCATCATATTCGGAGGAAAATCGCTCCCGTTCATAGGGGATTTCATTTTCTATATAATTATAAAATCTATTTAATTCTTCCTCCGAAAATTCCACATTACCCCAAAATTCAGATAATAATAAGCTGCCATCTGGTTGAGCATAAGCCATGAATATATAAGTGCTTCCAACCTCTGGTAACCCGACATCTTGAAGATTGTCAGACTCATACAGAAGCATGGTTCCATCTTTTAATATTCCCCCGTGCTTACTACATTCTATCTCGTCAGCTAACTCTCCTTTCAGATTATCCGTCACCTCAATTTTATAAGTGCTTTTATCATTATCTTCGGTAATATTTGTGTTTGCTTCCTGTACCACACCCACAAATATATAATCTACCGCTCCGACATATTGGTATAAATCTGTTTCATCTAACGCCATTGTTATGTGAGTGTACACAGTATTTCCATTCCATTGTACAGGATGGTTTGCACACGATGAAAGAAATAAACAACTAACAAGTAATAACCAGAAACAAAATATCCGTTTTTTCACGATTTCAATCACCCCTACGCTTTCTGAGCGAAATATTATGTCATTGACTTTATTATACAATGACCTCTTACTTTTGGGAATAGATGAATTGTAAACTTGCTGGGTGGCGCCGATAATGACAGCCGGTATTTAGTTTTTCAGTTTATCGGTCAAAGCGAAACTTGAATAGTGCGGCGATTAGCTTCTGCTTCACATATTCCTCAACCTCGGCGTTGACTTTCCCGTGTACTTTGGAGCAGTAGCGGATTGTGGGCTGCTGTCTATAAATTCTTGCGTGTTACTTTATGGCACATGAGCATTGGCTCCGGGGTTATCGTTGCCATAACCTTCCAGCAAATTGATGACGCCCCACACGCCGAGACCGGCACCGAGAGCGATAACGAGGGTCTGAAGAACGGTGATTGCCTGATTGAAAAATTCCATAAATAAAGTTGGCCGGAATCATTTGAAAAAGATTGATTTAGTCATGGTTCATAGGCATACAAAAGCCGGACAATCGCCGCCCGATTTCCGGGCTGGCTGATTCCGGCCTTCCTCCTTTTTCATTATTTTGATTAGAGATTGTCCGCTTTGTACGCCGATGGCCCCAGCGGGGCGGTTGTGGCGGATAGATAGGACCCCTCCTTTCACAGCGGAGCATCATTCGTTGGCTGCGGCGTCGATCTCATACACGTCGCAGACCTGGTTGGGTTTGAGCTTCAGCCGAGCCTTGAGATAGCCTTCGATGTCAAAGGCGTTCTTCGGGTCAGCATCAGCGGTGAGCTTGTAATTGGGGTGCTGGGTGATGTCGTACTTGTCCGAGAGGAACGGTCGCACACCCCGCAGCTGCAAAATGCACTTGCTGCCGTCCATGACGGCCAACTCGTCTTGGCTCATCAGCTCTTTACCGAGCTTTTGGTAGTTGAGCGAATGGGAAGTTTCCCGCCCACGGCTCTCACCAACATTGTAGGTGTCGATAGTCTCCTTGCCCAGCACGGCAGCCAGTTCTTTGAGCGTGGTGGGTTCTTTGCCGCCCAAAAAGATCGAGGTATCCATGTTGCCAATGATTGTGTCGGCGTTATCTTTGTAGATGGCCTTGAGCTGGCTCTGCGCCTGCAACACCAGACAGGCAGAGATTTCTCGACTGCGGATGGTGGCGACCAATTTTTCCAGCTTGGGGATCTGGCCGATGTTGGCGCACTCATCAATGAGGCAGCGTACATGAACCGGCAGCCGCCCGCCGTACACATCGTCAGCCTTTTCGCATAGTAAGTTAAACAACTGCGTGTAGCACATGGAGATCAGGAAGTTAAAGCTGTCATCAGTGTCCGACATGATAAGAAACAAGGCCGTTCGTCGGTCTCCCAGGGTGTCCAGCTCCAGCTCGTCATAGGCTGTGACCTCCCGCAGCTCGGCAATGTCGAACACCGCCAGCCGTGCGCCGCAGCTCACCAAAATCGACTTCGCAGTTTTGCCTGCGGCCAATTTATATTTGGCATATTGGCGCACCGCAAAGTGGTTGGGTTCCCGCTCTTTCAGCTCATCAAACATCAGGTCAACGGCATTTTTGAACTCCTCATCGTCCTCCCGGACCTCCATGCTGTTTATCATCTCGATGAGCGTGGAAAAGTTCTGTTCCTCCACCGGGGCCTCGTAGTGGATGTAGCCGATGAGCGCGCAGTACAGCAGCGTCTCGGCCTTGACCCAGAAATCGTCCCCGGCCTTGCCCTCGCCCTTCGTATTCGCAATCAAGGTCGTGACCAGCTTCAAAATATCCTTTTCGCTGTGGATGTAGCTGAAAGGGTTATAGTGCATGGACTTCTTGAAGTTGATGGTGTTCAGCACCTTGATCTGGTACGGCTCATAGATGACTTTGCCGTTTTTGTCCTTCATCGGCTTGCCGTCCTTGCCCAGCTTGGGTGCGCCCCGCTGAAGCATTTTGCCGCACTCCACCAGAATGGTGCCCTTTGGGTCGGTGACCACATAGGAACTGTGCATCTGCATCAGATTGGGCTTAAGCCAGAAGCGGGTCTTGCCGGAGCCGGAACCGCCGATGACCAGCACGTTTTTATTGCGCGCATACTTTGGGTTCTTAGGGCGGCTGGACATAGTGAGCCGTTCGGTCTGGGTCAAAATGACATTATTCTGGAACACCGGGTCGATATAGGGGGCAATATCGTCGTGGGTGCCCCATCGGGCTGAACCGTACTCCACGTTATGGCGGTATTTCTTGGCGTTCTTGCCTTTCAGGTACACCGCCAGCCGCAGACCAGCGCCGCAGCACAGGCCAACAGCCAGGTCCAGCGGGTGCAGGCTGGGCCACCAGCTTCCCAGCGCCACCGGCAGGGTGGAGAAGAACGAAAGCATCTTGGCCGAGGCATCCGCGCCGGTCGCCAGCCGCCAGGCTTCCCCTAAGTTGGTGGCAAACAGGCCCAGCAGAAAATAGGGCAGGTTCAGCAGCACCAGTTTTTTCACATTCAGCTGCTTCATCGTTCCAGCTCCTTCCGCTTTGTCCTGTCCACCACCGCATTTTTAATAAGCTCCTTGAAGTGGCTGAGCTTCTCCAGCACCGACGGGCGCTCGCTGCGGTCGGCCTTCCTGACCTTCTTCTGGGTGTACTCCGAGAATGCCGCCGTCAGGGCGTCGGCATCGCGGGCCTTGAAGAAAATCAGGTACTTGGGCGGCGAGGTGCTGCGGTCTTTTTTCACCGCATAGTCCACTCCGTACTTGCGGGCGATGCGCTCAAAGTCACGGATGGACGGGTCGTTGATCTCGATGTTGGAGACGCCCTGGTTCTGCCCGATGAGCTGCTTCACCGTCTGCTTGCCCTTCGGGGTAACGGGAGAATCCCGGCTGCGCTGCTTTTCCAGCTTTTTCTCCCTGCGGTGGGCCATGTACTTGGATATGGCGGCCTTGAACAGCCTGCCGGTGAACTTAGTGCCGCTGACAACCAGCGTCAAAGTCCTGTTTTCCACTTCCTCCTGCATAGGTCATCCCTCCCTTCGTCGGTTATGCAGTGGATGGTCTTGAATACTAAGGCGGGACCACCAACCGTCGCAAAAGATACCGGCCCGTCATACCGTCACCAGAATCAGGTCACGCAGACCGGCAAAGTGCAGTTTGCCCTTGGGCGTCACCAGCGTGTAGGAGCCGGTGTGGCCGTTGCGGTAGTAGTCCCGCACACAGAACAACCCATCGTTGGCGCTCTTGGCGTAGGGCAGCACGCAGCCGGAAGGAGTGCGGTAGACAAATCGCCGTTCCAGTAGGAAGCGGACAAAGCGCCGCTCCGGCACGTCCAGCTCCTTGGCGGTGGTGCGCAGGTTGGTACTGTGGTGCAGGTCAATGAACAGGTCGTAGTAGACGGCTTTGCTTTGCAGCCGGGCATTGTCCTCCCGCAGCGCCGCGTTTTTCTCGCGCTCAGCCAGCAGGTCGGTGCAGAGCTTCAGCAGCGCCTCCGGCGAGGTGGCGACCTCCCACAGCTTGTCCCTGGTAATGTAGGCCCCATGCTGGCGGATGCTGGGCAGCACCTCATCGAACACCCAGCGTTCAAACCGTTCCGCCGAGGGCAGCTTGCTGTGGACAATGAGGCGGTACACATCGCCTTCGGGGATAAATTTCATTTGTTGAATCCCGCCGTTAGAAGGGGTCGGTAAAACACAGACCCCTTTACAATGGGCCGCGATAGCGTCAGCCGGGCGTCGGTATCCGAGTGCTTGGGCAATATCTTTTCCGCAAAACAGGACCTTGCCATTCTGCTCAAAAGTACGGATGCTGCCAAACTCCGGGTTTTTGAAAATTTCCATCTGGTTCATATCGTGCCTCCTTCGGCAGTGCAGCAGAAAAGCGGCCGTTACCAGCCGCCTGCGTACATATCGTGGTTGACCTGGGCCGTGTAGTGGTTGCTCATGGTGACCGGCGCGTTGAACAGCACGGTCAGCAGGTATTGCTTCATGTTGCGGATCTCGGTGGTGTTGTTGTGCAGGCTCTCCATGACAAACTCGATGTGGGAGCTGTCCAGCTTCAGGAACCGCGACCGAACCACCTCATGGGGGAAGTCCGCCCCGGCGATACGGGTGGTTTTCCGCTTGGCGCAGACCGTCTCCACAATCAGTTCCACGATCTCGTCCAGGTCCTCCCGGTAGGTCTCAAACTCACGGCACAGGTGGTCGTACTCGATGTTCTCCAGAATCAATTCCCGATAATCCTGCATTTCTTCCATCGACATCGAATCCCGTCCTTTCCGTTCCGGCGGCCTGGCCGCCGCAGTTGCCCGGAAGGGAATGGAATCGGTACTTGATCCCTGGGTATTTGATTTTTGGGTATTTGATTTTTGGGTTTTTGATTTCTCTATATTTAATTCTGCGGGCTTTTCCGTATCCGGTTTATCCAGATACGGGTTTTCCGTATCTGGTGAAGCCGTATCTGGGCCAGCAGTATCCGGGTGGGGCATATCCGGCGCTTTGGGCTGGGGCTGCTCGTAGATGACGTACTCGGTGTCACTGATGCGGCCCTGCCGGTCCCGTAGCTGGTGACGGACGATGTAACCGGCGGTCTCCAGTTCCCGCAGCGCCCCGCCGATGGCATCCACGCCTTCCTTGCAGATCTTCGCCAGGCCGCGTGTGGTATAGTTCCAGTCCTCCGGCAAGGACAGCATCATGGAAAGCAGTCCCTTGGATTTCAGCGACAGCGCCTTATCGCGCAGATGATAATTGCTCATTACGGTGTAATTCTTGGTCCGCTCAATGCGAAAAACGGCCATTGACTTCACTCCTCTCACAGTTCATGGCATGAAAAAAGCCGCAATCTTTCAAAAAGACTGCGGCGGTCAGGTGCGATATTTCCGGCTGCGCCAGGAATAAGGCGGCTTTGGCACAGGGGGCCGGGTAAAAACGTCTTGCTCACTCACAAAGGGCAGGCGCTGCATCACCCGGTCGATCTCGGTGCTTTCCATGTCATGTTGGGATTGGCAGTGTTCACGGATGGCCTCTTGAATCTCTCTAACGGTACACATAATTCATTCCTTTCTTGGCAGATGGCAGGTTTACGGGTGACGGCGTTTCTTTTTCGGTTTGAAATCGAGGATATGGCCCTCTACAACGTGGGCATACCGCTTGATTTTGATTTGCTGGCCGCGCTGGGCGTCCAGGGCCTGCCGGTAGCCATCCTCGGTGAGAAACAGGCGAACCTCATCGCCGGGGCTGCCGTAGGGGGAACGGGGCTTGCGGACCGCAAATTCAATCATCCATCGGGTGCTGTCCTGAAATCGCTCCACAGCCAAAATGTTATGTCCTTTCAGCTCACGGGCTGAAATATCCCTCATAGGCTCTCCTTTCTCAGCGGTCGTGCTGTTGCTGGCGCTTGCGCTGCCACTGCTCCAGCAGCTTGATGATGGTCTCCTGCATCCGCTGGGGCGTGTAACTCCGGGGAAAATATTTGCGCAGGGTGTCACTGGTGAAGGTGATCTTGTCCAGGTCACTTTTCTTTTCCTCGCCCATGATGACCCGCATCATGTCGAGGGTCAGGTGGCCCTCCTGACTGTACTTTTTCAACCGCTTGGCTTGGGAGAGGGAGGGGGTGGCCTGCTCGCTGTCCATCGCGTCCAGCAGGTCCACCTGTTCCTCTTTTTTGAGGAAAGACAGCTCATAGGCCGGATTGAAGGCAATTCTCTTCTCGTCCACCATATCCAGCAGTTCGGGAATCAGCTCGGTCAGGCGGATGTAACGCTGGACCTGCCGCTGGCTTTCTCCCGCCTGATCCGCAACAAGAGAAATCGAAGTCTGCGACTTCTCGCCAACTTGGCGAGAAGTTAAGTCCGACCGCTCGCCCTGGTGCTTGATGGCCTCCAGCTTCATCTTATAAGCAAAAGCCCGCTCACTGGGGAGCAGGCTTTCTCGCTGCAAATTGCTGTCAACCATAATAATGGTGGCCTGATCGTCGTCCAGGTCGCGGACAATGACCGGCATGGTGTCCTTGCCCGCCAGTTCGCTGGCCCGGTGCCTCCGGTGTCCGGCCACCAGCTCATAGCCGCCGTTGGGGTCGGGGCGGGCGATGGCCGGGACCAGCACGCCGTACTGCCGGATGCTGTCTGCGGTCTCCATCATGGCCTCGTCATCCTTGACCTTGAAGGGGTGGTCCTTGAACGGGTGCAGCTCCGACAAGGGAATTTCCAGAACCTTCTCCCTATGGGCGTCGGCCCGGCTTTCCTCGGTGGAAAACAGATCATCGACCGATGCCAGCTCTACTTTTTTCGCGCTGCTTTTCAAGTTTCAACACCTCCTTCGTCAGATTTTTGTAGGCTTCCGCCACCTTGCCACCGGGGTCGTGAGCATAGATGCTCTTGCCCTCGGCGCTGGTCTCCTTGGCCCGGACCGAGTGGGGGATCTCGGTGCCGAACACCTTAATTTTGCTGCCATAGGTCTCCCGCAGCAGGGCGGCGATTTCCCTGGCAAAGTTGGTACGGTTGTCCACCATCGTCAGCAGAATGCCGTCAATCTGGAGCTTGGGGTTCAGCTGCCGCTTGACCTTGTTGATGGTGGACAGCAGCTGCTCCAGGCCCTTGGCGGGCAGATACTCTGCCTGGACGGGGACTATGATCCTGTTGGCGGCGGCCAGCGCGTTGACCGTGAGCATACCCAGGGAGGGCTGGCAGTCAATCAGGATATGGGAATACTGTCCTTTGAGCGTGTCCAGATACTGCCGCAGGATGGTCTCTCGGCTCATGGCGTTCACCAGGGACACCTCCATGCCGGAGAGCTGGATGTCGGCGGGCATCAGGTCCACGCCCTCCGGGTCGTGCAGGATGCCCTCGCCGGGGCGGAGCGGCTCGTCCATCAGGATGCGGCCCATCGCGTCCGAAAGGGTGAAGGGCAGCTTGTCCGGCTGCGGGTTGCCCAGGCTGATGGTCAGGCTGGCCTGGGGGTCAGCGTCCACCAGCAGCACTTTCTTTCCGGCCTGGGCCAGCCCGATGCCTAAGTTGGCACAGGTGGTCGTTTTGCCGACGCCGCCCTTCTGGTTGGCGACGGCGATGATTTGCGTGTTCATTATGTTTCACCTCGTTTCTGTTGATTGCGTTCGGTTCTGGAAATAGAAAAAGCCGCCACTTCTTTCGATAAAAAGAGTGACGGCTTTTTCTGATCCCGGAACATTAGTCCCTGGAAATGCAAAAAGCGCCCAGCAGGTACACTGAACGCTTTCGCAATAAAATCATATTCATTTGTTCATATTTGGTCAAACTCTGCCAAACCGATTTTGCATAAAAATGCAGAGGGCTTAAAAGGCAAAAATGACCTTGGGGGAGAGGGAAAGGCCAAAAAAGTTGTCCTATAATTTAACCCATTAGCCCTCATTTTAGGGGTGGTTGTCCTTTATTTAACCCATAAAAATCGGTTCAAAACAGGTCAGACCATGCCAAAACAGGCCAAACAATCTGAAAAGGAAAAACCCCGAAAACCGCATGGTTTCGGGGTTTTTGAGCTGTTTTGAACTGAAATTAGCGCTTGCTGAACTGAGGCGCGCGACGGGCAGCCTTGAGGCCGTACTTCTTACGCTCTTTCATTCTGGGATCGCGGGTGAGCATACCAGCCTTCTTGAGGATGGGCCGCATCTCATCGCTGTGCTGGAGGAGGGCACGGGAAATGCCGTGACGGATAGCGCCGGCCTGACCGGTTACGCCGCCGCCGGCGACAGTGCAGACCACATCAAAGCGGCCCAGGCAGTTGGTCAGCTCCATGGGCTGACGAACCAGCAGCTTCAGGGTCTCCAGACCAAAGTAATCGTCGATATCACGGCCATTGATGGTGACCTTGCCGGTACCGGCATACAGCCGGACTCTGGCGACAGAGCTCTTTCTGCGGCCAGTGCCGTAGTAGTAAGGTTTTCCTTCGTACATAGTGTTTCTCCTCCTTCCAATTACAGCTTCCAGGCCTCAGGCTTCTGGGCAGCGTGGTTGTGGTTGGCGTCCTTGTAAACGCGGCATCTGGTGAGAGCCTTGCGGCCGATGGTGGTGTCGGGGATCATGCCCTTGATAGCCAGCATCATGGCTCTCTCAGGATTCTCCTGCATCAGGGTGCCATACTTGACTTCCTTCAGACCGCCGAACCAACCGGTGTGATGACGGTAGAACTTCTGATCCAGCTTCTTGCCGGTCAGAACAGCCTGAGCAGCGTTGATGACGATGACATGGTCACCGCAGTCAACGTTGGGGGTGAAGGTGGGCTTGTGTTTGCCGCGCAGCAGCACAGCAGCCTGAGCAGCGGTGCGGCCCAGGGGCTTGCCCGCAGCGTCCAGGATGTACCATTTACGAACGACGGCCTTGGGCTTTTCCATAAATGTGGACATATTCTTTTCCTCCTGCTTTACTTGTTTTCCGTTGTTGTACCTTTATTTACGCCAATATGGGCGCAGGTACGGAAAGTCACGATTGTCATTATACCCAACGCTATCACACTTGTCAATACCATTTTTTCGTTTTTTTAATCCGCAAATTACATACTCTTGTTTTCTCTCCAATACTCTCGTTTTCTCGCTCATGCTCATCTTTCATTTCAAAAATTTTTTCTCTGCGGGCGGGCGCTTTCTCAGGGAAAAAGCAGCTGTCCCGCCTTTTCTTTCCTTCATTCGCTTTTCAGGTAAACCAAAGGAGGGGCGGGGGATGGACAGGGCATATTCCCTCACCGCAAAACATAGAATGGGATGTGTATCGTCATCGGGAACAGGAAGAGAAAATATCGGGGGGAATGGACAGGTGAAACTGAGGGAAGCCTTTATCGGCAAAAAGATGCTTCGGCGAGGGGCGGCGCTGGCAGGAGCAGTCCTTTTTTTTCTGGCGGCCCCGGTGTTGGAGCCTGCCGTACAGCAGATTTTGGGACAGGCCGCGCTGTTTTCCGCAGCCCTTACCATGCCCCAGGGAGCGGTGGAAGCCCTTCGGGAGCGATTTGCCGGAGATCTTCAGGAGGATGAGGAACCGTTGCCGCCCCAGTCCTCCTCTTCCTCCTCCAGCGCCTTCAGGGAAGAATCGTCCGCCTCTTCCTCCCAAACGGAAGACTCGGAACCTTTGACAGAAGATACCGGGGAAGACCTTCCCCAAAAGCGCCAGGAGGAAGAGAAAGGACCGGCTCCTGATATTCCTGAGGAACATCAGGCGGCCCTTGTGAGCAAGCTGATGACCGGCGAGGAGGAAAATCCCGCCTTTATTCCCTATGGCGCCGCCTGGGTGCGCAACTATACCACTATGACCGGCAGCCAGATCAGCCAGGTGCTGAAAACCCAAGCCGCCCTGGAAGTGCCTCAGGAAGGCCCCCAGGTTCTCATCTACCACACCCACACCACGGAAAGCTATGAAGGGTGGGACAGAGAAATTTATGATGACCGGAATACCTGGCGCAGTCAGGACAATACTGAAAATATGGCGGCGGTAGGGGAGGCTCTGGCCCAGGCGCTGGAGGCCCAGGGAATACAGGTGATCCATGATGTGGAACAGCATGATTATCCGTCTTATAACGGAGCCTACGACCGAAGCCGGGAGACGGTGGAGGAATATCTCCGCCAATACCCCTCCATTGTCATGGCCATTGATGTCCATCGGGACGCCATTCTTTATGAGGATGGATCGGTGGTCAAGCCGGTAGCGGAGGTGGCAGGGGAGAAAGCAGCCCAGCTGATGATCATCGCCCCCTGTGATGATGACGGCTCTCTGGGCATCCCCGGCTGGAAGGAAAATTTCCGTTTTGCCGCCCAGCTGTGCGACCGGATCGAACAGCGTTATCCCGGCCTGACCCGCCCGATTTTCTTCTGCTACCGCCACTATAACCTGGACCTTACCCCTGCCTCCCTGCTTTTTGAGGTGGGAACCAATGGCAACACCCTGGAAGAAGCCATGTATACAGCCCAGCTGATTGCCGGGCCCCTGGCGGAACTGCTGCAGGAGTATCAGGGAATGTGAAGCTGTGGATACCCTCAGACATTTGCCCACTGCACTCCTTTTTTGTGGAAAGAAAGAGGAGATGGTGAAGCAAAGCGGGATCAATATCCCAAATCAGCAGGGGCTGTCACAGCGAAAGCATCCTTTCAGCGGATTTTCCAAAAGTGAAAAAGCGTTGGCAGAAACAGGGGGATACGCTGCGGAATCAACCGGATCACTGCTGTCTGAATGATAGGTTGCCCAGAAAATATGAAGCTTTGGGTGAAACTGTTTTTTCCTGGGGGCGCAGCGCTGTTGAGGATACATAAAACACCCATACCCTTGGCAGATAAAGGACAGAACCGTTTTCCCAAGGGGAGGTTTCCGCGGCGTTTTCCTTCCCGCTCCCCTCTGAGAGAGCCTCGTTGATCCGTCGTGCCGGAAACATCTCATCCCCTGTGGAAAACACCGGATGACCGGAAGCGGGATAAAACTGGGCTGCGGCACAGAACAAGGACAGCGCCCGTTTTCCCTCTCCGGAGCGGGGTCCCTTGTCCGCTGAGGGTGAGGAAGGAGAAAAAACAGGATGCTCAAAGGAAAATATCTCAATCCCAAATACGCCCGCCGGAGAAAGAGAGCCAAACGGCAGGCGGCAGCTTTACTGGCAGCGCTGGTGGTGGCCTCCGGAGCACGGGCCATGGTGCGGGTGGACCGGGTGATCCGCCAGACCATGCTTCCTTCGTCGCCGCCTCTGGTGGAGCTGGAACAGCAGCAGCCCGGAGAATATCAGATCACACTGTTGGGGCGGGAAATAAATGTATCCATGGCCTGGGCCAAGGATGGTCTGCAGCAGCTGTCCCAGCTGCTGAGAACTCCATCCCCCACCGTGCGGCTGGGATGGCAGCTGTGGGGATTGGCCACAGGAAAAACGCCTCCCAACAGCCGTGAGCTGGGGGAGGCGTCAGAAGCGTAAGAAGAAGGATTATTTCTGGAATCCCTTTCCGATAATTTCACTGGTATTGGTGATGAGAATAAAGGCAGTGGGTTCCACCGATTTGACATACCGCCGCAAAGCCAGCGCCTGGGGTCTGCGAAGGGCGGTAAAGATGATGGCTTTTTTGCCGTGCGTATAGGCTCCTTCGGCGGTGCAGACAGTGGCGCCCCGATGGAGCTTTTTGACGATGAAATCAATAATGGGCTCCGGTTCGTCACAGATGATATTGAAGTATTTGCAAAGGTTGATACTTTCGATCACGTTATCGATCACCAGGGATTTGACCGTCAGACCCACAAAGGAAAACAGACCGGTTTGCACATCAAAGACGATGAAGGAGCAGAGGGTCACCAGCAGATCGGTGTACAGCAGGGCGCTGCCGATATTGAAGCTGGTGTATTTTTTGAGGATCATCGCCACGATATCAGTGCCGCCGCTGGAAGCGCCGATATTGAACAGGATGGCAGAGCCCACCGCGGGCAGAGCCACGGCATAGCACAGGTCCAGCATAGGCTGATTGGTGAGGGGAGCCTCCAGGGGGAAGATATATTCCATGGCGGACAGGGATACGGAGAGCACCACGCTGGTATAAGCGGTTTTAAGGCCAAAATCCCGTCCCAGGAATAAAAAGCCCAATAACAGCAGAATCATATTGATGATAAAGTTGATGGTGCTGGCGGAAATAGGCAGCAAGGGGGCCAGCAGCACCGCCAGACCGGTGACGCCGCCAAAGGTGAAGTTATTGGGAAACTTGAAAAAATAAACCCCCACCGCAATAAACAGGGTACTGCCGGTAAGAAGCAGCACTTCCCGGCCCTTTTCTTTTAGTTCCAGCATTTTCATAGTGGCGCAGCCTCCGCCCTTTTATTTTAGATAGACTTATCCCCATTTTTTACGAACGGCCTCATTATATTCCCCCCACCGGAAAAAGTAAAACCACAGGGACTGATTTTGGGGGTGGAAATCCGCCAGTCTGTGGTATCTCCTGCAATTTCCTCCGTTTTATGAAGGATTCCATGCATTACCAGGGGATTCCTCAGCTTTTAAGGCAATATATGGATTGGCCTGCTGCCGTGGAAGGGCGCATTTTGTCTCCCGACTGTTTTTATCCGGCGCCGGGGAAATTTGCTTCCATAGGCGGGACAAAGCGGATGGTCATTCCGCTGCCCCTGATCAGAGAAAAAGGATGGGATGCACGCTTGGGCGAGTATGAAAAAACCGGGCATTCACGCTGGAATACCCGGTAAAAGCAAATCTTTGTTTTTATGGGAGAAGCTTACTGCTGCTGCTCCTTGATCTTGGCAAAGCACTCGCTGCAGTAAACAGGACGATCCTCACGGGGCTTGAAGGGAACGCGGGCTTCCTTGCCGCATCCAGCGCAAACCGCGGTGAACATCTCTCTCTCGGATCTCTGGCTCTGCTTGCGGGCGTCGCGGCAGGCTTTGCATCTCTGGGGCTCGTTGGCGAAGCCTCTCTCAGCGTAGAACTCCTGCTCGCCGGCGGTGAAGATGAACTCTTTGCCGCACTCTTTGCACACTAATTTCTTGTCCTCGTACATACTAAATACCTCGCTTATGGATTTTGCCCTCCCGTTCCGGCTTGCGCAGCGGCGGGTCAGGGTATTATTTACAACCTGACGGATTCAGGTTGATGACGGGGGTTGGCCGGTTATGCCGACCGGAGTTTTCGTCTGACTCTTTGCAGGGCATTATCCACAGCTTTAGGGGTGGTAAGAAGTAGTCTGGAGATCTCAGCATAAGAGCGCCCGGTAAGGTACAGCCTCAACACTTGCTGCTCAAAAACGGACAAACTGGTACGGATCTTCCGTTCCAGCTCCGCCAGCTGTTCCCTGGCCATCACTTGCTGAGCCGGATCTCCGGCAGGCAGAAGAATGGTCCCTTCTTCACTCAGAGAGGCATAATCCCGCAGGGGGATGCTTTTGCCTGAAAGAGCGGAGCGGGCGGCGTCCGCCATGCTGGAGCTGATGCACAGGGAAGCGAAAGCAGCAAATTCGCTTTTTCCCGGCTGGTAGAGACGGATGGCCTTCAACAGCCCCAACAGTCCCTCCTGCACGATATCCTCTGCCTCCATACCCGGCAGAAAATAACCGGAAGCCCGTTTCCGCACCAATGGAAGATAGCGGGTGACCAACTCGGTGGCCGCTCCGTCATCCTTTTGCCGGACCAGGGCGATCAACTGTTCATCGGAATATGGATATTTGGATACAGGCATGGGCAGCTCCTGTCAATGTTGTGGGAATCTTCCCACTGTCGCATGGTGTTTGTATTGTACCTCTTTTTGTGTCATTTGTCAAGCTGTTTGTTCAGAGCAACCAAAAAAGTTTTTTATGTGTCGGATTTCTTTTAGTTTATTTGCATAATTCACAAAAAAGCGACTGGAAAATACTTCATATTTCCTGTCTCGTCAAATTTTTCACCCATTTGCCGCTGAAAATCCGATAAGTACCCGCAATGATTTTCAGCATTTCGTCACATTTCAGCACCAGATAAACGATGGCGGGGGGCAGCCCCAGATACAGTCCGGCCACCGTTCCCAAAGGAACCGAGCACAGCCACAGGAAGATGATGTCACATACCAGCACGAAACGTACATCGCCGCCGCCCCGGAGGATGCCCATCAGTTCAATAATGGCCATACACTGGAAAAATACGATCACAGAGGCGGAGGTCATCACGGACAGAACCACCTCTTTGGTGCTGTCTGGAATGTTGTAAAAGCTTACGATCACCGGACGCAGCAGGAAGATGATCAGGCCCGCGCCCACGCCCAGCAATACACTGAATATGGTGATCCCCTTGGCCACCGACTTGGCCCGGTCGTAATCGCCTGTTCCCACCGTATTGCCGATAATGACCGAAGTGGCGTTGCTCAGGCCGATAATAAAGATCTGAGCGAACTGACTGGTGATGTTGGTGATGCTGCTGGCGGTGACAAAGGCACGGCCCATGCGGCCCATAATCATCATCAGGGCGGAGTTGCCCATGGACCAGAGAAACTCGTTGAGAATCACCGGAGAGACATTGATGGCAAAATCCCGTATAAAGGTTCGGTCGAAAGCCACCACATCCCGGGGACGCAGAGAAATCTTTTTTTCCAGGCGGAAAATGTAGAAGGCGGCGATAGACAGCTCCACCAGACGGGCCAGAACGGTAGCAATGGCAGCACCCCGCATTTCCAGCCGGGGAAAGCCCAGGTTACCAAAAATCAGCAGCCAGTTGCAGCCGGTGTTGATGAACAGGGAGGAAAGATAGACCACCAGGGAGATGCGCACAGTACCCACAGAACGCAGCGACATGAGCATGACATTGCTCAGCCCCATGCCCCAATAGGACCAGCAAACGATTTCCAGATACTGAGCTCCCTGGGCGATTACCTCCTGATCGGGGGTGAAAATCCGCATGATCTCCTGGGGAAAGAAGCGGGCAGAGCAGAAGAATACCGCCGCCAGTGCCAGGGTAGTCCAGTACATCACCGCCAGGATGGAGCGGATGGAGCGGACATCCTTTTTGCCCCAATATTGAGCCAGAAGAACATTGGTACCGCTGGCAATGCCAAAGGTCAGCCCCATAAAGATATTGGTGAACTGATTGGCCACCGTAGCGCCGGACAGCTGCACTTCTCCCAGCTGTCCCAACATGACGGTATCCATCATGCTGGTGCAATAGGTAATAAGGTTTTGCATGGCAATGGGGACCGAAATGGCAATAAGGGATCGTGTCAACTGTTTGTCCCGAAAAATATCCAGGGTTTTCATATCGCACCTCTCCGGCCGCCCACAGGCAAAAGCTAGCCCCTTTGATCGGGACCGCATGGCCATTCTAGCATACCGGAAGCTTGGCTGTAAAGCGGTTTCCCGGCAGCGGTGAGCCGATGCGCATTCTCCTCTTGCAATCAGTGGATTTTTGTGGTATCATAGCTAAGCAAAAGTATACGCCGGTGTGATGGAATGGCAGACGTGACGGACTCAAAATCCGTTGGTAGCGATACCGTGTGGGTTCGAGTCCCACCACCGGCACCAAACCCATATAATCCGAACCCATTTCCAATCGGTGAAGGGTTCGGATTATTGCTTTTCTTTGACCGCTACGAAAGCACCTATTTCCGCAACGGGGTGCGGCGCAGGCCAACCTCCAAACCGCGAGGTCCCCGGAAGAAGAAAGCAGCCCCATAAACGCAAAAAGGGCGGGCGCAGCCGTGTCACGGTGCGCCCGCCCTTTTTGTCCTCACTCTGCCTTGCCCTCCTGTCCCTCCGCTTCCCGCTGCTTCTTCCATTCAGCAAATTCCCGCTGGCCTTCCTCGCTCTCGTAGAAAGCAAGGATGTCCGGCATGATACAGCGGGCTATTGCCTCGATCTTGTGCTGGGGGATGTCGGTATTGTTGATCAGCTTTTTCCTTCTTCCCAAATTTACCTCCGTGTTTCTCAAGATTTTGTTACCGCTGGTGGCCCCTGTCCCTCTTTTGCTGCCGCTGCTGCTCCTTCAACGCCTGCCGCACCTCCGGGGGTATGCTCTGGACAAACCGCCGGAGCTGTTCATTCTCCTTTTGCAGCGCAAGCACCTCCATCTGCTTGTGTATGCTCTTTTCACTGTTGACCTTCTCTTTCAACCCCCTGTTCTCCTGCGTCAGATAGTCTATGGTGGCCTGATACTTCTGCATCTGCCCCAGATGCCTTTCCAGCCGGGCGAAGTACGGCCCCACCATCTCCAGTATCTCGTCCCGCTTCTTCCCCGCGTTCATCACCCCTATCTCCGACACCGCCTTTTCAATCGTCCTCTGCTGCCTGACCAGGCGGACGGATTGCTTGAACAGCCATGTGGGGATGTGTTTCCGCTTGGTGACAAGGGCGCTCTCGCCCCGCTTGAGGACGGGGAACGCCTTTTTCATGTGGGCGTGGAACTCGTCCTGCCATTGTGAGAGTTGTGCCCGGTTGCCCAAAATCTCCTTGGCGGACAGCCGCCCGTCCTCCGTGATGGGGGTGAAGCACAGGTGGAGGTGGGGCGTTTTCTCGTCCATGTGTACCACGGCGGAGAAGATGTTGCCCCGGCCCACCTTCTTTTCCATGAAGGCCACCGCCTCCGTGAAGTAGGCCTGTACCTCCTGTCTGCTCCGGCCCGTGAAGAACTCCGGGCTGGCGGTGATGAGGGTGTCCACGAACATGGTGCTGTCCTTCCGGGTGCGGCACCCCGCCGCTTTGATGCGGCTGTCTATCTCCCGCCGGTATCTCTGTACGGGACGGATGATGTGGAAGTTGTCTTTGCTTTTGCTGGTGTCGATGTCCGGGTTGCTGGCGTACTGCTCCTTGGTGCGCTCGTGGTGGGCCTCCAGCGCCCCAGCCGGCCCCGCCTTGTGTTTGGCGAAGCGTAAGATCGCGTGCTGGGCTTTTTGTGCCATGGAACTCCTTTCCCATCCCTCCATCGCTGAGGGATGATGTGATGTAGAAAAGTTGAGCCGTTTTTCGAGGGGAGGATAGAAACATACGGGGGCAGGAAAAAACAGGACCCGGAGGCCCTGATTTCCCTTGCCTTTTCACCCCCTACTTTTCTACTCCCGCCCTCCGTTTCCGGGCGTAATCGGCCTTCTGCCGCCGCTGCACCGCCGCCCGGCAGGCGGGGCAGTATTTGGCGTTGTTGGAGGCGGAGGAAAAGGCCCGCCCGCAGACCGCGCAGCGCCTCCCTGCCGCCTGCCGGAACACTTCCGCCTCCAGCCCTCTGCCCGCCTCGTCCTTTAGCAGCACATGGCGGAAGAACTTACAGCAGACGGAATAAGAAATGCTCTGGGGGCAGGCCACTTCCTCGCCCCTGTCCAGATACAGGCAGTTGCCGCTGTCGTAGTAGCTGCACCGCTCCCGGATGAGCCGCACCGCCTCCCGGCGCTGCTTTGCGTCCATACGGTACAGGGAACCGTTCGCCCGCCGCTCCACGGGCGGCAACTCTTTGATATGGAACATTTTCACCTTCCTTCCGGTTTTGGGCGTGAAAAAGCCACGCCTGCCGTGTCCGGCCTGCGTGGCTTCACCGCCCTGCTTCTTGGATGAACCGCTTCTTCACCGCCTCCATCCGCTTGATGACCCCGCTATGGGTCTTGTACCCCAGCCTGTCCGCGATCTCCTCATAGGTGTACCCCTCCACCCGCAACTCCAAAATCGCCATATCCTTTTTGGACAGGGTGGCCTTGAACCGCTGGCAGAAGTCCTCCGCCTCCACCCGCTCCGTGAAGTCCCCCTCCGGGGCGGGCAGGGAATGGATGCTGCTGCCCTCGTCCTCCATACATCCCTCCAGCGAAACGGTCTGCACCCGTTTTGACCGGGTGTGGTACCACTTGCGGAGGAAGTCCCTGCGGACATTGGTGTCCCACTTCTCAAAGTCCTCGTCGCAGGGCATCTCCCGCACGACTTCCAGCACCGGCCCCCAGCCCTGCTCCTCGATGGCCTGCTCCACCACCTGCTTCATCACTGCGCGCACATCCTCCGGGTCAAAGAAGGGTATCTCGAAGTCCGGGGGCAAGGCAAAGAGGGCCTGTACGCCCCAGCCCCGCACCTGTTCCACCCCTTTGGCCCACAGGGGCAGGGCGTAGGCCAGCCGCCACACGGGGGAGAAGCCCGTGTAGTGCTCTTTCCAGCCGCCGAAGCCGAAGTGGGGGAAGGCCAGCGAGGCCACGGCGTCCATGGCCTCGTTCAGGAATGCGTCGCTCAGGATGACTTCCGCCCATTCGGGGGAGGCGTTCAGGGCGCCCATGCTCCGGGGCAGCCTGCGGAGGGTGGGGAAGCGGGAGAGCAAGTCCGGTGGGAGCATATATACGAGGGGCAGGTAGCGGACGGGGCTGTCGTAGGGGAACTGATAGACAGTGGACATGGAAGCGGCCTCCTTTCTGAAATCAATCTGCCTGCAATATTTTACGACACAAGTATATACCAAATGTTCCACAACGGCAAGATTTTTTCGTCTGAAGCACGCCATGTCTGGCTGTCCCATGGGCACAAAAATTTGCCGCCGCACTACTAAAATAGTGTTGACAATGCAGAACTATTGTGGTAGTATCATAGCAGGATCTATTGCAATAGTCCGAAGGAAGGTGTGTCATATGGCAATCAAACTCTTTGACTCT
Source organism: Angelakisella massiliensis (assembly GCF_900104675.1). Lineage (GTDB taxonomy): Bacteria > Bacillota > Clostridia > Oscillospirales > Ruminococcaceae > Angelakisella > Angelakisella massiliensis. The sequence goes on along the minus strand of NZ_LT629944.1, from coordinate 937,216 downwards.
GAGTTAAAAGTCATGGATGTGTTGTGGAAAGAAGGTGATAAGACCGCAAAGCAGATCTCTGATATCCTCAAAGAGGAAATCGGATGGAACATGAACACCACCTACACCGTTATCAAGAAGTGCATCGCCAAGGGGGCAATCGAGCGGACGGAGCCGAACTTCCAGTGCCATGCACTGATCCCAAAGGAAGTGGTACAGGAGGCGGAAACGGCAGAACTGATCGGGAAGTTGTTTGACGGTTCCCCCGACCTGCTCTTTGCCTCCCTGCTGGGCCACCAGAAACTGTCCAGAGACCAGATCGAAAGGCTGCGCCGGATGGTGGATGCACTGGAATAGGGGTGAGCGTATGAGCCTTTTTCAAATGAGCGTGGCCGGGGGCGTATTGATTTTATTTATTGTCGTCATCCGGGCCGTGGCGATCCATCGCCTGCCGAAAACGACCTTTTTCGTGTTGTGGCTTATCGCTGCTTTGCGTCTGCTCCTGCCGCTGTCCATCCCCTTGCCGGGCGGATTGCCGGTAAATGTCGCCTCGATTTCTGATGCGGTTCAGGATTTTGCCGCTCAAAATTTCGTCCAAGGGAACGAGGAGGGTTCTTCGTCCACTCAGGCTCCGCCATCTTTTGCCCCTGATGTGGAACCTGGCGAACAATTCCAAGCAACAGCGCAGGAAATAGAACGCGTTCCTGTTTTTGTGGTGGTCTGGCTGGCAGGTTCCCTGCTTTTGGCAGCGTATTTTACGATCTCTTACCTGAGAAGTTTGCAGAAGTTCAGGATGTCCCTTCCAGACAACACGCCGTATGTTCAAAGGTGGCTGTCCGAACACCGAATTACCAGACCTCTTGAAGTACGCAGTTCCGATTTGATCTCGTCCCCCCTGACCTACGGCATCCTGCGTCCGGTGATACTATTGCCGAAGAAGTTTGACCGGAGCGATGAAACGGCGCTCCAGTATGTGTTGGCCCATGAGTATATCCATATCCGGCGGTTTGACGCTATTACGAAAATTCTCTTTGCCGCCACTCTCTGCGTCCACTGGTTCAACCCGCTGGTCTGGGTGATGTATGTTCTTGCAAACAGGGATGTGGAATTGTCATGTGATGGGTGCGTCCTCCGTATGCTTGGCGAAAAGGAAAAATCTGCTTACGCCCGGGCTCTAATCCGCATGGAGGAAAGAAAAAGCGGGATGTCTGCCCTATACAGTCATTTCAGCAAAAATGCAATTACAGAAAGGATTGAAGCAATTATGAAATTCAAGAAAACCTCTATCGCCGCTTGTGCTTTGGCCCTAGTTGTGACGGTCGGTGCCACAACGGCCTTTGCTGTTTCCTCGTCTGATGGCAACGGGGCACATAGTTGGATCAGCAGGGATGATGCAACCTTGATCGATTTGGAGAGTATTAACGCAAAATTTAGTAACACTGGTACAGACGCAATACAATTTGCGGATGAGGCTGATGAACCCAAACTAATTGATTTGACCGATGCAGGCTCTATTTTTGAGAATGGGGAACTAGCCATGGTGGAACTACTGGACGATAATTCCACAGGCCGCATCCTTGAAAGTGCCGGAGACTGCTTTATGTCGCTCGAAAATGGGATGCCCATGACGATTGGTGTCGGAAATTGGAAGCAAGGCAATACATTTGAACTTAATAGCCAAAGTGAAAAGGCAAACGAAATAAAACTCACTATTTGCAGCACAAGCACAGGGGAGACTTGGCCCTATATTCTGGAAACCGGGACAGGAAGCATTACCTTTACTGCTCCTTATGACGGAGAGTTTGAAATCAGCGTTGAAAATCTATCCGCTACAAATGCAAAATTGTCAATCACATATGCGCTCAATTCAGTAACAAACATGGACCATATGGCGAACATGGATAGTCCTGATTTGCAAAATACAGTCCATATGGATATGACCTTAGTTTCTGTCAGCCATGATGACGAGTCCAAATTCACTCCCGAGGAATGGGCCGAGATACTGAAACAAATCGAACTGGGCAATATCTCTTGGGAAGATTGAGTTTCCTCTCAACATCAGGTTCTCTTCCTAACGGATAGTAAAAATCACTGTTTCGGGGTGCACGCAATAGCAACCCAGGCGGGGCCGTCAATGGTCGAGATGAACGGCGCTCAAGTGCGCCGCCATTGACCGCCTCCGCCCGGTCTTGCTTTCGGGTAATCAAGGCGGGCAAGCCCAAAAGTGCTTGCCCGCCCTCTTTGATTTTTTCTGAGTGGTGCGTCATCCGGGGCACTTATCTCAGCCCTGCGGGGGACGAAGGATGAGGGACGGGGGCTTGTATACCTGCCGCCGCTCTCCGGGAACAGGCAGGGGTTTTGTCCCCTCCCGGGCACAAAACCCTGCCCGTTCCCCTGCCGGGCAAACCGAGCGTTTCCATCCGGCGAAACCCTCCTTTTGCCCGTCAGCCGCACCGGCAGGTATAACACACTATACCTTGCAAGCAAGGTCGTGTGCCAAAGGGGGTACCCCTTTGGAAACCCCGGTTTTGTCGGGGTGTGGCCACAGACCGCAATCCTGCGCCCATGTCCCATCCCTCCAAAACCAAATGAAGCGGCCACGCCAGCCCATCCCCATAGGCTGATGTGCGCCGCTTCTTTGTACGGCCACCGGGCCGGGACGGGGGGAGAAAACCGTAATTCAGAAAAATTGCATCTCCGGGTTGTAATTTTTCATTATTTGGGTTATAATAAATCTAACCCAAATAGGAGGTCACGAAATGAAGGAAGTGGGTAAGCGGTTGAAGGCCCTGCGGGAGAGCATCGGCATCTCTCAGGTGAAAATGGCCGAGGCCATCGGCTCCACGCAGTCCAGTGTCAACCGCTACGAAAACGGGCAGTCCAGCCCCTCCGTCGAACTGCTCCGCCGATATGCGGATTACTTCGATGTGTCGCTGGATTATATCTTCGCCCGGACGGACAAGCCTCAGGGCAAGATATACGAGTTCAGGCCCAAGGCCAGCCCGGCGCGGGAGGAGATGCGCCGCTTTATCGAGATGTGCTTTGACCCCCAGTCCCCTATGAATGAGAAGCTGAAAGAGACCCTGCTGCGTATGATGGAGGATGGAGAATGAAAGCAGTTATCTATGCCCGCTATTCCTCAGACAGCCAGCGGGAAGAAAGTATTGAGGGACAGATCCGGGAGTGCACCGCCTTTGCCGGGAAGAACGGCATCACCGTCCTGCGCCATTACATAGACCGGGCCTTTTCTGCCAAGACGGACAACCGCCCGGAATTTCAGAACATGATCAAGGACAGCGGCAAGCGCCTGTTCGATATGATCATCGTCTGGAAGCTGGACAGGTTTGCCCGCAACCGCTACGACAGCGCCCGCTACAAGGCCGCACTGAAAAAGAATGGGGTCAAGGTGGTGTCCGCCACCGAGGTCATTTCTGACGGGGCCGAGGGCATCATATTGGAAAGTGTGCTGGAGGGCTACGCTGAATACTACTCCGCAGACCTGTCCGAGAAGGTAGTCCGGGGCATGACGGAGAACGCCCTGAAGTGCAAGTACAACGGCGGCACCCTGCCCATCGGCTACCAGATCGACAGTGAGCAGTACTTTCAGCTTGACCCGCTCACCGCTCCCTTTGTCCGGGAGGCGTTCCAGCGTTATGACGAAGGAGCCACCATGACGCAGATACGGGACTGGCTCAACGAGCAGGGCGTGAAGAACACACGGGGCCAGAAGATGAGTTACAACAGCGTCCAGCACCTTCTGAGCAACCGCCGCTATATCGGGGAATATACCTACCGGGACATTGTAGTGCCGGACGGTATTCCTGCCATCGTCCCCCAGGACCTCTTTGACCGGGTGCAGGAAAAACTGGCGAAGAACAGAAAGGCTCCTGCCCGCCACAAGGCCGAGGACGATTACCTGCTCACGACCAAGCTGTTCTGCGGCTACTGCGGGGCCTACCTCTGCGGCGAGAGCGGCACCAGCCACACGGGGAATGTCCACCATTACTACAAGTGCGTGTCGGTGAAAAAGAAGCGCACTGAGTGTCACAAGAAGTCCGTCCGCAAAGAATGGATCGAGGATTTGGTGGTAAACGAAACCATGAAGATGGTGATGGACGACAAGGCGATTGAAGCTATCGTGTCCATGCTGATGGACTTGCAGGACAGGGAGAATGTGAACCTGCCCCTCTACGAACAGCAGCTGCGGGAGGCGGACACGGCCATCCAAAACCTGCTGAACGCCATCCAGCAGGGCATCCTCACGAAATCCACCAAAAGCCGTTTGGAGGAATTGGAGGCCACAAAAGAGGAACTGGAAACGAGGATCGCCTGCGAGAAGCTGGCGAAGCCCAAGGTGAGCGCCGAGTTCATGACCTTCTGGCTCCACCGCTTCCGCAAGCTGGATGTGCGGCAGAAGTCCCACCGGAAGATGTTGATTGATACTTTCATCAACGCCATTTTCTTGTATGATGATAAAATGGTGATAACCTTCAACTACAAGGACGGGACGGACACCATCACTTTTGATGACCTCAAGACCGCCCTTGCCGATATGAAAACAGGTTCGGATTTGGATTGCTCAACGGCACCATAAAACGGCCCCTCATGGCGTGTCCCGCCATGAGGGGCTGTTTTTGGTCTGCCGTGGTGAGGACTCGAACAGGCCGGCCCTCCGCAGAGGGCAAAAAACAGTCCGGGGGACTGTTTTTTAGGCCGCGGGTAGAGGTCCCACCACCGGCACCAAAAATCCCGGATGCGGCAGCGTTCGGGGTTTTTACTTATTCACTTTTCACTTTTCGCTAACCTGTACTGCCTACCCGGGATTTTTGGAAGTGAAGAGGTAATAGTGAATAGCGAAGAAGTGAGGTGTGCCGCAAGCGGCACGGATTTGATATTCAGGGAGATCTCCCATGTCCAGTCCACTGCAAGATAAATCCAAAGCCTTCGCGTTGGAAATTATAAAAGTGTGCAATGAAATCAAGCGCTCCAAACGGGAAAGCGTCCTCACTAACCAGCTCATTCGCTCCGGTACCAGCGTGGGCGCCAATATCAGCTATGTATGCTCACGGTAAGGCCGATTTTATTGCGAAATTACAAATCGCATTGAAAGAATGTTCAGAAAGCGAATATTGACTGGAGCTGCTTATGGAAAGCGGCTGCTATGATAATCCTGCCGTTTTGAAACAATGCACCGAAGTCAAGCGGCTGCTCATCGCTTCCATTAACACTGCAAAAAAGAATCAGAAATAAGAGCATCTATACTGTTTCGATGTTCCATAAAAAGGCCCCTCATGGCGTATCCCGCCATGAGGGGCTCTTTTCGGTCTGCCGTGGTGAGGACTCCAACAGGCCGGCCCCCGGTGCTTTGCACGGGGTACGTCTGCGGGGAGAGAGACTTCCTTCACAAGGGGCGGAAAGCTTTTTAGGGCTCTTTACCGGAAAGGGCACGGAGTCTCTCGTGAAACCATTTCACCGCAAGGTATCGCCGTTTGAAGCGAACGATCACTGGTTTCCATTCTCCGCACTCTTCACAAAGATCCAGCTCTTTGGACAAAAGGAAGCATTGGGGACGGTATTGAGAATTTATGAGTTTATTCCAGCAATCCAAACAGAGTTCTGCCATGGATATCACCTCTATTCCATGATATCAGATGTGCAATGCAAATGCAATGCATACTTTTGAAAGATGGTGAGATAGACTAATTGTAATACAAATGTATTGCGAGGAAAGACTTATGGGCAGATTTCAGATACCATCCACACCGCCTACGATCAATAAAACCATCCGCTTTCCCAGCGATGTGGTGGAAGATGTGGAAAAGGCAATTCAGGGCAAAAATTGTACGTTTTCTGCCTTCGTGATCGCCGCGGTCCGTGCGGCTTTGGAGGAGCTTCACGAAACGGATGAGTCTTCTGCCCGGTAGCATCCATAGTGTTTTGATATTTCAAAAAATCGGCAAGTACCGTCAGGTGCCTGCCGATTTTTTTCTTTGTGATTTATTTTTACTCCTCACTAAACTTGAAGAACCGGTTTTGAAAGTAAAGAATCAACGGTGAAGCATCAAGAAGTAAGGTATGCCCCAATGAGACACAGATTTTCCGGCCAGGGCCGGAGCCAAGTCGCGCACAAACCTATATTGGGTCAGAAACTGCGGCCCGCGTCCAAACCGGCCTGGGACCATCATCTTACTTATAGGCCAGGGCCGGAGCCAAGTCGCGCACAAACCTATATTAGGTCAGAAACTGCGGCCCGCGTCCAAACCGGCCTGGGACCATCATCTTACTTATAGGCCAGGGCCGGAGCCAAGTCGCGCACAAACCTATATTAGGTCAGAAACTGCGGCCCGCGTCCAAACCGGCCTGGGACCATCATCTTACTTATAGGCCAGGGCCGGAGCCAAGTCGCGCACAAACCTATATTAGGTCAGAAACTGCGGCCCGCGTCCAAACCGGCCTGGGACCATCATCTTACTTATAGGCCAGGGCCGGAGCCAAGTCGCGCACAAACCTATATTAGGTCAGAAACTGCGGCCCGCGTCCAAACCGGCCTGGGACCATCATCTTACTTATAGGCCAGGGCCGGAGCCAGGTCGCGCACGAACCTATATTAGGTCATAAACTGCGGCCCGCGTCCAAACCGGCCTGGGACCATCGTCTTACTATATAGGCCAGGGCCGGAGACAGGTTGCACTGCGGTTCTTTTTTTATGCCTGGGACGGTGGCCCGTGCTTAAGCTGAGTGGATATGTTTGCAACTCCCCGGCCAGGGAGGAAACCAAGCTGCACGCAGTTTTTCTGCAAATGTACGGGATGTTTACTGCAGGTATTGAACAAATGAAAAGGATATCGTTTTTATAACTTGACATAATGGAATTGTTGTGATAATTTTTAACTATAATAAAGAGGTGAGTTAACATGAAGAGTTTAAAAGAGTGGTGCCTGGAAAACCACAGGGAAGATATCTTGAACCTCTATTTGAATGGCAGAAACCCAGTTCCGCCGGAGCAGATGGGCTTTTCAGCAGGTAAGCGAGTTCGTTGGAAATGTTCGGTGTGTGGGCTGGAATGGGAGGCTTCCCCCAATAAAATGAATCGAAAGCGCCGGGGTCGGTCAGTTTGTCCCTTTTGCAGCCATGAACGCCCCAGTTACTTTTTCAATGCGGCTTTAATGTATCCTGAAATGGTTTTCTACTGGGATCCGGAACTTAACGGGGGAAAATCCCTGGAGGACTATACTCCAAAATCCGGATATATCGCCCGCTGGAAATGCCAACAAGGACACATCTGGGAGCGCCCCATCAAGGAACAGACGCGTTCTGTGGAACGGCAGCGCCGTAATCCTTCTGAGAAAATGGAGGATATGTGTCCTTACTGCGGCAATAAAAGGGTTTCCGCCCACTATAATTTGGAGCAATATTTCCCCGACCTGGCAAAACAGTGGTGCTACAGCAAAAATGGCGCCCTGACACCCCGAAATGTTACTCCCTACAACCCCAAAAAAGTGTATTGGCAGTGTTCGTTCAATCCTCGGCACATATGGCAAGATCGGATTTCCAACCGCACTCTGCTGCTCAGGGGATGTCCGTTTTGCGCTAAAAAGTTTCGTATTTCCTATACCGCCCGCACCATATTCTATTATGTGAACCAATATCTTCATCAAAAAGGATACAGCTGCGCTTGTGAGGTTCAGGCAGGGCGGTATAAAATTGATATCGAAGTCCGCCCCGACCAACAGGATCTGCCTCCCATAGCCTTGGAAATAGACGGTTATCGGCACAGACTTCCTGAAGCTGTGGAGCGGGACCGGCAAAAGGATGCTTTTCTTCGCAAAAAGGGATACCGTGTTATCCGGGTCAAAGAGATTGACGGCTTGGGGGAAGAAATTCGGATAAACGGCGATATAATTGCCTATCCTGTTTCCAACCAGTATCGCTATCTGGACCGTGTAACTGAAACTGTGCTGATGTTCCTTGCGGGGATTCAGACAGAGGTAAACCATACAAGGGATCATTTTAAAATTGAAGAATTCTATCATCATACCTGTCGGGAGCATTCTCTGGCGGCGCAGTATCCGAAACTGGCGGAAGAATGGAGCGAGCGGAATTCAGACACCCCGGATATGGTTTCTCCAGGGGAGAATGTCAAACGATGGTGGAAATGTCCCATATGCAATCGGGAGTATGAGGCAAGCGTGGCAAACCGCACCAAGAATGGTTCAAATTGTCCCTACTGCAATCATTCCCGGGTGACGCCGGAGAACTGCCTGGCTGCGGTGTTTCCGGAAATTGCCGCCCAATGGGATAAAATAAAAAACGCGTCCCTCAGCCCCACAGATGTTCTTCCCGGAACAGACAGACGGGTCTGGTGGAAATGTGAAAAAGGACACAGCTGGCAAGCCTCAGTCAGTGCACGTACAGGGCCCCACAAGACAAAATGTCCTTTTTGTTATGGAAAAGCTGTGGACGCTGAAAGTTCCTTGGCGGCAAAATCACCGGAGCTGGCGCAGTATTGGCATCCGGTCAAAAATACCGTTTCACCCACGGAGGTTGCCCCGGCCTCCAACCGATCTTTTTGGTGGAGATGTTCACAAGGTCATCAGTGGAAGGATTCTCCCAACAATCTGCGGAAGCATCTGCCGGACAGGGTTTGCCCTTACTGTAATCATCGCAGGGTATCCCCGGAATATTCCCTGGCGTCCCAAAACAAAGAGCTGGCCGTCTTTTGGCATCCGGAAAAAAACGCTCAAAGTCCTCAGGAAGTAGCTCCCTATTCCAATAAAAAATTCTGGTGGCGCTGTGAAAAGGGACACCAGTGGCAGGAAAGTATAAGCCGGATGCAGACCTTTGGAGCAGAAAAAGCCTGCCCCTACTGCAATGACCGTAAGGTTTGGGAAGGCAATTCGCTGGCCAGGCTGGCTCCCGAACTGGCGGCGGAGTGGGATACGCAAAAAAATCTTCCCCTGACGCCGGAAAAGGTTTTGCCCAGGAGCAGCAAAAAGGTGTGGTGGAGATGTTCAAAAGGACATACATGGCAGACTTCCGTTGCCAAACGATATGTGAGAAAAGACGGCTGTCCCTATTGCTCCGGACGTCGGGCGTCAGCGGAGAACTGTTTTGCCGCGGTACACCCGGAGCTGATTGTCCAGTGGGATCAGGACCGCAACGCCCCGCTGACCCCTTATGACGTAACGGCGGGAAGCAGTAAACGTATCTGGTGGAAATGTGAAAAATGCGGCTATACATGGCAAAGCACCGTTGTGGGGCGCCTCAAAGGTAAGGGCTGCCCGGTTTGCAACCGCAAACAGATACGCCATGGTTCTTTTGCCCAGGAGCACCCGGAATTGGTTCCCCAATGGGATACCTTGAAAAATGGCTGTTCCCCCGACGAATGTGCTGCCCATTCCAATAAGAAGGTCTGGTGGCGATGCGAACGTGGACATAGCTGGCAGGCAACACCGGACGCCCGGTCCCGTGGGAGCGGATGCCCTGTCTGCGCCGCTGAGAAACGAAAGAAAAAGTCGGCTCCATGATGAAGGGAAACAGCAAACAACAATTAGAGACGGATCAAATAGCGGATCAAATGAGTTTAAAAGAGTTCATAGACCCGTTTACGGACAGCAAGAATACCAAGGCATAAAGAAACGCCCCTGAAGGGGCGTTGTCCGTATGATGCCCTTCCAGGGCTTGGGAAAGATTTTTTGTCCATAAGGGGAGATATGAGGAAAGAAAATGCAGAAGTTAAAACGTGGGCGCTGCTTCCAAAATCAGTTTAAACAATGCCCGTAAAGACGGCGAACACCAGCATCAGCAGACTGATTCCCCACAGCCACAGGAAAGAAAATTTGATATGATCTTTCAGTTCCACTCCCGCCAGACCGATGGCAAGGAAGGTGGCCGGTACGCAGGGGCTGGCTGCCAGAGCCGCATTTTCACCGATCAGCATGGCGTAGCCCACCTGCTCCAGAGAGACGCCGTAGGGCGCCACTACTTCACCGATCAGGGGCATAATGCCATAATAGTAAGGATCGGGACCCATAGCCATACCGATAGGAGCGCCCAGAGCGCCCACAATAATATGGAGATAAGGCTGGAGGAAGCCGGGAACGATTTGAATCAGTACCGAGGCCATCGCTTCAATCATACCGCTGTTGACATAGACGCCAAGGAAAACGCCGGCGGCGATCAGTGTTGCGCTCAGAGGTACGGCGGAAGCGCCATGAGCTTCCAGACGCTTGAGCTGGTCCTTGGGGTTGGGATAGTTGATCAGCAGCGCCAGCACCGTGGCGATAAGGAAAACCAGGTAGGCGTTGACCTTAAAGACGGTAAGGACGATGATGACTGCCAGGGTCAGAAGCAGGTTGAAGTAAAAGAGCTTGGGCCGTTTGAGGGAAGCGTCTCCTTCCGCTTCACCGGGGATTTCCACAGTTGTGTCGTCCAACTGAGTAACAAGGGTTCCGGCAGTGGTGAGACGGCGCTTTTCCGTGAGGCCCATGATGACTGCCACAGCGAACACAGCCACGAGTCCAAAAATCTGCATGGGCACCATGGTATGCCACAGGATATTGCCGTCAATGCCGGTCACCGCGGCTACCCGGGCGGTGGGGCCGCCCCAGGGGACCAGATTCATGACACCGGTGGCAGCGCCGCAGATGAGCAGCAGCACGACGGGACGCAGATTCAGCTTTTGATACAGGGGCAGCAGGGCGCCGATGGTGATGATATAGGTGGTGGTAGCGGAACCATCCAGATGTCCTACCACGGCGATAAAGCCTGTGACCAACATGACCATCATGATATTGGTGCCGGAGATCCGCACCAGGTTGGTCACCAGCTTATCGAAAAGCCCCACATCATTCATCAGTCCGAAATAGGCGATGGAAAACAGAAACAAAACAGCTGTGGACCATGTGGAACCGATGCCTTTGGTAACAAAGTCAATGATTTCACCTGAACTGAAACCCGCCAGGATGGACGCGCACAGCGGAAACACCACAAATGCTGTAATGGGCAGCATTTTTCCTTTCAGCAGGAAGAACATCATTACAGCAATGGAAATAAACCCCACAATTGCAAGCATATCACGGCCTCCTCATCAATTTGTTCTCTCCATACCGGAGCGTACTTTTTGCAGCAGATGGTCAAAAGCCTTCTGCCAATCCTGCTTGTTCTCCACCATGATGGTGTGGCCGCCATCCAACAGGAACACCTCAGCCTGGGGCATGGCGGTTTTCATCATCTCCACATGGGCTATTGTACGGGAGGTATCAGCTTTCCCGTGGGCGATGACCACAGGATGATGGTAATGGGTCAGGTCCTGCCTGAAATCCACATTTCGCAGAGAAAGGGATATTTCATAAGCGGCCTGGGGATCCACTGTGCGGATATACGCCTGCAGGCGCTTATAAAGCAGAGGCGGAACAGGACGGGAAAAACATCTGGTGAAAAAGCTTCTTTCAAACTCCTCGCTGCCCCAGTTGTCTAAAATCTTTTGGGGAAAACTGGGGTCTCCATGCCCTTTCCCACAGGGGCCTGTATTGGAAAGCATCAGCCCGGAAATCTTCTCAGGAGCGATGGAAGCCGCAGCCATGGCAATAACGCCCCCGGCGGAATAGCCGGCCAAAACAGTTGGACCCAGCTGCAGCTCATCGATCATCCCGATGACTCGTTTTCCCAGAGTTGTAACATCCCACGGTCCTTCCGATGTACAGTAATCAATGGCTGCCAGCTGAAAGAAACTGTCGCATTCCACTTGATCATATACACAGGGGGAGGTCAAAGATCCCGGAAGCAAGAGGACTGTCGGTTTATTCGGGAGAAGATCTCCCCATTTTTTTAACATAGGACCACACCTTTGATTTTGTTTGCCGCAAGAATTTTTACGCTGCTTTTTCAATCGGCCGATTGACTGCAGTACAAACCATATAGCATCTCAAACAGAAAGTCAAATACATGAAAAACATTATTTTAATGCAAAAACTGAATCGTTTGTGGTATAATAAATGCGGTCTGTCATGGCGGGCCAAACTGGTTTTTCATCAGGATTTCCCGCAGACAGGGCGCAGCAAATCTGAAGGGGTGCGAGAATGGATTTCAGGGAGCCGCTGTACATTGAAACATTGGCAAAGTATAAAAGTGTCACCAGGGCGGCTGAGATTTTAGGGATCAGCCAGCCTACTTTAAGCAGATGCATCATCGCCGCTGAAGAAAGATATGGGGTGCGCCTCTTTGAGCGGCTGGGGAAGCAGCTGATCCTGACCCACGCCGGCCAGGAATACATCAAAAAGGGTCATGAGATTCTCAGCCTGGGATACCAGCTTCAGGACATGATGCGGGATCTGAGCAACCGGGATGGGGGCCACATTGCCATTGCCATCACTCCCAGCCGGGGCCGGTATGTGCTGCCCAATATCCTGCCGGAGTTCCGGATGCGGTACCCTGATTGTGAGATCGAGATATATGAGGGTGATGTATGCCAGGTGGAGCAGCTTTTGGAGGAGGGAACCGCCAATGTAGGATTATTTCTCCGGGACCCCAAGCGGGAGGAATATCCAAAGCTGAAGATGGAGGAAATCTGCACCGAACAGGTGCTGCTGTGCGTGGGCAGGGATTCCCCCTATCCCGCCATGGGCCAGTGGCGCAAAGGATTTCATTATCCATGGATCGATTTGAACCGGCTCAAGGGAGAGACCTTTTTGGTCAACTCCAGTTCCATGCGTATGGGGCCGCTGAGCCATGAGCTTTTTGAGCAATATGATTTCCGCCCCAAAATGATCCGCACTTCGGATTTGGATTTGAATATCAACTTGGCGGCACAAGGATTTGGTGTGTGCTTTTGCATAGAAATTTCGGCAGATTATTGTTACTCTGTCCATAAGCCGGTTTTTTTGTCAGTGGGACAAACGCCGCAGTCCTTTTCCTTTGTAGCTGCTACCCATAAAGACGCTTATTTTTCAGAGCAGGTCAATGGGTTGATTCATATCGTCCGCCAGATCTTTTCAAAAAAACGGTAGCCCGCCTTTGACCCGGATGCTGCTGCCCGGTTGGGATTTTTTTTACCCTCCCCAGGAAACCGGCTGCTGTTGTTTTGACAAGGCTCCGGTGTGCGGCATATGATTAAAAGGGGCACAGTATTTCCTTTCGGAAATACTGTGCCCCTTTTGCTTGTGTCACTTTTTTCAGGCCCGTATCATCAGGGATGAAAATTCAAACAAAGTTCTCCTCATCAGCAGCTGTAAGCCGCTTGGGCAGGAAGCTTATTTGTCCTCTCCAAATTTGGAATCCACCAGATCGATGAGGGTATCAACCGCCTCGACTTCATCCTCGCCCTTGGCGTAGATCTCGATCTCTTCTCCTTCGCCCAGGCCCAGAGCCAGCAGCATAACGATAGACTTGGCGTTGGCCTCCTCTTCGTCAGAGAGCTTTTTGATGACGATCTTGGATTTGAACTTGCTTGCGCATCCGATAAAATCAGAAGCGGGACGGGCATGGAGACCCGTCTTGTTGCGAATAGTGGTTTTTCTGCTGTACATAAACGTAACCTCCTGATGTGTTCTGCGCGGTCAGGCGCAAAACGGTATAAATTTGGCAGCGAAACTGCTTTCGCTCGTTGACAATAACAATGCGCGTCCCTTTATAGAAGGTAAGCGAAGCGCTTGCGGAGATAAAGCTCCGCTTCCTCACCGGTGGCCATGGAACACACCGCCTGGGCAGCCTCCCGGGCATCCCGGGTATCCAGCAGGGACAGAGCCCTTTTTACCGGGGCCACTGACGCGGAGTTCATGGAAAGCTGACGGATATCCAACCCCACCAGTACGGCGGCGCCCAGGGGATCGCCCGCCATCTCTCCGCAGACACATACCGGTTTTCCCTTTTTTCCAAAGCTGCGGGACACCTGAGCGATGAGCCGCAGCACCGCTGGATGGAAAGGACGATAATATTGGCGCACTGCCGGGTTCATCCGGTCCGCCGCCAGAACATATTGAGTCAGATCGTTGGTGCCGATGCTGGCAAAATCCGCTTCTTCCGCGATGAGATCGGCCATGATGGCGGCAGAGGGGATTTCCACCATGATACCCACGGGAAAATCCTCAGCGCAGGCGATCCCTTCCCGCTCCAGCTCCAGACGGCACTGAGTGAGCATCCGTTTGGCCCGGCGCAGATCATCCACGCCCGACACCATGGGGAACATCAGCCTCAGTGATCCATATACCCCCGCCCGCAGACAGGCCCGCAGCTGGGTTTTGAGCAGATCGGGATGATCAAAGCAGAGACGAAGGGCACGGCTGCCCAAAAAAGGATTTTCTTCCCGGGGCAGTTCCAGATAGGGCAGCTGTTTGTCGCCGCCAATGTCCAGCGTGCGCACGGTCACTTCCTTGCCCCCGAAGGCCTCCAGCACCTGGCGGTAGGCCGACAGCTGCTCCTCCTCCGACGGCAAATCCTCCCGTTCCAGATAAAGAAACTCGGTGCGCAGCAGCCCCGCCCCATCCACATGGTTGACTTCCGGCGGCTTCAGCTGTCCCGTTCCCAAATTCAGGTGGATCTTCACCCGCTCACCATCAGCGGTGATGGCGGGAAAAGCCAGAAAACGGGCGTTTTCCTGGACCCGGCTGGCAAACAGACGCTGGCTGCGGCGGAATTCTTCCCGCTGGCTTTCGTCCGGCTGTAGTACCACCCGGCCCTCAGTTCCGTCCACCAGCACCTCCTCCCCCGCAGGGAGCAGGGCCAGGGCGTTTTCCACCCCAAGCACTGCCGGAATGCCGCTGCACCGGGCCAGAATAGCGCTGTGACAGGTGGCTCCGCCGGTTTCGGTAATGATGGCCAGCACCTTCTGCCGATCCAACACAGCGGCGTCGGAGGGGCGCAGATCCCGGGTGACCAGCACCACCGGCGTATCCATCAGGGAAAGCTCTTTGGAGGGCTGACCCTCCAGGCACCGGAGAAGCCGGTCACGGACATCCCGAAGGTCCGCCGCCCGCTCACGAAGCAGGGGATCGCTGGCGCCTTCCATCCGGCGGATATAAGCCCCGTAGCTTTCCCATATGGCCCAGTCCGCCCCCCACAGGTCGGAGAGAACCCTGTCCCGGATCTCCTCATCCAATACAGCGTCCATCAGGATACTTTGATGAGCCGCCAGAATTTTGCCCCGCTCCGGATCCGATTTGTCCACACGGCGGCGCAGGGTCTCCAGCTCTTCCCGGGCAGCTTCCCGGGCGGCGCTGTAATACCCGATATTCTCCTGAGATTGCCGGTTCTCAATGATGCTGGGAGACACCGACGGTTCATAGGGGACATAGTGAAACGCAGGTCCCAGGGCATACCCCGGGGAAGCGGCGACACCGCAGAAAACCTCCGCCATCATAATCCCCCCTTTTTTGCGGGATACTCTTACTCCGCCATTGCCAAACCGATGCTGTCGGCCACTTCACGCATCCCCAGGATGGTTTCCTGAATCAGATCGTCCAGCGGCATCCCTACCATTTCGGCGCCTTTGGTGATCACATCCCGGTCCACACCGGCGGCAAAGCGCTTATCCTTGAATTTTTTCTTAACGGATTTCAGCTCCAGGTCCATCACGCTGTGGGAAGGACGCATCAGCGCCGCGGCGGTGATCAGCCCCGTCAGCTCGTCGGTGGCGTAAAGGACCTTTTCCATCCGCTCCACCGGTTCCACGTCGGAGCACAGGCCCCAGCCGTGGCTGGCAATGGCGTGGATATATTCCTCGTCCACGCCCTGTTCCGTCAGGATCTCCCGCACCTTGGTGCAGTGCTCCTCAGGATACTTTTCATAGTCCAGATCATGAAGCAGGCCAATGACCCCCCACTTGTCCGGGTCCTCCCCAAAGAGTACGGCGAAGTGACGCATCACGCCTTCCACCGCCAGGCCATGGTGGACCAGAGATTCGCTTTCATTATATTCACGGAAGAGTTTCCAGGCAAAATCCCGATCAGGCTTCATATTTTTCAGCGACCTTTCCAAATTTTCTGTCAGCAACATTGTACCATATGCCGCCCCCTTTATCAATGCGGCCAGCCGGTCATTTTCAGGGAAAAGATTGACTTTCTCCATGGAAAAGGACAGCTCCCGTTCTGTTTCGACAGCTTCCGCCCGCAGGTGTGAGGCGGGAAGTTTGCTACATTTTTTCCCCGGAAAGGAGGGTTTGCCGCCGCTTCCGCCAAAAAATAATATTTGATGTGCCAAAGCTTCATTCTTCCATTGACAAAATGGCCCTTTATCGGGAATAATGAAGAAGAAACATGAACCTGTTACACCATCCATACAAGGACCGGTTTGGTGAGGTCAGCGGCGCTGCCGCCGCCTTTTCTTCAAGAAGGCGCCCTCCCGAAAGGTCCCCCAAAAAAGGAGAGGCATATGAGAGGTATTTATTCTTCCGTGACCGACATCCGCCGCAAGGTATTTACCGAGGTGGCGCGGCTGGCCTACGAGGGGGGAGACTACTCCCGTATTGAGGAGCTGCCCTACAAAATTGTCCCCGGTGAGATCGCCAAATACCGGGATTCCATCTTTTTGGAACGGGCTATTGTAGGGGAGCGGCTGCGCCTTGCCATCGGCCTGCCCCTGCGCCCCATGGATGAACACGCCCCTCTGTCCATGGGCATTGACGCCAGCGCCGTGGCGGAAAAATATTATGATCCGCCCCTGGTGAACATCATCAAATTCGCCTGCAACGGCTGTCCGGAAAAACATTATCATGTCACCGATGTCTGTCAGGGCTGTCTGGCCAACCCCTGCAAGGAGGTCTGCCCCAAGGGAGCCATTTCCATCCAGCACGGCAAGTCGGTCATCGACCAGAGCAAGTGCATCAAGTGCGGCCGGTGCGAAAATGTCTGCCCCTATCATGCCATCATCAAGGTGGAGCGCCCCTGCGCCCGTTCCTGCGGTATGGACGCCATCAGCAGCGATGACCAGGGAAAGGCCACCATTGATTATGACAAGTGTGTTTCCTGCGGCCAGTGTATCGTCAACTGCCCCTTCGGCGCCATTTCCGATAAGGGCCAGATCTTCCAGCTGATCCATTCCATCAAGCGGGGAGACCGGGTCATCGCCATTGTGGCTCCCGCCTTTGTGGGGCAGTTCGGCCCCAAGATGACCCCTGAAAAGTTCAGCAACGCCATGAAGCAGCTGGGCTTTGACCAGGTGGTGGAGGTGGCCATCGGCGCCGATCTGTGCACCATTGAGGAGGCCAAGGACTTTATGCGGGCGGTGCCTGCAGAGCAGCCCTTTATGGCTACATCCTGCTGCCCTTCCTGGTCGGTGATGGCAAAGAAGCTGTTCCCCACCCTGGCCCCCTATATTTCCATGGCCATGACCCCCATGGTGCTCACCGCCCGTCTGCAGAAAAAGGAGCATCCCGGCTGCAAGATCGCCTTTGTGGGCCCCTGCTCCTCCAAAAAGCTGGAGGCCAGCCGCCGCACCATCCGCAGTGATGTGGACTTTGTCCTCACCTTTGAGGAACTGATGGGTATGTTCGAGGCAAAAAATGTGGACTTTGACCAGCTGGCTGACAGCGAGCTGCAGGAGGATGCCACCGCCGCGGGGCGGGGCTTTGCCGTCAGCGGCGGTGTGGCCCAGGCCGTGGTGGACGCCGTCAAGCGGATGGACCCTGACCGTGAGGTAAAGGTAGCCAGCGCCCAGGGCCTCCAGGACTGCAAAAAGCTGCTGATGATGGCCAAAGCGGGAAAATACAACGGATATCTGCTGGAAGGCATGGCTTGTCCCGGCGGATGCGTGGCCGGAGCGGGAACCCTGCAGCCGGTGGAGAAGGCTGCTGCCGCTGTGGCAAAATACAAGAACCAGGCCAAAGATAAGAATGCCATGGATTCCAAATATGATATTACCCTCAGCCTGCTCAACGACTGAGAACGCCTTTATTCTTCAGCGCTTCGGAGCCTGGAGGCCGTTTACCGGCTTCCAGGCTTTTCTGCTTAAAAAATTTTTCCGGCTACAACAATCATCCATTCTCAGTTGTATCAAAGGCGAAAGGGTCTTTGAGACCGATACATACTTTATACTGAAAGGATGACTGGATCATGAAATTTTGGAGCAGGTGGATGAAACTGGCGGTTTTGGCAATAACACTGGTCTATATGACTGCTTGTACAGCGGCACAGCAGCCGGCTTCATCAGAGGAGGAGCAGGATGTCCAGATCCCCAATCCCTTTGTGGACTGTGAGACCCTGGAGGAGGCGGAGGCATTGGTGGGATTTGAACTGACGGTGCCGGCCTCGGCCTGGGAAGGGACTGAAACCTTCAGAGCCCAGGAGGGAACGATGGTGGAGGTTATCTGCACCGATGAACAGCAGCAGCTGCGGATCAGAAAAGCTCTGAGCGGCGAGGACATCAGCGGCGATTACAACCAATACCCCCAGGAGCAAACTGTTATGGCAGGGGAGCGGGAGGTAACGCTTCGGGGACAGGACGATCTGGTTTATGTGGCTGTTTGGAGCCAGGGAGAAGCGTCCTTTTCCATCACGGTCAGCGATGGCGCGGAGCAGCAACAGCTGCTGGCGCTGATTGAAGAGATTTCCTGAATAATTTTACAGGTGGGGAGGCGATGAGTGCCAATGGAAATTTGTTTGCCCGGGGTTGCTGCCGGAATACCGTGGCTGCGGCGGCTGTGCCGGTTTTGGAACGGCATACAGGAAGCCTGGGGGAAAAAGCCGGAGGACAGGCAGCCTTGTTCCCAGGCGGACCGGCAGGAGCTGAACCGCCGGGCGGGAGAGCTTCTTGAAAGCTATGGCGACTGCATTTTGCGTCTGGCCTGGTCCTATCTTCATAACAGCAGCGACGCGGAGGAGATCGTCCAGGATACCTTGATCCGATATCCCCAGGCCGCTCCGCAGCTGGAAAGTCCGGCTCATGAAAAGGCGTGGCTGCTGCGGGTGGCGGCGAACCTGAGCAAAAACCGGATCCGCTACAACCGTCTGAGGGCGGCCGACCCTTTGTCAGAAGAGCTGGTATCGGAGGGGCGGGAGGATCTGTCCTTCGTGTGGGAAGCGGTCAAGGCGCTGCCGGTCAAATACCGGGAGGTGATCCATCTGTATTATCAGGAGGGCTACTCCACCCAGGAGATCGCTGAAATTCTGGGCCGCAGCGGCGCCACGGTTCGTTCCGACCTTTATCGGGGAAGGCAGCGGCTGCGCGGGATACTGAAGGAGGCGTATGATTTTGACGAAGGCCTATAAAGAGATCATGGAACGGGTGCGGCTCACTGAAGAAATGGAACAGCGTGTGCTCATGGGAGCACTTGCAGCCATGGAATCTTCCGCCTCCTCCAGGGCTTGCGGATTTCGGCGCTGGGGGGCTTTGGCTGCCTGCCTGGTGGTGATGGCGGCGGGAGCGCTGCTTCTGCCCGGGTTATGGAGCCAGCCGGTGGAGCCGGGACCAGTGACGGTTACTCCCCAGATGGTCAGTGCAGCCACACAGCAGGAGCTGGAGGAGCTGGTGGGATTTCCGGTGGAGACCTTAACCGGATTGCCCTTTACACCCACCCAGGTGGAATATACCGCCTATGGGGAGATGGCCCAGGTGCGATATGTGGGGGAGGAACAGACCGCCGTCTACCGCAAAGCGGTAAGCGAAGAGGATATTTCCGGAGATTATACCCTTTATGATCATATCTGGCAGGTGGAGCGGGATGGGGTGACGCTGACACTGAAAGGAAATGAGGAGGGATGCGCGCTGGTATTGTGGAAACAGGGAGACTTCAGCTGTTCCCTGCGCTTCACTCCCCCGGTGGAAGAGACGCTGGCGGTGGATGGAGCGATGGGAAAAGAATGATTTATTTTTATCAAGCACCGTGAAAATTGTCAGTTAGACCGTGCTTATCAGTTTAAATGCCGTCATATTGACGAATTTGTGGCGCAAAAATGAACGTTTTCTCTCAAATTCAGAAAAATGGAGTACTTTGGTGGACATTGTATTGACACCATACTTTGCTGCTGATAAAATAAAGTTGTCTTTTTTCCGTCTCAGGAAAGGGATGGTACGAAAAAAAGCTGAAGAAAAAGAAAGAGAGACGTGTATGAAAAAAATTCTCACAGTTCTGCTTTGCGCCGCTATGGTAGCCAGTCTGGCAGCCTGCGGCGGAACAGCCGCTTCCTCTCAGCCCGCCTCTGAAAGCGCCGCCGCCTCTACTCTGACAGGTACCGGCAAGGGCTTTGGCGGACCGGTCACCGTTACTGTCACCATGGAGGGTGACAAGATCGTGGCGGTGGAGGCCGCGGGAGAAAAGGAAACAAACGGCATCGGCACCAATGCGCTGGAGCAGCTCCCCGCCAAGATCGTGGAGGCCAATTCCGCTGATGTGGAAGTGGTTTCCGGCGCCACCGTCACCAGTGAAGCCATTATCTACGCGGTGAAGAACGCCATGGACCCTGCGGCCTATCCGGCGCCCGAGGAAGAGGCTCCCGCTGAGCCCGAGGCACCCGCCGTCATCGAAGCGGCCGAGGCTTATATGGGCTTTGGTCTTTCCAACAGCGGACGCATCGGACCCGGCAAGGATGATACCGATA
Source organism: Angelakisella massiliensis (assembly GCF_900104675.1). Classification (GTDB taxonomy): domain Bacteria; phylum Bacillota; class Clostridia; order Oscillospirales; family Ruminococcaceae; genus Angelakisella; species Angelakisella massiliensis. Next base: position 916,709 of record NZ_LT629944.1, on the reverse strand, counting down.
CCCAGGTTTACAGCTTCAACCAGGTGTTTGCCAATGTGCTTTTTGACGGCGAAGGCAAGATCCTGGACCTGTATGTAGACCAGCTGGAGGTTTCCACCCCCAACTACGACGGCGCTTCCATGCCTCATTTCAGCGGCTTCCCCGGACAGGGCGGCTATAATCTGGACAGCGACCACGACGCCAAGGTGGACGGCAAAACCGAAGACACCGAGGACAACTTCAACGCCGAGATCGCTTCCTGGACCACCAAGAGAGAGCGCGGCGCCGACTATGTCATGGGCACCGGCACCTGGAGCAGCCAGATGGACAAGTTCCAGCAGCTGTTTGTGGGTATGACTGTGGAGGAAGTGGAGGATTGGTTCGCCAAATACTGTGCTGATTCCAATGGCCGGCCTCTGAAGGATGGTCTGGAGAACGCTGAGGACAAGGCCAAGTATGACGCCCTTACCGATGAGGAGAAGGCAATGCTGGCTGATGTGACCTCCGCTGCCACCATGAGCCTCCAGGACAGCCACGGCGACATTCTCACCGCCATCAAGAACGCTTATGAAAACCGCGTGCCTCTGGATGTAAAGAGCGCTTCCGGCTTTGGTTTTGGTCTGGCCAACAGCGGCCGTATCGGACCCGGCAAGGATGACACCGGCACCCAGGTTTACAGCTTCAATGAAGTGTACGCCACCACCCTCTTTGACGCTGAGGGCAAAATCGCCGCCATCTATGTGGACCAGCTGGAGGTTTCCACCCCCAACTACGACGGCGCTTCCATGCCTCATTTCAGCGGCTTCCCCGGACAGGGCGGCTATAACCTGGACAGCGACCACGACGCCAAGGTGGACGGCAAGACCGAGGACACCGAGGACAACTTCAACGCTGAGATCGCTTCCTGGGCTACCAAGAGAGAGCGCGGCGCCGACTATGTCATGGGCACCGGCACCTGGAGCAGCCAGATGGATAAGTTCCAGCAGCTGTTTGTAGGCAAGACTGTGGATGAGGTGGCGGATTGGTTTGCCAAATACTGCGCCGATTCCAATGGCCGGCCTTTGAAGGATGGCCTGGAGAACGCTGAGGACAAGGCTAAGTATGACGCCCTTACCGATGAGGAGAAGGCGATGCTGGCTGATGTGACCTCTGCTGCCACCATGAGCCTCCAGGACAGCCACGGCGACATTCTCTCCGCCATCAAGGCTTCCTTTGAGAACAAGGTGGACATTCAGCTGACTTTGGGCTGATGACCACGGCGGCTCAGCGCCTCCATTGAGTTTAAACAAAAAGTAAAAGCGGCGGCAATGGATTAGTCCATTGCCGCCGCTTTTTGGTTACTGGCCGGGCTTCTGCCGGCTCAGAAAGAATCAGGCGCTAAAACATGAACTGCTGCCGCATCCGGCAGCAATGCTCACCTGAAATAAACTTTTCAGTGCAGCTCAACCAAAATATTCCCCCTGTCCCAAGAAGGAAAAGATACCCTTGCATTCTCTGTATACCGGGATGAAAGAGACTATGGCTTTTCTTTTCCTTCCTTCTGACAGCGTGGGCAGGTGCCCATAAATTCCAGACTGTGGCCGGTGATGCGGTAGCCGGTGCTTTTGGCCAGCTCCTCTTCCAGCTTGCACAGGGGGCAGGCATCCACCTGGACGATCTCCCCGCAGACGGTACAAACAAGAAAATGCTTGTGATGGTGGTCGTTGAGCTGATAATAGGTTTTCCCATCCCGGTTGGACTGCTTGAGCACCGCTCCCCGCTCAGTCAGTACCGACAATGTGCGGTAAACCGTGGCCAGACTTAAGGATGCGCCCATTGCCCGGGCACGGTCATAAAGCTCTTCGGCGGAAACCGGAATGTGAGTTTGCTCCAGCAGTTCCAGTACCAATTTCCGGGTTTTTGTATTTTTCAGCTCACAGGATTTGAGAATGTCATGCACCGCAGCGCCACCCCCGGTCCATAAATTCAAAGGGTATTGATGTTTTTTATTATATCCCCCCTTGTCAGGCCTGTCAAACACCGCACTTTGGGGAATGTTCCCTCTCAGGGACGGATACAATAAAATAAAAAGCCTGGGGAGGGATCATCATGAACTGGTTATGGGGAATCGGGGGCTATGCCGCCGCAATGATGCTGATCCTGGCGCTGGTAAGCGCCAACGGCAGGGAACCATAAAAACAGATCCCGGCGATCCTTCCGGGAAGAGGGGGCTGCACCCGGAAGTATGAAATTCCCCTGGAAAGAATATTTTTGATCCAGAAAAAAGAAGAGGTAAAAATCCCGCCGGCATCAAAAAACGGTCCAAGGAAATGCTGTCATGAAGGAAAGAAGGCTTTCCCTCCTGGCAGATTCCTTTGACCGTTTTGCGCTCATTGGAGAAATTTTGGCTCACATTGGAACCAGGCTGATGGGAAAAGAAGGAGGCGTCAGGCGGCGGCCTGCTGCTCTCCGCCTCCGGCAATATAGGCGTCCACTGCCTGCTCCACCACAGCGAAGGGAGCGGGGCCTACATCCAGCACCGTCCGGTGGAATTCCATGGCCTCAAAGTTTTCGCCCAAAGCCTCTTCCGCCTTCTGGCGCAGCTGCTGGAATTCCATCATTCCCACATAATAGGACAGATAGTTGGCCGGATCCTGCACCACCGCCTGAAAAACGCTTCCCGCCGTTTCCTGGTCAGAAAAGCCGTATGCCGCCAGGAACTGCCGCAGCGTATTGCTGTCCCAGCCTTCATAATTGACCCCCAGATCCGCCCGGGCGGAAATGGCCAGAGAGATTTCATCATTCAGCTGAAGCAGCCGCACCAGGGCCTCATCCTCAAGTCCCGCCATTTCATAGGACAAGCCTTCCACATAGGTGGCCCAGCCCTCGGTGTAGCCGGAAAAGCTGAGGATGCACCGCAGAGGATGGGAACCGGTAGTCAGGAAATAGTTGCGCTGGTACATATGACCGGGATATCCCTCATGGGCCATGGTATTGTAAAGACCGGAGAGAGAGGAACGGTTGATATAAATGATGTTGGCATTGGCGCCGTCCGCGTCCACGGGAGGAGTGAGATAAAAAGCGGGACTGCTGCTCTCTTCCATGGAAGAATGGACATAGTTGATCTCATAGGTCAGCTCTTCCAGGGAGGGAAAATCGTTGGCGCATCTGGCCTTTAAATCCTCCAGCACCTCCACCGGATCGGTGAGCGGAAAGGAAAAATCATTGAGGGCCTCCAAGGATTCCGGAGACTGATAAACGATGGTGATCAGCTCCTTCATGGAATCCTCCAGATGCTCATCGGTCATCTCAATGATTTCCTCCACAGATTTTTCCGAGCCTGTGCTGCTGGCCACCAGATAGCTGTAATATTCCTTGCCCTTCTCAAACCCGGCCAGGCCGCCGTCGTTGACCCCTGTACCCCGGAGAGCTTCCATCCCCTCCATCAGCAGGGTATAGGCGGGGATCACTTCCTCCAGCACCACCTGACGGTTGCGCTCTGTATAGTCCGCCCGCTGCTCCTCCGTCAGCTCCGGCAGATCGTCCAAATGCTCCTCAAAGCCGGTAATCAGGTAATTTTCCTCCGGCTCAGCCACAAAGGCTTCGCAGTTTGCCAGCATATCGTCCAGGGTTTTGTCGGACATGAACAGACCCAGCTCCGATTTCCGGGTTTCAAAATCCAGCACATCCTGGAAATAGTCATCCACTGTGGTCAGCAGGGTCAGATAGTCCTCCACATCCTGCTGCTCACGGAAAGCGTACTCCCCCAGCAGGCTGGGCAGCTGGCTCTGGATACCCAGCAGCGGGCTGCACAGCTCCTGGTAATATTCCATCCCCACAGCCTCACGGTCTGTTTCCAGCATCCACAGCAGAACATCATAGGTAGTTTGCTGGCTTTCAGTCAGCTGAGCAGTGTCGAAGGAAGTAAGCTCTTCATAGTCCTCCTCCAGGTCAGCGGCGCTGTTGTCCAGCTCTTCCAGGTCGATGAAGCCCACATTTGCCGGCACATCCTTGACATCAATGCCGTAATTTTCCGGATGGATGAGGAAAAAATGAAGATTGAACAAATCGCTGCTCAGGGCTTCTGTAAAGGAATCGTCCAGATATTCCTCAAACCGCTCCGATTCCGTTTGCTTGGACAGAATCTCTCCCTGACAGGAACAAAGGGAGAGGGCCATGATCGCAGCGGTAAAAAGGGCCGCGAATTTTTTCATAGATGGATCAGCCTCCTTTATGGGTTTCGCTTCATTTTGGTTTTATGATAGGTGGTCAAGCCTGCCAATCATTTGAGAGATCGGGATGGATCAGGATGCCAGAACGCCCCCGCCCGCCCAAGGAAAGAAAATTTTCCGGGGAAAGTGTGTTTTCTGAGAAAATGGAAAAATTCTCCGTTCCTTTGTTTATTGAGGGTACCATATCTGAGAAGAAAAAACAAGCGAGGAGGGTCTGAAAGAAAAAACACTGCATCTTTTGATTTGCCGAAATGTCCGGACATCTCAGTGCAGGGGGGAAGAGAACGTAAACGATTCTGCTGTGGCAGGGACCGGCTCAAACACCAGCAACAACGGATCAGATCTTCCGCTGAAAGGTAGTATTGCCTCAGGGGTCTGTGTTTTTCCCGGCGTATCCAGGGGAAAAATGGCAGGGGGCACGGCGCTGCTTCAAAAGGAAAATGTGCGGCTGAATTTTACGGGAAAGGGCTGAAAAAGCCTTGGGAGGAACCTTTTTGGAGGAAAAACATAACCTGATAACAGAAAGGAGCGAGGATTATGGATCTGAAAAACGGCAACATCACCATTGGAGAACTTCTGGCCTATCCGCCCGCCAAGGCTATTCTGTCCAGGGAGTTTCCCCTGATGATACACCATCCTCTGGCGGGCAGGGCCAAGGGAATGACCCTGAATATGGCCATTCGGCTGGCAGGGGATGCCCTTCCCCGACAAAAGCGGGAAGCGGTACTGGAGCAGTTGCGGCGGGCGTGACACCCCAGGCACAACAATGGGGGAATTGAGGGGATGAGCGCCTCGGGCATATGTCGCCATAACTTCTTTCAAGTCCCTTTACATAAGCGCAAAGGAACCGCCCTGAGAAAATCCTTCAAGGCGGTTCCTTTGGATTTTGTAAATTTATAAAGGCTGCCATCCACGCTCCAAAAGCGTCAGTGCTTATCTCTCACCGCCGGCAGAGTTCTTGCCGGTATGAAGGGCGCGGCTGGCGTTGAGGATGGCGATAACCGATACACCCACATCGGCGAATACCGCTTCCCACAGATTGGCGGCGCCCCAGGCACCCATCAGCAACACCAGAGCTTTGACCCCCAAAGCAAAGATCACATTCTGCCGGACAATTTTCAGGGTCCTGCGGGAGATATCCATGGCGTCCACGATCTTGTGGGGTTGGTCGTCCATCAGCACCACATCCGCCGCTTCAATGGCTGCGTCGGAGCCCAATCCCCCCATGGCGATGCCCACATCCGCCCGGGACAGAACCGGAGCGTCATTGACCCCATCCCCCACAAAGGCCAGGGTACTGCCGGAGGGCTTTTCTGCCAGCAGACGCTCCACGATGTGGACTTTATCTTCCGGCAGCAGGCGGGTATGTACCTCATCCATGCCCAGCCGCTGGGCTGCCGCCTGGCCAGCCTCCAGGGAATCTCCGGTGAGCATGACCGTACGGATACCCCGGGCCTTCAGCAGGCGAATGGTCTCCACAGCGTCAGGCTTGAGAGAATCAGAGATGAGAATAGAGCCCTGATAGTCGCTTCCAACAGCCAGATGGATCACGGTGCCACCCTGATTTGCTGCGGAAGCCTCCATGGATGCGCCGGCCTTTTCCATCAAACGGCTGTTGCCGGCCCAGACAGTGGCGCCATCCACCACTGCCCGGACGCCCATGCCGGGGATTTCCTCAAATTCCGTTACCCGATCCCGGGTATCTTTGCCCTTCCAGGCCGCCTGGAGAGACTGAGCGATAGGATGGTTGGAACCGCCTTCCGCCAAAGCCGCCAGCTCCAGCAGATGATCCCCATCCACACCTGAGGCGGGGCGCACTTCTGTTACCTGGAAGGTGCCCTGGGTAAGGGTGCCGGTCTTATCAAAGACCAACACTTTGGTTTTGGCCAAAGCCTCCAGGTAGTTGCCGCCTTTGACCAGGATACCCTGGCGGGAGGCCCCGCCGATGCCGCCGAAAAAGCTGAGAGGCACCGAGATGACCAGGGCGCAGGGGCAGGAGATCACCAGAAAGATCAGCGCCCGCCGCAGCCAGCTGCTCCATCCGCCACCCAGCAGCAGGGGAGGAACCAAAGCCAGAGCGGCCGCCGCGATGACCACCGCGGGAGTATAGTACCGGGCAAACCGGGTGATAAAATGCTCGGCACGGGCCTTCTTGCCGCTGGCGTTCTCCACCAGGTCCAGGATACGGGCCACCGTGGACTGGCCATAGGACCGGGTTACCTGCACCCGCAGCAAACCGCCGCCGTTGATGCAGCCGCTGATAACGGCATCGCCGGGCGCCACGTCTCTGGGAACCGATTCACCGGTAAGGGCCGCTGTATCCAGAGAGGAGCTGCCGGTAAGGATCACGCCGTCCAGGGGAATCCGCTCTCCGGAACGGATGACGATGGTCTGGCCCACCTCCACCTCCTCCGGGTCCACCTGGCACAGCTGACCGTCCCGCTCCAGGTTGGCATAGTCGGGGCGGATATCCATCAGCGCGGCAATGGAGCGGCGGGAACGGCCCACAGCGTAGCTTTGAAACAGCTCGCCCACCTGATAAAAAAGCATCACCGCCACCGCTTCGGCGTATTCCCCGATGAAAAAGGCCCCCACCGTTGCCAGGGACATGAGAAAGTTTTCATCAAACACCTGGCCGTGGCTGATGTTGCGCACAGCCTTCCACAGCACATCATAGCCGATCACGATGTAGGGGACCAGGAAAACAGCCAGCCGCAGCCAGCCGCTCCAGGGCCCCAGCAGGGCGGCGGCAAAGAAAGCGGCGCTTGTCAGGATGCGCCACAGGGTCTTTTTTTGCTTTTTGGTCATGGTACTCGCTCCTCTTTATAAGAAGGAAATTTTAGGGCAGGCTGAAAAGCCGCCTGATGCATGAAAAAATTCTTGCTGAGAAAACCGCTGCTTTTTTCCACGGGCGGGGAATGGTTCCACCTGCCCCTTTCGGGAAGGCTGCGGGAACTGCCGGACAAAATGCTGGGAAAGCTTTCGGCCGATGTTCCTGATAGGCAGAGCGCGCCTGCCGGGATCAATACAGCTGGGGACAGGCCCGCAAAAAATACGCCTCCTGTCCCGTTATCTTCATTTCCCTTCCGTCAGCTCCGGCAGACGGGAATGATGAAGCAATGTCCTGCTTCCATTACAGCTGGATGGTGCAGTCCCCGTCCACCTTGCGGCAGACCTGAACCACCTGGGCCATGATTTCATCAAAGCGGCTGTCGTCCGCCTCCACCACCATCTTTTGGGTGAGAAAGTTCACCGAAGCGTTTGTGACGCCGTCGATCTTCTTGATGGCGTTCTCCATTTTGGCGGCGCAGTTGGCACAGTCCAGATCGGTCATGCGAAAGGTCTTTTTCATGATGGGTTCCTCCTGATTATAAAATTTGATTTTAAAATATGCTCTTGAACCTGAAAGGGAGATTCCTCCTCCAATGAGGTCCTTTTACTCCCGGATATGCTCCATGCCCTGGTTGATGATGTCCCGGACGTGGCCGTCGGCCAGGGAATAAAAGACGGTTTTGCCTTCCCGCCGGTATTTGATCAGACGGCTCTGACGAAGGGCCCGCAGCTGGTGGGAAATGGCCGAGGGGGTCATATTCAGCAGCTGGGCGATATCACAGACGCACATCTCTGATTCAAAAAGTACATAGAGAATGCGGATACGGGTGGAATCCCCAAACAGACGGAACAGCTCCGCCAGATCGTACAGTTCTTCCTCATCCGGCATCTTTTGGTTGACGCGGTTGACGATCTCCTCATGGGCGTGGAAAAATTCACACTGATCACCGTCATCCATCTCTGTCTGCTGCCGCTTTTCCAATTCTGTCATGGAACCGCCCCTTTCATTTGAACGTTTGCTCATATGTTTATTATACTCAACCGTTTGATGATGTCAAGACCCTTTGGGCAATTTGAGCCTGTCCGGTCTGTCTTTTTTGCTCCGGGTCTGGTATAATGGTGCTGTCAGCCACTTCCGGCGAAAGGAAGGCTGCCCCACTGGGAAAATACCGGAACAAACCGGATCTTTACAGCGGCAGGGTCACAGCGCCTTCAGGCGTGCCCACGGAATACCGCCGGGAAGCCTGAGGGGCTTTGGATCTGCCGCAGCCACAGACAGGCGCAGCGGGGCAGCAGCGAGAAAGGAAAGGAACAGGAACTTGAGCTTTTTACCCATCAATCCCCAGGAAATGAGGGAACGGGGCTGGGAACAGCCCGATTTTATCTGCGTCACCGGGGACGCCTATGTGGACCACCCCAGCTTCGGCATCGCCATCATTTCCAGGCTGCTGGAGCGGGAGGGTTACCGCTGTGTGATTCTGGCCCAGCCGGACTTTACTTCCACCCGGGATTTTACCGCCTTCGGACGGCCCCGTTTGGGGTTCCTCATCACCGGGGGAAACATCGACTCCATGGTGGCCCATTACACCGCCGCCAAAAAGCGCCGCAGCGACGACGCCTATACCCCCGGAAACAAGGCGGGCAAGCGGCCGGACCGGGCCTGCACCGTCTATTCCCGGCTGGCCCGTCAGGCCTACCCGGATATTCCCATCATTCTGGGAGGGCTGGAGGCCTCCCTGCGCCGCTTTGCCCATTATGATTACTGGGATGACAAGGTGCGCCCCTCCATCCTGGTGGACAGCCAGGCGGACCTGCTGGTATACGGCATGGGAGAGCATCAGATCCTTCATATTGCCCGCCGTCTGGCCCAGGGGGAAAGCCCGGCCCAGATGACCGATCTGCGGGGCATCTGCTATCTGGCCCCGCTGGACGCCCCTCTCCCTGACGGCCATGTCACCTGCGCCAGCGTGGACAAGGTCTCCCTGGACAAAATGGCCTACGCCCGTGCCGCCAAGCTGCAATTGGAGCAGCAGGACCATGTTTACGGCAAGGTAGTGGTCCAGAAGCATGGGGACCGGCTGCTGGTGCAGAACCCGCCGGAGATTCCCCTCACCACCCAGGAGCTGGACGATGTCTCCGACCTGCCCTATGAGCGGTACTACCATCCCAGCTATGAGGCGCTGGGAGGCGTGAAGGCCATTGAGGAGGTGGAGTTCTCCATCATCCACAACCGGGGCTGCTACGGCGCCTGCAACTTCTGCTCCATCGCTTTCCATCAGGGGCGGATGGTCCGGGCCAGGAGCCATGAATCGGTACTCAAAGAAGCCCGGGCCTTTGTGAAAAATCCCCGGTTCAAGGGCTATATCCATGATGTGGGAGGTCCCACTGCCAACTTCCGGGGCCCTGCCTGCAAGAAACAGGAAAAGGCAGGGGTATGCCAGGGGAAGAAATGTCTCTTTCCCACCGTCTGCCCTGCCATCAAGGCGGACCACAGCGATTATATCCAGCTGCTGCGGGAGCTGCGGGCCATCCCGGGGGTGAAAAAGGTTTTTGTCCGCAGCGGCCTGCGGTATGACTATATCTGCGCCGATCCCAGCGATGAATTTCTCAAAGAGCTGATCCAGTACCACATCAGCGGCCAGCTGAAGGTGGCTCCGGAGCACTGCGCCCCCAATGCTCTGGCCCGGATGGGCAAGCCTCCGGTGACGGTGTTCAACCAGTTCAGCAAGAAGTTTTACGCCCTGACCAAAAAGGCGGGGAAGGAGCAGTATCTGGTGCCCTATCTCATGTCCTCCCACCCCGGCTGCACCATGAAGGACGCGGTCATCCTGGCGGAGTACCTGAAAGAGCATCATATGCGCCCCGAGCAGGTGCAGGACTTCTATCCCACTCCTGCCACCGCCTCCACCTGTATGTTCTATACCGGCATCGACCCCCACACCATGGAAAAGGTCTATGTCCCCACCGACCCTTATGAGAAGAAGCTGCAGCGGTCCCTGCTGCAATACTACAAGCCGGAAAACAAGCGGTATGTCATCGAAGCCCTTATCCGGGCGGGACGGAGGGACCTCATCGGCCACGGCCCCAAATGTCTGGTACAGCCAGACCGGGAGTATCTCCAGAAATACGGTCCCGCCGCCAAGGAGCGACCCGCTGTGGGCTATGGCCGTCCCGGAAAGGAAAAAAGACGGGGAGGCCAGGAGCGGCTGCGCACCGGCGGCCGCCAGAGTAAAGGGGGACGAGGCAGATGACCAGAAGAAGAAGGCGTTCTAAAAAGAATCCGCTGCTGGCGGCACTGCTGACGCTGATGCTGGTAGGCGTGCTGGTGCTGGCGGAGCCGGTGCTGGCAGACTATGGCATTTCCGTCAATGAGCTGCTTTCCGGGACGGATATCACCATCCCCACCGGGGATTTCACCCACACCGATATCCCCGCCGGACCGGCGGAGGGCACTTTGGAGGTGCGTTTTCTGGATGTGGGCCAGGGCAGCTCCATTTTGATCCTGGGGCCGGAGAAAACCGCCCTCATCGACGCGGCGGAACGGAGCGCCGCTCCCGACATTCTGGAGGATCTGGAAAACGCCGGGGTGGAGCAGATCGATTATTTCTTTGTTACCCATCCTCACAGCGACCATTTCGGCGGGGCGCTGGATATTCTGGAGCAGGTGCCGGTGGAGCAGTTCCTCTTTGCGCCTCTGCCCGATGATCTGGTGCCCACCACTGTTACCTATGAAAAGCTGCTCACATACCTCACCGATGACAGCTGTCCGGTGGAGACCAGCGCCGCCCTCCCGGAGGATCAGTTCGACCTGGGCGGGGGAGCCACCATCACCATCCTGGGACCCCTGGAGGAGTATAAGGATCTCAATAACATGAGTATGGTGCTGCGGCTGGATTTTGGGGATACCTCCTTCCTCTTCCCGGGAGACGCCGAGGAGGAATCGGAAGGCGATCTGGCCGCTTCGGGGCTGCCTTTGAAGGCGGATGTGCTGGCCGCGCCCCATCACGGCAGCCGCACCAGCCTGGAGGATGACTTCATGTTTGCCGTATCTCCCACCTGGGCGGTTATCTCCTGCGGGCTGGACAACGACTACGGCCACCCCAATGAGGAGACCCTGGAACTGTATGACCAGATGGGCATCAGCTATTTCCGCACCGATTATCAGGGAACAGTGATCGCCGCCACCGACGGCAGCGACATCACCTTTACCACCGAGAAATAACAGGAAAAAGAAACATTTTTGGAAGAAAATATCCGGAGCGGTACAGTCACTCCGGTATAAACAGCGGGGTGTTTTGGTCCGATGCCGGCTGCCCCCCTTTATCATATTGGGAAAGGAGTCTTTGACCATGCTCATTGTGGACCGCTTTGAAGGAGAATACGCTGTTTGTGAGGACAGCGAGACCCAGCGTACCCATAATATCCCCAAGGTGCTGCTGCCCAAAGGGCTGCGGGAAGGAGACTGCGTCCGGGAAGTGGCGGGGGAATATGTCATCGATGGAGCGGAGACCCTGCGCCGCCGGCAGAAGGCCAGGGAACTGCTGGAAAAATTATACTGATTTTTCCGTTTTATATGGCCTGTTATTTGCAATTTTACCAATGAATGCTTATAATACTTTTATAAGCTCAGACTGTAGAAAAACCTGGTTTAAGGGACAAATGAAGCTCAAAATCATAAAAATCAGGACATGCGCCTGATTTTTATACCCCGACCCGCGCCCACCGGGGCGCGAAACCGGGGGTATCGCCGCTGGTTTCGTCAGGAACCAAGCGGCGTATCCAGGGGGACTGGGTCCCCCTGGAAGTGTGCCGAATCCTTTCGGCACACTCAGAGGGACATGCGCCTGATTTTTATACCCCGACCCGCGCCCACCGGGGCGCGAAACCGGGGGTATCGCCGCTGGTTTCGTCAGGAACCAAGCGGCGTATCCAGGGGGACTGGGTCCCCCTGGAAGTGTGCCGAATCCTTTCGGCACACTCAGAGGGACATGCGCCTGATTTTTATACCACGACCCGCGCCCACCGGGGCGCGAAACCGGGGGTATCGCCGCTGGTTTCGTCAGGAACCAAGCGGCGTATCCAGGGGGACTGGGTCCCCCTGGAAGTGTGCCGAACTTTTTCGACACGCTCAGCTTATAATATTTTTTACAGGCCCTGGATGAGGCAGTCTGAAACACAGAAGGCACTGCCTCCGTGGAGGGCTTCAGGTACACCAGGCAGAGGATGACAAAACGGTTTTTTCATCCCCTTTTGCTGCCTGGGGTTTCCCGTACAAAGAGGTGAACGGCCCGGGAAAAGGGGCCGGAGGGAGGACGACTTTTGAAGATTTTGGCAGTGGATTATGGCGATGCCCGCACCGGCCTTGCGGTATGTGATGCCGGGGAGATGCTGGCTTCCCCCGTGGGTGTGATCCATGAATGGAACCGGGACCGGGTGCTGGCCGCTGTGGCCAGGGCGGCGGCGGAGCAGCGGGTGGAGGAGATCGTGGTGGGCAACCCCCTGAATATGGACGGTTCTGCCGGACCGCGTTCCCAGCTGTGCCATGAATTCGGCGCGGCCCTTCAGCAGCTGGTGGAGGTACCGGTGGTTTATTGGGACGAGCGGGGCACCACCGTCACCGCTACCCGTTATCTCAACGTCACCGACACCCGGGGCAAAAAGAGAAAAAATGTGGTGGACGCTGTGGCTGCCACTATTATTCTGGAAAGCTATCTCAACTGGCGGCGTAATCATCCCCGGGAGGGGCAAGGAGGCTGAAGGCGATGGTCCATTTTGAAAAGGAGCTGTCACGCAAGGAATTCTATCATGGATATATTGTGGATTTTTGCGTCCATCAAGTGGAGCTGGAGGACGGAAAAACCGCTTCACGGGAGGTTGTCCATCACCATGGAGGCGTATCGGTAGTGGCTCTGGACGAAAAGGGCAGACTGCTGCTGGTACGGCAGTTCCGCTTTGCCGCGGGAAAGGAGCTGCTGGAGCTTCCGGCGGGCAAGCTGGAACAGGGAGAAGACCCCATGGCCGCCGCCGCCCGGGAGCTGGAGGAGGAAACGGGGTATCAGGCAGAAAGTCTGGAGCTTCTCACCGAGATGATCCCTACCCCCGGTTATTGCACCGAGGTCATCCGCATCTATCTGGCCCGGGGGCTTCGCCGGGGACGGCAGCATCTGGACCCCGGGGAATTTTTGTCGGTGGAAGCGGTGGACTTTGCCCAGGCGGAGGAAATGGCTCTCTCAGGACAGCTGCCCGATGGCAAGACCCAGCTGGGCATTCTGGCCCTGACAGCCCGAATGCGGCGGGAAAAGGCAAGCGAGTGTGATGAGAAATGAAATTGTTTGATGACATTCGATGGATTTTTTTTGATTTGGGCAGCACTCTCATCGACGAGAGCGCTCAGATGGAACAGTTGATCCGGGATATCCGGCAGGCGTTTCTTTCCTTTGACCTGGACTATGCGCCGGAGCAGATCCGCAGCACCATGGTTCGGGCGATGATGGATTACAGCCCCATGCTCCGCACCACGATTTTCTCTCTGGCCCGCAGCGAGGAGCAGCTGGAGGCGGTAAGCGGCCGGCTCCACCGGGACCCCTCTTTGGACCGGCTGTATCCCGGCACATTGGAGGCCCTCAAAGAGCTTTCCGGGCACTATCGGCTGGGAGTGATCGCCAATCTCACCGGAGACGGGAAGGAAAAGCTGGCCCGCCTGGGATTGGATGGGCTTTTTTCCCTGTGCCTTTTTTCCGGCGAGCAGGGGGTGGCAAAACCGGAGGAAGAGCTGTTCCGACGGGCGATCCAGCAGGCGGGCTGCGCTCCCGCTCAGGCGCTGATGGTGGGGGACCGCCTGGAGCAGGATATTTATCCCGCCAACCGGGTGGGGATGAAAACCGTGCGGATCCTCCAGGGCTTTGGACGGTATCAGACCCCCAAGGGCCTGGGATATCAGCCCACCGCCATCATCCAAAAAATCCAGGAGCTGGGTCCTTTGCTGCAAGCTACCTATCGGGGCGAGCGGGAACCGGTGACAGTGGGATAAATGATGAAGAAAACAGCTTTTGGCACAACTGCTTTCTGTGGAAATTGGGGGCGGCGGGGATCTTCCTGCCGCCCCAGGTTATTGCTTTTGTGAAAGGAGCTCCTTTTTGTAAAAGCAAGGGTATGGGCAACAGGGCCGGAAAAAGGCGGCAGCTGAGATTTTAAGGCATTTCCCCTTGCCGCAGCCAGCCGCTGAGACAGCAAAAAAAGGATTTTCAGGCCAATTTTAGTGGACAAGATTAAAAACCTGGAGGACAGAAAGAATGGAAGAGTTTCTGACTGCTTTGGAAAAAAGGCTCAGCGAGATGGCGGACAGCGGCTATCGGGACTTTCAGCTGGGTCTGATTCCCGGCATCCAGCCGGAGACCATGGTGGGGGTGCGCACCCCCCAGCTGCGCCGCCTGGCGTCGGAGCTGCGGAAGTCGGGGCAGGGCAGCACGCTGCTGGAGGCGCTGCCCCATGGTTTTTATGAGGAAAATATCCTTCATGGACTGCTTTTGTCCCAGCTTTCGGACTATGAGGAGACGGTGGCGGAGCTGGAACGCTTTCTGCCTTATGTGGATAACTGGGCTGTCTGTGACCTGCTTTCTCCCAGAGCGTTTCGCAGCCGTCCCCATCAGCTGCCGGAGCAGATTCAGCGGTGGATGGGCAGCAGCCATCCCTATACCATCCGTTTTGGCCTGGGGATGCTCATGAGCTTTTATCTGGATGAGCCATATTTTGACCCCAAGTATCTCTCCTGGGCCATGTCGGTACCCACAGGGGAGTATTATGTGGATATGATAGCCGCGTGGTATTTTGCCACCGCCCTGGCCAAACAATATGATGCCGTGCTCCCGCTGCTCCAAGAGCGAAAGCTGGATCGGTGGGTGCACAATAAAACCATTCAGAAAGCGGTGGAAAGCCGCAGAATCACAGAGGAACAGAAAACCTTCCTCAGGACCCTGCGGTGGAAAGCGTAACAGCTGCCGGGGCGTATAGAGGGGTCAGGAAAAGAAAGAATTGTCATCCGCCCAAAAACGATTTGAAATTTGCGGGACAGTGAAAAACGGACCCTTCCTGAGCCTGAGGCGGCATGGGACAGATGATGTTTTTTGCTGGGGTTTTCGCCTTAAAATACAGCGGGCCGTTTTTCCAAGCCCATCCCCGGGATGTGTGGAACAGGCTGACCCATGAAACGATGGTGCCTATAAAACTGTTTTGATAAAAACGTCACATCGTTCCAAAGGATTGGATGTGGGAAGGGGGAATATAAGAATGATGCTCACCTCTCAGGCGGTGCGGCACCATCGCCTGCGTGCCCATCACCTGCTGGAAAGGCTGCCCGCCGGTGCCCTGGAAGAGGCGGCAGGGGCCTGTGGAATGCAGAATTCTCCTCCCGGGGCGTGGGAAACCGCCATGTTCAACCGGGTGACGGACTGCTCCCGGGAACAACTGGAGGAGGCCCTGTATCAAAATAAAACCCTGCTCCAGGCATGGAGCTACCGGGGCGCGCCGGTGGTGTTTCCCACCAAAGAGAGGAATGTCTTTCTGGCTCCTTTGGCCGCCCGAAACGGGGAAGAACCCTGGATCTATACCAAGGGTGTAGGGCTGGCGCTGGATTATTTGGGGATGACATTTGACCAGCTGCTGCCCATGGTGGAAAAGGCCGCCGGATATCTGGATGAAAACACCGTTGTCAGCAAGGAGGAACTGGACCGGGTACTGGCACAGCAGGCGGAGCCTCTTCTTCCACGGGAAAAGCTGCCTCTGTGGCGGGCCCCTTCCATGTACGGCAGTCCCGACCGTCAGACTGTGGGGGGCGCGGTGGTTTCCTTTCTGCTGCGGCCCTGTGCTTTCCGGTCGTTGGTGGTGTTTGGCCGCAGAGAGAACGACAGCCCCCAATTCACCTCCTGCCGGGCCTGGCTGGGACATCCCCTGGCCCAACCCACTGAGGAGGAGGAACGGGAACTGGTGAGAAAATTCCTCCGCTGCTATGGTCCTGCTGTCCCGCGGGAACTGGGGGACTGGTTGGGATGTACTCCCGCTCAGGCAAAGCGTCTGTGGGCAGGGATGGAGGAAGAGCTGGAACCGGTGACGTTGGAGGGGAAGAAGTGCTGGATGCTGTCGGCAGACCCGGTGGAGGATGGAGATGAGGGCAGGCGTCTGATGCTTCTGGGGCCCCATGACCCTTACCTGGATCTGCGGGACCGGTCTTTGATCCTGGAGGACCCCAGGCTCCAGCGGCTGGTATGGAAAACGGTGGGAAATCCCGGGGCCGTTTTGGAGGGGGGCGTGATCAAAGGCTTTTGGCGGTCCGCTGTCAAAAAAGGAAAACTGGAGCTAAAGCTGACCCTGTGGCAGCAGCCAGACCGTGCCATGGCCCAAAGGCTGGCGGAGCTGGGAGAGGAATGGGCCTGTTTTCGCCGCCTGATGCTGACAAAATGCCAGATCGAAACGCTGCCGTGATGCTGGTGTTCCCCCAAAAATGCCAGGCCACAAGGGAGTGTATACACAGGGAGGATTTGTTTATAAGTCATTTTCCTGAGAAAAGAGAATGGCAGACAAAAGAAAGACAGCCTCCCTGGGACTTTCGCCGTGGCGATGGGGCAGTGTACTGATGAAAACAGTTTATTCCTGCCGACCCCGCAGCTATGTTGACACAGAAAAAAACTCTGCCTCCGCATTGCCGGCTTGGAAAGCTGTCTCCATTTTTGCCCCTTGGGGACACTTTCATCCATCAGGAGCAGGGATAAAGGGAGAAGATGGCAGCAGCGTTTCCTTTTAAGCGGAGGGGTATACAAATTTTTTTTTTGTGCTACAATATTCTTTAACGCCCTTTTTCCACAAGGCTCACCATTTTGCGGCAGGTGCTTTGTGGGACAAACCGCATATCATGACTAGTTACAGGAGATGACTTCATGGCCCAATCCATCAGTAAAACCGTCCTTTTTGAGCAAGCTCCCATTCCCAGAGCGGTGGCGCAGCTGGCTGTTCCCACCATTCTCAGTTCTCTGGTGATGGTTCTTTATAACCTGGCCGATACCTATTTTGTAGGTATGCTGGGCAATCCGGTACAGAATGCCGCTGTTACCCTGGCAGCGCCGGTACTGCTGGCCTTCAACGCGGTCAACAACCTTTTCGGTGTGGGCAGCTCCAGCATGATGAGCCGTGCTCTGGGGCGCAAGGACTATGAAACCGTTTCCCGCAGCTCTTCCTTCGGCTTTTGCTGCGCGGTGGCTTTTGGACTGCTGTTCTCCCTGGGATGCACGGTTTTCTGGGGACCGCTGATGACCCTGCTGGGAGCGGACAGTGTTACCTGGGAAGCTACCGCCGGTTACCTTTACTGGACTGTTACACTGGGAGCCACCCCCGCCATTCTCAATGTGGTGATGGCTTATCTGGTGCGGGCAGAGGGTTCTGCCCTTCACGCCAGCATAGGCACCATGAGCGGATGTTTGCTCAATATTGTGCTGGACCCCATCTTCATTCTCCCCTGGGGTCTGAATCTGGGGGCCGCGGGAGCGGGATGTGCCACATTCCTCTCCAACTGTGTGGCCTGTATCTATTTTCTGGTGCTGCTGGCGGTCAAGCGGGGACGGACTTATGTCTGCATCGATCCCAGAAAGTTCACCCTCAAAAAGGAGATTGTTCTGGGGGTCTGCGGTGTTGGAATTCCCGCCGCCATCCAAAATCTCCTCAATGTTACCGGCATGACCATTTTGAATAACTTTACCTCCGCCTATGGCGCGGATGCCGTGGCCGCTATGGGCATCACCTATAAGATCTACATGGTGCCCATGTATATTTCCATGGGACTTTCTCAGGGCATCATGCCGCTGATCAGCTACAATTACGCCAGCGGCAACATCCGCCGGATGAAACAAACTGTATGGTTTGCCGCCCGTGCCGCCCTTACTCTGATTACTACAGTGGCCGTTTTCTATTTCATCTTCCCCGGCTTCTTTGTGTCCCTGTTTATGGATAATCAGATCATCATTGATTATGGTTCCCGTTTCCTGCATGGCTTCTGCCTGGGGCTGCCCTTTCTGTGTGTGGATTTTCTGGCAGTGGGCGTGTTCCAGGCGGTGGGAATGGGCCGGGAGGCTCTGGTATTCGCTATTTTGCGGAAAGTGTTGCTGGAGATCCCCGCTCTGTGCATCCTCAACTGGCTGTTCCCCCTCTATGGCCTGGCCTATGCGCAGTTTGTGGCGGAAGTGATCCTTTCGGCTGCGGCGGTGATTGTGCTGGCCCGTTTGTTCTCCCGTTTGTCCAGGGAGAAGGGTTGCGCCTGAGACTGCTGCTGACAAAATTTTTCCCCGCTGGTTCTGTTCCTGATGAACGGAGCCGGCGGGGATTTTCTTTTTCCATGGGTTTTGAGTAAAAACGCCCTGATTCCTGCCCAAAAAAGGGCAGTACCTTTGCCCGGGTTTTGCACACACAAGGGGACGGGGAAATCCTCCCCAAACTGGGGACAGTGGAAAAACTTAGCGCCTGAAACATATTTCCTCAAATGTCCGCAGACAGCGTGTTTGGCTGCTCAGAGGCTTTCTGAAACGATGAGATTTTCCTCTTTTTCTGCGGGGAATGGGCTCTGCTGCGTTAAAAAATCATGGCTGCGCTTTTTCCTGCATCCCCTTATTTCCTGGGAAAACGGTACGTTTCTTTGGCTTCAGGAACGCTCTGGATGGCTATTGTTATGGCGGTGGGTTTCCAAGAAAACAGATTCTGCGGATGGGGCCTGTGCTGTAAACTTTTTTGGGACAAACAGAAACGCCGCCCCTATTGCAGGCAGCGGCGTTGTTTTTTGGAACTTTTCGGGGGAAGTGAATCACCCCGCAGAAAGAGAAAAAGCGTCAGCTTACACCACAGGAATAATGGCATGAAGAATGGCGAAGGCAAACAGGGCGGTGAAGCCGCCGCAGAGGATGATATATCCCCGGCGGGCGCTGGCCCGCTTGATGTTGTAGCTGACCACCCCTTCGCAGATGGCCCCCGCTGCCAGCCCCAGGAACAGAAACAGTACCTGCCACTGAAGATCGGTCAGAGGTGTCAGAGGCCCCAGGTGGCCGCAAAGGACACATCCCATCAGATATACCAGCGGCAGCACCCCTACCGGCAGCACCGCCAGGGCATAGCCCCGCTGTCCTCTGCGCAGGTACAGATAAGCGATCACCAGGGTCAGGATGACGACAACAACAGATTCGGTCAGCATGGCTGTTCCCCTTCCTCAAAACTCTGTCTGTAAATGCTTACTGGGCGTCTGTAAAGATTTTGGCTGCCGCCTGGGCGCCTTCCGCCTGGCCGGTCACCAGACAGATGCAGTTTCCGTTTTCCAGAATCTGAGCATTCTCCTCCAGCTGGGTCAGCTGGTCGGGGAGATATCCGTCAAAGCTGGCTTTCAGATCCTCTACCCGTTTCGCCACCATAGCCTTGGCGTCATCCATCCGTCCGTCCGCAACAGAGAAAACAGCGATTTCCTCCGCCTGGAAAGCAGGACTGATGTAGACCTTGTAGCCGGTGATCACTTCGCTGTCAATGGCATAGTAGTTGCTGATGACCTTTTCTCCCGCCTCTACCAGCTCCTGCTTGGGGGCCAGAGCCTCCACCATCTGATCCGCCAGCTCTGCGGGAGTGGCTGTGAGGGTCTTGGAATCGGAGGAAGAGGAACCGCCGCAGCCGGCCAGCAGAGTGACCAGCAGCAGAGCCGCCAACGCCAGAGAAATCAATGAATACCGTTTCATAGGATATGATCTTCCTTTCATTTTTTGTCTGTGATTTTTCTGAAAATCAGTTACAGGATTTCCGGGGAAAAGTCCGGTCCTCCTTGCTGTAAACCAGGAATGCTTCTGCTTTTTCCGGGGGGACAGGGGCCGCTATGGCTGGGCAACCCCTTTGTGAGTGTCCAGATATTCAAACCATTTGCGGTACCAGCTGGGACCAAAATGGATGCCGTCGGTAGGACTGGCCTCATCATAAAGGGCTCCGGTATCGTCCTTGAATACCTCCGCCACATTAAGGTAATAAACTCCTTTTTTCATGGCCATTGCCCGGAGATCCTTGTTATAGCGATCGATGGTGGCGTTGTCGGTGACCGCCTGGGACCACTGCTCATAGGCGGCGGTTACCGGCAGGATGGACTGGACATAGATGGTGGCCTCTGGATGCTGCTGCTGCAGGGTATCCACCAGCCGCTCATAGGCGGAAATGAAATCCTCCTCAGACAGCAGAATGCTGTTGATACCCATGAGGATATAAATCTTGCCGGGATCATATCTGGCGGAGGCATCGATAATGGTCTCCTTGGAGCCGTCTCCCAGCCCCTTGTCAATGACCTCTTTGGTGAAGATGTTGTTGAGATTGATGCCGGTATAGGAGAGCACATCAGCGTTGCTCATGATATCGTAGAGTTTGATGCCTTCGGTAATGGAATCCCCCACAAATAAGGCGTCATCAAACCAGGCGGTGTCGATGGTTTCTTCCTCCTCCTGGGGCTCCGATTCTTCCGGCAAAGAGGAAGAGGAGGCATCGGTATTTTCTCCTTCACCTTGGGCAGCGGAGCTGTTTTCGTCCCCTGTTTCCGGCTGTGTGCTGGAAGAAGAGCCGCCGTCCGGTGATGAAGCGCTGGAGGAAGAGCTGTCTTCCGCCAGGCTGGAGGAGGACTGGACCCCGGAGGAAGGCTCTGAAGAGCCGGAGCTTTCCTCCGCCGATTTTTCCTCCGGCAGACTGGAGGCACTGGAAACCGGGGAAGAAACAGATGAAGACGCAGGGGATTTCCCACTTTCTCCGCCGCATCCCACAGCCAGCAGCAGGCACAGGCATACTGCCAGCAAACGAGGACCAACAGGCCCCATAGAGATCACTCTTTTCTTTCAATTCTGTCGGTGTACTCACTGGCTGACCGCGTGAGTACGGAGATAATCAAACCATTTGCGATACCAGGTGGCGCCGAAATGGATGCCGTCGGTGGGGCTGGCCTCGCTGAAAAGAGCGCCGGTCTCATCCTTGAAGATTTCCGCCACGTTGAGGTAATAAACCCCTTTCTCCTCCGCCATTGCCATCAGAGCTTCATTGTACTCATCAATGGTGGCATTGTCCGTAACGGCGTCAGCCCGTTTTTCATAGTCGGCAGTCACCGGCAGAATAGACTGGACATACACGATGGCGTCCGGATGCTGCTGACGGAGCGTGTCCACCAACCGTCCATAAGCGCTGATAAAGTCCTCTTTTGCCATCTGGATGCTGTTGACGCCCATGAGGATGTAGATTTTGCCTGGATCGTAATCAGCGGAGGCATCAATAATGGTTTTTTTGGACCCATCCTCCATGGGGATGACTTCCCGGGTGAAGATGCTGTCCAGATTGATGCCGGTATAGGACAAAACAGTGGCGTTGCTCATCACATCGTAGAGTTTGATGCCCTCTGTAATGGAGTCTCCCACAAACAGAGCGTCATCAAAGTAGGAGGAGGCGGTCCACTCTCCCTCCCCCACCAGGGTGCTGCTGCCGTTATCGGCGGTACTGCTTTCTTCAGAGCTCTGCTCCTGAGAGGAAGCCTCCTGGGAGGCCGGATCCTGGGAAGAGCTTTCCCCCGAGGTGTCGGAGGAGGAAGAAACGGTTTTAGGCTCAGGGGGAATGTAATCCACCGGGTCTGCCAACTGCCACACTCCCGCCACAAGAGCGGACAGAATGGCCACCGCCAAAGTCAGTGTCAGCACCGGAAGAAGGTCGGACCCTCTTTTTTTATGTCCCCGGTATCCCCGGGGCTTTTGACTGCGATTGTTCATGCCGTTTATCACCTGTGTTAAAATTGCCGGAACTGTTCCGGAATAAAAAATCCGGACCGGAACGGACCGGAAACATATTTGAGCCGGATCAAAAACAAGTCCGGCAGGTATAGCTGTCAAGCAGAACTATTATAGCAAAAAAACGGCGGGAAATCTATCGCTGGGAGATATTTCATAAAATATTCACACCCGTATCAAATCCGTCCGGGCAAAGGCGGAAGTGGGGATGGACGCTTTCTGTGGGAACAGTTTTCCCGTAGTGGAGGAGGGGCAGTCTGGGGTGGGCAAAAAGCCTCTGTACGGCATTGGGGAGAAAGTCGCCCAGAAATATGGAAACTCCTTTGATAGGGAAGGGACTGAAGCCTATTTTAGGGGATAAACAAAATTTAAAACCATAAAACGCAGGACATGCGCCTGCGTTTTATACCACGACCCGCGCCCACTGGGGCGCGAAACCGGGGGTATCGCCGGTGGTTTCGGCAGGAACCAGCGGCGTATCCAGGGGGACAGGGTCCCCCTGGAAGCGCAAGCCCCGGAAGGAAACTTCCGGGGCTTGCAGTTCGCCTTTCGTAATGGAAAGGACATATATGAGGAGAGAAGATTAACGGAGAATCAGAGACAGTATGGTATTGAAAGCAGTGGCGCTGAGGACGCTGGCGGGTACGGCGATAAAGAGCAGACGGGGGAACATGGTGTTGCGCTCCTCCTCAGAGGTACAGGAACCCAGGATCAGGCTGCCGCCGGAAGAGAAGGGAGAGATGGCGGAGCTCTGAGCGCCGATGACGATGCAGGCAAACAGTACCAGAGGGTTGAGACCGGCGGCCTCCGCCAAAGCGGGGACCAGAGGGAACAGAGCGGGGCACACCACGCCCAGGGTGCTGGAGAAGAAGCTCATGATAGCGCCCACAATGCTGAAAGCGATGGGGATCAGCCATGCGGGGAGGCTGGAACCGGCCCAGGAAGCCAGCAGATCGATGGTGCCCGCCTCAATGGCCACATTGATGAGCATACCTACGCCGCAGATCATCAGAATGGTATTCCACGGAATTTTGTCCACCACCTGCTTCTGGGGGGCCAGCTTGAGGAACAGGGCGATGACGGAGAATACAATGGCCACCAGGCCTACATCCATCTTGCTGTTGATAAAGGAAATCAGTTCCACATCAGGGAGAATGATATGCAGCACAGGGAAGATGAGGACCACGATGATCATGGCGATCATCAGGTTGAGGGTGGTTTTCTGCTGGGGGGTGAAGGGCTCGGGCTTTTCAAAGCTGACGCCGGCGCCGATATTCCGGTTGGTTTTGGGGATGTAGCGGAAACCGGCGATGAGCAGCAGGGAGAAGATCACGCTTGCCACAAAGATGACGGCGGAGTTGCTGAAAGAAACAGCGGTGTCCAGGCCGGCTTCTTCCATCAGGCCGCGGAAGATGATGCCGCTGCCGCTGGTCATGAAGTTGGCTCCGGACAGAGCGCCGCAGTTGACGGCCACAGCGCCCACCAGTTTATCCATCCGGGCCTCTTCACAGATGAGCAGGGTCACAGGCGCCATAAAGGCCAGTACCGTGAAGAATCCGGCGCCCAGGGCAGCAATGCCCGCGCTGGCCAGATAGAGGGCGAAGGGCAGCAGACCGGGAAAACGGCGGCAGGCATAAAGCAGGCTGCGGGCGGTTTTTTCCAGGGTGCCGTTGACCAGAGCGAAGTTATAGAACAGGGAAACGGACATGATGACGAACATGGTGCTGATGGGCCACCCGGCAATAACGCTCTTGGTGGACATCCCCAGTCCGAAACATCCGATAAGATAGGCAAAAACGATGGCGAAGAATCCGGTGTTGTATTTGGTCTTGTAGCCGATGGCCACCGACACGGCGATGGCGGCTACGATCAGCGCGCTCAACATAGGAATACATCCTCCTCTTGTCAGCAATAATCACAGAATTTGATCAGATGATCTGATGGATGGCGTGGCTGGAAGAACTTCAGTCCTCCAGATTCAGCAGCCGCCGCTGAATGGTATGGGTCATGTAATGGATCTGCTCCTCGGGGATGCCGTTGTCTGCCAGATAGTCCAGATATTGGCCCAGGGCGATTTCCCAGTTGGGGTTTTCCACCTGGCCGCCGTCGGTGCTGATCATGACATTTTTATAGCCCACAGCCTGAATGGTCTCCAGGTTGGAGGGAAGGTTGCTCTTATATTTGCCGCCGCCCATGGGCTGGGCAAAGCACCGCTCCAGGTACACGTTGTAGTCCTTGGTGATGCGGATCTGATCTTCCAGAGTCATTCCCACGATCCACCACTCGGGATGTGTGACGACGATCTTTTCAAGACCCATCTTCCGGGCCTCTTCCACCACAATGAAGCACTCCTCCGGGGAGATGTGGGCGGTGCCCAGCACAACATCATAGTCCTTGATCAGCTGGAATACATCCCGCACTTCCGGCAGCACCTTGCCATCCCGGGTCACCTCCACGGCTCCATCCAGGCTGGCATTGTTCTTCAGGCGATGGTTGACTGCGGACTGAGTGGGCAGCCACACCACTTTGGCTCCCAGCTTGAGGGCGGATTCCACCGCGGCGGGATTGATGCCGCCCACCACCCGGTTGAGGGTGATGCTGCCGAACATGGTGAAATCATTGCTGCCGCCATGGACAATCTTGTTGTGCTGGTTGCACAGGTAAGCCCGGTCCATGGTCACCCCCTGATGGGTCTTGATGACAATGGCTCTGGCGCCCACCCGGATGCCCGCCTCCATCAGCTGGAAGTCGTCGTAGGCCCGATGACGGATATCGGGATTGCTGTGAACGTGCATATCAATGACGCCTTGTAAAGATACCTTTCCCATTGCAGCCTCCTCTTGTAACAGAAAAGTCAGAAATATCAAAAATAACCAGTTATTTTCAAAATCTTCCGTTGATTTTGGTCTGGTACCAGTATATACTGAATAAAACATCGGCGAAACAAATAATCACGATTTTAGTCATCGGTAAAACCGATAGCAGAAAGGAGCCAAACTGTGTACCTCAAAGAACTGCTTTATATCAAGGCCATTGCGGAGGAAGG
Organism: Angelakisella massiliensis; assembly: GCF_900104675.1. Taxonomy (GTDB): domain Bacteria; phylum Bacillota; class Clostridia; order Oscillospirales; family Ruminococcaceae; genus Angelakisella; species Angelakisella massiliensis. The sequence continues at coordinate 891,828 of NZ_LT629944.1, read as the reverse complement.
AAGTATTTCCAGGGCCGCGGAACGGCTGTTTATGGCGCAGTCCAGCCTCAGCGAATTTCTCACCCAATATGAAGCGGAGTTGGGCGCCCGGTTGTTTGTCCGCTCCTCCACCGGTGTACGGCCTACCGACGCAGGCCGGGTGTTTCTGGAAACAGCGGGCCCCATGCTGCTGGAATACAAGCGGATGCAGCAGCAAATCTCCGACATCCAGCAGCTGCAGGCAGGGACGGTGGAGCTGGGGGCCAGTACCTTCCGGGGAACCTATTTGCTGCCGCCGGTGCTTCATGTTTTTTCCCGGCGTTATCCCGGCGTCACTGTCAACATCCATGAGGCCAACAGCATGGCGCTGGAGCAGATGCTGCAGGCAGGTGAAGTGGACATCGGACTGATCGCGCTGCCGCTGACCCGCCTGTCCTCTCAGCCGGAGCTGCTGATGCGGGATGAGATCTGCATCATTGCCGCGCCGGATCATCCGGTGCTGTCCAAAGCCCGCATTGAAAAAGGACGCAGCTATGTGGACCCCCGTGATCTGGGAGAATTTGAGTTTATCCTCAGTGACCGGGACACGATTCTGGGACATCGTGGGAGGGATATTATTCAGAAAGCGGGCATTTCCCCCACCGTGCACAACGATAATATCACCGCTCCCTTTGCCGCCGCCATGGCTTGTCAGGGGCTGGGGCTGGCTTTCACCTATCGCTCCTGCAGGGCGGGAAATCCCCATGCGCTTTATCTGTCCATTGGCCCGGAGGGAGAGTTTCTGGAGCTGGCGCTGATGTATGCCGATGGATTCCGCTCCAGGGCCACCCGTGCCCTCCGGGAGGTGTTTTTTGAAGTGCTGGGAGGACGGGGAGAGATGGAAGGATAAGTGTTTTTGAATGGGGGAGCAGCGCTGGGAGAAAAGGCGTTTTTTTCAGCCCCAATGCGATTAAAATCCATCAAAAGCAAACAGGCGGCGGGGACTGGTCCCCGCCGCCTCAGACTGTAGAAAAATCTGTTTCCAAGAAAAAATTCAAAACCATAAAAATCAGGACATGTGCCTGATTTTTATACCACGACCCGCGCCCACCGGGGCGCGAAACCGGGGGTATCGCCGCTGGTTTCGTCAGGAACCTGCGGCGTATCCAGGGGGTATTGGATACCCCCCTGGAAGCGTGTCGAACTTTTTCGACACGCTTGAACGGCGGGGACTGGTCCCCGCCGCCTTTTGAGCAGATGATTTTTCAGTTGCAGAGGTAAACTTTTTGTCCGTCAGGAGCCCATCAGGACAATGTCCAGATCAAAGGTGCTGCTCTTGCTCCGGTTATCCAAACGGTAGATGGTGATGGTGACAGTATCTCCCGGCGCGTAATCCTGAAGGATCTCGGCGCTTTCATTGAAAGAGTAAACGGGTTTGCCCTCAATGTGGGTGATGATGTCCCCTTCTTTTGCTCCCTTGGCCTGGATATCGGCCCCTTCCACGAAGGAATAGATCCGCAGCCCCAGAGGTGTGCCGTAATATTGAGCCTCCTCCAGCTGTACCTGTTGGGCGGTAATGCCCAGCATGGCCCGGCCGGTGACTTTTCCATTGGTGATGATATCGGTGATGATGGGCATGGCATCGTTGATGGGGATGGCAAAGCCCATGCCCTCATAGCCTTCCATGGCGATTTTGGCGGAGTTGATGCCCACCACCTGTCCGTAAGCATTGATCAGAGCGCCGCCGGAGTTGCCGGGATTGATGGCCGCGTCGGTTTGGATGCACTCAATGGTATATCCCGCGTCACCGGCAGCGATCTCCCGGTTGAGGGCGGAGACATAGCCTACAGTCAAAGAGGTGGCAAACTGGAGACCGCCGGGATTGCCGATGGCAACCACCCGTTCTCCCACCAGCAGCTGATCGGAATTGCCGAATTCAGCCGCGGTCAGTCCCTCCGCCTCGATTTTTACCACCGCCAGATCGGTCTGGCTGTCGGAACCTACCACTACGCCGTCATAGGTTTCACCGGTGGAAAGGACCACCTCCAGATCCATCGCTCCTTCCACCACATGAGCGTTTGTAATGATGTAGCCATCCTCGCTCATGATGATGCCGGAGCCCTGGCTCTGCTCACTGTAGCCATAGCTGGTGGTACCCAGGTAGCTGACGATCCCCACCACGGAGGGAGAGCATTTGGTGTAGATCTCGGTATTGGCCATTCCGCCGTCGGAAGCGGCAGCAGACTCGCCCTGAGGCTTGTCCTCCAGGGTGACATCAGGAACGCTGTTCACCGATGGCTCGCCGGAGGGTTCCTGCTGACTTTCCTGGGTGGGAGAAGACAGCTGGGGAACGCTGCCGGTAGCGGCCACATAACCGCCGTAGGCGGCAAAGCAAACCAGCACCAGTCCTGCGATGCTTCCCAGAATGACGCCGAACACCCGCAGACCGTGATTTTTCTTTTTGGGACTGCGGTTTTGGTGATCTGTCTGATGCATTTGATCGAAATTCCACTGATAAGGCCCATTGCCCCGCTGATAACCGTAGCTGCCGCCGTTTTGCCACTGGCGGTCATAATTCTGCCAGCCGTTATTCTGTCCGCCTTGCCCGCTGGAGCCGCTCTGACCGCTGTAGCCGTTATTTTGACCGTTGGCATAATAATCCGGCTGATAGGGCCGCTGGGTGGATTCCTGATCCAACTGCCGGGGATCCTGTTGATTGAATTGATCGTTCATGATTTTTCGCTCCGTTCCTGTGCCCCCGGATATGCCGGCGGCTTTGATGCACTGCTGTGATCCAGTGAAATAATCCAGTGAAAAAATATACCAAAGAAATGTAAACTTGATTTGACCAGCCGATAAATATTTTTCTGTTTTCGACCCCTTTTATGACTGCGCCGCCTTATTCCGTTTTCTGAGAAGGCAGATTCTCTTTTTCCGCCTTGCGGAAGCGGGGCTGCTTTTTCTGGGGACAGGTGGTAAGGCTGAAAACAAACTCAGTGTACTGGCCCACTTCGCTGCGGATAAAGATCTCTCCTCCATGGAGGTTGATGATGGTACGGACGATATACAGTCCCAGTCCCACACCGCTTTTGTCCTTGCTGCGGGACTTATCGGATTTATAGAAGCGGTCGAACACCCGGTTGAGTTCCTCCGACTGGATGCCCTCGCCGGAATTTCTCACCGCCACCAGTGTGCGGTCCCCCTCTTCCCAATAGCGGAATTCCAGATATCCGCCGGGATTGACAAATTTCACGGCGTTCTCAATGAGGTTGTATACCACCTGCTGGATCATATCGGGATCGGCTTCCACCATCCGTTTTTCCGTATCCAGGCCCCGCACCTCAATGTTTTTATCCGTCAGGGGCTTTTCAAACATCAGGGTGGTGCGGGTGACGATATCGGTGATCTCCACCGGCTCAGGATTGATTTTCAGCTCTCCCGCCTCGATCCGGGACAGGTTGAGCATCGCCCGTACCATCCGGGACAGACGCTTGACCTCGGTGGAGACGATCTGCAGATAGTAGTTCTGCTTCTCGGGAGGAATGGTGCCGTCCAGAATGCCGTCAATGAATCCGCCGATGGTGGTCATGGGAGTTTTCAGCTCATGGGAGACATTGGCGGTAAAGGACCGGCGGCTTTGCTCCAAAGTGGCCAGGGAAGAGGCCATGGCGTTGAAGGCTGCCGCCAGCATGGACACCTCGTCATCCCCTTCCACCGGCACCCGGATGGAAAAATCACCCCGGGCAAAGCTGCCGGTGGCCACCAGCATCTGCCGCAGAGGGCGGATCATATTGCTGGTGACAAAGTAGATGATGATGCTGGCCAGGATCATCACCACCACAGCGCTGAGGACGAACATCTGGAAGATATCCACCAGGAAGGTGGACAGAGCCGATGCCGAGGTGGAGGCGAACACCGCGCAGATGACCCGGTTGCCGGGAGAAAGGATGGGCTTGCCCACGGTGTAGTGAGCCGATTCATACAGCCCCTTCATCCGTCCGGTCTCGGTATACACCGCTTTGGTGCGGAAGCTTTCCATCACCGACATGGGCACATACTCCAGCTGATGCTCGCTGCCCCCCGCGCCGCCGCTGTAGAGGATGCGGCCATCCCGCATATCCGCCAGATAAATATCGGCGCCGATGGATTCTCCAATGGTGTTATAGTAGTTTTCCACATTGCTGGTGATATGCACCACTCCGCCGATCTGGATCATGCAATCCACTGTCAGATCCGCCGCCTGATCCAGGTTTTGGGAGAGAAGGGTATATTTGTCCTCCTTGAAGTACTGGGAAGCAAATACCAGAAAAATAGCCCCCAAAATAAACATACTCAGCAGGATCATGGTAAAGCAGATATAAAAATACCGCTGAAATAGGCTTTTGTTTTTCATGCAGGCCTTTTGTCCTCCTGTATACCGACTTTAAAAAGCGGCCTTTTTGCAAACAGGCGGGAGATTCCCCCCGCCTGACAGTGCCTTTTCCGCTTCAGGCCATGGCCCGAAGGAAACGGAAGGCCGTTTATTCCTTGACCTCGAACTTGTAGCCCACGCCCCATACGGTTTTCAGGCACCACTGGTCCGATACGCCCTCCAGCTTTTCACGAAGGCGCTTGATATGCACGTCTACAGTACGGCTGTCGCCGTAATACTCAAAGCCCCATACCTCGTCCAGCAGCTGGTCACGGGTGTAGACCCGGTTGGGATTGCTGGCCAGATGGAACAGCAGCTCCAGCTCCTTGGGAGGAGTGTCCACCACCTTGCCGTTGACCTTCAGCTCATACCGGGTCATGTTGACCACCAGCTTGTCATAGCTGACTTCCTTGACCTCGTTGACAGGAGCAGTGCCGGAGGTGGTGCGCCGCAGCACCGCCTTGATACGGGCAACGATCTCCTTGGTGTCAAAGGGCTTGACCACATAATCGTCAGCCCCCAGCTCCAGGCCCAGCACCTTGTCAAAGGTTTCGCCCTTGGCGGTGATCATAATAATGGGGGCGTTGGATTTTTTGCGGATCTCCCGGCAGACCTGCCAGCCGTCCAGCTTGGGCATCATGATATCCAGCAGCACCAGGTCGGGGTTTTCGGCGTTGAATTTCTCCACCGCCGCCTCGCCGTCGTGGGCCATGACCACGGTGTAGTTTTCCTTTTCCAGATACAGCCGAAGCAGTTCGCAGATATTCTTGTCGTCGTCCGCCACCAGGATCTTTCCCATAGCCATAACAAAGGGCCTCCTTTTTCATTTGCTTGTCTGACGGACGGAGGGTTCGGCCAAGGACGGGGTCCGCCTCTGTCCGCCGGGGGGCTTGTCACACTGGGGAAACAATCCTTCCGCCAGCGTAAAAAATCAGTTCACTTTCATTTTACTATTATACTCGTTTTCCCGCAAGATAGGTTACAAATATTTGAATGAAAAACAGCTTTTCTGTGGAAATACGCCTCTTTTGAAACCTTGGGGACAAAAAACGGCACCAGCCCTTGCTTCCCGGAAAAGAATTGGGTATAATCAGTCTGTTTGAGCGGCGGGGGGAGAAGGCGTCCCCAGGGAAAGGCCGGTTTTCCCTTTGAGGGGAGTCTTTGGTCCCTTCCAGGGTTGCGGCAGGCTGCGGGAGGCATTATAATAGGAACTGTGCAAACGCCTTCTCCGGTGATGTTCGCCCCCGGTGAGGGAGAGCCGGGATTTTTTATCCGCCCTCTCCCCAAAGGCTATCAAAAAGAGGAAAGGTTCTGGAAAAACAATGAAATTAGGAATCGGCATTCAGACGCCGGATTCCATATCTTCATACTTCTCCACAAACACCGCTAGAGCCTGATACAGCGCCGTTTTACGCAAAACCGACCAAATTATAAGTTCATATTTCTCTATGCAGCCCCACGCAGAAATGGCGTAAAAATGGCGTAGAGAAACCGACTGATTTGCAGGTGGAGAAGAGCACTACTACTCTAAGAAAACACAAAGATGAGCACGGCCTATACAAACGGTTCGTGCTCATCTTTTTCATAGGGTAGTCACCATAAGAAAGAGGCAGCAGATTTCTCTGCTGCCCCATCAGAAAACATGAGATGCGGTCATTCACTTGTTATAAGGCTTCAACAGTCTCCAAGAACTGCCCCATGCTCACTGCTCCATGCGGCAGATTTTCCCCGTCTTGGAACACCATGTAATAGCGGTACCGATTTCCCGCTGCGTTCCGCCAAGCCGCACCCAGTTCGATCTTCTCCTGACTGTCGTCGTTTTTCAGGTGATCACCCTTGGTTTCGGCAAGGATGATTTTGCCGCTTTGTGTCATAATCATAATATCAGGGTAGTGGTTGAAGTAGCCGTTGATGGCAAAGCCGTGCCGGGCGATATTCCGGTGCCACCAAAGCACATTGGGAATGGCTGTCAGCCGCTTCACTAGCTCTTGTTCCAGCTCGTTCATGCCCTCCTCAGCCTCATAGAGCGACTTTCCGTAAATCGCCGTGCTGCTTGTTGGATGGATTGCCGATGGCAGACGGTAGGACGGCTCGCACACAATTTTGCCACGGTCCAGCCATGTGAAGAAGGTCTCCTTGTAATGTTGATCCAGCAGGCTTTCGATTTTGGCACGGATTTTTGCCGCAAAGCCCAGTGGGGCCTTTTCCATAGCGGCAAGCTGTTCCCGATCCATCCCGTCCACAATGAGATTGACATAAGCGCGTAAATCTCCGCCATCCACCATGTTCAGCTTGTCCAACTGGTGGATCATCATGTCCTTGCACTGGCGCACTCGGCTTTCCGATGGGAGATTGCTGAAATATTCCTTGAAATACCGCTGGTCGGCGGCTTCCATCTGGTAAGCCCTCGGCACACTGCGGCCAGACGCCACATCGACCTTGACGATCTCATCGTCTGCCGCATCAAAATCAATATCGTATGCTTTACCTTTCAAAGTGAAGCCGTCGGCAAGCTGCTCCTTGCTCAGCAGCACCTTATCCCCGTTCGTAAACAGGGATTGCGGGATCACCTGGAAGAACTGCGGGATCAGCAGCCCGTCCACGCTCCCTCGATATTGGGGGATGATAGGAAATGTGTTCACTTTGTCCCGCACCTCCCACGGCAGAACGGCAGCAAACGGATCGTTGTCCGCGCCCTGCACCGCCTGATTGTATGCGTCGCCCGCCTGCCGGGCCTCGGCAAGCATACTGTCTGCTTTAGGGGCGGAATCCGGCGTTTTTTCGCTCTCCCTGCGCCGTTGCAGCTTTGCCCAGATGGATTTCCCGTCCAGCCCGGCAAAGTCATCCTGCGCGGTTTCCGGCTCGAACATCGGAAGCTGTTCCGGCACGGGAGCAGGTTTAGCAGGTTCTATCGGCTCGGCAAGCCGGTAATCCCGGTCGCTGAATCCCGCGCTGTTCAGCCCGCGGATGATCTGCTGTACTGTATCGTTAAAGTCGTTGGAAGAAGTCAGCACATAGGACATATTCAGGGCTTTTGCTTTGTGCTCGGCGGTGTAGGGCAGGCGCAGAATACGCCCCAAAATCTGCTCCACATCCACCTGACTGGTCTTGTTGGCAAGAGAAGCCAGAATATAGGCAAACGGGCAGTCCCAGCCCTCTTTCAGCGCGTTTACCGTGACGATGTACCGTATCGAACAATCCGGGGACAGCAAATCCACGTTTTTCAGCTCGTTCACATCGGCGGTGCGGATGGCTATGTGTCCGGCGGGAATCCCGGCTTCCACCAGTTCTTTCCGCATTTTTTCAAAGGTGGTTGCGTCCTCCTTCCCCTTTGGCTGTGCTTGGAACAGGGCAATGGGGCGGATGTACTTTCCACCGTTCTGATATTCTGCGTTGGCGATTTCTTCCAACCTATCCCGAAGGTCAATCGTGTCCATCAGCACCTCAGCCTGGCTGTCCCGGTTATAGACGATCACCGGAAGCTTGACCATGTGCTCCGCCTTGAGCTGCACCGCATCCACATAGGAGATGATGTTGCTGCGCTTTTTGGGTGTGGCGGTCAAGTCCAGCACAAAGCAGGGGTTAAAATTGGCGAGCATTTCTATACTCAACTCGGATCGGGCATGGTGGCTCTCGTCCACGACCACCAGTGGATTGAGTTGGTTGATGACCTGAAACAGCGCCGTTTCATCCGCATTCTCAATGGGGTTTTCCGGCGCGCCCAGCACTTTGGCAAAGGCGGCAAGATTGCTGTTCTCCTGATAGGCTTTTAAGCCCTCTTTGCCCCGACCGCGGAAAGAATCGTAGGACAGCACCATGATGGAGAGCTGTTCGGTGACGGCAGTTGGGTTGAAATTCTGCCCGTTCAAAAGCTCCTGCTTGGTATAAACCTCTACCCGCCCTCCGAAATCCACATCAATTTTCTGCCGGTAAGGATGGCGCGGGTCTTTTAGGGCTTTTGCGGTTTGCGTCAGAATTGCGTCGGACGGCACCAGCCACACCACCGCCTTAGTCTTGGTAAACGGCAGTGCGTCAAACACAGGCCGGACGGCGCTGCAGGCGAGGAAGGTTTTTCCGCCGCCGGTGGGCACCTTGAAGCAAAGGTTGGGAACGCCGGGCAGCACATCCTGATACTTACAACCATAGTTGTATAATTTTCTGAGTATATCCCGGCATCGTACTTTGGAAACAATCCTTGATTAGGCGCCACTATTCCACCGATAATAGGTAAGCGAAACTGTCCTCCGTGTGCATGGCCACTCAAAACAAGGTCAATATTTTCGGATACATAGTCTTCAAATGCTTCTGGTCTGTGTGAAAGCAACACACAATAATTGTCAGTTAGATTCATATTATTGATTTTCGTTTTTATCATGCTTTGCTGAAGGGGGGCTCTATCTGTAAAATCGGGGTCATCTAAGCCAGCAAGCTGTATGCTTTCCGTGTTTTTTATCAATTGTACTGCTCTATCATGGAGAATAGCAACACCTTCATCAAGCAATATACTTTCTAATTCCTGATATTGCTCACCAAGCCATGCCTCATGATTTCCTGTTACATAATAGCAAGGTGCAATCCCTGTAAGAGTTCCCACGAGTTTTTGGGCTATATCAATATTGGTCTTGTTGGAATCTACCAAATCCCCAGTTATTACAATAATATCAGGCTTTTCTTTTTCTATCAATTTTATTAATTGACTGTTGTTTTCACCGAATTCGGCATTGTGTAGGTCAGAAACGACAACAATACTATAATGATCAAATGAAGCAGGGAGCCTATCGCTTGCAACCGTATAGTGCGTAATCCCCACAGTTGTATTGCTCCATGCGGTCCATATTACGAGAAGAACCATTATTACTGTTACTATATAAAAATGCCTTTTTGATTTTTTCCTTAACATAATGCTTCCCTCGCTTAATTTCCCGCTCGATAAACCTGAGTACTTGCATGAGAAGGCTGTCCGACAACCACAAGATCCCTCGGGAGGCCCAGTCCTACATCATCGACTCCACCGGCGCCCCAGTCTGCGCTCTGCTGCCCTTCTCCACATGGGCGGTCTTCTTCGCCGGTCTGTTCTACGCCGAAGCCGGTATCCCGGAGCTGGGCTACGGCAGTGCTATTGACACCTTCTACCACATCATCCCCTTTACCTTCTACGCCATCGCCGCCGTAATCATCGTCCCCCTGTTCGCCTATGGCCTGATCCCCAAGTGGGGGCGGATGCGGAAGGCATATCAGCGAGTGAATGAAACCGGGCAGGTCTACTTCGACAGCCGGCTCGCTGCTGCTGAATAGAAGCTGCGCTTCTTCTCCTTGAATCAGTTGAATCCAGGCGCTGCTCCATTCTCCGGAAGACGGTCCGTTTTCCGCGAATGCCGCTACGGGCAATCCAGCAGCGATGCAAATGGTCAGCAACACTGCAATCAGTCTCTTCATGAGCTCTCCTCCTTTTTCCGGCTTTGCCGGGGATAAAGCTGGACAGGATACAATGGCATGGTATCCCGATGTTTGTATGGTTCTGATAGTCTCATCCTATTTATGAGATGATGCTTTTTTTCTGCGTGCAAGGAGGATAAAAGCCGTAACCCCTGCTGCAACTGCTGCGGCAACGATCAGCCCAACCGCCATATAGGAAGTTTCGCCGTCATCCTTTTCCGGTTCGGGTTCCTCTGCCTGCGGACTGTCCGGTGAGACTGGTTCTTCAGAGCCGTTGCCATCGGACGCCTGAGCGGAGGTTTCCGGGGTTTTGCTTTCCATGGAAGCAGTTCCAGACGCTTCAGACTGTGGGCTATCCGAGGAAGCGGCTACCGGCACAAAGGGCTTGTCGGATCCGAGGATAGCGATCCGCCCCGGGGAAGGGGCTTCAAAAATCAAAGCGTCGCCCTCGGAAACGGTTTCAAGAGGCTCCGGCTCCTCACCGAGATAAACCGCCTGATGATGGCTTTGGCTTTTCAGATGATCATTTAAGGGGATGCGGATCTCTATCGGAATGTCCCCCAGCTCCAGCCGTCTGCCGCTTTGCCGGATCGAAATCTCATAGACCGATAAAAGCCCTGGCAGCTGGGCTTCCAGTCCGGGATCGGCGCAGAGCAGGCTTTCCGCCGCCATTGTATCGGCATAGAGCTCTGCATCCTCCGATAAATCCGCTTGGAGGGAGACGGACACGCCGTTATCCGGAAAGGTGAGTTCCACCTTCCCGGAGCCAGCCGCAGCAGGGGCCGGCCCGTCTGCTTCCGGGCCGCTGGAGGCCCAGGGCCCCCAGTCCCCAACATCGGCTACCATATATTGGCCGTCCGGATCCCCGACGATCATAATCCACCGGGCACGCACCCGGATGGTGTATTCCTCCTGCGGCAGGGTCACGGTATCGGATGAGAAAAAGACATAGGGCTGGATCTCCGACGTCTGGTTTTCCAACACCTCGCCTTCGAGAAGCAGATGAGCCTCGTACTCGAAACTGTCGCTGGAACCGGCGTTTTCCGGCTTATCCCACTGCACTTGATTTTTGTAGCCTGACCAGCGGGGATTGCCGGGTATATATTCTTCCGCAGCCAAAGCAGGCTGGGCAAGCGCTGGGAGCGTGATGCAAAGCGCCAGTGCCATTCCCCATATCCGCTTTTTCCATGTAGCCCGAATCTTCATGGCACACTAGATCCTCCTTTTTTACTGTAAGGCGCGGGAAGAAGCTGTCTCCCCGCGCCTCTTGTTTTCTGCTCTCAGTTCAGTACTGCGCCGCCCCACTCGACCGCCTCAAAGCCGCTACGGTCCATGGGAACGATTTCCGGCTCGGGAACCGCGCCGCCCTCGTACCGGACAAAGCCAAACCACAGGCGGAATATGTTGTCCGGCTGGACCGAGAAGCGGACCGGCATTTCCGCATCCACCCCTTCGGTGAGCAGCGGATACATCACATAATCTACGCCGGGCTCCAGGTAATCCGTCCAGTATTCGATAAAGTCCAGAATTTCCTGCTCGTTGAAGCCATAAGCCTCCAGCACCCGGCGGTAGGTCTGCTCCCGCTGCTCCGCCTTCACCACAAAGCCCTCGTCCAGGCGGAAAATGGAGGGAACGGCCAGGCTTTCGTAGAACAGGAAGCCATATTTGCCGCCTGCATCCTCCAACGTGCCGTCCGGATGGGCGGTAACTGTCCATCCGTCCCCATACAGCGGGTCGGATACAGTCAGCAGCTCCGGCCGGTCAAAGGTGACGGTGATCTCCGTCTTCGTTTCGGGGTACAGGTAGATGTTGGGCTTTTTCATATCCACATGGCCGGCGCGCGGGCCGTCGTTTTTGACCCATTTCTGCCGGGCCAGTAGCCACTGTATCAGCGCCTGCGCTTCCGGGGTGTTTTCCTTCCCCTCCCGTATCAGTTGTGCCAGCTCCTGGTTCTTTTGATACCAGAGCTCCCGCATTTTTTGCACATGGTCGTAGCCCGCTATGTTCGCATCGTCTTCAACGCCGAAATGTTCCCATCCGGTCAAATCGTCCCATGCGATCATCCCCTCCAGGAGGAGAGGCGTGAGCAATTCATTCATAATGCGGACTTCGGCATCAGCTATCTGCCCAACAAAACCAGTCTTATCCCACAAGGTTTTTACCACATCAACGAGAACCGGATCCGAATCAAGCCGATCCCGGATAATACCGTATGTGAGGGCTCCTATCGCACCCGGCGGCCCTCCTCCCAGAGCAACGCCGATCATCGCTCCGTCCAATGCATTGACCGCGAATTCCAACCCCTCATAGCCTCCGCCGGCAAAGGGGTTGTTGCTGAAGCCTTCGGAAATCTGGCCTACATACTTATAAGCGTCGAGCACCGCGCCGACGTATCCCACCTTTTCGCTAATAGTGGACAATTTACTAACGGTCGGAAGGAAGTTGTCCCACTCTGCGGCGACCTTTTGGACCAATGGAGAACCATGATTGAGGTCACGGACGATCATTCCGGCCATTATTTCCTCGCTAGAGCCTATGATTCCAACAGTGTCGACGCCGAACTTTATCAGAGGGATACTGTAAAACTGGTTGAAACCGTCGGCAAATTCGTTCATGGCCAAATTGTAGGAATTCGAGGGGCGGCCGGTCTCCTGCATGAAGTCGTTAATGAAATTATGATCGCCAAGGAGGGGGCCGGCAATCCCCTCCGCGGTGTACAAGAGTTCATTTTCCAGAAACTCAACGAAGTCGCTGTTGAATGCTCCGGGAGGGCTGATGGCATCGGCCACCTCATATACGTTCATCCCCTCGTATGACTGCCCGGCCCCATCTTCCTGGGGCGCGTTCTTTGCGAAGACACTGAAAGAATTCCCGACATACGGCGTAAAGTTGTAGTTTTCGCTGTTTTGCTGTATCAGGTCTCTCACTCCCGCGTCATACTGCTGCGTTGTGGAGTTGAAGCCCATGGAGAGATTGTTCAGCGCATCCTGAAACTGCCGCTCCCAACTGGGGCGCGTGCTCAGCGATTCCCCCGGCGGCAGCAGAACTCTGGCCTCCGCCTCTGTGGAAGCGAAGGGAAGCGCCGTGAGGGTCATTGTAATCGCAAGCAAGAGGGATGCAATTCTCCGTTTCATTGTCACGCCTCCTTCATGATCTGCCGGTAGGTGTCAATGGTATCCTGCAGCTCGCTGTCCATCCCGCTGGTTCGCATCCGCTCCTCAGCAGCCTGAAAATATTGCTCCGCTTCGCCAAAATGCGCCTGCATGCAGGAGATCACGCCCAGATAGACGGCTGGCAGCGGGTTTTGCGGCTCCTGCCCGTAAGCAAGGGCCAAGTAATACTGCGCCGTGTAGGTGGAGGGGCCTGTGTTCCGGAACTCGACCCATTCCCCGTTGTCGTATTTCAACTTCAAAGAGTCATCCTCCAACCGTTCTCCGAAAGCAAGATAAGCCACTCCCGCCATCAGGTTGGCATATCCCCAGTCGGGATGCTCCATCGCCGCTTCCCGCCAGAGGTTCCGTAGCTCCTCCGTTTCGTCCTCCTCATCTGAGAAGGAGCTGACATAATAGGAACGGGCGGCGTAGTATTCCCGGGAGGTCTTAGATTTCAAATGGGAAAAATACAAATCCGCCCTCTCTTTCACCCCGGCCAGGGAAGCCGCCTTCGCCAGGCTTAAATTGACGGTTTCGGTTTCTCCGAATTGCACAATATAGGCGACAGCGAGGTTTTCACAGGTTTCCAGATCGCCCATGGCAGCGGCTACCTCCATTTCTGCGCACAGGGAATTATAGAGATCCGTCTCATCGTCCCCATACCGGATTCCCGCCAGACTGCCGCACAACAGCGAGCCTGCCGCCAGGATGCAGCAGAACAGCCCTTTCAGTTGTTTTTTCCATTTGAGCAGCTTTTGCCCCTTTTCGCCGGCCTTTTTTTCAAGGAAAGCAAGCAGACGTGGAAACAGCCATGGGGACAGGATTCCCGCCACGCAAAGCAGAGCCGCGGGAATCGTCAGCGCTAGGCTACCGCCGGCAAAGAATATGAAAAACAGATCGATCGCCAGCAGGATGCCGAAGATGATGGATACCATATCTTATTCCCCCTCTCCCACAGAACCGGTTTCTTCCTCCTCGATCCCGTTCCTCTCGTTATACAGCTCGCGGAAACGGTCCAGCAGCAAGCTTTGCGAGGCGCTGATATCCGAATGGATATGGACGCCGATGCCCTCGCCGTCCCCGATATAATCGCTCCAGCTGGAAAAGGTGAGCGCCAGCTCAGCGCATTGCTGCGCATGGACGTAATCGCCCATTTGACGGTATATGTCGTACAGGTTAAACCAGATATAGGGGTCGTTGGGCACATATTGGGTGGCCTTTATATAAAGATCCACAATCTCCTGATAGGCCTCCGTATCACTCAGGGCCTTTTCGCTCTTGGTCACTGCCGCCGCCAAACGGTCGGCCTTCATTCGGTAAGGCTGCCCGATTTCCGGCTGGATGGCGAGGACCCTGTCCAGTGACGCCAGCACCTCTTCCACAGGCGCTTCCTCCCTGGTTCCCTGGTTATAGGTGTATGTGCCGCGCCAGGCCTGGATATACTGGTAAAGCAGCTCATCCGCTTCAATTTTTGCAAGCTGCTCGTCGCTGAGATAATTATAAAACCCTACATATTCGCTGACGGCCCCGCCGTAACCGGCGTCCCTCGTCGTGTTCATTTTTGATACGTACTGGTACAGATAGTTGTCCGCTATCTCGGGGACGCTGCTGTTTTTTACCAGGCCGGAAAGCTTCAGCCCATAATCGATCGCAGCATCGTAATCCTGCTGATGCATCTCCGCCACCGCCGCATAATACAGCATATAGGGGTCTTCCGCATTCTTCGCCAGAGCGCGGCTTGTCAGCTTCAGGCACTCCTCCGCTTCGCCGCTTTCGGCCAGAGCGTACACAGCGGAGCGCATCAGCTCCGGATCGTCTCTATAGGTCTCGAGAGCCGTCAGGGCATATTCCACAATTTTTTCAAAATCCAGGCTCATCTGGTATGCGGAGATCATGTATTTGATATGAGCCAGCTTTTCCTCCTCTGTGGCCCCCGGCGCTATTTCGCTGTTCCACAGGCTGTCATACCGCTCGTAAACACTGAGATAAGAGCTTCTTCCTGCCAATTCCGCCGAGCTTTCCTGTAGAATAGCGTCCATAGCGGCCTTCTGCGCCTCGATATCGTCCGGATGGTTGCCCGCATAATTGACCACGCTGGAAATGTCCATGCTTTGAGGGTTTACCATGTCCTGAATCTCGGCCATGGCGTTATAAAAGCCCTTGTTGTACAGCTCGTCGCACAGATCGATACAGGCCGTCACTGCCGCAGCGGCTGCATCCTCGTCCTCCATCAGAGTCTGCGGGCTGAGCCTTTCGGTCCCGGACCAAACTCCGTTTGCTGCCAGGCCTGTCAGAATGCGGTTGCGGCGGAGTTGCTGCACGTTGGTCAGTTCCTCGTTTTCTTCTGCCCTTTTGTATTCATCCAACAGACTGAACAAAAAGTCGTAGCCCTCATACCGTCCGGTAATATACAGCTCTTCCATTCCTGCCAGCTGGGTTGATTCTCCGGACGTGCAGGCATAGAGATACGCCACCGTATCGTTGTCTGGATGATCCCGGACCATGTCGGAAAGGCTGGAATAGGAAAGCTCCTCCAGCTCAAAGCCCAGCGCCAACGCCCAGGCGTCCAGTTCCAGCTCCATTTCATCGTATGCTTTTACTGCAAAGACATAATCTCCGATCCCTACGGAAATAGTGGCCGACGTTGCCTTTGTCACATAGTCGCCGATGAATTCCTCGACGGCGTCCGTCTTTCCTAGGTTCGGAAAAACTGCCAGGCCCAGGCCGGCGGCCAATACGGCTGCGGACAGAAGCTCCACCGCATGTGACGCCGCCTTCGCCGTGGAAAAGCGACGTTTTGGCCGGACTCCTCCGAGAGACTCCGCCGGGCCCTGTTCCCCCTCTGGAGAGGTTCCGTTTTCCGAGGGAGCGACGGCTTCCCCGGCCGTCTGCCCGGCAGGCGCCATCCGGCTGGCAATCAGCGCCAAAATGGCAGGCAAAAGAAGCCAGCCGGCCAGTACAGATGCGAACACCCCCAGCACGCTGGAAAACCATAGCGTTCCGCCCTGGAACAGGGCCGCCGTCAGGGCTTGCGCCGCGGAGGGAAGCAGATAGACGGACAGATAAACCATCGCGGCACAGAGCAGCAGAGCCCATATGGTTCTCCATGATTTCAGCACAGGCTTTTTGGCCAGAACCACGGAGACGGCTCTGATGTATGCCGCCGTCATCAGAAGGACGGCAAGCAGGTAGGCAAGCAGGGCTATCCATACGCCGCCGCCTTCAGAAAGGCGGTAAAGTGCGAAGAGAAGTATCTCATCGGAGAGAAGTACTGCGGCTGCACAAGGGAAGAACGCCGTCAGGTACAGAGAGAGCCGCGGCTTCTTCTCCCCTGTGGCGCTCATAGCCGCAGGGATAACCAGGACGCCGCTTGCCAGCAGGCAGAAGAAGCTTACAAAAGCCGGGAGCACGTTCCCTAGAGAAGCCTTGGAGGTAAACAGCAGCATGGTATTTATCAAAGTTGGGAGAAGCGTCTGTACTGTCAGAATCAGGAACAGCCATTTTGCCCAGCCGCTTTGATATGCGTCAGCCAACGTTCGCATCAGTCGTTGTTTTTCTTCTTTCAAGGCAAAAGCCTCCTTTCAGTGGAGTCATTGTTCATCTGGCCGAGGGGCTTGTTCCGGCTGAGAAAGAGCCGTGCCGCATTCCGGGCAGAATTTCACTCCCGGTTCCGCAGCCGCCCCGCATTGTGGGCATACAGCAGGGGACTCTGCCACCAGTTTTGTTCCACATTGCCGGCAAAATTTTGTTCCCGCTGTGTTCTCTGTCCCGCAGGATGGGCAAACAGGACCTGCCGAGGCCGTCGTGACAGCCTGCGCTGCTTCCGCCGCGCGGATTCGGTCAATCTCCAACTGTGCATGTGCAGCCTCATCGTAATGGGCTTTGGCCGACTGACAGGCCTCCAGTATCTCTGGCTCTATCTGGCCGCCGGAAAGAAATTGGCCATAATAATACTCACCGATTTTTCTCAGCTCTGTTTCCGCAAGAGCCTTTTCCGATGTAATTTTTCCGTTCAACTTGCTCATCGCAATCGCTTCGTTGGTTTTATCCCCCCAAATTTTTTGCCAAGCTGCCTAACTTATCCAGAAACGCCATAACAATACTCCTCTCTTATGATTTTGTTTATCTGACAGAGCCGTTTTCCAGAGCCGTTTTCCGGCTCATGATTCAGTCTTTCGACGGGTCGATTCATTAAAAGCTCATTTTCGAGATACTGTACGATCCGATCCGACATAGCGGCCATCGTCCGTTCTTTTCCCTGTTCAGACAATCCCCCGCATGGCTGCAGCAACGCGACCCTCAGCTCGGTTCCTACCTCCTTTTCCTCGGCAGAAATAGAAAAGACGCTGATATTTCCATACACCTTTGCCCTGGCCACGATCGCGTCTTCTTCCTTGTGATAGGAAATGCTCTCTTCATCCAACACATCGTAGATCGCCATCAGCACATACCGCCTCACATAGGGAAGGATCCGTTTTACATTTTCCATATCAGCGCCTCCTTTTTTCTTTATCGGTTCTCTATTTGTGGCTGTCATTCGATATATCCGCTGATGGGTTCCAGATACATCGAGTCTTCTGAGACCAGCTGATACCGGTCGCCATGATACCCGTCGCTCCAGCCGTTTTCCGCTTTGTAGATTTCCCCGGTTTCGGTATCGCAGATACGCTCGTATCCGAGGGTTGCATCGCTTTGCTTTTGACTGATGATATCCTGACTGGTGTTTCGGTTTTCCCAGGAGGACATAATCCCGTCTAGCACCTCGTTTGCATTCCGGCTGAACTCCATAGCCCGCGCGACGGTTTCAGTTCCGGCCTGTTTTACGGCATTTACATAGCTTTCAGAATATTCCAGGCTCCTTGCGCACTCCGTAAGGATGTCGACCCATTCCAGAAAAGAATCTTTCACGGCAGTTACAGCCATCACATTATAGGCCATATAATAGCCGCCATCCGCCGATGGGACCTGATATCCTACTGGTGGCCCCGCCGCAATCTCAGCACTTCCGAAATCCACCACTGACGCGGCAAACATGCCCTCACCCTCTTTTCCTCCTTCGGTAAAGGTAGCCCGTAGAATCTCATCGTTCAGTGCGTAAGCACTCAAACCGCCGGTTGACGGGAAACGCTCGGTGACAGCAAATCCTTCAAACCGGGGGAAGGTATAGCCAGTATAACCCGGCTCAGCCTGCACAGCAAAATCTGCATACTGCGGAAAAATTTTAAAAAAGTTCTCAGTAGAGGGGGTTGACAGGACTGGTGCCAGGGCAAATATCTGCATTCCGGGGACGCCTGAAATCCCGGAATAATAAGCCCAGGCGTCCTTTCCCTCCTGACTGTGGAGCAAAGCATCTGCCTTCAGCAGCACGAAAATCTGGTTGAGAGGCTCAGCAGGATCCTGGACCCGGATGGAGTGATACATGCCTGTGCCGCCGCTCGTTACCGTCCATCCCTTGGGGATTTGCAAACTGAAATCTGCTGTTTCATACAGCTCCAGTTCGACCGATTTGGCTGCTGTTGGCGTGACGGCGATCTCGTCCTTCGATGAAGATAAAGCTTCCTCCGAAGGAGGGGTATCTGGTTCTGTGTCCGAAGGATGGGTTTCCAATTTGGAATCCGAAGAGATCTGAGACTGCGCAAGGTCTCCAGCTTCTCCGCATCCGGAAAGGGTAGTCAGAAAAACTGCTGCCAATAGTAGAAGTATAAATTTTGTCCGCCTCAACTTTTTCATACCATAAGTCCTCCTGATCCATACAAACGCTTTAGATAGAAACGTAAAATTTGCTGAAATAGTGATTTCACGGGATTGTTTTACAGCTTTATATCCACTCCTTCCGGTTTCTTGTTTGCAGAAAACTTCTGCGCAAATAAAATAGCGCCGCACCAGAAATTCTGACACAGCGCTATACCGCTTTTCAGATCTCCGCGCCAGTCCCTTAAACAGAGAATAGCATGGAGTATCCTAAAATATAAGGTTACATTCATCTCTTTTTTGGTTTTTATGCTGTTTTTTCTGAGATAACAAGGGGTTGCATTTGTCTCAAGCCCTAAAATCCGGGCTTTTTTCAAGGGCGGCGTCTTCTTTTTCCGGAATCCACTCATAATAAAATTGCAACAGGCCGATTCGGCTTTTGGTACCTGTTTTTTCATTGAGACTGCTAATATGGCGGTACAGTACGGGTCTTGAGATCGCCATCTGCTGCGCGATATCCTGCACACTGCTATCGGAAACCAGAAGATACTGCAGAACATCCTGCTCTCGGTCGGTCAATGAAAAAAGACTTGCAAAGGAAGAAAACTTTTCTTTTGGCGTGTATCCTGTTGCCGGGGCCTCGGGCGGGGCCAATGCCGTATGGGATCTAGTCGTATAGGCAAACATCAGAATACTGACAGCAACAAACAACACCAGCATGAAGATGACCAGTGTGAGGTTTCTGCCTGAAAGGAGCAGAGTTACTGAGCTGTTGGTAATCAGCGCCGCCACAAGGTTATTCACCGCCCGTCCCATGCCTGCCCAGAGATCTGGTATACGCATGCAAGCCGCAAATTCTAAAAAGCTAGTGGTAAAAAACACAACAAAAAATCCGGAAGCTATATAGGCGATCACTACTCCGGTCAAAAATGGGCCGCCCCACCGAAGTATTATCACACACAGAACAGAGAATACCATTACGCAGTACATCATAAGCGTCATGTATTTTCTGTTCCGAATATCAAAGAGAAAGCCTGCCGCCAGGCCGCTCAGCGCCAGCAGAATGCGGGGCCATTGCCCGATATCCATTGCGCCTGCAGCATGGCCTAAGGTGATTGCGTTGTCCAATGTGCTGAATACGCAGGCCATCAGGGCCACTAGAAAGACCAGGAGTAAGCCCGTCGTTATTTTTTTCTGTATTGGGCCGTTTGTTTTCTCCAACGCTTTAGATAAAGTTTTCTCTTCACCCATCAATTCCACGCGAAAAACATGCCTCGTCCGTATAAACAGAACGCTCAGCACTGCTAGAAAAACAGAAAGAATGACCGCTTCGGCAATTTCTATGTTGATTAAGTTGTTATTGATATATTGCAGAAGAATACCGCCCGCATAGGCAAAACCCACCAGCCGGGCCAGTGTTCGCTCCCCATGGATGGTACAGACAGCCAAATAGTGAGCCGAACTGCCGAAAAGCCCCATCAGAAAAAACAAAATCAACCCTGCTGTTAGGGTAATGGCGTATGAGATATGTTGCTGGATTAGAAAAATGCAGATGATGGAGACCAGAACGGTAGAAAAGGTAAGTAGGGCTTTGAACCGTTCATGAACCGCCCGATTCAAAACCGGATACAAGATAAATCCCAAAACGCTGATACCGAGTGCGTAATTTTGAGCAATCACTGTCTGATCCTCACCAACCATACGAGACATCATATTGACATAAAGATACTCCACGCCTAAAAAGACGAATGTAAATATGCTCAACAGCAATATGGCATTGATGGATGCTGGTGTTCTCAATCCCCTTGTCTTCATAGATTCCCCTTCACTTTATGCAATACGCATGGTCTCATCACACACTCTCTTATATTCACCATTATAGGAGATATAGGCTGTATATTGTTAACGCCCATTAGGAAGAGGGTGATATTATATTCATCAAACTCCACTTACGGAGAGATCACAAGTTAGTGTTATAAAACGATGAAGCAGTTGTAACTTCCACCGGAATTACTTGTTTACATGGATATATGGATATATGGTACAAGATATTCTGTCAGATACAGAAATATTTTGGTTCTACTCCCGTTTTAGTGGATAGGAGTATTTAGAAAGGGTTAGGGACAGCGAGTTGGAGTTTACCAGCAACGAGGTAAATCATCGAGGCAAAGCCCTCATAGGTATTAAAGCCACGGGCTTTCCGTTTGGCTGCCTGTATCATGGAGTTAATACCCTCACAGACAGCGTTGGTAATGCGGTGGTAGAAGTAGGCCAGTATCTTCTCCTTGTGGTTGCGTAGTGTGGTGGCAGCGTCTTTCATTGGCTGCAACCGGCAACGGCGCATCCGCATCCAGGAATAGAGAGAGTCAAAGGCGTTCCTTGCTTCCTCCACCGTATAGCAAGCGTAGAAGTCATCCAGGGCAGCAACAATGCTGTATGCCTTACCGGTCTTAGGATACCGCTTGGAGAGGGAGTCCAGCTTGGCGACCTGCTGTTCTGACATTCGTCCTCTGGGTATCATGAACAGCCTGCGGCCCTGAAAGAGGGCCTGCTTGGCTTCGGATGACTTCTGCTCCTCCTTGCGTACCATATCGAGGGCGTTGGTGAGTATCTGCTTGACATGGAACTTGTCAATCACGCTCAGGGCATTTGGGAAGTTCTCAGCGATGCCAGGCAGATAGGACTTGGACATATCACTCGTAACAGCACAGACAGCCTCTTTGGAACCGCCGTGTTTCTCTAGTTTCTCGGCAAAGGTGGAGATAACGCTTTTCTCTCTGCCTTGTTCCACATCAATGACACGCCGCCGGTCTGCGTCAACAAAGACAGTAACATAGTCGTGTCCCCGGAGCCGGGAGGTTTCGTCAACGGCGAGCCTCACTAACCCCTTCAAGTCCTGACGGCTCACGGCCTCGTTCACCCAGTAGGAGAGGATGGCGGACAGGGACTTTTCGTTGCAGCGGAGGATTTCCGCTGCCTTTGCCCGCGGCATATCGGCAAGGATAAGCATGGCGTACCCCTCAAATAGCAAGGTAAACCGGCTATTCTTCCGCTCAAACGGCGCGCTTATCTGCTTTGTGCCGCAATGCGGACACCTCACCCGGGGCCGCTTGCAATGGACGAAGGACGGGTAGAACAGACAGTCCCCATGCCGCCAAACACGCTCTGTTGGCTCATATCCATTGCGTACAGTGGCACCTCCGCAGGAAGGACAGGCAAACTCTGCGCCCTCCCGGACATTGACATAGATGTGGACTTCTTTCTTCTCCGGTGAAAACTCCGCCCCCTCAACATACCACGGTTCACTCAGGTTGAGAGATCCGGCTATCATGTCAGGAAAGTTAGCTATCATCTGTATCACCCCCTAGAGAGTATATCACAAAATCCCTTTATCCACTAACTTTGGAGTAGAGCCCATATTTTGCGCTGGATTTGGGAGCATAGTTTTTATGCCAAATAATAGTTGTAATAAAATTGCTCGAACCAAATATTTCATCCATCAGCAATCGGGTGTTGGGTAACTCCACGTCATCAATGCTGATAAAAATTGCCCCATCTGCCGCCAGCAGCTTTTGCAGCAACTTCAATCGGGGGTACATCATACACAGCCACTTGTCGTGGCGGGTCAGATCCTCCCCCTCTTTGCCCACCACTTCGCCCAGCCACTTTTTGATTTTGGGATCGTTGACATTGTCGTTGTATATCCATTTCTCGTTGCCGGTGTTGTAAGGGGGATCGATGTGGATGCACTTCACCCGCCCCTCATACCGGGGCAGCAGGGCTTTCAGCGCGTCCAGGTTGTCGCCGTGGATAATCATATTTTCGCTGCCGTTATCCTCAGCGTGCCGGCCGTTCTCGTCGAAGCTGTATTGCCGTTCCAATACCCGGAAGGGCACCTCCTGGTGGTGGTTGACGACTTTATCTTTTCCGATCCATTCAAGTGTCGGCATAACTGTTCTTCCTTCCTATTGCTGTCGTAAAGGACCTGTCCCGCATCGGGAGGCAATTGTGTCCAATCGAACCCGCGCAGCGGCATGGGCGCTTTGATTTCGAGTTAGGGCCGCCGCTGTCAGGCAACCAGTGCTTTCAGCACATCCATGATCTGGCCGTATTCAATGTGGGCGGCGTAGGCAAATTGCTTGCGGTACTTCTCCCACATGGATTTGAGTTCTCGGCTGCTCTCGATGTTGTGCAAAATGGCAGATATATCCGCAATCTGACGAGCTGTGCCGCGATGGGTTGCGGTGGCACTTAACGCTTCGGCGAACACAGCCTTATCAAATTTCTGTGTGGTTGCCAGAATGTACGCATCGTAAAAATCTCTGGGACGGGTGTTAAACACACCCCGCCGCAGGATGGTTTCCACCTTCTCCGCCATGACGGTTTCAATGTTGTATGCCCACAGCTCGTAGGTTTTTTCGTCATCGAAAATTTCTGAAAATTGGTACTGCACCGCATGGGGCGTGATAGCATCCCCGGTGGAGACATCGATGCTCAGCGGAGTAATCAGCGTGTCAAAATGGGCGTTCAGCATTACACGGTAGCCGCCGTAAATATCATCCTCTCGGATGGGCGAGATTTTCCCCACCTCAAAGGTCACGCCGTCATCAAAGGGCACGGCGGCCACCTGTTCCAGTGCGCTGCGGATGGTCTCCGGGGTCAGGGGCAGGTTTTTCAGCGTGGTGTCTAAATCCATCGTCGCCCGGTTGTCCAGCCCTACGATGGCCGCTACCAGCATTCCGCCTTTCAGCACAAACTTGTCTTTATATGTGGAGGCCGCAAGGCGGACAAGAAGCCGCTCGAACATATAGTTCTGCAAAATGACCTGCGCCGGGATATTTTTTTGCTTGGCGATGTTGCGGATTTTCGCTTTCAGGCTCATGGCATTGCTCACAGTAGCACCTCCAAATATTGGCGCAGTACGCCCGATACCCGCATCTGACGGGCGTACTCATCCAGCCGGTTCAAATCCTTCTTTGGGCTGACAGCGTATTGTTTCAGCGCCGATAAAAATGTCTCTGTCCCGATCTTGTTGCGGCTGCGGATCACATCACAGATGGTGCGCTCCAAATCGTAGCAGGGAACAGGATTCCCGGCGGGGGTTTGCAGCATTGTTTTGCCCAGCTCGAACAGCTTCGGTTTGATGTAGTACACCTTGCACTCCGCTTTGATGGCCGCAGACGGGATGCAGCCGGAGGGCGCGGTTACGGTGTGCTCAAAGGGTGTCCGGTCGGAAATCCCGTGAAGGAACAGCGCCGTTTCATGGGAAAAAATAATCTTTCCAGACCGGCGGCTAATGGACAGCAACTCGTCCTGCATATCTTCCGGGAGCACATACTGCCCCTTGACTATACGGTGAATCTTTTCCGCCTTGCACAGCTTATAGAGCATTGCTTTGGAAATGCCATGCTGCGCCGCTGTTTTCGTTTCGATAATGCCGCCGTTTTTATTTGCAATCGCAGCAAGTTCTGTCATATAGTCCATCCGCTCACCTCGCAGCAACAATCTGATAATAGTATATCTAAAATCACGATGATAGTCAACATCTGCATTGACAACATGGAGATAAAATCAGAGTTGATATTATGATGCAAGTCAATTTTTCTTGCGAATTAGTAGGGGTTTGGGTGCTCCCAACAAGAACTAATGAGCAGACTGGCCGACAGGCCGGAACGCTCATTTCGCCGCTGTGTACGGACAGCGGCTGTGCTTGCTGTTCTCTCAAATCTCATATCCGCAGAACATGATGCTTCCGCTTTTTCCAAAGCCGGGAGCATTTTATTTTCACTTTTTTCAGGCAGACCCCTGTTTTTCTCGGAGAAAATGTCCGTTGTAAAGTAGGAGGGGAATTCGGTTCAAAAATATTTTGCTGCCATACCTGCGTTTAGCCTAAAAAGTGTCCGTTGTAAATTGGGAGGCACTTTCCGGCTTGGAAATTTTATTCCCGCCTTACCCGCTAATCTGCGAATAAAATGTCCGTTGTAAAGTGAGAGAGAAATTTTTTCTGAGCAGGTACCAAGTTTTTGCTCGAAACTGTCCGTTGAAATATGAAAGGGGATATTTTTTCGAGTGTCCCCCCAATCCGCAAAAAATTGTCCGTTGTAGTTTGAGGAGGCGAATATCCAATGGCTGAACGCACAAGACCGATCCGCATCGAGTTCTGCGTCACCGAGCAGGAGCGGCGGCTCATCCAAAACAAGATGGCGCAGCTCGGCACCAGGAACATGGGTGCATATCTCCGCAAGATGGCGATTGACGGTTACATCATCAAAGTGGACTACACCCAGCAGAAAAAGCTGGCCGCAGCCGTCAGCCGGGCTGCCAGCAATATCAACCAGATTTGCCGCCGGATCAACAGCACCGGGAATCTTTACGCTGAGGATGTTGCGGAGCTGAAAGAACGGCAAGCCGAAATTTGGTCGCTGCTCAAAGAGACCCAGCGAAAGGAATTATAACCACAGGAGGCCGCTATGCCGCGTATGAGTAAAAAGAGAAAAGAAGAATGGGCGTTCTTCCTGAATGACCGGGGGCGCATCGCCTATAACGCCCTTTGCCGCAGGTGCGTTCACAACTGCAAGCAGAGCTTCCGCACTGTGGTGATCGTCTGCCCGCATTACCACTCCAAACGATCCCACCGTCCGCCTTAATCGCCTTGTTCCGGAGAAAGGAAGTGATGTACCATCTACTACAAAACCGACACCCCGCTGCCGCCTTTCGTACCGCTGCCTCGGTTTATCCTTCGGGGAGAATACTCGATCAATGCCAAACTGCTCTATGCCCTGCTGCTGGGACGCACACAGCTCTCCCAGAAATCCGGCTGGGTGTCGGAGGATGGGGATGTCTATGTGATCTACACCATCCGGCAGATGGCGAACGACATGAACCGGAGCGAGCGGACGGTCAAGGCCGCGCTGGCCGAATTGGAAAGCGCGGGCCTCATCACCCGCGTCCGGCAAGGTTGGAACCGGGCAAACCGTATTTTCCTGCAACTGCCTGATAAGGTGCAGCTTTCTTTCCATCCAGAAGGTAACATCTGCCTGCTGGAAGGGCAGGAATCTTCCCCTTGCATGGGGCAAAATTTGCCCACAAGTAAGAAAGAGAAGAAGAAAACAGATTCCAGTCAGAATAACAGGAGAGAGAATGCCCGCCGCTGTTTTGGACAGTATCGAAATGTTTTTCTTTTGGACAGTGAATTGGCCGATCTGCAATCGACATATCCCGGCCAATACGAGGATTACATCAACCGGCTGTCGGCCTATATGGCCTCCAGCGGAAAGCACTACGCCAACCATTATGCCACCATTCGCAAGTGGCTGGACGAGGACAGCAAATCAAAACCCGGTAAGAATTACGACTACACAGAGACCTATGAGGAAGGAGAATGTCTGTGAATGTGAATCCGATTATGGCTGCAATCGTTGAGGCAGCAGAGACCCTGAACACCGCCCCGGAGGATTATATCAACCCGGATGACGGGCTGAAATACTGCGGCAAGTGCCACACGCCCAAGGAAGCCTATTTCCCCGAACAGTACCGCAAAAGCGGGTTGGACAAACACCCGATTGCCTGTAAATGCGCGTCTGAGGAACAAGCACAGCGTGAAGCGGAACAACGAAAGCTGGAATGGCTGAATCGGATTGCCATGCTTCGTTCCGAAGCGTTTCGGGATATTCCCGCCGCCGGATGGCGGTTTGAAAATGCCGATGTTATGACGCCGCAGCTTGTCAAGGCGAAAGCCTATTCCGAAAATTGGGATGCTTTTCGCCGAGACGGAATCGGACTGCTCCTGTTCGGAAATGTGGGGACCGGAAAATCCTATGCGGCGGGCTGTATTGCCAACGCCTTACTTGAGCAAATGGTTTCCGTCCTGTTTGTCGGATTGTCCGATGTGGTGAACCGGATGCAGGGCAATTTCGGCGCTGACCGGGATGCCTACATGAAAATGCTGATGCGCCCGGAGCTACTGATTTTGGATGACCTGGGCGCGGAACGGAATACCAGCTTCGGCAAGGAGCGCGTGTTTGATGTGGTCAACAAACGGCTGCTTACCGGCAAGCCGATGATCGTCACCACCAACATCCCACTCTCCGTGATGCAGAAGGCCGCCGATCTGGACGAGCGCCGTATCTATGACAGGGTTTTGGAGGTCTGCATCCCCATCCAGTTTAACGGTGAGAATTTCCGAAAGGGCAACGCTGTGGAAAATGTGAAGCGGGCGGCGAAAATTCTAAATCAGACAAATTAACGAACTATTATTCTACGAAAGGGGCAATCACATGGATAATTCCATCGGCAAGGTGCCGATCCACCTGAAAATGACACTCACGGCAAAGGAAGCCGCTGAGTACAGCAATATCGGAATCAATAAAATCGACAGTATGCTGCGCTCTCCAAACTGCTCATTCGTACTTTTTGTGGGCAGCAAGAAATTGGTGAAGCGCAAAGAGTTTGAACAGTACATCAGTCAGGCGCTCGTGATCTGACATAGCATTTGAAAAATTCGCGGAGAAGCCTTGAGGAAAAGAGCACCATGCGCTATACTATATAGTGTAGTAGTGTGCTCTTTTCTTCTCTGCGGGAAAGGAGCTCGTCCATGGGAAAAACTCTCAAGGGAAAAGACTGCGGTAAGGGTATCTACCAAAGAAAGGACGGATTGTATAGCGCACGATTTGTTGATAAGACCGGGAAGCGGCATGAGAAGTATTTTCAGACGCTGCCTGAAGCGCGAAACTGGATCGAGGAAGCGAAATACGCTGATAAGCATGACGATGTGTTTGTCGCTACCGATACGACGGTGGATGAATGGTTTGAATTCTGGATTGAAAATATTGTCGGCGATCTGGCCCCCAATACCCTCAGAAATTATCGGGATCGCTATATTCACAACATCCAGCCGGTAATTGGAAAAATGCGGATTGCCAATGTAAAACCGATGCACTGCAAAAAGGTGTTCATCCAGATGGATGCGAATTATGCAGGTTCCACCATCCGTCAGGCTTATATCACGATGGGGACAATGTTTAAGGCTGCGAAGATGAACGACTTAATCGTAAAACATCCTATGGATGGTGTTCGGTTTACAAAACCCGTCCGTGCGGCAGACGACATTCGTTATCTGACGCGGGAAGAGCAGCGTCTCTTCCTCGAAACAGCACAGCGCTCCCATAATTACAACCAGTATGCACTCATCCTCGAAACGGGATTGCGCACGGGGGAAATGATCGGCTTAACATGGGACGCAATCGACTTTGAGCGCCGGACGCTTACGGTGAACAAGACGTTAGAGTTTCGTCACGGGCAGAAAGCTTGGCGCGCAGGTCCACCCAAAACCCAGCAGAGCTATCGCACTATTCCTTTAACGGATAAAGCGTATGATATTTTGAAAGAGGAATGGGACAGCCGGAGCAACAGAAAAGAATCCCCACTGCTGGCGCAAGCGCTGGAATATATGGACAGGCGCACCGGCGTTATTTCCCGGCTCGTGATGCATGATCTGGTTTTTATCAACTGGCGCACAGGGGAACCGGCGAAAAACAGTTCCTATGATACCCACCTCTATAAGCTTTGCGATGAAGCGGGGATCAACCGCTTTTGTATGCACGCGCTGCGCCATACCTACGCAACCCGTGCGATTGAAAGCGGAATGCAGCCGAAAGTGCTGCAAAAGCTGCTGGGGCACGCCAGCATCAAAACCACAATGGATCGGTATGTTCATGTGACAGATGAAACGCTGGATCAGGCGGTCAAGCAATTTCAGCTCAGCAGCGTATGTTGATATAACCCAATACAAGTTAATGTGTAAATGGCGTAAAAATGGCGTAGCCGCCAAAACGCTAAAACGCAAAAACCTTGTAAATACGGCATTTTTTAAGGAGATGTAGAGATATATGAAATTAGGTATCGTCGGACTGCCCAACGTGGGCAAAAGCACCCTGTTTAACGCCATTGTAGGCGGCGGCGCTCAGTCGGCAAACTATCCCTTCTGCACCATTGAGCCCAATGTAGGCGTGGTTGCGGTGCCGGATGAGCGGCTGGACCGCCTGAAAGAGATGTACAACCCTGATAAGGTCACCCCCGCGGTGGTGGAGTTTGTGGATATCGCCGGTTTGGTGAAGGGCGCTTCCAAGGGAGAGGGCCTGGGCAACAAGTTCCTTTCCCACATCCGGGAGGTGGACGCCATCGTTCATGTGGTGCGCTGCTTTGAGGATCCGGACATCGTCCATGTGGAAGGGGAGATCGGCCCCAAGCGGGATATTGAGACCATTGAGCTGGAACTGATCCTGTCCGACCTGGATCTGGTGGAGCGGCGTATCGACCGCTGCCTCAAGGCCTCCAAGGCGGGGGACAAGAAGCCGCTGGAGGAGGCAAAGCTCTTCACCGCCCTCAAGGAGCATCTGGAGCAGGGCCGTTCCGCCCGCAGTTTTCCGTGCTCTGAGGAGGAGCGGGAGCTGATCGCCACAGTGCCCCTTCTGTCCGGCAAGCCGGTGATTTATGCCGCCAACATGAGCGAGGCGGACTTCGCCGGTGATGTGGAGAAAAATCCTCATTACCAGGAAGTGCTGAAGATCGCCCAGGGGGAAGGGGCGGAGGTCATCCCCATCTGCGGACGGATGGAGGAGGAGATCGCCGAGCTGTCCCCCGAGGACAAGATGATGTTCCTGGAGGAATTGGGCCTGCGGGAATCCGGCCTGGACCGTCTGATCAAGGCAAGCTACGCTTTGCTGGGACTGATTTCCTACCTCACCGCCGGCAAACCGGAGGTAAGGGCCTGGACCATTGTCAAGGGTACCAAGGCTCCCCAGGCCGCCGGAAAGATTCACAGCGACTTTGAGCGGGGCTTCATCCGTGCTGAGGTGGTGGCCTTTGACGATCTGATGGCCTGCGGTTCCATGGTCGCCGCCAAGGAAAAGGGCCTGGTACGCAGCGAGGGCAAGGAGTATGTGATGAAGGACGGCGACATCGTCCTGTTCCGCTTCAATGTCTGAGGAAGGGTTTTGGGGCTAATTCCTTACACAATAAAACAGCGCTTGGTAAAAATCTCCGGACGGAAGCCGCCATAGTTTCCGCCCGGGGATTTGAGCATGTCGAAAAAGTTCGACATGCTTCCAGGGGGTATCCCATACCCCCTGGATACGCCGCAGGTTCCTGGCGAAACCAGCGGCGATACCCCCGGTTTCGCGCCCCAGTGGGCGCGGGTCGAGGTATAAAAATCAGGCGCATGTCCCTCTGAGTGTGCCGAAGGGGTTCGGCACACTTCCAGGGGGACCCAGTCCCCCTGGATACGCCGCAGGTTCCTGGCGAAACCAGCGGCGATACCCCCGGTTTCGCGCCCCAGTGGGCGCGGGTCGAGGTATAAAAATCAGGCGCATGTCCCTCTGAGTGTGCCGAAGGGGTTCGGCACACTTCCAGGGGGACCCAGTCCCCCTGGATACGCCGCAGGTTCCTGACGAAACCAGCGGCGATACCCCCGGTTTCGCGCCCCAGTGGGCGCGGGTCGAGGTATAAAAATCAGGCACATGTCCTGATTTTTATGGTTTTGAATTTTGTTTTTTCTTGGAAACAGGTTTTCCTACAGTCTGAAATCCCCGGGCAGAAGCTGCTATGGTTTCCGCCCGGGGATTTTGGTTTCAGTACACGAATCGAGAATAAAATGCTTGCCGGTATCGCTCCCCGTGTCCTTTGCAGGTGAGGGGCCAAAAATCAGGCCCCTTTTCTGCTCCTGTGGGATGGGGCAAAGCTTTATAAACAATCTTTTTTCAAAGAAGAAATCTGCCGCAGCGGACTTTGGGGACGGCACAGAAATTCCGAAAGGTCAAGATACTGCCGGTAAAGGTCCTCGTATACCTTCACCGCCTCCGGCTGTGGCTGGTAGATGGAAACAACAGGAGAAGCCATTTGACCGATCAGCTGAGAAAAGGTTCCGGGCCGGGCGGCGGAAGCTCCCAGAATGGCGCTGCCCAGAGCGCAGGTTTGAGCGGAAGCGCAGACCCGTACCGGCCTGCCGCAGATATCCGCCAGCAGCTGCATCATCAGGGGGTTTTTGGCGGCGATGCCTCCGGCGGCAAAGATCCGTTTGACCGGGTGACCCGCCGTTTCACAGCAGTCGATGATCCGCCGGGCGCCGAAGCAGATGGCCTCCAGAAAAGCCCGGTACAGCTCTTCCGGGCGGGTATGGAGGGACAGTCCCACTACCACCCCCCGCAGGGTGGGGTCCATCAAGGGGGAACGGACGCCATTCCACCAGTCCAGGGCCAGCAGGCCGCTTTCCCCCGGAGCCAGCCCAGCGGCTTTCTCCGTCAGCAGCGTATGGACGGAAAGCCCCCGCTCCGCCGCCTCCCTGGTAACG
Source organism: Angelakisella massiliensis (assembly GCF_900104675.1). GTDB lineage: Bacteria > Bacillota > Clostridia > Oscillospirales > Ruminococcaceae > Angelakisella > Angelakisella massiliensis. The sequence goes on along the minus strand of NZ_LT629944.1, from coordinate 860,834 downwards.
GCGGCAGGAACGCACTGTTCCACAAACCACGCAAGACCGTCCCCTACCGCCGATTGTCCCCCTTCCAGACCGTACCAGCCGGGGGCATTGGCCTCCCAGAAGGTGCTGTAGATCCCCGGCGCGCCGTTGGGGGAGGCGGAATTGAGAAGATAGCAGGCGCTGGTACCCAGCACAGCTGTCAGGTCCCCCTCCTGGCTGGCGCCGCAGCCCAGGGCGGCGGTATGGGCGTCGATATGGGGAGCCGAAACAGGGATTCCCGCCGGAAGGCCCAGGGCCTCCGCCACTTCCGGGGCCAGTCCCCCCGCGGAGCTGCCCACCGGGACCAAAGTGCCGGTCATTTTTCGGGTCACCGGCGGCAGATGGGGAAAAGCGGCTTTGAGAAATTCTTCGCTGGGATATCCCTTTTCCAGGTGATAGAAGCAGTTGGATCCCGCCATTTGCAGGCTGCGCACCGGTTTGCTGGTGAGATGGCTTACCAGCCAGTCCCCAATCTCCACAAAAACAGCGGCGGCATCATAGACCTCCGGGTCCTCCTGGGCGGTTTCCACGATTTTTGGCAGCAGGGATTCACACCGGATATCCCCGCCGCACAGGGAGAGCCAGTCTTCTCCCCGCTCCAGAGCGGTCTGCCGCAGCATCTTGGCCTGAGGTTCCGCCCCGTGATGCTTCCACAGCTTGATGTAGCTGTGAGGATGGCCGGCGTACCGCTGATCCAGGCACAGGGGGGCAAGGTTTTCGTCCAATGGGATGAGGGAAGCGGAGGTGGCGTCCACCCCGATGCCGATGATTTCCCCTCCGTTTACCCCGCTTGCGGCCAGTGCCCGGCGGACGGTGTCGGTCAGCCCATCCAGATAATCCTGGGGGTGGGCCAGGGCGAAGCCGTCGGGAAGAGGGGTGCCGTCGGGCAATACCCGGTCCATCACCCCATGGGGATACTCATAGACCGCGGAGGATACCTCCCGGCCGTCTGTCATATCCACCACCACTGTCCGCACCGACAGGGTGCCATAATCGATGCCCAGAGAAAAAGGTCCGCTCATGACAAAAACCTCCTTGTGATCAGCCGCTGGAAAGGGCTGCCTTTGTGTCCGTCCAGTTTGAAAAACCGCCTTCGTTGCGGCGGAAAGCCCACGAGTTGAATCGGTGGGGAATGAGGCGGTGAGCAGCTGTGCTGGTCCGCCCCTGGGATGAGTAACTGATTTTTCTTTTTTAAGCAGCGCTGTGCCCTTTATTTCAGGGAAGCGGTGGACAATGCTTTGGCGGTGGTGGGGGAGGAAGCGAAACGGAAAAAGGTTTCCTCCTGGGCCGTGCGCTCCCGCTGACGGTACCAGGTCAGGTAGATCCACCGTTCCAGGGTCAGGTCCGATACCGCCACCTGGCGAAAGTTCCGGTCCTCCGGCAGGATGGAGCTGGCCGCCACAAAGCCGCATCCCATGCCCATGGCCGCCGCCTGTTTGACGGCGCTGTTGCCGAATACCTGAAGGACCACATTCAGTTCCCCTGTGCTGTGCCCCAGCTCCTCCAATTTTTCCCTGAGCAGCTGGAGGCTGTAGCAGCCCTCCTCCCGAAGGATCAGGGGCAAGCTGAGCAGTTCCCGGCAGGAGATGGTGCGGGGGAGGGAAATGGACCGGGGAACCACCAGTACAAAGGGGTCCCGCAGCAGGGGATGAAGGCCGAAGCGGTCCTCCTGAGGCAGATAGCTGGTCAGGCCGAAGCAGCAGCCCCCCTGGGTCAGCAGGTCATAAACATCAGCGGAGCTGGGACAGGCTTTTCCCACCAGGGGAATATGGGGAAAGCGCCGGCGGAACAATTGGGTCAGACGAGGCAGCAGCAGGGCGCTGCTGGTAGGGCCGCTGCCCAGGATCAATGTTGTTTGCTGTTCATGCAGCGCCGAAAGCTCCTCCCGCATCTGCTGCTCCAAAGTTTGGGCAGACTGGGCGTAGGCCAGAAAGATCTCTCCGCTGCGGGTCAGTTCCAGGGGGGTGCGCTGCCGGCTTTTCCGTTCCACCAGGCGGCAGCCGGTTTCCTCCTCCAGCCCCGCCAGGATGGAGCTGACAGCAGGCTGGGAAAGATGACAGACCCGGGCGGCTCCCGCCAGACTGCGGCATTGGGCAATGGCGATAAAAACAGCGAGAGCTTCGGAGCGCACAGACCAACACCTCCTGACTGCATAAATTTTTTGATCTGAAACTTTGATCAGGAAAATCAGTAAACTGAGATTATCTGAGAAAAAATCAATAACTGATAATCTTATTTTATCAGAAAAATGCCGATAAAAGCAAGAGCCGAAACAGCCGCTCTTGCGGGGAAAAGAGGATTCTGCTATGCTGATGGGCAGAAAGGCAGGGATGATGAAATGGCGGAATATCGCATTGGCGTTTTGGATGGAGACGATATCGGTCTGGAGATCGTACCGGTGGCGGTGGAGGCTGTCAAAGCGGCGGTTGCCCGTCATCCGGAAGTGCGTATTGAGTGGGTGCCCCTTCCCATCGGATACCGTTCCTTTGTGGAGCATGGCAATTCCCTTCTGCCCCAGGTGCTGGAGACCCTCTACACCCTGGACGGCTGGATTCTGGGACCCATTGGCCATATGGCCTACCCCAAGGACCCCAACTGCGTCAATCCCCATCCCATCCTCCGGCGGAACTATGATCTGGTGAGCAACATCCGGCCCGCCAAGGCATATCCGGGAGTGTCCTGCATCAACCCCAAAACCGATCTGATCATTGTCCGGGAAAATAACGAGGGCTTCCAGCCGGACCGGAATATGTATAAGGGCACCAGCGATTGTATGCCCACGCCTGACATGGCCCTTTCCCTCCGGGTCATCACCCGGCGCAATTCCTCCATGGCGGCCCGCACCGCCTTTGAGCTGGCCCGTCAGCGGGGCGGCATGAAGAAGGTCACCGCCGTCCATAAAAATACGGTGTTCAAGCTGGGCTGCGGCCTGTTTCTGGACGCCTGCCGTGAGGTGGCGACGGAGTATCCGGACATCACACTGGAAACAGTGGTGGTGGACACCTTTGCCATGAAGATGCTCATGGACCCCACCCGATTTGATGTAGTGGTCACCACCAATATGTTCGGCGATATCCTTTCCGATGAGGCCGCCGGACTGGTGGGAGGATTGGGGATGGCTCCCGGCCTCTGCGTGGGTCCTGATTACTGTATGGCCCAGGCCACCCACGGCTCCGCCCCCGATATCGCCGGCAGGAATATCGCCAATCCCTTCGCCATGATAGAATCCGCCCGGATGATGCTCTCCTGGCTGGCCAACAAGAAAGGGGACGCCGCCGGTGTCCGGGCCGCCGATGAGCTGGCTCAGGCTATGACGGCGGTACTGACCGACAAGGAGGCCGTCACCCCCGATTTGGGCGGCAGCGGCACTACCACTGGTATGGGTCAGGCCATCTGCCGGAAGCTGGCGCAGCTGTAACATTTGCTTTCTTCCTTCATACATACACAAAATACCAAACAAACGAAAATCCGCCGGATACAGGCTGCTGTGTCCGGCGGATTTTCGTTTTTTCTTGCAAATGTCTTAAAATAAAGCTGGTTCTGAAAATCCCTTTATCCTTCTTTTTTCCCTCTCCCCATCAGGCTCACTGCCCATCCAATCGCCAGCCCGGCGGCTGAAATGGCCCCTCCTATGGGGATCATCTCCCAATGGGGCGGGTTTATTTTGCTGAAAGCGGCCATATTGGCGGCGCTGAAGGTGGCGTATTCCCCCAGCATATACAGGATTCCAAATGGGATGGGGGCCAGCCAGCTCCACCGCCCCCAACAGCGGTTTTTTCCCATTGCCGCGGAAAAGAAAAAGGTGGCCGCCGGAAGCAGGATCCACAGAAACATCAGGCTGTATCCCATGGCGTCGGAACCCTCTGTGAAAAACCAGAACACCAGGATGGCCGTGGCCCAGATCACAAGATAGGCGGCAATGAGGATGATGTTTCCTTTCTTTTTATTGCTGCGCACAGTATTGGTGCTTTCCTCCAGATAATGAAGGTAGTTTCCCATGGTATGCTCCTCCTTGAGCAGATGGTCCAGGCTGATTTGATACAGATCACTCATTTTGACCACACTGATAATATCCGGATAAGTTTTTTCTGTTTCCCATAGTTAAGGATATGGATGCAAGTTAATCAATTTTGCCGATAAATCGGTAGTAAATCTCAATCTCCTGATCTCGCATCCCATCCGCACCTTTAGTAGCCTCATGAATCACAATCTTCTCAATCAGGGTATTGAGAAGTTCAGCGGTCAGTTCTGTGGGATTGGCGTACTGCTTGATGAGAGCGACCCACTTTTCGGCATCCAGGGCAGTTTGCTGCTCTGCGGACAGCTCCGCTTGCAAGCGGCTGATCTTTTCCTCCAGCTCCAGCTGTTCTGCCTGGTACTTTTTCGTCAGCAGATTGAAGTTATACTCGGTGATGCGTCCGGCGGACCAGTCCTCGTACATTCGGACGAATTTTCCGTCCACTTCTGCCTTGCGCTTTTCCGCTCGTTGCAGTTCGGATTCCTGACGCTTAGCGGCGGTCATGCGTTCCCGGTCACCGTTTTTCAAAATCTGCTGCAAGAGTTTTTCTTCGCTTAGCTGCGCCCGATGGGACCAATACTGGATTCTGGACAGCACATAGACATAGAGCGTGTCATAGCGGATATAATGCGCCGAGCATTGTGTTCCCATCTGTCCGTACTGGCTGCAAGTGAAATGGCTGTACGGCGTTTTGTTCTGCCGGTTCGTGCCGAAGCGCATAGACCAGCCACAATCTGCACATTTTACAAGACCGGCGAAAATCTGCGTTGTGGCATCCTTCTGCTGCCGCCTGCGGCTGGCGATCTGCTTTTGTACCTGCTCAAACACATCCCGGCTAATGATCGCCTCATGGGTATTTTCCACCCGAATCCATTCTTCTTTCGGCTTGCGCACCTTTTTCTTGTTTTTATAAGAGATATTGGTCTGCTTATTGTGTACACTGTTGCCGATGTAGGTTTCATCTTGCAGAATACTTTTGACCTGAGCGATCGTCCAGGCATAGGATTTTTCTTCCGGCGCATTGGCATAGATATTGGCGAAAGTTCCATACCGCTGATAATTGAGCCAGCCCGCAGTCGGAACTTTCTCTGCAATCAGGGTCTTGGTGATTTTCGCTGCACCCGCCCCATGAAGTGCAAGGTCAAAGATTTTCTCGATGATCCAGCGGGTTTCTTCGTCTATGGCTAAAGTGTTTTTGATTTCGGGATGGCGGATGTATCCCAGCGGCGCATAGGCAAAAGTGCGTTCTCCGGCAGCAAATTTGGCACGGAGCGCCGTTTTCACCTTGCGGCTGGTATCCTTTGCGAACCATTCGTTGAAAAGGTTCTTGAACGGCACAAAATCCGAAAGTCCTTTTTCGGTGTCCTCGTTTTCAGCCACGGCAATGTAGCGGATTTGCTTTTCCGGGAACACAAATTCCAGATAGTAGTCCATCATCACGTGTTCACGGCCAAAGCGACTGAGGTCTTTAGTAACGATGCAGTTGACTTTTCCGGCCTCCACATCATCCATCATCCGCTGAAAGCTGGGACGCTCGAAGTTCGTTCCACTCCATCCGTCATCGACATATTCGCCATACACCGAAAGGCCATGTTCCTTTGCGTACTGCTGCAAAATGGTGCGCTGGGTCTCGATGCTCACGCTGTCGCCATAGTTTTCGTCGTCACGGCTGAGACGCATATAGAGTGCGGTATTGTAAGGTTGTTTCACGGTAAAAATCCTCCTTCTAATCGAAACAACCCACGCTTACAATACTTCTGTTTTTATTATACCGTAAGCGTGGGTGTGGTTCAACGACATTTTGTTGTGGAATGGGTTTATCCAGCGTTGCGGGCAGCATACTGGACCACATTTTCAATTAGCTTGTCCATGGGTTTGCCTGCCTGGGAGAAATGCTCGGATACCCGAATCCTGGTATTGCCGCAGTAAAAATATTGAATGCCATCCGGCTCTGTGACATAGACCGAGGTGTTCTCCAGCGTCGGTTCGGGTTCATCCTCCCATCTGCGCCATTCTTCCAGAGTTTCCAACGGCGGCTCAAAAACAGGTTCAAAGCAGGCTTCAATGTCGATATAACCATAGTCGGGTTCGCTCATAAAATCTTTGTGTTTTCTCATGCAGTTTCCTCCATCAATTAAAGTTCTATATCCTGCGGCTTACGGTGGACAGGCTGATCGTGCTGCCTTGTTTGCCGGGTCCGGGTCAAAATGGCATCAAGAAAAGCCCGCACCTTTTCGGGTGCGAGCTTGACAGCGTCCAGATATGGCTGGACTTCCTTTTTCAGTTCTTGGTACTTGTCATAAATCTTTTCATATCGCTGTTTCCAGACAGCGGCACTTTTTTGTGCGCTTTGCAGTTTTTCTTCCAAACGGCTGTTTTCCGCCTTGGCAAGAATCCCATTGACCGCATAATCCTTGAGTGTGCTGCACTCGGATGGGGTCAGAGTGATATTGCCGGTGATCGTCTTTTTCCCCATGGAGCGGATTTCCTGTACGGTCAGGGCGGCAGTGCGCTGTTCTTTGGTCTGCTTTTGCAGGGATTGCAGTTCCTTCTGCTTTTTCTCAACGGCAGCCTGTGCGGTGCCCAGCGCCTGTTCTGTCTGAGCGATTTGGGCGGTCACATCTTCCAACCGCTGCTGCTCCTGTGCCACCTTGAACTGGGTCACAGTCAGATGTTCTTCAGTGCTGCCACGCTCTCCACGCTCCACATCGGTATATCCGGCAGCTTTCATATAGTTGAAGAAATCGTCTTGCAGGACACTGTACGATGTCCGCAGAACTTTCTTGCCCTTGGAGGTCAGAAGCGGATTGCCCTGTTCATCCAGAGCAACTTTGGATTCCCACTTTTTACTGCGACTGACCTGCATAATGGTCTCCTTGACTGTACCTACAAGGGACTTATCCTTGCACCGCTTCGACCAGAGAATCTGTTTTTCCACCACCGGGACATAGACCACATGAAGGTGGTAGTGATACACATCCTGCCCCAGAGCTTCCGACATGGCTCGGTTGCGCTCATCGGCGTGCATGACGGCAGAGAGGATATACTGCTCACCGCCCACGATCTCTACGGCAGCTTTGTATGCGTCGGTGTAGAATTGCTTGGCATATTCATATCCGCCGTGATTGTGAAAGTAAGCGGAGTTCACATCAAAAATCAGTTCCCCGTATTTCACCGCATCGGCTTTCAGACCACGAGTGGAGATGACACCATCGGCAATCATCTGATCAAACATAGCGGCATAGCTGTCGGTGGGAGCCTTGAAGTGGATATTCCGGTAGGTTTGGGTGGTATCAATATCCTGGTTGGAGTAGCTGTCCTTTTCCCGTTCGTTATGCTCCTGCACCTTCGCCACATCATCAAGGGTGGGCAAGTCCTGGTTACGGGCAAAGGTGCGGTCGATTCCGTCGTTTCTGGCCATAAAAATCAGCTCCTTTCTGTTGTGCGGCAGACGGCTGGGGGACGGGGATGCACTTCCTGCGGGAAGTGTAATAACCCACTATGACACTTTCATCCCGAAGGGCTGCAAAGTGCCGTGGGCTCTCCGAGGGAGAATGCGGCATCTGCGGATGCCTTGCCGCCTTTAGAGGCTTGTGTGTGGCACCCAAATCCTCAAAAGGCGGTGTGACCGACAGTCTCTCCGCACTCTTGATTGCTTCAATTCTGCCGCTCACAGGTAGAGCAGATTTTGCAAATCCACTCTGCCATCCATCTCCAAATCTGCGGATTTTTCGATGGGGACGGGAGATACGACGGGTAAGAACGGCGGGCATCATGTGTCCCTCCGTTTCTGCCATACGAGATCATAGCCAAGGGCGTCGGCAAGCTGTACCGCTTCCACATACCGCAGAGACTCCCGCTGGAGCTTGTTGGACAGGTTGGAAACGCTGTCACTCCAGCCGTAATCCTCAGAAAGCCTGTCAACGACTTCCTGCATCGTATAACCGGAACGCACGATGTACGACTTGATTTCATTTCTCAAATTGGATTTCATGGAAAACACCTCATTCTTTCGTAAAGTTAGTTTGCCGTGGAGAATGCACGCTACACGCCTCAGCGAACACGGATAACATTCATAAAATCGCTCAGGACTGCGCCTATGAAGAACTGTCCACAACAGCACCCCATCGACTTTGCCATTAGGTGGGCTTGCAAGCGAAACCGTGAAAATAGCCACCTTCCCGCATACCACCATCACCATTCTGTAAATCACCGAATAATGATTTGTGTTCTGCTTATGGTAGTGTTTTTCACTGTTTGCACAACCATTGATTGGGAAGTGCGGATTTTAGAGCGCCCTCTGAGCCGAACAATAAAAAATGAACTTCTATTTTTTGCGTTCGTGTGTTCCTTCGTTCCACAGGCTGCACCCGATTAGGAACGCATGAACGCACGAACAGAAGGTTTTGAAGTTTCATTACAACTCCACAGGTGAGAGCAGAACATAAATGCCCATATACCCCCGGCACCGCTTTCCACCACCGATGTGCAGGTTATTGACTGGCTCCAAATGGTAGCGTTCTGCGTTCTGGCTGAGCTGGTTTGCAAAGCTCTTTGGGGACAGTGGATTTTCTGCGTTGTCCTCACACCACCGCCTATAGGCTGCGTATAGATTTTTGGTGCTGGCTTCATAATCGGCCTTAAATGCCACATATCCCTCAGAATCGAGAAAGTCCAGAATGTTATTGGCGTCACGGACAGCGGAAGTGATATTGTCCTTGGCTCTCTGGCTGATGGTGAAGTGGTAGTGATTGGCGATCAGCCGCCGCAATCCCTCCAGCATCCAGAGAAAGATCCCCTCTTTTTCGGCAATCAGTTTCTCGGCAAGAAACGGGTCATCGAACCGATCCGCAGGCTTGTCCTTGGTGGTTAGAATGATCTGGCGGCGAAAGAAACCGTCGCTGCGGTCATGAAGTGCAGTCAATGCCCCATTACCGAAGCAGAGGAAACGCACATAAAGCAGCCCCTGATAGCTCTGCTCTTTCTTCCGTTCCAAATCCATCCGCAGTTCTGCTGTCACAATGGATTTTACATAGTTGGTTTTGGTCAAGGCGTTCATGTCCAGATCATCGTCCACCATCAGCAGCTTACCCTCCAGATCGGCTCTGGCAAACCGATTAGTTTCTACCTTCTGAATGGAAGTGGTGTTCATGTTGAGCCCGAAAATGGCGTTCATCACCACACCGATCCGGCTTTTGCCCTCGCCTCCCTTGCCGATCAGCATGAGCATTTTCTGTCCTTTGGTGGATGGAATCAGGCAGTAGCCCAGATACTCCTGCAAGGCAGGAATATCCTCCGGCCCCAGCAGTTCCGAAAGGAAGCGCAGCCAGTGTTCCGGTGCCGGAGCATCAGCCCGATAGGATACTGACAGACGGTTGCTGCAATACTCTTTTTCCTTCGTAAACGTGCCATCCAGAAAACAAGTGCCGTTCGCCACATGGATGCGGTCACATTGCAGGGGCAAAGGGTCTGCATATGCCGCCAGCTTCAACGTCTTGAGCACCTGCTCCACCGTCTGTGCGACCTTGGCATGAAGCCAGGGCGAGATTTCCTCATAAATCGTTCGCTTTAATTTGCTTTCATCCGGCAACGGTCCCTCCACAGTATAAAAGCGGTCGTTGATACAGCGCATTGGATGCCGGGACAGGAAATCCCGGCAATATTCCGGCTCGATGATTTTCCCTTTCTCATCAATCCAAACAGGGCTGTTCATGGTATTGCTCCTTTCTCAGGCGGGCCTGTAATTTGCGGATGTATCCGTCTGCCGTTAGTTCGCTTACGACTTCGCCTCGTTCATAGGAATAGCCTTGCAGCAGGATGTCCAGCTGATACTCTGCCCAGGGCAGCCGGTGGCAGGCTTCTACAAACCGCTTGTCCGGCACATCTTCCGGTGCTTGCGGTGCATACCGTTTTTCCCAATCCAGGAGCAGCCGCCGATACTCGTTCAAAACAGAAAAGCACAGCCGCTCGTTCTCACGAAGCTGCTGTGCTTTGGTTTTGTGTTTCATTTTCCGGCGAATGACTTCCGGCAAGGGCTTGTCCGGCGCAAGGTGAAAGTCCGACGCCAGTTTTCGGGCCGCATCATATAGCCGAAGGTCAAACAGCTTGGCAGTCAGGTCGATCACATCCCCGTGTTCCCCGCAGGCGAAACAGTGGTAGTGGTCATCCGATACATATAAGCTCGGATGACGGTCATTGTGGAACGGACACAGTGCCATGCCATAATGGTTGACGTCAATTCCATACGCCTGCGCTGCTTCCTGTGTGTTGATACTGGCTTTCACCACTTCAAACAGATTCATACAGATTCCCTCCATTTCCTTTTTGATGGGGCAGTTTTCTCACCCCTCTGTATAGGTTATGGGGAAAATCGAAAAAAACAGGCTAATGGCATGACAAGGCATTTTCAAAAAACATGACAAGAATTTAATTGTGTGCTATTATAAAAATAAAAAAACATGACAGGAGGGAGAAGATGGATCAGATCATCAACCATGCGGTTTTGTCGCTGGATTTCTGGCAGGACACCGTGAACTATGAGGGGTGTACCATGCCCACAGGAACCATTGGTTGCGAGGTGCTGAACATCCCGGACAGTACCATTGAAAAACTGGATACTCCCTGCAATGTGCTGAACCAGCTGCTTCAGGGGATGAACACCGGTTCCGTGGATATGGAGCTGCTGCCGCAGGTGCAGCAGGCCGCTGGCGAGATCATCTCCTTTTTGCAGGCGACACCACCCTTCTCCCGATTGAATCGGAGCTATTTTGAGCAAAAACTTGCAGCCATCTTTTCCAAAGAATACATGGAGGACGCCAAAGCCTATTTGCAGCTTACCCAGCAGGAGCAGCTGATTTGTGCTTTGACTGGTCAGCACAGCAAGGCAACAATGCTCGTCCGAATAGCGCAGGTACTGGGGCATTTGAGTTATTCTCTGGGGCAATACAAGGAAACCCTGACGAAATTTGCAGAGCGGTTGAATGAACCCGGCTATGACCGTACCTCGGACGGTTATGCGGCAATGTTCGGGCAGTTCTTCAAAAGTGAGCCAACTCTGTCGCTGGATAACCCAGCCTGGATGACCCTGACCAATGCTTCTGTGCAGTATGTAGCCGCCACTCGGCCCGGAAAGACAGAGCCACAGCTGGTCAAACGGATGCACTATGTTTCCTTTGTGGGGATGTTCCGTTCCGATCTGTTTGAGGGGCTTTGTGTGGGCCATGCACCTAAAAAATGCCCCATCTGCGGCAGATGGTTTCTCACTATTGACGCACGGCATACCAAATACTGCGGCGGTCTGGCCACCGGCGACCAACGGGGACGGACGTGCCGACAAATCGGCAATCTGAGAGGTCGGGAACAGCGGGAGCTTGCAGACGATCACCCCATCAAGGCCATTTATACCCGCCGTATGAACACCATCCTGCAAAGCACCCGCCGTGGAAAGCTGGATGAAGAAACGGCAGCAGCTATGAAAAAGCTGGCAAAAGATAAGATGCTCCGTGCGCTTTCAGATCAGCGTTATGCCAGCACTGTCTATGAGCAGGAAATGACCCAAGATGCACTTTTGAAGGCCGTACAAAAGAAATAAGCAGAGAAACATCCGAAAGGTGGTGAGGGAAAATGGATACAGCGTGGACATGGGAGCTGTCCGGCTACTGTGCCAAATACAGCTTTCTGACGGAACCCAAGGGCTTGAACATGCGGGAAGTGGAACGCATCTTTCAGCTTGACCCCGAACCGCCTGTCCATGAAAATCTGAATGATTATATCATTAAGGCTGTGCAGAGCCGTAATTTGCGCTGGTTTTCCTTTTTCCTGCACCACTATGAAAACCGGCTTAATAGTCGTGTTCGCCGTTTCCTGTTGCGGGAGGGGCTGGATCGCTATGACCCGGAACGCTTTTTGGATTATAAAATGGGCTGTGTGCTTGCCATGCTGGATTGTCTCCGGGAGTACAATCCAACACAAGGGGCGGATTTTCTGACCTATGCCCATCATTTTATCGGGAATGCTCTTTTGACCTGTCGGATGCAGGAGGAGGCCGGTTCCTTTGAAAATGTGGATGAGTACAAGGCTGTGCGAGGGATTGCATGGCTCTACAATCAATCCGGTCAGTCTGAACAGGCGGCAATCCAGAAATATGCCCAGAAAAACGGTTGTACCGAGGAAACCGCAGCAAAGTTTTTGGCATTGGCCAAACAAAATCGAAGCCGTGTTCCGTTTTATCAGACCATTCAGGATGAGGACAGTGAAGAAACCGGCGAGGATGTCAGCCGGGATGACCACTGGGATTATACGGAGATTCTATGGGACGGCATCCAGGCTAAAACTGTCCGGGAGGCATTTGAAAAGCTGAATTACCGGGAACAGACCCTCTTGGAAAAGAGAAACGCCATCTGTATGACCTGTGGACGGGTCAGTCCCACCAGCACCCGGTTGACCTTTGAAGAACTGGCAGTCCTCTTTGAGGGCAGCACGGCCAGTGGTGCAGAACGGGCCTACCGCAAAGCCGTGGAACACTTAGCCTGTCTGCTGACAGAAGCCGGTGTGCTTCACATGATCCGGCTGAAACGCAAATCCCAGACCAAACACAAAAAGAAAATCGCCGCCGCTGTCTACCTCTACCAGGTGGACAACGACGGCGAATGGGGTGAGATTTCGTTTGATTTTGAGGCTGGAACAGCGGAGATTATCCGCTTGGCAGAGTGGGATACGACGATCAGCAAAGTATTCGCCACAAAAGTAGTTGCTCTTGTTATGAAAGATGGCGATTATCAAACAAAGGAAAGCATATTAGCTGTTTCTTGCTGATATGCAATGTTTTTATGTCAATCTTTCATCGCATAACTTTCTCAAGCAATGTCTGATAGCTGTCTACAACATCGTAAACCACATTGTTATCACTAATGGCTTTGAAATGTTCTCGGGCGCAGTGAATTTTGGATTCTTCAATCAATCGCAACTGCATGGAACGCATCGAACCTTTGGTTTCAGCCACAAAATAGATGTGTTTTACAGTTCCTTCATAGAATGCAATCGCCCAGTCAGGATTGTAGTGTCCCACCGGCGTAGAGATGTAAAAACTGTCCGGCAATTTTACATAAACAGCTATATCGCTATTGGCATCCAGCTCACTTGAGAAATCACGCTCGTTAGTGGAATCATAAACAATATGGTCGAACAGGCTGCGGGTTGCTTTTCTGGCGTTGACATCCAGCTTACCTTTGATGGTCGGCTCGGTGAAGATGTCGGTGGTGTACCGCTCATCCAGTACATTATAAGTGATATGCTGGATAATTGCAGTTGCCTTCTCGTCGTTAATCAGGGCGGCAGCACGAATGATAAACTCTTCGGGATTGTCTTTGAACTGATTAAAAGTGATCTTTTCAATGCCAGTCAGAATAGCAACTACGGCTTTTCTGGTCAAACCTGTTTCTTCCACGAGCTTTCCGATAAGATCATATTTCACACTGCTGCTGGCATGGATTCGTTTGCCGCTGTCATAGGTTGCAGACTGCTTTTTCACGAAAGCATTTCCGCTTGCGAGTTCTTCTTTTGATTTTATTTCATCCATTGCGCCAGTCTCAACTTTGAAGTAGATCTTCGGCACATGAAGATTTCTGTTAAGAGAAGTAATCGCATTGCATACAAGCTCATCTGTATCAAAGTCCACTACATAAACAGATTTCGGGCTGATGCGTTGCCACAATGCCTTGAACTCAGGCATAGCCAGTTTTTCTGGGTCAACTCGCAGTTCGACATTCTTATCGCGGGCGTTCTCAGGCTGCATGGAACGGCTGTCGTAAACAGAGTCCACAATCCTGATGACAGCATCTGCGCAGTCGGCTACTTCCTCGGCCACCTTGATTTCTCCGTTGGCCTTGTCAGCATAGTATTTATCTGTCAATGCGCCCTTCTTGTCCACATAGCCGTTGACCACCATGTCAAAGTAAATAGCCTGTGCCATCTCACCATCGATGACCTGTTCGTTGCCTCGTGCATCAGTGATGACCTTGTCTTTGAAAAGATCGGCAGTGACCTTTTCAGGCCGGTTTGCAACAGCCTCGGCCAGCTCGCTTTGGAGGCCCTTAGCAAAGGAATCATAACTTTCGCTGGCAATGACCGTCAATACATTGATATTGTGGACATCGTTGCCCAGCACATTAGCATCCATACGCTCGCCGTCCTGATTGACACACAGACGGAGGCCACGGCCTACCTCCTGACGCTTGCGAACATCGCTGCTGCTCTGTTTCAGGGTACAAATCTGGAATACATTGGGGTTATCCCAGCCTTCTCGCAGTGCAGAGTGGGAAAAAATAAAACGCACCGGCGAACGCTTTGGATTGCGGTCAAGCAACAATTCCTTGTTTTTCATAATCAAGTCGTAAGCATCAATATCGTCGGAAGTCTTTTCCTTCTTGTCGGAGAGCTTACTGTCGGTCATCTTGCCCTTTTTATCGACGGAAAAGTATCCTGCATGGGTATCCTTTGCCTCGATAGCGTTGAGGTAGGCTATGTATGCCTCATCTCCAATGGAAAGCTGCAAATTCCCCACAATATCCGCATATTCTTCCTCAAACATATCCGCATAGATGCCATTGTAGGCTTGTCCTGCTGCGTCATATTGTTTATATTTGGCAACCTCATCAATAAAGAACAAACTCAGCACCTTAATGCCTTTATGGAATAGCTGGCGCTCCCGCTCAATGTGGGAGAGAATGGTTTCACGGATTTGAATCCGGCGAAGCTGTTCTTCACTAATCCTGCCGATCACATCACCAGCATAGATTTTGATGCCATTCAGGAACTCGATGTGGTTGTCCCGTCCGTCGATGAACTTGACCACAAAACCGTCTTTGTATTCCTCCATGCCGTTGGAATTATCATAGAGGTTGAATCCAATCCCTACCGTCATTGTCTTTTTGCGAATGCTCGTAGCACCCTTAAAGTCAAATTGAATAGTAGCAGTAGGATCAGCTTTTGACAGGTTGATGCTTTCAAGGTACACATAGCCGTCAGTTGCCGTGCTGCCGGACTCCGTGATGCCCTTGACGGCAATCTTCTTGACCAGACGCTTGTTGTATGCTTCCATTGCGTCCAGCCGGTAAACCATGTTGTAAATACTGTCCGTCTTGTGGGTGGCGGAGTAGCGCAGGGTAAGAAGGGGATTAAACTCTTTCAGACGCTCCTTTGTCTGCTTACCTTCCACAGACTGCGGTTCGTCTATGATGAGAATCGGATTGGTTTTTGCAATAATGTCAATGGGGCGACGGGAACGGAACTCATCCAGCTTCATATAAATGCGTCTGGCATCCTTGCCCTTTGCATTGAATGCCTGTGAGTTGATAATCATGACATTGATGGAGCTGTCGGAGGCAAACCGGTCAATTTCGGTGAGTTGAGCCGAGTTATAAATGAAGAAGCGGATTTTCTTTCCGTATTCCTCAGCAAAATGGTCCTGCGTCACCTGAAAAGACTTATACACACCTTCCCGGATCGCAATAGAGGGAACCACCACGATGAATTTGCTCCATCCGTAGTGCTTGTTCAGCTCGAACATGGTCTTGATATAGGTATATGTTTTACCCACACCGGTTTCCATTTCGATCGTCAGATTATACCGACCTTCCAATTTGGGAGAAGGCGCGATCTGATTGGCTCTTTGTATTTTGTTCAGATGTTCCAAGATCAGTGCATCAGACAGCTCCGGCACAATACGCTCATTACGCCAGCCGGTAAAGTCGTGTTCCTCTTCCATGCCAATCTGGTATGTACCAGAACCTCTGTCCATCATATAGGTTGGCGTGAGGTATGGCTGACCGGCAAAGACATCCACAACTGCTTTTGCTGCATCTGCTTGGAACTTCTGATGTTTGAATTGAAGTTTCATGACAGAGATCCCTTTTCCTTTTTTGCAATATAGCTGATATTCTTTTCAATAAATTGTTGACGGTTATCTTCCATTACTTTGTCCAGTTCCTCATCTGTCATCGGTTTCTCTTCCATTGCAACAAGCTTGACATCATAGTGCGCAAGTAAACCTCTGATGGAAGCATTTGCCAAGGCAGCAAGAAAACGAAAGTCAAAGGATGGAACAACTCCTTCAAAAGCATATCTGCAATCAACGAATGCATTTGAAACAAGAACAAATTCTTTTGTGAACTTCTCCATGTCTTTGTACTCGGGTGCTTTTTCTATTAAATAACCAATGACTTCACACTGAAATTCTTCAGGCAGCATCCTAAATAGAACCATTAGATTGTGTTCTTTTTTATAGCTGATGCTATTTTGGGTCAAAATTGCTTTTAAGCACAGTTCAATAGAAAAAGCCCCATTTACAAGCATTGGAACTGTGAATAAGAAATCGCCAGATTGCATATCAATTCTTTCAAGATTAAGATACGCATTATAAAATGATTTAGCCTGAAAAACAAGAAATTCCGCCTGCATTACAACACCTTCACACGCTTGGTTATATCATCCGCATCTTCCGGCATATAGAGCTTGAAAATTTCAAAGACATTGATTTTCGCAGGGCTGTCAGCAAAACCGGCGTCGCGGAACACGGCACGGAGCGGCTTACGCTTGGCAATTTCCTTGACCACGCTTTCCGGGATGTTTTTATCAAAGCAAGCGATCAGGTCTCCATCGTTATAGGTATGGACGGTGCAGCCGTCAATTTTCTCACTGTGGTAAGGCATGGAAAGGGGTAGCCCCCAATCCAGCAAACAGCCGAAGAACAGGTCAAGGGCGGTGCGATCTTCTTTAATATTGGAAACCATATCTGCAAGAGTTTGCTGGTCAAGCTCATCTGCCGCATAATAGACATCTTTCATGTTGCTGTCAGCCAGCTTGAACACACGGAAACCCACATCCAAATCTGCCGTGGTCAGCGGGCTGTCAGCCTTAATTTTCTCACCAGCACGCCGGATACGTTCTTTGCCGATTTCACAGATGTTCCGGTATCCAGCTTTGTAGGCTTCACTCTTTTCATCGCAAGGCTCAGGAATCTGAACCATGATGAACCTACGATTGCCCCCGTCCTCAGCATTTAACTGCATCACTGCATGGGCAGTAGTAGAGGAACCAGAGAAAAAGTCCAGAACAACATCGCCTTTTTTAGTGGATAGCAGTAATGGCCTGAGAATCGTACCCAAGGGTTTTGGCCGAGGAAAAATATTTTTATCAAACCCCAAATCTACGAACTGTTCTGTGCCTCGTTCGCTGTTCAAATCTTTAAATGTCCATGCAGTTGTCGCCTTCACTCGGAGATCGTCCGACAGGTAATCTCTCTCCATAACTGTCCATCTCTTTTTTACGGACATATATGTAGGTTCAAGAAGTTCTTTTCGAGATTCGGCTGTCTCAATGCCAACTCTCCATCGTCCAAAAGACCCGTCGTCCTTCATAGGGACAATTTTAATCCATCCATCAGGAGTTCTCTCATCATACGAGGGATAAAATTCGCCAGTTGCCTGATTGAAGTAGAAGTAATAGAACATTTTTGGTCTATCTTCGCGCCGATCACTATCACCTGTTTTCCTAAGATCAATATAACGATAGCGATTACCCTCTTTATCTACTTTGTTATATCTTCTGGTGACATTTTCTTCAGGCTCAAACCCCGACAATATTGCTTCGTTTTTTTGATAAACCACAATGTATTCATGTGCTGTGGCTATGTTCTTTTCATCGGATCGTCCTTTAGGATTATTAACATTGACAATACAAGCAATTCTGTTTGCGGTGCCAAAAATTTCATCGCATATCTTGAGCATATTATCTACTTCGTGGTTATCGATGCTGATAAAGATAACACCGTCATTTGCAAGAAGATTCCTTGAGAGAAGTAGGCATGGATAAATCATAGAGCACCACGCAGAATGAAAACGAGCATTAGTTTCTGGATTTTGAGAAAAATTCAGATTCCCATTTTCATCATATCTTGATATACCCTCATTATATTCGTCCTTATCCATCTCAAATTGATCAAAGTACACAAAGGTATCCTTGCCAGTATTGTAGGGAGGGTCGATGTAGATCATCTTAACCTTGCCCAGATAACTCTCCTGCAAGAGCTTGAGGACTTCCAGATTGTCGCCCTCGATATAGAGGTTTTCGGTAGTATCCCAGTCTTTGCTTTCTTCCGGACAGGGGCGCAGCGTCTTGCGGATGGGCTTGTTAGCCTCCACAATGGCAGCCTTCTTGCCTACCCATGTAAACTCATAGGCTTCGTCGCCCTCTACCACATCAGAAGAGAGCATTTGCCGCAGCAGATCAAAATTGATGGCTTTTTTCGGCTTGCCGTTCTCGTCCACCGTTTCTGTAACACAGTTGGGGAACAGTGCGCCGATCTTCTCGATATTTTGCGCCGTTAAATCAGGCGTTTCCAGTTTCATATGATCCATTATGAGTTTCCTCCAATTTTTATTGCGTACTGATCATAGTCCATTTCGGCGATCATCTTTTCAATGCACTCAAAGATTGCATCATACGCTTTGACAAGTTCTTGCATCTTGTCGTCAATGTCTATTTTTATTGGCGATTTGAAATCTTTTATTTCGTATTTTTCATCAGGTGGCTGGTATTGCGCACCATTTTTCATACTTGTTGAGCTAATGGAACTCGTAGGGATAACATAGAATTTAAACGGGTTTTCAGCTTCAAGGTAGCTATAATCAATGCCGCCTTTGTGCTTAATATAATTAGCCCACTTACGAACCTCTTCAATTTTGGCTGAGCAAGATGTAAGTAGTTTTCTTGCTTTTGTTTCATTACGATTTTTTAGTTCTCCTACCACAAACTCGTAAGTGCATAATGACAGAGTTTTCTTTGTGTCCCATCCTTCATCGTAAGGATTTCCGTCCCTGTCTACAACAGATGTATACAGTTCTTTCCCCCAATAAACTGCTTGTAGCACATGATCAAAAGCATTAGAATACCATGTTGATGCAGTTCCAAAATAAATACAGCGAAATAGATACTGTGGAATATAGCCTTGTGACCATCGAATGTTATAATCAGTATCCAAAAGAAGGGCGCTTTTCATGGTAAAAAAACGCGCAAATCCCAAGCATTCAATAGCCTTCTGCATAAAATAAATGGATGGTTTGATGAACGGCTGTACAACCATAATCGGAGGTGTGTAGTGTATCAGTTTCATCTTTTCGGAAAAAGCACAGTATTCTTCTGTATTTTCTTTGTAAGTCTGTTCCTTTCCACGATATTTAATATAGCATTCATTTAGTTCTTTTTCAGATATGTCAGGGTGCCTTTGTATAAAAGTATCTATTGTCATGTAATCGCTTGATGCATCTCTTATTTTTAGAAAATCTTTGCATTCAGGCTCCATCTTTGCCGTAAATTTAAGATTCATTTCCTCACCTACATTTCATCATTATCGATTTTCATAACGATATGTACCAATCTGGTATATAGCCGCTTTTAATACTTGGAAGCATATTATGGCAGTATGCTTATCAGGAAGAAACTGTGTAGCCATCTGTTGATAAGGATGAATATAGTTTCTAAAATCGCGTACAACATGACTGAACTTTTGAACATCCTGTTTTAAAACGCCAATTTCTGTTGCCACATCTATCATGTTATTTAGCGTCCATTCTGGAAAAGCTCTAACTTTCCCGCTTGTTTTGTCTCTGGGAGCAGACTTTGCTTGATTAAATTGTTTGGGATATGCAGTTGCAACTCCTAATAAAATACCTTCTAAAATACTCCCGATCATGAATATAGCTGCTAATGGTGCCTCTGATTTGATACAAGCTTCTACTTCGCAAAGCCTATATTTAACAATATCGCTAATGTTAGCGTCTAATTGCAACTTTCCTACATTAACATCAAATGTTTGCTTTAAGAAGTCTTCTTCTTGTATTTCCGAGGATTCTCTTTGAGATTTTGATATGACAATCTTATCAAGTCGTTTGAAAGATATGATTTCATTATCTCTGATAACTTGCCATTTATCAAAAGCCATATATTGATTGAACTGCGCAATTAGCTGATCCAGCGTATCTATCTCACCGACAAAATCAATAACGGCAAATGTCATCTTAATACATTTATCTAACTCAGGAGTTCCATTGATCCTTTGAAGACGATCATCAGTATATGCCCATCGTGAAGGGAAGCCTTGTCCATAGGCATCATTAAAGCCAAGCTGATTAAAAAAGCTGACAAGTTTGGGGCCTGATCGGTAATGATCTGTTCCATCGCCATTTATTATACTTCGCAATATTTCCAGAGTCTTTTTACTTAGTAGCATTTTTGTTTAGCGTCCCCTTTCTTAATCTTTTTTGGGGAGGATTTCACATAATAAAGATAAAACTAATTTTGGATACACTAAGTTGGCAGATGTTTTTTTCAATCTCTGCACCATATACCAAGTGCAATATTCATAAGAGCTTTCGGTCAGCTTATATCGCCGCCAAATTAGGCTTATCATATCAAAAATTACACTTGGTCAGATCAGCTTGGTTCCAGTTCCACTTTATGGCTGAATTTATCGCACTCCGCAATTTGGAGATTCCCAAAAAAGCAAATCGGGTATGTGAGAAATGCTTTTTGAATTTCCTCATCCATTTCATTAAAAGTTCTCTGCGCAGCTACTTTATCATCCAGTAATAAATATGCACCGCAGCGAATGTTTGGAGGACAATCTGGAACAGTAAGTTTAGCCAACTCAACAATTTCCGATGGGTTTAACTTGCGCCGCCGCTTTACGATTTGCAATTTATTGAGCAGCATAATGTTTCCATCAGTAAGCCCTTGCGCTTGAAGCCATTCGCATATTTTCTCAGCAAATCCTAAAAGCAGGGGGTCTTTCTGCTTTTGTTCATCATAGGCGCTTAATATATCCAAAAGCCAGAAAACATAACGATCCGCCATCTCAGGTTTTAGTTCTTTTTGGATTATATCTTGGTACATCAGTTCATAGTTTATGTTTGATGTGTGGATGAACGCACTTTTATCAAGGAAAAGAAATTGAGATGCAGGAATCGGATTCTTGTGTTTCATGTCATCTAATGTAAACATTGCGATATGGCGCGGGGAAAAGAAGTTCTGGACGGAATATTGCCCTTCTTGATTTCGCTCAGCCCATATCCAGATTACAAGATTAGCAATTTTGAACGGACCGTAAAAAGTTTTTTCCGTCATGTTTCGGAAACCGATTTTTCGATTGTATAATACAGCTCCAACAAAGTTTTTAAGGTTAGATTCGTCTTGAGGAGAAATAGAGTCAATCTGCAATTCTTCGGTTACTCCGAGCAATTCAAGCATCTTTTTTACATCCTTATAATAGGCTAAGCTGCTTTTGCGCGATGCAACATCTACTGTAATTGGATCATTAAAAGTGATTTTTGCACCATTGATGCTGATTTCCCGGCTTTCAAGAACATCCAAAAAAAGGGAAGCGTCCTTTATAAATTCGGAAAGCGTACCACTGGGTTTGAAGCTTATAGAAGACTTTTTCTGCTCCTGATTTAGAACTAAACTTAGCCCTCTACCAATTCTTATCGTCGGCTCGCCCTTAAAATATTGGACTGCATAGGAATTATAATAAATCTGTTCTTTGACTTTTATATCCCCATCAACAGGTTTCGAAACGATTGCATCCGTTATCCTATCAATGGGAATTTCAATATCAAGTCCTTCTGGTTTTGCATACAAATAGAAATCGTGCGCGGACATAAAGCTCGGCAAATCTTCCTCTTTCAAACCGATCCCAGAAGCGTTGAAAGTCAAGCTTTCAATTTTTGTTCCTCTGCGTTCAAGTTCCTCTATTGAAAGCAAGTCTTTCCCTATAAAACTCGATTGTTTGTGAGCATTGCTGGTGAAAGACAAGAAAATATGCGCCATTTCCTTCGGATCATTTTCAGGAAATAATTTTAGTCGAATGGAATAGGTTCCCTGTGCTTTTGCACTTTTCAGGATTTTATCAAGATCCACAACAAGTAAGCTCGCATAGAAAATCTTATGTTCTCCTGTTGCAGGTACTACGCTTACTAAGAAAAAAATACAGCCGCCATCATGATAATAGTTTCTCAAATCCACTGTGCTGCATGAAAATGTCGCAACATCCGAGACAAAAATCTTTTCTGTCCCTTTCACCTGAATTGGAACACGCCCTTTGATGTTTTCTTTCTTTTGATCCTCCGATTTGTAAACAAAAACCGTTCCATCCCAAGAAGGCGTCTTGTCATTTGAATCAATGTAAGCATCCAATATGGGACACTTTAATAATGCTGATTTCAAAGCGGTTGTCGCAGATTCCTCTATGCGTTTCGTGTTTTTCACTTACTCACCGCCCCCTAAAAGGCTCTCCATTTTTTTGCGAATCTTTTTCAGCTCTGCGTTTAATTCCATTTTTCGGTTTAGTTGTTTTTCTTTGCGGATTTTCATTTCGAGAGAAGCGATCTTTTTTAGAAGTTCCTGCTTTGCTTCATCCCGTGCCACAGATTCTTGAAGCGTTTCCCCCTGTGTAGAAGAGAGGGAATCCCCAGCGATCTGCCGCACAAGGTTAGCATAGACGGCATCCATGTTCAGACCGTCGATGGAGAAGTTGAGGCTTCCCTCCGGTACCTAGTCGGTGTGATAATACCGGCTGACTTTGAAGACGTTGCTGCCGGAAGCAGCGGCCTCCTTGTAGCCAATCCACGCTTGTTCTTTTCTGTCACAGGTGAGCAGAAAAAGAATGTGATAGGGAATCTCTTTGTCAATCTGCCGCAGGACGGCCTCGTCAAACTGCGGCTCCTGCACCCTGACCTCAAACACTTCGATCTCCGTGACTTCCTCCCCAGCTGCAATGTTCATGGTGGTCGCTGCCAGCTTGTTGCGCCAATAGATGATACGGATCTGATCTACAAACACTCGCTTGAGCGTGTGAGGGATGTCTATGTTCTCATAAAACTTTTGTTTAGGGATGCGCTTATTAAATTCTGTTCTTTCGGGTAGACCCAGCATGGCAATCCCTCCTTACTTCACGACAAGGAAGCAGATCAGCTCAAAGTCATCCAGCCCGGAAACAGCGGACATCAAGGCCGTCGTGCCGCCGCTCTTGAACAGGCTGTCAATGTCGTTCTCTTCTTTTGCATCAATAATGGAGTTGATGGCATCGCTCAGAAGCTCTGATACCTCGCCCATCCTACGGCCATCTTCGGTTTCTTCATTGAAACGCCTGCACAGCTCCACGCAAGGCTTGTCCTTGCCCTTGCAGAGCAGTCGGATGGTGTCCAGCATCTTTTTCGGGTTGAGGTAGTCGCAGACAATCTCACCATCCTCGCTGATGTAGACCATGTAGAACGGATGAATGCGGTTCCGGTTGTCTTTATTCACGCTGTCGTTGATGTTTCGCAGGACGAAAACAACACCGGCGGGCGCACCCTCGCCTTTTGGCACGACGGCGTGCATTCCGTTGGGAGCCTTTTCTACATCATCGTGCTTCTTCATATATTCCAGCAAATCCAACCGGAATTCGTTCAGTCCCAAGTCCATGATGGAAATGCCGCTGGACATCTCTTCAATGTCCACAACCTCTTCTTGTAGCCGCTTGAGCTGCGCTTTTCGGTATTCCAGATCACCTTTTTCCTCCGGGTTGATTAAGTCATCGTCGCCGGTAGAAGTCATGACCGATATTTTCATGCGGGTCTCTACGCGGCTCTTTAGACTGATATATTCATCCAAGTCCATATCCGGCCAGAAGTTCACAAGTTGAATCTGGCTGTTCTTACTGCCGATACGGTCAATTCGTCCGAAACGCTGGATGATACGCACTGGGTTCCAGTGAATGTCGTAGTTGATGAGATAATCGCAGTCTTGCAAGTTCTGACCTTCAGAAATACAGTCGGTGGCAATCAAAATGTCCAGTTCATCTGTGCTTCCCGGCATGAGGACGGCTCTGCCTTTTGATAGAGGGGAGAAACAGGTCAGAACCGTATTCAAATCCGCTCTCAGGCGGGGTATCGTTGTACGGCCATCCACCGAGCCGGTGATCTCCGCCGTCTCAAGGCCGAACTCTTTTTTCGCAAATGCACTGACATTGGCGTACAGGTAGTCTGCCGTATCGGAGAATGCGGTGAAGATGATCAGCTTACGGTTGCCCGGATTGATGGGATGCTTCTGCTTGGAGCGGATGGTATCAAAGAGGGTTTGCAGCTTGGTGTCATGCTCCGGCGTGATGTCTGCAATCATCAAGGAGAGCAGTTCCAGATTGTCGGCATCCTTTTCAAGTTCCCGCTGCCATGATACATAGTCCATATCCGCAAGGTCGATTTTGACTTTCTTGCCGACAGAGAAGAAGTCGGTGTTCTGATCGTCATAGTCGAAGTCCTGCGCATTGGACATATCGGTCAGGTCAAGCATACAGCCGCCAGACCGGTAGTTCTTGATGGTCTGGATGGTACCGTTGATTAGCTCCTTGATGCGATCAAGCGTCAGCCGGAAGGAGTACACCGAGCTTTCCAGGCGCTTGAGCAAATTGATGCTCATGAGCCGCCGTATGCCTTCCTCACGGCCTTTTTGTGTCAGGCTCGTTCCCTTGTTGTGGGTGAGGTCAATGTACTTTGCCATCTTGGACGGCATGATGTAGCTGGACGGTGTGTAGATGGTCAGGCTCAGGGACATCAGCAGATTATAGATTTCATTGTAGTTGATTGCCCCGTCAAGGTCGGTCAGGCATGGCCGGAGCGAGATGGGCGGCAACCGGCTTGGGAAATTGCCGATGTCAGCGGTATCATAATATTTTTCAATGTGCTTTCTGGAACGGGCAATCGTTACGCTGTCCAGCAGCTCAAAGAAGTCAAAGTCCAGTGTTTTCAGCAGAGCGTCCGTGGTGCGCTGCTCAGCGGGAAGCTTGCTCCACGCATTGAAGGCGGTTTGCGCCTGACGGAAGATTTCGTCAATGCTCTTGGTGGTGTCAAGCTTTTCGTTGATCTGTGCAGCGTCTCCCTCATAGGCAAGGGCAAGTTGGTTTTTCAGGTCGATAAATTTGTTGTTGACCGGCGTTGCGGAGAGCATCAGCACCTTTGTCCGAACTCCGGCACGGATCACTCTGTTGAGCAGTTTTAGATAACGGTTTTCCTTGGCATCCTCACCGGTGATCTCGCCGCCGTTGCGGAAGTTGTGGCTCTCATCAATGACCACAAGGTCGTAGTTGCCCCAGTTTAGACGGTCAAGCTCAATCCCGTTGGAAATGCCGTGTTCACGGGACAAGTCTGTGTGGTAAAGGACATCGTAGCGCAGCCGGTCAGAGGCAATGGGATTGTTGATATAGTTGCCTTTATATGTATTCCAGTTCTCTGACAGTTTTTTGGGACAGAGGACCAGGACGGATTTGTTGCGGTTCTCATAGTATTTGATAACGGCCAGCGCAGTGAAGGTTTTACCCAAGCCTACGCTGTCTGCAAGAATACAGCCGTTGAATTTTTCAAGCTTACTAATAATTGCAAGAACAGCATCTCGCTGGAAGTTATAAAGCATTCCCCAAATTTTACTGTCCTTGAATCCGGTTGCCTCATTGGGCAGCTCATCGTCAGAAATATCCTCCAAAAACTCATTAAAAATATTGTAGAGAGTAAAAAAGTAAATGAAATCTGGCGAATTTTCTTTATAGGCAGTACTGATACTTTCAATTACAATATCTGTTACTTCTTGAAGTTTTTTGTCATCGTGCCACAGATCGTCAAAGAGTTTCAGAAAGTAGTCTGCATTTTCAAAGCTCTCGGTTTTTTGTACAGGATAATAAGCATTATTTCCGCGCTCACAGCCCAAATCAACTGTGGTGAATCCATTGATTGGCATATAAGTGCTTTCATCCACAGTTATAAACCCCATCATTTGTTCTTGAGTAATATTGGATTTGAAAACAACCTTTTTTCTAATCCATTCTGCACATTCTTTAGCTATGGCTTTTTGAGTAAGTTCATTGCGCAGTTTTACCTCAAACTCAGTCCCATATAGGCTGCGCTCTCGAGATAAACGGGGAATATAAAACTCTCTTTTGGCTTTTGGGGTTTTCTCGGTAATGAAAGTAGGCGATGTAAAAATAAAATGTAGCTTTTCTATGCCCTCAAGCTGTTTCTTCAATTCTTGATAAGCATAGATGGAAAAGCAAGCAGCAGCAATCGATATTTTGCTTCCTTTTTTGACTTCCTTCTGCAAATCATCTTTAATGGTATTATTAATGTTGTCCAATATTTGCACGGTAACACCTCATGATTTTCCATCACATATTATCACATTCCACTCAGAAGAAGCGGATAACTTATACTGATGATATTCAGGAAGGGAACAGCTTTAAACCCTACTTATATTTTGTGGATACCCTTTTTCTGAAAGTTACTCTGCGCCTTTTGAAATAGTGGTGTCTGGGAGTATTTCCATAATATCTTCAATTCCGCATCCGAGTTTGAGGCATATTTTTTCCAGCACTTCAACAGTTGTGTTCTCACCCTTTTCAAGTTTGCTCATTGTAGAGTAGCTGATGCCGACAAAATCGCGGAACTCTTTTTTCTTCATATCCCGATCAATGAGAATCTTGAATAGCTTCTTATAGGACACTGCCATTTTTTGCACCTCATCTTCTAAACTACATTGTGGCGAAATTACAATTTCATTATAGCATATCTTGCTGTGAAAAGCGAGAAATATTATGCGAACGCATTACTTTTACCTTTGAAATCACGCGATCATTTTACAAATGTAAAGCACCAGTGCATACGATAAGTGGTTGCACTGGTGCTCCTGTACCCTATGATTTTTTATTGTTTGTATTCCGTTACGGATTTGAGGTATCTTTTGGGATCGCCATTGAGAACAAGATCTGCATAAGCGATCGGGTCATTATAAATCAACCAATCCAATTCCGATCTCTGAAAGCGGTTATCGGCCACTTCATTCTCAACGGCAGTGCAGTCAATAGAAATCCTACTCTCATCAGTGAAGTAAAGTTCTACACAGGCGGTGTCGATATTAAACTCACAGGAAATCAGTTGTTTCATGGGATGTACCTCCAAAATTTAATGTTCTGGAAGTAATGTAAGCGTGGGTTTGTGATTTGGTATCCTTAACTATGTGAAACTTCGTTCTCCCAGTTGGATATGGTCTGGCGGCTGACCCCCAGGGCCTGGGCCGCCTGTTCCTGTGTCAGTTTTGCGCTGATCCGCGCTCCTTTGAGTTTGGCGCCGATCTCCATCCTTTCCACCGCCCCTTCCGGTTCCATTGTACTTCCCGGTGCGCTTTTTGTCTATCAAAGGTCTTTTGCATTTCTATAAAACGGCGTCAAAATTCTTTTACACCACGGGATACAGAGGAATTTTCCCCTTTCCCAGGTCAAAAAGAGGGAAAAAGGTCATGGAGGACCTGGTGAGCGATAGGGGCAGTTGTCCATGAAATTTTGATTTGCCATTCCCAACAGGGTCAGAAGTAAAGTGGTTTTGCTCAAAGAAGATGTGCCTCCAGCGGCATTTGCCTGATATGTTCCGCCCATGGGTGGCGGATTTTTGCGGTAAAGGCAGATAAAAAAGTACAGGCACAGCACTTGACAAAAAAAGGAGAAGGGGATATATTAGATTCATCAAAAATTTTTGATGTGAGGTGAAAATGGTGGGAGACTACCAGCGGGATGCCAGAGTATTCAAAGCGTTGTGTGACCCCAAGCGCCTGGCGATTTTGGAGCAGCTGCGGGATGGGGAAAAGTGCGCCTGTATGCTTTTGGAACCCATGGACTTAACCCAGTCTGGGCTTTCCTACCATATGAAGGTCCTGTGTGATTCCGGTCTGGTAACAGCCCGTCAGGAGGGCAAGTGGACTCATTATCGCCTCAGTGCCCCGGGAAGAGAAAGAGCGGTGGAGCTGCTGCGGAAGCTGACCACTCCCTGCACGGAACAGCACAGCCATGAAGATGATGAGGAAACATAAATGCCCTCCGGTTCCTTACCAAACCAGCGATGCCCTGGGGCTTGACGCCTCTGTGGGTGGGGCGCGGGCTGAAAGTCCGTTGTATGCTGTGACTTTTATGACTTCAGATAGATACAGCTTCTGAAATAAAGTTTTTCCAAAAGCTAAAGCGCCGTCCCCAAAGGCGGCGTTTATTCAAGCACAAAACATCAAAAATTTTTGATATGAATGAAAAGGAGTGAAGGTGCTGGGTTCCGGCTGCGCAAAATGCAATGGGCTGGAGGAGGCTGTCCGGGCCGCTTTGGAGGAGTTGGGCATGGATACGGCGATAGATCATGTGACTGATTTTGCCCAGATCGCCGCTTATGGTGTGATGAGCACCCCCGCGCTGGTGGTAGATGGTAAGGTATTGTCCAGCGGCAGGGTGCTGAAAAAGGAGGAGGCCGTGGCGCTGCTTCGAAAGGCAAGAGGAGAGAAGTGAAATAAAAAAGTACAGGGATTGCTCTTGACGCGCCCCATCCCCACAGCCAAAGAACGACAGGCGGGATACTGTAAAAGCGCCTCCGCCCCCTGTCCGGAAGGGCCATGGGGCAGTCTGTCGGGAGAGAATCAGGTGGCGGCGTTCAGGTCCAAAATTTCCAAAAAGTATAAAAAATCACCGGTCTGCAGAGCCTGCCAAAGAAGATCCACAGAGCGGCTGTTTTTTTATAAAAGGCAGTGCTGCCCGCCAAAAAGCAAAAAAAGAAACCCCCGCTATTGCAGGGATTTCTTCCTTGGTGGACGTTGAGGAACTCGAATCCCCGACCTTCCGCACGTCAAGCGGAAGCTCTACCAGCTGAGCTAAACGTCCATATTCTGTCTCTCGAAGACATTTTTGCCCGAGAACAAGCTATATTATACACAAGGAAAAACCAAAAATCAAGTGTTTTTTTGCTTTTTGACAGAAGTTGTTAAAATTCCATAAACGCCCCATTGGTTCTTGTGCCAATATACCAAACATGATATAATATAAACTGTATCACTCTGTGATTCTGGAGGAACGGAAAACGTGCGTATTTTAGGCATCGATCCCGGCTATGCCATTGTGGGCTATGGGGCGCTGGACTATGCTTCCAGCCGCTTCCGCACAGTGGAGTACGGGGCAATCACTACCCCGGCGGGGATGGAATTCACCCAGCGGCTGAAGATGATCTATGACGATATGACAGAACTGCTGGAGCGGACCCGGCCTGAGGCCATGGCGGTGGAGCAGCTGTTCTTTACCAACAACAAGACCACCGGTATTGATGTGGCCCAGGCCAGGGGTGTGATTCTGCTGGCGGCCTGTCAGGCAGGTGTGCCTACCTTTCAGTATACCCCCATGCAGGTCAAGCAGGCGGTGGTGGGCTACGGCAAGGCGGAAAAGGCCCAGGTGATGGAGATGACCCGCCGGCTGCTGGGCCTGAAGGCGGTCCCCCGTCCTGACGATACCGCCGATGCCCTGGCGGTGGCCATCTGTCACGGACACACCGGGTCCTCCAATCTGACCCGGAAACTCGATTTGCTGAGGTGAGAAACCATGATCTATAGTGTAACGGGAAAGCTGCTGGTGGTGGAGCCGGGCTACGCTGTGGTGGAAGCCGGAGGGGTGGGCTATAAATGCACCTCCACTACCAATACGCTGGCCAGTCTGCCGCCCCGGGGCAGCCAGGTGACACTGCTGACCCATCTGTATCTGCGGGAGGATGTGCTGGAGCTGTACGGATTTGCCACTGAGGAGGAGCTGAGGTGCTTTCGGATGCTCATCACTGTTTCCGGGGTGGGTCCCAAGGTGGCGGTATCCATTCTTTCCGGCACCACACCCCAGCGGCTGCTGCTGAGCATCGCGGCGGGGGATGTCAAGGCCCTGAAGGTCCCGGGCGTGGGTCCCAAAATCGCGCAGCGGATCATCCTGGAGCTGAAGGACAAGGTGGGCAGCGACGATGCGGCCAAGGGGTTGACAGGAGCTGTATTCAACCTGACTGAGAACGCGGATGGGGAGCTTTCCGCCCAGGGAGAAGCCATTGGCGCCCTGGTGACGCTGGGCTACAGCCAGACTGACGCCGCGGCGGTGGTGGCACGTCTGGACCGGTCGCTGCCGGCGGACGAGCTGATCAAGGCGGCGCTGAAAAAGCTGTCCAGAAATCTGTGAGCTGCTTCAAATAAGTATGCTGTTTTTTTGCCTTTCAGTTCCGCACATGGAAAGAAATTTTTGCAGCAGATGCCATGATTTGTTTGAGAAAAAGTCTCTGAAGGGGCAGGGGGAAAAGCTGTGGTAAATATTTTCGATCATGAAAAGGATATGGACCTGGAAAACCGCATCGTGGCCCCGGATTACACCCGGGATGACAGCGAGGTGGAGAACACCCTCCGGCCCAAGACCCTGGCAGAGTATATCGGTCAGGAGAAGGCCAAGGAAAATCTCCGGGTTTTTATCGAAGCGGCCCGAATGCGGGGGGAGCCTCTGGACCATGTGCTCCTCTATGGGCCTCCCGGCCTGGGCAAAACCACCCTGGCAGGGATCATTGCCGGGGAGATGGGGGTCAACATCCGCATCACATCCGGCCCGGCCATTGAGAAGCCGGGAGATCTGGCGGCGTTGCTGACCAACCTGGAGGAAAACGACATCCTCTTTATTGATGAGATCCACCGCCTCAACCGCTCGGTGGAGGAGGTCCTCTACCCGGCCATGGAGGACTTTGCCCTGGATATCATTATCGGCAAGGGCCCTTCCGCCCGGTCCATCCGTATCGACCTGCCCAAGTTCACCCTGGTGGGAGCCACCACCCGGGCAGGACAGCTGACCGGTCCCCTCCGGGACCGCTTCGGCGTCATCTTCCGCCTGGAGCTCTATTCCACGGCGGAGCTGGCCCGTATCATTACCCGCAGCGCCGGTATTCTGGGTATCCCCTGTGAGCCGGACGGCGCTCTGGAGCTGGCCCGCCGCAGCCGGGGCACCC
Source organism: Angelakisella massiliensis (assembly GCF_900104675.1). Taxonomy (GTDB): domain Bacteria; phylum Bacillota; class Clostridia; order Oscillospirales; family Ruminococcaceae; genus Angelakisella; species Angelakisella massiliensis. The sequence continues at coordinate 829,904 of NZ_LT629944.1, read as the reverse complement.
CCCGTATCGCCAACCGGTTTCTCAAGCGGGTGCGGGATTTCGCCCAGGTGATGGGAGACGGGGCCATTACGGCGGAGATTGCCGGAGAAGCCCTGGAGCGGCTGGAAGTGGACTTTATGGGCCTGGACAACATCGATCGGCGGATTCTTACCACCATCATCAAGGCCTACAACGGCGGCCCGGTAGGGTTGGATACCTTGGCGGCAGCAGTGGGGGAGGAAAGCGTCACCATTGAGGATGTCTATGAGCCCTACCTGATGCAGGAAGGCTTCCTCAGCCGGACCAGCCGCGGACGGTGCGTCACCCTCAAAGCTTATGAGCACCTGGGCCTGACCCCGGCAGCAGGCAGCGGCGTGGCATCCAGCCAGCTGACCTTTTAAAATAACGGCGCACCTTTCCATAAGAAAAAGCATAGATTGGGGTAAAATCAGCTGATTTTGCCGCTGGAATAGCAAGGACGAAGGTTTGTGCAGGAGGAATACGAGGGATGCGAAAGGGATACGGGAAGGGGATGCGCCCAAAGGGACTCGTCCCTTTGGAAACCCATAGTTGAGGCGATCACGATCTGGTTAGTCAGAGAAAGTGCCGGCCACAGTTTTTGTTGGTACTTTTCAGTGTTAAGGGGAACGGGCTGAAAGGCTGGTTTGTGTTTCTATCAGAGTATCGCCAAAACCGCCCGCTCGCCGGTTGTCTGGGTAAAGCCAGACAATCCACTCGCTGCTCGCGGGGGCAAAGTCCATTCCGTTACGGTCCCCTGTGGGGGGACCATCCACTCCATTTCCTTGCCCCCGCTCCTCCGAAAAAAGTCCCGCTCCCGTCCAGCTAAAGGCTTGCAAGCGCGCCTTATTGACGCCGTCTGGTCGCTAGCAACTTTTTTCGGGCGAAGGCCATTAAAATTCAAGAGGGAATTTTGGTAGTACCGCAAATGTGCGGCTTAAAGGCGGCGCAGCTAAGCTGCGCCGCCCCCAAAAGAGAGCGAAACTGTCGGTTTGCAGGAAAAGGGACTTATCATCTCATTTCAGCTTACAAACCCCGTAGTTTTCTGAAAAGCTGGGGGAGACCCGCTGGCGGCGGTTTATCCGCCGCCCATAAAAGAACGAAACTGGAGTTTTGCAGAGGAGAAGTCCTGTCCGCTCACTTTTGTCTCAAGCCCTATCCGCCCGTGGCGGATTTGAATTCTACCTTATCCGCGCAACGGAATACCGGTTCCGCATCAAATAAAAACACCGTCGCCCGGAAAAAGTTGCTAGCGCAGCGGAGGCGTCGGGAGGGCGTTTACAACCGAGCAGCCGGAGCAAGCGTGACTTTTTCCGGAGGAGCAGACGCAAGGGAGCGGGCGGATGGTCCCCGTACAGGGGACCGGAGCATAGCGGACTTTGCGTCTGCGAGGGCGGCAGCGGAATTCCGGTATTAGCAAGGCGGCGGTATCTGTACTTCCTGCTGTGGGTCGGAGCGAGGGAATGCCGCCCCCGTGTGTCAGGCGGCAACTAAAACTACCTTAGCATACCGAAAAAAGTTGCTAGCGCAGTGGAGCCGTTGTGAGGGCGTTTACCAACCGAGCAGGCGAAGCAAGCGGGACTTTTTTCGGAGAAGCGGGGGCAAGGAAATGGAGTGGATGGTCCTCGCTTAGAGGACCGGAACGAAATGAACTTTGTCCCCGCGTCGGAGCGGAGGGGCGACTTGAAGCGATTTTCCGAGCGTACCAG
>NZ_LT629944.1:0-827832 GCF_900104675.1 Angelakisella massiliensis | reverse complement strand
TTCTACCTTATCCGCGCAACGGAATACCGGTTCCGCATCAAATAAAAACACCGTCGCCCGGAAAAAGTTGCTAGCGCAGCGGAGGCGTCGGGAGGACGTTTACAACCGAGCAGCCGGAGCAAGCGTGACTTTTTCCGGAGAAGCAGACGCAAGGGAGCGGGCGGATGGTCCCCGTACAGGGGACCGGAGCATAGCGGACTTTGCGTCTGCGAGGGCGGCAGCGGAATTCCGGTATTAGCAAGGCGGCGGTATCTGTACTTCCTGCCGTGGGTAGGAGCGAGGGAATGCCGCCCCCGTGTGTCAGGCGGCAACTAAAACTACCTTAGCATACCGAAAAAAGTTGCTAGCGCAGTGGAGCCGTTGTGAGGGCGTTTACCAACCGAGCAGGCGAAGCAAGCGGGACTTTTTTCGGAGAAGCGGGGGCAAGGAAATGGAGTGGATGGTCCTCGCTTAGAGGACCGGAACGAAATGAACTTTGTCCCCGCGTCGGAGCGGAGGGGCGACTTGAAGCGATTTTCCGAGCGTACCAGGCGGGACAGCAAAAGCAGCCGTTCTTTTTTCCTTATACAATGGAAATAACCAACGCCCGGGAAAAGTTGCTAGCGCAGCAGAGGCGTCGTGAGGGCGTTTACAACCGAGCAGCCGAAGCAAGCGTGACTTTTCCCGGAGGAGCCGACACAAGGGAGCGGGCGGATAGCCCCCGCCCAGGGGGCTGGAGCACAGCGGACTTTGTGTCGGCGAAGCGGTACGCTGGTGAATTTTGCTTCCTTTGTTTCATTACAAAGGAAGTGCCCGCCCGGCATGAGGGCTGTAAACTAGTGCCTCAGCTAAAAGTAATCCTCCCCGGCTGTGCCGGGCCTACAATCTTTCGTGTTTTTTTATTATAAAGTGAAAATCCCCCCGTCCAGGGCGCAGGAGCACAGCGGACTTTGCGTGGGCGAGACCTGCGGTTTCTATTTTGAATTTATGATACAACAGTCCGGAGGAGACGACCCTCCGGAAGAGGAGGAACAAACAGATGGGCAGACTATTTGGTACAGACGGTGTCCGGGGCATTGCCAACCGGGACCTTTCCATCCAGCTTGCCAGTGAAATCGGCGTAGCCCTGGCTATGGTGCTGCGGGAAAGGAGCGCCGGACGTCCCCTGGTGCTGGTGGGGAAGGATACCCGGGCATCTTCCGATATGATCGAGGCGGCAGTGACAGCGGGCCTGTGCGCCGGCGGCGTGGATGTGGCTCCCCTGGGTGTGGTACCCACCCCTACGGTGGCCTACCTGGTCACCCGCCAGCAGGCAGCGGCAGGGGTGATGATCTCCGCCAGCCATAATCCGTACCATTTTAACGGCATCAAGGTTTTCGGACCTTTGGGCACCAAGCTCTCCGATGAGGAGGAGCAGGAAATCGAAGACATCGTCCTGGATCACGGCATTCCCTTTGTCTATGCCTCCGCTCATGAGGTTGGGATGCTCCGGCCCATTCCCGGCGGTAAGGAAGCCTATCTGGACCACTTGGTGTCCACCGTTCCTCAGGGCCTGGAGGGGATGAAGGTGCTGGTGGACTGCGCCAACGGCAGCGCCAGTGCCACTGCCGGAGAACTGTTCCGCCGGCTGGGCGCCCAGGCGGACCTCATCAACGACCAGCCGGATGGCCGCAATGTCAACGACCACTGTGGTTCCACCCATGTCTCGGAGCTGTGTGACCGGGTCCGGGAAGGGGGCTACGATCTGGCGGTGGCATTCGACGGGGACGCCGACCGGTGCCTGGCGGTGGACGAGAAGGGCAACGTCATTGACGGAGATCAGATGATCGCCATCTTTGCCCGGGATATGAAGGCCGCGGGACGGCTGCGGGGCAACACAGCAGTGGTGACGGTGATGAGCAACTATGGCTTTTTCCAGTTTGCCAAAGACAATGGCATCGACACCAGAGCCACCAAGGTGGGGGACCGGTATGTGCTGGAAACCATGCTCCGGGAGGGCTTCGTCATCGGCGGCGAGCAGTCGGGACATATTATTTTCAGCGAATACATGACCACCGGCGACGGCCAGCTTTCGGCGATCCAGCTGATGCGGGCCATGAAGGACGCCGGGGCGTCCCTGAGCGATTTGGCCAAGGTCATTACCATCATGCCCCAGGTGCTGGTGAATGTGGAAGCCACCCGGGATATGAAAGCAGCCATCAATGACAGTGTGGAACTGGGCCAGGTGGTCCGCCGCTGCGAGCAGCAGCTGGAAGGCCGGGGCCGGGTGCTGCTGCGGCCATCGGGCACAGAGCCCCTTATCCGGGTGATGGTGGAAGGCAATGATCTGGAGGAGATTCAGCAGATCGCCGACACCATTGCAGGGGCTATCACCACCTATCTCAAATAAGTATCCTGGGGGATTTGGAGGACGTTTATGAGAGCGGCAGCGGATTGGAAGGATTTTGAAGTTTTAGATACAAGCGACGGGGAAAAGCTGGAGCGGTGGGGGGATGTGACCCTCATCCGCCCGGATCCCCAGGTGCTGTGGAAAACCCCCAGGGGGCCGGAATGGGATCGGGCGGACGCCCGCTATCTCCGTTCCTCCTCCGGCGGGGGCAAATGGCAGAATTACCGGCTGAAAAAGGAGCAGTGGGTCATTGGCTACAAGGACCTGCGCTTCCGTATCAGCCCCACGGGCTTCAAGCACACGGGATTATTCCCGGAGCAGGCGGTCAACTGGGACTGGTTCCGCAAAACCATTGGGGAAGCGGGACGGCCGGTGCGGGTGCTGAACCTTTTCGCTTATACCGGCGGGGCTACACTGGCCTGCGCCGCGGCGGGAGCAGCGGTCTGCCATGTGGACGCCTCCAAGGGGATGGTGTCCTGGGCCCGGGAAAACCAGCGGCTGTCAGGGCTGGAGGACAAGCCCATCCGCTGGATCGTGGACGACTGCCAGAAGTTTGTGGAACGGGAGATCCGCCGGGGCAGTCTCTATGACGGCATCATCATGGACCCGCCCTCCTATGGCCGGGGCCCTGGGGGCGAGGTATGGAAGCTGGAGGACTGTGTCTATGACCTGGTGAAGCTGTGCGCCGGAGCGCTGACGGAAAAGCCCCTCTTTTTCGCTGTCAACAGCTACACCACCGGTCTTTCCCCCTCGGTGATGGAGTATATTCTGGGGGCTACTGTGGGAAAGAAATATGGCGGCGCCACCTATTCCTCCGAGATCGGCCTGCCGGTAAAGCATTCCGGCATGGTGCTTCCCTGCGGCTCCACAGCGCTGTGGTACGGCGGGGAGAAGGTCTCCCTCTGACGGGGAAGACGGCCCATCCTTTTTACAGCAGTACAGTTTACAGGTGCGGCCTGCCGATGGGTACCCGTCCCATTGAAATCAACACCACAAAAATCAGGACAAGCACCTGACTTTAAGCACTACCCGCGCTTATGGTGGCGCGAAACCGGGGGTGTGGGGATACCCTCGGGAAGTGTGCCGGATTTTTCCGGCATGACCTTGTTCCCTCAACATCGCCGGACCGGGGGAAAGCCCCGGCCGACAGATTTTCCATAAGAGAGAAGGTTTGCAGATTGGAAAGCATCATTACCGGTTCCGGGATCTACTTTTCCTACGATGAGGAAGAACCCTTCCGCTATGTGGTGGACGGAGTAGACATCCTGGTGCGCCGGGGGGAATTCCTGGCGGTGCTGGGCCACAATGGCTCCGGCAAATCCACCCTGGCCAAGCATTTTAACGCCGTTTTGCTGCCCCGGATGGGCCGGGTGCTGGTGGACGGCATGGATACCGCCGATGAGGACCACCTGTACGATATCCGCCAGACGGTGGGCATGGTGTTCCAGAACCCGGACAACCAGATCGTTGCCACCGTGGTGGAGGAAGATGTGGCCTTTGCCCTGGAAAACATGGGGGTGGAGCCTTCGGAGATCCGCCGCCGGGTGGATGAAGCGCTGAAATCGGTGGGAATGTACGAATACCGGGAGCACGCTCCCCATCAGCTTTCCGGCGGTCAGAAGCAGCGCATCGCCATCGCCGGTGTTATCGCCATGCGGCCCAAGTGCATCGTGCTGGACGAGCCCACCGCCATGCTGGACCCCAAAGGCCGGCGGGAAGTGATGACCACCCTGCGGCAGCTGAACAAGGAATATGGCATTACCGTCATCCTCATCACCCACTATATGGATGAGGCGGCCCAGTGCGACCGGGTGCTGGTGATGGACAAGGGCAACCTGATTCTGGAGGGACTGCCCAACCAGGTGTTTTCCAAGGTGGAGCTGCTCAAATCCGTGGGCCTGGATGTACCCCAGGTGACGGAACTGATGTACGAGCTGCGTCAGGCGGGATATGATGTGCGTAAAGACGTTATCACAGAGGAAGAATGTGTGGAGGAGCTGATGAAGCTTCTGGCGGAGAAAGGGGTGAGCCGGGCATGAACGCCATTGAAACACAGGAGCTGACTTACACCTATTCCAAGGGTACTCCCTTTGAAAAAACGGCGGTGGACCGGGTCACTCTGGCCATCGAGAAGGGGTCCTATGTGGGGGTTATCGGCCACACCGGTTCCGGCAAATCCACCCTCATTCAGCACTTCAACGGCCTCTTGCAGCCCACCTCCGGCAAGGTGCTGGTGGGCGGCCAGGACATCTGGGCGGATAAATCCAAGCTGCGGCAGTTCCGCTTCCAGGTGGGGCTGGTGTTCCAGTACCCGGAGTACCAGCTGTTCGGGGAGACGGTATACAGCGACATCGCCTTCGGCCCCGGCAACATGGGGCTGAATCCCGACGAGATCAACCAGCGGGTCCACCAGTCGGCCCGTTTTGTGGGGCTCACCGAGGACCAGCTGCAAAAGAGCCCCTTTGAGCTTTCCGGGGGCCAGAAGCGCCGGGTGGCCATCGCCGGGGTGCTGGCCATGGACCCGGAGGTACTGATTCTGGACGAGCCCACCGCTGGCCTGGACCCCAAGGGCCGGGACCAGATTCTGGGGGAGATCCGGGAGTACCATGAGGAGAAGAAAAACACCATTCTGCTGGTTTCCCACAGCATGGAGGATATTGCCCGGTACGCCAACCGGGCGCTGGTGATGAACCACAGCCATCTGTTCGCCTATGACACGGTGGAGGGGATCTTCAGCCGGGCGGAGGAGCTTTCCGCCATGGGCCTTGCCATCCCCCAGGTGTCCCGGGTGTTTCTGGAGCTTTCCCGCCGGGGAGCCCCCGTTTCCCCCAACGTTTATACCGTGGACCAGGCGGTACGGGAGCTGCTGGGCAAGCTGGAGAAGGGAGGGGACAAAAAGTGATCAAGGATATTACCATCGGTCAGTATTTCCCGGGAAAGTCCCCTGTTCACCGGCTGGACCCCCGTACCAAGATCATCCTTTCTCTGGTCTATATCGTGGTGCTGTTTGTGGCAAATAATATTCCGGGGCTTATCGCCGGAGCGGTGTTTGTGCTGCTGAGCTATCTCATCAGCCGCATCCCCCTGAAGATGATCTTCAAGAGCCTGAAGCCCATTGTCCCCATCGTCATTTTCACGGCGGTGCTGAATATGTTCTTTGTGGACGGCCAGGAGCTGTTCCGCTGGGCCTTTATCCGGGTGACACGGGAGGGCCTGCTGACGGCGGTGCTGATGAGCGGACGGATTATCTGCCTTATCGCCGGCACCACCCTGCTGACCTATACCACCAGCCCCATCGCCCTCACCGACGGCATCGAGCGGCTGCTCAGCCCTCTGAAGCGGGTGAAGATGCCGGTCCATGAGCTGGCGATGATGATGACCATCGCCCTGCGCTTCATCCCCACCCTTATTGAGGAGACGGACAAGATCATGTCCGCCCAGAAGGCCAGAGGCGCCGACCTGGAGAGCGGCGGGCTGACCCAGCGGGCCAAGGCCCTGATCCCCATCCTCATTCCACTGTTTGTTTCTTCCTTCCGCCGGGCTGATGATCTGGCCTTGGCTATGGAGTGCCGCTGCTATCGGGGCGGCGAGGGACGTACCCGGATGAAACAGCTGCGGCTGTCCTCCCTGGATGCCGCCGCCGCGGTGGTGATGGCGGCCATGTTCGGGCTGATTCTGGCCCTTAATACCCTGTTCCCCCCGGTGTTGTGAGGATTTTCGACAAATGATGAGAAACCTGATGATTACAATAGCCTATAAGGGCACCGCCTACCGGGGCTTTCAGGTCCAGAAAAATCTGCCCACCGTCTGCGCCGCCTTTCAGGACGCGGTGGAGACGGTTTTCGGCACCCGGTATGACATCAAGGGCTGTTCCCGCACCGATTCCGGGGTTCATGCCCGGGGTTTTGTCCTCAGCCTCAAATGCCGGGAGACCATTCCCTGTGACAACATCATCCGGGCGCTGAATGTGAATCTGCCTATGGATATTGTGGTGCTGGACTGCCGGGAAGCGCCGGAGGATTTTCATCCCCGGTACGACAGCGTGGGCAAACGGTACCTCTACCGCATCTGGAACAGCCGGGAGCGCAATCCCTTTGAGGAAGGGCTGGCCCTTCATGTCCCCCGGCCTCTGGACCTTGAGCGGATGAACGACGCTGCCCGCCGCCTGGAAGGGACCTGGGATTATTCCGCCTTCTGCTCGGCAGGGGACAGTGTGGAGGATCATGTCCGCACGGTCTACCGGTGCCGGGCTGCCAGGGAAGGCAATCTCATTACCCTGTCGGTGACGGGGGATGGATTTTTATATAATATGGTGCGGATCATCACCGGCACCCTTCTGGAGGTATGCGCCGGAAGGCGGCAGCCGGAGGAGATGGAGCCGCTGCTCCTTTCCCGGGACCGGACGCTGGCGGGTAAAACCGCTTCCCCCTGGGGACTATATCTGGACCGGGTGTTCTACAGCCGGGAAGAACTGACACAAGCGCTGATGGAAGAAGCGAGAGGAAAAGCATAAATGATCAAACAGAAGGGAGGAAAGAGCCATGGGTAAGGCCACGGAGTTTGAGAAGCTGCGGAAACGCCGCCGCATCAAGCGGGTGTTCAAACGCACCACCATGCTGATGATTTTTGCAGCAATGGCTCTCTCCCTGTTCCTGATCTGGAGTGTGGCCTATCAGCTGGATTTCAGCAGCAGGGCCCAGAACTTTTTCTCCTCCCTCAAGCCGGGGGGCGGCTTCCCGGTGGCGGTGGACGATATGAATGTGGAAAAGCTGCTGCCTCTGGGGAAAGATGTGGCCGTTGTCACCACATCCGGCAACTATGTTTACAACTCCAAGGGGGCGAGGCTGGCCACCTTCCTCAACAGCTACAACATTCCTGTCACCTATACTGCCGGAGGCAAGCTGCTCACCTTTGATGCCGGAGGCAATGGCCTGCGGGTGGACAATAAGTCGGAGGAACTGTATCAGCTGACCACCGAGGGCAAAATCACCGCCGGGGCCATTTGTGAGACGGGAGCTTTTGCTGTAGCGGACAGCGAGCGGGGAAGCCTGGGCCGGGTGACGGTGTATAACGCCCAGTGTGAGGAAATGTACCGCTGGACCACGGGAAAATGTTATCTGTATCAGCTGGCCATGGACCAGAACGGGGAGATGTTCTGCGCCGCCGGCGTGCAGGTGGTGGACGGCAGCCTGGTCAGCCAGCTTCATTTCCATCATCTGAACAAGGAGCAGGAAGCGGGATATGTGGAGCTGCCGGATGAGCTGGTGCTGTCTTTGTGCTGGAACAACTCCGGGAGGCTCCAGGTGATCACCGACCGCTCCATGCGGATCTATGACAAAAACGGGGTGGAAATGGCCAAAGGGGATGTTCCATCGGATTTGACCAATTTTGAAAACTCTCCCGGAGGATATATTTATCTGGCCAGCGGCGATTATCGGGCCGCCGAGGGAGCACTGGTGGCGGCTTATGACGAAAAGCTCCAGCAGACCGGCACCATCCGCCTGGGAGAGAAGATTTTCTCTATGCAGCATGACAGCGGCCGCCTGCTTCTGCTGACAGACAAGCAGCTGTATCTGGCGGATCAAAATTTGTCTCAGCTCAAACCCCGAGAAGGCAGAGGCCTGTTCTATGTGGCCAGCGTAGGCAACCACTTGTACGGTATCGCCGAGGAAGGACTGGTGTACGAGGGCCTGTGATAAATGGGGAACGGAGGCAGCCGGGCTTTTGAATGCGGGTGTTTTTCTGTTTTCTGGAAAATACAGGCAGTTCTGAGGTGATGAGAACGACAGCAGCTGTTATCAGCCGAAGTCGTAAAGAATGAACCACAAGTTTCAGATACCGATAAAACGTCTGAAACGGCAGGTTAAGAAACGTTTTTGACCCCTCCTTCGACCCAGGGTGGGAGCATCATGAAAAAGGAGGACCTTTTGGAATGAGCATGGCGATTATATGGGATCTTCTGCTGGGCCTTTGCCTGATCGCAGTGATCTGGAATTGTTGGCGGCAGGGATTTGTATCAGCACTGCTGAGCCTCATCGGTGTGGTAGCCGGCTATGTGGGAGCGGCCATCCTCAGCGCCCCTATCAGCCGGTGGATCTATGAAGCCCTGCTGCGGGAAAACCTCATTTCCGGTGTGGCGCAGCAGCTGCCGGAGCAGGTGGGAGGATTTTCTCCCGAATCGGCCGAGCAGCTGAGCCAGCTGGCACAGCTGGGAGATGAGGCCCTGGAGGCCATCCATGAGGCGCTGGAACAGGTGGGTATTACACAGATGCCTTTGGGAGGCGGCGAGAGCCTGGCCGATTCCGCTGAGAAAGTGCTGGATACCCTGGCGGCGGGAGGCTCCACCCTGGCGGAAGCAGTGGTGGATACGGTAATGGCTCCGGTCATACTGTTTCTCATCCAGGCGGTTTGTTTTTTGGTGATTTTCTCCATCATTTCTTTGGTGTTCCGGTTTTTGGTGTCTCTGGGACGGGGCGTCAACCATATCCCGGTGGTGGGACAGCTCAACCAGCTGCTGGGGCTGGGGGTTGGCGTGGTCAAGGCCGCTATCGAGGGCTATATCGCTGTACTGCTGCTGATGCTTATTGTAGGTCTGACCAAGGGCTCCCTGGATTTCCTCAATTATCAGGTGTTGGAGGATACCGTTCTCATCCGGTGGATCGCCGGTTGGCCCCTGCCATTCTAGGGGCAAGGGACGGTTGCGGGCAAAAGAGTATGCTGTACCGGCAGAGAAGCCAAATTTTCCCTGCCGTTCATGAAAAATTCACAGCGCATGGTTATAATAGGCACCATGAAGGACTGTCCTTCGAAAATTTTTGAAAAACCGGACCTTTGGGGCGCGGCTTTGCCAAAGCGGAAGCCCTGAGGTTCCAAAGCCCTTTCTTTGACAGACATAGCACTGCCCAGGCGGGCAATCCTAAATTCCGGTACCGGCGGCATGGCTGCCCCGGAATACAACGGCTTTTCCCGGGAGCAAAAGCGGGAAAGGCGATGGGAGGAACAGATGAACAGTAATATGCTTTGCAGCCGATGCCACAAACGTTTGGCTGTAATCTATATGACCCGGATGGAAAACGGCCAGACCATCAATGAGGGCCTTTGTCTCAAATGCGCCCGGGAGCTGGGCCTGAAGCCGGTGGACGATATGATGGAGCGGATGGGCCTGACCGATGAGGACATCGACAACGCCAGCGACCAGATGATGGAGCTGATGGGGGACGACGGAAACGGCCTCTTTGAACAGGGGGGCGCCATGCCTTTCCCCTTCCTGCAGAACATCTTCAACACCGGGGAGCAGAAGAGCTCCGATGACAATGCCATCCGCCGCCGGGATGAAAAGGAGAAAAAAGAGAACTCCAGGGATCAGAAAGAACCCCAGCGGCCCCGCTACAAGTTCCTGGAGGGCTTCTGTGAAAACCTCAATGAAAAGGCCGCCCAGGGTCGCATGGACCCGGTCATCGGCGGGGAAGAGGAGATTTACCGGTTTATCCAGACCCTCAACCGCCGCACCAAAAATAATCCCTGCCTCATTGGTGAGCCGGGTGTGGGCAAAACCGCCATCGCCGAGGGAATCGCTCAGCGGATCGTGGCGGGACAGGGTCCCTCCAAGCTGGCGGGTAAGGAAATTTTTCTGCTGGACCTCACCCGCCTGGGGGCAGGCACCCAGTTCCGGGGCCAGTTTGAAAGCCGGGTCAAGGGCCTGGTGGAGGATGTGAAAAAGCACGGCAAAGCCATTCTCTTTATTGACGAGGTCCATACCCTGGTGGGAGTGGGGGACAGCGAGGGCTCCATGAACGCCGCCAACATCCTCAAGCCTGCCCTTTCCAGGGGAGAGATTCAGGTGATCGGCGCTACCACCTTTAATGAATACCGCAAGAACATTGAGAAGGACGCCGCTCTGGAGCGCCGCTTCCAGACAGTGAAGGTGGCGGAACCCACCATCAGCGATGCCATTCAGATCCTCAAGGGCGTGCGGCAATATTATGAAAGCTACCATCGGGTGTCGGTGAGCGATCAGATGGCGGAACGGGCGGTAGTGCTGGCAGAGCGGTATATCAATGACCGTTTCCTGCCGGACAAGGCCATCGACCTGCTGGATGAGGCCTGCTCCTGCGCTTCCCTGGAAAACAAGGAGCTGGCGGAGTATGACCGGCTGTACAAGGAAAAGGTGGAGCTGGACCAGAAGATCGCCGACACCGAAAAGCAGACCGAAGTGGATTATGAAGCCCTGGCGGGAATGAAAGCTCAGGCGGCTCAGATGGAGCAGCAGTTGGAAGAGCTGTCCAAAACCGCCCTGAACCATCCTGTGACCGAGGACGATTTTGCCCGGGTCATCCAGCTGTGGACGGGGATTCCCGCCAGCAAGATCAAGGAGACCGAGGTGCGCCGGGTGGCGGACCTGGAGGAGAACCTGTCCAAAAAGATCATCGGTCAAAAGGAAGCCATCGACACCGTTTCCGCGGCGGTGCGCCGCAGCCGGGTGCGGATCAGCCCCAAAAAACGTCCTGCTTCCTTTATCTTTGTGGGCCCCACCGGTGTGGGCAAAACCGAGCTGGTGAAGGTCCTCAGCCAGCAGCTGTTTGATAATGTGGAGCCTCTTATCCGTCTGGATATGTCCGAGTTTATGGAGAAACACTCCGTTTCCCGGATCATCGGTTCACCCCCCGGCTATGTGGGTTATGATGAAGCGGGACAGCTGACTGAAAAGGTGCGCCGCCGCCCCTATTCCATCGTGCTGCTGGACGAGATCGAAAAGGCTCATCCTGATGTGATGAACATCCTGCTGCAGATCCTGGACGAGGGCCATATCACCGACGCCCAGGGCAGGGATGTCTCCTTTGAAAATACCATCATCATCATGACCTCCAACGCCGGAAGCCAGCGGAAGGATGGGGCCATGGGCTTCAACAAGCAGCCCTATGACGCCGCAAAGGACAAGGCGCTCACCGCCCTGCGGGACTTCCTGCGTCCGGAATTCCTGGCCCGTGTGGATGAGATCGTGGTGTTCCGGCCCTTGGATCAGGAGGACTTTAAGAAGATCGCCCGGCTGATGGCCGACGAGCTGAAGCCCGGTTTGCTGGAGCGGGGAGTTCACTTTGACTGCTCCGATGAAGCCCTGGCGCTCATTGCCCAGGAGGCATACGGCCACCGCAACGGCGCACGTGACATCCGCAAGGAGCTGCGGCGCACAGTGGAGGACCCCATCTGCCTGATGCTGGCAGAGCACCCGGAGGATCATCCCGCTCTGATGAAAGCGGTGGTGAAGGACGGCAAGATCGTCATTGAGACCGCATAAAAAAGATATTTTCCCTTTGATCTGGAAGAGCGTCCCATTAGCCGCAGTCTGTAAGGGGGCAACAGGCATTGTATACGGGTTGGGAAAAATCCCGGCCTGATGGATGCAGTCCTCTGCCCAAACAGGAGCAAGGGAGATGCTTGAGTTGCAAGAGAAGAATATCGTTTCCTGTTATGGATGCTATGATTACAATGAGGAATGGTGCATGGTGGAAATGCTGCTGGACTGTTCCCCGGGTGAGATCCATTGGGATGCTATCTGCGTTCCCCAGGAAGGGGTCAGCCCCAGCAATTGGCAGTGTCCCTATATGGAGCAGTATCTCAACGAGGAAGGGACTGAAAAAGTCTGCGAGACCTTTGACTGCCCTGCTGAGGATGCGAATTTTTCCAGAGTGGTATTCTTTCTTTATAAGGTTCCGGCGCCTGCCCTCCGTACCCAGTGGGGAGATTTTCCGCTGGAGCCCCTGGAGCAAGTTCCTGAAAGACTGAAAAGCATCATTGAGTTTGAGAACTGAAAGATGCCGAAGAAATGATCTTTTCCATCCAGTCTGTCCCTCTTTTTTGAAACAGAACTCCCCCATGCCTTAGGTGTGGGGGAGTTTGTGTATATCAAAAACATCCGGTATTCTTTCAGGAGGGGATTCCGCTGTGTGGAATATGAATTTGCTTTTTGGTAAAACCAGATTTCAAATTCCTGTATCTGATTGAATTTTTTCCTAAGGTGAGGGGGGCGGCGGTTTATCCGCCGCCCCCCTTTGGCCGCCTTCGGCGGCCAACTCTTCCACCAAAGAAGCGAGTGGATTGTCGGGCTTTACCCCGACAACCGGCGAGCGGGCGATACTGTCCACGCCAGCCAGGAGCAGAAACCATCCCTCCCACCCGTTCCCCTTAAACCTAAAAGGTACCATCCAAAACAGCGGCAGGCTGTCGGCCGGACTAACTCACTCGCTACGGCCTCAACTACGGGATTCCAAAGGGACGAGTCCCTTTGGGCGTTCCCCCAGCACCAACTTTTAGCCAGCAGCTATCCAGGACAGAGAACAAATCCCCACCCAGAGCAGCGAGTGGATTGTCGGGCTTTACCCGGACAACCGGCGAGCGGGCAGTACTGCCTATACCAACACAGGAGCTGAAACTATCCCTCCATCCGTTCCCCTTAACACTGAAAGGTACCAGCCAAAACAGCGGCAGGCTGTTTGCGGGACTAACCTGATCGCTATTGCCTCAACAATGGATTTCCAAAGGGACGAGTCCCTTTGGGCGCATCCCCCATCATTTTCTTTCAAAAGATGTAAGGACACATTTCCTTGCCGGTCATCAGCCTCCCGCCTCATATAAAAAAGCACCTCCATTTTTCGGCAGCACTTGCGGCAGGGAGCCCGAGGCATTATAATAGAACTGTTACGGCAGGGGCACAGGCCCCGGGGAATCGAAGGGAATATGAAGGAGGAATTGTTCCATGCTTTCTGATATTCAGATCGCGCAGCAAGCCACAGCCAAGCCCATCACCGAAATTGCCGCATCCATCGGCATCCCCCTGGAGGAGCTGGAGCCCTATGGACGCACCAAGGCCAAGATCAGTGAAAGTTTCATCCGTTCCATGGCGGACCGTCCCGACGGCAAGCTGGTACTGGTGACAGCCATCAACCCCACCCCCATGGGCGAGGGCAAGACCACCACTACTGTGGGCATCGGCGAGGCTATGCCCCTGATCGGCAAAAAGGCCATCATCGCCCTGCGGGAGCCTTCCCTGGGACCGGTTTTTGGCATCAAGGGCGGCGCGGCCGGCGGCGGCTATGCTCAGGTGATCCCCATGGAGGACATCAATCTCCACTTCACCGGCGATATGCACGCCATCACCGCTGCCAACAACCTTCTCTGCGCGCTGCTGGACAACCATCTCCAGCAGGGCAATACCCTGGGTATCGATCCCCGGCGGATCCTCTTCAAACGCTGCATGGATATGAATGACCGGGCCCTGCGGAACATTGTGGTGGGCCTGGGCGGCAAGATGAATGGTGTTCCCCGTGAGGACGGCTTCAACATCACCGTGGCCAGCGAGATCATGGCGATCCTTTGCCTGGCGGCGGATCTGCCGGACCTGAAGGCCAGACTGGGCCGGATTCTGGTGGCCTATACCTACAGCGGCGAGCCGGTGTATGCCCGCCAGCTTCAGGCGGAAGGGGCCATGACAGCTCTGCTCAAGGACGCTCTGAAGCCCAACCTGGTCCAGACACTGGAAAATACCCCCTGCCTGATGCACGGCGGCCCCTTTGCCAACATCGCCCATGGCTGCAACTCGGTGCGGGCCACCAAGCTGGCGCTGAAGCTGGCGGATTACACCATCACCGAGGCGGGCTTCGGTTCCGACCTGGGTGCGGAGAAATTCCTGGACATCAAGTGCCAGACAGCGGGCCTTGCCCCCAGCTGCATTGTGCTGGTGGCTACCGTCCGGGCGCTGAAATATAACGGCGGCGTGGCCAAGGCAGATGTGGCCCAGCCCAATGTGGAAGCCCTGAAAGCGGGTCTGTGCAACCTGGGCGCCCATATCGACAATATGCAGAAGTACGGCGTACCGGTGGTGGTAGCCATCAACCGCTTCCTCAGCGACAGTGATGAGGAGCTTTCCGCCATCGAGGAATACTGCACCGCCCGGGGTGCGGATTTTGCCCTGTCGGAGGTGTTTGCCAAGGGCGGCGAGGGCGGCAAGGCCCTGGCGGAGAAGATCGTGGCCGCCTGTGAGAAGCCCAGCGCCTTCCATCCCATTTATGACGCCGCTTCCGGCACCATTGAGAGCAAGATCGAAACCATCGCCAAGACCATCTATGGCGCCGATGGTGTTTCCTACACCGCTTCCGCCCGGAAGGCCATGAAGGACATTGCCGCCCTGGGCGGGGACAGCCTGCCGGTGTGCATCGCCAAAACCCAGTATTCCCTTTCCGATGACCAGAAGAAGCTGGGCCGTCCCACCGGCTTTACCATCACCGTGCGGGATGTTCGCCTGTCCAACGGCGCCGGATTTGTGGTAGCCCTCACCGGTGATATCATGACCATGCCCGGTCTGCCCAAGGCTCCCGCCGCGGCGCTCATCGATGTGGACGAGGCGGGCAACATCCAGGGGCTGTTCTGAGCCTCAATCTGAAAGAACGGAGTTTTACCCTCTATGATCATCCATACCCATTCTCCCCAGGAGACGATAGAGGCGGGACGGCAGCTGGCCAAGCTTCTGCGCCCCGGTGACCTGATCGCTTATCGGGGAGAGATGGCCGCCGGAAAAACCACCTTTACCGTAGGTCTGGCGGAGGGCCTGGGCAGCAGCGCCTGGGTCTCCAGCCCTACCTTTACCCTGGTCCATGAATACGGCGGTCCCATTCCCCTGTGCCACTTTGATATGTACCGCATCACCACCATGGGCGACCTGTATTCCACCGGCTTTTTTGACTATCTGGATCAGGGCTGCATTTTGGCGGTGGAGTGGAGCGAAAATATTGAAGAGGCTTTGCCGTCCCCCCACATCACCGTGGAGTTCCAAAAGGGGGAAGGGGACGAGCGCACCATTACCATTACAGGAGATGAACGTTTTTGAAGCTGCTAGCATTGGAAAGCTCCGCCGTGGCGGCCTCCGCCGCACTGCTGGAGGATCAGCGGGTGGTAGGAGAGTTCTTCCTCAGCACTGCCCAGACCCACAGCCAGACGCTGCTGCCTATGACCCAGCAGCTGCTGGCGGATACCGGCCTGTCCCTTCCGCAGCTGGATCTGCTGGCGGTGTCCAACGGCCCCGGTTCCTTTACCGGGCTGCGCATCGGTCTGGCTGCGGTGAAGGGAATGGCCTTCGGCGCGGACAAGCCCTGCGTGGGAGTCTCCACCCTGGAGGCCCTGGCCTATAATCTCCGTGGCTTTGAAGGCATTGCCGTGGCGGTAATGGACGCCCGGTGCCGTCAGGTGTATACCGCACGCTTTTCTCTGTCGGAGGGACGTGTGGAGCGGCTGAGCCCCGATGAGGCCATCTCCCTGGAAGAGCTGGGAAAAGTGTTGGAAAAGGAAGAAAAACCTCTTTTCCTGGTTGGCGATAGGGCAGAAATGTGTTATAATCAACTCTTGGATAAGCTGCCGCAGCTGAGGCTTGCCCCGCCGCATCTGCGCCTCCAGCGGGCCTCTTCAGTGGGAGCCTGCGCCCTGGAGCATTACGCCGCCGGAGAAGGGGTTTCCTGCGGGGAACTGACCCCCACCTATCTGCGGCTGCCTCAGGCAGAGCGGGAGCTTCTCAAACGCACCAGCCAAGGGAGCGAGGGCACACCGTCACTTGCCCAGGCCGGGAAGGAATGAACGGGAGGAAACATTCATGGCACAAAACAAACCTTTCATTATGGACCATCCCCTGATCCAGCACAAGCTTTCCATCCTCCGGGATGAAAAAACCGGTTCCAAGGAGTTCAGAGCCCTTACTTCGGAGATCGCTGCCCTCATCTGTTATGAGGCCACCAGAGACCTGACTCTGGAGGATGTGGAAATCCATACCCCCATGGGCCCCATGACCGCGAAGCATCTTTCCGGCCGCAAGCTGGCATTTGTCCCCATCCTTCGGGCAGGCATGGGCATGCTGGATGGCGTGCTGACCCTGGTACCCGCCGCCAAGGTGGGCCATATCGGACTGTACCGGGATCATGAGACCGCGCAGCCGGTGGAATATTACTGCAAGCTGCCCAGCGATATCGCTGAGCGGGATGTCATTGTTCTGGACCCCATGCTGGCTACCGGCGGCAGTGCCATTGACGCCATCACTCAGATCAAAGCCCGGGGCGTAAAGAACATCAAGTTCATGTGCATTATTGCTGCTCCTGAGGGAATGAATGCCCTTTCCAAGGCCCATCCCGATGTGCAGGTTTATTGCGGCGCTCTGGATGATCACCTTAACGGCGACAAGTACATTGTTCCTGGTCTGGGAGATGCCGGCGACCGCATCTTCGGCACCAAATAAAAGAATATTTTTGGACTGTGGGGGCCCGGCTTATGCCGGGCCCTTTGGTGTGCCGAAAAAAGTTCGGCACACTTCCAGGGGGACCCGGTCCCCCTGGATACGCCGCAGGTTCCTGGCGAAACCAGCGGCGATACCCCCGGTTTCGCGCCCCAGTGGGCACGGGTCGTAGTATAAAAATCAGGCGCATGTCCCTCTGAGTGTGCCGAAGGCATTCGGCACACTTCCAGGGGGACCCGGTCCCCCTAGATACGCCGCAGGTTCCTGGCGAAACCAGCGGCGATACCCCCGGTTTCGCGCCCCGGAGGGCGCGGGTCGTGGTATAAAAATCAGGCACATGTCCCTCTGAGTGTGCCGAAGGGGTTCGGCACACTTCCAGGGGGACCCAGTCCCCCTGGATACGCCGCAGGTTCCTGGCGAAACCATCGGTGATACCCCCGGTTTCGCGCCCTGGTGGGCGCGGGTCGTGGTATAAAAGTCAGGCGCATGTCCTGATTTTTATGGTTTTTGAATTTTGTTTGCACTTTGCAATAATTCTTACAGTCTGGGGCCCGGCTTATGCCGGGCCCTTAGTTTGTTATCCAGCCTTTTTTCTAAAAGAAGAAGGGTGACTGCGATTTTATAAAAAATACCTGTTGCTTCCTTCCGCATACCGCCTGTATTTTCCGCATAAATTGGTGGTAAGACAACGTGACAGAGGGGGTACAGGTTTGAAAGGCTTGCCGGAGGACAGAGCCGTCCGCTTTGCCCAATACATCATCGACACCGGAGCGACAGTCCGGGATACAGCCAAAAAATTCGACATTTCAAAATCAACGGTACATATGGAAGTGATAAATTAGAACGGTTGATATGGGCGATACAGTAAGCGCCCATACAGGCAAGTAGGCGGCATAGATTAGCACCGGGGACGGGCTGGCCTATGCCGCCTGCTTGCGTTTTGGAGGGGTGGGGTATAGCCGCACTTTTGTGTAGGCTGTATCGGCTTTCCGACAAAACTGGGGTTCCCAAAGGGGCCTCCCTTTGGCACACGGCTTTGCTTGCAAAGTGTAGTGTGTTATACCTGCTGTCACGGCTGGCGGGTAAAATGAGGGTTTTGCCGGATGGAAACACTCGCTTTGCCCGGCAGGAAAACGGGCAGGTTTTTGCGAATGGGAATGAGCAAAAAACTGGGCGGTTTCGGGAGTGGCAGCGGGGATATAACCGGCACTTGTTCATGGTTGAGTTTTGCTTTGCGCTATTTTTAGCTCATAGTAATACTCAAGTCGATACATAAAATCCGAGTCAAGGAATAGGAGCTTTTTATTAAACCGACGCGCCAAGGTCAATAATGTTTCTATCAGCTGGTCGTCTAATAACGCAGGTACAATAACGGAAATTATATCTGTACGATTATCTACCAAGCCTTTTATAACCTGATCTGTAATCTCGCGGCCTACAGTTGATGATCGCGTTATTTTGCTTGTTTGAGATTTCATGATCCCTTGCAGATTACATTTCCGCCCCTCATACATGACACTTATAGAAATATCGCCATATTCTTGTCCTTGATGTGGTTTGGGCGTAAAATCATTAAAGACACAAAATAGCTGTTGCAAACATTTTAAATCGCTAGGAGTCGAAGGAGTCTTATATTTACAAGATTGGCACATCTCATTCGTTGGATGTCGATTACATTTTTCTTTTAAGTGGCTTAGGACAGAATTTGCGTTATCAATAATTGACTGATTCAAAGTAAATGCATACAGTGGTTCAAAGGTTTGAATATCTTTAGGAAGCAGTCTCTTATATCCGTCAGAGCACATGATGTGCAAATAACCATTGTGTATAGCTAGGAACTCATTCTCCGCTAAAGATATTGAAGGGACAACCGTCTGTAACTCCTGTATTATCGAAGATGCAAATTCATCTTTGAGTGTCACAGATAAGCAATCTTCGACAGAAGATGTTGTATTGATATGTCCACACTCACATCGAAATGAATGTACAGTTTCACCACAGGATTGACAAATTATGCCGTTTTTTGTCAAAGTAAATATACTCTTGCTACAATTGGGACACGAAGGAATTACGGTTTCGTTACAATTATCGCAGTTTAACAAGAAACAATAGTCAATTTTATTTTTGAATGTCCAGAACATATTAGACGATTCAATTGAAATTGGATAACTTGTTAGTCCTTTTTGCTTACAGATCAAAATACATTTCGCCAAATTGTTCAGCATATCTCTTGCTGAAGTGCGTAGTCTTCCCCACGTAGCTCCGTTAAAGAGTTGGATGTGGTCAATCTTATCTATTCCTTCGTCTGTGAAAACATCAGTAAAATAGTCAATAATAGTGTTGATACGGCGAACGCTCCATTGTCGGAACTGTGTAGTAGTCAAATTTCTGTTTATATAGAGTTTTCCACGATGACTATTAATTCCAAGAATAGCTGTTGTGTCGTCATCGATTCCTTCACTATAGAGTGAAGATGCAATATCATATCCATCATAATCAGCTAGAATAGATTCCTGCTTTGAGGCCAAATCTGGGTCTGAAAATGTGGCCTTTTGAGGTTTTTCACTATCAGAACTATAATGTGTCAAAGACATCTTTTTTCTATTGTCTGGATCGAAGATCGTGTCTAACACACTCCTATTTAGCGATAAGCCAAGCATCTTTACACCGTATAAATGAAAAACAGCCTGCTTTATAATACCTTCAATGGACGGGGGCATATTGTAGAGGGCAACAAATCCTTTTTCAGCATTTATCCATGCGAAACAATCTGTCAACTCATGAATGTAATCGAAGTTGTTGTCTGCCGTTATGAAAGAATATTTTTTTAAGTAGCTGAGCCCTATCTCAAAAACCGTTGATTCGCTTTCTTTCCAGCTAGTTGCGGCAACGCACTTCAAATCTTTAAACTTCGCATCCTCTTTATAGGTTTTGCCAGAAAGAACTCTTTGCAGGTCATTTTTCAATTGTTCTTCATTTATTGATTTCCCGATAAAGCCGCTTGCCCAGAATAATACAAATCCTGGTTTTCGGCCATAACGATATTCATTGTAGTACTTTTTTATAACCGACTCTGTAATTGTAGGCGATAACTCGACAATCTGGCGCAATTCGGCTTTGGTCAATTTCAGAAGGGAATTTTTAATATTTTCAACTTTTTGTTGTCCTGTTACAGCAAGAAATTTAGTCTCCAATTCATCTGCTTCAAGACTTTCTAATAGCATTTTACAAATACCCTCAAGTCGCATTAGGTCGAGCGCCACACCCATTTCGCCGGTCAAGTTGTTCCCTCCATTTCATCCCAAACTATCAACTGATATGTAATCTTAATCATTACCGTATAGCGATCTACGAATAGCATCGCGGTAAACATTCCCCTCTGGGAGATTCATTGAAGAAAAAGCCTCCTGCACTTTGTAGACCGTCGTGCAGTGTTCTTCCAGTATACCAAGCGGAGTAATCATTCCATCCGCAGTAGCTCCCTGATAGTCGTAAGCAAGGAAGTGAATGGAAGCTGGCTGAGTAGGGAAACGCGGAATGCGATCTTTCCCGCCCAGTCTATTAAGTACACGATCATAAACTGCCTTAGGACACACAAAGAATAGCCCCGTCTTGCATAAATCTTCGCGTTGCAAAACTTGTCCTTTATAGATGAGCTGGGGGATAATCCGCTTCGAGACATTTTCCCAGTTAAGCCCTACCGTATCTGCGACAATTTCACGATTCTCCAAAAGAGCAGAGCGTGCCTCACGATAATTTCCGGTCGTGTCCATTGTCTGTACTTCAATGGCAGTAAACTCTGTAAGTTCTCCGTTTCCATCCAGCCGGGCCAAAACCCAATCGACAAAATAGGAACCTGTACCTGCACGCTGGGGCAAGCGCAGTTCTCCACCCCATCCATGCCCGAAAACAGCTATTGCACCATTTTCCAATTTTGCTTTTTCTACGGCTGCACGACCAGAATATAACCCCAATTCACAACCAAATGCTTGCTGTGCGACGAGATGTAACATTTTATAATTTTCTGCGTAGATCCGATTTGGACAACAAATCACATTTGGGGAACCCACTGTCTTTTGCCGAACAGCACATACTCCGGCAACGATGCGATCACGAGATAAAACCTTTGTACACTGAGTACCAAGAAAAGGGCAAAGTTGCCGCGTCGCCGCTGTGATAGCCTGCTCCGATTTATCCTCTGTCCGATAGCCGAAGAACTCCGCAATATAACCGGCCATTTATTTTCCCTCCTCTAAAATAGATTTCAATGCCAATCCGACAGCTTCTGCCAACAGAGGCGGAACAGCATTTCCCACTTGTGCAAACTGCTGGCCCTGTGTTCCTGTAAAGATAAAATGATCTGGGAACGACTGTATACGCGCGGCTTCCCTTACTGTAAAAGACCGATCTTGGCTATAATGGAAGTAAGCCCCCCAATGTGGATCACACTTCGTCAAAATCGTTGAGGCCAGACCATCAGGTGTCACACGCCCATATCGCTTGGTGTGATCTGATTTTCTTGCCCTCTGCATCCCTTTTGGTAAAAGATCATCAGGAATATCAGTCCAATTTCCACCGGGTTTGATATACTTAAGTCTTTCTTGGTTTTCTTTTGAAAGCCGAGGTGCTTCATGATTATATACACCACTGCTCCCGATTCGTAGCCGCCGCTGATAATCGCACATCGGCTCGCAAGCATATTCCTTTACAGCTGCCCCGCGTTCACCGCATTTTAAGAGGGGCAAATCTCCAATTGCCTCTTGTACCGTCGTAAATTTGGCAGATGCTTCGGGAGAAGGAAGTTTCACCAAAAGTTGTCCGTCAAAAGTTGTTGTAAAATTTGGTTTTATAGGTGCATGATAAATCGGTTCTGGGAACGCCAAAGCTGGCAGATTCCGCCCTCTTAAGCCGAGTATAATCGTCCTCCACCTCATTTGAGGAACACCATAATATGCTGCTCCCAGAATACGGACATCCGCGCCATATCCCAATTCGGCCAAAGCATTCAAAATTGCATGGAGAGTTGCTCCATGTTCAAAAGAAACAAGACCAGGAACATTTTCGATTAGTATTGCTCTTGGCGCAAAGGCATCAACAAAGCGAAGATACTCTTTGAATAAGTGGTTCCGCTGATCCAGCACGCTACGCACAGGAGCATTGATTGAAAAACCCTGACAGGGTGGCCCACCCGCAAGAAGGTCTAATTCGCCCCGCTCAATACCTAACTCATCCCGAATTTGGTCAGCATCAAGGGTACGAATATCTGCGGTCAAAACTTTGGCCGATGGATGGTTTTTTTGATATGTTGCAGCATACACCGGCATAATTTCTGAAGCAAACAAACTATGAAAGCCGGCTTCAGAAAGCCCCTCAGATAACCCACCTGCACCTGCAAACAAGTCAATCATTGTCAAATTATTGTTTGTCATTTTTCTTCCTCGTCCTTGTAATGCTATCTTTCGTTGGTTTCTCGGCATTTTCCGGGATAATCCAGATACGACTCATGCGCGACGCACCCATTATGCGGTTTTCTTTGCACAATATCTGAACTTGTCGTGGAGTTACTCCCCATTTTTCAGCAGCTTCTTGAACCGTTATATATCCATTCACTTGCGACACCTCATAATCATCCTGAATGTCTACATCCAACCAAGTATATTATATTCGTTTAAGCGAAATGATGCAAGTGTTTCAATACAGCACATGGGCAACGCGAACCATCAGAGGTTTTTCTGCAACATTTCTTGCAGAGCATAGGAAATCGTGCGAAGTTCTTTGCCCTCCGTAGCAACTTTACCATAGGGCATACTTACGCCCGCTTTTAAATCAATCGTAAATTTATCTGAATATGTCTTTTTGGCCCCAGAATGGTATTCAAGAGTAAATGTTACGGCTTTATTTATTTTCTGATAATCAAGTGTGCAGATTCGTGATTGCCCCGGAGCCAAAACAGCAGTACTAAGTTGTTGCAAATAATCTCTATCATTCCGGATTTTATAGCATCCGTTGAAATCGAAGTCATACTCAAACTTTGTTATGTAAGCTGTGGATTTTCCAAAGTTCTTAACAACTAAATAGAAAAATGGATCGCCTGCGTTAATTTCATCAGTATAAACAGAAATGAACGGTCGTGTTGATTCTTCAATCATCCTATTATTCTGGCGTAAAGTGATTACAACTGTGACGACAGAGATAACCGCCAGGATGAACGAAAGAACGCACAAAATAATATTAACAATAGTTGATACATCCATATTTAATCCCCCAATAGAATCTTTATTTTCCTGCCTGCTCCATCATCTTCTTTGCCAACTGCCGGAATTGTTCCGCCGTTTCCTCGTCCATCGGAACAAATTGCCCGATCTGTCCGGCAATCATTGCGGCAACATCGTCCATTGACGGCGGCTCTTGCTGTTGCCCTGCCAGTGTGTCCCTCATGGTTTGGAGCATTGCGGCGGTGGCAGCTTCCCCCGGCGGCTCTCCGTTGTCAATGTCTTTCTTAATATCCCGCAGGATAGCGAGGAACACATTTTTGATTTTCTCAATCTCCGCTTCGTGTTCTCCCACCTTCTGGGCGTTCAAAAACTGTAAATCCTGCTTTGCTTCCGCCCGATGTTCCGGGTATTCTTTCATCAGGTCGGACAGAGAAGCCGTAGCC
This sequence comes from Angelakisella massiliensis, assembly GCF_900104675.1. Lineage (GTDB taxonomy): Bacteria > Bacillota > Clostridia > Oscillospirales > Ruminococcaceae > Angelakisella > Angelakisella massiliensis. Next base: position 804,537 of record NZ_LT629944.1, on the reverse strand, counting down.
ATATCAATAAGCTGGTTCCTCGCCATAATCCCCCTCGCCGCTGTGTCTTGGAAATAAATCCGTATCAAGTGCATCAGCCGCGGGAAATTTTTGTGTTCCAGCAGACGGTTGAGGATTTCTATATCAATCGCACCGGTCACAAGCCCTTTGACCGCTTCATTTGACAAGCCCAATTCGGAAATATCATAACTTTTCGGGACTCTGACAGTGGTAAGCCCGAGGATATAATCGGTAGATGTTTTCAATTCCTTTGCCAGCTTTATCAGATAATCGCTGCTGATGGTTTTGAGGCTGCCGTTTTCAATGCGGGTAATCTGGGATGCGTCAATCCCGGTTTTCCGGCTCAATTCTTTCTTTGTCATCCCCAAATTCGTCCTCAGATCACCAATCCGATCACCTGGATGCCCCTCAAGCTGCTTCGCCGCCATATTTCCCCCTCCTTGCCTGTGTTTTTTTCTTTCCAGTTTACCATACCGGGCCGCATTTAGGAATAGTCCTGATTGCAAATTTACAATTTTCAAAGTCTACACGATGGCACAAATGCAATTCCCGCAGAAAAACGGGAATTGCATTTTTTCATGATAAACTGATCTCACAACCGGTTGAATACAACAAGAAACGAGGGATCAGCATCCATTCTATCAAAACTTTGCCGCCGCTGGAACGCAGGCCGGACGGTTCCCTTTACCGCATGACACCGGCCCAGAGGAAACAGGCGGCCAGCCTGATACGCCGGGAGTGCTGTTGCTTTGAGGGCGGCAACTGCATTGCCCTTGACGATGGGGACACCTGCACCTGCCCGCAGATGGTTTCTTTCTCGGTCTGCTGTAAGTGGTTCCGCTGGGCGGTCTTGCCGCTGGACGGGACGCTGGAAGCGGGGATTTTCCGGGATAAGGACTTGAAACGCTGTGCGGTCTGCGGGGCGGCTTTTGTCCCACGCTCCAACCGGGGGAAATACTGCCCGGACTGCGCCGCCAGAGTTCACAGGCGGCAGAAAACAGAAAGTGAACGGAAAAGGAGGTCTGCTGTGGACAGTTAGGAGCGGAAAAAGCCTTGATTTATCAGGCTCCGCAAGCCCCAAACCGGGGCGGGTGGTATAAACCTATCGCCCGCCCCGGAAAACGGGCTTCTAACCGTCCACAAAACGCACTATGACAAATACCATCTATATCCACCAGCCGGAAAAGGCGTTCAGCTTCACCCGGCTCCCGAATTTTCTCTTTGAAGCCCCCACATTCAAACCCCTGTCCAACGAGGCAAAGGTTCTGTACGCCTTTATCCTGCGCCGGACAGAGTTATCCCGCAAGAATGGGTGGGCGGATGACTGCGGACGGATTTTCCTGTATTACCCTATTTGTGAAGTGGTTGACCTGCTCCACTGTGGGCGGCAGAAAGCGGTGAATACCCTGCGGGAATTGCAGTATGCGGGGCTGGTGGAGATCCAGAAGCAGGGCTGTGGAAAACCCAACCGCATTTTTCCAAAATCCTATGAAGCGGTTCCAAACACCGACTTCAAGAAATCCGGTTCTGGTACGCCGGAGGGCTGAAAACCGTACCCATGAAGTACGGAAATCACTCCCCGTAAGTACGAAAACCGGACGGTATATAGAAATATAAAGATAAAAAGATTGATTTATATTCTATCCATTCCAATCCTATCTGAGCTATTTTCTGCGGGATTTTCCCTGTGGAAAACCCCGGATAGGAAAGGAATGGGGAAAGGAGCAGAATGGCACAACACGCAATTTTACGGTTTGAAAAGCACAAGGGCAACCCGGCAAGGCCGCTGGAAGCCCATCACGAACGGCAGAAAGACCAGTATGCCAGCAACCCCGACATTGACACCAGCCGGAGCAAATACAATTTCCATATCGTCAAGCCGGAGGGACGCTATTACCACTTCATTCAGAGCCGTATCGAGCAGGCCGGATGCCGGACAAGGAAAGACAGCACACGGTTTGTCGATACGCTGATAACCGCCAGCCCGGAGTTTTTCCAGGGGAAATCCCCAAAGGAGATACAGGCGTTCTTCCAGAGGGCGGCGGACTTCCTCATCGGACGGGTAGGCCGGGAAAATATCGTGTCGGCGGTGGTACACATGGACGAGAAAACGCCCCACCTGCATTTGACCTTTGTTCCGCTGACAAAGGACAACCGCCTGTGTGCAAAGGAGATTATCGGAAACCGGGCGAACCTGACGAAGTGGCAGGATGATTTTCACACCTACATGGTGGAAAAATATCCCGACTTGGAGCGTGGGGAGAGCGCCAGCAGGACAGGCCGGAAGCATATCCCCACCCGGCTTTTCAAACAGGCGGTTTCCCTCTCCCGGCAGGCAAGAGCCATTGAAGCCGCCCTTGACGGCATTAACCCGCTGAACGCCGGAAAGAAAAAAGAGGAAACCCTCTCCATGCTGAAAAAGTGGTTCCCGCAGATGGAGAATTTCTCCGGGCAACTGAAAAAGTACAAGGTCACAATCAATGACCTGCTGGCAGAAAATGAGAAGCTGGAAGCAAGGGCAAAGGCCAGCGAAAAAGGCAAGCTGAAAGATACGATGGAACGGGCAAAGCTGAAAAGCAAGCTGGACGATTTACAGCGGCTGGTTGACCGTATCCCGCCGGAAATCCGCAGGGAATTGGAACGGGCACAGCGGCCCCGCCGGGAGCGTGATCTTTGACAATCCAATCAGGTACTATTTTCCGCCTTGTTTTCATAGACATGGACAAAGGACAGACAGCAAGGGGGAGGTGGGAATGCTGCTGTGAAAGAACGCAAACTCAATTACCGGTTCCATAACCCAAACCCAACGGCAGCTACCGCCGATTACTTACTGAAAATCTTCATGAAAGCAAACCAGGGAAAGGTACAGCTTGCCATACAGGCTGCCGCAGATACGGCGGATGGTTCCGGCGAAAAGGATAACGAGGGGCGCCCTGCATAAACGGGGCGCCCCTTTCCCTATTGCAATCCCAAACAGCACATGATAAAATAGGGTTGTAACAGAACGGTTTGATTTTAACAGAGAGGTTTTGCTATGAACATCGCAGCTTACTGCCGCGTTTCCACCGACAAAGAGGATCAGCTCAACAGCCTGGAAGCGCAGAAAGAATTCTTCTCCGAATATACCAAACGCACCGGGGACAACCTTGTGCGCCTTTACGCAGACGAGGGCATTACCGGGACGAAAATCAAGAACCGGAAAGAGTTTTTGCGTATGATGGCGGATGCGGAACATGGCCTCTTTGATATGGTCGTGGTAAAAGATATTTCCCGCTTTGCCCGGAACACCGTTGACCTCTTGCAGAATGTCCGCAAGCTGAAAGCGTTGGGGATTGAAACGCAGTTTTTGACCGCCAACATGACCAGCATGGGCAACAGCGAATTTGTCCTGACCATCTTCGGGGCGCTGGCGCAGGAAGAAAGTGCGAACACCTCCAAGCGTGTGAAATTTGGCAAGAAAATGAACGCGGAAAAAGGCCGCGTCCCCAATATCGTCTATGGGTATGATAAGACCATCGGGGATTACTTCAACCTTGCAATCAATGAGGAAGAAGCGGCGGTTGTCCGCCAGATTTACCAGTGGTACATCAAGGACGGCTACGGGGCAGCAAAAATCTCCATCTTCCTCAACGAGCGCGGCCTGCGGACAAAGCGGAATTGCCAATGGAGCCAGAACGGGGTGTGCCGCATCCTGACCAATGAACTCTATACGGGGAAAATCATCAATGGCAAACAGGAAGTCACCGACTTTCTGACCGGCCAGCGGGCGGACAAGGATGCTTCGGAGTGGATGGTGGTTGACCGCCCGGACTTGCGGATCATCGACCCGGAAACCTTTGAACAGGCGCAGCAGATTATGAAATCCCGCGGTAAGGCGTTCAAGGTGGACAAGGAGCGCCAGAGCAACAAATACCTGTTCTCCACTCTCATCAAGTGCAAGGAGTGCGGCTGGTCTTTCCGGCGCACCGTCCGCACTTACAAAAACACCTATGTCCGCTGGGTCTGTTCCGGCCACAACGGGCGCGGGGCGGACAACTGCCCCAACGCCGTGACGGTGGACGAAGATGAACTTATCGAGGTTTTGCAGGAATATTTCGCCGGGCTGCTGAAAGCTAAGAAGAATGTCATCCGCTATGTGGTGGGGGAATTCCAGCGGGTCTATAAGGCAAAGGACGAAAACCTGAACTACGAAAAAGAACTGACCGCCCAGCTTGCCAAGCTGCAAAAGACCCGGCAGAAATATATGGATATGTACGCCGATGATTTAATCTCCCGCAAGGAACTCAATGATAAGATCGGCGGGATGCGGAAAGAGATTGAACGGCTGGAAAATGAACTGAAAATGGTGTCCTACCATCTGACAAAGGGCGAGCAGTTGGAAAGCGTCCTCGGTCAGACCTTCAAGGAGATCGAGGACATCACCGACGTGCGGCAAATGACAAACGCCCAACTCAAGCGGATTATCCAGAAGATTGAAGTGGACAAGGATGGGAATGTGGACATTTACCTCCGGCTGCTTGGCAATCTGGGCTTGGATGAAACCGTTCTAATTCGTAACGACGAAACATAAAGATATCACAGAACGTCTGGAGCAAATCAACCACACGCTTTATCTACAGGTGCGGGCAGTACTGACCAAAAACAAGGAAGAACGGCACATTCGGGGAGGAATGGCGACAAAGATGAAATATGCCCGACAGGGAAGCCAAACCAATCCTAAATAAAGAACGCAGCCGGTGGGCTTATAGAGAAAAGCCCCAGAAATAGGAAAATGCAGACAGAGAAACTGCTTTGGGCGACAAGCTGCTGAGAAAGAGGAAACCCGGGTATGGGAGAGGATACCGCTGATGTTTCGGCAGAGTTTTTCTCCACCGGGACAGTAGTTTAAAAAATGGACTGCGCACCATGGGGTTCAACAGCCCCGATTGTCTTTTGTTGGGCGCAGTCTGACAAAAATGCTTTCCGCTTTTGAGGAAAAGCTCCGGGTTTTTCTGAAAAACAGGGATATGAACACGCCAGCCGGCTGCCTGAAAAGGGGCCGGTTCTTTTTATCCAACGATTTGCACGATTTTTAAGCGGTGAAGAATGTGAATACTGCGTTTACAATTTTAGATGCTGGGCGAAAAAGTTTTTATCCTCCCATATGCTGAGGGGATTGTTCTACCTGTGCCTATGCTGAAGCAAAGAGCATTCGTTTGATTTTTTCATTAATGCAGGCGCCTTTGAGCAAATTTTCTTTCTCAACTTCAATGGAAAGGGCAAGCTTGATTTTTGCGGCGTATCTGTTAAAATAAAAATACCGGTGGACCAAAAAGTCAGCGTTCACCAATATTGTTTGATTAAAACAGCAGGAGGTCTCGTATCATGAAAGTTATTGCTACCAACAATGCTCCCGGAGCCATCGGCCCCTATTCTCAGGGTTATGAGGTGGGCGGACTGGTTTTCACATCCGGTCAGATCCCAATCGATCCTGCCACCGGCACTATGCCTGAAGGCATCGCTGCTCAGGCCGAGTGGAGCTGCAAGAACGTAGGTGCCATTCTGGAAGCTGCCGGCGTAGGCTTTGACAAGGTAGTCAAGACAACCTGCTTCCTGGCGGATATGGGCGATTTTGCCGCGTTCAATGAGGTGTATGCCAAGTACTTCACCTCCAAGCCTGCCCGCAGCTGCGTGGCGGTCAAGGATCTGCCCAAGGGCGCGCTGTGCGAAATCGAGGCCATTGCGGAAAAATAATCTTCCCCTGACAGGCGTACAGGTTTTTTAGTTTTCTCTCTTATTGGGAGGATTAAAAGCCCTGACTCCAGCCTGTCTGTGCTTTTGATATTCCGGATTACAAACTGACAGAGCCGGCCTTCTTTGAGGGCTGGCTCTGTCAGTTTGTCAAAAAAATTGTTTCGAATGGCAAGCAAAATTCAAAACCATAAAAATCAGGACATGCGCCTGATTTTTATACCCCGACCCGCGCCCATCGGGGCGCGAAACCGGGGGTATCGCCGCTGGTTTCGTCAGGAACCAGGCGGCGTATCCAGGGGGACTGGGTCCCCCTGGAAGCGTGTCGAACTTTTTCGACACGCCCATAGGGCAGGCCCTCAAAGAGGGCCTGCCCTGTTTTGTAAAATATTGCTGGGCATCATAGGCTGGAGACGTCAGGAAAGTTTGCAGCAAAGACAGCCTATTTGGGGGTTGGCTTTCTTTTGCTGTTTCAAGCTTGCAAAAGTGCAGTGGCACTCAATGAAAAACCGATCTTAGTCCTCCCGTTCCACCGTAAAGACCTCTTCAATGGTCACTCCGAATACCTGAGCAATGTTCCAGGCCAGAACCAGGGATGGATTGTAACGGCCCTTTTCCAGGTTTCCAATGGTTTCCCGCCGTACCCCAACCAGAGCCGCCAGCTCCTCCTGCTTCATACTGGTGCGGGCCCGATACTCCCGGATGCGGTTACGGATCATTTGCTGCCCTCCATTTCCTTCCATTCCAGAACCATCAAGCGGATGGTGAACAGGAAAATGGAAAGGGCAAAGCTTAATCCGAAGGCCATCGGCAGCATCCGTGAGGCTTCGGCAAACAGAAAAGCCCACAGGGTCAAAAAAGGCAGGGCGATCATCTGCCCCAGAAAGGCTGTGGTGCAGGCCTTTTGCAGATTTTCATAAAAGAGTTCGTCAGGAAGGATGTTCCAATAGCGCAGATAGTAAGCAAAGCCTAAAAAGCCCCATAAACCGTCGTTGTTGGTGGGGATGGCGAACAAGGCCAGCAGCGCCACCAGGGATAAAAGCACCAATGGATTAAATGTCCGCATTTTCATAGAGAGTCCTCCTTACTCTGAAATGAGATGTATTTCGCTCTTTATGATAAAAATATACCACATTTTAAAGATTGTCAAGCCCTTACCGGGGATTTTTGAGAAACGAAGAACTTCTTTATGGGGCACCTTGATGTGGATGAAGTTTTGGCAGCTTCAGCGAACAGAAAAAGTTGATGGAAAAAACGCTGTATCTTTTCGTTTTCCGCCACAGGCGGCCATTCTTCTTCCCTTTCCTCCATCTGAAAAGATTTCTGTGAAAATTTTCCGCCAAGGCCAAACCTGTGACGGAGGGAAATCGGCCCGCCGCATTTTGCTCATCTTTCTGGGGCGCAGCCGTACAAAAATGGATTTTTTGACAGCTTGCATCAAAAAGAACCCGGCCACTGGAAAAACAGGGACCGGGTTCTTTATATGGAGTAAAAAGATACAGGTGGGTCAGTTGGCAAACATATTCCGATTGCTGTCGGCGTAGACACTCAGCACCAATCCCACGCCTGCGTAAGTGGCCAGTACCGAGCTGCCTCCGGCGGAGAGGAACGGCAGCGTAACGCCAATGACCGGCATGATCATCAGGCACATGCTGATATTGACCACCGTCTGGGTGGCGATCATGGCAAAAACCCCTACACAGATATATTTCCCCACGCTGCTGCGGCTGAGAACGGAGGTGTGAATGATCCGTCCGCAGATGGTGGCAAAGGCCAAAATCACCAGGAAGCATCCCACAAAGCCCAGGGATTCTCCCAGAAAGGTGAAGATAAAGTCGTTGTAATTTTCCGGCACATAAACATGGTTTTCACTGAAGATGCCATTGCCGAAAATCTGACCGGAGCCCATGGCCGTCAGCCCCCGCAGCTGCTGGTAAGCGATACCCAAAGGGTCCAGCTCGGGATTCCACACAACCAGGAAGCGGTTGCGCTGGAAATCCGACAGCACGCCGAACCAGACCACCGGAACCAACGCCACCAGGGAGGCGATTCCCGCCAGAATCAGCTTCCGGCTCAACCCCGCCATAAACAGCATGGAGGCCACAATAGCCGCCATAATCAGCGCCACACCGTCATCCTTCTGCATCACCACCAGCAGCACCGGCAAGGCGGCATGGGCCAGCACCGGGATCAGGTTCCGGGGACGGTTGAGATCCTCCTCCACTTTGCTCAGGTGCCATGCCAGGGAAAGAATGGCCGCGATTTTCAAGAACTCTGATGGCTGCACGGTGGTGATCCCCAGATCCAGCCAGCTGCGGTTGTTGGAGCCGGGACGCTCCACTCCGAAGAATTGCGTATAGATCATCAGCAGTACCGCAGGGGGAAGATACAGCCGCCACAGCCGGGCAAGGGTTTCCGGGTCAAAAGCGGAAATAATCAGTGCCCCTATCACCCCCAGCAGAGAAGCGAAGGCCTGCACCTGCACGGTGCGGGAGCTGTCCAAAAATCCCGCGCTGTACAGGCCGCACAGCAGCACCACACTGAGGGTGGAGAGAGCCGTGGTCAGGGTCAGCAGCAGTTTGTCACTGCTCAGGAGGGTCTTGCCCACAGCCGCGGTGATCTTCATAGCGTTCCTTCCTTTCCGCTTACAGCAGGATGATAGATTGACAGCGTTATCCTCAGAGAAGAGGAACGGCTGCCTGCGTCAAGTCCCTGTGAAAACAGGTTCTGATCATGAAACGATATAACCCCTCCTGCAGCGACAGCGGGAGGGAAAAGTTTTTCCAGGCCGGCAAAAGATCTTTGCTGATGCTTCATCGACCAGAATCGCGCATTTTATTATAACACAGGGCAAGAGGCTAAAAAAGTACCGGCTGATGAACATTTTGCTATAAAAGAAGTTTGCACGGAAGGGGTGACCGGTATACGTTTTACCCTTCCAGGTGGTGTTCCTGTCTTGTTTGTCTGAAAACAAAAATGCGGCTTTATTGAAGAAGAGACAGGCTGTTGAAAGCCTTCCGGAACACATCCACCATCACCCGTGCGGACCGGGAGAGGGTGTCTCCCTGGCGGTAGGCAATGGTATAGATTCTCTGGGCGTTGGGCAGCAGGTGATAGTAACGGGGACGAATGTTTTCCTCCAGCTGATTGATCAGCAGATCCGGTACGAATCCCACCCCCAGGCCGGTGGAAACCAGCTGGTTCAGGGTGTCCCAGTTCATGGTCTCGCAGATAATGGTGGGAGAAAAACCGGCCTGTTCACAGAGCTGGCGGCTGAACTCGGAAACCTTTTGGACTGATTTGAGGGCGATAAAGGGCTGGTCACGGACCACTTTTAAATCGATGCAGTCCACGCCGTTGGCCGAGAAAGCAAACTGATTGATGGGACTGTCCCTGGGTACCGCCAGCAGGATGTTTTCCTGATAGACAGGTTCGTAAATGAGCAGCGGATTTTTAGGAAGCAGAGGTACCATGCAGAAATCCAGCTTGCCGTCGATGAGAGCCTTTTCTATTACAGCGGAGTAGTTTTCCGTCACCTCGTAATGAAGGGTGGGATATTTGTTGATCAAAGGAGGCAGCAGCAGCGGCAAATAATAGCGGCTGTAAAAAGGAGAAATGCCGAAGCGGACCACTTCTTCCGTGGGGTGTTCCAGTTCAAAAATACGCTGAACCAGCTGATTATAAATCTGAATCATCCGCTTGCCTTCCTGCAAAAACAGCTGGCCCACTTCCGTCAGTTCAGCGGAGTGCTTGCTGCGGTCAAAGAGCTTGGCTCCCAGCTCATCTTCCAGCTTTTTGATCTGCTGGCTCAACGCTGGCTGGCTGATGAACAGTTTTTCCGCGGCTTTGGTAAAGCTGCCGGTTTCCACAATGGCGATAAAGTACTCAATGGCTTTCAGCTGCAAGGTATTCTGCTCCCTTCCATAAGTATTTACTTATGTTCCATTATAAATGCTTTATTGACATTTTTCAATGATTGTCCCTATAATTAGGTCAGCAAATACTTAATTGCTGCAAAAAGTGAAAAAAATTTATGCACAATATTAGGAGGGGAAGAAATGAAAAAACTAACAACGCTGCTTCTGACCTTTGCTATGGTGTTATCGCTGATGACAGGCTGCGGTGGTTCCAGCACTTCATCCTCCAGCGCGGCTCCAGCTTCCGGCTCCAGCACTGCTTCAGAGGCCAGTGAGAGTACCGGAGAGACCAAATGGCCGGAAAAAGCCGTCACGATTACTGTCCCCTATGCTGCCGGCGGTGACTCGGACTTTAACGCCCGTCTGCTGGCGGAGAAGCTGACCGAAAAGCTGGGCCAGACCTTCATCGTCCAGAACGTGGCGGGCAACTCCGGCGCCACCGGCGTCCGCCAGGCCCTGAGCGCCGAGCCGGACGGGTATAACATCTCCTTCTGCCATACCGCCTTTATCATCAACTATTTCGCTGGCGCTTCCGACCTGACCTATGACGACATGAGCTTCGGCGCTGTTGTGGGACTGTTCCCGGTGGAAAGCGATGTGCTGGTGTGCCGTCCCAGCCTGGGCATCAGCAAGCTGTCGGAGCTGAAAGCCTACACAGAGCAGCATCCCGGCGAGCTGATTTTCGGCGCCGCCAGCGGCACCACCGTTCTGGTCACCGGTCTGCGGATGCTGGAAAACGGCTTTGGCATCACCCTGGTGGACACCGGCGGTACCGCCGAGCGTATGACCGCCATCCTGGGCGACCACGTGGACTTTGTCAGCGTGCCCAGAGGCAACGCCAAGGATTATCTGGCCACCGGAGAGCTCATCGAGATTGAGAACGACATGGGCATCGATATCAGCTGCCCCGCCTATTATCAGATGAACTTCCCCAAGGGTACCGATCCCGCCATCATTGAAGCTTTCAACGTCGCCGTGGCGGACATCATCAACAACGATGAGGATTACGCGAAGAGAATCTATGAAGCCTATCAGCAGACGCCCGTTTACATGAACGCTGAGGAAGGCGAGGCTTTCATGCGGGATATGTGGGAGGAATTCTCCACCTGGAACTGGACCATCTGATGCTTTTCAGTGATTCTTAACATTCAGGCGCCGCGACAAGCCATATCGTGGCGCCTGAAACAGATTTTAGGAGGTCATCATGAAGAACTCCAGAAAAGAATATCTAATGATGTTTGTGATTATCGGCATCCTGGGCGGGGTGGCTCTGGGCGCTTCCTTCCAGATCCCCGCTGGAGGAAACCTGGGTCTTGGCGCTGACTTCATGCCCAAGATCGTGTCGGTGATTCTGCTGTGCTGCGCCTTTGGCTTTTTGATCCAGGCGCTGCGGGCCCCCAAGGAGGAACCGGTCCAGAAAAAAGAGAAACGGGACCCGGTGCCGGCCATTCGCTTCTGTGTCGCCTTCGGTTTGCTCATTCTCTACACGGTGCTGCTTAAACCGGTGGGTTTTGTGATTATGACAGCGCTGTATGTGTTCGCCCAGTCCCTGTTTATGGTGCCGCCGGAAAAAAGAAATTTTCTCTTTTCCGGTATTCTGGGTGTGGCTTCCTCGCTGCTGATTTATTTCGTTTTCGCCAAGGGCCTGAGCATGACGCTGCCGGCCGGTATTTTGGACGGAATTCTATAAAGGAGGAAACGATATGGTACTAGATGGAATCCTCAGTATCCTGGAGCCGGCCACCATTGCCTTTATGTTATTGGGCACCACGGTGGGCATCATTTTCGGCGCCATTCCCGGTCTTTCGGCCACCATGGCGGTGGCGGTATTCCTTCCGCTGACCTTCAAGATGCCCCAGATTATGAGCATCGCGTTTCTGGTTTCCCTGTACATCGGAGGCATCTCCGGCGGACTGATCTCGGCCATCCTGCTGAACATTCCCGGAACCCCCTCCTCGGTGGCCACCACCTTTGACGGCGTGCCCATGGCCCGGAAGGGTCAGGCGGGCAAGGCCCTGGGTATAGGAGTTTTTTCCTCCCTGGTGGGCACCCTCTTTTCGGTCATCATCCTCATCTTCGTGGCTGCCCCCATCGCCCGGCTGGCGCTGAAATTCGGTCCCTTTGAGTTTTTCGCCGTCTGCCTGTTCGCCATCGTCCTCCTCAGCGCCCTTATCTCCGACTCCCTCCTCAAGGGCTTCACCTCCGCCTTCTTCGGGGTCTTTGTGGCCCTCATCGGTGTGGCTCCCGTGGGCAGCGCCGTCCGCTTCACTTTCGGCATCCAGGCCCTGGAGCTGGGCTTTGAGGACCTGCCGCTGCTCATCGGTCTGTTCGCGGTGGCGGATATCCTGGCCGCTTCCATGATCCGCCCCACCACCCAAAAGGTGGAGATCGTGCAGAATTATAAAATCAAGGGTCTGGGCTTCAAGCTGTCGGAGCTTTCCGGCCAGGGCTGGAATTTCCTCCGGTCCTGTCTGGTGGGCCTGTTCATCGGCATCCTCCCTGGTATCGGCGGCTCCGCTTCCAACGTCATCGCCTATACCGTGGCCAAACAGGGCAGCAAGCATCCGGAGAAATTCGGCACCGGTATTGTGGATGGCATCGTGGCCTCCGAAGCCTCCAATAACGCCTGCATCGGCGGCGCCATGATCCCCCTGCTCACTCTGGGCATCCCCGGAGACGGTCCTACCGCCATCCTGTTGGGCGGACTGACCATCGCCGGCATCACCCCTGGCCCCCTGCTGTTCCAGAGCAACGCGATTTTTGTTTACGGCGTTTATACCGCCCTGCTGCTGGCGTCGGTGATGATGTTCCTCATCGAACTGTTCGGCATGAAGTACTTTGTCCGCATCCTCAGCATCCCCAAGTATTATCTGATGCCGGTAATCATGGCTCTGTGCGTGGTGGGTACCTATGGCACCAACAGCCAGATTTTTGATATCCTGGGCGCTATCGTTTTCGGCGCCATCGGTATGCTGATGGAAAAGTACGGTTTCCCCATCACTCCCTTCCTGCTGGGCTTCCTGCTGGGCGGCATTATGGAATCCAACCTTATCCGGGGCATCCAGTATGCCAGAGGCGACCTGATCGGCGGCTTGCTGGGCTCTCCCATCGCTATGGTGTTCCTGGTTGTGGCTTTCCTGGCTCTGGTATGGACCATCATCAGCCGTTACAGAAAGGCCAGACAGGCCCAATAACCTGATCAAAGAATATAAAGGACGGTGTTGTTTCCGTGTTTGTTAATTACGCACACAGAGGCGCAAGTCAATATTTCCCCGAAAATACCCTCAGCGCTTTTTACGCTGGCCTGAGGATGGGCGCCAATGGAATTGAGACAGATATTCACAAAACCAAGGATGGCGTATTGGTGCTGTTCCACGATGATGAGCTGGACCGGGCCACTGATGGCACAGGCTTGATTACGGATTATACTTATGAAGAGCTGCTGCGCTTTCGTGTTCACAATCCCGCCGGTGACCGGGTGGACTGCATTGTGACGCTGGAGGATTTCTTGAAATATTTTTCTTTCCGGGACCTCACCTTTGCCATCGAGCTCAAGCAGGATCATGTGGAGAAAGAAACCATTGATATGCTGGAGCGGTTCGGCATGAGGGAGAAGACCATTCTCACCTCCTTCAACTACGAAAGCATCAAGAACGCCAAAGCTTACAACCCCAATTACCGTGTGGGTTATCTGTATGAGCCGGACGAGAAGGAGCCGGTGGAAAAGCTCCGGGCCATCGGCGGCGAGGAACTGTGTCCCCTGGCGGAGCTGGTGACCCAAAAGTCGGTGGAAGAATTTCATGCCATGGGCTTCTCGGTACGGCCATGGGGCATCTACAATGCCGACATTATGAAGGAAATGTGCTCCTACGGGGTGGAGGGCATGACGGTCAACTTCCCCGATGTACTGACGGAGTACCTGGAAAGCACGGGTCACAAGGAGTGACAGAGAGGAGATACCAATGAAGTTTGAGCATATGGAAACCGTCAATGCCATTGTCAGCGGTACCTATCTGCCCAGGATGTTCCGGGCCCGTCAGGTGTTTCCCCGCCCGGCCCTGGAGGTAGCCTGTATCCCTGAGATCCTTCGGGGAGAGCTGGAGAATGGTGGAGTGGCGGACCGGATCAAACCTGGTATGTCCATCGCTATTACAGCAGGTTCCCGTATGATCGCCAATTCTGTTACGATTCTGCGGGGTATCGTGGAGTTTGTCCGGGCCCAGGGGGCGTCCCCCTTCCTCATCCCCGCCATGGGCAGCCATGGAGGCGCTACGGCGGAAGGGCAGAAGGATATGCTGGCAACCCTGGGGATTACAGAAGAGACAGTGGGCTGTCCCATCCGCAGCAGTATGGAGACGGTTTGCATCGGCAAAAATGATGAAGGCGTGGATTCCTATATGGACCGGTACGCCTATGAAGCGGATGGCATCATTGTCTTTAACCGTATCAAGCCCCACAGCGGTTTCCGGGGCAAGTATGAAAGCGGCCTGATCAAAATGATGGCCGTGGGCCTGGGCAAACAGTACGGCGCCGAAGTCCTTCACTCCGGCGGCGATGAAACGCTGGCCAAAAACATCTACCTTTTCGGCAAGGCGATTCTGGAGCATTCCAAGGTGCTGTTTGCTGTGGGTGTGCTGGAAAACGCCTATGATGAAACGGCGGAGATCCATGTAGTGAAGGCGGAAAACATCCTGGAAGAGGAACTGGTCTACCTGGCCAAGGCTTTCACCTATATGCCCCGGGTGCTGGTGGACAGCTGCGATGCCATGATCGTAGCCTGCATCGGCAAAAACTACTGCGGCGGCGGTATGGATTCCAACATTACCGGGCGTTTTTACTCTCCGCTGTTCCACAGCAGAATGGAGGCGCAGCGGATCGGCGTGCTGGATATCTCCGAGGAAAGCCATGGCAACGCCAACGGCATCGGTGTGGCAGACGTCATCAGCAAGCGGGCCTTTGACAAGCTGGATGCCGCTACCACCTATCCCAACGCTTTGACCACCACCTGCTACCGCAACGCGTCCATCCCCCTTGTGATGATGAATGACCGTCTGGTGATGCAGACCTGCGTCAAAGGCTGCTATCGCATCGATCGGGAGCATCCCCGGGTCATCTATCTGAAAAATACCCTGGAACTGGAATACATCTGGCTGTCTGAAAGCTATCTGGATGAAATCCAGGGGGTAGAGGGTCTGACGGTGGAAAGCGAACCGGAATATATCCAGTTTGACCAGCAGGGGAACATTCTTCGGATGCCCTGAAAAATAATGGCTCTCCTTTAAACTTTCATTTTTGAACAAGAGCGCTCGCTCCGGGCTTTGAATGAGCCTGGGGCGAGCGCTCTTGTTAAGGCCGCTGCGCCAATCCGGCTGGAACGAGAAAGGCGACACCGTAAAAATCCACCTTAGGGGACTGTGAATGAGCCCCGCCGTCTGAGAAAAGCTGTGGCGAAGTGCCCCGGCAGGATAAGTTTTTGCGCATATTGTCCCTTGGAGGAAGCGGGAGAGGACACATTGGAGGGAAGGAGAACCCCGAAAAATCTTGCATGGAAAAAAATGGTGTGATATAGTAATATATAGAAAAACCGTGACTGAATTCAAAAATATGGATTTTTCGGAGGCACGCCATGGACACTTTTGAAGCTTTTGTGGAAAAAACGGTACAAACTGTAGGGGACATAATCGCTCAGGTGGGAAATCTTGTAATGCCGGTGATGAGATATGTTGACGCATCGGAGCATGCCACGGCGCTGAAGGTTGGCGGTTCCATCTTGCTGATCGTGCTGGGGATCATTTTTATGATGCACTCCTTTCACCAATTCAGCACCAAAAACGACAGTGAGGATGATATGGACCTGCCGGATAGTTTCATTTTTGCCAATATGGTGATGAAGGCATTTTATCCCTTTTTGGTCATCTATCTTTTTATGGCCTCCGTCAAAGGACATCAGGTGCTGGGGGCGGCGTCCATGACATTTGATAACTATGTGGAATGGCATGAAAGCTATCAGTTTTTCGGGGCGCTGGTGTTGTTTGAGTTTTTGTTAGTATCAGCTCTCTGTGTCCTCAGGCTCAAGCCCCTCAAACTGGTCAAATACTGGACACTGACCGTCGACTATGCCATCATCGGCCTGGTTCTGGGGAACATTTATCTGTTTTTGGCTCAATTGTTTTCCCAAAACTGGCTGGGAAGCCTGGTGGTGTACCTCTTTGGCATTTTCTTGGATACCCTCATTCCTTTCCTGTTTATAGGTACTTCTGTGGCTCCCATCTATGCGTTTTTGTTTGGGATTGGTTCAGTGTTTGTCCGGTTTTTCCAGTCATTTACCTTCCAGGTGGAAACCAGAAGCGGGAAAACCTATGAGGGAAACGCGCTGTTCTTCATCATGGATCAGCTTTTGCCATGAGGTTTTCGCCGGCGCACTGTGCTGGGGAAAAGCCGGACGGCGGAAGAACGTCCCTCCTTCCACTTGTGAGGGCAATCCTCAAAACAGTGAAGGAGCGTATTTACGACGCTTATAAAGGCAGAAGAGCCCTTGCGGCTCTTCTGAGCGTGTCGAAAAAGTTCGACACGCTTCCAGGGGGTATCCAATACCCCCTGGATACGCCGCTTGGTTCCTGATGAAACCAGCGGCGATACCCCCGGTTTCGCGCCCCGGTGGGCGCGGGTCGTGGNGGGAGGGAAAGGGTGGTCTGAGGACCCGTGAACAGCCTTTTTCCGCAATACCGCGCCTTTATCATAGATCGATCCCCTCTGGCTGAGGCCAGAGGGGATCGGAGCGTGTCGAAAAAGTTCGACACGCTTCCAGGGGGTATCCAATACCCCCTGGATACGCCGCTTGGTTCCTGATGAAACCAGCGGCGATACCCCCGGTTTCGCGCCCCGGTGGGCGCGGGTCGTGGTATAAAAATCAGGCGCATGTCCCTCTGAGTGTGCCGAAAGGGTTCGGCACACTTCCAGGGGGACCCAGTCCCCCTGGATACGCCGCTTGGTTCCTGATGAAACCAGCGGCGATACCCCCGGTTTCGCGCCCCGGTGGGCGCGGGTCGTGGTATAAAAATCAGGCGCATGTCCCTCTGAGTGTGCCGAAAGGGTTCGGCACACTTCCAGGGGGACCCAGTCCCCCTGGATACGCCGCTTGGTTCCTGATGAAACCAGCGGCGATACCCCCGGTTTCGCGCCCCGGTGGGCGCGGGTCGTGGTATAAAAATCAGGCGCATGTCCCTCTGAGTGTGCCGAAAGGGTTCGGCACACTTCCAGGGGGACCCAGTCCCCCTGGATACGCCGCTTGGTTCCTGATGAAACCAGCGGCGATACCCCCGGTTTCGCGCCCCGGTGGGCGCGGGTCGTGGTATAAAAATCAGGCGCATGTCCCTCTGAGTGTGCCGAAAGGGTTCGGCACACTTCCAGGGGGACCCAGTCCCCCTGGATACGCCGCTTGGTTCCTGATGAAACCAGCGGCGATACCCCCGGTTTCGCGCCCCGGTGGGCGCGGGTCGTGGTATAAAAATCAGGCGCATGTCCCTCTGAGTGTGCCGAAAGGGTTCGGCACACTTCCAGGGGGACCCAGTCCCCCTGGATACGCCGCTTGGTTCCTGATGAAACCAGCGGCGATACCCCCGGTTTCGCGCCCCGGTGGGCGCGGGTCGTGGTATAAAAATCAGGCGCATGTCCCTCTGAGTGTGCCGAAAGGGTTCGGCACACTTCCAGGGGGACCCAGTCCCCCTGGATACGCCGCTTGGTTCCTGATGAAACCAGCGGCGATACCCCCGGTTTCGCGCCCCGGTGGGCGCGGGTCGTGGTATAAAAATCAGGCGCATGTCCCTCTGAGTGTGCCGAAAGGGTTCGGCACACTTCCAGGGGGACCCAGTCCCCCTGGATACGCCGCTTGGTTCCTGATGAAACCAGCGGCGATACCCCCGGTTTCGCGCCCCGGTGGGCGCGGGTCGTGGTATAAAAATCAGGCGCATGTCCCTCTGAGTGTGCCGAAAGGGTTCGGCACACTTCCAGGGGGACCCACACCCCCTGGATACGCCGCTTGGTTCCTGATGAAACCAGCGGCGATACCCCCGGTTTCGCGCCCCGGTGGGCGCGGGTCGTGGTATAAAAATCAGGCGCATGTCCCTCTGAGTGTGCCGAAAGGGTTCGGCACACTTCCAGGGGGACCCAGTCCCCCTGGATACGCCGCTTGGTTCCTGATGAAACCAGCGGCGATACCCCCGGTTTCGCGCCCCGGTGGGCGCGGGTCGTGGTATAAAAATCAGGCGCATGTCCTGATTTTTATGATTTTGAATTTCATTTGTTCCTTAAACCAGGTTTTTCTACAGTCTGAGAAGAGCCCTTGCGGCTCTTCTTTCCATTTGGCGGGTATGACAAGCCTTATTTTGATGACACGGCCTGGACTCTGTGAAAACAGACGAGGATGAGGATCAGGCCCCAAGTCCGTTTCAATAAAATGATAGCCAGGATGCCTCTGAAAAGGCTGCTTGCCGGAGAAAGAGAATGGTGGATAAAAGAATGTCTTATCCCACCTCGTCTGTTCCCAGATGTGCTGCCCCTATGATTCCAGCGTCGTTTCCCAAAGCGGCACACCGAATGGGGGGAATGTTCAAGTGCTTTCCCGCAAAGGCATACCGCCCCAGATATTCCTCCAAAGGAGCTGTCAGCCGCTGGCCCTGGGCGGAGACGCCCCCGGACAGCAGCACCACTTGGGGGCGGAAGATGTTGACCAGATTGGTGATCCCTTCCCCCAGACAGCGGATGTAGTTTTCCACCACTTCCCGTGCCTGAGGGTCGCCCTTATCCATAGCGTCAAAGGGCAGTTTGCCGGTCATTTCCTCTTTGGTACCATGGCAAAGCTGGAAAAGCAATCCTTCCGGATGGGCCTGGGCGGCTTTCCATGCCTCCCGAATGAGAGCGGTGGCGCTGCGGTAGGCGAGGTCCTGGGCATCGGTAAAAGCACCGCTTTCCGCCTGCTGGCTACATTGGAGATGAGAAATTTTGTAGTCAAGGATGACAACAACAAGTACCGCCTTGGGATGAAATTTACATATTTTGGCACGATGGTTCTTTCCCGGATGGAAATTATTCGGCGGGCACGTCCATTTCTGGAAAAGCTGTCGCTGCTGACCAATGCGGACACCCATCTGGCCATCTGGGACGAAAATTATTCGGTTCGTTTCATCGACAAGGTCAGCGGCAACGCTCCTGTGGGTGTGGATTCCTATGTGGGTATGCTGCGCAGAAGCTACGCCACAGCCAGCGGAAAGGTACTTCTGGCAAGTCTCCCAAAGCCGGAGGCAGAAGCATATCTGACCTCTGAAAAGCTGATCCCCCAAACCCCTGTCACCACCACTGACCCTCAAAAACTGATGAAGCTGCTGGAGGAGATCCGAAAATCCGGTGTGTGCGTCAGCAAGGATGAGGATGAGCTGGGCTTTACCTGCATCGCTTCGCCCATTACAGGGAAGGATGGAAAAGCGATCGCGTCGGTGAGCATCTCCGGTACCAATGCCGCCATGAGTGTGGAGGGGAGCCACTATAAGGAAATGGTGATGGATACGGCCAAAAAGATTTCCGCAGCTCTGTAAGGCCCCCGGAACTGATTGGAAGAGTGCAATGGAAAGCTGTGCCGGATGACAAGCAAAATCGCAGATCAAAAACAAACAAACGTCCGATTCGAACACCAACAGTGTTTGAATCGGACGTTTGTTTATCGTGACTTGGTGATGGGACAAATCCTGCACGCAGCTGGGACCCAGACAGCGGCTGGTTATTCAGCCTTTCCCAGAATCATAAAGGATATGAAGGATTTCTTTGTAGAAATCGCCTCCAGTGTGGAGCCAATGGTTTGGGTATTCATCTGTGGAATCTGTGATAACCGGGTACCCAGGACCGAGAAGGGAGGGAGGGAAGAGAAACAAGAAGCGGCCATGTGAACATGATAAATCAGGAAAAACTTTTGGCGTTTTTGGTGGATAAACCGATGTGCCTTATGAGCTTTAAAAGTAAAATTGGAAATGTTTAGTAAGATTGCATAAGAAAAGAAATGAAAAATTGTTTTGCAAATACGTTAATTTATTGTCTAAATACATTATAAGTTATTGACATTCTAAAAAGTGATTTATATAATATAGATAAAGTGTTCGATAACAGAACTTTTTAATCAAAATTAAGAACTATACTAAAACAATTTCGAACACTTTTGGAGAGAAAAGAACAAAAAGGTACATGAACAGGAGGTAGCTTTACAATGAGACTGGGGTTCTATGGTAATTACACAAAGAAAACTGCGGAGTTTGCCTATCAAACAGGATTCCGGAGCATGGAGCTTTCCGCGTGGCCCAAGTCTACACTGAACGCATTCATCGGCGACAAGGATTTGGCGGATATCCAAAGGGATCTGGAAGAAAAGGACATCCAGGTTTCCGCTTTGGGCTACTATCCCAACTATCTGTCCGGAGACCCCAAGGAAGCGGAGGAAGCACGGGAATACTTCCTCAAGGTGCTGGATCTGGCGCAACGTATGGGGGTATCTACTGTGGCCACCTTTGTGGGAAGAAATCCAGACTTGTCGGTGGAGGACAACCTTCCGGAATATAAAGAGGTATTCTCCCGTTTCGTGGAAGAAGCCGCAAAAAGAAATGTCAGAATTGCCATTGAGAACTGCCCCATGATGGACCATCGTACCCTCAAGGGACTGAATCTGGCCTACTCTCCCGAAATCTGGGATGAGATGTTCCGCATCATTCCTGCGGAGAACTTCGGCTTGGAGATCGACCCCGCTCATATGGTCTGGCAGGGAATCGACTACATCAAGGCGGTTTATGATTTTGCTCCCCGTATTTTCCATGCCCATGCCAAGGACACCGAGATCCGTCCGGAAATTCTGGCCCGCTGCGGCATCTATGGCCTGCTGTTTGAAAAGAAGGGAGAATTCGGCCATGGTTGGTGGAGAGGCAGAGCTCCCGGCTGGGGCAGTGTGGATTGGAAACGGTTTATCACCGCGCTGCTGGATATCGGCTACAAGGGCAATCTGGATATCGAGCATGAGGATGATGTGTTTGCCAAAGCGGCCAATCTGAATGTTTCCATCGGTGAGGAAAGCGACATCATCAATAACTACTCCACTGAAGAATCCGGCTTGCTGCTGGGTTACAATACCCTCAGCGTGCTTATACCAAAGGAAATCTGAGAAACAAGGATCAAAAGGACAGGAGGGCTGAGGTAATGAAGAAAATCAGTTTGCTACTTGCGGTGGCCATGGTGTGGATGGCGCTGGCGTCAGCCTGCACTCCCGTCACTCCAGGAGCTTCCAGCAGTCAGGCCGCCTCAGGTGCGGCCAGCGATATTCCAACAGTGGCGCGGGAAAAAACCTTGATCTTTGAAAACATTGAGGGCCGTGTTTCTGAACCGGGAAATCAAAACCCTTACTCAAACTCCCAGTATCTGGACTGGGGCTTGTGGCAGGCTAATCAGGAATCCTTGTTCTACTATAACTATGAGACCAAGGAGATCATGCCCTGGCAGGCCTCCGGATACTCCTACAATGAGGATTTTACCGAGCTGACCATCAACCTGCGGGACGGAGTAAAATGGCAGGATGGAGAAGCGTTTACCGCCGATGATGTGATTTTCACCATCAATATGCTCAAAGAAAATCCTGAGCTGCGTTATTCCTCCGACATGAATGAATGGGTAGCCTCCGTGGAGAAGGTGGATGACCTGACAGTGAAATTTGTCCTTACCGGTCCCAAACCTTCTTTCCTCAACGATTATTTCGTCAATGAGGTGTGGGATACCGTTCCCATCGCCCCTGAGCATATCTGGTCCCAGGTAGAGGACGTGGTCAACTTCAAGAACTATGACCTGGAAAAGGGACTGCCCATGGGAACCGGCCCCTATAAGCTGGTGCGTTCTACCGAGACAGAGCAGGTTTATGATCGCTGCGAGACCTGGTGGGGAGCGGAGATCGGTTTTGAAGATATGCCCGAGCCGGAGCGGTGTATCTGGGTCACCTGTACATCAGAGGAAGTCCGTGCGGCCAAAATGGTCAATAATGAGCTGGATTCCTCCTGGACGATGAGCGTCAGCACATTCGAGACAGCCAAGGCCAAAAATCCCAACATTTTTGCCTGGACGGATGAGCTGCCTTATGGTTACCTGGATGCCTGTCCTTCCAGCATCGCCTTCAACAACGCCAAGGCGCCCTTTGACGATCCTGAAATCAAGTGGGCTATTGCTTATGCTGTCAATCAGCAGGAAGTGGTGGATATTGCCGCAGAAGGCGGTTCTGAGGTAGCGCTGACCATGTATCCCACCTATCAGTCCCTTAAAGAATGGCTGGATTCCAATCAGGACCTGCTGGACAAGTATAATGTTGCCACTTATGACCTGGACAAGGTCAACGAGATCATGACCGGAAAGGGCTACACCAAGGACAGCGAGGGCTTCTGGACCGACCCCCAGGGCAATCGTCTGAACATCAATCTGATCTATCGCTCCGGCGAATCCCTCAATGTCAAGGAAGCCCCCATCATTGAGCAGCAGCTGCGCGCAGCAGGCTTTTATGCCACCTCTCAAGCGCTGGAGAGCGCGGTCTTTTATACCAAGACCTATACGGGCGACTTTGATATGTGCTTTGGAGGCGCTTTGGGTTCTGTAAGCGATCCCTATGCCACTATGGACTTCTTCCACAGCAAATATTACAAGCCTATCGGTGAGACCTCCGACGCCCGTTTTTACCGCTGGGTAAACAAGGACTTTGACGCTTATGTGGATATCATGGCGGCTACCGCGCCGGATGATCCCAAGTTCCAGGAAGCTGCCCGGGGCGCGTTGGAGCTGTGGCTCGAGGGTCTGCCCTGCCTGCCGCTGATGCAGCAGATGTTCATTGTCCCCTTCAACAGCACCTACTGGACCAACTGGCCGACATCTGAAAACAACTATACCAGCCCCACATCCTGGTGGTATAACTGCAATTTGCTCATCCATAATGTTCACGCCGCCGCAGCGTAAAAGGTTTGCGGAGACGCTTCGGCACCAAGGTGTTTTACCGCGCGGGGGCGGGAGATCAGTTCCCGCCCCCGCGCGGTTTTGCCCGGAAGGAGGGCCTGCCTATGTCATGGAAATATCTTTTAAAAAGATTACTGATCTTTTTTATCACGATTTTGGTGGCGGCAACGCTGAACTTTTTGGTTCCCCGTCTCACGCCTCAGGATCCCATTACCGCGGTGCTGGGCGCGATGGCCAGTAAGGGTATCGTTCTGTCCGACTCCGAGTCGGTGGTACAGATGTATACCGAGGCCTTCGGGTTGGATCAGCCGGTAATTGTGCAGTATTTCAAATATTTGGGAAATATCTTTTTCCGTTTTGATTTCGGCTACTCCATTTCCTACTATCCCAATAAGGTGCTGCCGATTATTCTCAATGCCCTGCCCTGGACCATGGGACTGCTGCTCATCGGCAACCTGGTGGCCTTCCTCATCGGAAATCTTCTTGGTGCTTTGTGCGCGTGGAAAAAGACCCCTCGCTTTTTCAGAGGCTTCATCTATGTTCTGATGCCTTTTTCCACCATTCCCTACTACGTTCTGGCGCTGCTGCTGATGTATCTGCTGGCCATTCTCAATCCCATTTTCCCC
Source organism: Angelakisella massiliensis (assembly GCF_900104675.1). GTDB lineage: Bacteria > Bacillota > Clostridia > Oscillospirales > Ruminococcaceae > Angelakisella > Angelakisella massiliensis. Next base: position 781,250 of record NZ_LT629944.1, on the reverse strand, counting down.
ATTTCAGGAGCGACCACCGCGGGAGCGGCGGGCGGATTTACTCTGGCACATCTTCAGGATCTGGCGGTCCATGCTGTATTGCCCATTCTGTCAGTAGCTTTGTCTCTGATTGGATTCTGGGCCCTGAGCATGAGAGGCATCATGTCCACTGTGCTGGGAGAGGATTATCTTACCTATGCCCAGGCCAGAGGACTGCGCGGAGGACGTATTTTTTACCACTATGGAATCAAAAACGCGGTGCTGCCTCAATATACCGCTTTTGCCATCGATCTGGGAAAGATCATGTGCGGATCTGTGCTGGTGGAAATTCTGTTCAACTATCCCGGCGTAGGCTATGTGCTTTATAACGCTCTGCGGACGGCGGACTATTTTGTGATGCAGGGTGTTATTATGTTCATCATCTTTACAGTGGCTTTGGCAACGCTGATAATGGACCTGATCTATCCCAAGCTGGATCCCCGGATCCAGTACGACTAGGAGGGAGCCTGCCATGACCATCCTGAAAAAGCTTTATCAACTTCACAGGCGGATGCCCACACTGCTGCCGGGAATTCTTCTGATCCTGATCATCGCCCTGCCCGGATCGCTGTTCAAGCCTGCGCTGGATATGGATCTGACCATGCTGGATGGTTCCCGCATCAACCTTGCGCCTTGTGAGGAGTATCCTTTGGGAACCCAAAGCGAAGGAAAGGACATTTTGACCCTGCTGCTCATCGGCAGCTGGGTGACACTGAAAATCGGATTGATAGCCGGTTTTATCGGTATCGGCCTGGGTACAGCTTTGGGACTGATTGCGGGATTTTTTGGCGGAAAGGTGGATACTGTCATCAGCACGGTGGTGGATATCGGCATGACCATACCGCCGCTGGCTATTATGATCCTCATTGCCGCATCGGTCCAGAATATTTCCATTGCGGGTATGGGTGTGATCGTCTCGGTAACAGCCTGGATGCAGCCCACCCGGATCATCCGCTCCCAAATGCTGTCCCTCAAGGAACGCAACTATGTACAGCTGGCCCGCATTTCCAATGTAAGCAACCTGGAAATCATCTTCCGGGAGATCATGCCCAATCTTCTGCCCTTTCTGGCCAGCACCTTTGTCAACGCCGTTTCCACCGCGATTCTTTCTTCCATTGGCCTGGAGGTGCTGGGTCTGGGACCGTCCAGCTCCATGTCTTTGGGAAGCACCATCTATTTTTCTACCTATTATTCCGCCATGTGGCGGGGGATGTGGTGGTGGTGGCTGCCGCCCATCGTGGTGATCGTGCTGATTTTTGTGGCGCTGTTTTTGATCAGCTTGGCCCTGGATGAGCTGGGTAATCCCAAGCTGAAAAGAATGTAGGGAGGAGGAATGGTTATGAACAAAAGAATCCTGTCTATTCAAAACCTGAATGTTGATTACCAGACTTCCTCCGGATATTTCCGGGCAGTCAATGGGGTATCCCTGGAGATCAATGAGGATGAGGTGTTTGGGATCGTAGGGGAATCCGGCTCAGGAAAATCGACTTTATGCAACGGTTTTCTCCGGCTGCTGCCGGCCAATTCATTGGTGACAGCGGATCATGTGGATTTTATGGGCCGGGAACTCCTTGAAATGAAGGAACGGGATTTTCGCCATATCCGGTGGGAACAGATTTCCTATATTCCTCAATCGGCCATGAACACCCTGAACCCTATTTTGACTATCGGCCAGCACTTTTTTGAAACCATTGAGGCCCACGAAGGGAGAAAAAGCAAGGAAGAACTGCGCCAGCGTACGGCGGAAGCCCTTCACCGCGTCAATCTGGCGCCGGAGGTGGCTCAGCGGTATGCCCATGAGCTTTCCGGAGGCATGAAGCAGCGGGTCTGCATCGCTATGGCCATGCTGCTGTCCCCCAAACTGATTGTGGCGGACGAGCCCACCAGCGCACTGGATGTGATCTCGCAAAAGTCTGTACTGCAAATCCTGTCCAATGTGCGGACCAGCCTCAAGGCTTCCATGATCATGATCGGGCATGATATGGCGCTCCAGGCGCAGATCTCCCACCGGATGGGCATTATGTACGCCGGATATTTTGTGGAGATCGGTTCTACCGCGGATATTTTCCATCATCCCACCCATCCCTACACTCAGGGCCTGATCCGCGCCATTCCCTCCATCCGCAGGCGGGATGACATCAGCGTTCTGGCTGCGTGCGAACTGTCGGAGGAGGAGCGTCTCCGTTTGCGGACGCCCCGTCCTTTGAGGGAAATTTCGGCGGGCCACTTTGTGGCGGATTTTTCCTGAAGGAGGTAAGGGACTATGAGTAATCTGCTGGAAATCAAAAATCTCAACAAAGTTTTTGTCTCCAGGAAATCCAAAACAAAAGCTGTCAACAATGTCAGCTTGTCCCTGCCTGGCGATAAGCCCATTACGCTGGCAGTGGTGGGGGAATCCGGTTCCGGCAAATCCACCCTGGCCAATCTGGTGCTGGATTTTATCCGCCCTACCAGTGGACAGATCCTGTATCAGGGTAAAGACCTCTCTGCATTAAAAGGAAAGGAACATAACGCCTACCGGCGGGAAGTCCAGGCTATTTTCCAAAATCCCTTTGACGCCTATAACCCTTTCTATACGGTGGACCATGCCTTCAAGCAGGTTTTTGATCACTTTGATTTTTCCCTTTCCAAGGAAGAGCAGCGGGCCTTGGTGGAAGAAAACCTGCGTTTGGTGAAGCTGGACCCCTCACAGGTTCTGGGTAAATATTCCTATCAGATGAGCGGAGGTCAGCTTCAGCGGATACTGGTGGCCAGAGCGCTGCTGCTTAAACCAAAGCTGCTGATTGCCGACGAACCGGTTTCCATGATCGACGCATCTTTGCGGGTGACAGTGCTGGATGTGATGGTGCGCCTGAAGAAGGAACTGGGTATCTCCCAGCTGTATATTACCCATGATCTTTCCACCGCGCTCCAAATCAGTGATGAGATCATTGTCATGTATAAGGGTTGTGTGGTAGAATCCGGAAAGGCAGAGGATGTCATTCTTCATCCGGTTCATCCCTATACACAGCTGCTGATCCAATCTATCCCCATCGCTTCCCCCGAGGAAAAATGGCAGGATGCCCCGGCAGCGGAAGAAAACAAAAATCCCCAAGCCGGACAAGAGGCTTGCTGCTTCAGCCACAGATGCCCTTACTATAACAGCCAATGCGCAAAAGGGCAGCCGGAGCTGATTCCCTGGAAGGGAGATCATAAAGTAAGCTGCTATCGTTATCAAAATTCCCCAGGAAAGGAGAATGGATCATGAAAATGTCCATGGGACAGATCACCACTCTGCCTAAAACCATGGAGCAAGATGTGGTTTCCTATGAAAAAGCGGGCTTCCAGTTGGTGGAGCTGGCCTTCCCTACCGTAAACCGCTATCTGGAGGAGCACACGCCTGAAGAGATGCGCAAACTGTTGGACAGCCATGGACTGCGGGCGGTGTCCGCCATTGGAATGGCGCCTACAGATGTGGGAATCATCTATGCCAGAGGAGAAGAAGCCGAAATTTACTTCCGCTCTCTGGAATCACAGCTGCGCCTTTGCTCTGTAATGGGCTGCGAGTTTATCAATCTTGGCAGCGACGATGATAAGTTTCATTATGATGGCTATGAGGAACAGGCCATCGCCAATCTTCGCCGGGCTGGGGATCTGGCGGCGCGCTATCAGATGAAGGTGGCGCTGGAGGATGGAAAAATGGACCGCTGCATGAAGCTGGTTTATGGAGCGGATCATCCCAATGTGTTTTTCTGTATTGATTTCTTTTGGTATATCAAGCATGGATATCAGGTGGATCAGTTTAAATCCTTTGATATGTCCCGTTTGCTGAACATTCATTTCTGTGATCTTCCCGAGGGTTACCAGGTGGAGACCATGGATGACAGTGTCCGGGTTCTTCCGGGAGAAGGGGTGCTTCCCCTGAAGGAGTGGCTGCGGTGGCTGGAAGAGGACCAGGGTTTCCACGGCTATTGCTGCCTGGAGCTGCTCAATGAAGAACTGTGGCAGATGGAATCAGATCAGGCCTGTTTACGCTGCATGGAAGCAATGAAAACGTTTTTCAACTGAACATTCATAACATCGTTGAAACATAGAAGAACGGATGGGATAATTATGATGAAAACAGGCATCATTGGCTTAGGATTTATCGGCCCCGCCCATATGGAAGCGCTTTTGCGAACAGGATTGTCACAAATTGTGGCTGTAGCGGACACCAATGAGCAGCTGGCCCGAAGCTGTGCTGCAAAATTTAACGTCCCGGAAGTATATTCCGATTACCGTCAACTGCTGCAAAACCCCGAGATCAATGTGGTTCACATTTGCACCCCCAATTATCTTCATTATGAAATTGCCAAAGCGGCACTGGAAGCGGGAAAACATGTGGTCTGTGAAAAACCCCTGGCAATTTGTTCAAAACAGGCGGAAGAGCTGATGCGTCTGGCGGAAGAAAAGGGCCTGACGGGGGTGACTTCCTTCAATCTGCGATACTATCCCCTGGTACAACAGGCCAGAGAGATGGTCCAGACAGGGAAACTGGGAAGATTGTATGCTTATCATGGTTCCTACCTTCAGGACTGGCTCCTTTATGACACCGACTATTCCTGGAGGCTGGACTCCAAGGTATCGGGGCCTTCCAGAGCTGTAGCGGATATTGGCTCCCACTGGTTTGATATGGCCTGCTTTATTACAGGCTCCAGGGTAACGGAACTATGCGCTGATCTTTCCACCTTTTTGCCGGTGCGGAAAAAAAGCCGCACACAGTGTTTGACTTTCCAAACCCCGCAATCAGCAAATGATCCTATGGAGTATGAAGAGATCGCCATTGATACCGAGGACTTTGCCACCATTCTCTTCCGGATGGAAAACGGAATCCGCGGCAGTCTTACCATCAGTCAGGTTTCCGCTGGAAGAAAGAACTTTCTGCAATTTGAGGCGGATGGCGCTGAAAGCGCCCTGTCCTGGAATTCAGAGCAGCCGAACCGGCTGTGGATTGGACATCGGGATCAGTGCAATGAGGAAATGATCAAAGACCCCGGTTTGCTTCAGGGACAGGCCCGAAAGTTTGCCTCCTATCCCGGCGGGCACGCGGAAGGCTTCCCTGATACCTCCAAGCAGCTGCTGGAGCAGGTTTACAGCTATCTGGCTGAGGATGGCCGCCGACATGGTATCAAGCCGCAATTTCCTACTTTTACGGATGGATGGCAGGAAGCGCGCCTGTGCGAGGCGATTCTGGAAAGCAGTCAGCAGCGCCGTTGGATTCAGTTATAATTTATTGGGTAATGGCGGCCGGGAGTAAGCTCCCGACCGCCGCTGTGCTTTGCTCCCATGCCGCAGTATCAAAAAGAGTTTGAATACGGCAAAGAAGGAAAGCATCCAACAGGATGTAATGGAAGGGCTGCACAGGCAAAAGGATAGCTGGTTTGCATTTTTTACATATCGGTGCTATCTTTAAGCAAAAGGAATTTTTTTACATCTGAGGTGAGGTATCTTGAACAACAATGCCCTGGATCATTACTACAATATGGCTGATATTCTGACGGTTTCACAAGTGCTGGATATTGTCATCCGCCTCTCGGGAGAAGGAACTACCCGCTCCGAGCTGGCCAGGCTGACAGGATTTTCAAAATCCACTATTTCCAATCATGTAGAAACCCTTTTGGCCGAAAATCTGGTACTGGAAGGCAGTGGGTTTTCCAGAGGACGAAAAAATTCCCACTGTATTTATTTTAACGCTGATTGCGGTTGTGTGATCAGTGTCGATGTAGGGGTTACCAGCCTTAATGTGGCTGTCTGCAATCTGGTTGGTAAGCCTTTGGCAGCGTCGTTTCAAGAGGATGTGGATGTAAATCTTGGACCTCATATCATTTTGAATCAGGCTATTACAACAGCGCAAAATTTGCTCAACCATAATCATATTCCCATGACAAAGGTGTTTGGCATTGGTGTAGGGATCCCCGCACCCATAGAGTTTGCCACCGGCCGTCCTTCTCAGCCGCCTCTGATGCACGGGGGATGGGGAAATTATCCCATCAAGGAAACTTTTGAGGAGGCATTTGGAAAGCCGGCTTTTGTGGACAATGATGTTAATATTATGGCCATGGCTGAATATGAAGCGGAAAATACACACAACGACGGGAACTTTTTGTTTGTGAAGCTGGGCACCGGTATTGGATGCGGAATCTTCTGCGGCGGAAAAATTTACAGAGGAGCCTCTGGATGTGCGGGAGATATCGGGCATATCAGCATTGAGGGAAATGATGATCTTTGTGCCTGCGGCAACAGAGGATGTTTGGAAAATCTTGCCGGAGGTGCTGCCATTCAAAAGAGGATCCAGTGGATGGCTCAGAATGGAAAATCGGATTTTCTCGCTTCCTGCTTGGCCAAAAACGAACCCATCACCTGCCGGACCCTTGGCGCTGGAATTCTGGCCCAGGATGTGGCGTGTAAGGAGTTTGTTTATCAGACCGGACTGTATATCGGAGAGGTCATGGCGAAGCTGGTGAACTTTTACAACCCATCCATGGTGGTTTTTGGAGGCGGCTTGATCAATTTGGGAGATCTCCTGTTTACTGGTATTCGGGAAAAAATTTATCGCTGTTCTACCGCCCTTGCTACCCGGAATCTGCAGATCAAATGCAGCTCTTTGGGCGAACAGGCAGGAATCAAAGGCGCCGCTATTATGGTAAGAGACCGAATTTTTATGCCCAGCCAATTTTCCAAAAACTATCTTCTCTTTCGTGAAGAGGCCCGTCCCAATACATTGGTATAAGCCCCGGATAAAAGAATGCTAAACCATGCTTTCACTGTTTGTCCGAAGGCAGGAGCTTTGGAGAGAAGAATGCCATGCTGCTTTTCCGGAAACTTATGGAGAGAAGTCCATTATGGTTGAAAATGCGATGTGATGGACAAAAGGCCCTGGAATGAAGTTCCGGGGCCTTTTGTTGTGTAAAGAAAACCACGCGATAGTTGCGTGGTTCAAAAGAGCTTAAGCGGTGAAAAAGATAAAAAAACTCCTAATGTGTTAAAGTAAAAGCGTGACCTGCCAGTTACGCTGAAAAACACATTAGGAGGACATTAAAATGCCAGAGCAAAATAACATCACAAACAGTCTGGGACATACGAAGTGGAATTGTAAATATCATGTGGTATTTGCACCAACGTACAGAAGAAAAGTATTCTATAACGAAAAAAGAGCAGCAATAAGAGAGATCATCAGAACACGGTGTCACTGGAAGAGGGTTGAGATCATAGAGGAAGAAGTATGTCCAGATCACATCCATCTGCTTCTAAGTATCCCCCAAAAATGAGTGTATCGGGATTTATGGGATACCTCAAGGGAAAAAGCAGTTTAATGATATTTCAAAAGTTTGGGAATATGAAGTTTGCATATCGGAACCGTGAATTTTGGTACAAAAGAAATTACTATGGTACTATAAAGATGATGGAAAGCCAGAAACAGCAAATGGAGACAATACAATGAGATTACAAAAAATGTGGGCGCTGAGGAAACCAATCCTCGACGCCCACATTTCTTCGTTAGAGGTGAAAATCAAGAGGCTGGAGCAGAAAATTGATGAAATTGTGATGGAGAGAATCTCTGGAGAGCACGCTGGTCGGTTCCCGCCGGAAATAAGAGGTTCCAAAGAATAGAATCTTTGCTTATTCAATGGGGGTGAGAGTAACAGATGCGTTAATGGTCAGTTCAAGGTGCTCGCCGCTTTTTACCGTAAGCGTCTGTGATTGTCTATATTCAGAGAATTCCAGTGTTTCCACAATTTCGTTTTCGGTATAACCATCCGAGTTTTTGTAGTATTCGTCTTTTGCCAGATAGACTTTACACCACTTGCCATTATTCAGAACAATATATGTACCTTCGGGGACGTAATAATTGATGTAGGAGAAACCATCAATATCAACAGTTTTTCCGTAAGTGCCCAATTCTCCGTCTACCAACACAATATCCTGGCTGTCTGCCGCTGTTTGGGGCGAAGTGTCGTTGGGTATTTCTTTTCGTTCGGGAGTGGAAACAATATCCATCTGATTGACAATAATACTTCCACCCAACTCAAAATATACCAGTTTCTTTGTATCACTTTCAATCTGGTAAATCAGGGTGAACGGCAACTTATCTTCCATCCCAAAGGCGTTCTGAGCAGTAACTGAACTGGAGACTGAATACAGTTCATGATCTCTCCCATAAGCCCAATCCAGCCAGGGGAAATCAGCAGAGGAAGGATAGTTGAGTTGATTTTTTACATATTCCTCAGACAGCAACTGCAATTCAGTTGCAATAGAAAGGTCAATCATGTAATCGCTTATCTGGTATGGCTCAAAGCCTTGCTTGTAAATATCAGTATTTGTCCCTAGCCGAATTGCGTTGACAGTGGAATCCATGTTGCAGTAAAGCCGAAAGGGCATACCTTCATAAGAGAAGGAGTATCGTGGTCCACTGATCCAATCGTCAACCTGTTCGAGGTTCTCAATTCGTTGGTAATCCATACCAATCTGCGCACAAGCATTCAGAAAATTTGTCCGCAAGGTCTCATCGGTGATAGTTTCAGAAAATATTGTATTTGGAGACAATTTTTCCGAGCTACTGGATGAAAGTGCGCTGTTGAGAGAGCTGTTTCCATCAGCGATATACGAATCAGAATTTTCTGAGTAAGAAAGAGCTGTGGTTATCATGAATATCACAACCAGGCCAATGAGAACCGCTTTGATAGGTTTTACTATTTTAGGCGCTTTTGCAATTGTAATAATAAGCATAATAGGCCAGAAACTAATCCATAGCAAAATAGTGATCCATACGGCACGCTTCTTTTTTGGTTTCTTATGTACATGAACACACTGGTGAGTATCCATTATATTCTGGCAACACATTTGGACCATTTGCTCAGATCGATTCCTATGATTATAATGTTCCGGCATTGACATGGGCAATAGATGGTTTAGCGGGCTACATGATGATTCACAGATCACCTTTTTCCGCAACCAACCACCGTGGAATACTCCTGCTGAAAGACACAAATATAGACCTGGAGTACGCAAAATATACCTTGGAACCTATTTTTAGAGAGCTTAAAAAAGGGCGGCAAGGCGATAATGGAGAGAATGAGTACACATCGCTACCACCATTTATGATTCAATCTGTAAAATTTGCTGTTCCGGTAGACCATAACGGGGAGCCTTGGCTTGAAAAGCAAAAAGAAATCGCCGCAGGTTATGTAACTTTGGAACAAACCAAAGAAACTGTTGTTGAACAAATTGCAAATCTCTCACAGGTTTCTATTGTGCCGAATTGTGACGAATATGCGATTGAATATTTGCCTTTGAGTGAGCTATTTGACACTATTAAAGGAAAGTCAAAGTACACCAAAAAGTACGGGAACCTACACTCAGGCCCCTACCCTGTCTACTCGGCATCAAGTCAAGGGACACTGACCCATTTAGATACCTACGATTATGATGGTCGTTATATGACATGGTCAACAAATGGATTTGCAGGTACGATTCTTATTCTGGATGGTAAATTTTCTATTAACGGAGATCGTGGAATCTTGGTTCCTAAAAACGGGCGTCAAGATTTGGACTTCGATTATATGAAATTTACATTGGAACCCATATTCCGGGAGCTGGCTAAAGGTCGAAAAGGCGATAACGGAGAGGATGAATTTACGAAACTATATCCTTCGATGTTAAACGACATTATGGTACCAATTCCTGTCGACGGTGAAGGAAATATTAGCCTTTCACTTCAAAAGGAGATTGCCCAGAAGTTTATATCAGTACAAAATAGTCAGAAGGAAATCATTGAAAAATTGGATGCGCTAATATCCAAGAAAATTTCCATTTAATCAAAAGGAAGCGCTCATTTTATTTTGAGCGCTTCCTTTTTACTTGCGCTTTTTCTTCTTTGTCCCATGGTATGCCTGTGGCCGGGCCTTCCCCCTCATGTTGTTGGGATTTTTCAGCAGCTTGGACAGGCTCAGTATTCGCATAAACGCCGAGAAGTCCTCGGACGCAATCTTGTCAAAGGGAATCTGCATCTGGTCACAGAACTCATGAATCACCCGTTCCTCATTACTGCCCAGCTGCATGGCACGGTCAAACTTTTCCTTGACCTCTGTAAAAGTCGGCTGCGGATCGGCGGTGGTGCGGTCGGTGACATGGGCCTGACGAATATCCTGAACGATGCTGTCCAGATCATCATGAATCGTGTGGCTGAAAAAGTCACTCTCCTGCACCTGTCCCAGCTCCAGCGTGCGGACATAAAGGTCGTTATCCCCTGGTGCATGGCTGCGGATCACTTCCTGCCGGGTGGCCTCCAGCACCAGATTCATCTGGGCAATTCGCATATCGGCGATTCGGTCAACGAAAATCTCAATATCCGTCATCAGCCGCTGAAAATTCTCATGTGTAGCAATCTCACACAGCAGCCGGTTGTTGATTTTTCCGCTGCTCAATAATGTAACCATATCATCACTCAAATGCAGGGCCTGAAGCTCTGTGTTTGGGTGATTTTTATTTTCTGACAACCCCATCAGGTAATCGGTGGACACCCCATAAAATTCCGCCAGCGTAGCGATAGCAAAGGGGCTGATGTCCTTATAATCGTCACTCTCATATTTGCTGAGAGCAGATTTGGAAAGCCCGGTCTGTTCAGCCAGCTGCTCCAGCGTCAAGTGCTTATCCACCACCCGCAAGTCTTTTAGCCGTTCCGGGATAGACAGTTTTGTGTGCATCTAAAATCCCCCTTTCATCAGGGAAATCCTTCCGTTTATGACCATTATACCATGATTCCATAAGCGTGGAAATATGCTGATTTCAAGCCGTTTTCCATCGTTTTGGACATACGGGAGAGGGCCTGTTTTTTCGGTAAAATGAGTTTTGTCAGGAGACACAGAACCTTGCTACGAAAATAAGTAGCGAGGGCGTGAACCTTGACAAACAGGCTTTCAACGCCTCATGAAAAACCATCGCAGCACAAAAAGCGGCAGGCCAAAACCTGTCGCCGGCCGAAGTATGGTACAGTGGGAATCAGCCTGGTGCCACCACAAAGTACCCCAGCTTTTGCAGTTCGTTCACCATACGGCTGGCCCGTTTGCGCTCACTTTGTTTTCTGCGGATCTCAAAACAGTCTTCGTTGTATGGAGAACCTGTCTTCAACATCGTGTAAATCAGCGCCAGCAGTTTGCGAGCTAAAGCAATCGTTGCACGTTTAGCGCCCTTCCGCTGTTTTATCCTCCAGTACCAACCGGAGAGGTACAAGCTTCGTTTTCCGGAGATGACCCATCCCACCTCGCAGAGCATACTCTTCAGATACGGATTACCTTTGTTAATGTGAGCACTCTTGCGTTTTCCGGCACTCTCGTTGTTACCGGGACTCAAACCGGCCCAGGAGCATATATGCTGGGAATCCGGAAAGGCACTCATATCGGTACCAATCTCCGCGATAATGGCTGCTGCCGCAGTTACATCAATGCCTGGTATGGAGCACAGGAGGCTCAATGCCTCTTCGTGCTTTGTGATCTCTTTCGTAATAGCGTCCTCCACAGTATGGCGGTGCTGTTCAAGCGCTTCCAAGTGCCCAAATATCATGCGAAGAAAGCCGCGCTGGTGCTCCGAGAGCGAACCGTTCAAGGCAATCAGTATTTCGTCGATACGTTTCCGGGTCTGCGTTTTCAGGCACCGGTCCAGAGCTTCCCGCGAAATATTTCCGTATTCCATGAGATGACGGATGATGTTTCGCCCGGAAGCGCCAAATGCGTCCGACAGAAACGCTGTGAAGCGGAAACCGGAGCTTTGCAGAAATTTATCGATGCGATTCTTTTGGGCGGTAATGTCGCGAACGATGCTCTTACGATACCGGGTCAGATGCCGCAGTTCCCGGAAGGTCTTATCTGGGATAAAACTTCCCTTTAGTAATCCGGCACGGAGTAATGTGGCGATCCATTGCGCGTCCCGCATATCCGTTTTACGCCCAGGCACATTCTTCATGTGGCGGGCATTCACGACCAGAATGCTGATCTGCCCATCAAAACATGGCTCCAGCATTTCGTAAATAGGCTGCCAGTAGATCCCGGTGCTCTCCATAGCGACATAGCGGCACTCTGCTTCCAACACCCAATCCCGCAGTTTCCGCATTTCCGGGATAAGTGTGCTGAAGGAGCGAATCTCGATTTCCGGATCGGTGCCCAGCTCACCTTTGGCAAGACAGGCAACGATAACGTCACGATGAATATCCAGTCCCATGGCGCAGGTCAATATGTCTTGCATCAAATCCCTCCCTGAATTATGCAGGCTGGGAATTGCCCGGGTGGGTATCCGAACTTTGCTACTCGTGCTCTTCACTTACGTGACGCAATATACTGCTGTTCTCTTGGGCAACTCGTCCACGTTGAACAAACGGGGTGAAAATCCACCAAGGTGCAACCGGACTACGCCTGCTGTTTTCAGTTTAGCAAATCCTTCGGTTAACGCACAGACTATATTTTCATTCTCAGCTGTGATGGCATTTCATGAGGCGTTGAAAATTGAATGACCGGCTGCAAGGGGTATGACCTTTGGGGAAGTGACGCCACAATAGGGCTCCTGCAAAATCATAGATTTTGTGGGAAGAGGAGGAGCAGCGAAATGATCGAGCTTTCGAGCTTGCCCGGAAGCGAGTGATATGTAGCTTGCGACGACGAGAGCGCACCAAGAAGGACAATACGCCGGGGGAAATCCGGGCAGGAGCGATTGCAGGCAAACCGGCGATTAACACACGGAAAATAAACTTTTAGGAGGTTGATTTTTATGAAGTTGAGTATCCGAGAAAAGAAAGTATTGAGATTTATTACAGCTTTGTCGGCAAGATTGACTTGCCCGAAGCCTAACGCCCGACCTATCCGACACAATGGCCAAGTGCCGGATAGGAACGGCAAAATTTTTTACACTTCTATTACTTCTTTATCGCACATAAGCAAAGAGCCAGGGCATCAAGCAGCTGATGGCTAATTAGATGTAACAAAAGTGAAGAAAGGAAAAGCACAATCCAGACGGAATCGGCGGTGCGGTCAAGAAATATTGTGGAAACACAAGATTTCTGCTATAATGGATACAGAACGCTGGACGATGGAAAGAGGGACGGGAAGCCTATGCACATCAGCTATCAGCCATTATGGAACACATTGAAAGAGCGTGGTATGAGAAAAGAGGACTTGCGGCTTGCCGCCGGTCTGACCACCAATATAATTGCCAACATGGGCAAGGGCGAGCATATCAGTATGAAAACGCTTCTTCGTATCTGTGAAACCCTGCATTGTGGCATTTTAGATGTGATTGAGTTGGAAGTAGATGGGGCTAATCAAAGTAAAGAATAAAACAAAGATCTATGAGGAGGTTATATATATGCAATACGGACCAAATCCGAATGCAATTTATCCGAATGAGGCAATTAAGAGTGCGTGCTTTATTAAAAATGTTATTACCCGCCCCAATATCATAGTGGGCGAATATTCTTACTATGATGACATAAATGGCGCAGAAAGATTTGAAGAACACGTAACGCATCATTACGAATTCCTCGGTGATAAATTGATTATAGGTAAATTTTGTGCTATAGCTAAGGGAATAGAGTTTGTAATGAACGGTGCAAATCATCGAATGTGCAGCGTTACTACCTATCCTTTTAATATTATGGGCGGTGGCTGGGAACAGTTCACTCCGACTTTGGCGGACTTGCCGCTAAAGGGTGATACCGTGGTTGGAAATGATGTCTGGATTGGGCAAAATGTTACTGTAATGCCGGGTGTGAATATCGGAGATGGTGCAATTATAGCTGCAAATTCTGTTGTAACAAAAGACATTCCCGCCTACTGTATTGCCGGTGGAAATCCTTGCAAAATAATAAAAAGACGCTTTGATGATGAGCTTATTGCATACTTGCAAGAAATAAAATGGTGGGACTGGTCACCAGAGAAAATATTCGCAAATCTCAAGGCGTTATGCAGCGGTGACTTGGAACAGATCCGCAACATAATCGAGGTGTAATTTTGTTGGAATTGATGTTTTGATGGTGGAAATAAATGAGTCAACACATAACAGTAATAGAGTATAGTCCCTTATGGAAAAACAAGTATAAAGAAGAGTCTTTGCTGATTAGAAATATTCTTGCGGATAATTGCATAGCAATTTACCACATTGGAAGCACCTCTGTGGAAGGTTTAGCCGCTAAACCAATTATTGATATTATGGCAGTTGTCAGAAGTCTTGAGAGAGTGGATATTGATGCAGAAAAGTTTTCCGACATAGGTTATGAATATCTTGGAGAATTTGGCATAGAGGGTAGACGCTATCTTCGCAAAGGTGGTGATGAGCGAACCCATCAAATTCATATTTTCCAGGCAGACGACTGGAATAATATCGGGCGTCACCTTGCTTTTCGTGATTATATGCGTACCCATGAAAAGGAGCGAGAAGAATACGCAAAAATAAAAACAGAACTTGCAAAGAAATTTCCGTATGATATTGATGGATATTGTGACGGAAAAGAGAATTTTGTGCGTGAAATTGAAAAACTGGCGTTCTCTCAATTTGATGGTACATGGGATAAAATGTATATCGCCGCAAGGAAAGTACAACAGGAAAGAGTAATTTCTCCATTGATTGAAGCCGGAAGTGTTTCCGCTACAATTTTTACCGAAAAAGAAAATATCTACGTCGGCGTTTGCATTGATACTGCTTGCTCATTGGGAATGTGTGCAGAAAGAAATGCGATTGCCAACATGATTACAAACGGAGAAAATTATATTCGCCGTGTTATAGCGATTGATCGGAATGGAAACGCTATCCCACCTTGCGGTGCGTGTCGGGAATTTATGACACAACTCATGCCAGAGAATTATCATTCTATTGAAATTATGTTGGACTATGAGAACAAAAAAATAGTCACATTGGGGGATATTACTTCCAACTGGTGGATATAAAGAAGCATGGATATGAATGAATATAGCTATGTCACATTAAGACAAATACCAGAATTAAAAGAAACCGCCGCTGCATGGTTTCATGCCAAATGGGGCGTACCGCAAGAAGCCTATCTTGAATGTATGGAATCCTACCTGAAAAATGAAACGGAATACGGCTGGTATCTTTGCTTAGATGGCGAGCTTATTATAGGTGGTCTGGGTGTAATAGAAAATGATTTTCACAATAGAAAAGACCTTTCGCCAAATGTATGTGCATTATATACGGAAGAGAATTATCGCTGTCGGGGAATTGCGGGACAGTTACTTGACATGGTTGTAAAAGATATGAGATCTAAAGGAATTGCCCCACTTTATTTGATTACAGACCATACAAGTTTTTATGAAAAATATGGCTGGGAATTCTTGTGTATGGTTCAGGGTAATAATGAGCCGGACATGACAAGAATGTACATTCACAAATAACTACAACAAAGACGCTGCCGTTGCAGGAACGCCTGTTCCCACAACGGCAGTTTTCATTTCCACGGCCTGCGACGGAAGTTGATCCCGGAATTTTTAATCAGCGGCGATCTTTTGAACAGCCTTTTCAGGGTAGTTCTTTCCTCGTCTGTGAGCCGCTTGTATTTTAGCTGGAACGCCTTGCAGAAGATTTCCAAAAATTCCTGCACCCTATCGCCAGTGGACTGCATGGCCTTTCGGACTTCCCTTATCAGTTCATCGGCTGGCGTGGTATCCGGCGCACTCTCCATATCGTTCTCATGGGCTTTGCGTATATCGTGAAGGATAGCGTCCCATGTTTTGTGTGTCACATGGCAGAAAAAATCTTCTTCCTCTATCTGACCGGCTTCCAGAATTTTCAAGGAGCGGTCTGCGGCGGCTTCGGGATGTTTTTCCAGTATCATTGCCCGGACAGCGGCCAAAGCACTATTGATGTCATGGAACCGCATGGTAGCCATTCCATCCACATAGATTTCTGCGTCAGCCATCAGTTCCGCAAATTTTTCGTGGGACATCATCTCGCACAGCAGCCGGGTATTGATCCGTCCGCTTTTCAGAAGCGCCACAGCTTCATCAGTCAAATGCAGTTCGGACAGCGGGGTATTTATCTGCTCCCGGTTTTCTGTCCGGCAGAACAGATAGTCAATGGACACCTCATAAAAGTCTGCCAGTGTGATAAGGTTGCCGTGATTGATTTCCTTATTTCGGTTTTCTTCATTTTCATAGCTGGCTAAAGCAGATTTTGAAATGCCGGTCTTTTCCGCCAGTTCTTCCAGCTTCAAGCCCTTTTCGACCCGTAAATCTTTCAAGCGTTCTTGCAAAGAAACATGGTCTTTCATCGGTTTGCCACTCCCTTCCCATGTGGTTTTCGAGCATATATAATCATTATACCATACCGTTCCGAAATCGTGGAAATTTTCGATTTTGGGGCGGTATTCCTACTTTCTGGACATACGGGAAAGGGTTCAAAAATGAGCTATGATTAAGTCAGTTCATCGATGGATTATTCCAATCGAATGACCGGCCTGATGGGATATGCTCCCTGGCGATGTAGCGCAACGACCTGCGGCAAGGAGTTGGAGGAACCTTGACCGCAGCGAGCGTACCAACGGGAACAAAACGCTGCTGTGAGATTCAGGGGCAGGAACGACATCAGGGAGACCCGGCAGAACTGACACCAAAACGCTACCCAAACATGACAAATGGGCGGGGCGTAGTCTGCCCTGTCCGTGATACTATGGGGCTTTTTAGGACGGCTCTATGGCCGTATTTTCTTTGAAAATTGCCCCGAAACATGACACCAGAAACCGCTATCCGCCCATCTCTACCGTTACAGCTGAAATGGGCGGATTTTCTATGATAGGAGGCACCATGCCGAGAATGAGCAAGAAACGGAAGTTGGAGCTGTCCTTCTTCCTCAATGACCGGGGGCGTGTGGCCTACAACGACCTGTGCCGGAAGTGTCAGCATGAGTGTAAACAGAGCTTCCGGGCTGTCGTGATCGACTGCCCCTGTTACCTGTCCAAACGAGCCAAGCGAAAGGAGAAAACCAACTAAATGGACTTTGAATTTATGACCGCAGACACCGTTCTGCCGCCCTGCATGCCACTTCCCGCCGCCATGCTGCGGTTGCCGGTCAGCAGCACTGCAAAAGTCATGTATGCCCGTCTGCTGGACGCCACCCTTGCGGGAGGTGCGGAGGATACCAACGGGATACTGTTTGTCCGGTTCCCCATTGTGGAGCTGGCAGCGGCCTTGTCCCGCAGCTCCGTGACCGTCAAGCGTTCCCTGAAAGAATTGGAGGACGCCGGACTGATCCTGCGGGTACGTCAGGGCGTGGGAGAACCGAACCACATTTACACGCTGCTCCCCAAAAAGGAGGATGACCGTGATGAATAAAAAGCTGGAAAAACTCAACCGGCAGCTTGCCCAAGGCGAAGCCAGACTGCGGCGGGCGCAGCACGAAGAAAAGATACTGGAACACCAGATAAAGCAGCTTACCCGGAAGGAACGGACGCACCGGCTCTGCACCAGAGGGGCTATGCTGGAAAGTTTCCTGATAAGGCCGGAAGTGCTGACGGACGATGATGTGATGGATATTCTGAAACAGGCATTTTCCCAAACTGGCATGAAAGAAGTTGTTTCGGAAATCGTGAAAGGTCGGGTAGCCGGGAAACCCCTTACGGAGTAAGGGCGCAACTATACACCGGTCGAGCCGGTGCGTTGCGCCCTGTCGGGGGCTTCCTGCGGAAAGCGGATGATTTCCAGCACACTTGCGGCTGCTTCCAATCATCACAGGGGACGCTACGCTTCCCCTGCGCTGGCTGTGCCAGCTACACCTTTGTGAACTTGTCGGCCGGGAATACCTTGCGCTGCAAGTTGTTCCCGGCCGACAAGTTTTATAAATGCTTGCTATCTTTTTGAGGCTGAATCAGGTATAATAGTTGCAATAACAAATCGAAGTTTCTGGAGGAGAGAATATTGAACTGTCATATTAGATCATTATATCTATGTGTAAAAGATATGGAGAGAGCAATCCAATTTTATCAAGATTTTTTCGAAGAAGAAGTAACTGTTAAAGATGATATTTATAGTATTTTTGATATAAACGGATTTCGTTTGGGTTTGTTCGCTTTTGAGAAAATGAATGAGAAACATAGCTTTGGAAGTAATTGCTTGCCAAGTATTGATGTTGAAAGTTTAGACATTCTAAAAAGAAAAGTTGAGAATTTAGAACTATGTTTTCCCCTGACTCAAATAAATGCTATTGCCGGGAGTTTTTTGTTTCCAAAGGCATGATTGCCGATTTTGCCATTCACGACAAGGGGGACGGGAATCCCCATGCCCACATCCTGCTGACCATCCGGGCAATGGACGAAACCGGGAAATGGCTTCCCAAGAGCCGGAAAGTTTATGACCTTGACGAGAACGGCGAGCGTATCCGGCTCCCGTCCGGGAACTGGAAAAGCCACAAGGAGGACACCGTGGACTGGAACGACCAGAAGTACGGCGAGATATCCGGGAACGGCTGGAGGACGCAAAACGGGAGTGCGGCGAGCGCAAGCCCCCGGACAAGGCTCATCAGAAAAAGCCCCCGGAGCATGACTTATGAGCCGAAGCAAAAAATGGCGTCTGGAATGGGCGTTCTTCCTGGGCGAGAACGGCAGACGCAAGTATAACAAGCTCTGCAAGGGCTGCGTCCATCCCTGCAAGCAGAGTTTCCGGGCGGTGGTGGTGTCCTGCCCGCACTATCTTTCCCTCCGTTCCAAAAAGTGCGGGAATTAGGGTTCAAAATAGACGAAGAAACCGCCTGTAGTGGCTTTTCCGTGTAAGGGCAGTATGATTTCCTATGTGGAGCGGCAGGGCGTTTCTGCATAGGAAAAACGCCGGATTTTCACCTTTTATCAAGCAAAATGGGAGCGTCAACATCGGATGCAGTTATCCGATGTTGGCGCTCCCATTCTTTTTTTGTTCTGGCTGCGTCGCAGTCGATTAGTCATCCTCTAACAGCTTGGAGGGCGAGATTTTCAGCACTTGGGCGATCTTGAACAGTGTTTCAAGAGATACGCCACGGATCGTACCCGTCCCTTCTACCTGACCAACGAAGTTGACACTTTTCCCGATCCTCTCCGCAAGGACCTCCTGTGTCAGCCCCGCCTTTTTCCTGTAATATGCGATCTTCAAGCCCAGAGTGATATAGCGTTCTGGAAACTCCGTCTGCATAATATCACCTCCTGATATTATGCTACCAACAAAGCAGGTAAATTATAATTGAAACAAATTAGAGGATTATTTACTTTAAGTCAATATATGCATATAATGAGAAGTAGATTATTTACTTTGTTGGAGAGGCTGGCTTGAAAATGGCGAAGATAAAACCGTGAACATATTTAGCGTTAGTTTTTTTGGACACCGGATCATCCCGGAGTTTCGTGAGGCGGAGGATCGTGTGGAGGCGCCGGTTCATGCGCTGCTTTTGGAAAAGGAGTATGTGGAGTTCCTGGTCGGACGGGACGGAGATTTTGACCAGATCGTTTCCTCCACTGTCAAACGCCAGCAGCGGCTTGTTCGGGATGACAACAGTTCCTTGATTTGGATACTGCCATATCCCACGGCGGAGCTGCGCAACAATATGGAAAACTTTGAAGCCTATTATGATGAAATCGAAATATGCGGCAACGCGGCCAGCAGCCACCCGAAAGGTGCTTTCCAAATTCGCAATCGGCAGATGGTGAAGCGAAGCAATCTCGTTGTATTCTATGTGGATCATACAGGCGGTGGAGCTTATCAGACCATACGGAGTATCATTAAAGGATCTGAAAAGGTCTGCTGATGATACTCCGCATTTTTTTATTTCCAAGTTTATTATAGAGATCTGTGCGGGGGCGTAGCTTAATGCTACGCCTTTTCTCGTTTCCAAAAGAATGTCCCGCTCGGGGATTTTCCGGCAATCCGGTACCTCAAAGGATCCAATGCAGTTTTGGTGATTCTGTTCTCCTTGACCGCAGGATAAACCTCGATGTACTGAATGAGCTCGGCAGCCGTGCGTTTGGTGATGGAGCTATTTTAAAAAAAGCTTAAAATTTGTTAAAGCTGCCCGCAAATCGACGGGAATATGCTATAATTAGGCCAAATTTTGCGGCCAAGGCCGTATGGGAGGTTGTTATGAACAAAAAGATTCCCCCGCTACACAGCTTGACATGGCTGTGGTGCAGCTTATTCGCATACAGCGTGCTGTTTGGGTTACTGCAAAAACTTTTGTCTTCTGTTCCCGGCTTGCCGGAGGGTATCGTGCTGCTCCTTAGCTGCGCGGTGGCATCGGCGATCCCCCTGCTCTGGTCCTCACTAGTGAGCGGCGAAGCCCCTCACTTCTCTTCCCAGAAGGCCTCTTTGGGCACGCTGGTTTTTCTCATAAGTGTGGCGCTGAGTGGAAATCTTGCCGTCATGGTACTTACTCCGGTTCTAGAGCGGGTGTGGAACCTGGTTGGCTTCACCGCCCAAGCGGCGGCAGTGGGAGAAGAAATCGCCACACCGCTGCTGGCAATATATATTTGTATAGTCGGTCCTGTCCTTGAGGAACTGATCTACCGAGGAGTGGTGCTGCGCCGCTTGCTGCCAGGGGGGGCGCGGCAGGCCATTTTACTGTCGGCCCTGTGCTTCGGGCTGATGCACCACGATCTCTATCAGGGGTTGTCCGCCTTCTGGTGCGGATTGATTTTCGGCTATGCGGCCCTGCACTACGGATTGGGGACGTCCATCGGACTGCACATCGCCGGAAACAGCATTGCTGTGGCGCTGCCGCTACTGCGCCAGGCGGGCACTCCTGGTGCCCTGGCTACCTTGGCTCTGGTGTTTGTCTCGGTGGTGATCGCAGTGACAGGAGGGATCCGCCTGCTGCTGAAAAGACGGGGACGGAAGCGCGAGAGAAGTCAGGCCGGCGGGAGTAGCGGCGTGTGGAGCAATCCCGCCCTGTGGATGCTGCTGGCCTTTGACACGGTTTATCTCGTTGTGGCCTCATTTACTCACCGCTGAAGTAGTATTTGGATAAAAGCCTTGCTTACAAGCCGTTGATATTACTGGATTTTCACAGATTCTTGAATGCCGCTTGGACCATGCGCTATGCGCAGAAAGAAAAAAAGAATATACTTAATCTTGCTGAAGAAGGATACGGAGATAAAGAATGAGCGCCATCATCATTTCGGTGATGGCGCTCATTTTCAGTAGCAGTAGTAGGCGCTGTGGGAATGTGTGTAAACGGTCAAAGGGGCGGAGCTGTGGGAAACAATGTTTGCGGGCTGTGGGAAAGCTTACAGCTTTTCCATCGGGCCGTGAATATTTGTTTTCCATCGGTGAAGCGGCCGTTTTCCACATTTCCATAGTGCTATTCTGGAATATAGGAAGTTCCTCTTGTTATGAACAGTCGATAGATGGTCAAGGGAATATACCAGGCAGCCACCAGCAACCGCCAGATCAGGACGAAACCGCCAATCACTCCGCCAATAATAAAGTTCAGCAGAAACAACGGAAGGGCGGTTCCCAAAGAGCCGCCGGGCACGATCCAGGCAAACATCCGTGGGATGCCAAAAGGCAGGCCGCAAAGGATGAACAACCATACATAGTCGGTGACTCCATCTTTTGTGCAGGCGGATTTGAAAATGCAGTACAGCAAAGCCGCCACCGCCACGGGCAGCACGCTCTTTTTGAAAAACTCTTTGATTACTTCGGATTTCGTCACAGTCAGCACCTCCATTCCTGGTTCCATTATAGCAGCCGGATAACCATGCGCCCAGGGGTTTTGCAAAGACTGTAAAAAGCGCCCAATCCCCGTTACTCCAAGTCGTTGCTCCGCTGCCGCTGCTGTTCCTGTTCCTTCGGCCTTTCCAGTAGGGCGTCCACATTCTGGTGGAGGGTGTCATATTCCGTTTCTTCCCGCTGTATCTTCCGAAGTTCCGTTTGCAAGGCGGTCTTGCGGGCGGAGAGTCCGTCCAGTTCTGCTTTCAGCTTATCGGAGGAAGGAAGTTTGGTGAGTCCGGCCTTCTTGATCTCCCTGGCTGCCGCCTCGAATAAGATAATCTCGCTCTCAAAGCCGCGCAGGAATTTTTCCTTGTCCTTTGACACTTTGTAGCGGTCATAGACAGGTTTCAGTTTGCGGTAGGTGTCGATCTGCTTTCCCAAGAGAGCAAGGTCGGCGATTCGCTGTTCCGTATCCCGCAGACTTTCCCTGGTGCGGATAGAGGCAGCGGCAACGGCGTCGCACCGTTCCACCAATTCCTCATAACTGCCGATGCCGTGTTCGGTGAGAAAGTTCATGGTGGCGGCCGCCCGTTTCAGATTCTCAATGGTCGCCCACCGCTGGTATCCGGCGCTCTGCTGGGCCTTGATATTGTTCTGAATATCAATGAGCAGGCTGACTTTCCCGCTGCGATGCCGGGGCTGTCTGGAGGGCCCGGGACCTCCGGCAATGCGGGAAACAACGGCTTCTTCCGTGTAATCGGCGCCCAGGGTTTTGAGCCGGGTGAACCTCTCCTGGTCCGGCGCCCTGGCGGAGATATACTTTCCCCGCTTGATTTCGTACCCTTCCCGCTGCAACCGGGCAAGCAAATCTTCCAGGCTGGAGGACACGGGGATCAGCCGGTCGATGGCAGCTTTCAGCTTTGCCTTGTAGCTGGTGCCGTTCTGTGCGGCCTGATGCTCAATGTAGCTCTTGCCCTTATCCCGGCCAGGGACGATGACGGACAAGCCGTGTTCTTTGCACAGCCGGTCGCTGGCCCGGCGTATCTCGTGATAGCTGCGCTTGTTGGAATGGTAATGCTTGTGATCGGTGAAGCTGACCGCATTGAAAATCAGGTGATTATGGACGTGATCCTTGTCAATGTGAGTGGTGAGGACAAATTCATATTTGCCGCCCAGGACCTCCCGTGCCAGTTCCATGCCGATCCGGTGGGCTTCCTCTGGCGACACCTCCCCAGGCTCAAAGGCTTGGATCAGGTGGCGGCCCAGGTGCGTGCCCTTGTCAATGGCATGGCGGCGTGTCCATTCAAATTCAATGTCGGCGGTCTCGGCGGCGCAGCCAAAAGCGGACACCAGCAGCTTTCCGTCCGTCTTGTCGGGATTGCAGATATAATCAATGGCCGCTTTCAGCGTTGACTTAATAGGATGCGTCTTTGTAACTGCCATATCTGATCCAGCCTTTCCCGGATTTCCTCCATGTCGGCCTGATAGGTGGGGCCACCGGCGTTGACCCGCTTGGCGATTTGGTTAATGTTCCGGCCAATGGCGGACAGGAGCTTGTTCATCTCCTTAAATGTTCTCTGGATTCATGACGTTCCCCCCTCTCGAAGTTATGAGAACTCGTATCTCTCAATCCGTGAAAAATGGTTGTTCTCCACATAGTAAACAGCGTGTTCTTTTGCCGAATAAACGAAAGAAACTCTGGTGGCCCAGATTCCTTCCTGCCGGACGGCTTGAAGTACAGAAAACGCATCGGTGACAGTAAACTGCTTTCCGTAAGTGTTCAGAAGTTGAGCAGCCCTTTCGTATCGGTCATCTCCCGGCACAAGAAAGGGCATTGTGCTTTCGGGGGCAAGGACAGAGTAATTGGTAATCAGCGAGTAGCGTCTATCATCTTCCCGCCAGCCAATACCCGGTTCAACGATCAGGGTACGTCCCTGCCTGTCGGACAGCATGGCCTGCATGGTGGCATCCGGGGCATAGACAATCTTTCGTCCCTGCACGATTTGCAGTGCATCGTCAAAGCTGATTTTTGCCTGCACAAACTGTTCTGTCAGGTTTGCGATTGTCATGCAGTTTTTGGAATCCTGATAGGCCCCCTCCGGGTTTCCGTGAACGTACAACAGGGTTCCGACATTTCCGTTGCGGTTCACGCCGTGATAGGAATGACGCACCCCATCGGGCCGCAGGATGCCAATATAAAAGCGGTCTTTTTCTGTTATGATTTTGTGATCCCATACGGCAAGGTCAATCTCAAAATTGAAGCCGGTGATAGTATCGTCACCTCGGTAAACAAATCGAGTACACATGGTCTTTTCCTCTCTTGTGATGTATTTGTTATTTTTATCGTACTGCCGATACGAACACTTTTCCATCCACCAGACAATACCGAATCAATCTGTATCAAACAAAAAACAGGAGTTGCATTTCTGCAACCCCTGCCGGTTCATTTCTGATAAATGATTTTACGAATGGCCGATACGGACAGGAAGTATTTCTCCGCTAACACCTCCATAGAGGTTCCGTTCTGAAACGCCTCTACGATTTGGCGGTTTCGTTGCTGCAATTCCTGTCGGTAGCCCGAAGATTCTCCCCATCGTTTTTGCTGCGCTTGATCAGCGGGAATGTAAAGATAGCCCCCTTGAATATAGCTTTGCAATTCCTTGACCAGCGCATCGGGAAGAAGATTTTTTGCATTGATGTATTTCATGCAGGCTTCCTCCTTGAGATGATCGTCAAGCAGCAAAGCCAGCATATTGATTATGCGACGATTTTTACTCCATGCAAACGTCGCAATCCACTGGCTTTGCATGGAGCCGCACTTCGTTGAGTTTTGTCATTCGACACCACTTCTTTCTGTTTCATAGCATCTTTATCATACCGCGCAACTTGAAATCGCTCAACGATTTTTTGTAAATAGCGGGTAGAAACGTCTAGTTTGAGCGTATTATTAGCGAAGCAATCAAGAGAGGGTTTGGGACACTCCCAACAAGAAAAAATCTCCACTCCGGCAGTAGGCCGAAAACGGAGATTTTACGGGAGTGTGGCCACACTCCCTATGCTTGCTCTCTTTTAGTTCATCCTGAATGGAAAGGAAGGGGATGTGGGATTTTGTAACGGAATTTGAAGGAGTATGGTGGAAGGCGCAAAGCCTCCGACGGATTGACAGAAGCAATGTGACCAGTAACTTGAAGCTGACAGACCGGATGGAGGGAGTCTTTGGGCCGAAGGAAAAATCTAATCAATAACACCACCATACCACAACATCAGATCGAGGCCATTGCCCGCTGTATCCTGCCGGACATTTTGGCTTTCTATGAAAGTGAGGAAGGGCAGAGGGAATTTGCAGAATGGCAGGAGCAACATCAAAAAGAAACCAACTTGCAGGATAAGCCAGATTCAAAAACAGCATAAGCATAATAGTTAAATAGCAGGGGCAAACCACCATAGCGGTCATCGCCCCTGCTATTTTATTCATATTCCAAGTGTCGTAAGCGCCAGATACAAATGCTCCCAAAGTATAATTTTTAGCCTAATCACTCATAACTATATGAGTGAAATTCACTTTTTAATGATTATTGTTGCTTTTGCTCTTCTAACTGTGCAATGAGGCTCTGCAGAGATTCCATCATCCCTGCCGGTATGCCATCGGAATCTTCTCTAGAGAACGAAACCGTCTTATTATCAGAGCCTCTTTTGCTACTAGTCGGCTTTTTAGGTTCTTTCTCAATTACTTTGATTCCTTTTAGCATGACAAGCTTCGCTTGGTAGACATCCTGCGGAGGGCCTCCCAAAATCCGACCTCCTCCTTTAACAATCTCATGAGCGAAACGAAATTTAGCCTCAAATGTTGTCCCCGTGGTAACGTCATTATCATCTAGCCAATCCGCTGCTTCGCCGTCCGCCCATGCATCAATCAACCAGCCATTTTGCTCAACGTCGATTGCAGAACCCATGACAAACAAGTCGTTTAAGTACAATGCGTCCCCTATTGGCATATCAAATGCTTGGTACAATTCTTCGCGCAAACGAGCATCACCATATCTACCATCCATACGGACACGGAGTATTGCTTCTTGACCCTTATATCTTTCAGGCCGCTTGATGAACTTTGAATATAATTTTGCACCGAGGCTTGGATCTTCTGCTGTGTCAACAACAGCTTGCATTCTACCAATAGTTTCTTTTATTGCCCTCGTAGCCTTTTCCTGCAAATCTTTCTCGGATGTAAATTCGCCTACCGTGATTTCTTTGCTGTTTTTAAGCTCACTCCTAAACCTTACCAAAGCTGCGTACTGAGCGTCAGATTCTCTGAATTTTTCGGGAGCGCCAACCTTCTCAGTATCCAAAAGAAAAGCTAAAATAGGCAGTCCGATTTCTTTTGCTTTGTCATACTCCAGTTCAGTATATGATTTGCCAGTGTCCTTATCTATTTCACCATAGCGATGTCCGATTAAAAGTATATAAATCTGTGACCCAGCAATTTCCTCATAGCACCTATCCAGAGGTCTAATTGGAGCCGGGACAAACCGCTCCATTCCATATGCAACCGCATCACAGTTGGTTATGGCGGTTTGCAATGCATCTCTATACGGAATCATATCAACGTACGTTGAACTAATGAAAATTCTATATGCAGGAGGCGGTGTTGTAGCTTTGCTGGAATTTATTGTAGCCATTGCCCTGAACTCCTTTTCTAAAATCAAAATATATCTACATTATACCCGTTAGCTGCCATGCAATCAAGGAAAAATGAAAGATTTTGTCAAAATATTATCTTTGTTATTTTTCTAGTTATAATCAGCGCTCTCTAAATTTTTTGCGCTTCACCCCGTTACGAAAATAGGCGGTTTCATAACGGTCAAAGAAAATAAATAATCCGAACCCATCTCCTATCGGAAACAAGTTCGGATTATATTGGTTTGGTACGAATGGCGATACAGAACTTTTCAAAAAATCCCGTAATATCAATGGTTTCCGGGCTTGCCAGATAGCAAATAACTTGTATTAGACCCCCTATCGGGCGGCTGTTTTGATGACAGCCGCCCTTTTTCTATCCCCAAATCAAGTGCGCGTTTTAGGGTGGGAAATCCCCTGTTTTTTCGCTTGTGGGCGGCGCAAACGAAGCCGCCCATATCTTTTCCCTCATGGGAGGCCGGGCGGTAATACAGGGGCACAAAACTACCGAAACGAACACTTTTCAAAACCAACGGAAGGAGGTATCCAACATGGCGGTATTCCGCATTGAGAAAACCCGCGATTACACGGTGATGTCCAACCACCACCTGCGGGACAAGTCGCTCTCGCTGAAAGCGAAGGGCCTTCTCTCCCTCATGCTCTCCCTGCCGGAGGAGTGGGACTATACCACCAAGGGGCTGGCCCGGATCTGCAAGGATGGCGTTGACAGTATCTGCGCCGGGGTGCGGGAGCTGGAGGAACACGGGTATGTGATCCGCCAGCGGGTCCGCAACCCCAACGGCCAGCTCGGCGCCATCGAGTACACCATCCTGGAGCAGCCCCGCCCACCTGAACCGGAAAAACCTGAACGGGAAAATCCAGTCTTGGATAATCCTGAACAGGCTTACCCTGTCTTGGAAGAACCTGAACAGGGAAACCCCGCACAATTAAATACTAATAGATCAAGTAAAGAAAAATCAAAAAAAGATCTATCAAGTACGGAAGGATCAAATCCTGTCCTATCAATCCCCCAAACCCCCAGGGGCTCGGACCGGAAAGGACGGGACCGGATGCGGGAGCGGGAGAGCTATCGGGAATTGATTTTGGAGAACATCGAGTATGACTGCCTCATCCAGAACCACCACCTTGACCGGGACCGCCTGGACGAGCTGGTGGAGCTCATGGTGGACACGGTATGCTCCCGCCGGGAGACCATCCGCATTGCCGGGGACGACTACCCGGCGGAGGTGGTCAAGTCCCGGTTCCTGAAGCTGGACAGCTCCCACATCGAGTATGTGCTGGACCGGATGCGGGAGAACACCACCTATGTCCGCAATATCAAGAAATACCTGCTTGCCGCCCTGTATAACGCCCCGGCCACCATCGGCAGCTACTACACTTCCCTGGTGAGCCATGACCTGTACGGCGGCGGAGAAAGGAGGTAGTGCCTATGCAGGAAGAAATCACCCAGGGCGCGGTCTCCCTTTCGGTGGAGGCGGGCAAGATGACCGCGGACCTGCTCCAAAAGGCCCTGAAGAAGGTGCTGGAGGAGATGCAGAAAAAGCCCTCCCAGCGCACCCTCCGCCAGGGAAAACAGACCCTTCACCAGCTCAAACAGCATGGGGCTTCCCTGACCAACATTGAGATCACGGAGCAGAACATCAAGGCGTTTTCGGCGGTGGCGAAGAAGTACGACATCGACTATGCCCTGAAAAAGGACCCCCATACAGACCCCCCGCACTACTATGTGTTTTTCAAGGACAAGGACAAGGACCAGCTCCAACCGGCTTTCAAGGAGTTCACCGCCATGACCCTGGACCGGGAGAAGCGCCCCACCATCCGGGAGCGGCTGGCCCAGGCCCAGGAACAGACCAAGACCAAGCACCGGGAACGGGAGAAGGTCAAGGCCAAGGACCGGGAGGTGGCGCGATGAGCGACAAGGTGAAAAAGCTGGTGCTGCTCAACCTCCCGTATCTCATCTTCGTGTATCTCTTTGACAAGCTCTGCCAGGGGGTGCGGCTGGCGCCTGGGGCGGACGCCTCGGAGAAGCTGCTCCACATCGGGCAGGGCTTTTCGGCGGCCTTTGCCAGTCTGGCACCCAGCTTCCATCTGGTGGATCTGTGCGTGGGCGCCGCCGGCGCGGTGCTGATCCGGCTGGTGGTCTACTCCAAGGGCAAGAACGCGAAGAAATATCGCAAGGGCATGGAGTACGGGAGCGCCCGATGGAGTGCATAATTTTAAGTGTAAAGGACACCTACATGGACGCACAGGAGGTTATGCACATGACTGATTATAGCAAAATTACCGCCCTTTACTCCCGCCTTTCCGTGGGCGACGAGGACAGGGACGGCGGTGAGAGCAACAGCATACAGAACCAAAAAATCTTTTTGGAGAACTATGCCAGAGGACAGCACTTAACCAATATCCGGCACTACATTGACGATGACGAAAGCGGCAGATTTTTTGACCGTTCTGCCTATTCCCGCATGATGGACGATGTAGAAAACGGAAAAATCGGTGTCTGCATTATGAAAGACCTGACGCGCTGGGGGCGCGACTATCTCCAAGTTGGCAACGCTATGGAGATATTCAGACGGAACAATGTGCGCTTTATCGCGGTCAACAACGGGATAGACAGCGAGAAGCCCGACACATTGGAGTTTGCGCCCTTTATCAACATCATGTCGGAGTGGTACGCAAAGGACATCAGCAAGAAAGTAAAGACCGGCATTAAAACGAAGGGCATGAGCGGAAAGCCGATTGCCACCGAAGCCCCCTACGGCTATATGAAAGACCCGGACAACAAGGATTTTTGGATAATCGACGAGGAAGCCGCCGAGGTTGTGCGCCTTATTTTCCGTCTGTTTATCGGCGGGAAGAACCGCAACCAAATCGCCGTATATCTGACGCAGGAGCAAATCCCTACCCCTACTTTCTACATGAAAGACCGGGGACGGGGAACGTGTAAAAACAAGGCGCTCAATGAGGATAACCGCTACAAGTGGAACAAAGTCACCTTGACCCATATCCTCACGCGGCAGGAGTATTGCGGCGATGTAGTCAACTTCAAGACTACAAAGCATTTCCGGGACAAGCGGAACCACTATGTAGACCGGAGCCAATGGCAGATAACCGAAAATGTGCATGAGCCGATTATTGACCGCGCCGACTTTGAAACCGCACAGCGGATTTTGGAAAACGCGCCCGTCAGACGCCCCAACGGGGACGGGGAAATCCACCCTTTGTCGGGCTTGCTTTTCTGTAAAGATTGCGGCGCAAAAATGCACATCCGCATAGATTACAGAAACGGCGGCAAGCGGCACGTTGCCTATTGCAGCGAGTACCACAAGGGGAAAGCCAAAAACCCCAAGTGCCATTCCCCACACATCATTGACGCTGACTTGCTTATGCAGACCGTCGCGGAAGTGCTGAAGAAAATCGAGGACTAGAAGAAAAAAGCTGATCAACAACACCGATATTCCTCAGCACCAGATTGAAGCAATCGCCCGCTGCATCCTGCCGGACATTCTGGCCTTCTATGGGAGCGAGGAAGGGCAGCGGGAGTTTTCTGAATGGAAGAAGCAGAGAGAAATGGAGAAGCAAGAGGCAAAACCAGAATAAGGGCATAGAAAAAGCGGGGTGTCATCCGAAAATGGTGGCACCCCGCCTTTTTTGCGTTTATATGGATTTCTTCTTTTTCCGTGGTTCTCTTGGCTTGGAGGTCGGTTTACGCTCCACTCCGTTGCGGAAATAGGTGCTTTCGTAACGGTCAAAGAAAACAAATAATCCGAACCCATCTCCTATCGGAAACAAGTTCGGATTATATTGGTTTGGTGCGGATAACAGGACTTGAACCTGCACGTCGTGGACACTGGACCCTAAAACCAGCGCGTCTGCCAATTCCGCCATATCCGCAAATGTGGGCGGCAGGGGTTCCTGCCGTTATTTTGTTGTCCTCTGTTTTTACACGGCGAGGAGACCGCGACGGAGCATTGCACTTGACCTACAACTATAAAATATAAAAGTGCTGTTACTTATGCCTGTGTTCAACTTTATCCGATATACTTCCGTCTTTATTAATTTTTCTGGTTGCCCTAATTGTGGAGCCATCTGGTTGCTCAAAAGTTTTAG
Organism: Angelakisella massiliensis; assembly: GCF_900104675.1. Lineage (GTDB taxonomy): Bacteria > Bacillota > Clostridia > Oscillospirales > Ruminococcaceae > Angelakisella > Angelakisella massiliensis. The sequence continues at coordinate 750,747 of NZ_LT629944.1, read as the reverse complement.
TAACACGTGCGGTATGTTTTCCTGCCCAAGTTTCCGTTTTGATGGGATCATTTCCAGGAAGTGTTGGTAATTTATTCTTTCCCATTAGTTAAGATTACCTCCCCATTAGAAATAACTATTAAAAAAACCGTTCACTGAGGTGACAGCACCTAAAACCAGCGCGTCTGCCAATTCCGCCATATCCGCAAGTATGAGCGGCACAGCCTGCCGCTTTTTGTTTCCCTCTACTTTTACTCGGGGAGGGAACCCGAGGCGGGGCAAAACGCCTGATCCGCAGTCCCTTCTATTTTCACACGGGGAAGGCGCCCGGGGCGGAGGGAAAAACCCTTGATCCGCAGATATAAAAACAGGAAAATCCTGCTTTTACCAAAATGAAAAATCCATCTTGTGAGCAATTTCCGCCAGCAAACAAGACGGCTTAAATGATATTTTACTCTATTGGCAGCTGCCCTGCAAGAGGAAAATATACATTTCTTTTATTTTGCCGCTGTAAGAAAAGACCTGAGAGCAGAAAAATCCGTTCCAGGCAATGAAAGAAAATGCTCCGCTTCGCTAATCAGTTCCAGCTGATGGGCATCCGAATCGGTAACAATGTGAAAACGGCTTTGATAGTGTTTATTTTCGGGCAATGAAAAGAAATGTTCCGGCCGGGCTACCTCGACAGTGGTAAAGGGCAGATGCTCCGGGATGCAGCCAAAGGCAGATAAAATACTATTGGCGCTTTTATCAATATGGGCAGGAAAAGCAAAGCCGCCATAATGTGCCGCAAAAGCGGGAACATCGTCCACCGACAGGGAGGTGGCGTTGATCAGCAGCCGGTCTATTGTTCCCAGTAAATTTTCCTCTTGGTCCCGGATCTCCTGCCTGCCGAAAATCTCCTCCCGGTTTGGCACCGGAGGCAGCAGGGATTCCGCATAGGCCCCCGCCGCTTCTCCCTCATCAAATCCAGGAAAAAGACAAACCACATGGATTTCCTCCGCTGTGGTCAGCTCGATCCCGGGAATGACCGTCAGCGGCAGCTCTTTCGCGGCTTCCGCCACTGCGCGGGCATTGCGGCAGCTGTTGTGATCGGTCACAGCGATCAGCTGCAAGCCTTTGAGCCAGGCCATATTGGCGATGTTGGGCGGGGTCATCAGATCGTCACCGCAGGGGGACAGGCAGCTGTGGATGTGAAGATCATAGAAAACTTTTTCCAAAGCAGCTCCCTCCTTTGGAGACACAACTTTTATTGAGCCATTTTTACCGCTGCTTCAAATACAGGAAGAGAAGTGCGCAGTACGGTAACGTTTTCCGCTTCCGCCCGGGCCTGAGCGTCCGCGTCCAGAGGCATATTTTCCGCCAGCACAATGCAGGCGACATCCGCCAGCACCGCCACAGCGATGGAATTGAGATTTCCCATTACCGTCACCCAGGCGCTGTCTGCCGGGGCACGGCCCATGACGATACTCAAAAGATCACAGCAGTAAACACCTTGCACCTGACGCAGGCCGTCACCACAAGCCAGAGTGAAGCCGTTTTTTTCCGCCAGTTCTTTTGCTGTGCTCATATCTTTTCCTCCTCCTTTTGGGATTGCGCGGATTGCTTCAGGGTTTCCATCACTGTTTCCAGCTTCTCCCGCAGCAGATAAACGCAGCTGTCCTCGGTGGCGTGGCCCAATACGATATCCTCCGCCAGAGCATGACAGGAGGGAGCGCCGCAGGAGCCGCAGTCCAGCCCGTAAAGCCGTTTTTCGATCTCCTGGATTTTCCGCATCTTCTGCATGGCCTTGACAGGGTTGTTATCCAGCCGCATCACCGGCTGATATTCCACCTCCTGCTCCCACTTGGCCTCCTTGGGCACCCGGTCCTCAATGTGATTGCAGGAGACGGGACGATAGTGGCCCAAACGCTTTAAGCGGGTGGCTGCCACATAAGGATTTTCAATGTTCAGCACCCCGCCCACGCAGCCGGAGGAGCAGGCGTTCAGCTCCACAAAATCCAGATCGTGGAGCTTTTCATCCTCCATATTCTCCAGGATGTGGATCACATTTTCGATGCCGTCAGCTGCCAGATAGCGCTCGTGAAGGGTGGCGGCGGCCTCTCCGCCGCTGCGGCCCCAGCCGATGCCCATTCTGCCGGAGGTGGACAGCTCCGCCGGATTTTCCGCCACCTTTTTCATGGCGGACAGCAGCAGGGGATAAACCTCACTGACCGGTACCGCCAGATCGATCTCGCTGTGGTCGCTGCCCAGAGGCTTGCGGACAGCGGTGACCTTGGCGGGACAGGGAGAGATGAAGATGACGCCAATCTTTTCCGGGGGCAGGCCGGTCTGACGCATAGCCTGACGCCGGGCCAGCCGTGCGGCGATTTCCACCGGAGCGTGGATGGGAAGGACATGATCCAGCAGCTGGGGAAAACGGATTCTGATCAGCCGCAGTACAGCGGGGCAGGCGGAAGAGATGACCGGGCGGGGGAGAGGTTCCTGGCTCATCAGTTTTCTGGTGCAGTCGGATACCAACTCCGCGGCTCCCGCAACCTCATAGACCATGTCAAAGCCCATGGCCCGCAGTCCGTCCAGCACAATGTCGATGTCATCCAGGTTGTTGAACTGCCCATACAGAGAGGGGGGTGGAAGCGCTATTTTATACTCAAAGCGGTTCCAGGCCTCCAGATGGTCCGCTACCGCCTTTTTGGCGTGGTGGGGACAGACCCGGATACACTCGCCGCAGTCAATACATAACTCCGGCAGGATGCAGGCTTTGCCCCCCCGAACCCGGATGGCTTCAGTGGGACAGCGTTTGACGCAGGTGATACAACCCCGACAGGCGGACTTGTCCAGGGTGACCGAGTGGAAATACGGTTCCATAGGGTCCTCCTTTCAGCAGCCGCCGGGGCGGCGCAGATGTCGCTAAAAATGCAGGTTCAGTGCCCCTGGGTGAAAAACTCACAGGAGCTGCTGATCATAATGGGCCCGCTGGCCGCCGATAAACTTGGGGCGGGTTCTGGCACAGACCAGATTGGCCTGACCAATGCGCCGCATCGACAGCCGTACCGGAACCGCCACATCGGCCAAATGCATCCCGATGAGGGTGTCGCCGATGTCCATCCCCGCCTGGGCACGGATATGCTCCACCGCTGCCGGTTTCTGGCAGGCATTGTAAAACGCGGTGGCAAAGGAGCCTCCGGCTTTGGGCTGAGGCACCACGTTCACCAGTTCCAGTCCTCTGGCCAAAGCTGCCTGGCGTTCCAGGATCAGGGCACGGTTGAGATGCTCGCAGCACTGGGCCGCCAGAAAAATTTCGTGTTCCCGGCAAACAGGCAGAATGCCCTCCAGGATGGCCCCGGCCACATCGGTGCTGGAGTTGGTGCCGATCCGCTCTCCCAGCACCTCGCTGGAGGAGCAGCCCACCACCAGCAGATCTCCGGGGGAAAGCTTTGCGATATTAATTAATTCTTCTGTGGCCTGACGGCAGAGAAGGGTGATCTCTTCCAGATTCATAAAGTCATTGCTCCTTCACTGAAAAGGCTTTTGCTTCCGGGGCCATATCCCGGCCAAGCTCTCTCCGCTGTTCTGGCGGAAAGAGAAGCTGGCTGCCTGATGATAACGAAAACTTACTTGTCCCTTTCCCTTTGACGCAGCCGGAAAGGGGCAAAAATCCTGGGCTGTTGGAGGGAATTACAGATATACCCGCATGGTGACAGTGGTCCCCACGCCCACAGTGCTGTCAATATGCATTTCATCGGAATATTTTTTCATATTGGGCAGGCCCATTCCGGCGCCGAAGCCCAGATTTCGCACCTGAGCGGTTGCTGTGGACCATCCCTCCTCCATGGCCTTGGCCACATCGGGAATACCGGGACCATGGTCCGTCAAAACGATATCCACCGCCTCGGGACCGATCTCCACATCGATCTCGCCGCCTCCGGCGTGGATGACCAGGTTGATCTCCCCTTCATACATGGAGATGGCTACCTTCCGTACCACGTCGGGGCGGATGCCCAGTTTTTTAAGGATGCTTTTAATGGAGCCGGAAGCCTCACCCGCCCGGGTAAAGTCATCTCCCGGTACGACAAAATGATAGGAAAGGCCGTTTTCGGTGACGGTCTCAGTCATGATGACTCAGCCCTCCCTTCAGTCCCCCCTGGTACAGCAGGCCGCAGGCGGTGAACATCCGGTGAGGGGTGGTCATGACGGCAATTTCCTTCTGCTTGGCCAGCGCCACGATATCCTCTCCGGGAGTTTTGCCCCGGACAAAGATGACGCAGACCATGTCCATCATTTCGGCGGTCCGGATCACCTGCTGGTTCATCAGCCCTGTCAGCAGGACCGCCTGATCTTTGACATAAGCCAGAACATCGCTCATCATGTCGCTGCCGCAGGCGGTGTTCACCGTGGAAGAGAGCAGCTGGTCGCCGCACAGCAGCTGGGCGTCCAAAATATCCTTTACCTCCTGTAGTGTCATTGGGCGTACTCCTTTCATTCATTAAAAGGGGTCTCCGGCAGGGAGACAGGGGTGGATAAAAATTCTTTCCATGAAGGAAAACCGGGAAGGCCGCCGGAGAGCTTTTGGATAAAATACATTATAGCACCCAAAAAAAAGAAAGACAATTGCATAAAATGTAGAAATTATGCCCAGAGCATAAATGGAAGGTAGAATTTGAGGGATAAAGATGTTACAATATTAACAAACAAAATGCGGATTTCTGCCCTTCTCAAATTGGAGGAAGAGCGGGGGATGCTGTTTGTTTTATGGGACAGTTCCGGCGGGAGCCGGACGGCGGGGGAATCTATGCGGCCTCCGTCCGGGGGAGAGAATTGCTGCCGACGCATAGCGGCGGAACGGAGATAGTTGAGATGGCGAATAAGATCTGCAAAATTCCTTTCAAAGGGACTCCGAACCAGGAGAAAGAACTGAAAGAAACCATTGCCAGACTGAAGGGACAGCAAGGGGCGCTGATGCCTATTCTCCAGGAAGCTCAGGGTATTTACGGCTATCTGCCCATTGAGGTGTTGGAGATGATTTCCCGGGAAATGGATATTCCTCTGGAGGAAATCTACGGTGTAGCTACCTTTTACTCACAGTTTTCCCTCAACCCCAAGGGCCAGTACAAGATTTCGGTTTGTCTTGGTACGGCCTGCTACGTCAAGGGCGCGGGCGCGGTTTTTGAGCGTTTGAGCGAAAAGCTGGGTATTCAGAGCGGCGAATGTACCGCCGACGGCAAGTTTTCCCTGGAAGCCTGCCGGTGCATCGGCGCCTGCGGACTGGCCCCTGTTATGACCATTAACGACGAGGTTTACGGACGTTTGGTGGCCGATGATGTGGACACCATTCTGGCCAAATATATGGACGACTGAAAGGGGCTGAAGGGGGCATGATGCAGGAGCTTTCCCTCAATGTGCTGGATGTGGCGGAAAACTCGGTGCGGGCAGGAGCCTCCCTGGTGGAAATCACCATAGAGGAGGATACCGCCGCCGACCGGCTGACCATCACCATCACCGACAACGGCTGCGGCATGACCCCGGAACAGGTGGAGCGGGTGCAGGACCCCTTCTTTACCACCAGGACCACCAGACGGGTGGGGCTGGGGGTACCCTTTTTTAAAATGGCGGCGGAGCTGACAGGCGGCGGACTGACCATCCGCAGTCAGGTGGGCAAAGGCACTGCCGTCACGGCTGTATTCGGACGCAGCAGTGTGGACCGGATGCCGCTGGGAGACATGACCCAGACGCTGCTGACCCTGATTGGGGGCAATCCTGAAATTGATTTTGATTATATCCGCATTCTGGATGGCCGCCGCATGGAAGCGGATACCAGACAGTTCCGGCAGGTGCTGGAGGACATCCCTCTGAATACGCCTCAGGTGCTTTCCTTCATCGGGGAGTATCTGGAGGAGAACACCAAAGAACTGCTGAACCCGCCGCCCTGTGAGCCATAGAGCGGAAAATGCTTCCGGCCCCTGCGGGGCCCGCGTACCGGAGCGGTTCCGGTAAAATGAACGGAGGTAATGAATCATGAAAAGTCTCGCGGAACTCCAGGCATTGAGAGACCAGATGAAAAATAAAATCGGTATCCGCCATGACAGCGACACCAACATCCGTGTTGTGGTGGGCATGGCCACCTGCGGCATTGCCGCCGGGGCACGTCCCGTTCTCCAGGCCTTTACCGAGGAGGTGGCCAAGCGGAACCTGACCCATGTTTCGGTGCAGCAGACCGGCTGTATCGGCATCTGTCAGTATGAGCCGGTGGTGGAGGTGTATGCTCCCGACCAGGAGAAGGTCACCTATGTGAAGGTCACACCGGAGATGGTTCCCACCATTGTGACCAACCACATCGTCAACGGTACCCCTGTAACGGAGTACACCATCGGCGCCAGCGGTAAGTAAGGAAGGGAGGAAGCGCAAATGTATCGTTCTCATATTCTGGTGTGCGGCGGCACAGGCTGCACCTCCTCCGGCAGTGAGCGGATCATCACCGCCTTTGAAAAGGAGCTGGCCGCCACTGGGCTGACCCAGGAGGTAAAGGTCATCAAAACCGGCTGCTTCGGCCTGTGCGCTTTGGGCCCGGTTGTGGTGGTCTATCCTGAGGGCGCCTTCTATTCCCAGGTCAAGCCTGAGGATATCCCCGAGATCGTGGAGGAGCACCTGATCAAAGGCCGTATTGTCAAGCGTCTGCTGTATTCCGAAACAGTGGAGGACAATGCTGTCAAGAGCCTCAACGAGACTGATTTCTATAAAAAGCAGGTTCGTGTGGCGCTGCGCAACTGCGGTGTCATCAACCCTGAGGATATCAATGAATACATCGCCTATGACGGCTATATGGCCCTGGGCAAGGTTCTCACCGAAATGACCCCCGAGCAGGTGATCCAGACCATTCTGGATTCCGGCCTGCGGGGCCGCGGCGGCGGCGGCTTCCCCACCGGACGGAAGTGGAGCTTCGCGGCGGCTCAGCCCAAGGGTCAGAAATATGTCTGCTGCAATGCTGACGAGGGTGACCCCGGTGCTTTCATGGACCGTTCCGTGCTGGAAGGCGATCCTCATGTGGTCATCGAGGCTATGGCCATTGCCGGTTATGCCATCGGCGCCAGCCAGGGTTACATTTATGTCCGCGCCGAATATCCCATCGCGGTCAAACGGCTTCAGATCGCCATTGGTCAGGCCCGGGAGATGGGCCTTTTGGGCAAGGACATCCTGGGTACCGGCTTCGATTTTGATCTGGATATCCGCCTGGGCGCCGGCGCCTTTGTCTGCGGCGAGGAAACCGCGCTGATGACCTCCATTGAGGGACACCGGGGCGAGCCCCGTCCCCGTCCGCCCTTCCCCGCGGTGAAGGGTCTGTTCGGCAAGCCCACCGTCCTCAACAACGTGGAGACCTATGCCAATATCCCCCGGATCATCCTCAACGGAGCCGACTGGTTCCGCTCCATGGGTACCGAGAAATCCAAGGGCACCAAGGTGTTCGCTTTGGGCGGCAAGATCCACAACACCGGTCTGGTGGAAGTGCCCATGGGCACCACCCTCCGGGAGATCGTGGAGGAGATCGGCGGCGGTATCCCCAACGGCAAAAAGTTCAAGGCGGCCCAGACCGGCGGCCCCTCCGGCGGCTGCATCCCGGCGGAGCACCTGGATATCCCTGTGGACTATGACAACCTTATCGCCATCGGCTCCATGATGGGCTCCGGCGGCCTCATCGTTATGGATGAGGACACCTGTATGGTGGATATCGCCAAGTTCTTCCTGGAGTTCACCGTGGACGAGAGCTGCGGCAAATGTACTCCCTGCCGTATCGGCACCAAGCGGCTGTATGAGCTGCTGGATAAGATCACCAAGGGCAAGGCCACCATGGATGATCTGGATAAACTGGAAAAGCTCTGTTATCACATCAAGGAAAACGCCCTCTGCGGTTTAGGCCAGACCGCTCCCAACCCGGTGCTTTCCACCCTCAAGTATTTCCGGGATGAGTACATCGCCCATATTGTGGATAAGAAATGTCCTGCCGGCGTCTGCAAGGCGCTGCTGACCGTTCAGATCCTCCCTGACAAGTGCAAAGGCTGCACCATCTGCGCCCGCAATTGTCCCACCGGCGCCATCACCGGCAAGGTGAAGGAACCCCATGTCATCGATCCGGATAAGTGCGTCAAGTGCGGCGTCTGCATCGAGAAGTGCCGGTTCGGCGCTATTGTGAAGAAATAAGGGAGGAGGATGAGTATCATGAAAATGGTTAATTTGAAAATCAACAATCTGCCTGTCACCGTGCCGGAAGGCACCACCATCCTTCAGGCGGCGCGGCAGCTGGGTATTGAGATCCCCACCCTTTGCTACCTCAAGGATATCAATGAGATCGGCGCCTGCCGTATCTGCGTGGTGGAAGTCAAGGGCATGAAAAATCTGGTGGCCTCCTGTGTTTACCCCGTGGCTGAGGGAATGGAGGTGCTGACCAACTCCAAAAAGGTGTTCGCTTCCCGGAAAATCGACCTGGAGCTGATCCTTTCCACCCACGAGCGGAAATGCCTTTCCTGCGTCCGTTCCGGCAACTGCGAGCTGCAAAAGCTGTGCAAGGACTTCCGGGTTTATGATGAGGATATGTACGACGGCGAGAACATCAAATATGACTTTGACGACAGCGCCAAGCACATGATCCGGGACAATAATAAATGTATCCTTTGCCGCCGCTGCGTAGCTGCCTGTGACAAGTGGCAGGGTGTGGCGGTCATCGGCCCCAACGAGCGCGGCTTCAAGACCCATATCGGCTGCGCCTTTGATACCAATCTGGGGGATGTGGCCTGTGTCTCCTGCGGACAGTGCATCGTGGTCTGCCCCACCGGCGCTCTGGCCGAGAAGGACAATACCAAGGATGTCTGGCGTGCCCTCAACGATCCCACCAAGCACGTTCTGGTTCAGACTGCTCCCTCCATCCGTGTCACTCTGGGTGAGGCCTTTGATATGCCGATCGGCACCAATGTCAAGGGCAAGATGGTTGCGGCGCTGCGGCGGCTGGGCTTTGACGGCGTCTTTGATACCGATCTGGCGGCGGATTTCACCATTGTGGAGGAAGCCCATGAGCTGATGGAGCGGATCAAGCACGGCGGTCCTCTGCCGCTGATCACCTCCTGCTCTCCCGGCTGGGTCAAGTATTGTGAACACTACTATCCTGACTTTGTGGAAAACCTCTCCACCTGCAAGTCTCCCCAACAGATGTTCGGCGCTCTGGCCAAGACCTGGTATGCCAAAAAGACCGGCATCGATCCCAAGGACATCTTTGTGGTGGGTGTTATGCCCTGTACCGCCAAGAAGTTTGAGGTCTCCCGTGAGGACGAGGACGCTTCCGGCTATCCTGATGTGGATGTGGCCATCACCACCCGTGAGCTGGCCCGGATGATCGACCGTGCGGGCATCAATTTCCCGTCTCTGCCTGACGAGGAGTTCGACCAGCCCCTGGGTACCTCCACCGGCGCCGCGGCCATCTTTGGCGCTACCGGCGGCGTGATGGAAGCGGCTCTGCGCACCGCGGCGGACTGGATCGCCGGCGGCGGCGACACCAAGCTGGAGTTCACCGAGGTCCGCGGCATGGAAGGCGTCAAGGAAGCCAGCTATCAGCTGGGTGACCTGACTGTGAATGTGGCGGTGGCTTCCGGCCTGCGCAATGCCAAGAAGGTACTGGATCTGGTTCGTTCCGGAGAGAAGACCTATCACTTTGTGGAGATCATGGGCTGCCCCGGAGGCTGCGTAAACGGCGGCGGTCAGCCCATCCAGCATGCCCGCGTGCGGAACAATGTGGACCTCAAGGGCCTGCGGGCGGCTGCTCTTTATGAAGAGGACCGGAACCTGCCGGTGCGGAAATCTCATGAGAATCCCGCCCTCAAGGAGATTTATGCTGCTTTCTTCAAGACCCCCGGCAGCAGTGTGGCTCATCAGATCCTCCATACCTCCTATCGCAAGAGAGACCGTTTCTTCACACATCAGATGAAATAAAAGAAAGTTTGGCTCAGGCCCCGGGAGACTGGTTCTCCCAAGGTTTGGTATGCAACAGGTCTGATGTATTTTTGGGGATAGGCAAATACTTTTGGTTGATGCGGATCCTATGATATTGTTTTTTGCGGCACGGACACCCCCGAAGGACGATCCTTCGGGGGTGTGTTTTGTGTCCTGGAGCGGAGGCAGATGCAAGCTGTCACTGCCAGCGAAAAGAGAAAAGCACACCTTTTCGCTTATTTGATACAGTCTGCCGGAATGTTTTTCAGTGAAATCAAAGTTTTATAAATTGTCCGGAAAGGGCGGAAACAGAGGAGAAAGGTACTATTTTCACCTAAACCTGGGAGAAACAGGGAAAAAAGCCGCCTTAAGCCGGAAAAAAATACTGCAAACCACTTGCCAAGGAAGGAAAAACAAGCTATCATAGGGTCAGCAATCCGTTGCTTCAATAGCGATGAATAAAAAGGAGTTTTTTTTATGGTTTTTGAGAAAGTAGCCCAGATCCTGGCCGAGCAGTTGGATGTGGATGTGGATGAGATCAAGCTGACCACTGACATGGTGGATGACCTGGGAGCCGATTCTCTGGATATCGTGGATCTGGTCATGACTCTGGAGGATGAGTTTGACATTGAGATCCCCGATGAGGATGTGGAAGGTGTCCGTACTGTGGGCGACCTGGTGAAGTATCTGGAGGATAAGGCCTGATTCCGGCCCCCGCTACAGCTGAACAAAAAACTGATCAGAGGGCGTCATTACCAGCGACCCTCTGATTTTTTTGTCTGCGGGCGCCGGTTTTTCCTTCCCGGGCTTGCAAACACGGGGGGAAAGCCAGTATAATAGGGTATGTTATTCCGGCTATGGAACCGGAAATCTGCCGGGAGCCTCCCGGTCATGTGAAAGGCGGAAAGAATACAATGGCACAACAGAAAAAAATGGTGGAGGACATCACCTCCATGGAAGAGGATTTTGCCAAATGGTACACCGATGTGGTGAAAAAGGCGGAGCTGTGTGATTATTCCTCCGTCAAGGGCTGCATGATCCTGCGTCCTTACGGCTATGCCATCTGGGAGAATATCCAGCACATTCTGGACGGAATGTTCAAGGCCACCGGCCATGAAAATGTCTATATGCCCATCTTTATTCCCGAGAGCCTGCTGCAGAAGGAGAAGGACCATGTGGAGGGCTTTGCCCCCGAGGTGGCCTGGGTCACCCATGGCGGCGAGGAAAAGCTCAATGAGCGTCTCTGCGTCCGTCCCACCTCCGAGACCCTGTTCTGTGAGCATTATGCCCATATCATCAATTCCTACCGGGATCTGCCCAAGCTGTACAACCAGTGGTGCTCCGTGGTGCGGTGGGAAAAGACTACCCGCCCCTTCCTGCGTACCTCTGAGTTCCTCTGGCAGGAGGGCCACACCATGCACGCCACCGCTGAGGAGGCCATCGAGGAAACAGAGCGGATGCTCAACATCTATGCCGAGTTCTGCGAGAAGTATCTGGCCATCCCTGTTCTCAAGGGCCGCAAGACCAAGAAGGAGCAGTTCGCCGGCGCCGAGGCCACCTATACTATCGAGGCCATGATGCACGACGGGAAATCCCTTCAGTCCGGTACCAGCCATTACTTCGGCGACGGTTTTGCCCGGGCCTTTGATATCACCTACACCGACAAGGAAAATAAACTCCAGCATCCCCATCAGACTTCCTGGGGCGTTTCCACCCGTCTCATCGGCGCCATTATCATGACCCACGGCGATGACAACGGCCTGGTGCTGCCTCCCGCCATTGCTCCCATTCAGGTGGTGGTAGTGCCTGTCGCCCAGCACAAGCCCGGTGTGGCGGACAAGGCCATGGAGCTGAAAGAGCGCCTCACCGCCCGGTTCCGTACCTCTATCGACCTGAGCGACAACAGCCCCGGTTGGAAGTTCGCCCAGTATGAGATGAAGGGTGTGCCCCTCCGCCTGGAGATCGGCCCCAAGGACATGGAGCAGAACCAGTGTGTACTGGTGCGCCGGGATACCCGGGAAAAGACCTTTGTTTCTCTGGATCAGCTGGAGGAAAAGATCCAGGAGCTGTTGGATGCCATCCGGGACAACCTCTTTGAGCAGGCCCGGCAGAACCGGGAGAACCGCACCTATGTGGCCCACAATATGGACGAGCTGCTGGAGATTGCCGGAAGCAAGAACGGCTTCATCAAGACCATGTGGTGCGGCGACGAGGCCTGTGAGCTGAAGCTGAAAGAAGTGGCGGGCGTCACCAGCCGGTGTATGCCCTTTGAGCAGGAGCACCTGGATGACAAGTGCGTCTGCTGCGGCAAGCCTGCCAAAACCATGATCGTCTGGGGCAAGGCATACTGATCCCGGGGTCAAACGAAGAAAGGCGGAAAAAGGATGCTTTTGGTTACCACAGATTCCATCCCCGGCAAGGAGCTGGAGGTTCTCTCCCTGGTCAAGGGCAGCACTGTTCAGGCCAAGAACATTGGACGGGATTTTATGTCCGGCCTCAAGGGCATTGTGGGCGGTGAAATCACCGCCTACACCGAGATGATGGATGAGGCCCGGGCCATCGCCACCAAACGGATGATGGATGAAGCCGCCGGTTTGGGAGCGGATGCCATTGTATGCGTCCGGTACGCCTCCTCATCAGTGATGCAGGGAGCGTCGGAAGTGATGGCCTACGGCACCGCCGTCCGATATAAATAAAAGCAGCAGGGGGCGTTCATCCATGGGCGTCTCCTGTTTTGCATTCAGGAAGGGAGCGGGGAAAATGGAGCGGCAGCAAATGAAGGAAATACTGGTGAAGAAGGCACGGCAGGCATCCCAAAATGCCTATGCCCCTTATTCCGGTTTCCATGTGGGGGCGGCGGTTCTCAGCGCCTCCGGCAACATTTACACCGGCTGCAATGTGGAAAATGTCAGCTATGGCGGCACTATCTGCGCCGAACGGGTGGCCTGTGTGGCCATGGTGGCGGCGGGAGAAACCCGGCTTGCAGGGCTGGCGGTCGTTGGCGGAGGTACTGCCGGAGAGGCGGCCCCCTGCGGGATCTGCCGTCAGTTTCTTCTGGAATTTGCCCCGGATTTGACCATCCCTGTTTATCTGTCGGGAGCCGATGGCACAGTGATGGAAACTACACTGAAGGAGCTTTGCCCCATGCCCTTCCAAAGCTTTCAGGCAGATGAGAAATAGAGAAGCTGAGGACTGAAAATTGCGCCGGGGATGCAGGATGATTGCGAGGGGATGAGAGGGGGATGCGAAGGGGATACGGCCAAAGGGACTCGTCCCTTTGGAAACCCATCGTTGAGGCAATCACGATCTGGTTAGTCAAAAATAGTGCCTGCCGCAGTTTTGGCTTGTACTTTTTAGTGTTAAGGGGAACGGGCTGAAAGGCTGGTTTGTGTTTCTATCAGAGTATCGCCAAAACCGCCCGCTCGCCGGTTGTCTGGGTAAAGCCAGACAATCCACTCGCTGCTTTCGCCGCCGCAAAGTCCGCTACCCTCGGAACGCCCAATTAAGGAATTGGGCATTCCTCACCCGCTCCCTTGCGGCGTCTCCTCCGAAAAAAGTCCCGCTCCCGTCCGGCTAAAGGCTTGCAAGCGCGCCTTATTGACGCCGTCTGGTCGCTAGCAACTTTTTTCGGGCGAAGGCTATTAAAATTCAAGAGGAAATTTTGGTAGTACCGCAAATGTGCGGCTCAAAGGCGGCGCAGCTTAGCTGCGCCGCCCCCAAAAAAGAGCGAAAGCCACGGTTTGCAGAGGAGAAGTCCTGTTTATTCACTTTCGTCTCAAGCTCCATCCGCCTGGGGCGGATTTGAATTTTACCTTATCCGCGCAACGGAATACCGGTTCCGCATCGAATAAAAATTACCGTCGCCCGGAAAAAGTTGCTAGCGCAGCGGAGGCGTCGGGAGGGCGCTTGTCAACCGAGCAGCCGGAGCAAGCGTGACTTTTTCCGGAGGAGCAGACGCAAGGGAGCGGGCGGATGGTCCCCGTACAGGGGACCGGAGCATAGCGGACTTTGCGTCTGCGAGGGCGGCAGCGGAATTCCGGTATTAGCAAGGCGGCGGTATCTGTACTTCCTGCCGTGGGTAGGAGCGAGGGAATGCCGCCCCCGTGTGTCAGGCGGCAACTAAAACTACCTTAGCATACCGAAAAAAGTTGCTAGCGCAGTGGAGCCGTTGTGAGGGCGTTTACCAACCGAGCAGGCGAAGCAAGCGGGACTTTTTTCGGAGAAGCGGGGGCAAGGAAATGGAGTGGATGGTCCTCGCTTAGAGGACCGGAACGAAATGAACTTTGTCCCCGCGCCGGAGCGGAGGGGCGACTTGAAGCGATTTTCCGAGCGTACCAGACGGGGCAGCAAGAGCAGCCGCAGCGCCTTTGCGCGGCACGGTCCAGCGGAACGCTGGCGAACTTTGCTTCCTTTGGTTCGTTCCAAAGGAAGTGCCCGCCCGGCATGAGGGCTGCAAACCAGCGATACCACAAAAAGTATACCTCCCCGGCTATGCCGGGTCCAGATACTTTCCCTCCATATTCCAAAAGGAATTTTGTTTTTGTACTGAAGTGGAGGGGCGACTTGAAGCGATTTTCCGAGCGTACTGGGCGGGGAAGCAAAAGCAGCCGTTCTTTTTTCCTTATAAAATGGAAATAACCAACGCCCGGGAAAAGTTGCTAGCGCAGCGGAGGCGTCGGGAGGGCGTTTATACCCTAAAGGGCACAGGCAACCGAGCAGCCGAAGCAAGCGAGACTTTTTCCGGAGGAGCCGACACAAGGGAGCGGGCGGATAGCCCCCGTCCAGGGGGCTGGAGCGTAGCGGACTTTGTGTCGGCGAGCATGAGGGCTACAGACTAGTTCCTCAGCTAAAAGTATGCCTCCCCGGCTGTGCCGGGCCCATAATCTTTCGCCTGTTGCTTTTTTCTAAGCGAATGAAAAAGTTATAGTTAAGACACTGCAAAGGCGTTTACAAGCCCCATCCGCCCGTGGCGGATTTGGATTTTACATTTTCAAATCTACAGAAAAACGGAGATACGACCATTGATACTTCTGACTGCGGAAAAACTCAACAAATCCTACCCACAGCGGGTGCTGCTGCGGGGTGCCTCCCTGGGCATCAACGAAGGTGACAAAATCGGTGTCATCGGCGTCAACGGCACCGGAAAATCCACCCTCCTGAAAATTTTAGCGGGGGTGGAGGAGCCGGACAGCGGTCTGGTGACCACAGGCCGTGGTGTGCGGGTAGCCTGGCTGCCTCAAAGTCCGGCTTTTGAAGAGGGTCGCACGGTGCTGGAGGAGGCCATGGCGCAGGTGGCCCAGGGGCATGAGGACCCCCGGGAATATGAATGTCGTTCTATCCTGGACCGCTTGGGCCTGAAAGATCTGTCGGCCCCGGTGGGAACTCTCTCCGGTGGTCAGAAAAAGCGGCTGGCTATGGGCATTGCCTTGGTACGGCCTTCCGACCTGCTGATTCTGGATGAGCCCACCAACCATATTGACAGTGAAACGGTGGATTGGTTGGAAAATTACCTCCGCCGCTACACCGGCGCACTGGTGATGGTCACCCATGACCGGTATTTTCTGGACCGGGTGACCAACCGCATTGCCGAGCTGGATCATGGAGAGCTGTACCTGTATGACGGCGCCAACTTCACCAAGTATCTGGAGATGAAGGACCAGCGGCTGGAGATGGCCGCCGCCAGCGAACGGAAGCGCCAGGCGCTGCTGAAACGGGAACTGGCCTGGATTCGTCAGGGGCCAAAGGCCCGGGGCACAAAATCCCGGTTCCGCCTGGAACGGTATGCCCAGGAAAGCGCCAAAGAGGTGCGTCTGGAGGAACCGGAGCTGGAAATGAATTCCGTCAGCTCCCGCCTGGGAAAGAAGATCATGGCGCTGGAGCACCTTTCCAAAGCTTTTGGGGATAAAACAGTGCTCCGGGATTTCTCCTATCGGGTACAGCGGGGGGACCGTATCGGCATTGTGGGTCATAACGGCTGCGGTAAAAGTACCTTTTTCAAAATGCTCACCGGTTCGGTACAGCCGGACAGCGGTACCATTGAGATCGGTGAGACAGTGCGCATCGGTTATTTTTCTCAGGAATATGAGGCCATGCCGGAGGATAAGCGGGTTTTCGACTATATCCGCGAGATTTCCAACGCCATTGAGACCCCCGAGGGCACCCTCACTGCAAGCCAGATGCTGGAGAAATTTCTCTTTGACGACAGCCTCCAGTATACCTTTATCGGGCGGCTTTCCGGCGGAGAGCGGCGGCGGCTTTATCTGCTGCGGACTTTGATGACAGCACCCAATGTGCTGCTGCTGGACGAGCCCACCAATGATTTGGATATCCAGACCCTGTCCATTTTGGAGGATTACCTGGACCGGTTCCCCGGTGTGGTCATCGCCGCCAGCCATGACCGATATTTCCTGGACAAGATCGCCGACCAGATTTTCTCCTGGGAGGAGGACGGCCAGGTGAGACGGACTCTGGGGGGATATACCCAATGGCTGGAGGAGCGGAAGAACCGTCAACAGGAGAGGCCAGCGGCAAAAGCAGAAAAAGAGAAAGCCCCGGAACGCTCCCGGAGCCGCAAGCTGAAATTCAGTTATAAGGAAGAACGGGAATATCAGGCAATCGATGGAGAAATTGCGGGACTGGAGGAACAGATTTCCGCCGTCGAGGAGGAGATGGCCCGGTCTGCGGCCGACTTTGTCCGCCTGGAAGAGCTGATGGCCCAAAAAGCTCATTTGGAAGAACAGCTGTCAGAAAAGATGGACCGGTGGGTCTATCTCAATGACCTGGCGGAAAAGATCGCCGCCGGGGAGACAGTGGAGGAGAACTGAAACTGTGGAAAAGTTAAACCAGGTAAAAATAGAGCTTCGTCCCTTTGCCCCCAGTGATCGGGAGGCCCTGACGCAGCTGATGAATGGTGCGGACCGGAGGTATCTCAGCGACCGTCTGCCAAGCCCCTATACACTGGACAGCGCCGATTGGTGGCTGGAGCATATTGCCCAGGAGGAAAAGGAAGGAAAAGGTCTGTTTCGGGCAATTGCAGCTGACGGCCGTTTGGCGGGAAATATCAGTGTAGAACGAAAAGAGGATGTTTACTGCCTGGATGGGGAATTGGGTTATCTGCTGGACCGCTCTTTTTGGGGAAGGGGGATTGCTACCCTGGCAGTGGGGCATTTCTGCCGGGAGGTGTTTGAGCGGCTGGATCTGGAGCGGATCACAGCGGCGGTTTACGCTCCCAACATCGCTTCCCGCCGGGTGCTGAAGAAAAATGGCTTTTCTCTGGAAGGAACCATCCGCCGGGGTGTGGTGAAAAATGGCGCTATCTGTGACCTGTGTTTGTATGGACTTCTTCGGGAGGAAGCGGCCAGATAAAGCTTTGAGAAAATGATGGGTGCGAGTTTTCGCAGAAAAATAGAGAAAAAACAGGGATGTATCGCCTCTTTCAGACTGACAAGTCCGCAAAGATGGCAATACATCCCTGTTTTCAGATTCATTTCAAGGAAAAATTCAATTTTCTTCCACCCTTGGCTGCTTTTCCGCGGTAGCGTCACCGGAGGTCAGGTCCAGCGTTACCAGATAGCTGTCCTTGCCATTGGCGACGATGCAGGAAAAATCGGTGATCCAGCCATCGCTGTCCAGGGTCACATCCACGATTTCCGTTACCGGCAGCTCCTCTTCCACAGCAGGTTGTTCCTGTACGGCGGCCTGAGCGTCGGAAAAGCCCTGGCTGGTAAGGAGATACTCCGCCGCCTGCTCCGGCGTTTCTCCGCTGCTCATCTGTTCACCGGCGGCCAGCTGCGCGCCACGGCAGAAGGTGCGTGCATTGCCTACCACCTGGCTGGCCCGGCCCTCCTCCACAAACTGTTCCCCAAAGGGAATCCCCACGAGCAGCGCCACAATCAGTACCGCCCCGAGACAAGCCCCCCGAATGATGGCAGGGCGATGTAATCTCATCAGCCGGAGCAGCTTGTTTTCCGGGCTGTGATCCTGAGCAGGGGCAGGTACTGGGGCAGAGGCCCGCTCTTTTTTTGCAGTGGGCTGCTTCTTCTTTTTGGCGGAGGCTTTGGTGGCCATGTGATCGCTCCTTTATTTTAAAAACGGTAAAATCACAACATGAAACCGGCAGGCAGCACTTTCCTTTTGGAACAGAGGCAGCTGCCGTCGAAGTAGGAATATCTTTATCAGTATATCAGTTTTTGGAGAGATGGGCAACGGGATTATTCTTTCTCTTTGCTGTCTGGGGCAGAAAGAGCCGCCAGCTTTCTGCGCCAATAAGCAGCCATGGTAAAGTCCTTGTCCCCGGTCAGTTCCTTGCCCAGAAAATCCGGGGGAACAAAGGCTTCCGCCGCCTCCCGGCTGTCAAACTCCACCTCAGCATAATAAAAGGCGGTGTCGCTTCCCGGATCCACCAGGTTGCACTCCAGTGTCAGCCCGTCAGGAAGGGGATAGGTTCGGAATTCCTTGACTACCGGCGGCATGGGAAGAAGAGGCAGCAGAGCTTCATAAGCGCTTTCCTCCAAAGATACCTCTACTTCGGTGCGGCAGAGGGTGCCTTTGCCTTTGATGGTCAGACGGTAACGGCTCCCCTCGCTGTCCCGGATGGCCCGGATGCGGACCGTGGGCTTGGTAGTCAGGTACCCCTGCTCCATGATGGCCTTATAGGAAGGCGTTTGCTGCGGAAAGCAGTCCAGCAAAAATTTTCGTTCGATTTCCAGATGGTTTTGATTCATCCCATACATCCTTTCTGCAGGCAGTCGTCTTTGCCAGGGAGAGGCGGCAGCGATCAGAGCCAGCTTCTGTTTTCTGGTGAGGGCTTTTATCTGCCGCTCCCGTTTCAGAGCCGTGCTTCGGTCCGGCTGGGGTTCCCACCAGGCCAAGGTGACCGGTCGGCGGCTGCGGGTATATTTTGCTCCCTGCCCCTTATTATGGGCAGCCAGCCGTTGTGGCAGATCATTGGTCCATCCGCAGTAGAGACTTCCGTCGGCGCATTGTAATAAATAGGTAACAGGAAGCTTTCTCTCAGCCATGGCCGCCCTCCTTTTCTTTCATGAACCTATTATAATCTCTGGTAGAAGGGGAAGCAAATCTCAGTACAAAGGAAAGATATGACGAAATTGTAACCGAAAGTTTGAAAAGAAGGGTAAAAAAGGGCGTAAACACAGTGGAATTATGAATGAATTGTAAAAGATGGCTTTTCAGAAAAAATAAATGACAAAACCACTTGCAAAAGTTACAGAGTTGTAATATACTGTAACCATCGGAACGGAAATGGAGAGCCGTCCGGTAAAGATTAAAATTTTATGGAGGAAAAGCACAATGAAAAAGGTACTTGCTCTGGTACTGGCCGTGGCCATGATGGCTACTCTGGCCTTTGCTGTTGAGTACAAGGAACCCGGCAGCTCTCTGAAGCTGGGCGCTACCAGCTTCGAGGATGATAAGGGTAATGCGGTTCCTGTGAGCGATGTCGACTTCAACGAGGACAACTTCGTGATCTCCACCAAGAAGATCACCAAGGGCGCTTCCTATGTTGACAGCATTGCTTTCAACGATGATGATCAGCTGGTCATCAAGTTCAAGCAGGACTACACCCTGACCACTTCCAAGGTCAACGTGACCATCTCTGAGCTGGCTGTTAAGGCCAAGAAGACCATCAAGGATGATGACACCACCATCCTGAAGAAGAACGACGAGTACACCTATGCTAACGGCAAGATCGAGATCGAGCTGGGCTGGGACAAGAGCACTGTCGCTGTGACCGATGCTGACGCTGAGATCAACCTGACCGCTGGCGACGCTCTGTATGTCGAGTACGACAAGGATGAGACCGCTACCACTGGCAGCAACAATGGCAGCGACATCACCGTTTCCTACGGTGATCCCGCTTCCTACATGACCACCGAGATCGACTTCGAGGGCGAGGCTTATGCTGAGGGCCGCGTTTATGATGGCGACGAAGTGTTCTATGGCTTCAACATGGACGCTGACACCGACATCCTGAAGGCTTATCCCGATGCTGAGATGCGCTTCTTCGAGATCGAGGGCAACGGCTTCCCCACCACTCTGTCCTTCGAGCTGTATGCTGCTGAGGATGAGTATGTCTATGCCGTTAAGGATGGCAAGCTCACCAACTCCGGCCTGAAGTGGGACGAGGATGTCTACGCTTGGACTGGTAAGGTCCGCTCCGCTGTTCAGTATGTCATCTCCGACATCGAGCTGGACACCACCGCTGTTGATACCGGTGATGGCGACACCACCACTGAGAACCCCGCGACCGGCGCTAACGACGTTGTCGGCGTAGCTACCGCTCTGGCTGTTGTTTCTCTGGTTGCTGCTGGCGCAGTTTCCCTGAAGAAATAAGAGTTCTCGCAACAGAACTTAAGCCGAAAGGCTGAATGAAAAGGGCCCCCTATCTCCAGGGGGGCCCTTTTTGTGTAAAGAAAACCACGCGATAGTCGCGTGGTTCAAAAGAGCTTAAGCGGTGAAAAAGATAAAAAACTCCTAATGTGTTAAAGTAAAAACGTGACCTGCCAGTTACGCTGAAAAACACATTAGGAGGACATTAAAATGCCAGAGCAAAATAACGTCACAAACAGTCTAGCACATACGAAGTGGAATTGTAAATATCATGTGGTATTTGCGCCAAAGTATAGAAGAAAAGTATTCTATAACGAAAAAAGAGCAGCAATAAGAGATATCATCAGAACACTGTGTCAATGGAAGGGGGTTGAGATTATAGAGGGAGAAGTATGTCCAGATCACATCCATCTGCTTCTAAGTATCCCCCCAAAAATGAGTGTATCGGGATTTATGGGATACCTCAAGGGAAAAAGCAGTTTAATGATATTTCAAAAGTTTGGGAATATGAAGTTTGCATATCGGAACCGTGAATTTTGGTGCAAAGGATATTACGTGGACACAGTAGGAAAGAATACAAAAGCAATAAAAGAGTATATCGAGAACCAATTAAAGATGGATCGAGAAAGTGATCAAATAAGTCTTTACGATCCCAGAGACCCGTTTACGGGTAGCAAGTAATCCTATGCGTGGCTGGCAGGCCAATAAAAAACGCACTTGTGCGTTGCCTGTAGTATTAGGGCTATGCCCGAAACGGAAATACCCCCCGCTTTGCGGGGGGATATTTATTTGCTTGTCAATGGAAACCACCGACTCTGTCGGTGGAGGCATCCCATAAGAAGCTTTAGCTTCAAGCATCGAGCGAAGCGAGCTGCAAGGAGCAAATTTTCGTCCATGAAAAAAACTTCCAAGTAACGTCAATTGCCCGTTTACGGGCTGCGGAGCAAGTGATGCAAGCGAAGTAACATTCAGTGCGTCTTAAGACGCGGGCTGGTAATATGCCCTTCTAAGGCTGGTGCAAACCACCAGTTCAACTGGTGGTTTTGATTGTGTGAATATATGCGAAGTCAAATTTTCGCATCACACCTGGCAGTTTTGGAGAATGTATGATGAAGAAAGCATTTTCCCTTTCATACTTTACGCTGAAAATTTATATTGGCAGCGAGTGTTCAGAACCATTGGGGGCGTACTCTACCTGCCCCTTGCGCCGCAGGTCGGGAGGCATTATAATAGAAAACAGAAAACCTCAGCTGATGTGAGGCAAAATCAGGGGCGGAAAACGGAGCGTTGAAAGAATGATGGAATATAAAGATTTGGCTGTTTCCCAGCAGATGCATAAGGCCATAGAGCGAATGGGCTTTACACAGATGACAGAGATTCAGGAAAAAGCCATCCCTGTGATGCTGGAGGGACGGGAAATTATTGCCAAAGCGCCCACTGGTACTGGAAAAACCTGTGCCTTTGGCATTCCTATTGTGGAGAAAGTGGAAGCGGATAAGCCATGGCTCCAGGCTTTGGTTCTTTGCCCAACCCGGGAACTGTGTACGCAGATTTGCGATGACCTTCGGAATCTGGCTTATTTTAAGGAAGGCGTCCGGGTGGTGGCAGTTTATGGCGGGCAGCCTATGGGTAAGCAGCTGAGCGCCCTGAAAAACCGTCCTCAGATCGTAGTGGCCACGCCGGGGCGCTTACTGGACCATATGGCCAGAAAAACAATTCGTCTGGATAAGGTCAAGTATGCTGTTCTGGATGAGGCGGACGAGATGCTGGATATGGGCTTTTTCAAGGATGTGCGAAAGATCCTGGACCGGCTGCCCAAGGACAAGCAGATGGTGATGTTTTCCGCTACCATTTCACGGGAAGTGATGGATATCGGCTGGCTGTATCAGATGGATCCGGTGGAGCTGACCGTGCTGCCGGTGGAAGCCAGCAAACCTAAAATTACTAAATACTGCATTCAGAGCACCGGCAGCAAAAAGCTTCGGGACTTGGTGGCGATACTCAAGCAGAAAGAGTTTCACCGCACTCTCATTTTTTGCAACACCAAGTATGCCACATCCAGCCTTTGCGGACAGCTGGTGGACCGGGGATTCGCGGCGGAGTGCCTGCATGGAGATATGGCCCAATCGGACCGCAACCGGATCATGGCGGCCTATAAAGCAGGAAAAATCGCCATCCTCATTGCAACCGATGTAGCGGCCCGAGGAATTGATGTCACCGATGTGGACGCTGTTATCCACTATGAGACGCCGCTGGACAATGAGACGTATACCCATCGTTCGGGACGTACCGGACGGGCGGGAAAAGAAGGAGAAGCCTATTTGTTTTATGCCCCCGATGACAAAAAACGGCTGGACAATATCATCCGCTATACCAAATCGGTGATGATTCCCCTGGAAATCACCGACGAGGGGGAAATCAGGGAAAAGTCGGATAAATAAAGAGCTGATAAAAAAGCCCCGGACTGTGAGCAGAAACGACAGTCCGGGGTTTGAATTTAATCCAGGAAATAAAAAGCGGAAAAACCTCTCTTTGTCCGGGTTACCGCAGCCGTCCTGATGGCCGGAGAATGAACAAGCTGTAAAATATCGCAAACAGTACCAGGGAGGTGATCAAAAAAATGAGCCCTCCTGTACTGACAAAAAACTGTATCAGAGAAACCGCTACAAAAGGGGGGCGCCGCCGGGTGGGATCTTTGATGCGCCAGGCAATCAACAACACAAGGGCAGTATAAGGCAGCTGATAAAGAACTACCGCCAGCAGCAAAGAAACGACAGGGGGCACAAGAAAAGCTCCTTTCCAAGGGTTTATTATAACAGGCCATGGTTTTTCCAAAACGAAAAGACAGAGGATCAGTTTTGTTTATAAAGAGCGCCGTACTTCTGGAAAGCCACTCGCGGGGAATCGCCATAATAGACACGGCCGCAGCGGCAAAAGCCGCATTTTTCCAAGGTGTGCTGCATGGGCAGATTATCAGGATGGGTATCAATGCGCAGGCTGGCGCATTGTTCCAGACACCATTGGATGCACGCTGCGCCTACACCCTTTTGAAGGCCTGCCGAGGCGATCCGGTGAATCACCCAGTAGGGACCGTCATCAGGCCAGCAGGCTTCGGCGCTTTCCTCATAAATCGGTTCCGGTCCGGGACAGAAGACAAAGGCACAGTGAAGCGTTTCTCCCTCTTTTGCCACCCACAGGCGCCCCAAAGCGATGTCTTCCTCCAACAGTGCCTTTTGGGGATATCCATCTCCCCATTGGGTAGGATTGCCCGCTTGGGCCATAAACGTCCGGGCATGGTCATAGATGTCCAAAATAGCGGGAAGATGCTGCAGTTGGGCTGGAATGATTTCCATGAAGACAGCTCCTTTCAGGACCGGATTGAGCAGGAATCCTGATCTATGAGGATATTATAGCAGAATAGAAAAAAGGCGCAAGGGCTGGAAAAAGAGGGGATGATTTTCATCAGTCTGAAAAAAGAAAAAGAGGGCAGAGCCTGGCGGAACTTGTACCAAAATGATGCGGATGGTAAAATAAAACAGAAAACAGTGGAAAAAACAAAAAGCGAACAGACGCCTGGCAGCTGAGTGGGCAAGGAGGGACGTTACATGAAAGCGGTCAAAGGGAGCTTGTGTCTGCTGGTTCTTTTGCTCTGCGGCGCTTTTGTGGTTCAACAGGCAGTGGTACCTTTCATCATTCGCCGCAAAACCCAAAACAGTATGTTTTTCAAATGGTGTCAAACCATCTCCTCCACAGATGTGGAGGGTATCTCCCTGAGCGATCCTTTCCACCATAAACTGTTCCCGTTCCCGGAAAACCTTGTGTTATCAGAAAAAGAAGAAAAAGAAGTGGTGGAAATCCTCAACAGTATCAGCGAAGAAGACCTGGATTTGGTGAGTGATCCGGTCAGGACTTCTCCTGTGTTTGAAATTTATGTCATGGCGGGAGGCAGCCGCTATCTTTTTGACTGCTATGATGTGACCGATCCGGTGTTTTACCTGACGCCGGAGACCCCGGAAGAAGCGGAAGCATTTTCAGCAGGTCCGTTCAAACATTTAACCGTATACGCGCCCCGGCTGCTGGATTTTGCGGTACAGCGATTCTCTTCATAAGTGGTGAAACACAAAAAAAGAGACACGATACAAATCGTGTCTCTTTTTGGAACATCGCAACACTATAGATAATAGCTTTCAGACATGCATTTAAAACCAAACTATTGTAATTTAAATGAAAAGAATTGCTTTTAAATGCGACTGAAATGCGACTTAGGTCTCATTTCAGTCGCATTTAATTATCCGAGTCTGAACCAAAATCATTTGCAAACCATCTTGCGCCGCGGGTTTTACCCTTGCAATATGCACGTTCTTCACGCTGAAGCTCACGCATAAGAACCTGTAATTGATTATGACTTTGCCCAGGTAGTACCTGTTGCAATTCTCTGAGCGGCGTTCCGTGCTCGCCATTTTCGCGGATGTGCTTCAGTAGCAGTTCCTTGTTTGTTTCACGATCCAAACCAACGATCCGCGTATGTACACCGGATTTTCCAACTGCGGCGTATAGGCTGCGCGCCAGAACATATTTGTTGCGGCCGATATGCTCTACTAATCCCAGATTTTCTAAACGTTTTAAGTTCTGCCTGAGATTCTGAGGAATGCTTTCTGCATGATACATTGCGTTGATTACCAAGAAATCGCCAGTGGTCAACGACTCCATCCGCTCATCACCTATGCGGTTAATGAGCGATAACATTTTTTCGTCCAGCACCAGACCGTTTAGAGTTAATTTTACGAAATCTTGGTCTGTGCCTGTGAAATCAGGCAGTTGTTTTGCCTCCTTAATGCTCCACTCATACATCAAGTTCATTCCCTGACCAGAGCGCTCAACCAGACCACAAAGCGCTAAAATTTCAGCAATACGGCGGTTACGCGGCGATTGCCGGTCCAGGATATTTTCAATTGTAATTCCATTCGGAAAGCCTCCTGGACTCTCTACTACAAGCCGATCTTGATACTGCCGGATAAACACGCTCCCACCCATTTGATAATTCCGGTGACTTACTGCATTCAAAATTGCCTCGCGAACAACGCGTTCGTTAAATGTGGGAATATCATAAACAAAAAAACCTTCCTGATAGTGTTGCTTGTCGTTACGCAGATTAATAAGCTCCCACAAGCGGTTATAGCAAGAAAAAAATCCTACCCGAAATTCCTCTCTCTGATTTGCTGGGCCAGAAGCATTTGACGAGCGGTACTCAAAAACGATTTCGGCTTGTGGCAAAAACTTTCCGAGCGCTGCTCGTTTACCAAATAGCGCCAGTGCTGCATATGTAATTCCGTCCTCGTCAATAATGGCTTCACAGTCTCGCAAAAGTTGTTCTTGCGAAAGACTCATGATCCGACGATTACCACTTTTTTCAGCCCATTTGTTGCGAAACTCGTCTACAGCAGATGAATCTAAATCACCAAGAGTTGCCTCAACACAAATACTGCCAGAAAAATCGAACCCTGCCTCCGCATAGATATGTCGGCGAATGGTTTCTGGCATAGGAATCAGACTATCTCCTTCGTACCACCAGGCAACGCCATCAGCTTGCACAGGCAGGCCAACCGGTCGGCCTGCTATCTCAAATACTAAAACACGCTTACCCTCATGTTCATAAACTTGAAAGTCAACCATAATGTGCAGCTTATCGATCAAACCCTTACGTGTGCGTTCGGGCTGTTCAAATGCTTGGCTACCGACAACTTGTCGAGGGCGTTTATCCGAAATGCCAAAGACAAGTTTTCCCCCACCACAGTTTGAAAGCGCACAGCAGCAACGAAGTGCTTCTCCAAAATCAAACCGGTTCTTTGCTTCCTTAAACTGAATCCCTTCGCCCTCCTGAGCTTCCATCAATTCTTCAAGCGTCATAGGGGTATACAATTCGGCCTCGCCTCCTTATTATCGGTTTATTTGAATGCTATTTCCATTATTATGACTTTCATTATAACAAGGTTTTATTATTTCTACAATCGATTTCTGTCTGGCATTTTCAGACCTTTTCCCAACCTCAAGGCCAGCTGTACAAATGCAGGTTTTTTGCACCTTTACTGTGCCATGTCCCTCTCACATTTAAACTTTCCCTTGTCATATTTATGGGCTCCTTATACACTTAAATCATCATAAAAAGTCAAATAAGGTGAAAGGAGATTACATATGATGCGTTATGGTGAGAAAGAAAAGCGCACATTGGCCAGTCTATATTACAACGGAAAGTCGGTTACTGAGATCTGCCAGGAGCATCAGATTTCCAGAAGCACCTTTTACTCTTGGATTCAAGCCTATCGGTCTGTCGAGTCCAAGAACAGTTCCCGTACAGTTACTCCGAAAGACTTTGACAGCCTTCACCGCCGCTGCGAAAAGCAGGAGCAAATCATTGCAGTCCTGAAATCCGTTCCTGCGGTTGCCAGTGCGACAACACAGGAGAAGCTTGCAGTATTGGAGCCGCTCTACGGTCAGTTTAGTGTCTATGTTCTTTGCGAAGCCTTAGATGTTCCAAGGGGAACCTTTTACAACCACATCAAGCGGAATAAACGGGATAATAGCTCCTATGCCAAACATCGGGAAGAATTGCGAGCGGCAATTCAGGAAATCTTCGATGACAGCCGACGGACATTTGAAAGTGAAAAAATTTGTGCGGTGCTTCATGAGCGCGGTTATAAAGCGGGTACAACATTGGTGCGGGAACTCATGAGTGAGATGGGGCTAAGCAGTGTATCGACCACATCCAAGCGACAGTGGAAAAAATCCAACAGCTACGAGCGGAAGCCTAACATTTTACAGCGGCAGTTCCATGCAGAAGCCCCGAACTGTGTTTGGGTCAGCGATGTTACCTGTATGAAATTGAAGGATCGGTATTATTACCTTTGTGCCATTGTTGATTTATATTCCAGGAAAGTGATTGCCCATAAAGTATCCACACGCAATAGTACACAGCTGATTACGGCGACGCTCAGGATGACCTACGACACCCGAATGCCGGGGGAAAATTTAATCTTTCACAGCGACCAGGGCAGTCAATATACTTCCCATGCGTTCCGTCAGCTGCTGAAAAAGTTAAAGATCACACAGTCGTTTTCCAATGCGGGAACGCCGCACGACAACGCTGTGATGGAATCGTTCTTCGCAGTATTTAAGAAGGAGGAGTTTTACCGCAATAATTACCGCTCCGAGGCTGAACTGCGAAAGAAGATTGACGAATACATTGCCTTTTATAATCAAAACGCCCGCATACCACCCTGAACCTTCAAACGCCAGAGCAATATGAGGACGCATTTTTCAGGAAACAATAAAAGTTCTGTTTCTGGAAAGAGGGGTTCAGATTCCTGATTTTTCGCTGCTTTTGCCGCCATTTTCAACTGTTTGGATTTTAATGTCCAGATTCTTACGGATAACTTGTCACGGTAAAACCCTTGAAAGCAAGGCTTTGAGGATAAAACAAAGGCCGACTTTTGGGACAGCCTACAAAAACTGTTCCAAAAGTCGACCCTCGTTCAATATGGTGAGCCATCGGAGGTTCGAACTCCGGACCCTTTGATTAAAAGTCAAATGCTCTGCCAACTGAGCTAATGGCTCGTCTTGAACGCTAAATTATTATATCAATCCAGAAGGAGAATGTCAACTGCTTTTTGATATTTAATAAAGGAAAAAAGAGGCTTTTGGGGAGATTTTTCCGATATGGATGACAAAAATATTTTGCCGGGTTATAATGAGAGGCAGCAAAGGGGGGATCAGGATGGCGCTGACGATGGACAGTGAAATCCGTTTCGTCAAAGGCGTGGGGGAAGCCCGGATGAAGCTGTACCAACGCCTGAACATTGGCACAGTGGGAGAACTGCTTTACCATGTACCCCGGTCCTATGTGGACCTGCGCCATCCCCGGAGCATTTTGGAAGCGCAGCTGGGAGAGACTGTGCCGGTGCGGGGGATCGTGGCCTCCAAAAGCGGGGAACAGCGGCTGCGAAAGGGACTGTCTGTGTTCAAGGTGCAGGTGGTGGATGACCATGGGGACATGACCCTCACCTTTTTTAACGGCAAATATACCGTAGCAGCTTTGCGGGAAGGGGAGGAATATCTTTTCTATGGCAGGATGGGGGGCACACTCCTCCGGCGTGAGATGCAGTCCCCGGCGGTTTACCCGGTTCAGGGAGCCCAGCTGGTTCCGGTGTATTCTTTAACGGCGGGTATTACTTCCCGGATGCTGGCCCGTCATGTGGCGGCAGCTCTGGACAACCTGGAGCAGGCCCCTGACAGCCTGCCTCCCTGGATGCGCCAGCGCTATGAACTGATGGATCTGCAGCAGGCTTTCAGATGGGTCCATTTTCCCTCAACCCTGGAGCAAGCCAGACAGGGGCGGCAGCGGCTGGCTTTTGAGGAACTGCTCTGCTTGGGAATGGGGTTTGCCCGTCTCAAAGAGGGACGCAGCAGTCAGCGTGCCTGCGCCATGGAACCACGGGACCTGGCCCCCTTTTTCCATAGCCTCCCCTTCACCCCCACTGGGGCGCAAAAACGGGCCATCAGCCAGGCTGTGGAGGATCTGTGCAGGGAAGTTCCCATGAATCGCCTGGTTCAGGGTGATGTAGGCAGCGGAAAAACTCTGGTGGCAGCGGCCTGCTGTTATTTCGCCTTTCTCAACGGGCGGCAAAGCGCCATGATGGCTCCTACTGAGCTGCTGGCGGAGCAGCATTTCAAGACCCTTACGGGGCTGCTGAGCCCATTGGGTGTACGGGTGGGACTGCTCACCGGCTCCACTGGGGCTAAGGAGAAGAAGCAGATAAAAGCCGCTTTGGAAGCAGGAGAGCTGGACCTGTGTATAGGCACCCATGCCCTGCTGACAGGGGATGTGTCCTGGGCTGGGCTGGGACTGGTGGTCACCGATGAGCAGCATCGCTTTGGTGTAGCCCAGCGGATGGCCCTCACCGCGAAAGGAGAAGGGGTCCATACGCTGGTAATGTCCGCCACCCCTATTCCCCGCACATTGGCACTGATCATCTATGGGGATCTGGAATTGTCCGTTATTGATGAGATGCCCGCCGGACGCAGCCCTGTGGAAACCTATCTCATCGACAGCCCAAAGCGGGAGCGGGCTTTTGGCTATATTCGCCAGCATCTCGACCGGGGCCTTCAAGGCTATATCGTTTGCCCCTTGGTGGAAGAAGACCCCGAGAGCCCGATGCCTCAGGGGAAAGGGGCGGTGGAGTGGGTGCGCCAGCTGGAGCAAACCAGTTTCCGGGGCTATCGGTTGGGGCTGCTCCATGGCAGAATGAAACCCCGGGAAAAGGAGGCGGTGATGACCGCTTTCAGCCAGGGAGAAATTCAGCTGCTGGTGGCAACCACCGTTGTTGAGGTGGGTATCGATGTGCCCAACGCTGTGATTATGATGATTGAGAATGCCGAGCGGTTTGGTCTCAGCCAGCTTCATCAGCTGCGGGGACGGGTGGGAAGAGGCACCCAGCGGTCCACCTGTATCCTTCTCAGCGATACCCAGAATCCGGAAACCAGACAGCGGCTCAGGACCCTTTGCAAAACCACCGACGGTTTTCGGATCGCCGAAGAGGATCTGGCGCTGCGGGGACCAGGAGATTTCTTTGGTATGCGGCAGCATGGTCTTCCGCAGATGCAGGTAGCGGATCTTGCCGCTGACAGCCGTTTGCTGGCCCGCACCCAGGAGGCGGCGGAATTGTTGCTCCGCCAGGATCCCACACTGGAGAGCTGCCCCGCTCTGGCCCGGCGGGTAGAGCGAATGATGGAGACTGCCGGAGCACTGTGAATTCCAAAAGAAAAGAGCAGCTGCGTCCATGGCAGGAGCCGCAGCACCTGTTGATGCAGTAAGCTTTCATACAGAAACGGGAAGGATTCCCTGGTGCGGAGGAAAGCTTTTGCCCCGGAGAAACAGGATCAGCGGCTATTGTGGTCAAAATGAGTAAAAACAGCCAAAAAAGAACCAACTGTTTCTTTTAAAATAACAGTTGAAAACTACACAAAAGCTGTATATAATATAGAAAACGAACAGAATAACGGTTCGGGCCGATGAAAGTATTCGTCCCGGCCGACAAACCAATCATGCAGGAAAGGGAGTATCAATTATGGCAGTATTGACTTTTACCACAAATAATTTTGAGCAAGAGGTCCTTAAGAGTGATAAGACCGTTTTGGTAGATTTCTGGGCCTCCTGGTGCGGACCTTGCCGGATGTTTTCCCCCATTGTGGATCAGGCTGCTGATGAGCTGGAGGGAGTTGCCAAGGTAGGCAAGGTGAATGTGGATGAGGAGCCTGAGCTGGCCAGACGGTACGGCATCATGAGCATCCCCACTCTCATGGCATTCAAGAACGGCCAGGTGGTGGACAAGGTCATGGGCGTCCAGGGCAAGGAATCCGTTCTGGCTATGGGCCGCAAATAAGCCGGAAAACCGCAAAATAAAGTAAAAAAACAATCCATCATCCAGAAATGAAGTGACCCCAAAAAGTTAGACAATATTTGAAAGTAAAAATTGTCTAAGCAGCCGAAAGGGCTTGTTGTCTGTGAAGAGCAGGCGGCAAGCCCTTCAGCTTTGCCTTGATGCGGCGGTTGTTGTAGTAATCCAGATAGTCCAGCAGTTCCCGCTTGAAGTGCTCCATAGATTCAAATTCTTGCAGATACAGCAACTCACTTTTGAGTAAGCCAAAGAAATTTTCCATAACAGCATTATCCAGACAGTTACCTTTGCGGCTCATACTCTGTTGAATTCCTTTCTTACGAAGCATACGCTGGTACTGCTTATGTTGGTATTGCCAACCTTGGTCGGAATGAAGGATTAACTCTGTTGCATCTGGTATTGTTTCAAAAGCCTTATCCAGCATGGTAGTAACCATACTCAGAATCGGTCGGTCAAAGATGGCATAACTCACCAAATACCCGTTGTGTAAATCCAGGATTGGAGAAAGATAGAGCTTCTGGCCAAATAGGCTGAACTCTGTCACATCGGTGACCCATTTCTGGTTTGGCTCTTCAGCACAGAAATTCCTGTTTAGCAAATTAGGAGCAATTTTGCCCACTTCTCCCTTGTAAGAATGATATTTCTTGATTCTGACACGGCAGACTAAGCCTAATTCTTTCATAAGCCGCTGGACAGTCTTGTGATTGCAAATAAATCCACGGTTATGTAACTCAGTTGTGATACGGCGGTACCCATACCGTCCTTTGTTCTCGTGGTAAATCAGGGTGATTTCTGCTTTGACTTCCTTGTATTTGTCTGGTACCCTCATCTGCTTCAGATGATAGTAGAAGGTAGCACGAGGAAGTTGAGCGATTTCGAGCAGAAACGACAGCGAGAATTCATGCCTCAGTTTTTGAACTACCTGCGCTTTTTGTGCTGGCGTCGCTCTTCTTCCAAAACCAAGGCTTGCAAGTTTTTTAAGTAAGCATTTTCTGCTCGTAGCCGCTGAACCTCAGCGAGTAAATCCTCTTCCACTTTGCTTGGCAGTCTCTCCGTTTCGCCCGTACTCCTGCGTCCTCGACGCTCTATAGCAAGGCCTTCCGGACCTTCTTCCAGATAAATCCGTTCCCAGCTTTGAATGCGTCCATGTCCATGGACTTCGTATAGCTTGGCAGCTTCCTCATAGCTAAGGCCATCTTGCATGACTGCCTCAACCACCTGCTTCTTGAATTCTGGTGTATAACGTTTGTTTGGTATTCCTTTTGGCATAATAAAGCACCCCACTTCTTAGTCAGTATATCATACTGTCTAACAAATGGGGTGCACTTCACTTTGTGTTTTGATGCTCACTTTTTATCTTTATTTCGGGGTCCTCTCAAATGGTAAAACAGAAAATATTTTTCAGTGGAGGACTTTCTTTTATTGGATGCTGTCCGCCAGTACCCGGCCCCATTGCTCTCTGGGCATGGTGTAGTTGGGGGAGGTTTGATAAAAGACCGCCTGAAGCACCTTATTTCCCTGGCGAATCAGCAGAGTGGGGAAATATTCCTGGTAAGCGGCGGTTTCGTCCGCTCCCACTTCCACCGCGGGCAATACCTCGTAATCTCGGGTGCGTTTGGCGGCACGCTGCAAATCCAAAAACAGCCAATGAGCCAGCCAATCTGTACGGGCTTCATAATAATCGATGATCAGACCGCCCTGGAGACTTCTGCCGTCCCCCAGAGAAATGCTGCCGGATTCATTGAAATGGATCATATCCGGGGCCAGCCAGTCTGTGCGCCGCTCTATGGTATTGGTCCAGTTCATATCAGCCCGCTGCCAGTCCCCGGGAAGGAAGTCTGCCATAGTGGCAAAGGGCAGTTGAGCTTGATCGGTGAGAGGCTGCTTATAAACATCCATCACCTCATTGCTCCACAGATGGAGAGCCACCGCTGCCCAGGCACCGCAAACCAGAATCAAAGCCAGGGTTGCCAGACGATGGCGGGCTATGGGTTTCCGCCAATCCCGCCGATGATCCGGGGCCTCCCCCGACGCCAATTTTTTCCGCAGCTTTCGCAGATACAGCAAACCGGCCAGGGAACGGAGAAAGAACCAAAGAACCAGCAAGAAGGTCCACAGGAAAAACCAACTGCCCACCTCTACCGCCACCAACAGAATGCCGCCCCGCATCCCCAGAACGGGATAGAACAGTGTCCAGAACAACAGATTCAGACAGTTGCCCCGTTCCCGTTTCCGAACCAGGTCCAAAGCGATAGCCTGCACTTTGGGATCGGTGTTCAGCTCCCGGGCCTCCGGAGAGTTGGTGCGATAGATGTAAAATTGACCTCGGGAGGCTACATACTCCCAGCCATAGGCGGCATTGAGGTTTTCCGCCTCGGGGTCCGGCTTCCCGCCGTCATCGGCCCAGAAGCTCACTGGCTTGGGAGCCGCCTCCAGACGGTACCGGACGGTTTGAGGTTCGGTTCGCTCAAAGGTGGCAAAGCCGGCGAAGAAACCGTCTTTCGCCAGCATCAGCCCGGCGGCGGCCTGATCGGTCAGCCAGCTTTCAGTTCCCTCCACATCCCAGGCGGGGCAGGGGGGAAGTTGGTAAACATGGCGGGAACTACTCATAATAACCCCTCCTTGATAGTTTGCTCAGCGTTGGCGACGCAGCAGCGGAGCCGCTGAACCTCTTCCTCCCAGGCTTCCCGGCCCAGAGGAGTAACTTCATAGGTACGGCGGCGCCCCTGAACTTCAATTTCCCGGATATATTTCACTTTTTCAAACTTGCCAAGAATGGTATAAAGGGTGGCCGGCCCCATTTGAAGTCTGCCGCCGGTGCGCTCTTCAATAAAGGCCGCGATATCAATACCGCACATGGGCGCATGGTATAAAGCCATCAGCACATAAAACATGGATTCAGTCAGGGTATCCAGGGGTTTTTTCGGCATTTTTGACCTCCTTGCTGGGGATTGGAACAGGCAGAGCAGAGAGCCCCCCTTTTTGAATTGCCTGGGGGCAGAAGTAAAAGGTGTGTGGCCGGAGCGGTTTTATTCCCACTGTTCAAAGCGCCTTTTGGGTGTTATAAAGGGAGAGACTGCCTGCTGCCTTTGGCGCAAATATGCTCTGCTTCCGGGAAATGACAAAGAAGGAAGGGAAGCTGCGCAAGGAAAAGTCAGCCCTCCATAAGGATTGGTTGCCATCCCATCAAAGCAGGCAAGCTTTTTCCGCTGAAGATTCCGGCTCTGATTCGAACCGGCCCGGCAGACGGCTGAGGGATGGATAAACGCTGGATAACCCCAAAGCATCATGGAAAATACTTCTGCGGAGCCTCAATATCATTTAATGATATCATCTAACGATATTATAACGCAGCCCTTTTTTTCTGTCAAGAATCAAAGTGTTTGTTCCACTTTATACAGGGAAGGCGGATGGAAGGAAAGCGGTGCGGTTCAAATTGCCGAAAATGAAAGGCTTTGAAAATCGGCTGCAAAAAATCCATTGACTTTTGATAATTCTGCGGTTAAGATAAATCCCTATGAAAAAGATGATCAACTTTCTTGCAGCAGATACGGCATGAGGGATGGAGGAAGAGGAAAAACAATGGTTAAGGATATGACCCGGGGCAAGCCCCTGGGGCTGATTTTGGGATTCTTTTTTCCCATGGTGCTGGGTAACCTGTTCCAACAGTTTTATAATATGGCCGACACCATTATTGTGGGGCGTTTTGTAGGGGTACAGGCGTTGGCGGCGGTAGGCTCCACCGGTTCTATCAACTTTTTGGTCATAGGCTTTGTTACCGGCATTTGCAGCGGCTTCAGCCTGCCTCTGGCCCAGTCCTTTGGGGCGGGGGATATGGGCAGCCTCCGCCGGGGGGTGGCTCATTCCCTTTACTTGGGCGTGATCATCACAGTGGTGCTGACGGCGGTCACCGTTTGGGGTACTCCCATGATCCTGACTCTGATGCAGACCCCTGTGGATATTTTTCAGGATGCGGCTACTTACATCTCCATTATTTTCTGGGGCATCGGCGCCACCATGTTTTATAATATGCTGGCGGGAATCCTGCGGGCGTTGGGAGACAGCCGCACACCTCTGTATTTTCTCATCCTTTCTTCCCTGCTGAATGTGGGGCTGGACCTGCTGTTCATTCTGCGCTTTGACCTGGCAGTGGCGGGAGCCGCCTGGGCCACCGTCATTTCCCAGGGAGTATCAGGGCTGTTGTGCCTGGTGTATATCGTGCTGCGTTTCCCCATCCTTCACCTGGGCCGCCAGGATTTGAGGCCGGAGCGCCGCAGCGCCGTTCGGCTGTTGTCCATGGGGTTACCCATGGCCCTGCAGTTTTCCATTACCGCTGTGGGCTCCACCATTATCCAGACGGCGGTGAACACCCTTGGCTCCCAGGTGGTGGCGGCGGTAACGGCAGGCAACAAGGTACAGAATATCGTTACCCAGCCTATGGAGACCATCGGCATCACCATGGCCACCTACTGCGGACAGAACCTGGGTGCGGGACGGGTGGATCGAATCGATCATGGTATCCGTCTGAGCCTGGGACTGTCCCTGGGCTATTGCGTGGTGGCTGCTGTTCTGACCTGGTTTTGGGGAGACGCCATTGCCCTGCTGTTCCTGGATAAAAGCGAAGTGGCCATTTTGGCCTATACCCAGGAATTTCTCCGGATCAACGCCCTGTTCTATCCCGTATTGGGAGTGCTGTTTTTGCTGCGTAACTCCCTCCAGGGCATGGGCTTCGGCGTTCCTGCCATGGCTGCGGGTGTCTTTGAGCTGGCGGCCAGAAGCCTGGTGGCCTTCCTGCTGGTGGGACGCTTTGCCTTTGACGCCATCTGTATGGCAAACCCCGCCGCCTGGATTTTCGCCGATATACTGCTCATTCCGGTCTCGCTGTATGAGCTGCGGCAGCTGCGCATGCACTTCATTCCACCGGAGCCCTCCGCTCCATCCCCTTGCGAAACGGAAAAAGCCGGCTGACCGGCATCAGATTGTTCCAGCGCTCTGGATTCCCTTCCGGGAGTTCAGGGCGCTTTTTCTGTTGAAACAGGGAAGGCAAGGGCCTTTGATATCGCCCCAGGGAATGAAAAAAGGAAAAAGGGACATTTCCTCCCGCCGGGCCTTCTAAACGGTACAAACCCTGAATATATTGTCGTGAAGGAACAGGCGAGGAGGTCATGGAATGGAACTGAAGCTCAACAAGCAGCCGCTGTATCCCAGCGAAGTGCTGCTGGATACCACGGTAGAGCAGCCGGTGGAATGTGACGCCATGCTGCCGGACGACTGCCCGGATCTGGTCCGGGTGCTGCGGTGTGTGATGACCCCGGTGGTCACCGCGCGCCGTCTCAACGGAGGTCAGCTGGAGGTGGAAGGAATCGCCCGGCTGACGGTCTACTATGTTGCCTCGGGAGAGGAGCTGACCAAGGCGGAATTCAAGGTGCCCTTTTCCCGGCTGATGGAACTGCGGGGTGAGGCCCAGTCTCCCGGCGTCACCGTCTCGGCGGCCCCCGGTTATATCAACTGCCGGGGCGTGGGACAGCGGCGTCTGGACATCCGGGGAGCGGTGACACTGACGGTACGGGTGATCCATTGCCGCAAGGAGGAAGCGGTCAGCGGCGGTGAGGAGCCGGAGCTGGAGCTGCGGGAGGAACAGGTGGACGGAGTACGCATCCTGGGACAGGAGAGCCGGGAAAGCCATCTGGAACAGACATTGGAGCTGACCTATGGAAAACCGCCCATTCTTCGGATTCTCCGCTGGCAGTGCAGCCCCAGAATTGTGGAGTGCCGGGCATCCGGAGGCAGGGTGTCGGTCAAGGGGGAGCTGGAGGTACGGATGCTGTACCACAGCGTTTCCGGAGAATGGGAGCAGATGAACTTCACTGTGCCCGCTGCCGCCGCCCTGGAGATGGAAGGCGCCGATGAAGACAGCTTGTGCGACAGCCGCATGGAGGTTCTCTCCCTGGAGCTGGAGCCGGGAGAGGACGGCCAGGGAGAAAACCGCTGTGTGGTGCTTACAGGTTCGGTGCTCTTCACCGTGCGCATCCACGGAGGATATCAGGCCCAAATCTGTACGGACTGCTATTCCACCCGTCATCCCTGTACCTTCCGCACCCGCCGGCATACGCTGCTGCGGGAGGTAAGACCGGTGCGGGAACCCTTCCCCATGCG
The DNA here is from genome assembly GCF_900104675.1 of Angelakisella massiliensis. GTDB lineage: Bacteria > Bacillota > Clostridia > Oscillospirales > Ruminococcaceae > Angelakisella > Angelakisella massiliensis. The sequence continues at coordinate 713,845 of NZ_LT629944.1, read as the reverse complement.
GCAGACCATGCCTTTGCCGGAGAATACCCAGCAGGTATTGGATCTGTGGAGTGAGCCGGGCTCCTGGAGCCTGCGCCCCGAGGCCGGAGGCGTGGGAATAGAAGGGAAAATCACCCTCTGTATGCTGGTAAAGACCAAGGAAGGGGAGATCCTGTATCTGGATAAAAATGTCCCCTTCACCCAGAAGCTGAATATGGAGCTGCCTGCGGGGCAGACAGATCTGCGGCTGGAGGCGGAAAGCAGTGATTTTGCCCTCACCGGCGGCGGCGCGGAGCTTCGGTGCCAGCTGGTACTGGAAGGGATGATCTACCTGACTGGGGAACAGTCGGTGATCGAGTCGCTGGAGGTGGATGAAAAAAAGCCCCGGGAGGGGCTGATGGCCCCGGGACTTTACCTGTACCTGGCGGAGGAGGGGGAGTCCCTCTGGGAGATAGCCAAACGCTACAATACCAGCATCCGGCGTATTCAGGAGGAGAATCCGGAGGAGGAGCGGCAGCCGGGAAAGCGGGAAGTGCTGCTGGTGCCGGTGATCTAGAGGACCGGGTGACAAAGGAGGAAAGAGCTTTGGAACAAACGACCAGTTTGTATCAGGATATTGCCCGGCGGACCGGCGGGGATATCTATATCGGCGTGGTGGGGCCGGTGCGTACAGGAAAATCCACCTTTATCAAGCGCTTTATGGAAACCATGGTGCTGCCCAATATCGACAACAAGCCCAGACGGGATCGGGCGGTGGATGAGCTGCCTCAGTCGGCGGCAGGGCGGACCATCATGACCACCGAGCCGAAATTCATCCCTGAGGAAGCGGTGAAGATCACCCTGGATGGTCAGGTGCACTTCCAGGTGCGGATGATCGACTGTGTGGGATACATTGTGCCCAGCGCCCTGGGCTATATTGAAAATGAACAGCCCAGAATGGTGATGACGCCCTGGTTTGATCGGGAGGTCCCCTTCAATATGGCCGCCGAGCTGGGCACCAGAAAGGTAATCACCGAACACAGCACCATCGGCCTGGTAATCACCACTGACGGCAGCATCAGCGATATTCCCCGTCAGGAGTACGAGGAAGCGGAGCAGCGGGTGGTGGAGGAGCTGCAAGCCATCAACAAGCCCTTCGTGGTGCTCCTCAACTGTGCTCAGCCCCGGAGCCAGCAGGCCCGGCAGCTGCAGGAAGAGCTGAGTGAGCGGTATGGGGTACCGGTGCTGGCGGTCAACTGCCTGGAACTGGGGGAGGAGGAGATCAGAGCCATTCTGGGCCAGATCCTCTATCAGTTCCCGGTGCGGGAGGTAGCGCTGAATATCCCCCCATGGATTCTCCGTCTGGAAAAAGGCCACTGGCTCCGGGAGGCCATCTGCAAGCAGGTGCGCTCCATTGCTCCCGCCCTGTCCAGGGTGGCAACAGCGGAAACGGCGGTATCGGGGCTGAAAGACTGCGAGTATATTGAGGATATTCGCATTGCCGCCATCGACCTGGGCACAGGCTCTATCCGATGCCGGGTAGACATTGGCAGGGGACTGTTCTACCGGGTGCTGGGAGAGGCCACCGGCCTGGAGATCCAGGATGAGGAAAGCCTGCTGCCCTGCATGGTGGAACTGGCCCGCATCAAGGAAAAGTATGAAAAGATCAGCGGCGCCCTGGAAGAGGTTTCCGCCACCGGTTATGGCATCGTGATGCCCACCCTGGATGAGCTGACCCTGGAGGAGCCGGAGATTGTCAAGCAGGGAGGCCGTTATGGTGTGCGCCTTCGTGCCAGCGCTCCCAGCATTCATATGATGAAGGCAAACATCACCACCGAGGTAGCCCCCATTGTAGGCAGTGAGAAGCAGTCGGAGGAACTGGTGCGGTATCTGCTTCAGGAGTTTGAGGAATCTCCGGGAAAGATTTGGGAATCCAATATCTTTGGCAAGTCCCTCCACGAGCTGGTCAACGAGGGATTGCGCAACAAGCTGTACCGGATGCCCGGCGACGCACGGATGAAGATGCAGGAAACCATCGAGCGGATCATCAACGAGGGCTGCAGCGGACTGATCTGTATTATTCTTTAAGGAAGAGAAGAAAGAAAAGGGCGCTCCGGAGGCTGCTCCGGGGCGCTGAGCGTGTCGAAAAGTTCGACACGCTTCCAGGGGGTATCCAATACCCCCTGGATACGCCGCAGGTTCCTGACGAAACCAGCGGCGATACCCCCGGTTTCGCGCCCTGGTGGGCGCGGGTCGTGGTATAAAAATCAGGCGCATGTCCCTCTGAGTGTGCCGAAAGGATTCGGCACACTTCCAGGGGGACCCGGTCCCCCTGGATACGCCGCAGGTTCCTGACGAAACCAGCGGCGATACCCCCGGTTTCGCGCCCCGATGGGCGCGGGTCGTGGTATAAAAATCAGGCGCATGTCCCTCTGAGTGTGCCGAAGTGATTCGGCACACTTCCAGGGGGACCCGGTCCCCCTGGATACGCCGCTTGGTTCCTGACGAAACCAGCGGCGATACCTCCGGTTTCGCGCCCTGGTGGGCGCGGGTCGTGGTATAAAAATCAGGCGCATGTCCTGATTTTTATGATTTTGAATTTTGTTTTTTCCTGGAAATAAGTTTTTCTACAGTCTGGGCGCTTCGGAGATTGCTCCGGGGCGCTCTCTTTTGATACCATTGCGTTGAAGAAAAGACTGGCCGCCCAAGGCGGCCAAAGGGGGCGGCAGAAAACCGGACTGAAAAGCTGGATCTGTCTTGAAGCCCGTGTCTGTGGCCAGGGAAAAAGCGGCTTTCCCGAAAGGAACAGCAGATGGAAAACGCTGAAACATAGATAAAAGCCGGTGGATGGTTGGCCTATTCTCCCCTCATCCCCGGCGACAAAAAAGAAACAGCCGCCCCAAACCAAAACGGTCCAGGGACGGCTGCAATTTACAATATGCTCAGGTGCAAAGGGCCTCAGGGAAGAAAGCCCACCTTTTTGTAAACCTTTTGGAGGGTGCGGGCGGAGATGGAGCGGGCTTTTTCCGCGCCCAGGCGATAGCACTGCTCCAGGTAATCCTTTTGGTTCATCAGCTGCTCATACCGCTCCTGAATGGGCCGCAGCTCCTCCGCCACAGCTTCACCCACAGCGGTTTTGAAATCTCCGTAGCCCTTTCCGGCAAACTCCCGGGTGATCTCGTCCATGCTCTTGCCGGTGACCACCGAATAGATCCCCATCAGGTTGTTGATGCCGTCCTTGCCTTCCCGGTAGCAGACCTCTGTTTCGGAATCGGTGACAGCGCTGCGGAATTTCTTCACAATGGTTTCCGGCTTGTCCAGAATGGAGATGAAAGCCTTGGGGTTGGGGTCGGATTTGGACATCTTCTTGGTGGGGTCCTGGAGGGACATGATCCGTGCTCCCTGCTCCGCCTTGGGAATATAGGGTTCCGGAATCCGGAAGGTGTTGCCATAGAGATTGTTGAAGCGGTTGGCCACATCCCGGGTCAGCTCCAGATGCTGCTTCTGGTCGGCGCCCACCGGCACCAGGTCCGCCTGGTAAAGGAGGATATCCGCCGCCATCAGGGAAGGATAGGTGAACAGACCGGCATTGATGTTGTCGGCATAGCGGGCGGATTTATCCTTGAACTGGGTCATCCGGCTCAGTTCCCCGAACTGGGTGTGGCAATCCAGCACCCAAGCCAGCTCCGCGTGGGCGGGCACATGGCTCTGGATGAAGACAATGCTCTTCTCCGGGTCGATGCCGCAGGCCAGCAGCAGAGCGTAGGCGCTCAAAGTGTTCTTTTTCAGCTGGGCGGGGTCCTGACGGACGGTAATGGCATGGAGGTTGACCACCGAATAGACACAGTTATAATCATCCTGGAGCTTGACCCAGTTTTTCAGCGCGCCGATATAGTTGCCCAAGGTAAAAGTGCCTGTGGGCTGGATGCCGGAAAAGATGACCTTCTTGCGCTCCCCGTTCTGGGGGACGGCTACAGTCTCGCTCATGGTTTGATCGCTCCTTTTGATAAAAGTAACAAGGGCGGCCGGAACCTGTGCCGCGACCGCCCGGGTAGTATGAATAGATTTTGATTTACCGCAGGAAATCCTTCAGCACGCCGCCCATGATCTCGCAGCCGCTGATGATCTGCTTGTTGGAGGGGGTGGAATAGTTCATCCGGAAACTGCGGCAAGGCTCGGAAGGATCGGTGAGGAAGGCGCTGCCGGGTACCACAGCTACTTTGGCTTCCGCCGCTTTTTTGCAGAAGGCCACCATATCGCTTCCTTCAGGGAGGGTGCACCAGATGAACATACCGCCCTGAGGCGCCCGCCAGGTAAGACGGCCGGCAGTGTGCTCTTCCAGACATTTGATCAGCAGCGCCGCCTTGCTCTTATAGATCTTTTGCAGCCCCAGCAGATGACTGTTCATGTTGCAGGAGATGAGGAACCGCTCACAGACCATCTGAGCCAGAATATTGGTATGGACGTCGCTGCACTGTTTGGCCACCACCATCTTGGCCATGAAGTCACTGTTGGCGATGACATAGCCCACCCGGAGGCCGGGAGAAATGATCTTGGAGAAGCTGCCCACATAAATGACCAGGCCCTCGGTATCCATGGTCTTGATGGCGGGAATATAGCTGCCGTCAAAACGAAGATCTCCGTAAGGATTGTCCTCCAGGATCATCACGCCGTAGCGTTTGCACAGCTCATAGATGGCTTTGCGCTTTTCCAGGCTGGTGGTGATGCCGGTGGGATTCTGGAAATTGGGAATGATGTACAGCAGCTTGACGTTGGGCTGGGTCTGCATCGCCTTTTCCAAAGCGTCCAGATTCATGCCGTCCTCTTCCATGGGTACGCCCACCAGATTGGGATGATAGGAACGCAGAGCGTTCAGAGCACCCACAAAGGAAGGGTCTTCACTCAGCACAGTGTCCCCTTCGTTGATCAGGCACTTGGCCGCCAGTTCAATACCCTGCTGCGCGCCGGAAACAATGAGAATGGTGTCCCCGGGCTTGCGGATGCCCGGCTCCCGCTTTTCAGCAAAACTGAAGGCCGCGTCCCGCAGGGCGGGATATCCTTCAGAAACAGAATATTGCAGCGCAGCCACAGGATTATCCCCCATGATGATGCGGGTAATGTTTTCGATCTCCTTGAGAGGAAAAGCCTCCGGAGCGGGATTACCGGCAGCAAAGGGAATAACATCGGGGCTGGAGGTGTTTTTCAGGATCTCCCGGATGGCGGAGGGCTGAAGGGAGGCCATACGGTCAGAAAAAGCGTACGTCATAGAATGGTCCACCTGCTTTTTTTGAAAGATTGGTACAAAATACTATTCTGATTATATCATGTTTTTTGACAAAGAAAAGAGAAAAGTTCACTAGCTTCCAGAAAAAATATTCTTTGACAGGAAAAAAGACCGGAATCTTCCCAAAGGAAGGCTCCGGTCTTGCAGTCGGCAGGGAAAGGGGACGATGGGCCGGACCGGTCAGGAAAGCTTCTGAATAGCGGCCCGGATACGGGAGAGGGATTCTTCCTTTCCCAAAACGGCGCACAGCTCCACACCGCCGCCGGGAGTGAACTGCTTGCCGGAAACAGCCACACGCACTGGCCACAGCAGCCAGCCGTTCTTTACACCCAGCTTGGCGATCAGCTCAAAGAGGGCGTCATGAATGACCGGAGCCTTGAAGTTTTCCGCCGGGATGGCCTCCAGCACCGGCAGAGCGGCTTTGAGGGCTTCCAGGCTGCTTTCGGGGGTGGTCTTCATCTTTTTGCTCACATACAGCTGTACATCATAGTCCGGTACCGCGTCGATAAAGTCCACCTGCTCGGGGATATCGCTGAGCACCTCGCACCGGGCCTGGAGAACGGTGGACAGCTCCCGCAGATCAGCGGTTTCGCTGTGGATGGACTGACGCATCCAGGGCAGGGCCTTTTCATAGAACTCGTCGGGGCTCAGGGCGCGGATATACTCGCCGTTGATGTACCGCAGCTTCTGGTTGTCGAAGATGGCGGGAGATTTGGAGATGCCGGAGGGATCAAATTCCTTCACCAGCTCCTCCAGGGTGAAGATTTCCCGGTCTCCCTTGGGGCTCCAGCCCAGCAGAGCGATGTAATTGAGCACCGCGTCCTTCAGATAGCCCTTGGCGATCAGGTCCTCATAGGAAGCGTCGCCGTTGCGCTTGGACAGCTTGTGGGTGGCGTCCTTCATCACAGGGGGGCAGTGGATATAAACCGGGATATCCCAGCCGAAGGCCTCATAAAGCAGATTGTACTTGGGGGCGGAGGAGAGATACTCGTTGCCCCGGATGACATGAGTGATGCCCATGGTGTGGTCGTCCACCACGTTGGCGAAGTTATAGGTGGGCATACCGTCGGTTTTGATGAGGATCTGATCGTCCAGCTCCTCGCAATTGACGGTGATATCCCCGAAAATTTCATCATGGAAGGTGACGGTTCCTTCCTGGGGCATCTTCTGGCGGATGACATAGGGGATGCCGGCATCCAGCTTCTCCTGGACCTCCTCAGGGGTCAGGTTGCGGCAGTGGCCGTCATAGCGGGGAGCCATGCCGGAGGCCTGCTGGATGGTGCGCACCTCTTCCAGCCGCTCCTTATCGCAGAAGCAGTAGTAGGCCGCGCCCTTTTCCACCAGCTGGAGGGCATAGTCCTTGAACATTCCCATTCGCTCGCTCTGGACATAGGGACCCACAGGGCCGCCGATGTCAGGGCCTTCGTCCCAGTTCAGGCCGGTTTCCCGCAGGGTATTGTAGATGATGTCCACAGCCCCTTCCACATACCGTTCCTGGTCGGTGTCCTCAATGCGCAGGATGAAGGTGCCGTCCTGGGCTTTGGCGGTGAGGTAGGCGTACAGCGCTGTACGGAGGTTGCCCACGTGCATATAGCCCGTGGGACTGGGGGCGAACCGGGTCCTTACTTTGTCGAATTTCATAGCTTTTACCGTCCTTTTATTCTTGCTGCTGCCACATGGCAGCTCTGGCTTCGTACCCTATATATTAGCGTCCCCGGCAGGGGCTTGTCAAGGCAGAAAAAAGACAGAATCATTACAATTTGTATAAATTACATAGTGTTATACATGGAGCGACAAACTTCGCCGGAACAGCCGGTGTACACTGACCCTATCAGCTTGTCCGGACCTATGATGAACCAAAAGGGGCAACGGTTCTCAGGGCCGGACGGAAGAACCGGAGGAGGTTTGTCAAATGCAGAATACAACAGAAATCACCGGCCTGAGACTGACCGAACGGTTGGGCCGGTTGCTGGAGGGCCGCAGCTATGCCGCCCTGTGTTTATGCTGTGGGGGAGGCGGAATGGTGGCTGCCATGGCCCGCATTATCGGCCAGCCGGCCCCTTTTGGGGTGGCCTTTGCGGCGGCGGTGCCCTTCCGCTTTACCCTGCCCACCGCATTGGGGGTGGCGGTGGGCTATCTGGCCTCGGCAGGGGTCTCAGGAGGATACCGGTATATCGCCGCCTCCTTTCTGGTGACCCTGATCCGCTGGCTGCTGCGGCCGGAAAAGTGGGACCGGTGGAAGGGATGGATCTGCCCCTTTACCGCCTCCTCCTGCGTGCTGCTGGCGGGGGTGGTTCCCGCCCTGTACCGGGACCCTCTTTTGTATGACGCGCTGCTGTGGCTGACCCAGATCGTCATTGCCGGGGCGGCGGCTTCCTTTTTGGACAGAGCTATGGCCATTCTGTCGGGAGAGGACTGCCGCACCCGCTTTTACGCCACCGCCCTGGGGGTGCTGTTTGCCATCGGGGTGATGGGGCTGCACACCATCCAGCTGGGCGGGGTGACTCTGGGGCGAATCGCCGCGGCGACAGCGGTGCTGGCGGCGGTGCGGGTAAGGGGAAATTCCTTCGCTGCCATGGCGGGGATCCTGTCGGGACTTGCGGTGGGCTTCTGTACGGGGGATTTCCCGTTGTATGTCACCATCTATGGCCTGGGGGGAATGCTGGCAGGGATCTTTTCCGTCTTTGGGCGTTTGGGCAGTACATTGGCCTTCACCTTTACTTATGGGGCCGTCAGTGCTCTTGCCAGCCGTTCGCCATCTGGTTTTATTGAAGTGACGCTGGCGGCGGTACTGTTTTTAATGATACCGCCCACGGTGTTCCGGCTGCTGGCGGCTACCTTCACCCCATCCGCCGCTGATGAAGCCACAGTCAAATGTTTGCTGGAGGAACGGCTCACCGGTACAGCGGAAGCCCTGCGGGAGGTGTCGGATACCACCAGGGAGGTGGCCAAACGGCTGGCACGAACGGCAGGCGGAGACCTCAACGGGATCTTTGACCGGGTGGCGGAGCGGCTGTGCAAAAAGTGTCCCTACTCCATGGCCTGTTGGCAGGAACATTATTCAGACACGGTGGATGCCCTGAGCCACAGCGTCCGGAAGCTGAAAAACACCGGTTCTTTGGAAGGAGAGGACCTGCCGGACAGCCTGGGACGCTGCATCCGGCGGGATCAGATGGCGGCTTTGCTGACGGCGGAATACACTGCCTGGACCGGCAAGGAGGAAGCCAGGCGGCGGGCGGCCCGGGCCAGGAATCTGGTGACCGACCAGTTTGACGGTATGGCCATCGCCCTGGAAGGGATGGTGGAGCAGCTGGAGGAGATTGCCGCAGGGGCCCCGGCTCTGGCGGCCCATGTGGAGGAAATCTTTCGGGAAGCGAAGCTGGAACCGAAGCGGGCGGTATGCTGGAAGGACCGGGAAGGCCGGGTGACGGCAGTGGCGGAAATCCCTCAATACAAGCAGGCCCGGGCGGTACCGGAGCAGCTGGCGGCAGAAATCGGGGAGGCTCTGGAGCTGACCATGAGTTATCCTGAGGTTGCCCGGTATGGGGCAAATGTCCGCTATACCTTCCGGGAGCGTCCTCTTTACGGGGTGGAATATGGCTCCTGCCAGCTGTGCAGCGGCGGGGGCAGTGTTTGCGGAGACAGCTTCCGCCTCTTTACCACCAGCGGCGGACAAGCTCACCTGCTTCTCTCCGACGGCATGGGCACCGGCAGCGCGGCGGCGGTGGATTCCGCCATGGCCGCTTCCCTGGTGACCCGGATGCTGGAGGCGGGGATGGACTACCGTTCCGCTTTGCGGATGGTCAACGCGGCGCTGCTGGTCAAGTCCGGTGAGGAATCCCTGGCTACCCTGGACGCGGCGGCCATTGATCTGTATACCGGCAAAGTGCGCCTTTATAAGGCTGGCGCAGCGCCCACCATCCTGCGCCGGTCGGGCAGGGGGGTGCTGGTGGAATCTACATCCCTGCCGGCGGGAATCCTGGAAAGGGTGGAGTTTGAGGAGAGCAGCTTTACCCTGGAGGAAGGGGATCTGCTGGTCCTCCTCTCCGATGGAGCCTCGGCTCAGGGCTGTCAATGGATCCTTCGGGAACTGGAGGCTTTCCGCCAGGAGGACCTGGACAGCCTCTGCCAGCGCTTGGCCCGCACCGCCCGGCTGCGGCGAACCGATGGCCGGGAGGATGATATCACCATCCTCTGCTGCCGCCTCACCCGTCAGCTTTGATGGAGGAGAACTTTCAAGAAGGCTTGCGGAAAAAAGAGAGGGGGTAGGGTGGGGCTACATCCAAAAAGCCTTATCCCTTTGGAATTTCAAGGCTTATATTGTGAGGCCCCGGTTTTTGCCGGGACTTTCGGTGTGAAGGGCAAATGGGGAGAAAGTTTCTGCTTATGAGTAAAACTTTTTCCCTGCCATTTTGGGAAAAAGTGGGATAAGTCTCTGGCTGCCTTGGCAGACAATGGTATTTCACTTCCTTTCTCAGGTGTGTTGCCCCATAGTTTACGGCACAGCCTTTGACCACTCACAAAGACTGTGCCGTTATGGATGAAAATGAGAAAGAATGAACGTCAAGTAATGGTTCAAAAAGGATGCTTTTCCCCAAAAGGAAGAAGGCTATTCCTCCTCAGGCCACAGGATCAGCTGTACCAGTTCCACCTGGTCCTTGCTTTTGGTGGAGATGGGGTAAAGGGCATGATCTCCGGGAGCGGGGGCGGGAAACCACTGGTACATCAGGGTGTCATCGCCCTCCACATGGTAGCGGATCTCCACATAGGAGGCGGGAATGGGGGTCAGGTTCCACGCTTCCACAACGGTTCCGCCATAAACGCCGGAGGAAACGTCATACCACAGCCCAAAACTGCTGGCAGGGCCGGAATCGTCCATGGAAGCCATCAGATATCCCAGCATATGGTCGGGAAAAATCGTCATCACCAGCATGATCTCCGAATCCGGGGAAATGGCTGTATCGCTGTCAGCCATACGAAGCATACACCATTGGATTTTGGGGGAGACCTGGGAGAGATAGATGGATTTTTCGGTCCCCTGATACATCATGGTTTCTTCGGAAACCTGCAATCCAAAGTCCTCCGGGTTCTGAAACAGGTGGAAAAGGGTATTGCTTCCCTCCGCCGGCGCAAAGGAGGCTCCTGCCACCCGGTCTTCTGAAAATAACAGAACCAGGCTGCTGTCAGCGTCTTTCATGGCCGTCATCTCCAGTTGATCCAGGAGCGGCTGTTCTGACAACTGCGTCAGGGGTCCCACCATTTCCTCCGCCTGCTCCAGTGTCAGTCCCTGAAAGGATTCCAGCAGAGGAATGGGGGAAGTTATGGAAGAAACCTGGCCGCCGGAGGATTCGGCTGCATCAGAGGAAGGGGGTTCTGGCACGGAGGAGGAAGAGGGAGCGGAAGAGGTATCCCATTGAGAAACGGGAACGCTGGATTGGGCAGAAGATTCCTGCTCCGCTTCTCCTATGGCGCCCCTTTGGGACAGCTGAGGCGGCCCATAAACAAAGAAGGCTATAGCCAGCACCACCAGCAAAGTCCCGCTCAGGGAGAGAAGCGCCCAAAGGACCCACTGACTGGAGGGCAAAGTACCTTTTGGGGTGGGGGCAGGGGAAAAAGCCGGCTCAGAAGAAGCGGGGTGTTCCTCCTCTTTGGCACAGGTGGAAACATCTTCTTCCGGGGCAGTGGGAACGGTATTTTCCTCCCGGAAAGGGGAGGAGGAAGATGCGGCTGCCTGGGGGGTGGAGAAAGAAGCATCCGCTTCCTCCCCCAGCTGGCCGGCCAGACTTTGTCCGCAATTGGGACAGAAGCTGCTTTGAGGGGGCAGAGGATAGCCGCAGAATGGACAGAACATAGGTCCTCCTTTCTAGACCCGGTCACTGTATCCGGTCCTTGGGAACAGAGTACCCAAAACCGGTCGTTTCTGCAAGGGAGGCGGCAGGCGGGATACAGCTGGAAGGAGCTCCTCAGTACCACAGACCCGCTGTACCGTAAACAACAGAGGAGAACCCCTCATAATCCTGAGGGATCTCTATGCGGTAGGGCGCCGCTGTTCCTGCGGGGATATCATCCAGTTGAGCATACAGCAGCATGGAGTTTTTACGGGCTCCCTCTTCCCAATAGGTCCATTCATAAAAGATCACCGCCAGGGCAACATCCTGGTCGCTGAGATTGCGCAGGCTGCCGGTGATCACGTCGGTACCGATTTTTTCATCCTCCGGCACCAGGGCAGGGTCCATCCGATGCCCCACAAGGGTGGGAGGATTGCTGTGATAAAAACCCGCCGCCTGGTCATCCAGCACCACCCGGTAACGGGTGATCCGACTTCCGGCCAGGTCGGGAAAAGAATAAACCGGCTCCTCAAAGGTGAGTACGATCTGGGAGATCCGGTCGGAAACACCGGAGATAACAGCGGCATCCCGGGTCAGTTCCAGCCATCCGCCCTCCTCCATGGAATCGCGGGCGAGGGAAACCATGGGCATAAATGAATGATAAGGAAGCGGTTGGGACAGCTCCACCGCAACCTGTTCCACGCCATGCTCCCCCAGAATAAAGGTAACAGGCGGAGTGCAGATGGTTTGATAGGCGGTACCTTCAGTAACCCCCTCAGGCAGTTCTGCGGTGTTTACCGGTCCAATCAGCTCTTTTAGTTCCTTCAGGGAAAGGAAAGCGTAATCCTCTACCACGATCTCAGACAGGCGCTGTTGCTGCTCTTGGGGCGTGACCTGCTGCTGGAAATAAAACAGGATACCCGCAGCCGCCAGCACCAGTACCACAGCGGCCGCAATCAGAAAGGGTGCCGCCGACCTTTTGCGGGAAGGGACAGGGGCAGCCGCACCAGCAGGAGAAGGCCCTTCCTGGTGGGGACGAGAACTGGAGGAAGGAGGGGAGAAAGGAGAATCACAGGTCTGCGGTTGGGGAGGGGAAGCTGGAAAAACCGATTCGTTTTCATCCCGCAGCTGGGAAAAAGCATCCCCGGAGATATCTTTGCCGCAATGGGGACAGGCGGAAAGGGTCAGGTCATCAATGGGTGTACCGCAATAAGGGCAAAACATCAAAAACGCCTCCTTTGCTGCTGTCACTGTGACGGTTGGGTGAATTCCACTGTCATTGTAGCAGAAAAGGAAGGCGAAAGGAAGAGAGCCCCAGTTGGAAAGGGGCGACAGAAAAAAATAATTTTACTGCGGTGCAGAGATGGAATGGATATCACCAGTTGGTCAAGCATCCGCCTCAATCAGGAGGAGTATTTCTGTGTTTTTTATGGTAAAGACAGGTCAGATACAGCAGGCCCACACAGCACAGAACTACGGCTCCAAGGAAAATCCCCAAAATCAGGCCCCTTTTCCATTCCAGACGAAGCAAGGCGTTTTGCCCGCCAAAGCAAAACAGCAAGATCAGCTTTTCACCGTCGCACCAGCATAAGACGGGTCTGAGGAATGCCGGCATTTCCGCCATGAAATCCCATAATGCTTTCCACGGCCATCTTCCCCAGGGGTGCCATAACAGAAGCCGGTACAAACCCATGTTCTCCGCAGCCTCCAACATACTATAATATCTATTATAACAAAAATAATATTTATAGTATATATTGCCTTGAATATCATGTCAATAGTCTGTTGTTTGGAAAAGATAATACCGATAGTCTATCTTTGAGGTGAGAAGGATGAGCGAGCTGACACAGATTATCGGCAAAAGGATTCGGGGATTCCGCCAGCGGCAGGGGCTCAGCCAGGAGGCTCTGGCGGAGAGGTGCGGCCTCCACGCCACCTATATCGGCCAGGTGGAGCGGGGGGAGAAAAATGCCTCTATGGAGAGCATCCAGAAGATTGCAGCAGGGCTGGGGATTTCGCTGGACCGGCTGTTTGAGAAGATCGAACCGGTATCCGCCCAAAAGGGACCGGATTATCCCCGCCAGGCATATGAGCTGCTGTGTGGTTTGGAGCTGCGGCAGCAGCAGATTTTGCTGGAGCTGCTGGAAAAAGCGCTGGAGCTGACAATATAAATAAAGTAGTGTGTACTGGTGCTTATCCAGGCTATGACAAATGGAGATGGAAATGAAAACAGGCGGTTTCTGATGCTTTTCAGAGACCGCCTGCTTGTCTGATTCAGTTTAAAAAGGCTTTTGCGAAGGTGAAAACAAGAAAAATGTTTTGCGCAGGGGGAGGCAACATACGGCATTGTCAAACAACCGGCAGAAAATTTTCCTCCTGTCAAAGTGTCCCCTTACTCTGTCAGGGGCAGCCTCACTGTGAAGATACTCCCCAGCCCCGGTGTACTTTGAACGGAGGCCTTTCCCTTGTGTACCTGGGCGATCCACTGGACCATGGATAATCCCAGGCCGCTGGATTCCCCGGAACGGGACTTGTCCCCCCGGAAGAACCGCTCCCAGATTTGATCTGTCTGCTCCGGCGGGATGCCGATGCCGGTATCCTTCACTTCCAATACAGCCTGCTGCCCCTGACGGCTGAGAGAGACATCAATTTGTCCCTGGGGCCGGTTATACCGGATGGCGTTGGTCAGCAGATTGGTCAGCAGCCGGATCAGCAGGGTCTCATCGCCGGTGAGGAAGATCCCCGGTTCCAGCTGCCACCGAAGGGTCAGCCCCGCCTTTTGGGCCTGGTCCTCCATATCCATACACACCGCTTCCCACAGCTCTCCCAGCTCCAGCCGCTCCAGACGGGGCTGAAAGGTGCCGTTGTCCCCTCTGGCCAGCAGAAGCAGCTGGGAGACAATGGCGGACATATAGCCGCACTGATGGGAGACAGATTCAAGGGCCTCCAGCTGATCCTTGCAATTGGCCTGGGGAGAGAGGGCAAATTCACACTGGGAACGGATGACCGCCAGAGGTGTGCGCAGCTCATGGGAGACGTCGGAGGTGAATCTCCGTTCTGCGTCAAAGGAGCGCTGAAGTCGGGAGAGCATCCGGTTGAGGGTGGCCCCCAGGCGGTAGAGCTCATCCTCTCCGCCGGACAGGGGAACCCGCTGGCTCAGATCGCTGCCGGAGGAGATGGCGTCAGCGGTGGTGGCCATCTGTTCCACCGGCAGGAATGCCCTTCTGGTGATGCGCCATCCTCCCAGCGCCGCCGCCAGCGCCACCCCTGGCAGTACCAGCAGCACCAGCAGCCACAGCAGGCTGGAGGTACGGGTGGCCTCCGTCAGGGAACAGAGCCCCCGGACCCAGAAACCGGTGGAGCCATCCATGGCGTAAAGGTCGTAGACCAGCCATTTTTCTCCATTTTGTTCTACGGTCTTGATAGTTTGATCTTCCAGCAGCGCATCCACCTGTACCCCCAGATTCACTTTGGGAGCAACCAGATATCCCTGTACATCATAGACAAAGAGGGAAACACCGCCTTGATAAAAGTCCAGCTTGCTGCTTTCCAGCTCGCCATAACGGAAATGGACATCGCCCACCAGGTCGGTGACGGCGTTGACCAACTGCTGGTTCAGCTGCTGCCGGGACAGACTGCGGGTGGTGAGAAACAGCAGCCCCGCTGTGGCCAGCAGCACCGCCACCATAAAGGAGGTGTACCACAGGGTCACACGGGCTTTGATGGATAATTTCTTCATGGCTCATCCCGGAGGGTGTAACCGGTCCCCCGAACCGTATGGATCAGCTTTTTCTCAAAAGGATCATCGATCTTCTTGCGGAGATAGCGGATGTAAACATCCACAATATTGCTGCCTCCCTCAAAGCCGTAATCCCATACCTGATTTTCCAGCTGCGCCCGGGAGAGAATGGCGCCCTTGTGGCGCAGCAAGGATTCCAGCAGGGCAAACTCCCGGGTGGAGAGGCTGATTTCCCTGCCGTCCCGAGTGACCCGATGGGTGGACAGCTCCATCACCAGATCGCCGGCCTGGAGCAAATCGCTTTTTTCCGTGGAGTTGCGCCGCAGCAGCGCCCGGACCCGGGCGGTCAGCTCGGAAAAATCAAAGGGCTTTGTGAGATAATCATCAGCACCCGCGTCCAACCCCTCCACCCGGTCGGATATGGCGTCCCGGGCGGTAAGCAGCAGCACCGGCACCGGATTCTTCCGGGAGCGCAGGGTGCGCAGTACCGTCAGCCCATCCACCTTGGGCATCATAATATCCAAAATCACCAGATCATAATCAGTTGCATCCAGATAGTCCAGCGCCTGCTGGCCATCGGCACAGCCGTCCACGCCAAAGCCTTCGGCACGCAGCCGCTTGACGGTTACATCCAGCAGATCCGGCTGGTCCTCCGCTAATAAAATACGCAAAGCATATTCCTCCTTCCACAGCGTGGTAAAAATCAGATTATCCCCCATACAGTCCCAAAGGAATGATTTCCTTCCTTATGGCATGGCCCGCAGCTGTACGCCTGCGGCAGGTTGGCCGGCGGAAGGATGCGGGGACATTTTCAAAAAAATTTGATTTTCACCGCTGCTTTAATGTTCTTCTCATTTTTCACGGATAGAATAAAGCCATAGACCAGGGAAGCCCCCCTGGAACGATCAAAAGCTTACAGGAGGATTTTAACATGAAAAAAATGATTTTTACAGCGATTTTCGCAGTTTTGCTTCTTTCCGGCTGCACACAGGCCAATGGAGAAAAGATGACCCAGTCCATCCAGTCCAGTTCTTTGGCTCAAAGTGCTCAGTCCCAAAGCGCGGTTTCCTCTGAAAGTTCTTCCGCTGCGCAAAGCATGGCTTCGTCTTCTGCTCAAAGCACCGCCTCTTCCAGTGAAAGCGCAGTTTCCTCCAGCCGCAGCAGCACGCTGTCGGATGTTGTCACCGGGGACGCCGCCACTGATGAGGAAAACTATTACCGCAACAAGGCAGAGCAGGAAGCTATTGATGTAGAAATTGACAATCTGGAAGCGAAATACCGGATCGGCGAGCTGGACAGAGATACCTTTATTGTCCAGAAGCAAGAGCTGGAGCTTCAGGAAAATGTGCTGGAGGCAGAGGAAGATCTGCTGGAAGATGTGGTGGACATGAACTATAGAATGAACCGCACTCTGCCGGAGGGTACCCTGGAACAGCTGCTGGAGCAGCTGCGGCAGGTGGAAACCGATGGCCGGGCCCTGGAAGTGGAGGAAAATACTCTCAAGCAGGACTATCGTGCCGGCAACATCACCCGGGAGGATTTTGTGACCAAGATGGTGGAAATCGTGCGCCAGGAGGAGGCGCTGGACCGTCAGGAGGATGCGCTGGAGGACGCTTTGGAGCGGATGGGCTGGGATGACTAAGCTTCCTTTCCCTGGAAAGCGCTGGATCGTCCAAAGGGCTCCATTAAAGTAAAAAGCCCCAAATCATAGCTGGGTGTACGTAAGACAGTATTGCGCTAAGATTGACGAAGCGGCACGAAACCGCATGGAGCTGATCGTGCCGAAGCTGGCAAAGCAGTACGGCGTGACCGAGCAACTGAAAGCCGATAATCAAATGGAATGGGTGCGGCAGATGAACGCTTGCAAGGCACAGGCAGAGGAGATTGTGAAAGCGGAATTGATTTATGATTGAGCGAGGAAGTCCGGGCAGAAAACTGTTCGGACTTTTCTCATATAGTCCAAAGTTGCGGTAGAACTGTTCACAAGTTTTATGGTATAATTTGAATACGAAAAGTGAGCAACAAATCCTAATTTGACGAGGTATTGATAGAATGGTAGAAGTAAAATTTTATGACAATGTCGCAGATGAATTTTTGAAGTTTGCAGTGATAATATCCAAAACAGATAACAAGTGGGTATTCTGTAAACACAAAGAAAGAGAGACTTATGAAATACCAGGAGGTCACAGAGAACCTGGAGAAAGTATTTTAGAAACAGCTAAAAGAGAATTACAAGAAGAAACAGGAGCAGTTGATTTTAGAATTGAACCAATATGTGTGTATTCTGTTAAAGGAAAGACACGAGTAAATGAAAATATTGATGATGAAACTTTCGGAATGTTATTTATTGCAGACATTAACTCATTTGAGGAATTACATAGTGAGATTGAGAAGATATTGATTTCAGATAAGTTAGTTGAAAATTGGACATATCCTTTAATTCAACCTATATTGATTGAAGAAGCAAAAAAAAGAGGCTTTATATAAATAGACAAGCAACGGAAACTTTCAGTTTGGCGAACTGATAAAATCCCTTTAGGAACTAAAGGGCGCACTTCTATACTCTCCTATCGGGAGTATGTGCGTCCTGCGGAGCTTCATTCTCCGTCAGCAGAAAAAACTGCCAGACCGAGAATGTTTCGTCACTTTGTTCCGTCAAGGGAGCTACACTCCCTTGCGACGCTTGTGCGTCTATCCCTTGTGGACTTGCCGTCCGCAAACGGTTTTGACAAACCGTTTGCCGCCAGCAAGTTTGAAGATTAGACATAAACAAATCCTCCGCATGGTCTAAGCCATACGGAGGATTAACTGTTTTACGGACACCCGTCTATTTCAGACGGACTTCTTTCAAATCAAATAAAAGCACAATGGCCGCCGGAATTATTTCCGGCGGCCGCTGTTTTTGCGTTTGTATGAAATGAAGGGAAAGGAAAATCAGGCTTTTCCGGCGCAGCCCAGCACGTCCACGATCTTGTGGCGAACCAGCTCACGGATGTGATCCCGGGCGGGGGTCAGATACTGACGGGGATCAAAGTGAGAAGGATTCTCCGCCATATATTTGCGGATAGCGGCGGTCATGGCCAGACGCAGGTCGGAATCGATGTTGATCTTGCAGACAGCCATGGTAGCGGCCTTGCGCAGCATCTCTTCAGGGATGCCGATGGCGTCGGGCATCTTGCCGCCGTACTGGTTGACAATGGCCACATCCTCCTGGATGACGGAGGAAGCGCCGTGGAGCACGATGGGGAAGCCGGGGAGACGGCGGGAGACCTCTTCCAGGATATCAAAGCGCAGCTGAGGCTTCTGGCCGGGCTTGAATTTGTAAGCGCCATGGCTGGTGCCGATGGCAATGGCCAGGGAATCCACTCCGGTGCGGGTGACAAATTCCTCTACCTCGGCAGGATTGGTGAAGTTGGCGTCCTCGGCGGAAACATTGACATCATCCTCAATGCCGGCCAGCTTGCCCAGCTCGCCTTCCACCACCACGCCCCGCTCATGGGCGTATTCCACTACCTTGCGGGTCAGAGCGATGTTGTCCTCAAAGCTGTGGGCGGAGCCGTCGATCATTACGGAGGTAAAGCCGCCGTCGATGCAGGATTTGCAAATTTCAAAATCCGCGCCGTGGTCCAGATGAAGAGCGATGGGCAGATTGGTGTCGGCAATGGCCGCTTCCACCAGCTTGACCAGGTAGATATGCTTGGCATACTTTCTGGCGCCTGCGGAAACCTGAAGGATCAGAGGGGCGTTTTCCTCTTTGGCAGCCTCGGTGATGCCCTGAACGATCTCCATGTTGTTGACGTTGAAAGCGCCGATGGCGTAACCGCCCTCATAGGCTTTCTGGAACATTTCTTTCGTGGAAACCAATGGCATGACGCATTCTCCTTTTTATTCAAGTATAGGGGGGCGGGACCTGAAGGGCCCCACATCGTTTTCATTATAACTCAAAAGACAGCTTTGTTTCAATGCAATGCAAAGAAATTCCATGTTTTTGCCCTTAAAAGCCGGATTTCTCCATCATACCGCCTGCAAAGAAGCTTTTTCCTCAAAAAGTTCTCCGTGGTGGCGGGCATAGTGAAACAAAAATTGCTGTGCGATGCCGGCGGTGGGCAGCAGCGCTTCCGGCAGCCCCTGGGGATACAAAACGGCGGAAACTTTTTTCATCCATGTATCCATGGGAAAACATTCCACCCTGCCAAAACCGTACAGCAGAATACAGTCAGCCACCTTGGGCCCCACCCCTTTGACCTCCATCAGTGCCTGACGGGCTTCTCCGGTAGGCAGGCGGGCCACCTTTTTCAGGGATAACCGGCGGCTGGAAACCTGCCGGGCCGCGTCCAGCAAATATTCCGCCCGATAGCCGCAGCGGATGGGCGCCAGATCCTCCGCCTCCAGCACTGCCAGACGCTGCGGGGTGGGAAAGGTGAAAAAGTCTTCCTCCAGCGGTTCCCCGTACAGCCGGCATAAACGCTCCAGAATCCCCTTGATCCGGGGGATGTTGTTGTTGGCGCTGATGATGAAGGAACAGAGGGTTTCCCAGGGGTCCTGACGCAGCACCCGTATCCCCGGAGCCCAGGCCATGGCGTCCCGGAGAACCGGATCTTTACGGTACAGTGTTTTCAGGCGTCCGTAGGAACGGCCCAGATCAAAATACCGGCGCAGCTGCGGCCAATCTTCTGTGTCCGCTCCGGGAAAGAGAATATCCTCCCCCTGACGGGCGATGGTCCATACCCGTCCTTCCACCGGCCCGGCCCATCGGTCCGGTTCCATCTGCCGCCAGCGGAAGGCCTGTCCGCAGTCCAATGTGCCGGGAAGATCCAGCTGGGGGGCAAAACCGGGAAGCAGTATCCCCTCTTGAGAAAAAACAGGCTTCATTACAGATCGCTCCTTTGCCAGGCGGCGGTGGTCAGCCCCTTTGACCGATGAGAAAAGACCCGTAAAAGCTGTTCCGCCGCTGGGCCTTGGGTCAAATCATGGGGCGAATGGGGGTATTATAGCAAAAAACGCGGCAAATGGAAATGCCTCTCCAAGAGGAAAATATTGTGACAGTTTGTGAGAAACAGGAGGACTGTGGAGCCTCTTGAGGGAAATTTTCATGGCGCTGCGGCAGCTGCAGGCAGGGATACCGGGGCAAAACTGTGGAAAAAAGTCAGACCTGATGGTGGAAAGAAAAAGAAGCGTCCGTGATGCGCGGAAAAATGTTTTACCTGGAGACAGAATCTCAACACTCTGTTATCACATCCGGGGAAAAAAACAACGATCCTTTTCCAGTTCTCCACCATTTTATTCAGCGAAAAAAGTGGTCAAACCCTTGATTTTTCCACACTTTCAACAGGGTTTTCAACAGGATTTGTGGAGACGGGGGTGGAAAGAGTGGAAAACACCATATTACAACGGGTATAATCCACCGCTGCCATCGTGGAATAATCGTCAAAAGCAGTGAAATGCTCCACAAACTGGATGGGGAAAATGGGAAAATGGGGTATAAAATCCATATCCGGGACAGAAAATAATCAAGCCGGAGAGACGGCAGAATAATTTCCGGAGCACAGCGGAGGTATCTTGTCCGCGGGGGACGGGGAAACAGAGAGGGGATTACATCATGCTCAAAGGTGTCAATAAAAAAGTGGTGGAAGTAGTGGAGACTGAGAACGATTATTTTGAAAAAGCGATCCTGTTTATCAAGGCGGAGAAACAAGAACGGGATGAGGGGACCATCCGGCAGAGGGCAATGGAATACCTCAAAGGGATTCGCTATACCCCCCGCCGGTCTGTGGCGCTGCCCAAACTGGCGCTGTCAGCACTGCGCTTTGCCACAGCAATGGCGCTGGGAGCTGTAGCGGCAGGGATGTTTCTCCGCTGACGGCGGAGAAAGGCCGGAAAACGGGTTGGAAAGCTGTCTGGGGAGCAAATGGTAATGATTGGAATATCCCCTGAAGACCGGCCTTTTCTTCTTTGCATCCGGTGGAAAATGTGATATACTATACTAAATATATCGAAAAGCAGCGAAGCGGCCCGAATAAGGGCCGCAAAAGCCTTGAAAAGTGAAAAGAAAGAGCCCCCTGAAAAGCAGGCGATCTGTGTTCTTTTCTGATACAGGCAGCTCCGGGTGAAAAAGCGCCCAAAGGGAGTAGATTGTTCTGGGTGAGAAAAAGAGGGATTTGGTTTGAAAGGGCTCTGGGAAGGATAAGCCGGGTCTGCCGGTGGGGTAAAAGGATGGAGCAGAAAAAAGATACGATTATAGCGGGGCGCAATCCTGTTTTGGAAGCCCTCCGTTCTCAGCAGGAGCTGGAAAGCGTCTACATACAGCAGGGGGACCGAAAAGGTCCGTTGGCAAAGATCGCCGCCATGGCCCGTCAGCGGGGGATTCCTGTCAAAGATGCCACAGCGGAAAAATTGCAGGCGATGTCCGGCATCAGCAGCCACCAGGGAGTGGCGGCGGTACTGGCGGCGGCGGATTATGCCACACTGGAGGATATCTACGCCCGGGCAGGGGATGAACCCCTGTTCGTGGTGCTGGCGGACGATATAGAGGATCCTCACAACCTGGGAGCCATTATCCGTACCGCCGAGGCGGCTGGAGCTCATGGGATCATCATTCCCAAGCGCCACAGCGCCGGATTGACCGCCACGGTGGCCAAATCCGCGGCGGGAGCAGTGGCCTGGCTGCCGGTGGTGCGGGTGTCCAATCTTCCGGCGGTGATGGAACAGCTCAAAGAGCGGGGCGTTTGGTTCTATTGCGCCGATATGGATGGCCAGGACTGGTGCTCTATGGATTACAGCGGCGGTGTTGGACTGATCATTGGGTCGGAAGGCCGGGGCGTCAGCCGCCTGGTGCGGGAAAAGTGTGATTTTGTGGTGTCCATGCCCATGCGTGGGAAGGTCAATTCCCTCAATGCGTCGGTGGCAGGAGGCATTATCCTGTATGAAGTGGCACGGCAGAGGATGGGATTGGCCGCCAGAAACCGGTGACCCGCCCGGAGGACAGAGGTAGACAGGAGGTTTTTTCATCAGTGGCTGACAGATACAGTGTTGACGATATTCTCAGTGAGTTTGGCAGTAGCCGCGGCAAAAAAGAATCCTCCGTCCGCCGTTCCCAGGGAGCGGAGGAACGGGAGCGTTCTTCTCAGGACATTGAGCAGGACGAGGAGGATGTGAAGGTATGGACCGGTTCTTCTTCCTCCGGCCGTGCCAATGGAACTTTTGGAAAAAAGCCCATGGAGGAGGATGAAGAGGACGAGGAGGACTTCTGGCGTCCCAAGAGAAAGTCTTTTCGAAACGCTCCCCCAGCCCGGAAGGCGGCGCAGGAAGAGCCGGAGGAAGACGAAGAAGACGAGGAGGACTTCTGGAGCCCCAAGAAAAAGTCAGCCCGAAGCGCTCCCCCAACCCGGAAAGCGGTGCGGGAGGAGCCGGAGGAAGACGAAGAGGACGAGGAGGACTTCTGGAGCCCCAAGAAAAAGTCAGCCCGAAGCGCTCCCTCAGCCCGGAAAGCGGTGCGGGAAGAGCCGGAGGAAGATGAAGAGGACGAGGAGGACTTCTGGAGCCCCAAGAAAAAGTCAGCCCGAAGCGCTCCCTCAGCCCGGAAAGCGGTGCGGGAAGAGCCGGAGGAAGACGAAGAGGACGAGGAGGATTTCTGGAGCCCCAAGAGAAAGTCTTTCAGAAACGCTCCCTCAGCCCGGAAAGCGGTGCGGGAAGAGCCGGAGGAAGACGAAGAGGACGAGGAGGATTTCTGGAGCCCCAAGAGAAAGTCTTTCAGAAACGCTCCCCCAACCCGGAAAGCGGTGCGGGAAGAGCCGGAGGAAGACGAAGAGGACGAGGAGGACTTCTGGAGCCCCAAGAAAAAGTCCACCCGAAGCGCTCCCCCAGCCCGGAAGGCAGTACGGGAAGAGCCGGAAGAGGATGAAGAGGACGAGAAAGATTCCTGGAGCCCCAAGAAAAAGTCCACCCGAAGCGCTCCTCCAGCCCGGAAAGCGGCGCGGGAAGAGCCGGAGGATGATGAAGAGAATGAGGATAGATTTTGGCACCTGAAAAAGAAACTGTCCCCAACAGGGGAACATACAGGCGCCATGAAAGGGAAAACGGATTCCCGGAAAGGGTCTGAGCAGGGGGAGGAACAGGAAGAGGGAAGCACTGCGTTTCGCCGCCGTCCGCCTCGTTCCGCTCCCACTCGCCCACGGTTGGGAGAACAGGCTTTTACCCCTACCACACCTGAAGAGATGGATGCTTTGCTGGATCGCTTCGGAGGCCGGGAAAAAGCGGATTTGGATTTCCTGGAAGAGCCCCTGACCCCGGAGGAACCGGAAAAGCCTACTCCTGCCCAGACATTTGTAGCGGATTGGGAGCAGCGGGCCCGGGAGAAAACCGGCCCCATACCGGATCTGAAGAAGATGGCCCCAAAAATGGCGGAAGAGGAGCAGCCGCAGCGGGTCCGTTCACAGCAGCAGTCCCGTCCGCGTCAGCAGTCCCAGCAGAACCGCCAGGCCAGGCCGGGTGTCCGGCAGGAAGGCGGGGAAGAGCCGCGTCAGGAGCAGGCAAAAGGTCCACGCCGTTCACAGCAGGCCAATGAAGGAGGACGGCGCAGCTTATATCAGCCGGGAAGAAGACCTTCCAGAATGGCTGCCGCAGCCCGGATCGTTACCAGCGGAGAAGGGGGCGCAGAGCCGGAGGATGAGCTGGACGCCAAGATTCTGGCCAGCACCGCCCAGGAGGAACGGGATGAACCTCAGCGGCCTGCCCGTCAGCCAAAGCGTCCGCCCCAGTCCAAACGAGCGCAGCAGGCGGAAGAGATCTTCCAGGCCACGGCGGAAGCTCAGGAAGAAGAGGAGGAAACAGCTGCCGCCCGTCCGGTGAAAAAACGTCAGGAAAACAACGCCCAGGTGGCCCAGCAGCTGGACCGGATGCGCACCAGCCTCTTTATCCGCCTGGGAGTGAACCTGATTACACTGGCGATGGTGGTATACCTGACGCTGGCGCCGGAGTATGCCTTCCCGCTGCCTGGTTTTCTGGATCCGGGAGAGAACCTGAGTGCTTATCTCTGGTCCGGTGTGATACTGGTGATGATTTCCACTGTAGTCAGCGGAAACACTGTGGGAGGCGGAATGCTTTCGCTGCTGCGGCTGCGTCCAAACAATGACTGCTACAGTTCTCTGGCGGTTTTCGCCTGTTTGATTCAGGGCGCCTATGTGGCGATGACCCCGGCGCTGTATGAGGAATATTCCAGCAATATCTATCTTCCCATGGCGGTGCTGATGCTGCTGTTCAATACCCTGGGCAAGCTGATCATGCTTTCCCGGATGGCCCACAGCTTCTCCTTTGCTGTCAGCAAGGGTGACAAGCAGGTGGCCGGCGTGGTGGAGAGCCGGGAGCTGAGCCGCCGTCTGGCAGGAAATGTCGCTGAGGATGAACCCCGGGTGGCCTATTTCAGCCAGGCCTCCAGTGTCAGCAACTTTCTGGACCAGGCCTTCAGCGAGAGCAAGGCGGAGGATATTTCCAAGATCATCGCCCCTATGACCGCTGTGGCTGCCCTGGTGATGGCACTGATTTCTTACCTGTTCAGCAAGGATATCTTTACCGCCGCCTGTGTCTATACCGGAGCCCTTTGCATCACCTCTCCGGTGGCTGGGGTGATCGCCTCCAATCTGCCCCTTTCCCTGGTCAACGGCAGACTGGCACGGTGGGGAGCAACCCTCTGCGGTTATGAGGCGGTGGGACGGTTCAGCGGGGTCAATACCCTGTATCTGAAATGCTCTGAGCTGTTTCCCAAGGGCTGTGTTACCATCCAGGGCATCAAGACCCTGGACCGCCGTCCCATTGATCAGGTGATTTTGGATGCCGTCAGCGTCCTGGGAAGCTGTGATTCTCCCCTCACCCCCCTGTTCCGGGAAATGGTCCCGGACGGCCACATCCTGCAGAAGGTGGAAAGCCTGGAATATCAGGATGAGATGGGTCTGTCCGCCTGGGTGGGCGGACGGCGGGTCCTCATCGGCAACCGGCAGCTGATGGATGCCTATGGGGTGGAGCTGCCCTCCGAGGAATGGGAGGAGCGGTATACCCAGAACGGCAACCGGGTGCTGTATCTGTCCAATTCGGGCCAGGCGGCAGCCATGTATATCCTGTCCTACAAGGCGGATAAGCAGATGCGCCGGGCGCTGGAGCTGCTGTGCGACCGGGATATGGCGGTGTGTATTTATTCCACCGATCCCAATGTCACGGCGGAGGAAATCTCCCGGATCTACGACTTCCCCAAGGAACTGGTGGCCATCCAGCCGGCGGCTCTTCACGGAGCCACAGCCAAGTATCTGGCCCCCAGGGGGCGGGTGCGGGCTGGCCTTCTCCATAACGGCAGTCCGGCTTCCTATGTCCGGGCCCTGCTGGCCGCCCGGTCCTGCGCTGGAAGCATCACTCTGGAAACGGCGTTCCTGCTGCTGTCGGTGGTCATTGGTTTCGCCATCGTCACCTTCTTTGCCTTTACCCAGGGGATGAGTGCCTTGACCTGGATTACCATTGCTGTATATCAGCTCTTCTGGCTGCTGGTACAGCTGACGGTGCCGTTGATTCGCGGTTTGTAAGAAAAACTGGTTTCCGATAAGAAATACTATTTGAACAAAGGCCCGCGCTTTTTATAAAAGCGCGGGCCTTTGAGCGTGTCGAAGAAGTTCGACACGCTTCCAGGGGGACTGGGTTCCCCTGGGTACGCTGGAGATTTCTGACAAAACCAGCGGCGATGCTCTCTGGTATTGCGTCCGGGTGGGCCCAGCCCCGTTATATTTGGGCCAAAAGAAATCACATCAGCTGTCTTCAAAGCCACAGGCCCAGAAAAAGTGCCTCTTTTTGCCTGCCGGAGAGCCTCGAAGCAGGTTTTGGGGCAAAATGAAAATTTTTCGGCTCTTTTGTGATATGCGGGAAACAGCGCTTTCTATCATGGAAAAAATCCCCTTTTATCAGGCGTGGGACAAAAACTTAGCGGAATAACCAAATGGTCCCAGCCTTTATTGACGGGTCCAAAATAGCAATAGCCACGACGCACAAAGTTTGAATCTGGCTTTTGTATAACCATACAATCGTTAGGATTATAACAAGGGGAAATTTTTCATATTCAGGTCAAAAACTGGACAAAAAATATAATTTTTACCCACATACCCCGGAACTGAATTGGTACTTTTGCGTAAAAATCTATTGCAAAAAATCCAAGTTGCCGGTATAATGATTACCATGGCGCGGTAAAAGTATCGCACCAAAATCTGATTTCAATGGAGCCTCAGGGCTTTTTGAAACAGTGCCGCCGGAGAGCAGCGCTGTCCGGACGGACTTCCATCACACCTGACGGCAGGTGAACAGAAAGGGGAAAGCCAGTTATGAAACAATTCTCAGCGGATAAGATCAGAAATGTGGCCATCACAGGACACAGCGGCGCAGGAAAGACTTCCCTGGCGGAGGCCATGCTCTACCGGGCCAAGACCTCTGACCGCCTGGGTCGTGTGGTGGATGGAAATACAGTGTGTGACTTCGATCCCGAGGAGATCAAGCGGAAGGTGAGCGTATCCTCCGCCGTGGCTCCCATGGAGTGGAAGGAAACAAAAATCAACCTGATCGACTGCCCCGGCCTCTTTGACTTCGAGGTGGGCATGGTGGAAGGCATTCGCGCCGCCGAAAGCGTCCTGATCGTGGTTTCCGGTAAATCCGGCGTCAACGTTGGTACCGAGAAAGCCTACAAGGCTGCCACCAAGATGGGGAAATCCAAGCTGTTCTACGTCAATAAGATGGACCGGGAGAACGCCGATTTCACCAAGGTGCTGGCTCAGATGAAGGAAGTCTTCGGCAACCACATCTGCCCCATGGTAGTGCCCTATGTGGAGAACCATAAGGTGGTCTGCTATGTCAACCTGGTGGAAAACACCGTCTTTGCTTATGATGCTTCCGGCCAGCGGAAAGAGCGGGAGCTGCCTGCCGCCGCTGCCGATTACATTGAGGAGATGAAGAACAACCTCTATGAGGCCATCGCTGAGACCAGCGAGGAGCTGATGGATAAGTTCTTCTCCGGCGAGCCCTTTACCCAGGAGGAAATCAGCAGCGGCTTGCTCAGCGGCGTCAAGAGCGGCACCATCGCTCCTGTGTTCTGCGGCTCCGCCCTGACTACCGAGGCCATTCATCCCCTCCTCAACGCCATGATCTCCATTCTGCCTTCCGCCGCCGACAATGCCGGTGAGATGGCTGTTGCGCCCGATGGCAAGGAAGTCATGATCGACTGCGACGAGAATCAGCCCTTTGCCGGTCTGGTCTTCAAGACCGTGGCTGATCCCTTTGTGGGCAAGCTGTCCTTTATCAAGGTAGTGGCCGGCCGTCTGACCGCCGCCTCCACCCCTGTCAACGCCCGCACCGGTGAGCCGGAGCGTCTGGGCAAGCTCATCTGCGTCAAGGGTAAGAAGCAGGAGGATGCCGACGCCATCTTTGCCGGCGATATCGGCGCTGTTACCAAGCTTTCCTCCGCCATCACCGGCGATACCCTCTGCGATCCCAAGCGGGTGGTTTCCTTCAAGCCCGCCGAGTTCCCCAAGCCCTGCCTGACCATGGCCATCACCGTCAAGAACAAGGGCGATGAAGGCAAGATCGCGGCGGCTCTTGCCCGTCTGATGGAAGAAGATCCCGCTATCTCCTATGAGAACAATGTGGAGACCAAGCAGCAGCTGATTTCCGGTTTGGGCGAGCAGCACCTGGATGTCATCGTCTCCAAGCTGAAAAACAAGTTCGGCGTGGATGTGGGTCTGGAGAAAGCCCGTGTGGCTTACCGTGAGACCATCCGCAAGAAGGTGAAGGTCCAGGGCCGTCACAAGAAGCAGTCCGGCGGACACGGCCAGTTCGGTGATGTGTGGATCGAGTTTGAGCCCTGCGACAGCGAGGGTCTGGTTTTTGAAGAGAACGTATTCGGCGGCGCGGTGCCCAAGAACTTCTTCCCCGCAGTGGAAAAGGGTCTGCAGGATTGCGTCAAGCAGGGCGTTCTGGCAGGATATCCCGTGGTGGGCCTGAAAGCCACTCTGGTGGATGGCTCCTACCATCCGGTGGATTCCTCCGAAATGGCCTTCAAGACCGCTGCCTCTCTGGCTTATAAGGCGGGCCTGCCTCAAGCCGGTCCGGTCATTCTGGAGCCCATCGGCACTTTGAAGGTCTATGTTCCTGACGCCAACACCGGTGATATCATCGGTGAGCTGAACAAACGCCGGGGCCGTGTGCTGGGCATGAATCCCACCGACGACAAGCTCCAGGAGATCGTTGCGGAGGTTCCCATGAGCGAGATGGGCGATTTCGCCACCACGCTTCGCTCCATCAGCCAGGGCCGCGGTTCCTTCACCCTCACCTTTGAGCGGTATGAGCAGCTGCCTCAGATGCTGGAAGCCTCTGTCATTGAGGAAGCCAAGGCGCTCCGCAGTGATGAATAATTAGCATCTTTCCCAGAAAAACAGTGCGGCGGCACGGACCAAAAATGGTTCGTGCCGCCGTTTTGCGTTGCGTTTTTAGGTTTGGGAATGACGGGGGCAATGGTAGTTTCGTGGTTTGTCCCAACTGGTGTAAACGGTTTCTGATTTTAGCTGACCTGGATTCTTTGTTTGAGAAAGGCAGCCTGAACCGCCCGCAGCCGGATGCTTCCAGGAAAAAGGCATCCGGCTGCAGGGGCTTCAGGTTTTTGGCCTCTCATGGTCCCAGTCAATCAGGAAAAGATTGTTGGGTGTGCATTCCAGCAGCTGGCAGAGGGTCTCGATCCGTTCCAACTTGATGGAGGACGTCTGGTTGTTGACCATGCGGCTGAAATTTTGCCAGCTCATTCCCAGCTGTTTATACAGCCAATATTTTGTTTTTCCTTTTTTCTCCAGCAGCGGCAGAATATTCAGCTTTATCATGAAAATCCCCCCTGTGCCTCAAACAAAAAGCTCATCATAGGAGATGCCAAAAATCTCCTTGAGGGCTTTTAACTCATCAGGGTAAATGTGCCGCTGTCCCACCTCTATTTTGGCCAGGGCGCTTCTGGTGATGTCGCAGCCCCGCACCTGCAGTTGAGCGGATAATTGTTCCTGAGATAACTTTTTGCTCATCCGAATGTTTCGTATCTGTTGTCCCAATAATTTTTCGTAAAGGAAATTCATCTGCTTGCTCTTTCATCTTCCCAATTAATAATGAAAAGATCGTTGGGTGTACAATCCAACAGTTGACAAAGTGTCTCCACCCGCTCCAACTTAATGGAGGACGTCTGGTTGTTGACCATGCGACTGAAATTTTGATAGCTCATTCCTAACTGCTTATACAGCCAATACTTTGTTTTCCCCTTTTTCTCCAAAAGAGCCAGAATATTAAGCTTTATCATAAACAAATGCCTCCAATATCTAATGTAATGGTTAGATAATAGAGTCCTTCTTGATTGAGGATGTAGACTTTTCGATTATATGATGTTAAAGTCTATAAATAAGGAGGCTTGATTTTATGAAAGAAAAAACCTGCTGCTTTACTGGTCATCGAATCATCCCAAAGGGAACTTTACCAGGGCTTTTGACGGAATTGGAACAAACACTGGAGTACTTGATCGGAAGGGGAGTCTGCTATTTTTGCACAGGTGGAGCTCTGGGATTTGATACGATTGCTGCTGAGGCTGTGCTGCGTTTCAGAGAACGAGCACCGCAAATTTCCTTGATTTTAGTGCTGCCCTGCAGGGAACAGACCAAAAACTGGTCCAGGGCGGATGTGGATCGCTATCAAGCCATTCTCCAAAAAGCGGATCAAGTGGTGTATGTATCCCAACATTACAGCCAGGACTGTATGCTTCTCCGTAACCGATCTTTGGTGGACCGCAGCTCCATCTGTGTGGCATACTGTATCCGCTCCACAGGGGGCAGCGCTTACACGTTGAATTATGCCCAAAAACAGGGCTTGGAGATCATACGGCTGAATAAATCCTGTATCCGGTGAGAGGCCCCTGTTACAGCTTGATCTTCCCTATTTTTCCGCCGGCTCCCGTTCCGCCAGCACCTGGAGGAATCCTCCCAGACGGGGGCTGCTCAGGTCGGCGCCGATGATGGTGTCCCCCCGCATCAGCAGACTGGCCAGCGCCTCCTCCGGTCCTTTCTCTCCCTCATAATTGAGCACCTGGTAGACATATTTATCAGCGGTTTTGCCTTTGTACCGTTCCAGACGGAAGCCTCGGCTCTGGAGCATCTGGGAATATTTCACATAGATTTCATCAAATTCCTTTGGAATGAGCACCTCTGTTTGGGAGACAGGCTCCGGCGCTACCTCCCATCCCAGAGAGGTGAGATAGGCCACTCGGTCTTCATTGGTTTTACACTTGGGCGGTTTGGGCACTCCAAAAACAGGGATGGCCTCTCCATCCCCAGCCAGGAAGAAAAATCCCAGAAAGGTCAGGCAAACGGCGAAAACTGCGGCAGCTACGCCCCGGCGCAGCCGGAAGGAAAGGATAAACATCAAAACGCCTCCTTTGACGAGGGATGAGTTTAAAATGGAGCGGGGCAAAAAATGAAGGGGAAAGAGACACATGGGTAAAAAGAATCTTTCCTTCTATTTTTATGCTGTAGGAAAAGAAGAATATGAGCCGGGCCGTGACAGCAAAGGGGAAAATGTGGTATGATGTTCTGCGGTAAAGACAACGGCGGCAGCCGATCAAGGAGGCGGAACTATGGCGTTGGTGCGGTTGGACAAGGCTTTGGCGGATCAGGGAATGTGGAGCCGCAAGGACGTAAAAGCCCTCATCCGCAAGGGCCAGGTGACAGTGGGCGGCATCCCTGAGACCGACCCGGGGCGGAAGGTGGACCGTGACAAGGACCGGGTGATGGTCAGCGGCCGGGAAATCGCCCTCAAAGAACACCTGTATCTGATGCTCCACAAGCCGGCGGGCGTGGTGTCCGCCACCAGGGATGAGCGGGAGCGGAC
Source organism: Angelakisella massiliensis (assembly GCF_900104675.1). Classification (GTDB taxonomy): domain Bacteria; phylum Bacillota; class Clostridia; order Oscillospirales; family Ruminococcaceae; genus Angelakisella; species Angelakisella massiliensis. The sequence goes on along the minus strand of NZ_LT629944.1, from coordinate 683,109 downwards.
GGTGGTGGATCTGGTGCCGCCGGAGCTGAAACGGCCCGGCCTGTTTCCGGCGGGACGTCTGGACAAGGACACCACCGGTATGATGATCCTCACCGATGACGGGGATCTGGCCCACCGCATTCTTTCCCCCCGCAGTCATGTGCCCAAAACCTACATCGCTCTTCTGGACCGTCCGGTGACGGAGGAGATGGTGCGGGCCTTTGCCGCGGGCATCCCCCTCAAAGGTGAAGGGGAGTGCCTGCCGGCGGTGCTCCGTTCCCGGGGAGAGCGGGAAGGAGAGGTGACCATCTGTGAAGGGATGTACCACCAGATCAAGCGGATGTTCACCGTCTGCGGGGCAACGGTATTGGCCCTCAAGCGAATCTCCATGGGCGCGCTGCCCCTGGACCCTCAGCTGGAGGAAGGAGCCTGCCGGGAGCTGACAGGGGAAGAACTGGCGCTGCTGGAGCAGCGGATGCCCCTGGGCCTTGGTGAGATTGCACAAGAAAAAGAATCCAACTGAATTTTGGGTAAAATGTCGGAAAGAGGCCACATACGGCAAAAAATGGCTCATGGTGCGTTCATATCATAGAAATAATTTTGTGGTAATGTAAAACAAGCTCCAAATAAGGGCGGCACGATTTTGGTAAATATTCCTGTAAAACGCAGAAAAAGGAAAAATGACGGCTTTTTTCGTGTCAAAAGCAGCTTTTTTCACAGTCAAATTGGGATTTTCCCCTCATAAATGATAAAAGTCTCCAATTGTGATTTGCAAAGCCACAATTTATTTCTTAAAAACTGTTGCAATTGCACAAAAAACAAGTTACAATAGAGATTGTATCAGATGGTTGTTTCCGGTCACTTTGCATAAGAGATTATAAGCAGATCATCAAACGGTGAAGAGGGGTAAGAAGTATGTCTAATAGATTGTTCCAGGGTCTCGTTTATCAGATGCGCGACGTCACCAACAAAACGATAGGCGTTGTAGATGAAAATGCCATCATCATCGCTTGCAGCGACCTGACCAAAATCGGCGAACCCCGGGAGCGGGTGGCAGAGATGCTCAATGAGAGCAATGATTTGTTCATCCATGATAAATATACCTACAAGCCCTTCGGCTCCAAGATGAAGGCGGAATACGCTGTGTTTGTGGAGGGTACCGACGACCTGGCCGCCAAGCTGTGCGGGGTGCTGACCATTTCCCTCAACAACATCAAGCAATACTATGATGAAAAGTACGACCGGGGCAACTTCATCAAAAATGTCATTCTGGACAACATCCTGCCGGGGGACATCTTTGTCAAGGCCCGGGAGCTGCATTTCAGCTCCGAAGTCAGCCGGGTGGTGCTGCTCATCCGCATTGTTTCCGCCAACGATATTTCCGCCTTCGATGTCATTCAGAACCTGTTCCCCGACAAGCAGAAGGACTTTGTTTTCAACATCAGTGAAAGCGACATCGTTCTGGTCAAGGAGATCAAGAGCGGCATCGATACCAAGGACCTGGAAAAGCTGGCCCGTTCCATTGTGGATACTCTGGGCAGCGAGTTCTACACCAAAGTGGTGGTGGGTATCGGCACCGTGGTCACCGGTGTGAAGGATCTGGCCAAGTCCTTCCGGGAGGCTCAGGCCGCCCTGGAGGTGGGCAAGGTCTTTGATACCGAAAAGCTCATCGTCAGCTATGATAACCTGGGCATCGCCCGGATCATCTATCAGCTGCCCACCACATTGTGTGAGATGTTCCTCAAGGAAGTTTTTAAGAAAGGGTCTATTGAAAGCCTGGATCAGGAGACACTGTTCACCATCCAGAAGTTCTTTGAAAACAACCTGAATGTTTCCGAAACCTCCCGGAAGCTTTTTGTCCACCGGAACACTTTGGTGTACCGTCTGGAAAAGATCAAGAAGCTCACCGGTCTGGACCTGCGGGAATTCGATCACGCCATTATCTTCAAGGTGGCGCTGATGGTCAAGAAATATCTGACCGCCAATCCTGTCAAGTATTAAGGGTTGGGCGGCACTCAGCCGGAATAGCTTCGCCCGGAGGGACGATCAGGAATGGGGAGGGATACAACGCGCTCCCCATTCTTTGCGTCCCACAGGGAAAAGCGGGGATTACTTTTTATGATTGCAAGGCGGTGGACCAGTGATTCAGTTTACCAAGGTGTCCAAAACCTATGATACCGGTACCGACGCCCTCCACAACGTCACTCTGAAGATCGACAAGGGGGAGTTCGTTTTTGTGGTGGGCCATTCCGGCGCGGGTAAAAGCACTCTTATCAAGCTGCTGCTGCGGGAGATCGCCCCCACAAAGGGCATCGTCAAGGTCAACGGCTATAATTTAAGTACCATGAAACGCAGGCAGATCCCCGGTTTTCGCCGGACCATCGGGGTGGTGTTCCAGGACTTCCGCCTGATTCCCACTATGACGGTGTTTGAAAATGTGGCTTTCGCACTGCAGGTGACGGGGGTCTCCAGCAAGTACATACGCCGGCGGGTGCCATATATTCTGGACCTGCTGGGGCTGGCGGGCAAAGCCCGGTGTTATCCTCAGGAGATCAGCGGCGGTGAACAGCAGCGTGTGGCGCTGGCCCGGGCGCTGGTGAACAACCCCTCCCTGATCATCGCCGATGAGCCCACGGGCAACATTGATCCGGAGCTGTCCTATGAGATCGTGGACCTGCTCAATGAAATCAACAAATGCGGCACCACTGTGGTCATGGTCACCCATGCCCAGGAGCTGGTGGAGCAGTTCGACCACCGTGTCATTATGCTGGAAAAGGGCCGTGTGGTGGCGGATTATCCCGCGGGAGGTGGCTATTGATGACCCTGTCCAGCTTCGGCTACCTGCTCAAGGAGGGCGGGCGCAACATCAAGGCCAACCGTCAGATGTCGGTGGCGTCCATCGGTGTGCTGGTGGCCTGTATGCTTCTCATCGGCGCGGCGGTGCTGTTCAGCATGAATGTCAACTCCATCATGGGCTACATTGAAGCCATGAACGAGATGGTGGTATTTGTACAGGATGACGCGGACCAGGCTACCATAGATGCCCTGGGCCAGTCCCTCAAAAGTGACCGCAACATCAGTTCAGTCACCTACACCTCCAAGGAAGACGCCCTGAAAGAGCAGATGAATATCATGGAGGATGCCGCTGATCTGCTGGAGGGCCTTCAGGGGGATGAAAATCCTCTGCCCGCATCCTATTCCATTCAGCTGAAGGATCTGGAGCTGCTGGATGAAACAGTTGCCCGGATCAATAATATGCCGGGAGTGAATTACGCTGTGGCTCCCACCGATGTGGCGGCTACCTTGGTGGATGTGAAAAAAGGCGTCAGCACAGCGGGATTTTTGATCGTGGCCATTCTGGGTATGGTGTCGGTGATCATTGTTTCCAACACCATCAAGGTGACGGTTTTCAATCGCCGCAAAGAGATCAGCATCATGAAATATGTAGGGGCTACAGATACCTTTATCCGCATCCCTTTCCTGGTGGAAGGAATGATCATCGGTCTGGTATCGGCGCTGCTGGCCTTCGGACTGCTGTGGGCAGGATATGATTATGTGCTGCGGTGGCTGGGGGAGACCGGTTCCAGCTGGCTGCAGATGGCATACGCCAATCTGATCCCCTTTGACAGCATCGGGCTGCGGCTGCTGGGAGGCTTTACCGCAGCGGGAGTGAGCTTCGGTGTGCTGGGAAGCCTGTTCTTCCTGGGACGTTATCTGAAAGTGTGAGAAACAAGCGGCGGTCTTCCCATGGACCAAGGACAAAGAAGGTGTTTTCCAATGGGCAAAAAATTCTGGTACAAGCTTTCGGCAGCGGTTGTCTGCTGTGTGATGCTGCTGGCGATGCTGCCTTTGGCGGCAATGGAGGTGCAGGCGGATGATGAGGATACCCTCAAGGACCTGAACTCCCGCTATGAGGAGCTGGAGGCACAACAAACCGAGCTGCAGAACAAGATCGATCAGGCCAAGACGGAAAAGGAAAAGCAGCTGGCCATCAAAGAAAAAACCGCCAGCGAGATTTCCATCCTCAAGGAACAGATCAGCGTTCTCAATCAGAAAATCACCTATCTGGAAACAGAAATCGCCAACCGTGAGGAAGAGATCGCCAACCTCAACAGTGATATTGATGAAAATTATGAGCTGTTCAAGCAGCGGGTCCGCAGTATGTATATGACCGACAATACCACCACCTTGGGTTTGGTATTCGGATCCGATTCTTTCAGCGAATTTCTTACCCGCAGCGAGTATCTCAAGCGGGTGGCGGAGCACGATCAGGCGTTGATCGATCAGCTCAATACCGACAAGGCCAGCGTGGAGGAAGCCAAGAAGGCGCTGGATGCCGACCGGGAGGATCTGGAGGCGTCCCAGACTTCGGTGGAAGCAAAGAAAGCCGAGCTGGATCAGAAGCTGTCCGCCACAGAACAGCAGATCCAGAACATCTCTCAGATGGAGCAGGAATTTTTGGCCAACAAAGAGGCGCTCCAGCAGGAGATGAAAGAGGTCCAGGACGAAATTGACGCCATTTATGCCGCCATGGACAACAGCGGAGATTATGTGGGCGGTTCCTTCTCCTATCCCATTCCCAGCTATCGCAGCATCAGCTCCTATTATGGCTGGCGCTTTGGCGGTACAGATTTCCACACCGGCGTGGACTTCCCGGCTCCTGCCGGAACACCCATTCTGGCCCCCAATGCCGGGGTGGTCAGCTACACCAAGAATACCTATGTCCCCGGCGTCGGCTATGGCCGGTATATGATCGTGGACCATGGCGGCGGTTATACTACCCTTTACGGACACCTCTCCGCTATCGTTGCCCAGCTGGGAGAGCGGGTGAGCAAGGGCGAAACCATCGCCAAGGTGGGAACCACCGGTTGGTCCACCGGCAACCATCTCCATTTTGAGATCCGTGTTGACGGTCAGCATCAGAATCCCCTGAACTATTTGGCTTCATAAATTCGGACCCTGTCCGGGTCCAGCCTATACGGAGGTGCCGATGAACAAAAAAATTTCTCTGGGCGCGGCCATCGCCTATATGGCCCTTGTGGCGGCGGTGGTATTTGCCATCACCAGCATCCGCTCCGCCAATATTTTCAATGATAAACTGAAAAATCTGGACGAGCGGGAAGCTACCTACGATAAGCTTTCCGAGATCGACCGCTATGTCCGGGACAACTATTATGGGGATATCGATGAGGACGCTTTGCTTTCCGGCGCGGCGGCAGGATATATCAGCGGTCTGGGGGATCCCTATGCCCGTTATCTTACCCCCAAGGAATATGAAGCCTATCAGAAAACCGATGATGGTCAGTATGTGGGCATCGGTGTGGTCACCGAGCTGAGTGAGGACGGCTATATCCGTTTGCGTACCGTTTATCCTGATTCTCCCGCCGCCAGTGTGGGCCTTCAGGAAGGGGATATCATCATCAGCGTGGATGGGGAACCGGCCCGGGCGGATAACTATGCGGCCCTCACCGCTGCTTTCAAGGGGGATGTTGGTACCAAGCTGACACTGGTCAAGCGCCAGGACAACAATGAGACCACCCTGGAAATCACCCGCAGCCAGGTGAATACCCCCACCGTTACCAGCCAGAATATTTCCGGGTCAGGCTATATCCGCTTTTCCAATATCACCGCCGCTACAGCGGAACAGCTGGACCGGGCGGTGCGGCAGCTGACCCAGGAAGGTGTCAGCGCCCTGATCTTTGATCTGCGGGGGGTCAGCAGCAGCAACGCGGAATATGTGATGGATATGCTGGAGCTGTTCTGCCCCAAAGGGGACATTGCCTGTAGCAAGGCCAAGGATGGCACTCTTACTTCCTTGGGAGAATCTGATGGCGCTTCCTATGACCTGCCTATGGCGGTGCTGGTGGATGACACCACTGTGGGTACTCCGGAGCTGTTTGCCCTGGTCATTCAGCAAAACAGCAAAGGCAAGGTGGTGGGCCTGACCACTGCCGGACAGGGCAGCATCCAGAAGGATTACAAGCTTATTGACGGCTCCGGTCTGGTGCTGACCACCGCGCTGTATGCTACCACCGATGGCGAGACTTATAATGGTGTCGGCGTAAGCCCTGACTACCGGGTGAAGCTGAATGTGGCGGACAGTGAGCGGGCCAATATTTACGGCGTACAGGAAGTGGACACACAGCTGGGCAAAGCGCTGGAAGTGGTCACTGTTCTGGCCAAGACGGAAAATGCCGTAGCTGGCTCCACGGCAGTAGCGGCTGACTGAGCGGCGCAGAAAGCGCACCCGCGGCTTCAAATCAAAAATAAACACAGGCCCTTTGTTTCAGGATGTTCTGAAAAGAGAAATGCCTTTATCACAGGCTCACAGCCAAGAATGAAAACCTGATCGGTTTTTTATGGCTGGCCATGAAAGTGGTATTTTACTTTCAGAAGCACTTTGTCCTGATACAGGGGGCCTGTTTTTTTAAAACAGAGGGTTTTATTCATAAAGACATTTTTTTCTGCCGGTCGCCATACAATAGGACAAAGAAGCGGCGGAGGAGAAAATGCAGATGGGACAAACATACAAGAACATCCCGGTGTCAAGGAAAAAAACAGTCAAAACACCGGTATTTTCCAGAAATAAAACTTGACAGGGGGGGTGTAGTTTACTATAATAATGTCTACTGGGCAGGTTGCGGCGCAATTTGTCCTATCTAGTCGTATCCCGAAAAAAGCGGGGATCGTTTGGAAAGCCCCGCCGATATGTCGGATGCCCTGGGGTGAAAACCTCCCGGGCGGATCGCTGGAAAGTCTTGCGCGGGGTCACGCGGGACTTTCCTCTTTGCTTATAGCCGCAGAAGGCGAAAAAAACAGAATTTTCTGGGATCGTTTGGCCGGTCCCCCGAATATCAACAGAAAAAAGGAGTGCTTGCATTATGGCACAGGAAACCATTATGATGACTGCCGAGGGTTATGAGAACCTCAAGCAGGAGCTGGAGGAACTGAAAACCGTCAAGCGCAGCCAGATCGCGGATAAGATCAAAACCGCCAGAGGCTTCGGAGATTTGTCCGAGAACAGCGAATATGATGAGGCCAAAAATGAGCAGGCCCAGCTGGAGGCACGCATTCTGCTCATTGAGGAGCAGATGAAGCATATCAAGATCGTGGATCGGGACGCCATCCCCAAGGGAATTGTCTCCATCGGCAGCATCGTCAAGATCCTGGACATCAAATATGATGAGGAGCTGGAGTACCGTCTGGTCAGCAGCGCGGAATCCTCCAGCGATAACGAGATTCCCGCCATCACCGACAAGTCCCCTGTGGGCGAAGCTCTTCTGGGACATAAAGAAGGGGAGACGGTGGAGGTTCATGCCCCCGCCGGCAATTTCAACATCAAGATTCTGGAGATCCGCACCTGAGAGCAGGGGCGCGGCCAGTGAAGAGAAGGATGCGGGCTTTGTTTACCAGGGCTCGCATTTTTCAGGACGAGGAAAGGGCCGGATATCCGGCGTAAGGAGGAAAACAACATGGCAGACGAGAACCTTCAGCTTCAGCAGGAAAACGCTGAGGAGCAGCTTCAGGAACAGCAGCGTATCCGCCGGGAGCGTTTGGCGAAGCTGGTGGCTCAGGGAAAGGACCCCTTTGCAATCACCCGTTTTGACCGCACCGCTTATAACAAAGATATCACCGAAAATTTTGAAGCCTATGAGGGAAAGGTTGTCACTGTGGCCGGCCGTTTGATGAGCTGGCGGGATATGGGCAAGGCAACCTTTATGGACATCCAGGACCCCACCGGCAAGATCCAGCTTTACATCAAGATCAACAACCTGGGTGAAGAAGCTTACGCCGCCATGTCCGATTATGACCTGGGCGATATCCTGGGTGTGGAAGGCGAGGTGTTCCGCACCCGCCGGGGAGAGATTTCCCTGAAGGTGGATAAGCTGACCCTGCTGACCAAGTCCCTGCGGCCGCTGCCGGAGAAGTTCCATGGCCTCAAGGATGTGGACACCCGGTACCGCCAGCGGTATCTGGACCTGATCGTCAATCCGGAAGTCAAGGATGTTTTTGTCAAGCGCAGCCAGGTGATCCGGGAGATCCGCAGCTTTTTGGATAACCGCAACTATCTGGAGGTGGAGACCCCGGTGCTCCACAATCAGGCAGGCGGCGCCGCGGCCCGGCCCTTCATCACCCATCACAACACCCTGGATATCGATATGTATCTGCGCATCGCGCTGGAGCTGCATCTGAAGCGGCTGATTGTGGGCGGCTTTGACCGGGTGTATGAGATCGGCCGTACCTTCCGCAACGAGGGTATGGACACCCGTCACAATCCCGAGTTTACCATGCTGGAGCTGTACGAGGCTTACACCGACATTCACGGCATGATGGACCTGACCGAAGAGCTGGTTCGTACCGTGGCCAAGAAGGTGGCCGGCAGTGCTCAGCTGACCTATGAGGGCGTGGAGCTGGATCTGGACAAGCCCTTTGAGCGCATCACCATGACCGAAGCGGTCAAGCGGTATGCCGGAGTGGACTTTGACCAGATTAAGACCCTGGAAGAGGCCCGTGCGGTAGCCAAGGAGCATCACATCGAGTATGAGGAGCGGCATAAGTGGGGCGAGATCCTCAATCTGTTCTTTGAGGAGTACTGCGAGGACAAGCTGATCCAGCCCACCTTCCTCTGCGGCCATCCCACCGACATTTCTCCTCTGGCCAAGAAGCAGCCGGATGATCCCCGGTATACCCAGCGCTTTGAGCTGTTCATTATTGGCCGGGAATATGCCAACGCCTTCTCTGAGCTGAACGACCCCATCGATCAGCGGGAGCGGTTTGAGGCTCAGGCGGCAGCCAAGGCAGCCGGCGACGATGAGGCCTGTGATGTGGATGAGGATTACCTCACCGCCATGGAATACGGCCTGCCCCCCACGGGCGGCATGGGCATGGGTGTGGACCGGCTGACCATGCTGGTTACCGGCGCTTCCAGCATCCGGGACGTCCTGCTGTTTCCTGCCATGAAGCCGCTGGATAAGTAAAAAGCGGCTTTATCGCAAAAACAAAAAGCGATTTTAAATTGATTTTTTGACACATCCTTTGGGCTTTCCTCAGAGGATGTGTCATGTTTTTTCAAAAAGGGGACGAGCCTGGTAAAAATCAGGCTTCTTCAGCTGCGGAATATCCAGTTCCGACGAAATCTGAGGCGGACAGTTAATATGGAAGCGTCTTTTATGAAATACAAGGCCCTCTGCTGAAACTGCTCTGAAAAAAGGAATAAAGACTGCTTCTCGGCCACAGTCATCATCAGTATACCTTCCTTCCGCCGTAAATTTCCTGTGATACAGCTGATGACGTCTCCTTTTGGGTGACAATCGTCTGATGGAAACGCATAGTTTCAGGTAAAATTTGGATACAGCTGTTTGGGACTGGAAAAAGGTACCTCATCCTTTTGCAAACGGTCACTGTTGCTCCCCAAAAACATTTGGGGGAAGATGTTCTTTCTGATCCTTTTGTTGGTGTAAAAACCAGGTTTTATGCCCTTTGGCCCTCCTTTTGCCTGAAAAAGCCCATGCGTTTGCAGCGGATATGATAAAAATCAGGACCATATTCTGGAAAAATCTTCTTGTACCGGAGAAAACGCTGGTTTTTTGCAGATAACTCTTTCATTTTCTCCATGCAGATGGTATAATAATCTGTGCATATAAAGTTTGAGGAAAAGCCTCTTAAACAGGCAGAGCGTTGGGATTTTCCGGCGGACAAGCTTGCCGATTTTCAACAAGATTTTACCATACCATCTTTCCATCCATCATATATAAAGGAAAATCTGATAACAAAATTTCATGGATTGGACCGGAGTAACCTGCCCCGGACAGAACATGAAATCTTTTTGTGTGTTTTTAGAATATTCCCTGTCCCTTTTGGGACCCTTGTGATTGTAAAGAGAGAGAATGTAAGGAGAGTACCGTTTTGAATAAATTTTTTGTCACCGGAGGAAATACCCTGCGGGGTACTGTGGAGATCGGCGGCATGAAGAACGCCGCTGTAGCCATTATCCCTGCCACTATTCTGGCCCAGGGAGTTTGTGTGCTGGAAAATATTCCGAATGTAAGCGATGTGACGCTGCTTCTTCAGATGCTCACCGAGATGGGCGCCCGGGTGCGGATGCTGGGCAAAAAGACGGTGGAGATCGACACCAGCTATCTCTGCGACCCGGTGGTTCCTTATGATCTGGCGCGGAATATGCGGGCCAGCTATTACTTTCTGGGTTCCCTCCTGGGACGGTGCGGCCAGGCCAGTGTTTCCATGCCCGGCGGCTGCAATTTTGGGGTCCGCCCCATTGACCAGCACATCAAAGGCTTTGAGGCCATGGGCGCTCAGGTAGAGATTGAAAACGGTATGATCAACGCCAAAGCCGACCAGCTTCGGGGGGCTCATATCTATTTCGATAAGGTTTCGGTAGGGGCTACGATGAATATCATGCTGGCCGCTACCCGGGCAAAGGGTTTGACCATCCTGGAAAATGTGGCCAAGGAGCCTCATATCGTGGACCTGGCCAACTTCCTCAACTCCATTGGCGCTGATGTCCGGGGCGCTGGTACCGATGTCATCAAGATCCGGGGTGTGGATGTGATGCATGGCGCTTCCTACACCATCATTCCCGATCAGATCGAGGCAGGCACCTATATGGCTGCCGCTGTGGCCACCGGCGGGGATGTGCGGGTGGAAAACGTGATTCCCAAGCATATGGAGCCCATCACTGCCAAGCTTCGCAGCGCCGGAGCGGAAATTGAGGAAGGGGACGACTGGCTGCGGGTCCGCCGCACCGGTCCGCTCAAACGCATCAATGTCAAGACCATGCCCCATCCCGGTTTTCCCACCGACATGCAGCCTCAGATGGCCGCCATGCTCACCATGGCCGACGGAGTGAGCATCATCACCGAAGGCGTATGGGACAACCGCTTCAAGTATATTGACGAGCTGATCCGCCTGGGCGCCAATATCACCGTGGATGGCAAGGTGGCGGTGATCGAGGGAGTGCGGGAGCTGACCGCCGCTCCTGTCCGCTGCACCGACCTGCGGGGAGGCGCGGCTATGATCATCGCCGGATTGCTGGCCACCGGCACCACCGAGATCGAGGAAATCATTCACATTGAGAGAGGTTATGAGGACGTGGTGGAGAAGTTCACCGCTCTGGGCGCGGATATCCGCCGGGTAACGCTGCCGGACGCGCCCCTGTCCAAAGCGCTGTAAGCAAATCCCTGCCGGGGTCTGTTCTGTTGGGACAGGCCCCCTTTGTTTTTATTTTATCGTCATCAGGAGGAAACACCATTGATCCATGTTTGTCCCCTTTTCAGCGGCAGCAGCGGCAACAGCACTTATATCGGAACCAAAGAGGCCGGGGTGCTCATCGATGCCGGACGCTCCTGCAAAAGCATTCTTTCGGCCCTGGACCAGTGCGGGATCGATCCCTCCGCCGTCAAGGCCATCCTGATCACCCATGATCACAACGACCATATCAGCGGCCTGCGGGTGCTGGCAAAACGGCTGCGTGCGCCGGTGTACGCCTCGGAAGAGACACTGTGCGGTATTCTTCGGGCGGGCTGCGCCGAAAAGGATACCCAGCTGATGGAGCTGTCCGGCCCCAGCGATATCGCCGGTATGGGGGTCATCCCCTTTGACACCCCCCATGATGTGGCTCATTCTCAGGGCTTTCGCCTGGAGGCAGGGGAGCGGACGGTTGGCTTTGCCACCGACCTGGGCCGGGTAACGCCTGAGATCTGGGAAGGACTGTATGGAGCGGACCTGGTGTTTTTGGAGGCCAACTACGATGAAGCCATGCTGGCGGTTTCCTCCTATCCTTATTATCTGAAAACCCGCATCCGTTCCGACAGGGGACATCTATCCAATACCGACAGCGCTCAGTGCATCCGCCGTCTGGCCCTCAGCGGTACGGGGCGGTTTATTCTGGGACATTTGAGCAAGGAAAACAATACCCCGGACCTGGCGGGGCAAACAGTGCGTCAGGTACTGGTGGAAAGCGGTCTGGAAGAGGGACGGGATTTTCTCCTGCAGGTGGCCCGGCGCCTGGAGCCCAGCCAGCCGGTTTGTTTTTGAAAAAGCCCTTTTTTCGGCAGCGTTCCCACAGCAGCGGCATATGGTGATGGTGTGTTCTTTCAGCATACGCTGCAATTGAGCTGTCCCGGACATTTTATGATGAGACCAGAGGGCCAATGGATACATAGGAGTGTGAAAACAGATGTCTTTGTTTCAGTGCAGCTTTTATTCCCACAGCTTGCGGACCATCACCAAGGTCAATGTCTGCCTGCCGGAATATTCCAGCGGGCAGGTGGCGGCCATGACCCTGGAGGAGTGCTATGCCCCCAGAAAGCCGTTTCCGGTGCTTTATCTTCTCCATGGTATGAATGGGGATGAAACCGTCTGGCTGCGGCGGACCAATGTGGAGCGCTATGCCGGTCATCTGGGGATGGCGCTGGTGCTGCCTTATGGGGAAAACAATTATTACACAGACAATGCTCATGGCCTGAAGTGGTTCACCTACCTCACACAGGAGCTTCCCCTTTTTGTGCGGGCTCATTTTCCTGTTTCCACCCGCCGGCAGGATACCTTCATCGCGGGACTGTCCATGGGCGGTTATGGCGCTTGCAAGGCTGCTCTCCGGTGCCCGGAACAGTATGCGGCTTTTGCCTCCTTGTCCGGGGCGCTGGATGTGGAGACCATTGCCAGGGAATATAATGTCAACTCCTATTGGGAAGGGCTGGGGGACTGCATCTTCCATACCGGCCAGCCCATCGGCGGCAGCGAAGAGGACGTCTACGCTCTCACCCGCCGCCTGTCCGCTTCCGGCGTCCGCCGTCCGCCCGCCTATCTCTGCTGCGGTACCGAGGACGAGGAATGTATGCCCATGAGCCGCAAGCTTCTGGAAGTGATGGAGGAGTGCGGTTATCCTCACACCTGGGAGGAAGGTCCGGGAGCCCATGAGTGGGATTTCTGGGAAACCTACATCCGGCGGGCTCTGGATTTCTTTGTGTCGCTGCCGCAAGAGGATCGTTAAGGAGGGGAAAGGATGCTCACCGTCAATCTCATCGCCGTGGGCAAGCTGAAGGAGGATTGGCTCCGCCGGGGCCTGGAGGAATACCGGAAGCGTCTGGAGGGATACTGCCGGTTCCGGGTGACGGAGATTGAGGAGTATCGCCTGCCGGAATCTCCTTCTCCAGCCCAGATCGCCAAGGGCTTGGAGGAGGAGGGCAAACGCATTTTGCAAAAAACAGGGAAAGGTCCTCTAATCGCCTTGTGCGTAGAGGGCAAGGAACTGTCGTCCCCCCAGTTTGCCCGGTATCTGGAGCAGATACAGCAGACTGCCAGCGAAGTGGATCTGGTCATTGGCGGCAGCTTTGGTCTGTGGGACGGTGTGAAGGAGAAGGCTGCCCTGCGTCTGTCCGTTTCTCCCATGACCTTCCCCCATCAGCTGTTTCGGGTGATGCTGGCGGAGCAGCTGTACCGGGCCTTTTCCATCAGCGCCGGAGGCCGGTATCACAAGTAAAAATGCCCCTCTTCTTTCCGCCCGGAAAATGCGCTGCCGTGGGAGACAAGACAACAAAAAACGCTTCAGCCCTCTGTGGGCCAAAGCGCTTTGCTGTGTGCCGCATATTCCGACGAAAAAATCAATTGGGAATATAGCTGTCGATGATCTCCCGTACCTGTTCCTCATTGTCGATCATCAGCAGGATGGTGTAGTCCCCACGCTGATAGATGGTACCGTTTTCCGCGATGGAATAGGCATTGTAGATGTCATAATTCTGGAACAGGCTCATCCGGGAAAGCTTGATGGTTTGCAGGGCCTCCCGCACCTCATCTTCCTGACCGGAACGGGGACGCATGATGATGACATCAGCGATACCGAAGCGGCCGTCGGTATATTTGCCGTAAAGGCTGGTGTAAATTTCCGGATCAATGCCAAAGTCGCTTTCCAGCCGTTCCGGGGTAGCGTCCTGAACGCCCATGATGGAAACGTTGAAGTAGATGTCGGTGATGGCCTGCTCCGGTCCCTGAGGGTCTTCGGATACCGATTGCTCCTCGCCGATGATCTCCGGCAGGTGATAGGTGGCATCAAATCCCTGGAGAGCGAAAATGATGGTCACGATGATAATGGCCAGAATGAGAATAAAACGCTGCAAATAAGTCCCTCCCGAAAAAACAGGGGGCAAAGATACGCCGCCCTGGAATCAGTCTGTGTTTTGATTGTACCGTACAATCGGAGGGGTGTCAAGAAAGGCGGGATTTTGTTCCCGATTTGTTCAGAATTGGCCCCTCTGTCACAAGACGGAGGTAAGGGACGGCAAAGAAGGAGAAAGAACCTCTCCGGCGTTTTCAAAAGACGGAAAGTATGATACAATAGGCCAAAAGGAAAACGGTTTGTTTTCCTGGCATTTGAAGAAGTTCATGGGAGAAGGGGATGCTCCAAAGGCGCCCTTTGAAAAACCACTGTCCAGGCTGGGGGAGATCAGGCAGACTGAAAGAGTTTTGCCATCCCCGCAGGCCGTTTTGACCCCTCAGGGTGTTCCGGCGGCTGTCCGGTTTCTGCCTTGGGCCGGGATGGAGGATTTGATTTTTTAAATAAAGAACTTTTTCATCAGGGGAGAAAAACGTTTTCTTTCTCTTTGGACAAGATAAAACGGAGGAACAACAGACATGAATGACATTCTCTTTTGGTACTGGGTTTTAATGGGCGTGCTGCTGCTGGTTGTATTGGTGGTGATTTTCCGTTCAGTGCGCCGCAGCAAGTTTTCTTCCCGCACGAAAAAAGAGGTGGCCGGCCTGCTGCGCAAGCATGGGCTGCTGCGCCAGTGGAAGGTGTATCATGATGTTTCGGTGGGCGGAGACTGTCCGGTGGATCATCTGGTGATCGGTCCCTTCGGAATCATCATTGCCTGCGACCTGTACCGTAAGGGCAGCTATTACGGAGATCTGGACAAGGAGGAATGGCTGCTGGCGGAGGGCAATGAAGAAGAGACTGCTCAGAAGAGCCGGATCGTCAGCCCCCTTTATCAGGCCAGAAAGGCGGAGGCCCGGGTGCGGGAGCTGCTGGGTAAAAACCGCATCTATAATACTCCCATTGATGTTTTCGTGCCCCTTACCCAGGATCAGCCTACCTTTATCACCGGCGGCAGCGGCATCCTGCTGCGGCGCAAGGAGCTGAAGGATACCCTGGACCGGGTGCGGTATGACAAAGACAACGGTGTGGATATGGAGGCAGTGGCCAAGGCGCTGGGACTGCCGGAAAAATCCTGAGAACGGCTGTCCGACAGGCTCTGACAGGACTGAATCAGGGGAAATACCGGAAAGGGCGGAAACAGGAAGGAAAATTTTGTTTTTCGATACATTCCGGCTCCGGTATTTCCGGGGTTCTTTCATCCTTTGAGTAAAATGCTGCTGTCAAGCGGGAAGGAACAGGAAGATGATGACCGAAGAGGACCGTTTTCTGGCAATACTCAAACAGGGAGCCCAGGCGGAAGGAATTCCTGCCTGGGGCGTCTGCGCCTTGGAGGCGCTGTCGGTGCGGCTGCCCTGCCGCGCTCTTCGCCTGCTACCTCAAACAGGTTCGGTTCTTCCGCTGGCGCTGCCCTATTATACCGGTGAAGCTTCCCGGACCAATCTGGCACGGTATGCCTGGTGTGACGACTATCATCAGGTAGCAGGAGCCATGCTGGAACGGCTGCTTCAGCCTCTGCGGCAGGCCTTTCCCCAGGCGGTCCTGCTGGGATTTACCGACAGTTCCCCCATCCCCGAGGTGGAGGCGGCGGTGAGGGCGGGCCTTGGCTTTCGGGGTAAAAACGGCCAGCTGATCATACCGGGGATTGGGTCCCGAGTTTTCGTCTGTGAGATCGTCACTGACCTTCCCCTTTCCCCTTATGAGGGTCCGCCCCGGGGAGATTGCGGCAGCTGCCGCAGATGTCTGGAGGCCTGTCCCACCGGCGCGCTGTCGCAGACAGAGTTCCAAAAGAGCCGGTGCCGCTCCCAGATCACCCAAAAGAAGGGTGTCCTCACCCCCTGGGAACAGCAGCAGGTGCGGGAAGGGGGACTGGCCTGGGGCTGCGATATCTGCACCGCCGTCTGTCCCTGGAACAAGAGCAGTCCTCTTACTCCTATTTTGGGACTGCGGGAGAACATTGAACCTTTTCTCACCCGTGAAAAGCTGGAACGGCTGCTGCCGGAAAAAAGCTACGGCTGGCGGGGCGCCGGGGTGCTGGAGCGGAACCTGGAGCTGCTGGAAGACCCCGGCCCGGAAGAAACCGCCATGGAAGGGCCGGACGGCCTGATTCATTGCTGACAACGGCGAAAATCGTGATTTTATGATGGAGATGATTTGGTTTGGAGATACTGCGACGGGAACAATACCGGGAATATGAGGATTTTGTTTCCAACCATCCCCGGGGAGAGTTTACCCAGTCCATCCATTGGCCGGAAGTAAAAAACAACTGGCGCTTTGAAGTGGTGGTGTCCCGGGACGAGGAAGGGAAGATCGTGGGCAGCTGCGGTGTTCTCATCCAGAAGATGCCCTTTTTCGGCACCTGCTTTATGTACGCCCCCAGAGGTCCGGTTTGTGACCTCCACGACCGGAAGGTGCTGGAGGATCTGAAAGCCGGTATCGATGCGCTGGCTAAAACCTATAATGCCCATACCTTCAAGATGGACCCGGATGTTCCCGCCGATGATCAGGAGTTTCTTAAAACCATGGAGGAGATGGGTTTCCATCGCTTCTACGGTCCCGAGGGCTTTGAAACGGTTCAGGCCCGGTTCAACTACCGCCTGCCCCTGGAGGGACGCACCGAGGAGCAGCTTTTGGCGGGGCTGACACAGAAGGCCCGCTACAATGTCCGCTACGCCGCAAAGCATGGTGTTACCATCCGGGTAGGGGATAAGAAGGACCTGGATGAGTTTATGCGCATCTATCAGGTGACCGGTGAACGGGACGGCTTCAATACCCGGCCCAAAGCCTACTTTGAACGGATGCTGGACGCTCTGGGCTGCCATGTGCGGCTGTATCTGGGAGAGGTGGAAGGCAAGGTGGTCTCCGGCGCCATCACCACCAATTACGCCGGAAAATGCTGCTATGTTTACGGCGCTTCCGACAACGCCTATCGCCAGCTGATGCCCAACTATCTGATGCAGTGGGAAATGATCTGCTGGGCGGTGGAAACCGGCTGCACCGTTTACGATTTTCAGGGTATCAGCGGGGATCTGGAAAATGAAAAGGGCCATATGTATGGTCTCTATCGCTTCAAACGGGGCTTTGGAGGCAGGGTGGATGAACTGGCAGGAGAATTTGATTACCATTATCGTCCGCTGATCAATATGATGGTCAACGGTGCCATCCGCTGCAATGAGTTTTTGCGGACCTTGCGGCGAAAACTGCGTGCTCCTCACAAACAGGGGGAGAGGAATGGAGATAAAAGATGAACGATCAGGTACAGCCCCTTATTTTTCGGGGAAAGGCAGATTGGACCTTTTATCTGGAGCTGACGGTTTCTCTGGCGGTGACTGCCTGGGGAATATGGTCCTTCGTTGCCCATCGTAATATCCTGATGCTGCTGGTGGGGGCAGCCTGCGCACTGGTAGACGCTGTGGGGCTTGCCCAGCTGTGGCGTACCCGCTATGTGCTGGAGGAGGAGGGAATGCAGCTGCAAAGCGGTATTTCCCGTCTGTATGTGTCTTACAGCTCCATCACCGATCTGGACGCGGTGAGGGAGGCCAAGGTGACCGGCTATGTGCCGCTGGCTATGGGCCGGCATCGGCTTTATGTGATCTTCGCCGAAGGGGATAAAACCTATCGCCTGGAGCTGTCTCCCGATGACAGGGAAGGTTTTCAGGAGGCGCTTCGCCAACGGGTGGAGCAGGGAGCACTGTAAACGGATGGAAGGGGGAAGGGAAGATGATGGAACCGGGAAAGGATACTCCGCTGCGTCAGGCGCTGGAAGAGATCAACCGGGAGGGCCGGGCACGGTTTTATATGCCGGGACACAAAGGTCATCTCCCCTGGCCGCTTACCGAGGCGGCCCCCTATGACATCACCGAGATCCAGGGGGCGGACAGTCTCTTTGAATGCGACGGTCCCCTCAGACAGCTGGAGGACCGGATGGCTTTGTGCTATGGGGCGGGAGCCTCGCTGCTGTCGGCGGGGGGGAGTACCCTGTGCATCCAGGCGATGCTCTTCCTTGCCCGGCGCCGGGGGCGTACCATCATTGCCGCCAGAACACTGCACCGTTCCGCTGTGGCGATGATGGGTCTGCTGGGGCTGGACCCGGTATGGGTCAGCTGTCCCGCGGCCTCCCGGGAGGAGGAAGGGATTGTGGGCATCTGCCTGCCTCCCAGCCCTCAGTCGGTGGAGGCGGCCCTCCGGGAGCATCGGGACGCGGCGGCGGTATACATCACCAGCCCTGACTATTTCGGCCAGATGGCGGATATCGCGGCCATTGCCGAGATCTGTCACCGGTATGGTACACTTCTGCTGGTGGACAACGCCCACGGTGCTCATCTCAATCTCTTCCGGGCCGCCATGCATCCCATGCAGCTGGGGGCGGACCTCTGCGCAGATTCCCTCCATAAAAATCTTCCCGCTCTCACCGGCGCTGCCGCCCTTCATATGGCGGACCCGGATATGCGGGAAGAGGCCCTGTATGCCATGAGCCTCTTCGGCAGTTCCAGCCCCAGTTATCTCATCATGCTGTCGGCGGATATGGCGCTGGAACAGATGGAAGGGGGCGGCGTGGAAGGGATGACCCGGTTGGCCCAGTGGGTCCACGAGCAGAAGGGTCGGGCCGCCCGCCGGGGCTATCAGATCGTTCGTACCTTCCTGTGCGATCCCATTCGTCTGACAGTGGGCTTTGCTTCCATGGGCTGCACCGCCAGGCAGTTTGGGGAATGGATCAGACTGCGGGGGGTGGAGCCGGAGTATATCGGGGAAACGGTGGGGGTGTTTATGCCCTCTCCCTCCAACAGCGATGAGGAACTGCGGCGCCTGGAGCTGGCGCTGGAGGAAATGCCTCTGCGCCGTCCCTCCCTGGTGTGTCCTCCGGAGCCGTATGTTTTGCCCCGGCAGTTTTTGTCCATCAGCGAGGCCATGGCCCGGCCCCATGTGGTGCTGCCTTTGGAGCAGTGCCAGGGACGGGTTGCAGCCAAGCTGGTAAGTTTTTGCCCGCCGGGAATGCCGCTGCTGGTTCCTGGGGAAGAAATCACCGCCCAGGCCATAAATACTTTAAAAACTTGTGGCATCCGACAGGTTTCTGTGGTAAAATAAAAACAAAAGCCCGGGTATTTCCGCTCTTCGGTTCCCCTGGGGATGCTGAACAGCGGGAGCGCCCCTTTGCCAAGAAAGGACGGGTGATCTATGATGATGAAACTGATTTTGGCCATCGTTTCCAACGATGACAGCTCAAAGGTCTCCAGCGCGCTGACCAAGCAGCGCTTTTCTGTGACCAGACTGGCCACTACCGGCGGTTTTCTCATGTCCGGCAACACCACGCTGCTGGTGGGTACCGAGGCTGAGAAGGTGGATACCGCCATCGAGATCATTGCGGAGAACAGCAAGAAACGCACCAAGATGGTGCCTTCCACCGCTTCCTTTGGAGCGGGGATGTACGCCGGCACTCCTGTGGAGGTAGCCATCGGCGGCGCAACCATTTTTGTGCTGGATGTGGAGCAGTTCAAAAAAGTCTGACCCGTAACGGGCAGCCAGCAAAGCGGGAGACGGCGTCCGCGGCAAGGCGGCCGCCGTTTTCTGCGATACGGGAGGTTTGCAGGTGGCACAGTGGACGCAGCGGGAACTGCTGGAGGCGCAGATGCCTCCGGCTTTGGCCCAGATGGTGGACAGCGGAAGGCTGGTCCACGCCCTCTGCCTGGAGGGAGATCCCCAGGACCGTCGGCTGACGGCTCTGGCCCACGCTCTGGCGGGAGCGGTGCTTTGCCGCCGCCAGCAGGGGCGGATGTGCGGGGAGTGCCTGGACTGCCGCAAGGTGCTGGAAGGGGTCCACAGCGATCTGTTTGTGGGAGGCGGAACCGCCGCGGCTTATAAAAAGGAAGCCATACGGCAGCTGCGCCAGCAGGCATGGCAGAGCCCCAGCGAGGGCCGCGGAAAGGTTTTTATCCTTCCAAACGCCCAGCTGATCAGTGTGGAGTGTCAGAACCTGCTGCTCAAACTCATTGAGGAGCCCCCGGAGGAAACGCTGTTTTTGCTGCTGTGCCCCAACCGGTATCAGCTGCTGCCCACCATTCTCTCCCGGGTAGTGACGGTGGCGCTGCCCCCGCTGGATACCCAGCAGTGTGCCCAGCAGCTGCGGCAGCTGGCTCCGGGACTGAGGGAGGAGGAGTACCGTCAGGCGGCCCTGCTGTCAGGGGGAAGCCCCGGCAGGGGACTGTGCCTGCTGACCGACGAAGGGGAGAAAAAACAGGGACAAGCTCTGTGGCAGCTGCTGGACGCCATGGCCGCGGGAGACGGATACCGTCTGATGGTGCTGATGGCGCCCTGGGAAAAGGACCGGGCGGCCTACAGCAGCCTGCTGGTTTCCCTGTCCCGTCTGCTGGGCAGCAGAGAGGTTGGCGAGGAGAAGAATATTTCATTGCCCCGGGCCATAGCTTTGCGGCAATGGGTGGATCAGACCTGGGAGCGCAATGAGGCAAACGGCAATACAGCTCTGCTGTCGGCGGCGCTGGCGGAACGGCTTCGCCGCTGAGGGAGCTTTGCGATATCACCAAGGGCGGCATGCCGCCGGGGAAGGGAACGTGATTCATGGCTGAGATCATAGGCGTCCGCTTCAAGGAAGTGGGCAAGATTTATTATTTTGATCCCAATGGGGAGAATCTGCCGCTGGGAACTCCGGTGGTGGTGGAGACCAGCAGAGGAGTGGAGTGCGGCACTGTGGCCATCCGCAACCGTCAGATGCCGGAGGATGATATTGTCAAACCGCTGAAAAAGATCATCCGTGCCGCCACAGCGGAGGATCTGCGCCATATTGAAGAAAACAAAGCCAAAGAAAAGAAGGCTTTCCGCATCGGGCTGGAAAAAATCGCAGCCAACAAGCTGGATATGAAGCTGGTGGATGTGGAATATACCTTTGATAACAGCAAGATCCTTTTTTACTTTACTGCTGACGGCCGGGTGGATTTCCGGGAGCTGGTAAAGGATTTGGCGTCGGTATTCCGCACCCGGATCGAGCTGCGGCAGATCGGCGTCCGGGATGAGGCCAAGATGCTGGGCGGATTGGGGATTTGCGGGCGTCCTTTCTGCTGCTCTTCCTTTTTGGGAGAGTTTCAGCCTGTATCCATCAAAATGGCCAAGGAGCAGGGGCTTTCTCTCAATCCCACCAAAATTTCCGGTACCTGCGGACGGCTGATGTGCTGCCTGAAATATGAGCAGGAAGCTTATGAAGATCTTCTGCGCACCACCCCAAAGGTGGGCACACCGGTGCAGACCCCTGATGGTAAGGGAACAGTGACCGAGGTAAGCCTTCTGACAGGAATGCTCAAGGTGCATCTGGACAAGGACCCGGATGGTTCTGTGGAAGTTTATAACAAGGAAGATTGCCGCAGCCTCCGGGAGAACCGTCCCAAGGAGCAGCGCCCCGGCAAAAAGCAGGAAACAAGCCCTTCCAAGCAGCAAAAGGAAGGAAAAGAGCCTAAAGAGCATCGGGAAACCAAGGCAGGCAAAAAGCAGAAGCCCCATTCTTCTGAAGAAGGACAAGACCCCGCTGAGGAAAAAGGGGACAAAGCTGAATAAAAAAATAGTTGCATTTTCCGGACAATGTGGTACAATGTGATTGAAAAATTAATGGAGGTGTTTTACCAATGGCTCATGTAATTAGCAATGAGTGCATCAGCTGCGGTACCTGCGAGGGCGAGTGCCCCGTCGGCGCTATTTCTCAGGGCGACGGCAAGTACGAGATCAATGCTGATACCTGCATCGATTGCGGCGCTTGCGCTGGTGCGTGCCCCGTGGGTGCGATCTCTGAGGGCTGATTTCCTCGTTGATTCAGACAAAAATGGGCGGCGGACTGTAAGGTCCGCCGCCTTTTCTGTTCCCGATATTTTTCCGCCGCTTTTTCCCAAGTCATCCTGACTGCCGGAAGTGGGAGTGATGGAACAAGGTCCTTCGGTTGCACTGATGAAACCGGAGGACCTTGTTCTTTCGTTTCTTGCGCGCAGTTATTTGGCTGGAGGATATTCCCCGCATAGCAAACGGTAAGGCGGTTCATCCTCCTCAATGGTGGGAAAGCGGCCTACAGGTTCCCAAAAACGATTATCGGTGTTGTCATCGTTGCACTGGCTTACTTCCCCCAGCAGGACTGGTCCGCTCCCGGCTTCTACCGTGAAATCATGATACAGTCCGGGAAAGATGGTGATGCTTTCACCGGGGGTCAGCCGGATCTGGCTGCCGGCAGGCACTGTCCGGCGGACGCCGTCCACGCTGACGCTCACAGGAGTTTCCCGGTCCAGTTCCTCGTCCGGTGTGGACAGATACACCCGAATCAGTACATTGCCGCCGCTGCGGTTGATGATGTCCTCCATTTTTCTCCAGTGAAAATGCATGGGGGAATATTGGCTCTGACGAAGATACAAAAGCTTTTCCGCATAGGTTTTGGGATAGCGCTCCGGTTGGGCGGCGTTGCCGTTGCGCAGGGTGATGAGGGCGAATCCCACCTGGTCAAACTTTCCCAGACCATAGTCGGTGATATCCCAGCCCAGCATATTGTCCCGGATCTCATCATATTCCGCCCCGGCGCAGGCCCACTGCTCCGGTGTGAGATGACAAAAAGGAGGAAGATGAACGCCGGAGCGTTTTACCATGGCTTCCATTTCCCGGATGACATCGTTGATTTCGCTGCGTTTCATGTTTCATTTCCTTTCCCTTTTATTTTCAGATCAAAACAAAAGGAAGCCGGTTTTCTGGGGCCGGCTTCCTTTTTCATAGACGATCAAACAGGCTCCCAGGATCGCTCACAGCCGCAATTGCTCAGCAAGAGGTCAGCAAGTGGCGCCGCCCACCAAATGCACCTGAGCGGTGAGATTTTCTTCCTTGCGGGAAAGAAGTTCATCACTGAGCAGCTGTTTCTGCACGTTTTCAAAGCCCAGCCGCGCCACGGTATCCGCAAAACGCTCGCCGGTGATGCCCTGCTCCCGGAACAGGAGAATGGCCTTTTCCACAATGGCCAGAACCTCCTCCCGGCTGGTGAATACCGGGTCCAGAGGACGGCCCTGAGCTACCTTCTTGCCCCAGCGTCCGCCGATATAGACACGGTAGCCATAGGTGGACTGATCCACTACATGGAAGGGGCACTTCTCAACACAGCGTCCGCAATGGTTGCAGCTATCCTCAGGAATGACGATTTTGCCGTTTTCCATCCGTGCCGCTTTGATGGGGCAAGCCTGCTCCACCTGGCAAACCTTGCAGCCTTTGCACTGATCCAGCTGGACCTGGGGTACCCGCTGTCCCACAATGCCCAAGTCATTCAGATCCGGCTTGACGCAGTTGTTGGGGCATCCTCCCACAGCGATCTTGAACTTATGGGGAAGCTTGACGTTGTTGTAACCCACGAAGAACCGCTCGTGGATCTCCTCCGACAGCTGGAAGGTATCAATAAGACCATACTGACAGGTGGTACCCTTACAGGCCACTACGGGACGCACCTTGGAGCCGGTTCCGCCGGTGCTCAGCCCATGCTCCGCCAGGAAATCCCGCATAGGCTGGATGTTGTTGTAGGGTACGCCCTGGATCTCCATGGTCAGACGGGTGGTCATGGTCACCTCTCCGGAGCCGAAACGCTCCGCCGCCTCGGCAATGGCTTTGTGTTCCTCTGCGGTGATCTTGCCGTTTCGGGTGATGATCCGTCCATTGAAACGGTCACGGGTGCGTTTGTCAAAGAGGAAGCCCAGAGCTTTCACCTCGGCGATCTGAGCAGGTGTAACGGAAGGTCCGCAGCCGCAGGACTTCACCTCGTTGAAAACCAGGCCGCCCTCCAGCACCCGGGTATTGGTGTAGCCATAATATTTCAGGCGGTTCTGGAGGAAATAAGCCTGTTTGCCCCGGTTGCACACCAGCAGCAAGGGCTCATCCTTGGGATGGCCCTCCAGCGGACCGTTAACGGTGGTGGGCAGGATATAGTCGGCCCCGGGAATAGATGGAACACGGGCCGCGTCCAGAATGGTATATCCGGCTGCTTCACCCGCGGCATACTGGGCGGGGGTGAAGGTCTCAAAAGCGCCGGAAAGCTTGTTTTGCAGGATATACACCGCCTGCACAAAGGGATGGATAGCGGTGGAGAAGGGAGGTGCGTAGGCATAATCCAAATTTTCAAAATCCTCCAGCACCGCTCCCATGGAAATGCCGGTAACGGCGATGTCCACCATCTTGTCCACAGCGCCGCCGCCCAGCACCTGGATGCCCAGCAGCTTTCGGCTGGCACGGTCTGCGATGAGCTTGGTGATGAAGATGGAGGAGCCGGGATAATAATGAGCTTTGTCATCAGTAACAGCGAGCACCGTCTCCACATCATAACCGGCGGAGCGGGCAGCCGCTTCACTCAAGCCGGTACGTCCCGCGTTCAGACCGGGGAGTTTCACCACGCCGGTGCCCAGTACACCGGGATAGCGCTTGGATTCTCCGGTGAGAATCTGAGCCAGGGTGCGGCCCTCATAGTTGGCGGAGGAGCCCATGGCGGACCACTGAGGCTTGCCGGTGATCCGGTTGTTGACCATGGCACAGTCGCCCGCGGCGTAGACATCCGGCAGGTTGGTCCGCAGATGCTCGTCCACTACAATAGTGCCCTTGAACATTTCCAGACCGCTGTCATTCAGGAAAGCGGTGTTGGGCCGGATGCCGATGGACAGCACCACCAGATCGGCGGAAAGAGTGCCCTGACCGGTCTTGACGGCATCCACTCGGCCCTGTCCCAGAATCGCCTCCAGAGGAGTACCGGTGAGGATGCGAATACCGTTTTTCTCCAGGTGGCGGCGGACATATTCCGCCATTTCCGGATCAAAGACATTGGGAAGGATCTGATCAGCCAGATCCACCACTGTTACCGTCAGGCACTGGGCCTTGAGGTTCTCAGCCATCTCCAGGCCGATAAAGCCTCCACCCACTACCACCGCGCGGCGGCAGCCGTTGGCTTTGGCGTGTTCCCGCAGAGCAATGGCGTCATCAGGCGTACGAACCTTGAATACGCCGTCCAGCTGCGCGCCGGGAATGGGAGGAAGGATGGGGGAAGCGCCGGTGGCAATAATACAGGCGTCGTAGGAAAAAATCTCCTCCTTGCCGCTGGAAAGATCCCGCACAGTGACGGTTTTGGCCTTGCTGTCCAGATGGGTCGCTTCCCGTCCTGTCAGGACATTGACACCGGTAAGTCCGGCAAACTTTTGAGGAGTGTTGACGATCAGATCTTCTCTGGTAGGGATCAGGCCGCCCACATAGTAGGGCAAGCCGCATCCAGCATAAGAAATATCCGGATCTTTGGCGATAAGGGTGACGTCCAGGCTTCGGTCCTGACGTTTGAGTTTGGCAGCGGCTTTGGTACCGGCAGCCACGCCTCCGATGACCAGAATCTTCATAAAAAACCTCCTTTGATTCATCAGCAGTTTAAATAAACACGTCGTTCAAAGCAAAATTCTGTATTGATACCGGCCCATCCATCAGAAAAGGAGCAGTTTTTCCCTGGAATGGGGACAGATTTTCCGTCCCGCAGTGTCAGAAGAAAGAAAAAAGAAATGCCGTCTTGTGGCGTGGAGTGTAAAGAAAGGAGCACTACAGCCATTTGACAGCAGCCCACTGAGGGCAGATACCGCAAAATCAAGATGTTGCCGGCGGCAGACCATATAAAATGTTGCTTTGGGCTTATTATATCACATTTTGAGGAGGTTGTGTCAAATGTTGTGAAATAATGGGGAAACACCACTTCCTTGACAGGAGATGTGCTTGCTGGTATACTTAGTAATACTAAATAGTAATGCATAGTAACATGGAGGAGGGAGACGCGGATGGAGGACCGGTATCTCCGCCAGTTCAAGAAGGGCTCCCTGGAAATGATTTTGCTCAGCTTGATGGCACAGGGAGAAACTTATGGTTATGAAATCATTACCCGCCTCAATGAACATGGGGGCGGAGTGATGGGAATGGCACGGGAAGGAACGATTTATCCCATCCTTTACCGTCTGGAGGAAAATGGGTTGATCCGCTGCCGTGTGGCCCCCGCTCCAGCCAATGGCGGCAGCAGAAAGTATTATTCCCTCACCGATCTGGGAGAGAAAACTCTTTTGGAGCTGGCGGAGTTTTGGGAAAGCTACAGCCGGTGTGTGGAGGAGTTTTTGCAGCCGGTGCGGCAGCGGCGGAAGGAGGAAGAGCTGTGAAAGAGGAATATTGCAGAGCGGTGGCCAGAAAGCTGGACCTGAGCCGGAAAGATAAACAGCGGGTATTGGAGGATTTGGCCGATACCTTTGAAGCAGGCAGAGAGCATGGACAGACAGAGGAACAGATAGCAGAGCATTTGGGTCCGCCGGAGGATTTTGCACGGGAGATAAACCTTCAGCTGGGCGGAAAAAGGAAACGTTTGTGTCTGCTGCTGGGATGTTTTTGTGGAGTGCTGTGCCTTGCGTTTGCAGCAACTGCGGTCTTCCTCAAAGGCGCAATGACAGGTGGGCTCTTTCCCCAGGATGCTATTGGAGGGGCTGTGACCGTCACCGCCATTGAAGTAGTGGGAAACCCGGGGATTTCTCCGCTGATGATATTGGTACTGCTGTCACTGGCAGCGGGCATACTGGCAGTGATATTACTGCGGCGCTTTAAGGCTACCGGGAGGAACAAACAATGAAAAAAAGAGCGTGGATCATTCCTATTATATTGGTGCTGACGGCGGCAGTGGCGGCCGGGATCTGGCAGAGTGGTCAGCCCCCCAAGGCCATTGGTACCCTGATGCAATTAAAGGAGGGGGTCTGGCCTGATAACGATTACACCAAGGGAATTCCCCGGCCGGAAGGGGAAGTGGTGCGGGGATGGATCGATCTGGAGAAGGGGTATTGCTATATCCAGATGACATCAGTGCCGGACCCGGAGGGCTACCTGGAGCTTTTGACCCAGGAGGGCTTTGAACAGGCGGAGGGAGCCTCGGAGGAAGTTTCCTCGGGATACCTGATGACCAAGGGAGAAAAATCGGTGAGCATCAGCTGGTCCGGAGATCAGGGGGATATGGGGCTGTATATCTCCAATCAGGCGGTCCGGTAAAGGTCGTCACCCCTTTTCTCAAGCAAAGGGATCATGTACTTCTCCAGAAAAAGGTTTGTGCGGTTGTGGCGCATAAAAAAGGCGTTCCCACTTCAACAGTGCGGGAACGCCTTTTCAGTCTGTAAAAACCTGATTCCAAAAAACAAAATTCAAAATCACAAAAATCAGGACATGTGCCTGATTTTTATACCACGACCCGCGCCCACCGGGGCGCGAAACCGGGGGTATCGCCGCTGGTTTTGTCAGGAACCTGCGGCGTATCCAGGGGGTTCCCACTTCAACAGTGCGGGAACACCCTTTTATCTTTTTCTCTTACACCGTGAAAATATCAGTCCAGTCCCTTCATGGTCAGGGAAATACGGCCACGCTTCAGGTCCACATCCAGCACCTTCACTTTTACCACATCTCCTACCTTCACTACCTGGGAAGGATGCTTCACAAACCGCTCCGAAAGCTGGGAGATATGGACCAGACCATCCTCATGAACGCCGATGTCCACAAAGGCACCGAAATCCAGCACATTGCGTACCGTTCCGGTCAGGATCATTTCCGGCTTTAAGTCCTCCATCTTCATCACATCGGTGCGGAGGATGGGAGGGGGCAGCTGATCACGAGGGTCCCGCCCCGGCTTCATCAGCTCATCGATAATATCCCGCAGGGTGGGAACACCGATCCCCGCTTCCTCAGCCAGCTTTTCCAGTCCTTGGTCCTTTGCCCGCTGGGGCAGCGTGGAGAGAGCCTCAGTTCCTACGTCCGCCAGCTGGAAGCCGCACCGCTCCAGCAGCAGGGCAGCTGCCTTGTAGCTTTCCGGATGGACAGCGGTGGCGTCCAGGGGATTTTTGGCCCCGGGGATGCGGAGAAATCCGGCGCACTGCTCATAAGCCTTTTTCCCCAGCTTGGGTACCTTCAGCAGCTGGGAACGGGCGGTGAAGCCGCCGTTTTCCTCCCGGTAAGTCACCACATTCTTGGCCACGGCGGCGTTGATCCCAGCCACATGGCCCAGCAGGGAGAAGGAGGCGGTGTTCAGATCCACTCCCACCGAGTTGACGCAGCTTTCCACCACGCCGCTGAGGGTGCTGTCCAGCCGGGCCTTGGGCATATCATGCTGATATTGACCGATGCCGATGGCCTTTGGATCGATTTTCACCAGTTCCGCCAGAGGGTCCTGGAGACGCCGGGCAATGGAAACAGCGCTGCGGAGGGAAACGTCAAATTGAGGAAATTCCTCACTGGCCAGTTTGGAAGCGGAATAGACCGAAGCGCCCGCCTCGCTGACCACCATATAGGACAGGGGCAGACCGCTTTCCCGGATCAGCTGAGCCACAAACTGCTCCGATTCCCGGGAGGCGGAGCCGTTGCCGATGGAAATGACCGACACCCCGTGCTTTTCAATGAGTTTCAAGAGAATCTTTTGCGCTTCCGCCACCTTGTTCTGGGGCGGAGTGGGATAGATGACGGTAGTATCCAGCACTTTGCCGGTCTCGTCCACCACTGCGATTTTGCAGCCGGTACGATAGGCGGGGTCCAACCCCAGCACCACCCGCCCCTTTACCGGCGGCTGCATCAGCAGATGATGAAGATTTTCCCCGAATACTTTGATGGCCTGCTCACTGGCGGCTTCAAAGAGCGTGGAAAAAGTTTCGTTTTCCAGGGAGGGAGCAAGCAGACGCTTCCAGCTGTCCGCAGCCGCTTCAGCTACAGCTCGCCCACAGGGATTTTTGGCGGTGACGGCATGGCGGCACAGCAGTGCCACCGCCCGGTCTCCGTCCAGCTGAAGGGAGGCTTTCAGCGCCCCCTCCTTTACGCCCCGGTTGATGGCCAGCACCCGATGGGGCGCGATACGTCTGACCGCTTCGGAAAAGTCGGCATACATGGCGTAAACAGCGCTTTCCGGGTCTCCGGTGGTGACAATCACCCCCTGATCCTGAATCAGCTGCCGCAGCTCTCCCCGGATGGAAGCGTCATCCGACAGCTCCTCGGCAATGATATCCAAAGCCCCGGCCAGGGCATCCTCCGGGGTCTCCACTCCTTTTTCCGCAGAGACATATTCCCTGGCCATATTCAGCGGCTCTGCCAGGGTGTTTTGAGCCCGGATCGCTTCCGCCAAAGGGGCCAGGCCCCGTTCCCGGGCAACACTGGCGCGGGTTTTCCGTTTCTGCTTATAGGGACGGTACAGGTCCTCTACCTCTGCCAGGGTCTGGGCGGCGGCGACGGCGGCCGACAGCTCCTCGGTCAGCTTGCCCTGTTCCTCAATGGAGGAAAGAACTTCTTGACGGCGCTTGTCCAGATTCCGCAGATAGGTCAGCCGGTCATCCAGGTCCCGCAGCTGGCTGTCGTCCAGGCTGCCGGTCATCTCCTTGCGGTAACGGGCGATAAAAGGAATGGTGTTGCCGGCGTCGATCAGGTCCACAGCGGCCTGCACCTGTGAAACCCGGAGAGAAAGCTCCCGGGACAGCTGTTCAATCAAATTCATAGACAGGGTCCTTTCTGTTGATATGGAGGTATTATAACATGAAATGGAGACGGGGAAAAGAAAAACCACGGCGAAAGGGCATGGTGGGAGATATGGGCAGTCCTCAAAAATCAACTTGGCACATTTATTATCCATCGGAATGAAGCTTTCGCTCTTCGCTGCCGCAGTACGGGGCAAAAGGGCTTGGGGTGCTGCTATGTCCGCAAAACAACCTTTCGCTTTTAAGGCAAGTTTGGATTTGTCTGCAAAAAAAGCGGCGGCAGTTTATCTGCCGCCGCTTGAGCGTGTCGAAAAAGTTCGACACGCTTCCAGGGGGTATCCAATACCCCCTGGATACGCCGCCTGGTTCCTGACGAAACCAGCGGCGATACCCCCGGTTTCGCGCCCCAGTGGGCGCGGGTCGAGGTATAAAAATCAGGCGCATGTCCTGATTTTTATGATTTTGAATTCTGGTTGTGCCTTGGAAGAGGTTCCTCAACAGACTGAAGCGGCGGCAGTTTATCTGCCGCCGCCCTTTAACTGTGATATGGAATACTGAAACATTCAAAAAAACGGAACCTTTGGTCTGGTCATGATTTTTCAGTAGCCTTCGGCCTGAGGAATTTCTTCCATGGGCGGGAACTTCAATTTGGTCAGACAGAAGGCGAACAGCAGGGAGCTGATGCCCCAGGTAAGGGGATAGGCCCAGTAGACCACCTGAATGGTGGGGAAGATACGAACTGTGACCGTGATATAGGTAATGCGCAAAGCACACCAGATCAGCAGCATGATGGCCATGGGAATAATGGGACGGCCCATTCCCCGAAGGATACCGGCGCAGCAGTGGGAGAAGGCCAGCAGGAAATAAAAAAGAGCTACTGTGCGGGCATAGTTGACGCCGTAGGCGATCACCTCCGGCTGGTTGTTGAAGGCAGAGACGAAAACAGGTGAGAGGAAGAAGATGATAACACCAATGACCTCCGCCAGCAGGGGACTGCACAACAGACCGAAGCGGATGCCCTTGCGCACCCGGTCATACCGCTGGGCGCCGATGTTCTGGCTGACAAAGGTGGAGAGGGCCAGCGCAAAGCAGGTGATGGGCAGGAAGGCAAAGCCCTCCACCTTGGCGTGAGCGCCGCATCCGGCCATAGCTGCGGAACCGAAGACATTGATGTTGGACTGGACAATGACATTGGCCAGAGCGATAACAGAGTTCTGCACGCCGGATGGGATGCCCAATCCCACCACCCGGCGAAGCATGGGCAGATCAAAGCGAACCTGCCGCCAGCGCACGCCATAGGCCTCCTGGGTAAGGCTGAGCTTGCGGAAAGCAAGGAAAGCGCTGACCACCTGACTGATGACAGTGGCCAGGGCGGCGCTGCCCACGCCGAAGCCCAATACAGCCACAAACAAAAGGTCCAGCACAACATTGACGATGGAGGAGAGAATCAGATACTTCATGGGGCTGCGGCTGTCGCCCACCGATTGGAGGATGCCCGCGCCGATATTATACAGCACCACCGCGCTGCATCCAAGGAAGTAGACCCGGAAATAAAGCACTGAACTGGACATCACATCTTCCGGTGTACCCATCCAGCGAAGGATCTGCGGGCTGAGAGCCACACCCAGCACAGTCAAGGCGATGCCGCAGGCAAGCCCCATCGCCACAGTGGTATGTACTGCCCGTTCCAGACGCTCACGATCCTGAGCCCCATAAAGCTGTGCGATCAGCACTCCGGCGCCCAGCGCCATGCCGTTGACAAAGCCGATCAGCAGCATGATGAGACTGCCCGAAGAGCCGACGGCGGCAAGGGCCTGCTCACCGATAAAGTTGCCCACGATCAGGGAATCGGCGGCGTTGTAGAGCTGTTGGAACAGATTGCTGAAAAAGATGGGAATAGCGAAAAGAAGCATCTTTTTGGGAACGCTGCCTACAGTAAGGAGATTCTGGTCCTGCAAAAATGATCATCGCCTTTTGTGTCAGAATAAAGGATACCGGCCCGAAAGCGCGGTATCTCTTGTTTCCATTGTAGCACGGCGCAACAGAAAAGTACAGGGCTGTTTGCCAGCCTTTGGAATGGACTTGGTCGCCTCAGGCTCCGGGGATGCAGCCATACCACCCAAGAGCCTGCAGCGGATAGAAATCAGTGTCCCTCCACAGGGTCACGCTTCAAAAGACGCCGGTAGGTGGCGTCAATGGCAATAGCTCCCAAAGGCGCTGTAATGAGGATGGCCATCACCGCGGCAGTCAGCACCATTTGACCGCAGGCAAGACCCATAGCCAGGGGGACGCCGCCGATAGCCGCCTGGACCGTGGCTTTGGGGCAGTAGGCCACCATCGTGAACAACCGCTCCTTACGGGACAGACGGCTGCCGGACACCGAGACCAGAACCCCGGCTATACGGAATATCAGCGCCCCCAGAATCACCAGCACCACCGCGCCTCTGGACAGCAGGGCGTACCGGAGATCCACAGCGGCTCCCACCAGAACAAAGAGCAGCAGCTCCGCTGCCACCCACAGCTTGCCGTACTTGGCGGAAAGACGCTCCGCCACTTCCCGGCGGCGCAGCCGAAGGGTGACCCCCAGGCTCATCACCGCCAGAAGGCCGGAGAAGCCTATCACCCCGGTGAGGTGGTCCTCCACTGTTACAAGGAGAAAAGAAATGCTGAGGATGATCAGCACTTTCAGGCTGTCTCTCAAATGGAAGCGGCGGAACAGCAGGGAGAGCCCCAGACCGCAGAGCACACCTCCCGCGATACCCAGCACAATGGAAATGGGAATACGGGCCAGATCCAAAGGTGAAACGGACCCGCCGGAAGCCAGGCGGGTGAAGGCGCTGAACAGGACGATGACAAAGACGTCGTCCACCGAAGCCCCCGCCATCACCAGTTGGGGCACCCCGGCAGAGCGGCCCCAGCCTTCCTCCATCAGCCGCAGCATCCGGGGCACCACCACCGCTGGAGAAACCGCTGCCAATACTGTCCCCAGAATGGCGGCCTCCAGCCGGGAGAGCCCCAGCAGAGGCGGAGCCAGCAGCAGGATACCGATGATCTCAAAGGAAGCGGGAACAAAGCACATCAGCACTGCGGGCCGTCCAACCTGCCGCAGCTCGTCCAGCTCCAGATTCAGCCCCGCCCGGGTGAGGATGATGATGAGGGCGATTTTCCGCAGATCGGCGGAAATGCACAGGATAGAACTGTCCAGAAGGTTCAGCAGACTGGGACCCAGCAGCATTCCTGTCAGCAGCATCCCCAATAACGGGGGCAGCCGCAGCCGATGGAACAGCCCTCCCAGGATCATTCCGCAGAGAAAGATAAGCGCGAGACTTAAAAGCATGATCAAAAACTCCTTTTAAAGACAGATCCATCTGCCTTGAATGATATATTTTTGAGCGTGCCGCAAAAATTCAGCACACTTCCAGAGGGACTCAGTCCCCCTGGATACACCGCCTGGTTGCTGACGAAACCAGCGGTGATACCCCCGGTTTCGCACTCCGGTGGGCGCGGGTCTATGATTGTGAATTTTGTTTTCCCTTGAAACCGGTTTTTTCTATAGTCTGGATATATTTTACAGATATTCTTATGAAAGAAAAACAAATCGAGGGATATTTGCAGTCATATGAAAATGGTGAAAATCACCGCCAGAGAGACAAAAAAAGAGCTGGTGACCCTGTGAATTCGATCACAGAAGTCATCAGCTCTTTAAAAAGCGGTTCAGGCTCACGGCCCCGGGAGAACTTCATTCCCTCACGATGGGACATTATAACGCCGGAGAGAATAAAAAGCAAGAACTTTTTGCAGTGGAAATGGGGTGCGGCGGTTTACCGCCGCACCCTTTGGCCGCCTTGGCGGCCAGAATCTTTTTTCCTTATAAAATGGAAATCATCCCCGCCGCGAGCAGCGAGTGGATTGTCCGGCTTTACCCGGACAACCGGCGAGCGGGTGACATTGCCCTTGCCGGGACAGGAGCAGAAACTATCCCTCCACATCGTCTCCATTAAGCCTAAAAGGTATCAGCCAAAACAGCGGCAGGCTACCATCTTTTTTCCTTATAAAATGGAAATCACCCTCGCCCCCAAAAGGTTGGTAGCGCAGCGGAGGCGTCGTGAGGGCGCTTGTACCCTCAAAGGGCACAGGCAACCGAGCAGCCGAAGCAAGCGGGACCTTTTGGGGGGAAGGAGCGGTAACGGAGCGGGTGAGGAATGCCCAATTCTCAATTGGGTGTTCCGAATGCAGCGCAGTCCACCGCGACGCGGGTTTCCAAAGGGACGAGTCCCTTTGGGCGTATCCCCTCATGACCTTTGGTACCAATCATACCTTTGGCCGTCCTCCCGCATCTCCTTGTCAGCTTTTGGATGACTCCCCCTCAAAACTCCTCCTTGAGGCTGCGGAGAAACAGCTGCTCCAGGGCCTCCCGAGGGGCAGATACTCCATCCAGCACTTGGCGCACCGCGTCACAGATGGGCAGCTCCACCTGGTACCGCTGCTCCAGCAGGGCCAGGGCACGGGCGGTTTCCACTCCCTCTGCCAGCTGGCCAAAATCCCTGCCGGTAACAAAGGCTTCGCCATAGGCACGGTTGTGGCTGTGGGGAGAGAAGACGGTAGCCTCATAATCTCCCAGATGGGCAAGGCCGTAGGCACTGCGCCAGTCGCCCCCCATAGCTTCAATCAGCCGGGCGATTTCCCGGGCTCCCCGGGCCATCAGTGCTCCTTTCAGGGAGGAAAGGCCCAGGCCATCCAGCATACCGGCGGCAATACCAATCACATTTTTGGAGGCGGCTCCCACCTCGGTCCCGATCAGATCCGTACCATAATAAAAACGGATGAGAGGCCCCCGGAAGGTCTCCACCAGAGAAGAGGTCACCTGTCTGTTCTGGGAATCAATCACCATACAGTTGGGTACGCCCCGGGTGAATTCCTGCACATGACCGGGGCCCACCCATACGGCAACCGGTGTATCGGAAAAAACAAATTCTTCCACTACCTGGCTCAAACGCAGGCCCGTGCCATTTTCAATCCCTTTCATGCACAAAACAATGGGTTTTCCCCTCAGCTTTTCCACCGGAAGGCTGCCCATCAGTGCCCGGAGGCTTTGAGCGCCCACTGAAACGACCAGAATTTCACAGTCCTCCACAGCAGCCTGCTGATGGGTGGAAAAGGCCACGGTTGGCGGAAAGGTGATCAGGCCATTTGAGCGTGTGCGTCGGAACTGCTCCAGATGGGAGGAACCAGGACGGCCGCAGAGGGTCACCTCATGCCCCAGAGTGTCCAGATACCAGGCCAAAAAGCTGCCCCAGCGTCCACACCCAATAACAGTAATTTTCATCAAAAGACACATCCTTTTTCTCTCAAATCTCTCAAGGAACTGGTCCTGTTGTTCTATTATACAACAGCAGCGCAAGCCTCTTTTTGTGGTTTTGGAAAAATAAATGCAAATTCTTCTTTCGATGATATCCCTGATCAAAGCATATTTTGGGGCGGCGGCAATATATTCTAAAGCCCAACAGCCAATTTCAGAACACCGATAACACCCCTTTCCTTTTCCGGGACAGGAGCACAATGGGGCGGGAAAGTTGTGGGAAAGCAGTGAGTTCCGCTGAGCAGGTCGTTTTTCACCAGGAGCAAGAGAAAGGGTCTCTTTTTTACAGTTGCGGACTTTTTGACAAAGTAACAATTTTTTTAAAAAACTTTCATTCGCTCCCACCATTTTTTTCAATTGCGCTTCACATTTATCCATTATTATAAGGTCACAGTTCAGGAAGGACCTGGACAGCAGGAACTGAATTCATAAAGCGGGAGGTTGTTCAGAATGTTTGAGAACAACGGCTATAACCATAATGAAAATGAACGGCAGAATTTTGATCTGAATCGCATGAACTATTACCAGCCCTACAGCACCCCTTCCGGTGAGCAGAGACCCCCGGAAAGGAAAAAACACCGCAAAGGCCGCAATATGGCGCTGGTGCTGGCAGGCTGCATGGTGGTCTCCGGTGCGGCGGGCTTTGGCGGCGGATATGCGGCCCTCAAACTGATGGGCGGCGACAGCGGCACTGTCATCTATCGTTCCGTGGTCACCGAAGGAACCTCTTCTTCGTCCTCAGGTGAGGAGCTGAGCGTCAGCCAGGTAGTGGAGAAGGTTTCTCCCTCGGTGGTGGAGATCACGGCGGAAGTCGTAGGCAGCGGCGGGTTCTTCTCTTCCCAGACCGTTTCCGCCAGTGCCGGCAGCGGCGTCATCATTTCTGAGGATGGCACCATCGTCACCAACAACCATGTCATTGAAGGCGCCAACAAAGTGACAGTTCGGCTGTATGACGGCACCGAATATGACGCGGAAATTGTGGGGGCAGATTCCAAGACGGATCTGGCTGTGCTGAAAATTGATGCGGAAGGCTTGACTGCCGCCGTGATCGGCAGCTCTGACAGTCTTCAGGTGGGCGATACCGCCATTGCTGTAGGCAATCCTCTGGGCGAGCTGGGCGGAACCGTTACAAACGGTATCATCAGTGCTTTGAACCGGGAGGTTACCGTAGAAGGCGAAAACATGAGCCTGCTGCAAACCAATGCCGCCATCAACCCCGGCAACTCCGGCGGCGGACTGTTTAACAGCAAGGGCGAGCTCATCGGCATTGTCAACGCCAAGACCTCCGGCAACGGAGTGGAGGGACTGGGATTTGCCATCCCCATTGATACTGCAATGCCGGTCATAGAGCAGCTGATCTCCCAGGGCTATGTAGGCGGAAGATCCAAAGCGGGCGTGACTTTGGTGGATATTCAGGATTTCTCTACCGCCATGCGGTATGGGGTCCAGTATCTGGGTGTTTATGTTTATTCCGTAGAGGAAGGCAGCGGCGCTGAGAAAGCCGGTCTGCAGCAGGGCGATTGCATCCTGGAAGCGGATGGGGAACAAATTTCTCAGGTGTCCGACTTCAAGTCCGTGATTGAGAACCATAATCCCGGCGATACCATTTCCCTGACCGTTCTCCGGGATGGCAGAGCCAAAACCCTGGACCTGACACTGGATGAAAGTGTTCCGGAGCAGCCGGAAGTGCAGACTACCGGAGTTTTGCAGTAAATTCCATAATTTTTCCAAAAGCAGAATAATTGCTGAGGCACCGGCCCCTCCCCATGTAAAGAAAATTGGGGAGGGGCTGATTTTTTGTAAAAAACCAAGGGGGTGAGCCCCAAAAATCCTTGGGCGATAGGATAAAAAAGAAAAGCCTTCCGAAAAAGCTTCAATGCCGATCTTTTCCGGAAGGCTCTTTTTATATTCCGTTTTACATCAATCATCCAGGCGGATGCCGCTGCGTCCCTTTTGGGCCGCTTCTTACTTTTTGCATACTCCTCTGCTGCGGCAGCTGGGACAGGCTGCTACACCGCCCAGAGCAGTTTCCCGCAGCTCTGAAGGCATGGATTTGCCCACAGCCAGCATGGCGTCCACCATTTCATCAAAGGGAATGTCCAAAGCTGCGTCAGCCAGCGCCAGCTCCGCCGAAATCAGTGCGTTGGAAGCGCCCATGGCGTTGCGGCTTTGACATGGGGCCTCCACCAATCCGCCAATGGGGTCGCACACCAGCCCCAGGATATTGGCCAGGGCGGTGGAAGCAGCCCTGAGGCACTGCTCCGGCGTGCCGCCCATCAGCTGTACCGCAGCCGCGGCAGCCATAGCGGAAGCAGCTCCCACCTCTGCCTGACAGCCGCCTTCCGCTCCGGCCACAGTGGCGTTGCGGGAAATAAGGTAGCCTACAGCCGCGGCACAGAACAGCGGCGGCAGCATGTCCTCATCGGTAAGCCCGTGTTCCTCCTGCAGGGCCAGCAGCACCCCCGGGAGCACCCCGGAGGAACCGGCGGTGGGTGCGGCCACAATCAGGCCCATGGAAGCGTTCACTTCCAGCACGCCCATAGCGCAGCTGATAGCTCTGGCCATGAGAGAGCCGCAGATGGACTGTCCCGCCAGCCGGCGCTTTTCCAGCCGGGACGCCTCTCCTCCGATCAGTCCGCCCATGGTCTTTTGCGGGGTTTTGCGGGCGGTGCCGGCGGCGTCTTTCATAATGCTGTAGGCGCGGCGCATACGCTGAAAGGTTTCCTCCTGAGAATGTTCCAGTACAGTGATTTCCCGCTGTACCATCACCTGGCCGATATCCATACCCTGACTGCTGCACAGCTCCAGCAGCTCATGGGCGTTTTTGAAGTTCATGATTTCTTCCTCCCGTTGATCAGATGGTGATAAGGGTGACGTTATGGATGTTGTCCTGGGAACGGATCTCCTGGGCGGCAGCTTCAGGGATCTGACCGTCCGCCTCTACAATGGTATAGGCGATGTCCCCTTTTCCTTCCCGATACATCCGCATAAAGGCAATGTTGATGTGATGCTCCGCCAGTACCCGGGTAATGGCGGCCACCACACCGGGAGTATCCAGCTGACGGACAATGAGGGTGTTGTATTCGCCGGAAAAGCGAACCTTGACGCCATTGATGCGGGTGATGCGCACCGCGCCGCCGCCTACCGAAACACCGGTGATCCGCACCTCTTCGCCATCCTCTCCGCGGAGAGAAATATCCACTGTATTGGGATGCACCTCACGGTTTTCTGTGTTTTCCTCAAAGGAATATTGAAGTCCTGCCTGATCCGCCAGGGAAAAGGAATCCCGGATCCGAAGATCTTCTGTATTCATCCCCAGGATACCCGCCAGCAGCGCCCGGTCAGTACCATGCCCCCGATAGGTGCGGGCAAAGGAGCCATAAAGGGTGAACTGGACAGAGGCCGGACGGGAATGAAGCATTTTTCCCGCCAGCAGGGCGATGCGCAGTGCGCCCGCCGTATGGGAGCTGGAAGGCCCCACCATATTGGGGCCGATGATGTCGAAAATGCCGGTGTCAGCCATGATCATTCTCCATTCTTTCCGTTCTTTTTGTTGTGGGTTCAGGATGATTCAAATTTTCCAGCAGTCTGGGATTTTCTTTGGCCAGGAACAGTACCTCCCGGCGGGTGCAGCGGTAGTCCCCATCCCGGCGGCGGATATAGGTCCCCTGAAAGGGATCATCCCCCAGATAGACAGGACGGCGCTCCCCGGGAGCGGGAGGAACCTCGATGACAAGAATATCTTTTCCCTCCTCTCGCTGGATATAAACATTGCTGCGGGTGAGATGAAGATTATGGATCAGTCCTGGGTCACCAAGGGCGGCCCAGAAATCTTCTTCCAGCGCTTCGGCATCGGGCAGACCAAACAAACGCAGCGTATGGTCCGGCTCCTCCGCCACCCCCAGCAGGACGACGCCTCCGGCGGTGTTGGCAAAAGCGGAAAGGGTTTCCCACAGGCTTTCCGGCAGGCCGCCGGTGGCTTGCTTTGCTTCCAGAAAAACGGTTTCCCGCTGCCCCTCCAGCTGCCGCAGCCGCTGGGGACGGGGAAATCCCCGAAGAATGCGGGCCTGTTCCAGCAGCTTTCGGTATATTTCCAGCATATGGGGTTCGCCGCACACCTCTTCCAATTCCGAAAGAGGAATCCATCGGACAGCGCTGTTTTCGTCCCGTTTGCAGCGGACAGGAAGCTGGTCGTCTGCCTCCAGCAGGAAGTCCAGGTCCAGATGCAGGTGGGGCGGAACATACTCCTCCCGCCGCCAGTGCCCCCGCACCGCCAGAATATTCAGAGAAGCGGGCTGCTCCATCAGGGGGCGGACGGAAACACCGGTCTCCTCCTCCGCTTCCCGAAGGGCCACCGCAAGGGGATCCGGGTCACCGTCGGCATGACCTCCGGTAAAGCTCCAGGTGCGGTAGATATTGTGGCGCACCAGCAGGACATGGGTCATATCCCTGTTGAGGATCAGGCCGCTGCTGGCAAAGTGGGCCACCATATTGTCCCGGGTCAGCAGTCCGTCCGGGAACAGCTCCGCCAGACGGAGCATCTGCAGGCGGTCTCCTTCCTCTTCCAGGGTTCGTGGACGGTATTGCTTCACCATTTGCAGATAGTCCATAAAGGCAGCCTCCTTGCTGCTGTTGTTTTACGCTTCTATCATACACCATAAAAGTGTCTTTGGCACCACTATTTTGTTTTTCTTTTGCAAAATATGTTCCCGGCGATTTTGGCGGGGGAAAACGGGGAATGAACAGGGGATAAGAGAGGAAAAGGCAGAATAAAAAATAGGGCGGTTTTCCCTGCTGGCGGGAGAGGTAAAGCATAAAAGCGTCATAATTTTTCCCTTAAAAAGGAAAACCAAGCCTTTTTTTCGGTAAAAAGTACAGAAATGTTATGATTACAACTTAATATTCGAGCCAGGTTGTCAGATGAATAGTTGCATTTTTGGCGTGGAGCGTTTGTAGCAAATGTCAATTGACGCCTGAATTTGCAATGTATTTTGTTCGTTTAAACCTGAATAAATTCTCTATAACCGCTTTACATCCCTAAAATCGGGTGGTATAATGGCAACAATATCATATATAGAGAAAGAAGAACGGTGAAAAAAGAAAAATTCCGGTTTCGGTGGTGCTTCGCTGATGCTTTTTTCTGTTTGCACCAAACTGGTCCAAAAGTTGCATTTTTGAAGGTGATGCTGTGATGAAGATCGTGGATATCCGCACCGGCTCGATTCGTATTCCGCTGGAACGGCCTTTCAAGACCGCTCTGCGGACAGTGGAGCAGGTGGAGGACATAGTGGTTCGTGTCACTGCCGACAACGGCCTGGAAGGCTATGGTGAGGCGGCGCCCACGGCCGTTATTACCGGAGACACCACAGGTTCCATCCTGTGCGCCATTCATGATTATATCCGTCCCGCGCTGGTGGGAATGGACCTGGAGGATCTGGATGGAGTGATGACCAAGCTCCACAGCTGCATGGTGAAAAACACCTCCGCCAAAGCTGCTGTGGACATGGCTTTATACGATTTGTATGCCAAGAGCCTGGGACGTCCTCTTTATAAGGTATTGGGAGGGCACCGTACCCACTTTGAAACGGATCTGACCATCAGCGTCAACGATATTCCCACCATGGTGGAAGACAGCCTGGACGCTGTGGCCAAGGGATATCATATCCTGAAGGTGAAGGTGGGCAAGGAAGGCTTAAAGGATGTGGAACGCATCGCCGCCATCCGCCGGGCCGTAGGACCGGATGTGGACATCCGGGTGGACGCCAACCAGGGCTGGAACGCCAAGGAGGCTGTCCGGATCATTACCGCCATGGAGGACAAAGGGCTGGATATCCAGCTGGTAGAACAGCCGGTAAAGGCCCATGACCTGGCGGGAATGGAGAAGATCACCAAGCAGGTGGCAACCCCCATTCTGGCGGATGAGAGCGTTTTCTCCCCGGAGGACGCGGTGGAGATCATCCGGCGGGGCGCAGCGGACCTGATCAACATCAAGCTGATGAAAACCGGCGGTATCTGGCAGGCGCTGAAAATCTGCGCTGTGGCGGAGATCTATCAGGTGCACTGTATGATCGGCTGTATGCTGGAAAGCAAGCTTTCCGTCAGCGCCGCGGCTCACCTGGCGGCAGGCAAGGGGATCATCACTCTGGCGGATCTGGACGGTCCGTCTCTGTGCAAGTATGATCCCTATGACGGCGGCCCCATTTATGAAGGCGCAGGCATTGCCATGACCGATGCCCCCGGTGTTGGTGTGGGCGGTATTCCCTGTGATCATTGGGAATAAAGACGCAGTTCTTCTGTCAAACGCGGGACTGTGGTCCGGCGTCTGCTTCAGAATGATAAATCGGATTTCACTATAAGGAGGAAAAGAGAAGATGAAAAGACTGATATCCCTGGTCCTGAGCCTGGCGATGATCCTGAGCCTGTCTGCCTGCGGCTCCGGCAGTTCCAGCAGCAGTTCCGCCGGCTCCAGCGCCGCCGGTTCCAGCGCTGCTTCGGAAGGCTCCAGCGTTTATCGCAAGCTGTACGGCTCTGAGGCCACCACCCTCAACTACCTGTATTCCAGCAAAACGGTAGATATGGAAGCTGCCGCTCAGGGTGTGGATACCCTGGTGGAGTACGACAAGTACGGCAATGTACAGCCCGCGCTGGCCACTGAGTGGACCACCTCTGAGGATGGCCTCACCTGGACCTTCAAGCTCCGTGACGACGCGGTGTGGGTCCGCAATGACGGTACCGAGTACGGCCCTGTTACCGCTCAGAACTTTGTGGACGCTTTGCACTGGGTAGTAACTCCCGAGAACCAGTCCACCACCTCTGAGATCGTGTGCAGCGTCATCAAGAACGCCGCCGAGTTCTACGCCGGCACTGTTACCGACATCAACGAGATCGGTGTCCGGGCGGTGGATGACACCACTCTGGAGTATACCCTCAATGCTCCCTGCCCCTATTTCCTGTCCATGCTTACATATGTCTGCTTCATGCCCGTTCAGGGTGACTTCCTTAAGGAAATGGGTGACCGCTTTGCTACCACTGCAGACACCATGCTTTACTGCGGCGCCTATCGTCTGGCAGACTTCCAGCCTCAGGTTTCCCACACTTATGTCAAGAACGACAAGTACTGGGATGCTGACAATGTCTTTATTGAAGAGATCCAGGAGACCTTCAACAAAGAGGCTCTGACCCTGGCTCCCACCATGTATCAGAGAGGCGAGACCGACTATGCCGTTATCCCCGCCGATCTGCTGCCCACCTGGATGAACGATCCTGAACTGAGCCAGGTGGTAGGTCCTCAGCGCAATGGTTACTTCACTTATTTCTACGCCTTCAACTTCTATCCCCGGTTTGACGAAGAGTATGAGCCGGACAACTGGACCCTGGCGGTCAACAACGAGAACTTCCGTAAATCCATCTTCTATGGTCTGGACCGTGTGAAGGCCAAGGCCATTGAGGAACCCTATGATCCTGAGAGCCAGCTGAACAATACCCTCACTCCTCCCAACTTTGTTTCCAACAGCGAGGGTGTGGACTACACTCAGCTGGAGCCCCTGAAGGCATACACCAACGATCCCACACATGGCTTTGACACCACAAAGGCGTTGGAGTACAAGGAAAAGGCTGTGGAAGAGCTGACCGCTGCCGGCGCCACCTTCCCTGTAAAGATCCTCATGAGCTACAACCCCTCCACCGCCAACTGGGATAAACAGTGCCAGATCGTGGAGCAGCAGCTGGAGGAGACCCTGGGCAAGGATTATATCGACATTATTCTGGTAGCTGGTCCTGCCACCAACTTCCTCTCCCAGGTCCGTCAGGCGGGCGACTACGCGCTGATGCTGTGCAACTGGGGCCCTGACTATGCCGATCCCGAGACCTATACCGATCCTTTCGGCGTAGGCTCCACCTACAACTGGCCTGAAATGGCTACCGATCCTTCCTATTTCACCGATCAAGTGTATGCGGAGGGTACTCCCGGCCTGGATCCCCAGTATGTAGGCCAGCCCATCACTGTTTACAATCAGATGCTGGATACCGCGAAAGCGGAAAAACTGGATATTGACGCCCGGTATGAGCTGTTTGCCGAGGCGGAGGCTTACTTTATCGAGCACGCCTTTGTGATCCCCTTTGCGGTGAGAAACGACGGCTACTGCGTCAATATGGTCAGCCCCTTTGACCGGCCCTTTGCGCCCTTTGGTGTTTCCACTCTCAAGTATAAAGGCGCGAAGCTGCTGGAGAAGTCTATGAGTCTGGAAGAGTTCCAGGCTGCCGAAACTGCCTGGGAGACTGCAAAAGAGGCAAGCCAGTCCTGATGATTGCTCTTTGAAACGATGAACCATCCTCACCCCGAAGGTCCCGGCGGCGAAAGCCGTCGGGACCCCGGGGATTCTCCTTTGTTTGCGGGCGGAAACAACGTCACAGCTTTTGCGGCGCTGTTTGCGTCCGTGAACCTACTCCAAAAGAAAAGGAGCGCTGCTCATGTTCAAATACCTGCTCAAACGGCTGGCACAAGCGGTGCTGACGCTGTTTGTCATTCTGACCATCATCTTCTGCCTGCTGCGGCTGATGCCGGAGGAGGGCTATCTTGGCGACAGCTATGATAAGATGACCGAGATCCAGCGGGAAACGATCCTTACCGAAATGGGCCTGCGGGATCCCATCCCGGTGCAGCTGGCCAAATTTTATACGGATCTGTTTCATGGTGATTTGGGCACTTCCTGGATTTATCGCCCCAATGTTCCCATTTCCGAGATCGTCGCGGAAAAGGCTCCCATCTCCATCCAGATGGGGCTGCTGGCCATGGCGCTTTCTTTGGTGGTAGGTATTCCGCTGGGTGTTTTTATGACCCGTTTCAAGGACGGCATTCCTGATAAACTGGGAATGGCCTTTGTGGTGCTGGTGATGGCGATTCCGTCTGCGGTTTATCACCTGTTTATCCAAACC
The DNA here is from genome assembly GCF_900104675.1 of Angelakisella massiliensis. Taxonomy (GTDB): domain Bacteria; phylum Bacillota; class Clostridia; order Oscillospirales; family Ruminococcaceae; genus Angelakisella; species Angelakisella massiliensis. The sequence continues at coordinate 639,161 of NZ_LT629944.1, read as the reverse complement.
TACGCGACGGAATGGCTGGGACTGCCCATGCTCTTTAAGGAGGGGGATTTTTCCAGCTGGATTCTGCCCACCATCTCCCTGTCCCTTTACAACACCGCCACCTTTGCGCTGTGGATGCGCCGGTACATGGTGGATGAGCTGAACAAGGACTATGTCCGGCTGGCCCGGGCCAAGGGTGTGAAAAACTCTGCCATCATGGCCCGCCATGTGTTCCCCAACGCCTTTGTGCCGCTGATCCAGACCATCCCTTCCATGATCCTGCTGACAGCCATGGGCTCCATCTATGTGGAATCCCTCTATTCCGTGCCCGGCATGGGCGGATTGCTGGTAGATGTCATTCAGCGGCAGGATAACGCTATGGTTCAGGCTTTGGTGCTCATCTACGCCTCTTTGAGTATTGTGGGCCTGCTGCTGGGAGATATCCTCATGGGCATCTGCGATCCCAGAATCACCTTTACATCGAAAGGAGGCGCCCGCTGATATGAAAAAGTTTCTGGACGGCGCACCTAACCGGGTGTCCGATCATATTGAGGAAATGATTTCCGACAAGGATTTTACCTTTGCAAACTATGACGAGGCCGCTGCGGAACGGGTCACCTGGTCGGATTATTCCTACTGGCGCTCTACCTTCCGGGTGTTTTTCAAGAACCGCACGGCGGTACTGCTGCTGATTCTGCTGGCAGCGCTGCTGCTCTTTACCTTCATCCAGCCTCATCTGCCGGGGCAGCGTCCTGCCACCCTTATCAACAATGACCCTGAAACAGGAATGACCCTGTTCAATGTTCAGCCCAACGAGGAGTTCTGGTTCGGTACCAACTCCATCGGTCAGGACCTGTGGAGCATGGTGTGGAGCGGTACCCGCACATCCCTCATCATCGGCTTTACCGTGGCGCTGTCCGAAGTGGTCATCGGCATCACCGTGGGAGTGCTGTGGGGCTATGTCCGCAGCCTGGACCACATTATGACCGCCCTGTACAACGTGCTGGACAATATTCCCCAAACGATTCTGCTGATTCTGATTTCCTACATTCTCCGGCCCAGTATGTCTACCATCATTCTGGCCATGTGTCTGACCAGCTGGCTGAAGATGGCCCGGTTTATCCGCAATCAGATCGTGATCATCCGGGACCGGGATTATAATCTGGCCTCCCGCTGCCTGGGTACTCCCACCTATCGCATCATCCTGCGGAACCTGCTGCCCTATCTGGTGAGCGTTATGATGCTCCGCATCGCCACCACCATCCCCGAGGCCATCGGCAACGAGGTGTTCCTCACCTATATCGGCTTGGGTCTGCCGGTGAGTATCCCCTCCCTGGGCAACCTCATCAACACCGGCCGCGGAATGCTGATGTATCAGTCCCTGCGGTATCAGCTGATTTTCCCGGCCATCGTGCTGTCGGTGGTCACCGTTTCCTTCTATATCATCGGCAATGCCTTTGCCGATGCCGCAGACCCCAAAAATCATATGTAAAGGAGGCGCTCAGTTATGGCGGAACATCCGTCCAACGTCATCCTGTCGGTACAGGATCTGGACGTTAAATTCAACCTCAGAGGCCGGGTCCTCAATGCCATCCGGGGCGTCTCCCTGGACCTGTACGAAGGGGAAAGCCTGGCCATTGTAGGTGAATCCGGCTCCGGCAAGAGTGTGTTCACCAAGACCTTTATGGGGCTTTTGGACCAGAACGGCGTTATTGCCGGAGGCAAGATCCTTTATAATGGACAGGATCTGGCCAAGTATAAAAAAGAAAAGGATTGGCTGAAGATCCGCGGCCGGGAGATCGCCATGGTGCTCCAGGATCCCATGACCAGCCTGAATCCTTTGAAAACCATCGGCTATCAGATCGGCGAGGCCATCGCCATCCGCCACGGTCTCCGGGGCAAAGCCCTGAAGGAAAAGGTGCTGGAATGCCTGCGGGACGTGGGCATCACCGAGCCGGAGCGGCGGTATCATCAGTATCCCCACGAGTTTTCCGGCGGTATGCGCCAGCGGGTGGTCATTGCCATCGCCGTGGCCTGCGGACCCCGCATCCTCATCTGCGACGAGCCCACCACCGCCCTGGACGTCACCATTCAGGCCCAGATCCTCAAGCTGCTCAAGGAGCTGAAGGAGAAATATCACCTGACCACCATCTACATCACCCACGACCTGGGGGTGGTGGCCAATGTGGCCGACCGTATCGCCGTCATGTACGCCGGGGATATTGTGGAAATCGGCACCTGTGAGGAGGTCTTTTACGATCCCCGCCACCCCTACACCTGGGCGCTGCTGTCCAGCCTGCCCCAGCTGGGTGTCAAGGGCCAGGAGCTGTATTCCATCAAGGGCACCCCGCCCAATCTGTTCCAGGAGATCAAGGGGGATGCCTTCGCCCCCCGGAACCCCCACGCCCTCAAGGTGGACTTCAAGGCCCGGTCTCCTTATTTTGAGGTGAGCCCCACCCATAAGGCCCGCACCTGGCTGCTGGACCCCAGAGCTCCCAAGGTGGAGCCGCCGGAGCACATCAGCCAGCTGCGCAAGCAGGGAGGAGGTCTGAGCCATGACTGCTGAAAAGAAGGAAGTGCTGCTGTCGGTCCGGGACCTTCAGGTGGTATTCGGGGAACGGAAGAACCGCTTTGTGGCGGTGGACGGGGTCAGCTTCGACATCTACCGGGGGGAGACCTTCGGACTGGTGGGGGAGTCCGGCTCCGGCAAAACCACCATCGGCCGGGCCATCATCCGGATCAATCCCGTCACCAAGGGGGAAGTCCTTTACAAGGGGGAGCGGATCAGCGGCAAGATCTCCAGAGAGCTGGATAAAAAAATCACCCGGGAGATCCAGATGATCTTCCAGGACCCCATGGCCTCCCTCAACGAGCGGGCCAAGGTGGATTACATCATCTCCGAGGGCCTTTACAACATCGGTCACTTCTCCCCTGAGGAGCGGAAGCGCCGGGTGGAGCAGGCCCTGCTGGATGTGGGTCTGCTGCCGGAATTCGCCAGCCGTTTTCCCCATGAGTTTTCCGGCGGACAGCGGCAGCGGATCGGCATCGCCCGCTCCCTGATTATGGAGCCGGAATTCATCATCGCCGACGAGCCCATCTCCGCCCTGGACGTCTCCATCCGGGCCCAGGTCCTCAACCTGCTGGCGGAGCTTCAGCGGAAGCGGGGACTGACCTATCTGTTCATTGCCCACGATCTGTCGGTGATGCGCTTTATTACCGACCGTATCGCCGTTATCCATAAGGGCGTGATCGTGGAGCTGGCGGAAACAGAGCTGCTGTTCCGTCATCCCCTCCATCCCTACACCCAGGCCCTTCTCTCTGCCATCCCCCAGCCGGACCCCATTTCCGAGCGGAAAAAGGTTCTCAAGGTATACGACCCCTCCTGCCATCATTATGAGGAGGACCCGCCCTTCTGGGAGGAAGTGGAGCCGGGACACTTTGTTCTGGGCAATCATCAGGAGATGGAAGGCTACCGGGCCGCTGTGGCACAGGACTGACGTCCTGGCGGGACCTGAAAATTTGCTTGGGTACAGTTTGACACAAAGAAAAATCTCCCGGTTCATCCGCCGCAGCAAGAGATGACCGGAAGCGGCGGCACTGGCTTTTTTTGGAGGCCGGTGCCGTTTTTTCAGGGGAATGTTTTGAAACAGAATACCGGCAGCTGCTGGTTATTGTTGACGCCGCTGAAAGGAGCGGAAACGATGAAGAAAATGCTTTGCCTTGCTGTGGCTATCCTCTGCGGGGTACTGGCCTGCGGATGCGGGGAAGAAACCGTCCCAGCTTCTTCTCAGGCGGAAGCGTCCATTTCGGAGAGTTCTTCTGCTGAGGAAAGCGGGGCCTCTCCGGCCATGGAATCCAGCGCGCCAGAAGCCTCATCCTCCGGCGAAGAGGAGTTCTCTTCCCTGACAGGGGAGGACCTGGAGAGGATGCGGGAGTACGCCCTGGAGTTTGCCGGGTTTTATACCGAATCCTTTGCCTCGGTGGAGGAACTGGACCGGGAGGCCATTGGCCGCAACAGTCTGTTTCAGCTTTGCGCTTATCATGAGGATGAGTTTGAGACTGACGAGAGAGGATATCTGTTTGTCCCACGGCAGCGCCTTGTCTCCTATGTATGGGAGCATTACGGGATAGAAGATTATGAGTATCCCCTTTCCGATGACCCCCGGATGCTGCCCAGTTACAATGAGGAAAAGGACGCCTATCTGTTTATTGCCGCCGGAGAAGGATTTTGGGGAGATCTTTCCATTGTGGATGAAACGGTGGAGGGGCAAACCGCCGCTTACGGCATCCGGCTGGACAAATGGAATGTGGAAACCGGTCAGGTGATGGAGAGCCGGGAGCTGACCTATACCTTCCGAATCGTTGAGGGGAAGGACGGCACTGTTCTCCAGGCGGTTTCGGCCCTTTGACCATGATACAGGCGGAGAAAACGGCAGGCTCCTGTTTTGGAGAACCAGGATGCAAGGGCTCATCAGCCGTCTCTGCAGAAAAGAATTTCAGCTTATCATTGCGCAGCTTTCCGAAAACACCTTCCGGAGGCTGCGCCTTTTTTACCGCTGAGAAAAGCCATTTTTCCAATAAGACTGACAGCCCCCAAAGGATGTGGAAAGGGACTTTCCCTTTGGAGCGGATCATGGTATACTGATTCCTGTCCGGTTGTACCAGTCTGGTTCAGTCCGGCCATCTCCCAAAAAAGGAGCGTATGATGTTCATGAAGCATCTTCAAAAACTGGTGCCCATCGGAGTAATCCTTTTGGGCAATACCGCTTATGCCTTTGCTGTGGCGGCCTTTATTCTGCCCAATCACCTCATCACCGGAGGAACCACCGGCCTGGCACTCTTTTTTAACTACCTGGCGGGAGTTCCCGTTGCCGCCTTTGTAGGGGCGTTTAATGTACTGATGTTCCTGCTGGGCTTTTGGGTGCTGGGGAAGAATTTTGCCTTCACCACACTGCTCAGTACCTTTTATTACCCACTTATCCTGTCAGTGCTCCAGCAAATTCCCGGCATCACCCAGCTGACCCGGGCCCCCATGCTGGCAGTGCTTTATGCCGGAGGCCTCATTGGTGTCGGTATGGGTCTGGTCATTCGGGCGGGGGCATCCACCGGCGGCATGGATATCCCTCCGCTGGTGCTGCAAAAAAAGACAGGAATTCCGGTGTCTGTTTCTTTGTATGTCTTTGATTGTGTTATCCTGGTACTCCAGTTCTTCTTCTCCAATGGGGAGCAGGTGCTTTACGGTATTCTGGTGGTCATCATCTATACCTTTGTGCTGGACCGGGTGCTGCTGCTGGGCAAGAGCCAGACCCAGGTGCAGATCATCAGTCAGAAATACGAGGAGATCAACGACATGATCCAGACCCGGATGGACCGGGGCACCACCCTGCTGACAGCGGAAACAGGACACCTGCGGCAGCAGATTCCCGTGGTGATGACGGTGGTAGGAAACCGGGAGCTGCCCCGCCTGAGCGCCTGGGTCAACGAAATAGACCCCAAAGCCTTTCTGATCGTCAGCCGGGCCAACGAGGTCCGCGGCCGGGGCTTTACCATGGGTAAGGTCTACCGCTGAGAGGAAAGAGAGCTTGTACCCCCAGGGGGAGATATTCAGAGAAAAGAAAAAAGCGGCGCTTTTGCCGGACTGTGTGCCGGTGAAAACGCCGCTTATCTTTTTGACTACAAGGGGAGCAAAAGAAGAATAGGGATTATTTGACGGTGATCAACTCATATTCCCGGCTGCCCAGGCCGATTTCCTCACAGTGCTCCAGGCAGACCTTCCAATCGGTCTCGGGAGAGGTGTTGGTGAAATGGTCATGATGGTCCACAAAACCTTCCGCATGGATATGATCATCCAGCAGACTGCCGGGCATGGGGGGCATTTTGTTGCAGGCGTCGGCGCAGGCCTGATCCAGGGCCACAGGGTCGAAGCTGGCGAACATACCCACATCAGGGATGATAGGCACATCATTTTCCGCATGGCAGTCGCAGTAGGGGGAGACGTCGATGACCAGGCTGATATGGAACTGAGGACGGCCATCCACCACCGCTTTGGCGTATTCTGCCATTTTGCAGTTCAGTTCCGCGTTGGCGGAATAGTTCTCATTGTAGATGGCGTCGAAGTTGCAGGCCCCCAGGCAGCGGCCGCAGCCAACGCACTTGTTGTGGTCGATGGAAGCCTTCCGGTTCGCCCCGAAGGAGATGGCATCGTGGGCACAGTTCTTGGCGCAGACATGACATCCCCGGCACAGCTCCTCATTGACGGTAGGCTTGCCGGCGTTGTGCTGCTCCATCTTTCCTGCCCGGCTGCCGCAGCCCATGCCGATGTTCTTGATGGCGCCGCCGAAGCCGGTGGATTCATGGCCTTTGAAGTGATTGAGGCTGATAAAGACATCAGCGTCCATAATGGCCCGGCCAATTTTGGCCGCCTTGACATAGTTGCCGCCTGCCACAGGAACCGCCACATCGTCGGTACCCTTGAGACCGTCGGCAATGATCACCTGACATCCGGTGGAATAGGGGGTGAAACCATTTTCATAGGCCGCGTCAATGTGGTCCAGGGCGTTTTTCCGCCGTCCCACATAGAGGGTGTTGCAGTCGGTAAGGAAAGGTTTGCCTCCCAGGTCCTTGATGACGTCCGCCACCGCTTTGGCGTAGTTGGGCCGGAGATAGGAAAGGTTGCCCGGCTCACCGAAGTGGATTTTAATGGCGACCATTTTGTTTTCAAAATCAATCTGACCGATACCGGCGGCCCGAATGAGCTTTTTCAGTTTTCCCAGCAGGTCGGTTCCGGGCAGTGCCCGCAGGTCGGAGAAATAAACTTTGGATGACATGAAAAATCCTCCTTGTGGAAAAAATTGCTTATAAAACTTATTTTTTAATCTTAAATCAAGGAGCCTCAGCCGTCAAGAAGTTTTTCACAGCTCAATGATCTGTGTATCCTTCCGATAGAGGGTGCGATAGCCGAAATAAAGGGAGCCGAAGCAGGCCATACATACCACTGTACAGATGGAGATCATCATGGCGATCTGATAAAGGATGGCGGTGCCGGGCATGGTGCCGGACAGGATTTGTCCTGTCATCATGCCGGGCAGGGAGACGATCCCCATCCCCAGCATGGAGTTCATGGTGGGCAGCAGAGCGGTCTCCATAGCCTGACGGACAAAGGGCAGCAGGATCTTTTGGGGAGAAGCGCCGATGGACAGCAACGTGCCAATCTTCCTTTGCTGTCCCTCCAGGCTTTCCCGGAAGGTTTTGATGCCCAGGGAGACGCCATTCATGGTGTTGCCCATGATCATACCGCTGAGGGGAATGGCGTACTGGGGATTGAAAAAGCTTTCCCGCACCACCACGCAGATAAAAAACAACACCGCCAATAGCCCCGACAGAGCGATGGACAGGGCGATGACCAGCTGAAAGCGGCGATTGAGGCCCTTGTTTTTGGACAGTACCCGGAAGATGGCAAAGATGGTCATGGCTGCCAGGTAAGCCAGGGTAAACTGAGGATGGGGGTTTTCAAAAATAATCGTGAGGATGAACCCCGCAATCACCAGCTGCACCGACATCCGCAGGCTGGCTACGATGAGCAGTTTGGTCTGGTCGATCTGGCACTTTTTCATGATGGCCGCCGCCACCAACAGCAGCAGATATACCAGCACAAACTGCTGCAGCTGAATTTCCACAATACCACCGTTCATGGCTGCGCCCCCTTTTCCAGCAGAATGATCCGGTCCCCAAAGGCTTCCGCCAATTCCCGGCTGTGACTGACCGCTGCCAGTGTTTTTCCCTGGGCGGAGATGTATTCTTTGAGATTGGTCATCAGCTGCCGGGCAGTCTTTTCATCCAGAGCGGAGGTGGGCTCGTCCAGCAGCAGCACGTCAAAGCCGAAGGAGACGCAGATGGCCAGAAAAACCCGCTGCCGCTCTCCGCCGGAAAGGCGTCCGCAGGGAGTATCCAGGTCAAAATCCAGACAGCACAGGGAGAGAAAAGTGGACATGGTTTTCTCATCAATGGGGGCCTGTTCCCGCAGCTGATAATAAGCATTAAAATTATCCCGGATGCTTCCGTCAAAGAGATAGACGTCCTGGGAGGCCAGCAGCACCTTTTTCCGGTAGGACAGTACCTCCAGCTGCCTGATATTTTCTCCCCGGTAAAAAATTTCTCCCGCAGAGGGCAGAAGGGTGGCGTTAAAAAGCCGCAGCAAAGTGGATTTGCCGCAGCCGCTCTCCCCCAGGATAAAGGTAGCTTTATTTTCTTCAATAGAAAGATCGGGATACCGCAGCAGATCCAGAAAACCCAATCCCCGGGTCTGCAAAATATAATTACTCAAATACAACGCCTCCAGCGTGAAGAATCATTATGCTTTCTCCGTTTTCTCAGTATGATGAAGCACCAGCAGCGGCAGTTGGGGATGATTGAGAAACCGGGGACCGCCGCTGAGGCCCCGGCTGACATACATTTGCCTTTGACTGTTCCCATACAGTCCGCCGTCATATTGGGGGAAAAAGCACCGCTCCGGGGAGAGAAGCCCTCCCACCCCAGGCAGCCGCACCATTCCCCCGTGCACATGGCCGGAGAGGGTGAGATTTGCCCCCCAACGGCGGTAGGCGGAGAAAAAGAGGGGATTGTGGGCCAGCAGCAGATGAAAGACCCCTGGGTCGGCCTTGCCCAGCAGTTCATTTACATCCGCCGCCGTGAGGGTGACGTCCACGTTTTTGCCGTTGATATAATTGCGCTCGTACCGGGTGGAAAGAGCCAACCCCCACAGGGTCAGCCTGCCGTCCCCAAAGGCCAGTTCCTGCTTTTGATTGAGCAGAACCGTTACCCCCATAGCTTCCATCCCTTCATACAGCAGGGAACGGTTGGCGGAGCTGAGGCGCTGCTCATGATTGCCGGGGGCAAAGAAAACCGGCCACCGGCGGGACAGCTGCCCGCACAGGTCCCAGATCACCCCGAAATCATCCTCCACCCGGTCGATCATATCCCCCGTCATCACTACCAGCTGAGGATCCAGCCCACAGGCGGCCTCCAGCAGGCGGCGGTGGCTTTTTCCCCACATCCGGCAGTGGAGATCCGACAGGTGAAGTATCCGCAATCCTTCCAAAGCAGCGGGAAGCCCGTCACAGGCAAGATGAATGACCGGTGTTTCCAGCAGACAGTGGCTCAGCGACATTTCTCCCGCCAGAGCCGCCGCCCCTGCGGCGCCGGTCAATCCCAGCAGTCGAAGCACATTGTTCATAAGGTCACCCCAAACAAGCGCTGGAAGTTGCCTCCAAAGATCTTCACCCGCTGGGCTTCGGTAAGGGGCAGGCGGAGGAACCGCTCCAGCTCCTCTTCATGGTCCCACATGGGAAAGTCGGTGCCGAACAGAAAGCGATCCTCCCCAAGTTCTTCGATCAGTTCCATGGCCCGCTCCACAGGCAGGGTGAACAGGCTGCTGCTGGTGTCAAACCAGACATTGGGGCAGTCCTTGTACAGGTCACAGTCCTGCCAGCGGCTGTAGCCCCCGAAATGAGCGGCAATGCAGGTCAGCTCGGGAATTTCCCTGGCTACCCGTACCAAACGGGTGGGAGCGGAGTAATCGTACCGGTTGTCCCCGGTATGGAACAGCACCGGCAGACCTGCCCGGGCCAGCAGACGATACATATGGATCGCGGCGGGATCGTCAATGTTAAACTGCTGAAAATCGGGATGAAGCTTGATGCCGTGAAGCCCCAATTCCTTTACCCGCTGGATTTCCCCTTCAATATCCTCATAATCGGGATGAAGAGTGGCCAGTCCCACAAATTCCGGATGGGCAAGGCAGGCTTCATGGATAAAATCGTTGATGGAGGTTACCTGACCAGGACGGGTGGCAGTGCTGCATACCAGGTATTTCCGCACGCCGATACGGCTTCCGGAGGCCAGCAGCGCCTCGGGAGAACCCCGGTGACACATGGGGATATGATAAAAGCTTCCAATGGAAGCGACAGCCTTCTCGGCAATTTTGGACGGGAAAATGTGGGTATGAGCATCAGCAATGAGATAAGGCGCGGTCAACAGTGATTCCTCCTTGGAGGGGCAATGGTCCCCGGAAAATAGATAACTGAAAGCAAGCAGCAGCCGCCTCAGTTTAATACGGATTATTGTAGCACAAATCAAGGCGGGGGAAAAGGGACGAGGCGGCTTTGAAAGAAGATTTTTATAGGGATTTTCCTGATTTAAAACGAAAATCTGTGCCTGTTTTCGCAGCTGATGAAAAAAAGAGCAAAGAGGACAAATCCAAAAGGGGCAGATGGAAGAAACTGCTTTGTATTTCAGACGGATTGTGCTACAATATCCCCAGTGGAACGGAAGGAAGCAGGCGGAAGGAAGCCGCGCTGCGCCTGTCCCTTACAGGGGAGAAGCCTTCCAGGCTCCGATTTTTCCGTAAAGGGTGAAGAAGATGAAGATCAAGGATTTTGGCGTTGAGATGTGGATGAACCAATATGAAACCAGCTGCCGCTATAATTTGGCGGAGACCTGCGTGGCCTCTTTGACGGTGCAGGAGCTGCTGGAGATGACCGGCGACCCCCAGGGGGTTCAGGACCAGATTTTAAAGATGCGGCTGACTTATGGGGACATTGAGGGAAGCGACCGGCTGCGCAACGCCATTGCCAGCCTCTACCGCACCGCGAAAAAGGAAAATATCGCCATTACCCATGGGGCCATCGGCGCAAATGCCATTTTGATGCTTACCCTGGTGGAACCGGGGGACCATGTGATTTCGGTGCTGCCTACCTACCAACAGCTGTATTCCATCCCGGAATCCATCGGAGCAAAGGTGGATATCCTGCGTCTGCGCCCGGAAAACGGATATCTGCCGGACCTCCAGGAGCTGCGGAAGCTGGCGGAAGGCGGCGTGAAGCTGATTTGCATCAATAACCCCAACAACCCCACCGGTGCTGTGATGGATGAGGCTTATCTCCGTCAGATCGTGGATATCGCCCGGGAGCATGACGCCTGGCTGCTGTGCGACGAGGTATACCGGGGACTGGTCCATGAGGGAGAGCCCTTCACCGCTTCCGTGTTTGATCTGTATCCCAAAGCGGTATCCACCGGCAGCTTGTCCAAGACCTATTCCCTGGCGGGCCTGCGGATGGGTTGGGTAGCGGCTCCGGTGGAGCTGGTGGAGAAGATCGCCCACCAGCGGGATTACCATATCATCAGCTGCGGCATGATCAACGATCTGCTGGCAGCTCTGGCCCTGGAGAACCGGGACAAAATCGTGGAGCGAAACCTGGGCATCCTGCGGCGTAATAAGGAATTTCTCACCAAGTGGGTGGAGAATGAGCCCCACATCACCTGGATGATTCCCCAGGGTGGTACCACCGCTTTGCTGTGCTATGACATGGACCTGCCCTCAGAGGAATTCTGCCGCCGCCTCCAGGAGGAAACCGGCGTGATGCTGCTGCCGGGAGCGGTGATGGAGATGGAGCACACCCTTCGCATCGGCTACGGCAATACCCCGGAAATCATCGAAGCAGGTTTGGTGGAGATGGGCAAGTGGCTGCGCCAGTTCGACTGAACTGGAAACTCCATAAATTGAAATAATTCGACAAAATATTACTGAATGTATATTTGGGAGGGAGGGGAGCTTCTTTGAACGATTTGGATGTGATGAAACGGGCTAAAATGTATCTGGATCAGCTTTCCCAGGGGATAGACCCCATCACCGGCAGTTCCCTGTCCCGGGAGGACCCTTTGGGCGGGGAACGGCTGAAAAAATGCTTTGCCTACACTGCCGGAGTGTTGGAACGGGTCATCCGCAACGGCGGCGTGGTAAGCGGCGGTCACAGCGGTCCCGCACCCTTCGCCCTCACCCCGGAAGAAAAAGCGGCGGTGGTCCTCTTTCCGGAGCCGGTGAATATTTCCACTCTGGTCAGGAGCCTCAATGAGGCTTCGGCGGCGGTGACGGAAGGCCGGATGAAAAAGCTCTCCTACCAGCCCCTTCTCCGTTGGCTGCTCAGTCAGGGATACCTCAAGGACCAGGAGGGGGCCGCCGGCAAGAAAAACCGTCTGATCACCGCTCTGGGGGCCCAGCTGGGTCTGCGGCGGGAGGAGCGGACCAACCAGCAGGGGATTGCCTATTCCATCATTCTCTACAGCCACGCCGCCCAGCAGCTGCTGTTGGACCGGCTGGAAGAAATACTGGCGGAGGATTAAAAGGAAAAACGGTCCGCTGGAAAATCCGCTTTGTTTGTTCAGGAGCGGATTGGCTTGGGCATCATATATATATTGTTTGCAAGGAAGATAAAGGAGCGATCAAATGAAAGTATTTTGTGTTGTGGGCGTCCGCCGGTCCGGCAAGACCACCACGATTACCAGTCTCATTCAAGAGCTGCGCCGCCGGGGCTATTCGGTGGGAACGGTAAAGACCATCTTTTGTCCCACCTTCACCATTGAGGACGAAAGCAGCAATACCGCCCGCCACAGCCGGGCCGGAGCGGAACTGGTGACTGCCAAAGCCCGGAACCAGACGGCTATTATTACCCGCCGTGCCATGACCAATAATGAGATCCTGGCTCTCTACCATCAGGACTTTGTCATTCTGGAGGGGGACTATGTCGCTCCTGTGCCCCGGATCATCACCGCCCACAGAGAGGAAGAGGTGGCCGAGCGGAAGAACGACTACACCATCGCTGTCTCCGGCCGCATCGCTGGGGAGCGGAATGAGGTCCTGGGGCTGCCCGCCATCGACGCTACCCGTCAGGTGGAGCGCCTGGCGGACCTGGTGGAGGAGAAGGTTTTTGATCTGCTGCCCAACGTGACCCCGGAAAGCTGTGCCCAGTGCGGTCTTTCCTGTGGGGAGATGGCTCTGGCCATTCTGCGGGGAGAAAAGAAGCGGGAGGATTGCCCCTATACCGGGGAGAGCCAGGCCAAGCTGATGGCCCACGGGAAGCCCTTCCTGCTGCCGGAAGCCGCCGACCTTCATTCAGGGGCCGCCTGTCAGTGCGGCTGTCATAAGAATGAAAAGCAGATGGAGCGGAAAAACCGCTATGATCTGGAAGCTCCTGCTTCCCAGGGACTGACCGTTTCGTTGGGAGGCAAGGCTGTTCCCTTGACACCGGAGCAGCAGGAGAGCCTGCGTGCGGTGCTTTCCGGTATGGGATTGCAGCTGCCGGAGGAGGTCTGAACATGGCGAACAATCTCTTCCTCACCGGAGAAAAACAGGTGGGGAAGTCCACCCTTCTGGATGCTCTCATCAGGGAAACCGGCCTGCGGCATACCGGCTTTCGCACCATGCCCCTGCGGATTGATGGGGTGCTCAAAGGGCATTATTTCCATGGCTTTGTGCCCCTGCCTCCCTTTGTCAACGATTCTGTCACCACCATACGGGTGGCCCAACAGGGGGTCATCGGAGTGGAGGAAGTTTTTGAGACCCTGGGGGTCCGGGTCCTCACGGACAGCCTGGCCGCTGCCGAGCCCTTTATTCTGATGGATGAGCTGGGCCGCCAGGAGCTGAAGGCAAAGGAATTTTCCCGCCTGGTGGAAGCCTGCCTGGACAGCCCCAAGCGGGTCATCGGTGTGCTGCAAAAGAAGGATTCCCCCCTCCTGGACCGGATCAAAAACCGGGAGGATACCCTGGTGCTCACCGTCACCACCGAGAACCGGGACAGCCTGCTGCCGGAAATCCGCCGGGGCCTGGGACTGGAGTAAAGGCTGGAGGCTTGACAGGGCCGAAAGGGAAGACAGGGGATACGGCCAAAGGGACTCGTCTCTTTGGAAACCCATTATTGAGGCTAAAGCGATCTGGTTAGTCAAAGAAGGTGCCTGCCACTGTTTGGCAGGTACCTTTTAGTGTTAAGGGGAACGGGATGAAAGGATGGTTCCTACTCCTGTGCCGACAGAGGTAAAGCCGCCCGCTCGCCGCCGCAAAGTCCGCTGCCCTCGGAACGCCCAATTAAGGAATTGGGCATTCCTCACCCGCTCCCTTGCGGCGGCTCCTCCGAAAAAAGTCCCGCTCCCGTCCGGCTAAAGGCTTGCCTGTGCCCTTTAGGGTAACAAGCGCGCCTTTTTGACGCCGTCTGGTCGCTAGCAACTTTTTTCGGGCGGGGGAGATTAAAATTTAAAAGGGAATTTAGGCAGTGCCGCAAATGTGCGGCTTAAAGGCGGCGCAGCTTAGCTGCGCCGCCCCTAAAGAGAGCGAAACCGGCGGTTTGCAGGAGAGCGGTCCTGTTTGTTTACTTTCGTCTCAAGCTCCATCCGCCTGGGGCGGATTTGAATTCTACCTTATCCGCGCAACGGAATACCGGTTCCGCATCAAATAAAAACACCGTCGCCCGGAAAAAGTTGCTAGCGCAGCGGAGGCGTCGGGAGGGCGTTTACTACCCTAAAGGGCACAGGCAACCGAGCAGCCGAAGCAAGCGTGACTTTTCCCGGAAGAGCCGACACAAGGGAGCGGGCGGATAGCCTCCGTCCAGGGGGCTGGAGCATAGCGGACTTTGTGTCGGCGAGGGCGGCAGCGGAATTCCGGTATTAGCAAGGCGGCGGTGTCTGTACTTCCTGCCGTGGGTAGGAGCGAGGGTATGCCGCCCCCGTGTGTCAGGCGGCAAAAAATGGACTACGGGGTGGAGCAGACCCCTTGGGCCATTTTTCCGAGCGTACCAGGCGGGACAGCAAGAGCAGCCGTTCTTTTTTCCTTATAAAATGGAAATAACCAGCGCCCGGGAAAAGTTGCTAGCGCAGCGGAGGCGTCGGGAGGGCGTTTACAACCGAGCAGCCGAAGCAAGTGGGACTTTTTCCGGAGGAGCCGACACAAGGGAGCGGGCGGATAGCCCCCGTCCAGGGGGCTGGAGCATAGCGGACTTTGTGTCGGCGAAGCGGAACGCTGGTGAATTTTGCTTCCTTTGTTTCATTACAAAGGAAGTGCCCGCCCGGCATGAGGGCTGCAGACTAACGATACCACAAAAAGTATGCCTCCCCGGCTGTGCCGGGTTCGCAATCTTTCACTTCGTTTTTCAAAAGAAACAAGAATGGAGTGGTGTTTTGAAGCGGTTTTCCCAGTATACCGAGAAAATCCTGCAACCGAAACAGAACCCCATGATTTCAATTTTGAAATCATGGGGTTTTGTCTATATATTGGATTACATCTGAAATGTTGCATTGAAGGATTTTGCACAGGCTGTCCAGTGTGTTGGTGGAAACAGATTCTCCTGCTTTCAGCCTGCGGATAGTGGAACTGCTGATGTTATGCTCTCCACCTTTATATTGGAGGGTGTAGGTGGTGGCGCCTTTCTCTTTCATAGTTTTCCATAGCGGTTCATATGAAATCAAAATGCTCCACCTTCCTATTTATATCCTGATCTCTGAATGTGTCACTGGGTTCCAGTTTGTTTCCTGATGTCCTTTTATTCACCAACATCCAACCCCTCAAAAAAGTCATCATAACTGCACTGGTAAATCTTTCTCAGTTCAATCAGAACGCTGGCTCTGATATTCAACTCTCCTGATTCATACTTGGCGTAGGTGGTTCTTCCAATATCGCATCCTCGCCGCTGCAGTTGGGCGCAAAGCTTTTCCTGGGATAATCCACGATCACTTCTTAATTTTCGTAGATTGTCCCCTATCTTTCGATCTCGCCGAATCTTTTGTTCCATCCTTCCACCCCGTAGAGAAAACAACCTGGGTATACACTTTTAACGCTTATTGAATTTCTTGTTCCAGGTGATCAAACTCCGGTGTAGAGAAGAATTCGCCCAAGGTAATGCCGAGACCGTCACAAAGGATCTTGATGGTTAAGAGTTTTGGATTCTGGCTTCTGCCATACAGAATTGCCTTCAATGAAGATGGCGGCAGAGCAGACAAATTGGCCAGCTTATTAATCGTAATGTTGTGTTCCTGGCAGAGTTCCAAAATACGGTTTTTAACGGCTTCAATAGTCGTCATATTCATCACCCAATTGCATTTTAGGAAAAAACAGTGGCAATTATAGGCGATGTGTGATACTATATAGGCGATGTATCGCCTGCACCAGTTATCAAGTTGTACGCAGGGTCAACACTGTTTTCAAAAATAAAGCGCGTTTTTGATGTACAAACAGATCCCGCCTTACTTTCAGCAAGGGAAACTGGATGTAATAAAAAACCTCCGCACACGGCGAAGGCTTTAAGGTTCCAGATTTTCTTCATCGAACAAGGGCGAATCAAAAAATTCGTTGATTCCAATTCCAAGTCCCTGACACATTTCGTGAATAATCCGCAGTTTAATGGAATCGTAGGTGCAGTGGATGACGTTTCCGATGGTGGATTTGGGTACGCCGCTTTTGATATATAGCTGATATTGGGTCATACCCCGCTGCTGCAAAAGCTCCTGTAAACGTTTGCTCAATGCTTCATTGAGTTTCATGCCCCTCACCACCCTGGTTGCTGTTACCATTGAAGCAAAGTCATCTATACTTGGCCCTGGTGTAAGTCGAAGAGTTCCAAAATATGTTTAAGTGTCTGAACGCATTTGTGCCAAATCCTCTTCCGTGATTTTCCCATGTTCTTGCTCAAATTCTTCCACCAGCGAGCGCATCAAAAACAGTATTTGGCCACTGCCGCTTCGTCCATTGTATTTGGAAACATAATAGAATTTATCCAGCATTTCCCCATCCGCACGGATACTAACATGTCTTTGTTTGCCCATACTCATTACCCTTTTCACAATACACTCAAAATGCACTAAATATGAATTGAGTTTAGCTTAATATAATGGTATTATTTGAAATATGGACTGATTATTAGTGCATAAAATTTTTGGGGATGTGTTACGAATGAAAAATAAGGTTTGCACTTTTTTCGGCCACCGTGACTGCCCGGATTCTGTCAAACCCCAGCTGAGGAAAATGCTGGTGGAGCTGATTGAAACTCAGGAAGTGGATACCTTTTATGTGGGCAGCCAGGGAAAATTCGACTCCCTGGTGCTGTCAGTGCTGGAGCAGTTGAGCCAAAAATATCCCCACATCCGCTATGAGGTGGTGTTGGCCTATTTTCCCGTCCGCCGGAAAGAATCTCTTCTCCCGGATTTCTCCCATACGCTGCTGCCAGAGGGGATCGAAAAGGTGCCTCCGCGTGCTGCCATCAGCTGGCGCAATCAGTGAATGCTCCGCCAGGCGGATGTGGTGGTGACTTATGTCAACCATAACTGGGGCGGAGCGGCCCAGTTTGCCGCATTGGCACGGAAACAGGGAAAAATGGTGCGTCCCCTGGGGAAAATATAAAATCTGCCATCAGAACCAAAATTTCCCCATCCGCATTGAGCTGAATGCCACTGAAATTTCTTTTCCCCTCTTTTTCGCCATCCGGGCGGATTGTGTCTGGTAATTTTTCGGCGATGGTGTTATACTATACCCATATGACCGGACCCAGGCCCGGCGCAGTTCGCTTTTTAGGAGGATCACCTGTGGAGAAGAAAACTTTTTACATCACCACCCCTATTTATTATCCCTCGGACAACCTGCATATCGGACACAGCTATTGCACCGTGGCCACCGATACCATGGCCCGCTACAAGCGAATGACCGGTTATGACGTCATGTTCCTTACCGGCACCGACGAGCATGGTCAGAAGATCGAGGAGAAGGCCAAGGCCGCCGGTGTTACTCCCCAACAGTATGTGGATAAAGTGGTCGCCGGTATCCATGATCTGTGGAAACTGATGAACATCTCCAATGACCGGTTTATCCGTACCACCGATGATTATCATGTGGAATCGGTCAAGAAGATTTTCAAGGAGCTGTATGACCGGGGCGATATCTATAAGGGTACCTATAAGGGAAAATATTGCACCCCCTGCGAGACCTTCTGGACCGAGAGCCAGCTGAAGGACGGCAAATGTCCCGACTGCGGCCGGGAAGTGGTGGACGCTGAGGAGGAGGCTTACTTCTTCCGTCTGTCCAAGTATGCTGACCGGATCCTCCAGCTGTATGACGAGCATCCCGAGTTCCTCACACCTGCCTCCCGTGTCAATGAGATGAAAGCCTTCATCAACCAGGGCCTGGAGGATCTGTGTGTTTCCCGTACCTCCTTCAGCTGGGGTATCCCGGTGGAGTTTGATCCCAAGCATGTGGTATATGTCTGGGTGGACGCTCTGACCAACTACATCACCGCTCTGGGCTACGGCAATGAGAAGTACGACGATTACGAGAAATATTGGCCTGCCGACGTCCACTTTGTGGGTAAGGAGATCGTCCGTTTCCATGCCATTATCTGGCCCGCCATGCTCATGGCTCTGGATCTCCCCCTGCCCAAGCGGGTATATGGCCACGGCTGGCTGCTGCTGGAAGGCGGCAAGATGTCCAAGTCCAAGGGCAATGTGGTGGACCCTGTTGTCCTGTGCAACCGTTACGGTGTGGACGCCATCCGTTACTTCCTGCTGCGGGAGTTCCCCTTCGGTTCTGACGGCACCTTCTCCAATGAGGCCCTGATCTCCCGCATCAACGCCGACCTGGCCAATGACTTGGGCAACCTGGTCAGCCGTACCACCGCCATGGTGGGCAAATACTTCGGCGGCACCCTCCCTGCGGACCGGAAGGCCGAGCCTATGGACAAGGAGCTGGTGGAGCTGGCCGGCGGTCTCCGGGCCCGTTATGTGGAGCAGATGGAGGCATTTGCTTTCCAGAACGCTCTGATGGAGATTTTCAAGGTCATTTCCAGAGCCAATAAGTATATCGATGAGACCGCTCCCTGGGTGCTGGCCAAGGATGAGGCCAATAAGCCCCGTCTGGCTACTGTTCTGTATAATCTGCTGGAATGTGTCCGCCTTGCGGCTATTCTCCTCCAGCCCTTTATGCCCCAGTCGGCGGAAAAGATCCTGGATATGCTGGGCGCTGGCGAGGAGGAGCGGAGCTGGGAGAGCGCCGAGGAGTTCGGCGGCCTGAGAGCCACCGCCACTGTGGTCAAGGGCGAAAATCTCTTCCCCCGCATCGACGCGGCCAAGGAGCTGGCAGAGCTGGAAGCAGCGGAAAAGGCTGCCAGAGAGGCTGCCCAGCCCAAGGAGGAGAAGCCGGAAGTTTCTCCTGTGGCTCCTCAGATCACGCTGGATGGCTTTGATACTGTGGACCTGCGGGTGTGCAAGGTGGTGGAGTGCACCGCCGTACCCAAGGCTAAAAAACTGCTGCTGCTGAAGCTGGATGACGGTATGGGCGGACGTCAGATCGTCTCCAGCATCCATCCCTGGTATGAGCCGGAGCAGCTGACCGGCAAGAAGATCATCGTGATCGCCAACCTCAAGCCCGCCAAGTTCTGCGGCGTGGAATCCCAGGGAATGCTGCTGGCGGGAGATACCCCCGACGGCGGCTGCAAGGTGATCTTTGTGGATGACGCTGTGCCCGCCGGTACCCGTATTCACTGAGAGAGGCGCTTTTGCCGCAAACAGCCCTTTGACTGAAACACGCTGCGCCCCCGGCGGTAAAGCCGGGGGCGTTTTATCACAGTGCGCTGTGTCCCAAGTTCCCGGGCGGTGAGAAAGGGGAGCGGGAGGCGGCAGCTCAGCTTGGAACCGGCTTGCGAGTATGGACAGCCGGTTGAAAGGAGAAGTTCCCATGACCGGAATTTTTGATTCCCATGCCCATTACGATGACGAGCGCTTCGACCAGGACCGGGAAGAAGTGTTGGAGGCCACCCATCGGGGTGGAGTGGAATGGATCATGAACATCGGCTCCGACCTGCCCACCAGCCGGATGTCGGTGGAGCTGGCGGAGAAACATGATTATATCTATGGGGCGGTGGGGGTCCATCCCCATGGAGCGGCGGAGGTCCCGCCGGATTACCTGGACCAGTTGCGGCAGCTGAGCCGCCATCCCAAGGTCAAGGCCATTGGGGAGATCGGTCTGGATTATTACTATGACCGGGAGTGGGAGGCGGCCCAAAAGCGTGTGTTTGAGGAGCAGCTGGAGCTGGCAAAGGAGCTGGAGCTGCCGGTGATCATCCATGACCGGGACGCCCATCAGGACACCATGGAGCTGCTGCGCAAACATCGCCCCCGTGGTATCGTCCACTGCTATTCCGGCTCCGCTGAAATGGCGCTGGAGATCCTTCGACTGGGGATGTATATTGGATTTACCGGCGTGGTCACCTTCAAAAACGCCCGGCGAGCCCTGGAGGCGGCGGCGGTGGTGCCTTTGGACCGGCTGCTGGTTGAAACCGACTGCCCTTATATGGCTCCGGAGCCCTGGAGAGGGAAGCGGTGCGACAGCTCCATGCTGACCCAGGTGCTGCGGCGGCTGGCGGAGATAAAGGGCGTTTCTCCCGAAGAGCTGGCCCGTATCACGGCGGAAAATGCCCGGCGGGTTTACGGCATCGCGGAATAAATCCCCGGAGAACCCTTGCGGCGGAATGGTGGGTAGATTATAATAGAACTATCGTCCGCCGGTAAGGCGGCTTATCCACAAACAAAGGAGTTGCACACATGGCAGATCGTTCCAAGATGTACAAGGATATTGAAGCCCGGCGAAAAAACGCCAAGATGGCTACCGCCCTGTACGGAGTAGGTTATATGGTAGCGTTGGGATGCTACTTTGTCAGCGCAGCCGCGATGATTTTTGTGATCGTGGCTAATTTGGCGCTGTATTATTTGCTGCTGCGGCCGCAGATCAAACGATTTGAAAACGAAAGCAAGAAAGAATTGGCCCTGGAGGCTTACAGCAGTTATGGAACAAATCTTCAATACGCCCTCAAGGGCAGCTTTACCCGTGAGGAAATCAAGGACACCGGCTTGATCTGGTGGCGGGACAGTAAAGATGGCTTCCTCAGCAGGGAGATGGTTTCCGGAACCCATCAGGATTTGCCCTTCCGCCATGGAGATATTTCCGTCATCCGCCGGGTGGACGCAAAAGGAGAGCTGGATAAGAAAAAACGTCTGCCTATGATGATGGGCAGCTGGCTGGAGGTGCGCTATCCTCACAGCTTTCCTGCTTACATCCGCATCATGAGCCAGGGGGCTTTGCCGGAAGAGGAGGTCAAAGGCTACCTGGATGCCAACCCCTCCCTGGAGACTTTGGGAGGCGTGGGAGAAAAATTCGCCCAAAAATTCCAGGTGCTCACCAATGACCGTTCTGCCGCGGCCTCGGTGCTGACCCCGGAGGTGACCGGTAAGATCCTGCGGCTGGCGGAGGCCTGCCCCAATACGCCCATGCTTATTGGCTTTCAGGGGGAGAAGCTCCATATTTTCCTGAGCAAGAGGTTTGTAGCCCCCTATATCCAGATGAAGTTTGAGATCACTCCGGAGAATACCCCTGTGGACCAAATGCCGGAGCTGATACAGCTGTTCCAGGTAGTGGACGAGATCTATGGCCAGATGAAATAAGAGGCTGCTTATTGAAAAGGCGGATATGCCTCTGAAAAAATATGGTAAAAAATGGGAAGAAGCCGGCACCCTTTTCGGAGGAGCGGCTTCTTCTTTTTTCTTGTACGGAAATCAGAGATCCCGTTCCGGGAGACTTTATTCTGCCTTATTGCCCGGAACAGAAGAGAAACCTCTGATTTCAATCTTTTTTTCAGGTGGGAGGATGGATGCTTGGGAGGGCCTTTTCTCAAAAGTATCCTTCCGCCCTTGATTTTGAACCTGTGGTCTCCATCCGCCGGAACGGAAAACAATGGGGAATCAGCGCTGGTTTGGCCGTCAGCCAAGGGGCATATCCAGGGAATAATCCAATATGGAAGCAAGAGAAACTTTCCATACGCAAACAGGGAGAACCGTGTTTATCATCGGTTCTCCCTGTTTTGATCGCTATCCATTTTTGGGGGAAGTTACCGCAGCTGAACTTCTATCTCTCCCAGATCAAATACAGCCTGAGGCTTTCCGCCATTATCCTGGGCCTCGCTGTCCAGTACAAAAATTGCGTTGGGGGACAGCTGCACATTCAAACGGCTTCCCAACACGGCCTGGGTTTGGGTTGGCCGATCCTCTCCGCTCAGGTCCACCAGAGACAGAACGACATATTCCCGCCCGGTTTCTCCCTGATACGCCGTTACCTGCTGGGGAGAGAGGGCTTGGGCAACGGCATTATTGCCCTGACGAATGATGGGCGCCCCATGACACAGCAGCGCTGCCTGCCCCTCTGTCAAATCAATATGCTTTCTGGTAACCATCACCAGTCCGTTTTCCGTTGGCATATGATCCAGATATTTCCCATCCTGGGTGAAGCTTTCCACCAGGCGAGGCTGTTCCAGATCAGACAGATCATACACCGACACTGTTACCGCTCCGCACTGCGGAAGAGCCGCTGCCTGTCCCTCCTCCAAAGGAGTAAGCAGCTGTCCGGTATAAAGGGCGGAACTGTCATCCTCCTGCTCCACCACCGCCAGCCTGTCTCCCAGGGGAACCAGATCCACGATCACGGCGTCTGCCACCTGAAAGGAGGATACAGGGGTCAGCCCTTTGTCCTGATAAATTTCCACTATATTGGGCTGGCCATCAATATTTTTATACCGGAAATATAAATCCCCGTCACGGACCACGATTTCATTTCCCGGCAGCTGAGGCAGCTGTTCCGTTTGAGTTTCGGGCCAGAATTCCACCTGCCGGAGAGCTTCTACCACTCCGGTGTAATAAGCAGTGGTGGAATCCTCCTCACTGTTTGCTTTGCTTTGGGCCGTTGCTTCACCGCTGGAAGCCAGCATGGGCCCGATCTCGTTTTCCTCAGGGGAATCCTGCCGAGTATCAGCAGCCGGAGCGCTCTCTTCCGCAGGAGCCTCAGCCGGCGCGTCACCCTGGGGAGCTTCCTGAGCCAGATAGGCTCTGGGAGAAGCGTTTTCTTCTGTGGGCGCTGCCTGCTGGGCCTGGGGCAGGGCCGCCTCAGCGGTTTGCTGAGATACAGCGGCGGCGCTGCTCATCAGCTGAGCCGGCTTTTGGGTATCGATACCCATACCATAATAAACCGCCACCAGCAGAATAAACACAGCGGCATAGGATAATACCGGGCGCCAGGTTTTCCAAAACAGCACCTTTCCATTCTTTTGCTGCTGCTGACTTTCAGCCTCCTTTTGCTCCAGCTCATCCAGCCGTTCAAAGAGACTTTCCGCCGTCAGCGAAGCGGGCAGGCGTACTTCCGGCAGATCCTGAAAATACAGCCGCGCTTGTTCCAGCTCCTGTTCCAGGTCCTGGTCTTTTTCATTGAGCGCCATCTTTCCCGCTCCTTTCTTCAATCATTAAGCATTTGCCTGAGTTTTTTCAGCGTTCGGTGAAGCTTTGAGCTGACCGTTCCCTGGGGCAGTTCCTTGATTTGGGCGATCTCCCGCATGGTGTAGCCTTCCAGCACGGACAATACCACGATCTCCCGCTCCTCCGGTGTAAGGCGGTTCATAACCTCCAGCACCTCTGCTCTCCGGGGGCTTCGGTCCTCCACGCCTTCTTCCAGATAGTCTTCCAGATCGATGTTGCCCCGTTCTTTGATATAGCCGCTGATTTTCCGCTTACACCGCGCTGAAAGAATGCGAAAGATCCATGGGCGGAAGCTGTCTTCCTCCCTCAGTCCGCTGATTCCTTTCCATGCTTCCAGAAAGGTCTCGCTGACCGCGTCCTCGGCGTCCTCTGGATTGCCCAAGGTATACAGTGCCACTTTATACAGCTCCAAGGCTACCGATTCATACAGCTGGCCAAAGGCCTGCCGGTCTCCGCCTTTCGCTTTTGCAATGGTTTCCCGGCTCAGTAGCATATCACACCGCCCTTTCCCGGGCACATTTATTCAGTGCCGCGTTTTGACCGGTTTATTGCATCGGTCCTGCTTTTTTATGTAAAAAACTTTTTTCCCAAAAGAGAGAATGATCAGCAACCTGACCTGCTTTTTACCAGATACTTTCCCGGATATTATAATATGAAAGCGATTTTGACGCAACCATTTCCCCTCGACCTTTTTCACCACACTTCGGCGCAGGAGCAAAAAATCACCGATCCGCAATCAGTTGCAGACCGGTGATTTTCAAATTCCGGACAGGGTGATCAATCGTGTTTGATAGCCTCCAGAGCGGAGATTTTCACAGCCCGGTTGGCCGGCAGGAATCCAAACAGCACGCCTACCAGGATGGAGAAAGCAAGGGCGAACAGTACCAGCCACAATGGAATCACAGAGATCTGTCCGCCTGCGCCGAAGAAACCTCCGGCGAAGTAGTTAAGCAGGTAAGATACACCATAGCTGAGAATGACCCCTACCACGCCTCCAATGAGGCCGATCATACCCGCCTCCATCAGGAACAGGGTGCGGATATTGCCCACCTCGGCGCCGATGACCTTCATAATGCCGATTTCCCGGGTGCGCTCAATGATGGACATGACCATGGTGTTGGCGATACCGATGGCGGCGACAAACAGGGAGATGGCAGCCAGACCGCCCAGCACCAGCTGGATCATCCGGGCCTGCTCCTGCATGGCCTGGCGGTTGCTCTCCATACTCCAGCAGGAAAGGCCCATGTCTTCAATTTCCTTCTGGATGGCAGCTACCTGATCCATCTCCACGCATTTGACCCGCACTTCCTCATAGGTGATGGTCTTTTTCTGGGGCAGACCGTTGAGCTTGTTGTACTTTTTAACCAGGTCCTTCAGCTCATTGATATCCATGAAGACGCCTTCGGAGGTTTCCCAGTTGGCGTCGTTCTTTTTGAGAACGCCGGAAAAGACGGGGGTCACCTCCAGGTCCTTGCCGTTCTCCTTTTGTGCCGGAGCGAAAAGGATAAACTTATCCTTTTTAATGTCCACGAAAGGGTCCTTGATTTTACCGGTTACAGGGTCGGGGTAAGGGTCCACACGGCTTTTATCCCCTTTTCGCTTGGTGTCCCGGAAGCGGTAGGCGAAATTTTCGCCCACCACCAGGCTGTAGGGTTTGTCGCCATCATGAAGGTATTTGCCTTCCTTCAGTTCAAAGCCCATCTTTTCCAGTGCCGCGGGGTAGACCCCATAGATTTGGGGAGAGGCCACATACCGGCCGTCCTTGGTTTTGAACTGGAGACCCAGGTCCCAGGGCTGATAAAAGGGTGTGGCGATCTCAACTCCGGGAATGGCCTGGATTTTAGCCACTGTGGCGTCATCCAGGGCGCCTTTTCCGCTGTAATCGTTGACAGTGATCATGGTCAAATCGCCCCAGGAGGCCAGCATATCGTCATAATACCGCTCCAGACCGATACCGATGGAGATCATCACCAGGATGGAGCAGACGCCGATGACCACGCCGAAGGCGGTCAGAGCGGTGCGCAGCTTGCGCCTGGTGAGATTCCGGTAGCAGATGGCAAGCAGGTCAGAGATCCGCATCCTCCATTTCACTCCTCTTCTTGTCGATCTTCTTCTTGATGATGACCGCGGTGGGGATCAGCACGGCCACCGCCACAACGATAATAATGGGCATGGGAGATTTAGGCTCTTCCACGGGGACCTGTACATCACCGCCCATACCGGGATACGTGGGCTCCATACCGGCCATAGGATCAATGGCAGTGGTGTTATAAGGAACGGTGATGGTCTTTTCCACCATATTGGTATCCTCGTAGGTGATGGTGACCTCGCCGGTTACCTCGCCCTCGCCGGAGGGAGTGATATAAAAATCAGCGGTGCCGGTGGCGCCGGAAGCCAGGTTGCCCAGGTTCTGCTGCTGTCCGGGATTGTTGATGTTGCCGGAGATTTCAGCGGACAGGTTATAGACCTCGCTGCGTCCCTTGTTGACGAAATTGACGGTGAGGTTGGATTCCTCGCCGATGTAGATTTCAGGATCCAGCTCCACGCCGGTGGCCTGGAAACGGTCCACCTGCACCACAGGAATGGCGATGGTTTCGCTGGTTTCAGCGCTCTTGCGGGCCTCAACCTTATCATCTACATACTGATAGCGCATGGAAACGGTGATGTTGTGGGACTGGGCTGCCGCGGCGGGCTTTGCGGTGACCATCATGGATTTGGTAATGGTCTCCTGGCGGCCCAGATTTTCCACATAGAAGGTGTTGGAGGAGCTGGTGAGC
Organism: Angelakisella massiliensis; assembly: GCF_900104675.1. Classification (GTDB taxonomy): domain Bacteria; phylum Bacillota; class Clostridia; order Oscillospirales; family Ruminococcaceae; genus Angelakisella; species Angelakisella massiliensis. Next base: position 613,248 of record NZ_LT629944.1, on the reverse strand, counting down.
ATCAGGTCATCGGGCATGGTGACGGTGATCATCATGTTGTTGACCGACAGCACCGAGCTGGTGTTATAGAAGGTCAGACTCAGGGGGAAGGTGTCTCCGGCCGTAACCTGGCCGCCGCCATAGCCATAGTTGCTGATGATGACATAGGGAGTGGCCCGCTCCAGTTTGCTGTAGTCCGGGGTATCATCGTCCTCTTCCTTTTCCGCCTCGGCTTCACTGCGGGTTTTGCACTCGCTGATTTCCAGATCCACAGTGGTTTTGTAACCATCGCCGGTGATGAAAAAGGCCAGCTGCTTTCTGGAACCGGTATAGCGCACCTTTTCCAGCAGGAAGGTGAAGGAACCCGCGTCCTTGTCAGTAAGATTTTGGATGGAGCTTACGCCCTGCTGATAGGTGAAGCTGCCTAAAACGCTGCTGGAACCCAAAGGAATCTCATAGTCTCCGCCGGGGGCGCTGTTATCCTTGACAGTGATGAGGATATCGGCATAGTAGCCCTGGCGAATGGTGGAATCGCCCCTGCCGATCATGGACTGGTCGTTCATATCAAAGATGACCGTGCCGGGGCGGGTGGTGTTGTCAATGTTGGAGTAACGGTAAACCTTGGTGACCACATAGCTCTGGGTGGAATCGGAGGGCGCCACCGGGTCGCCATCAGAAGAGCTGGAGGAGCCGGAGGACCCGGAAGAACCGGAGGAAACGAAGTCGGAAATATCTGCTTCCAGGTTGTAAGAGGGGTATCCGGGAATTTTTACCGTACACTTGAACAGCTTATTGGAGCCGTTGTAGTTGAGATTCTCCACCTCAAAGGAATAGGTGATAAGGGTTTTTACAGGATCTACAGTTACCTGAGGGGATGAAAACTTGACAGTGCCCTTGTTGGAAGGCTCAAATCCGCTGCCGCTTTCCTTAAATTCGAAGGTGGCTTTTTTAATAGCTTCAGCCTTATCAGCCTTTTGTCCGGGATTGATGTCTTCATCCGTTACCTGTATTTTCAGCTTGACGTCGTCTCCCTTGCTGATTTTACTGGGACTGGCGGAGATGACTGCTGCCGTCGTATTGCCTGCCGCGCTGGCGCTGGTGACAAAAACAAAACCCATGGTGCTGATCAGCATCATCGCTGCCATAGTCAGGGCCAGAAACCGGTTATGTACTTTCACTGATTTTTCCTCCCATGCTTATCATTTGTCGCTTCCTACCAGGGAAGGACCTTTGTCCCCTCCGGGGATGTATTCTTCGGCGCTCTGCGGGGGTACGCTGTTTTCCTGTTCCGGCACAGGTTCCGGCGCGGCAGAGACCTGTGCATTCTCCCGGGCACGGGCTTCTTCCTCCGCTGGAATGGGTACCTCTTTATCCAGAAGCCCTGCTTCCACGCCGATTTTCTTCATCATTGTTCCCCGCTGGAGATCCTTTTCAGAATCAAGCATCCGTCGGGTAAGCTCAACCATTTCCTGCCGTTTTTCCTCTGTTACTGCCATCTCCAGCAGCTGGGCGGAAACACCGTCTCCATATTTGTCGCTGGTTTCCAGCAGAAAATCCCGCAGCGCTTCCACAGAAGCGTTTTCCTTGATTTTGCCGGCGAACTCTTCCTCCAGCCGGAGGGTGATGTCATACAGAGAATCATTGAGCACATCCTTGATCACTTCGCCGTCCACAATGGTAACGATTCTGTCGGCGTAGCGGGCCAGGTTCTGGTCATGGGTAACCAGTACAATGGTGATTTGCTGCTTCCGGGCAAAGCTGAGAAACAGGTGCATCACTTCCCGGGTGGTTTTGGTATCCAGGTTGCCCGTAGGCTCATCGGCGAATACCACATCCGGTTTGGCCACAAAGGCCCGGGCAATGCCCACACGCTGCTGCTGACCGCCGGACATTTCACTGGGCTTGTGCTTGAGACGCTTTCCCAGACCTACCGCCACCAGCATTTCCTTGGCCAGGCGCAGCCGCTTTTTCTTGCTGATGCCCCGGAAGGTCAGCGGCAGCGCTACATTTTCCACAGCGGACATTCCCTGGAGCAGGTTGTAGGACTGGAAAACAAATCCCACATTCTTCTGCCGGAAATGGGCCAGCTGTTTTTCCGTCATGGCGGAAATCTTCTTGCCTTTGATCCACACCTCGCCACGGGTGGGCTTTTCCAGCCCCGCCAGCTGGTTGAGGAGAGTGGATTTACCGGAACCGGAGGTGCCCAGAATACAGCACACCTGTCCTTTTTCAATCTCCAGATTGATGCAATGGAGGGCCACCACCTTTTCGGTGCCCACCCGGTAGGCTTTTCGCAAGTCCACCGTTTTGATGATCGCAGACAATCTCATCCCTCAGTTCTTGTGTCCGTATTGACCAAATTGTACTACTGTACTATAACACATTAGTACAGTTGAGCGCAACCCTGTTCACAAATTATTTGCTTTTGTTCACAGTCTGTTTGAATAGTGTCTGAATCGGCTGCTTTTACTGCATTGGAAAGTGTTTTTAAGCCGCTTATTTATATAACGAAGAAACAGGGAGGATTATTGTGAAAAAACGGAACTTTTTCAAAATTTTGCTTTTCCCACAGTGGGACATCAGTCCCAGGCTCCGGTGACAGGAAAGGAAGCGTATAAAAGAAAAAGTCCGGGAAATCACATTCCCGGACCTGCTTTGAAAAGCTGCAAGCAGAATTTTTAAACGGACCAGTTTCAAAAGGGCAGAAGCGGCCCCCAGGCGGTAAAGACCGCACCCAGCACCAAAGCGGGCAGCATATTGGCCACCTTGAACTTGGTTCCAAAGCTGAGGTTGACGCCCACGCAGAAGATGAGCATATTTCCCAGTAAGGAAAGATTGGCAATAACAGCGGGGCTGAATACCGGAGAGAGGAGCCCGGCGCAGAGGGTGACGGCTCCCTGGATCACACCCACCGGAAGGGCGGAGAAGATGGCTCCTTTGCCGTAGGTAGAGGCGAAGATCATCACAATCATGAAATCCAGGATGGACTTGGTATAAAGAGTGGAGGCGTTGCCGGTAAGGCCGTCCTGAATGGACCCCACAATAGCCATGGCGCCGATACACACCACCAGGGAGGCGGTGACAAAGCCCTGTACAAACCGGCTGTCTCCCTTCCGGTCGGCCCTGGATTTCAGCCACAGTCCCAGCTGTTCCATCTTTCCGTCAAAGTCCAGCATCTCTCCTGCCAGGGTGCCCAGAGCCAGAGCGAGGATCATCGCCAAAGTATCCCGGGTCCCCAGTGAAATCAAACTTTCTCCTGCCACCGAAAACATTCCCTGAAGGGTGCCGGAAGTACCGATGAACATGGTGGCCAGTCCCAGCGACTTGATAATGCTGTCCTGATACTGAGGCTTCAGCCCCCCTTTGACCAGCAGTCCCAAGCTGCCGCCTGCTATGATTGCCAGCACATTGACGATGGTCCCTGTCCCAACCATTTTGTTTCATCTCCCATTTTTTGTCCTGCTGATGGTTTGCCAGAAAAAGCTCCCGCAAATTTCTTTTGCTTCCACGCTCCTGAAAGCGTCTTGTCTGCACCCGCGCTGCCTCCCCCAAAAGCCTTTCCCTGAAATCAAATAGAGAGACATCGGGATGGGGCAGCGGCCTTTTTCTGTCCTTCATCCCGTCCGGCAGCAGTTCAGCCGGCGGAGCAAGTCCGCCGGCTGACGCTGTTGAGCTGATAATAAATCTTATTTCCGATTATTTGGCGTAGTTGTCAAAGTAACCCTGGATATAGATGATGGGGGTGCCCTTGTCGCCGCTGCCGCTGGTCAGGTCGCACAGGGAGCCGATGAGATCGGTGAGGCGGCGGGGAGTGGTGCCCTGGGAAACCATCTGTCCCACCAGGTCCGCGTCCTTCTTGCGGATAAAGTCGCTGATGGCGGCTTTCAGTTCATCACCCTTGAGGTCGGCAAACTGATTGTCCGCCAAATATTTCAGCTTCACCTCATTGGGCTGGCCAACCAGTCCGTCGGTGTAGCCGGGGGAAACTACCGGGTCTGCCAGCTCCCAGATCTTGCCCACCGGGTCCTTGAAGGCGCCGTCGCCGTAAACCATCACTTCCACCTTTTTGCCGGTACGCTTCAGCATCCGGGCCTGAACATCCTCCACAAAGGCCTGGCAATCCCGGGGGAACAGCTTGATGCGCTCCTCGGTGGCCTTGTTGGAGCCCAGCAGACCGTAGTCCGGATTGAAGCCGCTGCCGTCCACGGGGGCGGTGAGCAGATCATCCAGTCCCAGTACGATTTCCGCGCCGGCCGCCTTCAGCAGACGCTTGGTACGCTTGCGGGTATGGATGTCGCAGGCCAGCACCTTTTTGGTGTATTTCAGGATGTCGGTAGCACGGTTGGCAAAGATGATCTCCACCTCGGCCCCGGCTTCCCGGATGAGATTGCCGTAATATTCCACATAATCCACACCGGTGAAGGGATGGATCACCTTGCCGAACTTCTCCCGGAACTGGGCCTCGGTGAGGATATCGTGCCAGGGATCCACACCCTTTTCATCCAGAAGATCCATATCCATCAGGTGGTTGCCCACCTCGTCGGAGGGATAGCTGAGCATCAGCACGATTTTATCCGCTCCCTTGGCGATGCCCCGGAGCAGGATGGAAAAGCGGTTGCGGCTGAGGATGGGGAAGATCACGCCCACTGTGCCGGTGCCGAACTTTGCCCGCATATCAGCGGCCACATTGTCCACGGTGGCATAGTTGCCCTGGGCGCGGCCCAGCACCGCCTCAGTAACGGCGATGACATCCTTTTCCCCAATAGCGATGTTTTCAGATTCCAGGGCGTTTACCACCGAGTCCACCACGATGGCGGCCAGGTCGTCTCCCTCCCGGATAATGGGGGCGCGAATACCCCGGGATACGGTTCCAATCAGTCTTTCCATTGACGTTCCTCTTTTCTGTTGACACAAGTATCACACCCCGGATCAAAACGGCTGGTTTCACCTTCCAGGGCGGCGACGGCTTTTGGCCCACTTCAACAGTTATCATTGTAGCGAAAATTTGCTCCGATTGCAACGGTTCCGCCGGTTTGTTTGTCAAAGGAAGAAAGTTTTTGTCGCCGGAGCCGTCCTGATACTCTGCTGAAAGCGCGGAGACTCCTGTCTGAAAGAGGGGAGGAGACCCGGCCCTGAAAATTTGAAGAGGGAAGAGCAGCGGGGGCCGCCGGGAAAAGAAAGAGAAATTGTTCTTGTATTGGAGGAAAAGCCATGATAGAATAAAAACAAATTACAAAAAATGATTTTATTTCAGGGAGGGAAAAGGATGCCCAAGGTTGCTTATTCCCAGCAGGACCGTCAGCGGATCCGGCAGGCGCTGATTTCCACCGGCCTGGAACTGATGGCCGCACAAGGGGTTCAGCATACCACAGTGGAACAGATTTATAAGGCTGTGGGCATCTCCCGCACCTTTTTCTATTCCTTTTTTCCCACCAAAGAGGATCTGATCGTGGAGGCCCTCTATTTGCAGCAGCCCAGGGTCATTGCCTATGCCCGACAGCTGATGGAGGACCCGGCGCTCACCTGGCGGGAGGGTGTGAAGCAGTTCATTTCCTCCTGCTGTTATGGGGAAAAGAACGGTATCGCGGTGCTGACCATCGAGGAGCAGCAGATGATCTTCCGCCGCCTGTCCCCTGAAAGCTATGACGTTTTCCGCCAAAAGCAGCTCCTTCTCTTTGGAAAGATTCTGGAATGCTTTGGAATCAGAGCCAGTAAGGAGCGGATTGCTCTTTTCACCAATCTCTGCCTGACGGTGATGGTGATCCGCAGGGCTATTCCCATGGCGCTGCCGCTGTTTGTTCCAGAAGCCGCCGATGAAACCGTTGCTGTTCAAATCGATGCCATCGTGGATTATCTGGAAAAGATCCGGGAGTGACCTTGGCGGACAGAATCATGTTTTGCCATCCGTCCGGACGGAGGTATGATTTCAATTCATATTTCGGCTCGGCGGATTTCTTTTCCTTATAATAAAAACAAATTATAAAAATTATCTTTATTTTGCCGGTGCGGAGCTTGCTGCTTTTCAGAACTCCGGCGGTAATCCTTCCGGGCAGATCGGCTCATATGCCGTGACCATACCAAAACAAAATTTTCAGGAGGAAACCATCATGGGATTTTTCAGCAAACTGTTCAAGGGCCCCGAAATCGATATGGCCAAGAGCGACGCCAATGCCAAGAAAATGCGGGCGCTTTTTAACCAGGTAGTGGAGGATGGGGACCGCTACCAGCTGATTTTTGGCTACACCGAGGATGTGAGCCGCTTCAATTACGGCTTTGTTCACGGCAGCAAAACAAAGATCGGCAACCTCATCGTGGGATGGAATGAAGCCGACGAAACCATCGTGGCGGTACCCACGGTCCCGGACCTGTCCGGCTGCGGCGACCCCACCTATTACCGCCGGTCCCAGATCCTCAAGGCCTACCGGAACAAATATCCCACCGACGCCTTTGTCATCTACCCGGACAAGAAGGGCTACATTGCCATCAACGCCTATGATTGGCTGGAGGACGAGAGCCTGTATGTCTATGTCTCCCAGGACAAAGAGCTGGCAGCTTTTACCGATTTCTTCCTCCATCGCTTCGCTACAAAGTGAGGGATCATCATGCCCTGGGGAGAAATAGGAGGAGTTTTGCTGCTTCTTGCAGCGGCGGCGGTGGCGGGCAATTTATGGTTCCATCTGGTGGAATCGGTCCTCCACGGCGTCAGGAAGCTGTTTGACCGGGGCAAGGAACCACCGGTCTGGCATCCGCTGCCCCCGGAAAAGGAGGAGAAAAACGATGTTTGATTTGGACGCGATTATGAAACGGGCTCAGTCAGCCCAGCAAAAGGCCTCGGAAGAGCTGAAAAAGAGCACGGAAGAGGCGGAGGCCCTGACAGAAAAGCTGTCAGAACCGGCCCCCCGGCAGACGGAAGAAGATGCCGCTGCCCGTACGGAGGAACTGACCGCCGCCAACAATCAGCGGCAGGTGGAGATTCTGGGGCAGATCTTCAGCGAAGATGTGATGGCCCAGATGGCCGCCAACCAGCAGCACATCCAGGAAATGGTGGACCAGCGGGTGGCGGAAGCCTCCTCCGCTGCGCTGGACAGCGTGGGGATGCTCAACCAGCTCTTTGGGGAAGACCTGGGAGTTTTGTCGGCGGCGATGGAAACCCTGGCCATGGAAGAAGAGGACGGGGAAGAGGAAGAAGAGCCGGAAATGGATGCCCGGTGGGAGGCGCAGACCTATGCTCTCCTGGAGGAAACCATGGACCGGATTGGAAAACTGCCGGAGCCGGAGCCGGTCCCCTATGGCAAGGACACCGACCGGTGGCAGCGGTTTGGGATTCTGCTGTCCGGCATCGTCTCCACCATCAACGATCACAGCCTGGAGGGAATGGATGTGGAAGCCCATATCCCGGTGCTGGAGCAGCAGGTGGTGTCCATTGTCCGCCGCTCCTGGGGCATCGATGGCCGGAGCGATTTGCTGGACATGATTCGCTATCTGTCTGGGGAAGGATATATTCTGCGGTATCATCTCTACAGTCAGGCGGATTCTCCCGAGGAGCTGATGGACGGAGATGAGGACGAGGAAGACCAGGAGAATATCGCCCGGGCCTGGCGCTTTGCCCAGCGGTATAAGGAACAGTACCCTCCCCAGTTCATGGCCGGATGGGACATTGGCCGGGCGGCCATGCTCACCCGCTGGGGCTGCTACCTGGGGTGGATCACCCAGGGGGAAGCAGTGGGTATTCTGTGGGAGCTTTCCCAGAAAGCGTCGGAGGAGCTGTACAGCTGGCGGGAGTTTGCCCAGTCCTATCTCTTTGGCGGTACCATGTGGAAGCTGCTGTGCGGCGACAGCGCTGTGGCCAGCTACCTGGGATACCTGGCTGACGCGGCCACCAGCCTGATTGTGGGAAAAGGGGATGAGGAAGGCGGTCAATGGCGGGATTTCCCCTGGCCTGCCCGGAGAAAAATCGGATTTGCACCGTAAAGGCAAAGGGAAAAGATCTGCGCTCACCTTTTGTTGGGGGATTTTCCCATGTTGGTGCTGCCACTGTGGATAAAACGGTGATTTTGGGATTAAATATTTTCCTATTTCCCCAACAAAAGAGGAAACAGCTGTCCCCTTGCTGAAAGCAAATCTAAAAAGTCCGCCTGCCGGCAAACCTCTCTGGAAAGGAGGATGCGCCGGTAAGCGGACTTTATTTTATGGATCAGGAGTATTGTGGGAAAGAGGATGAAAGGGTCCTGTGTCCAAACAGAGGGAGAAACCGTTATCCCAGCGAAAGGGTGACAGTGCTCTCCTGACCGCCCAGGACCTCTTTTAAATCCAAATCCCCGGTTTGCTCTATGGTCCCCAGTTTAGTATAGGACCAGGAGTTGGAACCGTGAAAAAAGACGATGGAATTGCCCTGATAAAGCATAATGTCCCCCGGCTGGGCAGTCATTTGGGTGTCGTTACGGGGAAGGCTTTCCGGCAGCGTTCCCACCTTTTCAAAGCCGCCGTAATTTTCCACCTCAATGGTAAGGGGCCCCTCACTTAACATCTCTTTGAGGGCATCAGCGGAGGAATTGTCCTCCAGGGCGGCGGTCAGAAGGGTGTCGCCCACCTGAATCTGAAGCATGATCTCCGCCTCCTCCTGCCCCGTGGATTGCACGGCTTCCTCTGCCGGCTGCTGCTGAAGCTCTGGTTCCGGTTCCTGCTGAGATTCTTGCTCCGGTTCTTGTTGAGATTCTTGCTCCTGCTGCGGCTCTGATGGCTGCTCAGACTGCTCCGCAGAGCCAGAGGCCGGCTGCTGCGCCATGCTTTCTGCCCCCTGTCCGGCGGAGCTGCCGGAAACTGTCTCAGTCACGGCTCCGCAGCCGGTGAGAACTACGGCCAGGGCGATCCAACAGGCTAAAATCTTTGTTATCATAACATCACCATGCTTGACGCTCCAAAGTGTGGATCAAAGGGCTTTTCCGGCTTCATATGCCCGTTTCATGGCATCGCTGCCCCGGATAGCACCCACTTCGGTAGCGCCTCCGCCGAATACCACCCCGGCCATGCGGGCCTTGGGGAAGCACTCTACCCAGCCCTCCAGGCCGCTGGCGGCCCGCTGCCAGACCTCATCGCCATCCTCAGCGGCGGTGGCCAGCAGATAGACCTTCCGGAAGGCGTAGTCGGAGGAATAGAGGGGATTGGAGCGGTCCAGCATGGTTTTCATCTGGCCGCACATCTCATAGTAGTAGATGGGGGTGGCGAACACCAGCACCTGTGCTCTTACCATCTTTTCCTGCACAATGGCGTCGGCGTCGTCATGGATGATACACCGCCCCGTTTTCTGGCAGGCCAGGCAACCCTGGCAGAACCGGATCTCCTTGCCGGACAGGCTGATTTTCTCCACCTCATGTCCGGCTTCCCTGGCGCCTCTGGCAAATTCCTCCGCCAGCGTGTCGGAGTTTCCATTTTTCCGGGGACTGGTGGAAAGGATCAATACCCGTTTTTTGCTGTTCATTTTTGCTGCCTCCTGTCACATACTCGCTCTCAGAATGGTCATCACGTCATCCCGGGTGAGGACTTTGTAGCCGCCATTCATGAGAAACACGCCGTCGGCGATGCCTTCCAGTATCTCCTCAGTCACGCCCAGCTCACGGATGTTCATGGTAAGCTCCAGTTCCTTCATCCAGCTTTCCATAGCAGCCAGTCCCGCCTGGGCCACCTCCCGGTCGCTCTTGCCCTGGGGATCAATGCCCCACACCTGGACGGCAAAGCGGACAAACTTAGGCAGACCGTATTCCATGATAAAGCGGTAATAAGCCATGGATACAGCGGAAAGGGTCATGCCGTGGGTGGCGTCGGTATAGGCGCCGATGGACTGGCCGATCATGTGTACCTCCCAGTCGGTGGACTTGCCCATGGCCAGCAGGGTGTTCAAAGCCCAGGTGGAGGCCCACATAATGTTGCTACGGGCTTCATAGTTTTCCGGTTCCCTGATGGCCGTACGGGAGCTGACGATGAGAGACTTCATCAGCCCCTCGGCGATATAGTCGGTAGTATTGTCGTCCGCACCGGAAAAATACTGCTCACAGATGTGGTTGAAGGCGTCGTAAATTCCCGCAACCATTTGTCTGAAGGGAACGGTAAAGGTATAGGTGGGGTTGAGAATGGTGAATTTGGGCATGACATTGCTGCCGAACACATGGCCGATTTTCCGCTTTTGCTGGTGGTTGGTGATGACCGAGCCGCCGTTCATCTCCGAGCCGGTGCCCACCATGGTCAGCACGCAGCCCACAGGGATGATCCGGTTATCCACATCCTCCATGCGCAGGTAATATTTATCCCAGGGGTCCTCCCGGCACCAGGTGGAAACGGACACGGCTTTGGCGTAATCACACACCGAGCCGCCGCCTACCGCCAGAATCAGATCCACATCCTGCTCACGGGCCAATTTACAGCCTTCATACAGCTTTTCCACAGTGGGGTTGGGCATTACGCCGGGCAGCTCAAAAATTTCCTTGCCGCTGTCTTTGAGAATTTGTACCACCTGGTCATAGAGACCGGATTTTTTGATGGACCCGCCGCCATAGGTGAGCAGTACCTTGGGACCGTAGTTTGCCAGTTCCCCCGAAAGCTGCTCCAAAGCCTCCTGGCCAAAGTGCAGACGTGTGGGATTGCAATAGGTAAAGTTTCCAAGCATAACGATTCCTCCTTCATGTTACAGCTGATGCTTGAGCTGATAGATCAGATAATCCAGACAGTCAATTTTCTTTTCCCCCCGGTGCACCTCTTCCAGCAGCGCCGCCCGGTGCCGGGCCAGCAGTGTCAGAAGCCCTTTGGGGTCACCGGCATTTTCCATCATGCAGGCGATGTCCTCCCCGGTGCATCCCGCGTCACGGAGGGCTTGCTCCATCTCTCCGGGGTCCATGGCCCGGCCCATCACAGAAACGCGCCGTTGCATACCTGGAGCACCTGTCCCCGGACGGCCCGGCCCATTTTGCTGGCCAGATACAGACAGGCATAGGCCTGGTCGATGCACTGGCACTCGGGACCGGGGAAGTATACATAGTGGCCGCTGTAGGCCAGCATTTTGGCTCCGCCAGGCTGCTCTCCCGCCTTGTTGGCCAGATGGGCGGGGGTGATGGTGGCTCCGGGGGCCACGGCATTGCAGCGGATATTGGTATCCACCAGCCGCATGGCCACGTTTTTGGTCAGGGTGTTCAGCGCGCCCTTGGTGGAAGTGTAGGTGGCGCCGCAGAAGGGACGGGTACCGTTGACCGAGGAGATATTGATGATGACGCCGTCGTTTTTGGGAAGAAAAATTTTCAGCGCTTCCCGGATATACCGCATGGGACCGCCCAGATTGGTGTTCATCACATACAGCATCCAGTCATCGTCGGTTTCGTCAATAAGCTTTTGTTCCCCGATGCCCGCGTTATTGATGAGGATATCCACATCCCCGAAGGCTTCCAGGGCGGAGGAAAACACCCGCTTGGTGTCCTCGGTGGAGCACACATCCGCCACAACGCCGATGGCTCTGCCGCCCTTGGCCTTGATGGCCTCCACTGCCTCATTGAGCTTTTCCGCTCCCCTGGCAGTCAGCACAACGGCGGCGCCCTCCTCAGCGAACAGCTCCGCCATGGTGCGTCCCATGCCGTAGCTGGCTCCTGTAATAATAGCCACCTTACCTTCCAACATTTGCCGTTCCATATTTCAAGACCTCCCTGATGGTTCATTTTCTGGTTTTAGTGTAATCCATCCAAAGTGAAATAGCAAATACCCATATAATATTTCATGCCATGCCTTAAAAGCATTTCTTTTTTCCCTTATACTGAAAGCGAAAGGGGTCGAGGTCCATGGAATTACGGGTGCTGCGGTATTTTCTTACCATTGCCCGGGAGGGCAATATCACCGGGGCGGCCAATGTGCTGCACATCACTCAGCCTACCCTGTCACGGCAGATTCGGGATTTGGAGGAGGAGCTGGGGCAACAGCTTTTTGTCCGGAACAGCCACAGTGTTTCCCTCACGGAAGAAGGGATGCTGCTGCGCAAACGGGCGGAGGAGATTCTGGAGCTGGTGGACAAGACGCAGCGGGAGCTATCCCAGGGGGATGAGTTTCTGTCCGGGGACGTTTATATTGGAGCGGGGGAGACAGTGGGGGTCCATTTTCTCACCGAAGCCGCCTGCAGGCTCCAGCAGGAGTATCCCGATGTACACTTTCATATTTCCAGCGGGGATGGCACCGATGTCTGCGAGCAGCTGGACAAGGGGCTCATTGATTTTGGGCTGTTGTTTGACCATGTGGATTTTTCCAAATATCATGCCATCCCTCTGCCTTACCGGGATGTCTGGGGAGTGCTGATGCGCAGAGATAGTCCCTTGGCCTGGAAAGAGAGCATCCGACCGGAGGATCTGTTGGACCAACCTTTGATCATCTCCCGTCAGGCTCTCCAAAATGGATTGCTGGCAGAATGGTTTGGGCAGAATATCAGCCGTCTGCGGATCGTGGGGACCTATAACCTGGTTTTTAATGGTTCCCTTATGGTGGAGGACGGTATGGGCTGTGTACTGTGTCTGGACCGGATCATCAATGTTTCCGGAGACAGCGGCCTGTGCTTTCGTCCGCTGGAGCCCAGGCTGGAAGCGGGAATGCATCTTGTGTGGAAGAAATATCAGATTTTTTCCAAGGCGGCGGAAAAGTATCTGGAGCTGCTGCTGGAACTGGGAAAATGAGAGGGGAAAAATTTGTTTTGCACCGGGAAGAATAAAATACTCCGCGGTTCAACTGGGAAAATCCAGAACCGGTCGGCCTTCTGACAAAAATGCCGCTGGAAGGGAATAAAAGAGCTTGCTGCCTGTTTTTCACAGGCCGCAGGTTCTTTTGGTGGTTCATTTCATGTCAGCTGATGGCGCTGCAATCAGCGGAAGATTTGACGGCGCTCTTATTTGAGCGTTCAGCGCAGCTGTCAAAACAGCCCCTTACGGACCATGGGGCATGAAAAGAGAAAAAGGGCATCCCCATAGATCAAATCACAGGGATGCCCTTTTCCTTTTTTGTGAATGCAAATATCGGGGGAGAATCAGTGCCGGTGAATACTATCCTGATGCAGAAAATACGAAGAAGCCAGACAGGATGTCCCACCGCTGTAAGGAGATCACAGGCTGATGCGGCTTTCCGCAGCGGCGGCTGCTTTTCAGTGCAGTCCAGCCCGGTTCTCCTCTCAGGCATACTTTCTGCAAGTCAGATGTTTTTAATAGTTCTCGCAGTTGATCTCAAAGAAGCTCTTGGCATACAAGCAGGTGGGGCATACCTCAGGGGCGGCGGTTCCCACAACAATATGTCCGCAGTTGCGGCATTCCCAAACCTTGACGCTGCTCTTCTCAAAGACCTGGGCCGCTTCTACATTGCGCAGCAGGGTGCGGTAGCGCTCTTCATGGCGCTTTTCAATGGCAGCCACCAGACGGAACTTGGCTGCCAGCTCCGGGAAGCCTTCTTCCTCAGCGGTTTTGGCAAATCCATCATACATATCGGTCCACTCATAGTTTTCTCCCTCAGCGGCATGAAGAAGGTTTTCCGCAGTATTGCCCAGACCGTTGAGCTCTTCAAACCACATTTTGGCGTGGGCCCGTTCATTCTCCGCGGTTTTCAAAAACAGCGCCGCAATCTGCTCATATCCCTCGTTCTGGGCAACAGAGGAATAGTAGGTATATTTGTTGCGCGCCTGGGATTCCCCGGCAAAAGCCGCCTGCAGGTTTTTCTCCGTCTGGGTCCCAGCGTATTTACTGCCGTTTTTGGCAGGGGCTTCCTCGATTTTTTCAAAGGCGGAAGCCGGCTGACGGCAGACCGGACAGGTGAAATCCTCCGGCAGAGTTTCGCCCTCATATACATATCCGCAAACCTTGCATTTCCACTTGCTCATTGTTTTTGTTTCTCCTTTCGTTTCGGTTTTTATTTCCTTTTCGTTACATGGAATACGCTCCAGTAGCTCCTTTGCAGCCGCCGCGGGAAAATCCGGAGAGGGAGGATTATCCGCCCAGCTTTTCAGCAGCTGGTGGGTGTTGGCGCTTTGAGGCAGCATATATCCCGCCTCCCGCAGCAAATCCTCATGTACCAGCCGCACCGATTTTTCAATAGCCGCTGCCAGACGGTAAAGTCCAGGCTGCTCCGTCTTTTGAGCCAGTTGGCGGGCAATGCTTTCCGCTTCCGCTTTGCTCTTTGAAAGGGTGTTGGCCAGGGCGGTCACTTCCTCCGTCTTTTTCTGCTGGGGAGGATACTCTGTGGGTACCATGGAGATGGCGCCGCTGGGACAAGCATCGGCACAAACGCCGCAGCCGGTGCATTTGTTCACATCAATGATGCTGTTTTCAGTATCTGTGGCTCCTGTGGGACATACATACAGACACAGGCAGTCCTTGGTGCATAAGCGGATGTTTCTTACAGCGATTCGTTTCATATCTCAGCGCCTCCCTTCCACCTTTTCAAATTTCCATGAGGGGACCTTGCATACCGGACAGAGCCGAGGAGCCGCATCGCCCACATAGATAAAGCCGCAGACAGTGCAGACCCAGACCTGTGTATCCTTTAAGAAGGCTTCCCCTTCTTTCTGGTAGCGCTCCAGCAGAGAATCCAAAATGCGGGTCACTTTTTCACCCCAGACGCAGATGCGCTGTGTGCCCCGGTCGCCGTTTTTCTCAGCGGCGGAGCTTAAAGCGGGATATCCCTCTTCAAGGTCCTTGCGGATGAGGGCCATCAGGTGCTCCAGGCTGTCATCCGGGACAGCGGGGGAAGCCGCGGAAAAGAAATCAGACAGTTCCCGGAAAAGGGCTGCCTCACGGTCCAGATATTGCTTTTCGCAGCCTCTGGCCAGATTGGAACAAACAGCAGATAATTCACCGGCCGACAGCTGACGGACATCCTCATCCACCTCAATGGGAGTTACCGGCGCTTTGGCCGCCTTGGGCTTGTCCTGGGAGAAGGCACTTTTTGCCGCGCCGCACAAGGGACATACCCAATTGTCCGGCAGCTGCTCAAAAGCGGTGCCTTCCTTTTCCTCATCGTACACATAACCGCAAATACTGCATACCCATTTGCTCATCCCTGGTCCTCCCTTCTTTTTTATCATACCGCTTTGATCCTGATAGGTGGTGTGGAGCATCTTTTCCGCCATTTCGCTGAGGGGGCGACCATAAAAAGCCTCATACACCTCTTTGATGTCGGGATTCTCATGGCTTTTTCGCAGTGTCATGGCGCTGTCCCGGCTGTAAAGGGCGGCCATGCGGCTTTTCCGAATCTCATCAGCGTTGCCCAGCAGGTTCTTGGGCTGTCCGCCTCCCCCTATGCAGCCGCCGGGGCAGGCCATCACTTCTATGAAATGATACTGCTTCTCTCCCGCTGCCATGGCGTCCAGAAATCTCCTGGCATTGGCTGTGCCGTAAATGACCGCCACATGAAGGGTCATTTCTCCCACTTCCACATCCGCTTCCCGGACCCCTTCATATCCTCTTACCGGCTGAAGATCATAGAGAACAGCGGGAGCAGGATTGCCGGTGATGTACTCATAGGCGGTGCGCAGGGCGGCCTCCATCACACCCCCTGTGCTGCCGAAAATGACCCCTGCGCCGGAAGCGCGGCCCATGATGGAATCATAGGAAGAATCCTCCAGAGCATTCCAGTTAATACCAGCCTCTCTGGCCCATCTGGCCAGCTCTCTGGTGGTGATCACCTGGTCGGTATCCCGCAGGTGGGGCAGCTGGTGATAATCAGCGGCGGCGTGCATTTCCTCCCGGCGGATCTCAAATTTTTTCGCTGTGCAGGGTGTCAGCGCTACATGGACGATACGGCTGGGGTCCAGTCCCATCTTCCGGGCAAAATAGGTTTTTACAGTGGGACCCTGCATACCGATGGGGCTTTTGGCGGTGGACAAGTGGGGCAGCAGCTGGGGATAATAGATTTCAGCAAACCGTACCCACCCTGGACAGCAGCTGGTGAATTGGGGCAGAGGCTGGTTCCCCTCTGTGATCCTCCGGGTCAGTTCACTTGCTTCCTCCATAATGGTCAGATCAGCGGCGAAATTGGTATCCAGTACATAATCCGCGCCCAACGCCCGCAAAAGAGCCACCATTTTGCCTTCCACAAAAGCACCCGGCTCCATACCGAATTCTTCTCCCAGCGCCGCCCGAACAGCGGGGGAGGTGCTGACCACCACCACTCTTTCCGGATCGGCGATGGCCTGGCGCACCTGAGGGGATTCGTCCCGTTCCACAATGCTGTCCACAGGACAGACATTGGCGCACTGTCCGCAATAGATGCAAATGGCTTTGTCTCCGGTTTGCTCAAAGGTATAGGTCCCGTGTACGCCCATCAGATTGGTGCACACATCCCTGCACATTCCGCAGCGGACGCATTTTTCTTCCCGGCGCAGAATGCTGGGATTTTCATCCTCAATGGGGACACGAACCGACAAGGGCAGATGTTTCAGTTTCCTCACGTTCCTTTCTGCTGAAGTTTATTTTTGCACTCATCACACAGATACACCAGCTTTAAATCGTAGGCCAGAATAGGGATGCCTACCTGCTTTTGCAGCTGTTCCGTCAAATCGCTCAGATCCACGTCCAGCAGTTTTCCGCATCCCTTGCAGACCAGATGGTCATGCCGCTTGATCCGATCATACCGGTCAGGCATTCCTTCCACCGATATTTTGCGGATACGCTCCTCCTCCCACAGCCGGTTGAGATTATTGTAGACTGTGGCCAGCACGACTTTGGGATAGGTTTGCCTCAGAGCGTCAAACACCTGCTCCGCCGTCATGTGGCTGTGGGAGTTTTCTACGATTTCCAGAATCTTCTTTGCGTATTTGGTCATGATGGGCATCAACCTTTTTAGAATTATTCTAATTCTAATTATATCCTTCTGTCAAAGAAAGTCAAGAGGATACCGTGGACAAAAGGAAATTTTTTCAGCATTCACAGACCGGTTTTAAAACACCGAATGATTTGTGGTGAAAAGTTCGTCACAGCCGGGGAAGGGACGCCGATACGCTGGATCGTGTTTGTTCGGAGCTGGAGGATATCTCAAAGTGCCGTTTATTCTTTTAGGCTGATTTCCGCCGGATACCCTGTGCCCAACGACCCTGTGGACCGGGGGCGAGTTTTGGCGCCTTGCCGGGAGTGATGATCGGCGGATGGTGTTTGCTTGGGCGTTTGGCTGACAGATCTTCCAAAAGATGCCTTTAAACTGACAGCTGCGGATTTTCCTGATTTTCTCCGAAAAGGGACATGGTCCACCCCCAACAGGAATTGTCAGACTCCACTGCGTATGATATGATAAATTTATTGATAAAGGAGGTGTTCTCATGCCCCTGCACATTGTGCGAAACGATATTACCACTATGAAAGTGGACGCCATCGTCAACGCTGCCAACGAAAGCCTTCTGGGGGGTGGGGGTGTGGACGGCGCGATCCACCGTGCCGCCGGACCGGAGCTGCTGGCTGAGTGCCGCACCCTGGGCGGCTGCCAAACGGGAAAAGCCAAAATCACCAAAGGTTACCGTCTGCCCGCAAAATATGTGATCCATACAGTCGGTCCTGTCTGGCGGGGCGGAGGTCATGGGGAGCGGGAGTTGTTGAGCTCTGCTTATCGTTCCTCTCTGGAATTGGCCCTTGCCAACAGGTGCGAGACAGTAGCCTTTCCCCTGATTTCCTCCGGGGTGTACGGCTACCCCAAGGACCAGGCCATCAAGGTGGCGGTGGACACCATCGGGGATTTTCTTTGCCATCACGACATGACGGTTTATCTGGTGATCTTTGACCGGGCAGCTTATACCATCGGCAGCAAGCTCTTTGCCGACATCGCCGCCTATATTGATGATCGCTATGCGGCAGAGCATGCTGACAGCAGGGAAGAGCAGCGCCGCCGGTTCATGGCCGCAGCCCCCGTATCTGTGAAACCCATGGAGAAAGCGCTGTGGGAATCGGCACCCTGTGCGCCGGCGCCCCAAAGCCTGGATGAAGCGTTGTCTCAGGTGGACGAGAGCTTTTCCCAAATGCTGCTGCGGAAGATCGATGAGCGGGGCATGACCGACGCCCAATGCTACAAGAAGGCCAATATTGACCGCAAGCTTTTCTCCAAAATCCGCTCCGATGTTCACTACAAGCCTTCCAAACCCACTGCCATGGCCTTTGCCATTGCCCTGGAGCTGCCCCTGGAAGAGGCACGGGAGATGCTGGAAAAAGCGGGTTTTGCGTTCTCCCACGCCAGTAAGTTTGATATCATTGTGGAGTATTTCATTGCCCATCACAACTACAATATTTTTGAAATCAATGAGGCCTTGTTCGCATTTGATCAAAGCCTGCTGGGAGGTTGACGCCATGCCCCGTACTGATGTAACACAGATGTCTTTCGCCAAGCTGTATCCGCTTCTGGTGAACAAGGCGGAGAAAAAAGGCCGGACCCGCCAGGAGGTGGACCAGGTGACTGCATGGCTCACCGGATATACACCGGAGGATATTGCCCGTCTGGAACAGTCCGACATCAGCTACGGCGATTTTTTCCGTGGCGCCCCTGCCATCAACCCCAACTGTGCTTTGATCACAGGCAAGATATGCGGCATCCGGGTGGAGGAGATCGAGGACCCGCTGATGCGCCGGATCCGGTATCTGGACAAGCTGGTGGATGAGTTGGCCAAGGGAAAATCCATGGAGCAGATTCTGAGAAAATAATTGCCAGGCGAGCACAGCGACGGATGATAACAGGAGTGCACAACAGTGAAGGAAATAAGAAAAAAGAGGGCGGTTGCCACCATAACATGCGGCAGAAAGGATGTGATGTAAAGAAAAGAAAGGATGACAGCGATGTATCAGATACCAGACCCCAATCAGGTCTTTCCAAACGAATATAAAACCTCTTGCTTTATTAAAAATGTGGTGAAGGCGCCCAATATTTCCATTGGGGACTACACCTATTACGATGATGCAGTGGACCCCACCGGATTTGAAAAAAATAATGTGCTGTTCAACTATCCCGAGTTCGGTGATCATCTCATCATCGGCAAATTCTGTGCCATCGCCTGCGGCACAAAGTTTATCATGGGCCCTGCCAACCACCGGATCAGCAGTGTCACCACCTATCCCTTTCACGTGTTCGGCGGGGCGTGGCAGGAGAACACGCCGCCCCATCTGGATCAGCTTCCCAGAAAAGGTGATATCGTCATTGGCAACGATGTCTGGATCGGACGGGAATGTGTCATTATGCCCGGGGTCAAGATCGGGGATGGCGCTATTGTGGCCGCCTGTTCTGTGGTGGCCAAGGATATTCCCCCCTACACCGTATTTGGCGGAAATCCAGCGAGGCTTATCAAACAACGCTTTGATGAAGAGCTGACCGGTCTGCTGCTGCAATTGTGTTGGTGGGATTTGGAGCCGGAGGAGTTGGTGAAAATTTTGCCTCTGCTGTGTGACCCGGACCTGGAAAAGGTAAAGAAGGCCATCAAAGAAAGGCTCACACAATCCCAATAAGTTTGTCGCTTGCCAGGCGACCAAACAAAGAAAAAATCCCTCTATACTGTGATTGTAAGAAAAACAACACAGTACAGGGGGATTTTGTGATGAAAAAGAATTTGACAGAACTGGTATTTATCCTGGATCGCAGCGGCTCCATGCAGGGAATGGAAGGGGACACCATCGGCGGCTTCAATTCCATGGTGGAAAAGCAGCAGAAGGAGCCCGGGGAGGCTTTTGTCTCCACCATTCTTTTCAGCGACCGGACGGAGGTGCTTCATGACAGGGTGAGGGTGGAGAATGTAAGACCCATCACCTCAAGGGAATACCGGGTCCAGGGCTGTACCGCTTTGCTGGACGCCATCGGCGGGGCTATTGACCACATTGGCAACATCCATAAGTATGCCCGTCCGGAGGATGTACCGGAACACACCCTCTTTGTCATCACTACCGACGGTATGGAAAACGCCAGCCGACGTTATTCCGCCCATGAGATCAAAAGGATGATCCAGAGGCAGAAGGAGAAGTACGGATGGGAGTTTCTGTTTCTGGGGGCCAATATCGACGCGGTGGAAACGGCGGGACATCTGGGAATTGGCGCCGACAGAGCGGTGAATTACCACTGCGATGGAGAGGGAACACGACTGAATTATGAGACGGTGGCCCGGGCCGCTGCCGCTGTCCGGTGCGGCATCCAACTGGATGAGCACTGGAAAGACGACATTGAGGCGGATTTCCGCAGTCGGCAGAGCCGTCGATAAACCTCAAACTCATAACTGCCCCTTCCATACCCGGGCCAGAATGTCCTTCAGAACCAGCAGGGCGTCGGTATGGTTGTAGCCGTAATCCACCCGCAGTTGAGTGAGCATTTCCTGCAGGGCAGGGGCATAATCGTCGATGCGCACCGTTTTATGATAGGTGGCCAGAACCGGATATTTTTTGCTCCACACTTTGTTCCAGTCAATTCGGGACTGAGCCTCATCACTGACGCTTTCAATCATCTGGCGGGCCTGCTCCTCGTCAAAATCGTACTCGATCAGTTCATCCAGGGTCATGTGATAAAGCATCGCCAGCCTTTTGGACTGCCGGATGTCCGGCAGGGTCTCGTTGGTCTCCCATTTGGAGATGGTCTGGCGGCTGACACCCAGCTTTTCAGCCACATTTTCCTGGGAGAGCCCGCTCTTTTTCCGGGCATGGTACAAACTGCTTCCCAAACTCATGGCGTTTCCCTCCTGAAAGATGGTTTCTGGATTTCAGTATATCGCCCGGGCCGCAAAAAATCCACCAGGGAAAGCGGTCACTTTCGCCCGGTTTCCTGACATTTTTTCCGTGGCTGTGCTATACTGGAGAAAAACAGGTTGGGAGGGATTTTTGTGACAAATGAGGAGTATGAGGCCGCTGCCCGGTACTGGGAAGAAAAAGATGCTGCCAGCGTCAAGGTGGAACGGGATGTGCTGTGGCATATGGCGGAGGAATATATCCTGGCCAACAACACCTGTGCCCTGGCCACGGGAGCGGGGGATTATGTCCGCTGCACTCCCATCGAGTACAGCTGGCATGAAGGCAGCTTCTGGATGTTCAGCGAGGGCGGCAAAAAGTTTATTGGCCTCCAGAAGAATCCTCATGTGTGCCTGGCTATTTTTGACCGGTATGAGGGTTTCGGAAAGCTTCATGGAATGCAGGTGATGGGCTTGGCGGAACTGGTGGAGCCTTTCAGCGAGGCTTATAACGCCCATGCCGCATGGAAAAAGATTCCCCTGGAGACACTGCGAAAGCTGCCCAGCCCCATGCATCTCATCCGGGTCCGCCCTGCCCGCATTGACTGCCTGTTCTCTGAATTCAAGGACCTGGGCTGCGCCCCCCGGCAGACGTTGCTGCTGGATGAAAAGGAGCAGTGACGACACTCCCCAAGGAGGAAAAAGTGTCTATGGATGTCAAACAGATTTTGGGCATCCCGGCATACCAAAGGAAACACTGGTATAAACTGTGTGCCAGGGTGAAATTCTGGAGATTGGGATGCTGGCTGTGGCGATACTGACAGGCGGCACAGCGCTGAACTTTTTCCATGGATTGCCTATGAAGGCTTTCCCCATAGGATTTCTCCCATCGGGAGATGCTGAAACAGATTTTGAAGTAACCAAAGAGAACCCGGAGCTTCCGAATTTACAGAAACCCCGGGTTCTCTTTTTCTTCCAATCAGCCCAGCTCGCCTTTCTGGATGCGGTGCTTCAGATCCAGGATCTTCTCCTCAATTCGGGCTATGGTGGCGAGAAATTCCTGATCCCCCTTACCGCTGGGGTCATCCAGTCCCCAGTCCTCCCGGTGGGAGCATGGCAAAGTGGGGCACTGGACATTGCAGCCCATGGTCACCACAATATCCACCGCCGGCAGCTGCTCCAGAGATTTGCTGTGCTGTGTCTGCTCCATGTCGATACCATAGATCTGTTTTATCAGCCGCACAGCATCAGGATTGATTCGGGCGGTGGGACTGGTGCCGGCGGAGAAACTATTAAACACATCCCCGGCCAGCTTTTTGCCCAGTGCCTCCGCCATCTGGCTGCGGTAGGAATTGTGGACGCAAAGAAATGCCACTTTAGGATTTTGCCGTCTGGCTTTGGAGAAGGGGCAGCGCCTGCCGATGCACTGGCCGTTTTCAGGGCTGTAGGAGCAGACCGGGACAGTACGCTCCATTTCCACCCCAAAATGTTCCCTGACAAAGTCCACGGCAGCAAGAACCGCAAGGAAGGAATCTCGCTTGCAGCATCGGGGGCCTCCTGCCTTGCCGATACTTTCCAGCGCCCGGGCAGTCATTTGATTGCTCAGGCCCCAGGGCTCCCGGGCCAGGGGAGTGGAATCGGTAACAATGGCCAGAAATTGTCCGGCGCTGATCCCCGCTCCACAGGCTCCCCAGAAGCCGCACGCCCCGCCGGGGACCTCTTTGCCCCGGCTGTACATTTCATGAAGAGCTTTTTCCAGCTCCAGCCGGCCTCCGGCGTTTTTGTAAGCGGTAAGCAGAGCCGCCCCCACCATCACATGGTGCTCCGGGCCGTGCATATGGCAGAAAGGCTGGTCCATCATCTTCCGGAGAATGACCACAGGATCGGCGGAGGTCTCGGCGAGGCACAGGCCGAAAATGCAGTCCATTCCCTGGGTATGGCATTCATTACAGACATAATGGCCCTTCACACAGCGGGTTTTGCTGGGCTCTTTTTTATGGCAGATGGCGCACTCCATGAGCTCATCCCGGACCAGGTATTCCAGGGGAGCCTTGCAGATCAGACATTCTTCCCGACTCAAGCTTCCGTCTCCTCCCATTCTTTCAGCGCGGCCAATTGCTCCGGTGTATGGAACCAGTGTTCCCCGCCTTCCACCACCGTGAGAGCGGCATTGTGCCCGCGGACATATTCTTCCACCACACTGCGGCAGATCATGTTGTCACCGCTTCCGTACAGGATGCGAACCGGACAGCTCCAGTTATGGACCGGATGCTCCCGCACCCAGCACAGGTAGTCCCAGGAGAGGGTTTGTCCAAAGGAGGTGGCGATCTCGCCCTGTTTTTGCAGCTGCTCTTCCGTCACCCCGGCCCAGCCCATCATCGTCAAAATAAGCCCTTCCATATCCAGAACGGGGGAGACCAGCAGGGCACGGCAGGGGTGATCAAAAGCCAGCATGGCAAAGTAAGCCCCAATGCTGTTTGCCCGAAGGGAGATCCTTTTCCACCGCTTCTCTGCCCAGTCCAGCGCTCCTCGGATGTCCGCCGCCGCTGTCCAGGGAAGCAGTGCCTCTCCCCGATTCTGCCGCTGCCCATGACCGGGGAGATCGATGGACAGCACCTCAAATCCTTTTGGACAAACTACCTGGGCAAAGGCTTCCGCCTCCTCCTTGCAGCCCATCTGACCGTGAAGAAAAATATATCCCTGGTCCGCAGGTCTCCCGTATAAAACTGCGGGAACTGTGCCTATATAAAATTTTTCGGTTTGCATATTACCATTTCCCTTTACTTCAAAAGCTCTCTCATCCGTTCCAGCCCCGTTCCAAGCCCTTCAAAGCCAACGCACCGGCTGGGACGGGTATTTACACCATGGTCCAGCAGCGGCTGCACCTGGCGGGAGGTGTCCAGGCAAAAATCCAGAGCCAGCACATCATCCCAAGCCCGGTTGAGAAAAGCCACCTCCCGGCGGCCATGGGTGCGGGTAATTTGGATGTCCTCCGCCTGCCGGAGATATGCCTCCATCTGATTGGAAGCAAATCCCCCGGCGGAAAGGCTTTCTGTCAGTCCTCCCAGGAACAGTCCCGGAAGATCCGCCCACTGAAAGGGTGATACATCACAGCGGACGAAGGAATAACGACTGTAACAGTGGACAGCCAGCAGACAGCACCTCCCCTGCAGGTAGATCACATGAAGATCCCAGCAAAAACGCCGATCCGTCTCTGCACCATAGGGAGGTGTTTTCATTTTCAAAAATCGCTGGAGCGGAAAGGTCAGTCCCAGTTCCATTATTTCACCTCATGGGGAATGACGATCTTTTCCACCTGAATTTTTCCATCCACGATTTCTGCCGTCATCATGGAAATCTCCTGATGGAACCGCCGGGGACCGCAGGAACCGGGATTGAGCCAGAGAATGCCGTCTTTTTCTTCCAATAAAGCCTGGTGGGAGTGTCCAAACACCACCACATCCACCCCTGAGAGGTCCTCCGGAATTTCTTTTCTGTTGTGGACCATGAAAAAGTTGACACCTTCCAAAGTAAAAGTGAGATGGTGGGGGATAGCCTCAGCCCACTCCTTGTCGTTATTGCCCCGGACGATGTAGAGGGGCGCGTACTGCCGCAGCTGGTCCACAATGGTCTGCTTATTGATGTCCCCTCCGTGGAGGATGACATCGGCGTTTTTCAGCTGCTCCACCACCTGGGGCCGCAGCAGGCCATGGGTGTCAGATACAATGGCAAGCTTCATATGTGATCCTCCTGTCCTGTTTGACTTGACAGTCCGGCGTCCCAGCATACAAGGTGTTGGGGCGTCCGAGCGTGTCGAAAAAGTTCGACACGCTTCCAGGGGGTATCCAATACCCCCTGGATACGCCGCTGGTTCCTGACGAAACCAGCGGCGATACCCCCGGTTTCGCGCCCCAGTGGGCACGGGTCGTGGTATAAAAATCAGGCGCATGTCCTGATTTTTATGATTTTAAATTTTACTTTTCCCTTGAAATAGGTTTTTTACAGTCTGCGGCGTCCCAGTATACAAGGTGTTGGGGTGTTCTTTTGAAATTGCTTTGGAGAAAATCCCATGCCGGGTTTAGTTTTTTTCCGCTTTTATTGTTTTTCTTCCAGACCTTCCTGGATCTGCCGGAAAAATCGGCGGGCGTTGTCCAGATCCTGTGTGTCAGGATGACCCTTGGCGATGCCGCCCACCATTTTAAAAGGACCAAAGGTATCGTAACCCTTGCAGGAAAATTCCCCCAGAATGGAACATCCCTTGGCATTGGCTATTTCCGCTACAGCCTTTGAGCCGGTGCCTTTGACCCCGCCGTAGGTGTAGATGAAAAATACCGGCTTGCCCGCAGGCAGATACTGCCGGGCAAACTCCACCACAGCTTTTTGAAACTCAAAGCCATAGATGCCGGAGGCAAAGCCGATGCAGTCATACTCCATCAGCTGAACGGTTTGGCGGGCAGTTACATCAATAAGATGAATTTCACCTTCCTGAGCCATGGCCTCCAGAACTTTGAGGGTATTGCCATGGTGGCGGGAGTAGTAGCAGATTGCGGTTTTCATAAGTGGTTTCCTCCTTGCAGCTTCCAGCCGAAGTCGTTGTGGTAAATCATCTGACGGGTCATGCCACCGTCAATGCAAATATTTTCCCCGGTGATAAAGCCTGCTTTGTCCGAACAGAGGTACAGGACCATATTGGCAATATCCAGAGGATTGCCTACCCGGCCCGCAGGCTGCTGGATGGCATCCGGGCCATCATAAACCGTATAATCGGTGTCGATCCAGCCGGGAGAGATGGAATTGACCCGCACCTTGCCGCTGAGGCTCACGGCTAAGGCGTGGGTAAGGGCGGAGATGCCTCCCTTGGCCGCTGTGTAGCTTTCGGTCTGAGGTTGGCTCATCCGGTCCCGGGAGGAGGAGATATTGACAATGGCGCCGCCGGGAGCAAAATGAGGGGCAAACAATTTGGCAAGATAAAAGGGAGCGGTGACACCCACCCGCAGCGCGTAATTGAACTCATCATAGCTGCACTGGTCAATACCCTTCATCAGGGGCAGAGCGTTGTTGATGAGATAATCTATGTGACCGTAGTCGGCGATGACCTTGTGGGCAAACTGCTCCAGCACAGCCTGATCGGCCAGATCGCCCTGAAAGTAATCATTGGGCAGCAGGTCAATGACGCATACCCTGGCCCCTTCCTTTTGGAATTGTTCCCCGATGGCTTTGCCGATCCCCTTACCACCGCCGGTGATCACTGCAACTTTGTTTTTAAACATGGTATTTCCTCCTCAGTCTGCGTCCTGGTCCAGGGCTTCCACCAGAAAGCTCACAGGGCGGAAGCCATCGTTGCAGGAGAGCATGGCGGATTTTGGATTCTTCATCCAGCCGTCATAAAAGTTCTCTCCGCCGTGGCTCAGCGCCAGCACAAAAGGGGAGAGGGTGTCCCAGGCGCTTTGACAAAAGCCCTCCGGTTTTTCCCAGCCGTTGGCGATGAATACCTGTCCCACCTTCATGTCGCAGGCATGGGAGATGGGGTTCTCATACTGGGCCATCAAATCCTCATACCGGGTGATGCGCATGACGGTGATTTTACACTTTTTCATATGATGATTCCCTCACAATGGTCGATTTCATGCTGGATGATCTGAGCTGTCCAGCCATGGAAGGTTTTCAGCCGCTGCTGGAAATGCTCGTTCTGCCAGCGTACTTTGATGGATTCCCACCGCTTGGCCGGACGGGTTCCGGTAAGGGAAAGACAGCCCTCCTCCGTATCATAGGGGCCGGATTTTTTGATGATCTCCGGATTGAACATCACCATATATTCACCCTCGTTGTCGAAAGCGATGATGCGCTTGTTTACGCCGATCATGTTGGCGGCCATACCTACACAGCCGTCCTTATGGTGCTCCAGGGTTTCAAGCAGGTCAGCAGCAATCTCCTTATCCTCCGGAGTGGCGGCTTCTGCCTTTTGAGCCAGAAATGCTTCATCTTTGCAGATCTCTCGAATCATGGTTGTTTCTCCTTATACTGGTTTATCACCGCCGCAATGATCTCCGCCGCGATACGGGAGCCGGCTTCATTGGGATGAACACCATCGGCAGCGTAAAGATTTTGTGTGCCGGACAGTTCATAAAACCGCTGTCCCACATCAGCGATGAGGGCTTGGTTTTCATCAGCGGCTTTGCTATAGGCTGCGGACATTTTACCGGCCATTTCCTCATAGTCCCAGCCCTTTTCTGTCAGCTTGACACTGCCCTTCTCATAGGCCCAGGTGGCATAAAGGATGGGTATGGCTCCATTCTCCCGAATTTGCCGGCAAAGCCGCTCTGCGCTGGAAAAGAAACTTTTGGAGGAAGTGACAGGGCCGTGACTCATTTCCTGAAGGATAACAAAGTCCCAATGATCATCCCGCAGTGCTGCCTGTGTCCGCGCGCCCAATTTGGTTTTGGGATTCAGGTGCTCCGACAGCCTTGCGCCGCCCCGGGTATGCTGTACCACTTCCGCTCCGGTCAGAAGGGCCAGCGTCTGTGGCATATGATTGGCAAAGGTAAGGCTGTTGCCCAACATGAGAATACGCATGGCAATGCTCCTTGTCCGTTTTCTGTCAACTTGAATTATACATGGTAGCCCAAAATGAAGCAAGTACCGGCCAGACGGAGGGAAGATACCAGCACCCCATGGCAGAGAACAAAAAATGCGCCCGACTCCTGGATTTTCGCTGGAGCCTGGCGCATATGGGAGTGTTATTTCTTTACTACCGGAATCCAGATCTCGCAGTAATAGTCCTGATCCTGGGTTCCGTTCTCAAATTTGCTGGCGTCGCTGTACAGTTCCACGTTGATGCCGGCGGCGATCTTGTAGTCGGGGTTCGTGGGCAGCCACTGGGAGAAGATCTGCTGGTTCAGTCCCTGGAGCGCCTGAGGCATCCGGCCGGTACAGGGAAACACCGCCCAGGTGTGGGCCGGGATGGTGCGGGTGGTGAAGCCGTCAGGAATTTCCTTTGCGGGATCATAGTTGTCAGCGATGAGATATTCAAACTCGCTGCCGCCCATGCTTTCGTCCAGGTTGATGCCGTACATACCGCACACCACTTTGCCGCCGCCTGCGGCGAAATGCTCCGCCCAGAACTTGGGGACCTGGGCCAACGCGTCCTCATACTTAAAGGTTTTTGCCCGGCAGAGCACTGTGAACGCCTCTTTTTTCATGATCTTGCAATCCATGTTTTGACCACCTTCCAATGTGACTTTGATCCGAAGCGGAGCAAAGGAACGGACCGCGCCTCCGCTTTTTCGCAGTGCGGCGGGTGTAAGCCCATGGAAGCGGGCAAAGGCTTTGGTAAAGCTGTCCGGGGAATCGTAGCCGAACTCCAGCGCGATGTCGATGATCTTCCAGTCCGTCGTGAGGACCTCCATTCCGGCGGCGGAAAGCCGGCGCTGGCGGATGTAGTCGCCCACCGTCATACCGCACAGCATGGCAAAGCCCTTTTGAAAGTAAAAGGGAGACAGGGCCGCCTGCTGTGCGATCTCCCCGATGGTCAGCTCCTCCCGGAGATGCTCTTCGATATACTGGATCGCCTGATGGATGCTTGTTACCCAATCCATTGGTCACACCGTCCTTCTGGATTCAGCATACCGGAAATCAGCGGTTTCTGCCCGATTTTCCGTGCTCATATTTGTCCGGCGGCTGGCCGCTTTAAGATGAACTCCTGTACCGGGCAGCCAAATTCTTCTGTCAGTTTTCCTTCCGAAAAGCCCAGACGCTTGTAAAAAGCCCGTGCAGCCTGTCCATTGGGATCATCCTCACGGTAGGTGGTGACAGTAATATCTTTTCCTTCATCCATCTGCGTCAGCATCAAGGACACCATCTTTCGGGCAATATGCTGCCTTCTGTAGGAGGGGTCCACCGCCAGGAAGCACAGCTGGCCTGATTCCCTGGAGAAAAGCAAAATGCCTGCCATCCGGTCTGTCTCTGCCCCGCAGACGGCGGAAGCATTTTTGATAAAGCGCAGGACGGTGGCTCTGTGTTCTTCCATCGCCTCAGCGGTCTCCAGTCCGGGAAAAACATCCCGAACCTGTTCCACCAGTGCCATCCAGGCGTCAATGTCCTGTGCCTGTGCAAGTCTGATTTCCATAACCCAGTTCCTTTCCCATGGTAATCAAAAGGATGTTTCCGTTTTATCAGGTGGTCAGCTGTTGGAAATGTCCTTCCCAGAAAGCTTTATTCTTTTCTCCCAATCAGAAAAGCGCCAATGATTGCTGCAATGAGGATAATGGGCGCCACCCTGACAAATCCCCATTCAAATACGTGAAAGGCTGCTCCCGCAACGGCCAGTTCCGGATTGCTGTAATCCCAACCCAGGTAGGGACTGTTTACCGCGATCAAAAACGAAGCAGCAGCCACTATTGCTGCACAGAATGAAATCAGCAGCCAAAAAAGGACTTTTCTCCTTAATGTTTTTCTTTGGGCAAGCTGCAGATTGATGATTTCCAGTTTTTCGGAGATTGCTTTTATCGCATCAGCCTCCGATTCCAAAACAGTTTCTCCAAGCAAAGTGCTCACCGGTGTCCCCAGGGCTTCCGACAGAGAAATCAACAGATCGGAATCCGGGACGGACAATCCTTGTTCCCATTTTGAGATGGTTTGCCGCACCACATTCAGTTTGACGGCAAGCTCTTGTTGTGAAAGACCCTTTGATTTTCGGATGGCTTTTATATTTTCGCTTAACATGAGGGAGAACTCCTTTCGCTCAGGTGTTGCCATCATTGTAAGGAAAATAACCCGTTGCTGCAAGCAACGCAGATTAACATGGATTATTTCAGCAGCTCTTTTCGCAGATCGCAAAGATACAGCTTTTGCTGCCGTTTCAAATAGCCGGGGACAAAGGGGCGCATCCACCAATGCTTGGCAGTGACAGTCTCGGTACAGGTCAGCAGGGTGCCGCCCTCCGCCGCCTCAAAGATCCCCTCCCATGAGCCGGACATATTGCCGTTTTCCATGGTGAAGGCCCAGAAGTGGAGAGGCTGACAGGCTGTGACGGTGAAGGCGGTGGCATAGCCGCTTTTGGTGTGTTCCACAAAGTGAGCCTCGTCCAAAACCTCCACCCGGGCCAGATCACTCCGCCAGGCGGTATGGGTAAGGTCTGTTACCGTATGCCACACCTGCTCTGCCGGACAGGGAAAATGAACGGTTACCTTGGAAGCCGCCATGTAATCACCCTTTCTTTGGCTTTTTGTTGAGCTTCAGGCCGATGCCCCGGCGGTCCGCAGCTTCCTCAAGCAGCTCCACAGCAGAAAAAGCCCGTTCTTTGACCGTCTGCCCACCCAGTTCCCGCTGGCTGTTCAGGGAAGCCATCACAGAGCGTAAATCCTCCAGGGGCAGGAGACAGACCGCTGTGTGAAAGAACGTTTTGCGGCGGCCATCGTTGTAATGGGCTAGCAGCTCACCCAGAATCGCCCGTTTTTCCTCCAGCTGGGCAAGGTAAGCATCCAGTCCCAGTTCCTGAACCTTGGCAATATCCTGCGTCCGGTTCCGGTGCGGGACGAAGGAATCCCCGGCGTCAAAGCCTTCATAACGGAAACAGGGATACTCTGGGCACTCCCAGCAAAACTGGATGCCGCCATGCTCCAGAGAGCACCGGGCGATGGCACAGCTCTGGTTGCCTGCGCCGCCGCCGCAGCCTGGGCAGTAGCCGCCCAGATGCATGGAGCAGACAGCACAGTTCAGACCACATAATGAAAAGCGGGTTTGCGTACGGATAAAACCTTTCAAGGCGTGTCCCTCCTTATAGCTGGAGCATCAGTGTCCTTTGACATATTCCGGCGGTACTGAATTTCACGCACCGGCATTCCTCCGATTGCATCGTCGAGGTAAGTTGTATAAGGGTGAAACCCCATCTGTTCATAAAAGTGCCTGGCCTTCTGGTTGTTTTCCAAGACCCACAAAAAGAGATTTTCATAGCCCGCAGCTTCCAACTGTTTTATAACAGCGGAAAACAACTGCCGTCCATAGCCCATTCCCCAGCGAGAAGGGAGAAGATAGAGGGATATGATTTCTCCCCATCCTGATAACTCCGGAGTGCGGCTGGCACAGTAACTGGAAACGCCGATGACCGTGTTATTTTCCAGGAGGATCAAAGAATCCCGGCCCGGCTGCCGCAGGAGAGGGACCCATTTTCCAGCTGGCAGGTGATCCAGATACTCCTGGGGCAGAAGTCCTTTATAAGCCGCTTTCCAGCTTTCCTCGTATACCCGGCTTACGGCGAAAAGATCGTCGCTGTGCCGCAATTTCCTGATTTCTGTCATGTTTGATCCTTCCGCTGAATCTTGATCGGATGCCGGATGACGGTTTTCAGCCGCTGGGGCTCGCACCGCCGCACATCGCTTAAATAGATCTCATGGTGGAGCCGCCCCTCCCCGAAGTCCTCCTGGTACCCCTGTGACCTGGCGTATTCCTCCATTGCGGCCACGGTGGCGGGTTCGTCATCATAGGGGCCGATGTGCATACACTGGACGCACAGCCCTTCCTCCCAGGAGAAAAATTCCACGGGGGAGAAATCCCGCTGTTTCTTTCCCCCGGCTTCCCGCACCGCCCAGTCAAAGACCTCCTTGGTCACAAACTCCGGCAGGCGGATGAGGGAGATCCAATGGAAATCCTTTTTATGGGCGTAGTCTACCCCATAAACGCCCTCCTGCCACCACAGGCCCTCCAGGGGCGGCACCACATAGTCGAAGTAGCCTTCCGGCTTGTGTTTGCCCATCTTGCTCATTTTGATGGTGAAGGCTACGGCATAAAGCATCTCCAGAGCCTGCTTGTAAGGGCCGTTTTCCCCGTTGGGGTCGCCCTGGCCCCTTACTGCCAGAAAGTTCATGGCAGGCACGGTAATGATGCCCGGTGTTCTGGGGGGCAGATAGAATTCTTTATACTCTTTTTTGTAATCAAAAGCCATGGTCATTTCCTCCGCTTTTTTGAGGGTGTGCTTCGCAGAGCATCGCAGGTGATGCGTGTCAGCTTTGTCATCTGCTCCCGGTCCTCCACATCCTCCACCAGAAAGGAATCCTTGGCCCCCTCATAAGGAGGAGCCTTGGGCAGATGGGGGAATGCGGCTTCGCCCTGGGGGGTGACTTTTACAAAAAGCTGATCGTCACAGATGACGGCGAAAAAGACATCGTCGCAGTAAAGGCCGTATTCGCCGAACATTTTCCGGCTGCGGATGGCTCCGGCTTCCCGCAGCTGCTCGGCTACATAGTTGACAAAATCCGGATGAGACGCCATGTCAATTCCTCCCTTGGTAACGGTGGGCCAATGTTTTGGTCAAATCTCCAAGCTGCTGCCGCAATTCTTCCGGTTCCAGCAGCTCCGCCTTGTCCCCAAAGGTGAGAACCCAGCTGAGCACGCTGTCCGCGTCTGGAAAGCCGCCGGTAAAGCGCAGCCGGCCGTCCGGTTCCACGGTGAAGCGGTCTGCCCCGTACTCCTCCACCAGCCGCCAGCGGCAGGCGGGATCAAAGAGAACGGTGACCTGGTATTTTACAGGAAAGATCCGTTCCGGCGTAAGGTCCGGCAGCGGCGCGCAGCGAGGGGCGAAGGGCTCGCCGATGGTCAGCTCCGTCATACGGTTTAGTTTAAACAGGCGGAAATCCTCCCGCATCCGGCACCAGCCCCACACATACCAATCAGACCAGTGGAACACCAGATAGCAAGGTTCGATGGTGCGCACTGATTCCTCTTTGGGAGAAAAGTAGCGAAAGCAAATGGTGCGCTGCTGTTCCATGGCCCCCTGGATCAACTCAATTTTCGGCGGCAGGCTGGTCTTGTACCAGGAGGAGAGGTCGATGAGCATATGGGCGCCGCCGGGTATCAGCCTGCCTGTCCCAGCGGACAGCTTCTCCATCAGCTGGGCATAGCGCCGGGTACCGCTGACGCTGTCCAGACTCCGCAGTCCCGCCAGAATAGCCTGCATTTCCGGCCCGGTGAGCACAGTGCGGTCCACCCGGTAGCCCTCCATGATGGAGATACCGCCCCCTGTGCCCTGGGTGGTGGAGATGGGGATGCCCGCCCGGCAGAGGGATTCGATGTCCCGCTGGATGGTACGGCGGGATACCTCGAACTGTGCCGCCAGCTCCGGGGCGGTGATCTTTTCCCTTTGGAGCAGGATGGACAGGATGCCGATGAGCCGTTCCATCTTCATGGAAATCACCGCCTTTGCTGACTTTTTCTGTATTATACCATAGGAACAGGACAACTGTATGTCATGTTTTCCTTGCCTTGCGCTTTTGCTCACTTTTTCATACAATAGAAAAACGAAGGGCGCTGCCATGGGAAAGCCTGTGACAGATCTCACTGTCGGTGTGAACGGATATACCTGGGATGGGCACAGCGCTGGGAATTTTCGCCGTTTCACTGAAAAAGAAGGAGAGAGAAATATGAAGACAGTTCATAAAATTGCAGTCCTGAGCGGCCTGACGGTTGTGGCTGGAGCTGCTGTCTGCTGGCGCCGGAAAATTCGTATGCCCCTGAGGGAATTCACCCGATATGCGCTCTATATGGCGGTTATGGAGGATGAGATCTCCCGCAATGAGCTGGAAGGCAACCAAATCGGGAACAGGACCATTACATTCCCGCCCAAAGCAGAGACATTACAGGAAAGATACTATTTTTTTCTGCACACCAACAGGGGAGAAAGCCGCGGGCATATTCAGAAGAAAATTGCGGACATGGAGCTGCGTCTCCAGAAATCCCGGCAGTACATTGGCCGTCCGAAAGAGCAGCTGGAGGCAGAATTCTCCGGGGAAATGATTTGATTTCTGCCCATCAGGCATAGTTTTTTCTCACGGGGGATAAAAAAGGACAGCGGGGAAAATTATTCTCCTCAAAGGGAAGAGAAAAAATGCAGTTCCCCGCTGGCGGTTTGAACAAATATAAAAAGCCTGAATCCCTTTTTGTTTCAAGGATTTTGGACATCAAACAGCCCTGTCTGATCCAAGCAAATGTCAGCCATTTGTTCGGATCAGGCAGGGCCATTTATTTTTAATTATGAAGAAATCGCGCCTGCCATCTGCATGGAGTAAGGCATCAGAAAGTCCCGTTTAAAATCGGCCGTGGTCAAAGGACGGCTATAATAGTATCCCTGACCATAGTTGCAGGAAAGTTGGGCCATCATCTGCTCATTTTCCTGGGTTTCCACTCCCTCAGCCACCGTGCTGATATTCAGCTGTTTGGCCAGCTCCAGGATGGAAGCCATGATTTTTCGCTGGGTGCCTTCTGTGTCCTTGGCAACGCCCATCAAAAACAGGCGGTCCAGCTTTAACTCGTCAATTTTCAGCCGTCCCAGAGTGTTGAGTGAGGAGTAGCCGCTTCCAAAGTCATCCATGGAAATGCGGAATCCAGCAGCCCGCAGCTGGGTAATACAGTCGTTGACCTGATCCATATGCTCCAAAGCCAGATTTTCCAGGATCTCCAGAGTGATGTAGCGGGGAGAGATGTGATATTTTCCTGTAATGGCCAATAGTTTTTCCACATATCCCTCGCTGGCAAACAGCAGCCTGGTCTGATTAACGGATATATTCATTGGTGTGATTCCTTCATCCATCCATTGTCGCAGCTGTTTGCATGCCTGCTCTACCATATAGAGATCCAGCTGTACGCAGAAGCCGTTTTCCTCAAACAAAGGAATAAACTGATTTGGAAAGAGCATACCTTTGTCCTTGCTCTGCCAGCGCACCAAGGCTTCAGCGCCTGTCAGCAGGCCCGTATGCAGATCCATTTTCGGCTGCAGATACATACAGAATTCGCCCTGTTCCAAGGCGCGCTGCATATGGCTTTCTATGTAGAGCCGCATCTGCTCAGTATCATGGAGGCTTTCGTCGTAGATGCAGATAGACTGCTTTTTATCCTTTTTTGCCTGTGCCAAGGCGGCCATCATGTAGTTATGCTTGGCAGGGGCTGAGAATGGCTCGGGAGGCGCCGCAGTCAGTACGCAGCCGCAATAGACAGAGACAGAATATTCTCCCAGCAGGGGGGATGCCTCTTTCTGGATCAGCTCCAGAAGGGCGTGAATACGTTCTGTGGCAGGCTCCTCCTGATTTTCTCCCAAGGCAAGGAAAAAGATATCTGCTGACTGCCGGCAGAAAAATTCTCCCGGACGGCAGATCATATCCAGACAATGCTTGATGCGGCACAGGAATTCGTCGGCGATGGAAAGACCGTAGGTCTCGTTGATATACTTGAAGTTCCTGATGTTCAGAGCCACCAGCATCAGGGGAATTTTTTGAGCGCAAGCCTGGGTAAGCAGCAAGCGGAATTCCCCGCCGTTATATGCGCCCGTCAGATTGTCATACCGGGACAGCTGATCCAACTGCTGCTGGGTACGGCTTGCTTCCTGGCGGTTTTTCTTAATGCTGTGATATAAGAAATACAGGCACAGACACAACAGCAGGACAATAAATGCGGACAGCAGATGAAAACGATGCACATACAGCCATTCTCTGGGGGTATAGATCACTTTTGCAGACATGGCTTTATAGAACATATTTTGGCTTTCTGTTTCTGAAACAGAGCCAATATAGCGATTTAAAATGGACAGCAAATTGCCTGGAACATGACCGGTCACGCCTATACAGTAGGATACATTTTTGTCACTGGACCAATCAACAGAAAGATTTTCATAAAGCTCTTGTTTTTGAAGGTAATAGTTTATGGAATAGGAATCCAGACGGCTATGGCCTATATCTCCGGATCTCAGCTTGTTAAACACAAACTGGGTATTTGTATAAAAACGCTGGGAATTTTCATTATCCCATGGGGCATCGGCGGATGGCCCTGAAACAAGCAAACTGCTTCCGCTGAAATAAGGCAGGGTGAACTGGATACCGTCCACTGTAATATAACTTGAGGTGCTGGCGGCACAGGCAATCAGGTCCACCTGTTCTTGTTGGATGAGCCTGATGCCATCCTCACAGGACTGTACGATAACAGGTTCATATTGCAGCCCGGTTGCTTTTGCCAGGGCGGCAAAGTAGCTGGCAGCCATTCCATCTATTTTTCCATCCCGGACATATTGCAGCGGTGCATTTCCATCGCAGAAAGCAACCTTCAATGTCCCCAAATCCTGGATATACTGCCTGTCCTGCTCCGATATGACAAAGCGGCTGCTGGAGTGAAAGTACTCATCGTAAAGCTCGTTTTGCAAATAAGGATAGGCCCGGCTTATCTGGTACAGCGCATTATTGAGGGGCTGGAGCAAAGACTGGTTCCCCTTATACAGCGCAAAGTAGTAGGGATTGGGAGAAAATCGTGCAATGGTGCGGAAGTCATCCATAATTGCCATGTCAACCTGGAGAACAGCATCGGCTTCGCCCATCCGTACCCCCTGGAGTGCGTCTGAAATGGAAGGGTACTCCTTGACTGTATAAGTAAAATGATTCAAGTCCGCATACTGTGCCAGATCTTCCATGCGTTGGGAGAGTTGTGGAGCCGATGCAACGATCATCCCATCCCAAGAGGAAAAATCCTCTTCCGCCCACTTGGTGGAATCCTCCAGAACCGTCAGAGATGTGTAGGTGGTTCCATAGCTGTAGCTGGGATAAAGAAAATATTCCTCCAGCTCCGGGAGATAGTTCATGGTTCCCATCATGTCAATCTTGCCGGTCATCAGCATCTGCATCAAGGTGTTGATTTGTGTATTGGTATCCCCCTCGACTGTTACAAATTCATAATCCCAGTTTGTATACAGACTGAGGTATTCCAAATAGTCGATCATATACCCGGCGTACTCTCCGTTTTCATCCAGATAGGAAATACCGTGCTGGATGGGAAATCCCACACGCACCACGGTACGCCCGTCTGAATCCCCCCACGCGATGGAAATCATAGAGCCTGCGATACATACAGTTAATATGATCCATACTAACTGTCCTATTCGTTTCACGATAATACAGATCCTCTCTTAAATAGCTGTATAGCTATGATGATCCATTTGTAACAAAGCAAATATGTTCTGAGGTGATGCTTGTTTGCACATTAAATTTGCTGGGACAGACAGTGGCGGTGATTCTTCTTGTCGTGATACAGATCGATATCTGCCGCCTCAATAATATCTTCCAGCTTGTCGGCGGCAGACAGTCTTGCTTTTCCAATGGAAATGCTTGTCCAGGCTTTTTCGTCTTTTCCAGCGTCTGCAATGGCCTTTTTTATGATCTGTACGAAGGTTTGTGCCTGTTCCTCGCTTTCAATGCCGCTGCAGAGAAGGACAAACTCATCCCCTCCCATTCGGCATACGATGTCGGAAAAGCGCACCATCTTATTGAGCGTCACAGCCATCTTTTTGAGCACATGATTTCCTGACATATGGCCAAAGGTGTCGTTGATATCCTTGAATCGGTCTACATCAATGATGAAGAGCCAACAGAAGAGATTGGTATCTACATATTGCTTATAACGTTCCTGAAAGGTGCGGTAGTTTATTAATCCGGTCAGCCCATCTCTCTCAGCCAATATGCGCAGATATTCCATCTTTTCCATTTTTTCATTGAATTGGCTCAGAAGAGTTTTGGGATAGTACTC
Organism: Angelakisella massiliensis; assembly: GCF_900104675.1. GTDB lineage: Bacteria > Bacillota > Clostridia > Oscillospirales > Ruminococcaceae > Angelakisella > Angelakisella massiliensis. The sequence continues at coordinate 576,044 of NZ_LT629944.1, read as the reverse complement.
TCCATCAGCCTGCTCCATATTGGGCAGTGAGTGATGAATGTGAATGATTTTCCATCCGTCCTCTCTGCGGCGGTACACCATGGAAAATCGGCTGTCCATATCAATGGTGGTTTCCTGGTCTTCGCTTTCCCAGTAAATATAGATTTCTCCATGTACCAGGCAAAGGTCTTCTGACAGCAAAACCGAATCGCACCAAAAATCCCGGAACTGAAACTGAATGTTGTTGCGCTCAGCAAATTCTTTGTACATAGCGGCTTGAAAATCCTGTGCGGTTTGGTAGATTTCGTGCTTGCCGGTTCCGATAATTGTGCAAGTCGGATCAATGAAATTTTGAATGGGATGTGTTCCGTCTTCGTTCATATCCGCAAAATAGGTGTGCCACATTTGTTGGGTAAACAGATTGAAATCCATCATATTCACTCACAGCTCCTTTGAGGAAAATAAATGCAATGCATTTTCTCTCGCCATCACCGATGTGACTATGGCACCTCTCTTGTTTTTGATCCTGCGCTGATGTTTTGATCGGATAAGATACTATTATATACATTCTACCATTTATGCCCAGTTTGCACAATATGGTATCTTTTGATTTTCAAAAGAAAACTTTAAGCCGAATAGGAACATATAAAAAAACAGCCCCCATACATGGCATGGAAGCAGGTTGTTTCTGGCTGAAAGTTTCTTATATCAGAGGTCAAAGAGAGTCACAAATGTCCAAATCACTGATTTTATCGCAGTTAGTTCCTGTCAAAACAGAAATAGTTTGTATTTTTAGCTGCTATGCTCATTTCCCAGTATATGGAAGGGGCTTTGCTGAAACAGTTCCACCCAAGGCCTTCTTAGCACCTATCAGTTTTTCCACAAGCCTCCTGACAGGAAGATGTGTTATCGCTGATCGTATAAATAAGCAAAGGCGGTGGGCTGTGTGTATTTTCAAAGACTGAAAGATCTGCGTGAAGATAAAGACCTGCGGCAGGAGGATGTGGCGGAAATTCTGGGAATCAGCCAGACCGTTTATTCCCGTTATGAGCGTGGGTTTCAGACCATCCCGGTGGTCCACCTGCTGAAATTGGCGGATTATAGTCCTTCATTCTGGGAAACCAGAGAGAGCTAGACATACTGCCCATCCGAGAAAATAGATCCGTCTGGTAGATCGCATACAGGGCAAACAGCCCCGCCAGAGAGTACCCGGCAATCCCTCTCCAACAAGGGACTTCATCAATCGCCTTCTCTGCCGCTGGAATAATCTCCTCGGTGAGGAGACGCAGGTAGTCGTCCGCACCACCAGTGCAGGGCTCAGCATTTTTGAAAGCAGGCGGACTGTTCCAGGGAACCATATCGTGGTTCCAGTCCAGATCACTGATAGCCACCAAGGTAAACGGCGGACAATCGGATGCCTGCGTGGCCGCAAATACCTTCTGACCTTCATCGGAAAAGGTATGTAGGTAGATTGCTGGCCCTCCGACTTTGCCCCCTGGGAAAACAGATATTCTTTTGCCGTCTATTGTGAAGGTTGGCATTTTGCTTCCCCCAATTTTCACTTTAACGATTGATAACCGTTGAAAGTCAAATTATTTTACAGCAAAGAGTCTTTGGATGCAATAGATGCGAGACATGAAAGTTACATAGGCCCCTGTTGTAAAGAAACTAAAAATCATGCGAATGCATGATTTTCTTGCGTATTTCTGCTGAATATGCTATTATTATACACAACGCTGTCAGGTGTTGGAAGAGACCTTGGCGGCATAGCTGCAATCTCCAAAATGCTCTGCCGTCTGGCAGGGCATTTTGCATATTGGCGTGGAGGAATCTTGTTATGGCGGTTAGCTATAAAAAGCTTTGGAAACTTCTTATCGACAAAGACATGAAGAAAAAAGATCTGTGTGTGAAAGCAGGCATTAGTCCTGCCTCAGTCACCAAAATGGGTCGAAATGGTCATGTTAGCACAGAAATACTTTTAAAAATTTGCATGGCGTTAAATTGCCAAATAGAGGACATTGTGGAGATTGTACCCGATTGAAAATGAGACCACTATTTTGGACAATTAATGCGATAGAATGAACAGAATTTAAAAACGGAGACGTTATTGTTAACTATAATAAGGTGAGTGAAACAATGCTATTGACTACAAAGGAAATTGCTCAAAAATGGGGGGTTTCTGTTACTTGGGTTACTATACTCTGTAAAAAAGGGCGCATCAAAGGTGCAGTGAGGGATGGTAACAGATGGTATATTCCTGAAGATGCAAAAAAACCAGCAGATCGTCGCACAAATAAAGAGGCTCCTGGTAAAAAACGATTTAGATTTGTGGATCTGTTTGCTGGTATTGGCGGTTTTCATCAGGCAATGAGGTATCTGGGTGGCGAATGTGTTATGGCAGCTGAGATTAATGAGGAATGTAGGAAAACATACCAACTTAATTATCATACCCAAGAAAAAGAAATTCGCCGAGATGTAACAGAAATAGATCCGTTAACTATTGCGCCGTTTGATGTCTTGTGTGCTGGGTTTCCATGCCAACCGTTTAGTAAAGCTGGCGCCCAAAAGGGCTTTCAGGATAAAAAACGTGGCAATCTATTTTATACAATAATGAACATTCTCGATGCGCATCCAGAAGTCAAGTTTATTATTCTTGAAAATGTTCGAAATTTAGCGGACAAGACTGAGAATTGGGGCATTATTACATCCGAATTGATGCAACGCAATTTCTATATTACAGAAGAACCACTTATCCTCTCTCCTTCAGATTTCGGAATTCCTCAAATTCGTGAAAGAGTATATATACTTGGGATTCGGAAGGATATTCGAAATGAGAAAATTCTAAGCAACGGATTTATTCATAAAACTGACTTACACTTAGAAAAGTATCTTCGAAAGTGTAAGATGGGGGATGCATGGACAATACTGGAAGAAAATGTTGATGACTCTTATATGATCTCTGAAGAGCAGGAAAAGATGATTTTCGCATGGGATGAATTTAGAATTGGCACAGGGATTAAGGTGATTGGATTTCCTATCTGGATAGATAGTTTTGGCGTAGGGATTGATGATGATCAGGCCGTTTTCCAAGCACAAGGATATGGCGATATGCCCAAATGGAAGAAAAATTTTTTGGAACGAAATAGAAAGCTGTATTTAGACAATAGAATTTTTATTGATAACTGGATTCAAAAGTATGACATGCTAAATAGAATTAAATTATTCAAAAAATTTGAATGGAATTGTGGTGCAGATGTCTCCGATATCCATGATTGTCTAATACAAATTCGTCAATCAGGAATCCGTGCAAAGCGTCCTACATTCTATCCCTCCCTTGTCGCTATTGTAAATACTCCTATTATTTGGGACAGAAAGAAGAATCATTTTAGGAAATTAACTCCCAGAGAAGCTGCAAATTTGCAAAGCTTTCATGGCGGATTTAAGTTCCGTGGTACAGATGCTACACAGTATAAACAACTCGGAAACTCAGTAAATGTTCGTGTGTTGAAAATTTTAGGGGAACGCCTGTTTGCATTAGCGAACGACGGATGGGATGGTGACTTTGATGGCTAAAAAACTAAATATCAGGCCAACAAGCGGTGTCTATGCTACATATAAACGGCTTAGCTATCAACCTTGGACTGCTATTGCCGAGTTTGTTGACAATTCTACGCAGAGTTTTTTCGATCACAAAAATGAACTTATGTCGCAAAAATATGCAAAGGGACTTCGGATAACTATTGACTATATCGAAGACAAGGATATGGGTGATTCCATTGAAATCTATGATGATGCATATGGTATGGAATGGTCAGACTTTCAACGAGCTGTAGTTCTCGATAGGCCGCCTCAGAAAACGACAGGCCGAAACGAATTTGGAATGGGGCTTAAAACTGCGGCTTGTTGGTTCGGATCTGTTTGGTCAGTTGAATCAACGCAACTTGGATCAAGAAATAAGTATTATACTGAGATTAACATTGACGATCTTGGAAAATACAAAACAGAAGAGATTGATGTACGAGAAGATTTAGTTAGCGCCAAAGAACACTACACAAAAATTGTAATTAAGAAACTAAATAAACGTATAGTTGGCCCTAGAACAGTTGGTAAGGTAAAAGAACTTCTTAGCAGCATCTATCGAGAAGACATTAGATCTGGATTAGTTAAAATATTTTACAATGGCACTTTACTTCAATTTAAAGAAGCACCTGTTTTTGTTGAAAATATTAACGGGCAGAACAAAGCGTGGAAAAAAGAAATAGAATTTACTGTCAATCATGAAGGTAAAGATTTGCATGTGTCTGGATTTATTGCAATCCGAATTCCAGGTAGTGTGAAAGATGCTGGTTTTACTCTTATTCGGCGAGGAAGAGTGATTGTTGGAGGATCTGAAAAAAATTATCGTCCAGTTGAATTATTTGGTGATGCAAATTCTTATGCATGGCAGAGACTATACGGAGAACTGCATATGGATAATTGGCCTGTTACACAGGCAAAAGACAACTTTGACTGGCACAATAGTGGTTTAGAGGAAGCATTTATCGAGGCACTGCAGAATTTTACACAAGACTATCGTCGCAAGGCAGAAAGTATTCGTGTGCGAGAAAAAATTCATACAAAAGACCTTGTACACTTGGCAACACAAGACCTTTCTGGCTCTGGTCTAGTTCAAAATCTACAAATCGAAATTGTTGAAGAGGAACCCAACCAACCTCAAAATCCGGCTAAAAAAGCTATTCAAGAAAAATTGACAGATTTGCAACAAGAGAACTCTTCACAAGAAGAGGTAGTTACGCCAAGTGATGACGGAGTGACTATTGAGGGTGGAAATCATGTCAATTATCGTTTTATGTATAAACACATAGAATATCTTTTTCATATTATTTTTGATATGAGTGACCCTACAATGGATTGGTTGCTTGTGGAAGCTGATGGCGAAAATGAATATACACTCTCTATCAATATGCGTCATTCCTTTTTCAAACCACTCATTGAAAAACGAGAGTTCATGCCAATTATGATGCGGATGTCCATTGCACTTGTATTGGCCGAAATAGAGTCAATGACGGTTTCTCCAGATGGTCGAATTGAGCCGTCTGCAATTCGCCTTAAAATGAATGAAATACTTGAATCTGTACGCAAAGGAGATGAATAGTAATGGTGGATAAGTGGCTTACTGTCTGCGATAGTGAAGAGCCTAAAACTTGGAGCATTTCAGTCGATGGATATTTTCGCTCAAATGTCGAGAAAAGAATGCTCGCAGATGACATGAGCCTTGACGCTATAAATGCGGTATTCTGCAACGCTGTTCGAATTCTTAGCCATTGCCCAAACCCTAATATTCATGAGGAAATTGCAGAAACAGGAATAGTCATCGGTAAGGTGCAGAGTGGTAAAACATCAAATTTTATCTCTGTGCTTGCGCTGGCATTTGATAATGGATATGACATTGCTATTGTTTTAGGCGGAAATACACTCGATCTTCTAAAACAGAATGCGACCAGAATTAAGTCTGCATTTAATGTAGACTCAGAAAAGCTCACTGTGTTAAAAACAAATGACAATAAGACATTAATTAATCCAGCTCGTATTAAAGATTTCCTTGAAAATGGACATAAAGTAATTATTGTTGGGCTAAAACATAACAAGCATATTGATCAGATAGCGGAGATATTTGAAAATTCCTATTTAGCGAGCAAGTCTGTGCTGATTATTGATGATGAGGGCGACCAGGCAACCCTCAATACGCGCGCTTACAAGAATTCTATTAGCAAAACATATGGCTCTGTTTTAAATCTAAAAAACAAGCTAAAAAGCCACTGTTTCCTGTCTGTTACAGCTACTCCGCAGGCTAACATTCTTATAGAAACATTTGATACGCTTTCTCCTGATTTTGGAGAACTTGTTTACCCGGGAGAGGGATATTGTGGCCTACAAACCTTTCACGGAGAAGATTGTGACAAATATGTATATGAAATTCCGGCAAAGGAACCAAATCTTCTTGATGGAACTGGGGTTCCACCATCGGTGTATAAAGCAATGGCAATGTTTTTTGTAGGGAACGCCATTCGTAAAAGTCGAGGTGATATGGGGGATCACGCAATGCTAATACACCCCAGCCAGAAAAAGTATGATCACAAAATTGTTGAGGTGAAAATACAATCCATTCTTGATGACTGGAAATCAAAAGCAAAGACGAAACTTGCTGGACACCGCGATATTTCTTATATATCTCTCCGGAAACAACTTGTTGAGGCATATGACAATTTTGTGTCTGACGGAGTCATCTGTTTGCCGTTTGAGGAAATTGAAAATGAGATCCTATATCGGATCAAAGCTTGTTCTCCAGTCCTTGTATGTAATAGTGATGAAAACGCCAGCGAAAATTCTGAGCATTACAAAACAAATATCTTTGTCGGCGGGAATCTTGTTGAACGTGGTATAACAATTAAAGGACTCGCAGTTACTTACATTACAAGACGCGCAAAAGGTAAGAGTAATGTTGACAATACAGAACAACGAGCACGGTGGTTTGGATATAAATCTCGCTATCTTGATGTGTGTCGTGTTTTTACAACTAAGGATATAAAAGATGACTTTACCAGCATTCTTGAACATGATGAGGATATGTGGGCATCTATTGAACGGGCACAGGAGCGAGGAATTCCATTTAAGGAAATGCCGAGAATTTTTAAACTTGCACGAAGTGCTTTCCTTAGATTAACCCGTGCGAATGTTGCTAAAACCGAAAATTTTGCATTGTCTGAGTGGAAGCCGCAAAAATACTTTATGCTTGATAAGCAGAAAGTGGAAAATAATACAACTACTATTGATTCTTTTAGAAGAAAGTATAGTAAAAAAATTGCATTTGAGCACCACAACGATGTTCAAATTCATGCTGTGCTATGTGAACAAGATTACCATGTACTTTTCGGCGAACTTCTATCAAAATTGGAATATGTTGAAGGAGAAATACTTAATAAACGATATTTTACGCTTTTAGACGAAGCTTTTTTGAAATTAAACCTGAATACACCCGTTGATGTTTATTGGGTACGGGATACAAAACACTCTACACGTAAAATTAATGATGATAATTCAATTGACCAGCTATTTCAGGGCCGAAATCCAAATGTATCCAGTGCCTTATATTATGAAGGAGATCGTAGTCTTGCAGATAAACAACCGGAACATATTCAGTTGCAAATTCACTTTGTTAAACCAACTAACCGACCTGAAATAAACTTTTATGCCCCTACATTAGCAATATATATTCCAGAAAACTGTGCATGTGAATTGGAGAAACTGGTGGTGAGAGCGTGATGGAAATTCGAGAGATATTAAAAGCATTACAGGATAAACATATAACTGACCAACCGTATGAAGTGTTTTTAGTTGACAACACATGCTATTTTGGAAAAGATTATAATAACAATGTAGTCTTTATGATTCCTTCACGAGTCACAAAAGTTATGCCGATATGTCAGGAAACGCGTTCTCTAAGATTTGCTTTTAATAAAAAATGTGTTTTCAAAAGCGAAGATAAAATCGTTACAAGGATAGTGCATCTATTCACATGCAAAGAAAAAGACGAAGAAAATATACTGGCATTTATTCGATTAACAAAAGCATTTTCTCAAAGTGAATTTGATGAAGATCAACTTTATTTAGCAAAGTTATTTTCAGTTATCTCAGCATTGTTTGATAAAGAGAGAAAAGTATCTGAATCAGAACTTCAGGGCCTTTTTGCGGAACTATATACGATTTTGTATTTAGGAGAGGCCGGTTGCAATATAGCTAAATTTTGGCAGTCTCGCAATAGAATGAAATTTGATTTCTCTTTTACAGAGAACAAAAGATTGGAAATAAAATCCACTTTGAAGCCTACCCGTGTACATCATTTTAAGCATGACCAACTCCTCAGCGAATTATATGACATCAAAATTGTGTCTGTTATGTTTCGTAAGAGTGACTTTGGATTATCTCTTCAAGAATTAGTCGATAAAATTCGCGATAAATATGTTGACAATTTTATCTTACTTATGCATGTTGAAACAGCAATTGCAAATGTCGACAAAGACATGCTTTATGGCATTAAATACGATGAAATCTACATGAAAGAAAATTTGCGGTATTTTGATGCTAAAAATGTTCCTCACTTTAACGAGAAAACCCCTGAAGGCGTATTTAATGCAGAATATGATTGTTGCTTAGATACCGTTCCAACATTTGCAGAAGAAGAACTAATCAATTGGATTAAGGAGGATGATTAATGTTTAAAACATATGATTTATTTGACCATAGAAATATTAATGATCTGATACCAGAAATTATATACTACTATCTCTTTCAGGGCCTAAGTTTGACCGGGATAGAACAAAAATTATTTCGTACTGATGCATACCACGGATGGTTGAGTAAGACATTTTTAAATTATTACGGAATTGACACCGAAAAAGAAAATAAAGGCATCTATGAAAATCGAACTGTTCCTGAAATTGTGGAGGAACTGTATAGAAGTTCAAATATTGCTCACATACGTGTTGCAAAGATTCTTAAAGAAAAATATCTGTAAACAACTTGGAAAATAGAGATTTCGTCGCAGCATAATAGGGGGGACTTTTGCTATGAAACAATACAATAAACTTGTCCGTGACCGTATTCCAGAAATTATCAAAGCCGATGGGAAAACCTGTGTCTGCGAAACGCTTTCTGACGAGCACTACCTGTATCTCCTGGACCAGAAGCTAAATGAGGAATTAGCGGAATACCAGGAGAGCAAATCCCTGGAAGAACTTGCCGACCTTCTGGAGGTCATGCAGGCGGTCGTGAAGGCCCGCGGCTGGACGCTGGAAGAATTGGAGCAGGTGCGGTCGGACAAGGCTGCCAAACGGGGCGGATTCGAGAAGAAGATCCTGCTGAAGGGAGTAAAGGAGGATTGCTAAATGGATATTGTAAAAGCAAAAGAGCTATTATCTGCTTTAGCTGATGGCATTGATCCATTCACTGGAGAACTTTTACCCCAAAACCATATATGCAATCAGCCTGAAATGATTCGAGCCTTTCATGAAATTTTGAATGTGATTCCTCCGCCCAAGAAAAAAAGTCTGCCCCGAAATGCCGGAAAACCATGGACAGATATTGAGGAAGAAAAACTGCTGGATGAATTTGACTCAGGAATGACAACTTCTGCAATCGCCAAGGAGCATGGCAGAAGCAAAGGTGCCATTGAATCCCGATTAGCGGATCTTGGGAAGATTACAGATACATATCTTAACAGGAAACCGAGGTGACCTCCATGCCTACCTACCGCTCCGCCTCCGGCAGCAGTGCCGAGGATCTGTTCATTGAACTGTTCTCCGACACCTTCGGCGCTGAGAAGGCCGGCTATCTCTACTCCCAGTACCCCTTCTCCGACATTTACCAGAACAGCCGGTTTGCCGACTTTCTGATCGAAAACGGTGGGCGGAAGGTGGCCATTGAGATCGACGACGAGGCGTCCCACAACCCCAAGCTGGTCTCTCAGAACAAGTTCTGCGATGATCTGCTCAAGCAGAACAGTATGATCTACCTGGGCTGGGATGTGTACCGCTGGGCGGTACGGCAGATACAGCAGCAGCCGGAGACCGTGAAGGACGAACTGCGGGTTTTTCTGGGCCAGCATCCCAGTTTCAAAGAGATCGAGGACTACATCCCCACCCAGCGAGGCAAGTCTCTGGACGGCTCCCAGTTGGAGCTGAAGGAACACCAGAAGCAGGCACTGGCGGCTTTGGAGAAGATGCGCTGCAACTTCGAGACCATCGCCCTGCTCTACCACGCCACCGGTACTGGCAAAACGGTGACCGCCGTTATGGATGCCAAGCGGTTTGGCAAGCGGACGCTGTTCCTGGCCCACACGGTAGAACTGGTGGATCAGGCTACCAAGACCTTCCGGGAGCTGTGGCCCCGAGCCACGGTGGGCCGCTATGTGGAGAGCATGAAGCAAGGCAACGCCTTTGTAGTCTGCGGCAGCATCCAGAGCGTGGCGCTGAATCTGGAACGGTTCAAGCCCGATGACTTCGGCTACATCATCGTAGACGAGGCCCACCACGCCTCCGCCGATACATACCAGAGGGTTCTGTCCTACTTCACACCGGAATTTACCCTGGGCCTGACCGCTACGCCGGAACGGGCCGACGATAAGAATATCCTGGACATTTTCAAGAACACCGCCCACAAGTTGGATATCCAGACCGCCGTGGAGATTGGCGAGCTGGTGCCGGTACGGTGCATCCGCATCCACACCAACATCGACCTGACCAAAGTGCGGTTCAACAGCGTCCAGTACAACATCCGGGATCTGGAGAGCAAGATCTATGTCCCGGAGCGCAACCAGCTCATCGTGGACACCTGGCTCCAGTATGTGAAGGACAAGCGGACCGTCATCTTCTGTGCCTCCGTCAAGCACGCCCAGGAGATCGCCGGGCGGCTCCACGACGCCGGTGTGGCCGCCGAGGCGGTGTCCGGCGAGGTAAAGGCCAGTGACCGCCGGGAAGTGCTGGCCCGGTTTGAGAAGGGCGAGACCAAGGTACTATGCGCTTGTGACCTGCTCAACGAGGGCTGGGATTGCCCGGCCACAGAAGTGCTGTTCATGGCCCGACCCACCATGTCCAAAGTACTCTATACCCAGCAGCTGGGCCGCGGGATGCGGCTGTCCCCCGGCAAGGAGAGCTTGATGGTGTTTGACTTCGTGGACAACGCCAGCCAGTACAACATGCCCTACTCCATGCACCGTCTGTTCCGCTTGAAGGAGTACAAGCCCGGTGCCCTGGTGCTGGGCACCAAGGGGCAAAAGACCGCCGAACAGGGGCTTTATGACAAGGGCGAACGCCCGGATGCCCTCATTGACTGGCCGGTGGACGCCTTGGACTACGAACTGGTGGACATCTTCAACTGGCAGGAGGAAGCCGCCGGGATGATCTCTCAGATGGAGTTCGTCCGCCGGGTGGATGTGCAGACGGAGACCATCGAGCGGTATGTCCGGGATGGCCTGCTGGTGCCCGATCTGGTGGTACCCATGAGCGAGCACCGGACCTTCAAGTATTTCAAAGAGGAAACTCTCCAGAAGTATGCTCAGCAGTACGGCTGGACCCTCATTGACGACTCCAACCGCAAGGATCTGTTTCTGGACATGGTGCGGCAGATGGACATGAGCTACTCCTACAAGCCGGTACTGCTCAAGGCGATGCTGCTGTTTGCCGACGACAAGGGACGGGTGAAACTCAGCGACATCGTTACCTACTTCCGGGAGTTCTACGAGGTCCGCCGGGCGGCTGGGCTGGTGGTGGAAAAGGCCAACAGCATCTACGCCAAGGGCGGCTATACCGTCGCCCAGGCCCAGCGGAACATCCTGTCAAACCCCTTCAAGCGATTTGAAGATATGCAGATGCTTCATCACACCAAGACTCTGGGCGTGATTCAGGTGGATGAATCTGTCTGGAAGAAGTTGACCCGGGAGGAAAAGCAAGAAATCGAGCGGATTTGCGACGAGAAGCTGGAGCAGTATTATGGCCGGTTGCAGGTCGCACAAACGGAGGGTGACCTCAAATGAATCAAGAGATATTGAATAAGCTGAAAAGCACTCCGGAACTGTCACCGGATGTACACGACGGCAGCTATGAACTGGTGCGTATGATTGTGGCCGCTTATCGTGATGTGGATGAAGCTACGCTGGACTACCAGGATCTCAATGCCATTTATCTCATGTGCATTGGAACATGGCGGCACAGTTATGACAAAAAGCATGAAGCTGTCCATGCAACGCATCTGCCCAAGGTTCGCAAACAAGAATTGGACCATCTGATTGATGACCTGAAAAGCCGGGCGGACGCTGGCGTGTACAAGCACCAGGAAAAAGCTGTCTCCGGAACAGGCCATATCGGAATGTTTGGTACTGGTTTTTACTCGTTCCATGGCAAGACAGATATCCAATCCGTGCGCGCTTTTATCAGAATGTGCGTGGATCTTCTGGATATGACGGACGATGAGGAGATGTTCCAGCGTGCCGCATCGGTGTTGACGAAATCGTTCCGTGGGATGCAGGCCGCTGCAGCCTCTGTGGTACTGCACTGCTTAAAACCGCTCACTTTCCCTGTCATCAACAGCAATGTGGGCAGTGAGGATATTTTTGCGGCACTGGGGATTGAACTGAAATCCCGTGGCAAGCTGGAAACTTATATAGAGAACTGCCGGAAAATCAAAGATTTCCGGGATGCCAATTTCTCTTTCAAAAATTATCGGATTCTGGATATGGCGGCGTGGAAGCTGTCTGCCGATCCCATCCGCCGTGTTGTCAGCCAATACAAGGAATCCTTTGCCGCCTGGTTTCCGGAAGAAGCGTATAAGTGGAAGGCTGTTCAGTGTTTTCAGGAGCACTGGAAGCCAGAGAGAGCCGATTTTGCAGAAATGCTGAAGGAATCCTTGGCCCAGGCGAGAAATCTGCTGGACACCAATTACTCGTTTCCCTGTAAGATGATCACATTCTTTGCGGAAAAGGAGCCTGATACGGTCCGCTCTATGTTTCAGCAGCTTCTGGCTCCCGGAGCAGATATTGTTGAGCAAATCCAAAACTTTAAGCAAAGTGCAGATGCCCTGTTAGCCAAGTATCAGTTCAAAGAAAGCATGAAGCAGCATTATCAAGGGGACCGCACCATCTGCACCTACCTGTTTTTTGCGCAACCAGGCCAACGCTTTCTCTATCAATACGGTAAGCTCAAGGCGTTTCTGGAAGAGACGGGCTTAAGCGCCAACTGCAAAATGGGAGACACCCAGAATGTACTTACCTACCAGGAGATTGCCAACCAGGTTCTTTCCTGCGTCCAGCAGGACAGCGAGCTGCTAAACATATTCGAGACAAAACGATCAGAGTTGGGAAGCACATATTATCCGGATGTTGAACATCACCTGTTGACCGATGACATCATCTACTTTGGAAGCCGGCTACATAAAAGCGATTATTGGCCCAATTTGTCAGAGTATGATCCAGAGATCAGCGCAGAACAGTGGTTAAAACTTCTTGCGGACAAAACAATCTGCACAGTGGAAAATTTGCAGATTCTGAAAGCCATTCAACAGGCAGGCGGAGAGACAACCTGCAAACAGTTGAGCCTGAAATTAGGAGGTCCTTCTACCCATTATAACGGCAGTATGGTTCAGCTTGCCCGGAGAGTACAGGAAAAAACAGGCTGCCCACTGGTTCAGAACGAAAACAATGATAAGAAATGGTGGCCAATTCTGTTTGTAGGCCGCACAGCTCTCCAGGATCAGCCTGGCACATACTCCTGGAAGCTCCGTGATGAATTGGCAGATGCGCTGGAACTTCTGTTTCGGAAAGAGAGGAACAATCCTATGCCGTTTGCAAAGAATATGATTCTCTATGGCCCTCCCGGGACGGGAAAGACCTACCAGACGGTCAACTATGCTGTGGCGATCATAGAGGGAAAATCGCTGGAAGAAGTCCAGGCAGAAAACCACGAAAAGGTGTTGGAGCGATACCGGCAGTACCGACAGAATGGGCGGATCGAATTTACGACCTTCCACCAGTCCTTCGGTTACGAGGACTTTATCGAGGGAATCCGTCCGGTTTTTGCAGAGGATAAAGAAGAGGACTCTGGCGACATCTCTTATGAGATTGCTGATGGTGTATTTAAAAAATTCTGTGCGACAGCACAGCCCCCCGCAGTAGACCCCAATCAAAACCCCTATGGTTTCTCAGAGAACCCAACAATCTGGAAAGTATCTCTTGCAAGCACAGGAGACAATCCGGTTCGAGATTACTGCATGGAGCATGGCTGCATTCGGATTGGATGGGATGAATACGGGGAGAGCATCACGGATGATATGGACTACCATGTGGGCGGGAAAACTGTATTGAACGCGTTTTTGTCCAGAATGCAGCTGGGAGATATTATTCTTTCCTGCTATACCGCACATTCCATTGATGCAATCGGTGTTGTAACCGGAGAACCTGAATGGCATCCAGAGCTTGAGCATTATAAGCGGCTGCGAACCGTTAAATGGCTGGTACAAAGGAAAAACATCGGAATTGCCGAATTCCGCCTGGAAAAGAGTTTGACATTGTCCACCGTTTATCGTCTCAATACTACGGTTGCAACTGTGATAGATGTTCTGAACAAGAACGGGTTTTCCGGCTCGGCCCCGACGAAGGGAACCAAGGGGCCCTATGTATTTATCATTGATGAAATTAACCGCGGCAACATCTCGAAAATTTTTGGCGAGCTCATCACCCTAATTGAGCCGTCCAAGCGGCTGGGGCGGAGCGAAGAATTGCAGGCCAAGTTGCCCTATTCTCACGAAGTATTTGGAATTCCGGATAATGTCTATCTGCTGGGCACTATGAATACGGCCGACCGTTCCATCGCTATGTTGGATACTGCCCTTCGCCGCCGGTTTAGTTTCGTGGAAATGATGCCAGACAGTGGCGTTCTGGATGGCGTAGAGGTAGAGGGCATTTCCATCAGCAACTTGCTTACGACGCTGAACCGCCGGATCGAGGTTCTGTTTGACCGCGAGCATACGCTGGGACACGCTTTCTTTACCCCTCTGCGTCAGTCCCGCTCTATTCAGACCCTGGGCGAAATCTTCCGGGATAAGGTCGTTCCGCTTCTGCAGGAGTACTTCTATGACGACTATGAGAAGATCTGTCTGGTGCTGGGAGATAAAAAGCGTCCAGAACATCAGCGATTTTTCAAGGTTGAAACAGCCAATCTTCAGAGCTTGTTCGGTACAGATCTTGAATTTGAGGTAAACCCCACATACCGCATCAATCCGGATGCCTTCTTTGATGCGGAAGTATACCGGAATCTCTGACTGGCACATTCTATTGGGAGGTGAACTCCATTGAAACAATATACCATTCGGGAATACATGGGGTTTACCCGCAATGGACCGCCACGGGCAGGCATGATCTCTTTGCCGGAACACGCTTTCGATCAGCTGGAGCAATTTATTCTCTCCAATCGGGACACAAATTCCGGTGCTGAACCGCTGGAGTTGATGAGCCTGAGCGCAAGACCTGGTTTTGGTAAGGTGATTACCGCCAAAAATTATGTAGGAGTAATCACCACCAGAGACGGAACAGAGATTGAAATCCTGCCCAAACTGACGCTGGCAGGGGATAACAGCGACCAGGCTGTCCGCAAAGTGTTTCTCACCATGCTGAGAACGGTCCAGGAGGCTCCGTTCAAGACATTTCACACCGCCCACCTGAATACTTCTCGTATGCGCTTGATGGATCTGTTTGTGCGCATGTTTTTGGACGAGACCCAT
Organism: Angelakisella massiliensis; assembly: GCF_900104675.1. Classification (GTDB taxonomy): domain Bacteria; phylum Bacillota; class Clostridia; order Oscillospirales; family Ruminococcaceae; genus Angelakisella; species Angelakisella massiliensis. Next base: position 560,738 of record NZ_LT629944.1, on the reverse strand, counting down.
CGCCTGATCGGGCGCGGCTTAAAATCGGATTATACGGTAAAGCAGGACAACGAAACTTGTGTCCGTGGAAAAATCGTATTCTCGGAGAATATCCGAAAGAATCTGCTGCACCGGGAACGAATCTTCGTAGAGTACGATGTATTCAGCGTGGATTGCCCGGAAAACCGCTTGGTCAAGTCCACAGCGCTCTACTTGCAGCGGCACACTACGGATGTACAAAACCGCAAGGATCTGCGGATCGTGTTATCCGTCATGGAGCAAGTTCCGGTGTCCAAAAATGTGGAGCAGGATTTTCAGAGATGTGGGCAATCCCGCTCCATGGCAGACTACCAGCGACTTCTGGAGTTGTGCCGGGTATTTTTGCAGGGAAAGAGTTTTACCACCTTTTCCGGCGGGCAGGCGGCCTTGGCCCTTCTGTTCCCCATGGAGCGGATTTTTGAGAGCTATGTGGCAGCAGTTCTGCGTCGGCAATTGGATTCCAAGCAATATCGTGTTCATGTGCAGGCAAAGGGGAAATATCTCTTTGAACTGCCCCGGAAGCAGTTTGCCCTGCGGCCGGATTTGGTCATTGAAGATTTGAATAGCGGCGAGCGGACTGTATTGGATACCAAGTGGAAGCTACTATCTCCACAGTGGCACAATTATGGGATCTCACAGGCTGATATGTACCAGATGTACGCATACCAGAAGGAATATCAGGCGAAACAGACGGTATTGCTTTATCCGAATTGTGAAGCAATGTCAGGACAGGAAAGCCCTCTTTGCTATTCTTCTCCCAGTGGGAGCCTTGTCAGAGTAGAGACATTGCGTTTGGATTCTCCGATTGCGATGGCAGAAGCAGTAAAACAACTGCTGGATTTATGATAGCGATACCACACAGAGAGGATGAGATACAAGATGATGGTCATCTGTTTCGGTGACTCCAACACCTACGGCTACGACCCGCGGGGCTATTTCGGCGGGCGGCATGACGCGGACTGCCGATGGGTAGACATCCTGGCTACGGAAACCAGGTGGACAGTCTATAATATGGGACAGAACGGCCGGGAGATCCCCTCTGCCGCTCCTGCTTTCCCAGATGACACCGACTTGCTGATCGTTATGCTGGGCACCAACGACCTGCTCCAGGGGCGTAGTCCCGAGCAGGCCGCTGAGAGATTGGAACGGTTCCTCTCAAGTATCCCTCTGGATCGAAACAAGATCCTGCTGATCGCACCGCCGCCGGTGACCCTGGGAACGTGGGTACCAAGCAAGCAGCTCATTGACGGCTCCTGCGCCTTCGCCCAGCTCTGCCGGGCTATGGCAGAGCGAATGGGCATCCGCTTTACCAACGCCGGAAAGTGGGACATCCCCCTGGCCTACTGCCGCAGTGGGAACCGGAGCAAGACCGCTTCCTCCACACTGGCCGAACTGGGGTACACCAATATCTATGAATTCGGCGGTATCAACACCTGGCCGTATGAGACGGAAACGTAAGATAAACGGAACAAAACCTACATCGCCTATACAAAGAATACGGGACTGGCCGGTTGGCCAGTCCCGCCGTTTATTTGGGCAGATAATCCGCTTTTACTCGATATCGGCTAATACCGAAACTATTGCTCCGCTCTATGACCTCCCGAGGAAGTTGGTTCAGATACTTCCGGCCAAAGTTGGTATCGCCGAAGTAACAGTCAAAATTGGTCACAGGGAGTACTACCCAGTCGCTGTCCTCTGGGCGGTTGGCCAGGTAATAAGCCACCAGGGTGGGCAGGACATTGGAAGGCATTTTCTCAGGGCGAATCTGCTCAAGTCTCTCTGTCAGATCCGACGGCAGTTCAGGTTCTGTGCGGCGCAGAGGGCCCAATTCCAGGGCATCGGCAATCATATCATCAAAGCGGATCGTCCACGCACCTTCCGTAGAGGTGGAAAGAGCCTTGGTTTGGTATTGGAGCACCTTGCTGCGCCACACTCGGTCAAACCGCTTGCTTAGCTCGCCGGCAGAGTCCGCATAGTTTTTACGGACCAATTCCGGATGTTCGGTAGCAAACCGCATAGCCTGATGGAAGTGGCGACTGAACCAGCCCCAGCTATCCTTGTCCACTAACTTGGGAAACTGTTTGTGGAGTGACGCAAAATCGGTGCGGTGCTGCCAACCTTCTTTCGGCTTCCCGCCTCCCTCCGGAATGCTACACCAGGCACACAGGCCATCGTAAGCAAAACTGATTCGTTCTCTCGGATCGCCTGACAACAGCGTACCATCCGAAGCGTGAAATAAAAAACCGCGTGCAATGATGGTCAAAATACGGTTCATACCGCTAAAATCCCGAAGAGCTTCGAAGGTAAAACGACCCAGCCAGGTGGTGTCCTTTTTACTGGATGCTCGGTACTCCACCGGCTCCGTATATCCAGGGACACACCAACGCATCGTTCACGCTTGATACCTACACTCATGTGACGCCGGATATGCAGAGAGCCGCCAGCGATGTAGTTGGCGGCTTTCTGAAAAATCTATTGGGAGAGGAGTTGAACCCATGGCAAGGAAACGAAAAAGCGGAACCGGCACCATAAGGCAGCGTAAAGACGGCCGCTGGGAAGGCCGGGCCGTGGTGGGCTATGACGACAAGGGCCTTCCAAAAACGAAAAATGTGCTGGCCAAGACCAAGCACGAGTGCCAGGAAAAGTTGACCAAGCTGATGGAGACAGTGGGCAGCACCAAGTCCGAAAAGATCTGCGCCGATATGCCCTTCGGTGAATGGATGGACTTTTGGCATCAGACTTACATCAAGTCCGGTCTCCGACCCGCCACGCAGAACACTTATGAGAGCACCATCTATCAGCATATCATCCCGCAGCTGGGCAAGATCCCGCTGTGCCAGTTGACCCAGAAGGACCTCCAGCAATTCTACGCCCACCTGAAAAAGGAGGGGCGGCTCGTTCGCACAGAACAATTTGGGAAGGGGCTGTCTGATCGGATGGTTCGAATGTGTCACGCCAAATGTCGGGCAGCACTGGATCAGGCGGTGCAGGAGAACCTGATCCGGACCAATCCTGCGGTAGGCTGTAAGCTACCGCCCAAGCGGAGCCCGGAGATGCAGGTGCTGTCACGCCAGGAACTCCAGCGATTTCTCATTCAGGCCAAGGCGGATGGCTACTTTGAACTGTTCCTGCTGGATTTATCCACTGGCCTCCGCCGAGGCGAACTGCTGGCCCTCCAGTGGTCCGACCTGGATCTGGATACCGGAACGCTGTCCGTAACCAAACAGGTCTATGAGGTAAATGGAAAGATGCAGCTGAGTGTCCCCAAGACAAAAGCCTCTATCCGCAAATTAGTGCTGCCGCCTGCTGTGGTGGAGGTGTTCCGGGAATACCGAAAGACAGCAAAATCCCGGTGGTTGTTCCCCTCTCCGAAAAATTTGGATATGCCGCTCACACCCGGCTCCATGCTCCGGCGGCTCCATATCATTCTGGAGCGGGCCGGGTGCAAGCAAATCAGATTTCACGATCTGCGTCATACCTTTGCCACCATGGCATTGGAAAATGGTATGGACATCAAAACCCTCTCCGCCATGCTGGGTCATGTGTCGGCGGCGACAACGTTGGATATCTACACCCACATCACCAGTGACATGTTGAACGAAGCCGCCGCCAAAATCGACCGAGGCCTGGGCAATGAGGTAGCGGAGAACTCTTCTGAAACAGCGCAGAATCCGCTCGCCGACTTCCAACCAGTCATGAGGCGCACCAGAAAGCCCGGGACTGGCTGCATCACTGAGATCAATGACCACCTCTTCGAGGGGCGTTACTCACCCACCTGGCCGGACGGCACCAAGCACTCCAAATGCGTCTATGCTCATACCCGTGAAGAGTGTGAGGAGAAGCTGAAGGTGCTCATCCAGCAGCTGAATGCCGAGCAGAAGACAATCCTGGATCGGCTACGAGGGGTCCCATCACCTGAGAAACTCACCAAGAAGCAGCGGCAGATCTGGGAGTACATGAAGATTTATCCCGATGAAACCAATTACAGCACCATTGCCAAGGGAGCTAAGGTGACCCGGCATACAGTGGCCAAGCACTTTGAGATGATTCAGAAGATGCTGGGACCATAGAAACAAGCCATCCACAAGCAGCACTTGCCTGCGGATGGCTTGTTTTATGTACCGCTCTGAGCAGGATAGTTTCAGACAACTGGGAACCTGCCCCTGTTATGATGGAGTATTTTACTTTTTGGTAAAAACTACTCATGCAGAATGGTTCTGACTGTGCTCACCAATTTTTGTGAACGAATGCTCGAGCATATCGGTCATAGACACGGTATACCCGATCCTGCAACAAAATCTTCTGGGCTATCCGTCCTGGTTCCTCCCAGATGGTGTCATCTTTTGCCACAACTCGTCCTCGTTATCAATATAGGAGTTAATGATGTAGCTATTGGGCACCAGCAAACTGTAGCTGTTGTCTAAGGGCCAAATCTAGAAAAATTGCTTTGTGGTAAATTGGGTATATGCAGACAACAAAGGTGAACGCAGGGCTTGGGCAACTTTTCCGGGCCGACAATAGCATAGGTCTCATCCTGTGAGGCGAACCAACTACCGGACCGTCCACATCGAGTTTCCAGTTCCGGTGAGTTGAAAATCAAGGGGTATATACTTCACTGACTATCCAGTAATAATCATCAAAATTATCCATCTGTATATAATCTTCAGACCAGTGATGATAATAGTAGTTAAGTAAATCTACTTGATAATCCGCAACACCCAGACATGCGCCTCTGCCATATACAGAGTTATTAAAACGATTGTAAAAATGCAAGCCGACGATGTCCCTGTTTGGCCTACTAAAAAATCCATTCCCATAATCAATAGAATATTGCTTCAATAGTTGATGCAATGATTCTTTCGTTTCACTAATAAGTGCTTCATAATTATCTTTCTGTAGGCCAATTGGCTGATATGTGTTGTCATCCAGCAATCTACCCGGCTCAATATAATAGTTATAGTAGGGCATTCTACTATCGATTCTAATGATAAACAGATTGTGTTTGCGAAATATTTCTCTTATTGTAGTGTCTATAAATTCCCAATAATCCTTTTCTGACAGGACTGGAAGGGTCCATCCTATTGGAATCTTAGCTTCTACGTCTGTTAATACATTATAGTTTTGGACCTCACTCTTTTCAGTATCGTCCAAAGCGTCATATAGTTTTTTTGCTTCTATATAGAGAGCAATGTCACTCTTGCTTTTGATTTCTTCAACATCAATTTCTTTTGCTGCTTCAATTGCTTTTTCTACTCTGTTAATACGTACCAAAGATTCATAGCGCTTTTTTGCCTCTATCAATAAGTCATAATTTTGAATAGCTTGTTGTTCTTCAGAAGACAAGGCTTCATACGCGGATTCCGCTTTAGTAATGTCTTCTTCACTATCAATTGTCACAGTTTCAAGTCCTTGGATTAAATTACTTACATCTTTAATTCGGTTATAAGTTTCTCGCGCATCTAACAGCTTCTGATGGTTTCTAACATGCATCTTGTCCCATCTGCTTAGTGAATCATACGCTTGTTCTGCATCAATAATTGAATCTTCAGTATCAAGGGTTACTGTGTCGATATTAGAGATTAAATCATTTACTATTATTACATTTTCACTTGCCCTACATCCAACGCTCGCAGTTATTAGCAAAAAGCAAAAAGCAACCAGAATGAGATATCTACCTTTTTTCAAAAACTTCACTCCTTGGTATATCCATGATTTTGGGATATAAAGTCAGGTATTGATATTACCCACACTGAGTTGCTTGCTCCAGGAAATAGAAATTCATTGCTTACACTCTCTTATCCTGTGGCACCTCTAGGCTGTTGATAAAGAAACTTACATGGAAACCATTATAAACTGAGTGGTGAACTTCGCAATTTGTGAATGTTGTCATTTTGATGAAGGAGATGTAAAACAACGGATAATTCTAATCAAAAAGAATTATGGTAGAGAGTGACCTATAACAGCATTAAATACGATCATCTTAGACTTAACTCAATCCAGTTGTACCAAGGGTGCAGACCGTCAACAAAAAGTTTTTATTCTTAAAGCTGAGTATAAAATTTATATCTCAACTTCGATAATACATAATCTCTCATAATATTTCCACAGGATGGTGATTAGATAATAAACCTGATTTTTGGGCGGAAATCAAATAGGCAAACCCCTCCTCTGTCATGTCCTCCCGAATTCGCTCTTTAAATTTTCGGTATGATGCGCCTATGCCAATCAAACCCGCCATACCTACAGCGGCACCCACAGCTATATTAGGAATTTTTGCAAGTGCATATTGCTGTGCCCACTGGGCTAACCCAGCCATTCCGCCTCCAGTGGAAATAAACGAGATTATACTGCCTAAAACAAAATTGACTTTTTCAGCTTTATACAATTTTTCTGATTCAGATAAGACTTTTTCCCAAGTTATTCTAAAAGCTGATATATGATTTTTCAGCATTATATCATTTTCACATTCAGCAACGCCGCGTTCAAATTCTAGCAACTTAAATTGCAGAGATAATAGTTCATCTCTATGAATTTCTTTGAAATCTAATAAAGTCTCAAAACTAACATCATTGGCCGGAATTGGTAGACATTTTTCTAACATTAGGCAGATTGCGGCATTATCATCTTTTCGAGTATAAGTTTGCGGATAAATACTATTCAACTTTGATTTCCGGTCTGTTCCGATTACTATGTTGTGATCATCGTATTTGATCGCAAACTCAACTAAAAGGCGCATATATTGTGTTGCAAATTCTTCTGTTGTTTCGATATAACCATCCCCCTCTGTGCGTATCAGTCCGCCTTCTGTTAACATACGCCTCACTTCAGGAGGGATCTTTTCATAATAGATTAATGCTGAAAGGCTAGGATCATATAATTGAACGAGATTTGCTTGTTCGGCGTGCTTCCAATATCTCCTATTGATATTTGAGGAATGTAAGAAGTACCTCTTGACCATATTTGAAAATTCAGCGGGCTTCCCAAGGGTGAAAATATCTTTAGGATATATAGCCCTGTACTGTCCTCTTTCCTGCAAATATAGGATCTCGGGAGAAAAACGATTATAATCTCTGTTCGGCACGATAGAGCACACTTCATCCCAATATAAGGCAGCACACCTAAGCCAAGCGCTATCTTTTATATCGATTGTGGGATAGTACAATATTGACTGTAACATTCTTTTTTCACCCAACCTTCATAAGCAACATTGTTACTGCTAAAGTATCCCAATGTATTTCACCTAGTTTTCACCTCATATGCAAAGAGGTGGAGATCAGAAATCTATTTTATTATTTATTAAAGTGTATCACATTATGACAAATTATGCCACTCAAATCAACCTAGAGATGGCGTTTTCATATACAAAAATCTGAATGGAGACGATACTTCTACAAGCCAGATGTAATGCCAACTTTTTCTATTTTGCGGAGAAGACGGTTCTACATTGGCTGACGATAGCAAAATCCACAATATTGACAATGCAGGCAATCCTCTCACGCCGGGAAACCTAGAGTTGGTTAAAATACTAATAGATAATCTCAATGTACGAAGTCAGTTCATAAAACTCATATTATTACGCTGCTGAATTACACAACAAATCGTGAACTATCATCTTATTCAGATGATTGGCTTTGCAGACAAGTCCAGGCTGTCTGTATCCTAAGTCCTGAATGATATGAGATAAAAAATACCTCCCTCTGAAACTTCAGGTTTTCAGAGGGAGGTATTTATGTCATGCTCTGCTTCCAGTGGTTCAGTTTGGGCAGTTGAGCTTCAAAGTAGGCCCTGACCTGCTCCGGGGGCCAAGCCTCATTGGACATATGACTTTCCAGAAAATTCAGCAGTTCCTCAAGGCTCGTGTAGACGAATTTTCCGTCGGCATAGCACCACTTGCAGTACTCCTCGTTGAAGGCACCGTTCGGCTCCCGGCTGATATTAGCGTCCTCCATGGGCATACCGCAGCACTGGCAGATCAGCTGCCTGGGGGAACCCAACAGGGTGTTGATGGAGACATCAAACAGCCTGGAGAGCAGTTTCAAGGTTTCTGTGTTGGGCACTGTTTCACCGGTATCACATAGTTAAAGATATTGGTGTCATTCAATCAATCTTGCCGATAAAGCGGTAGAAGATTTCTACCTCCTGTTCCCTGCTTCCGTCCTCACCTTTGACCGCTTCATGGACAACGATTTTTTCAATCAGCGTATTCAAAAGTTCGGCGGTCAGTTCCGTTGGATTGACGCACTCTTTCATCAAGGCAATCCATTTTTCTGCGTCTGCGGCGTTCTGGCTTTCAGTGGTGATAGCGGATTGAAGCCGCTCAATCTTTTCGTCCAGTTCAGCCTGTTCGCTTTGGTACTTCCCGGACAGCATAGAGAAGTTGTATTCCGTGATACGCCCCGCCGCCCAGTCCTCATACATCCGGGCAAACAAAGTATCGACTTCGGCTTTTCGCTTCTCTGCCTTTTTCAGTTCTGCGGCCTGCTTCTTTCTTGCGGCGGCCTGTCCCTTATCAGTGGCATTTAACAGCCGCTTCAAGAGCCGTTCTTCATCATGTTGTACCAGTCCCGACCAGTATTGCAGACGGGAGAGGACATAGGCATAAAGCACATCATAACGGATATAGTGCATGGAGCATTGGCGTGTGCCCTGCCCGTACTTGCTACAATGATAATGGCCGTAAGGCTTGCTGTTCTGCCTGTTCTCCCCATAGGACAGCGACCAGCCGCAATCCGCACATTTTACCAATCCGGAAAAAATCTGCGTTGTACCATCCTTGCACTTCCTGCGGCGGTTTGCTATCTGCTCCTGTACCTGCCGGAAAACCTGCTCGCTGATAATCGGCTCCTGCGTGTTCTCCACCCGCACCCATTCACTTTGGGGCTTGCGTACCCTCCGCTTGTTCTTAAAGGAAATATTTGTTTCCCGGTAGTGGATGGTATGGCCGATATAGGTTTCATCTTTCATAATGCTCTTGACCTGCGCTATCGTCCATGCGTAGCTTTTTTCCTCCGGTGCACCCGCATAGATGTTTGCGAAAGTCCCGTCACGCTGGAAGTTGATAAATCCCGGCGTGGGAACCTTTTCCGCAATCAGTATTCTTGTGATACTGGCCGCCCCTCTGCCATGAATGGCAAGGTCAAAAATCTTCTCCACTATCCAGCGGGTTTCCTCGTCGATTATCAGCTTGTTTTTGATTTCCGGGTGTTTCCTGTACCCGATGGGAGCATAGGCGCCGATACGCTGTCCTGTGGCAAACTTTGCTTTGAAAGCGGCCTTTACCTTGCGGCTTGTATCTTTCGCAAACCATTCATTGAACAGGTTTTTGAACGGGACAAAATCGGAAAGCCCTTTCTCTGTGTCCTCATTCTCTGCAACGGCGATGTAGCGCACCCGTTTCTCCGGGAACAGAAATTCCAGATAGTAGTCCATCATCACATGTTCCCGCCCGAAACGGGACAGGTCTTTCGTAACAATGCAGTTTACTTTTCCGGCTTCCACATCGTCCATCATGCGCTGAAAATCCGGGCGTTCAAAGTTCGTCCCCGACCAGCCATCGTCCACATACTCACCGACTACATGAAGCCCCTGTTCCTTTGCGTACTGTTGCAGGATTGTCCGCTGTGTTTCAATGCTTACGCTGTCACCATAGTTTTCATCGTCCCGGCTCAATCTCATATAAAGCGCCGTGTTGTAAATCGTAGTATTGTAAGGTTGTTTCACCGTAAAAATCCTCCTTCTAAAGAAACAACCCACGCTTACAATACTTTTGCTCTATGGCAATTATATCATAAGCGTGGGCGTGTTATCAATGATGGGCTATCAGGTTGAAGCGGCTTTTTCTGCGGTATGCCGCACCACATCTACAATCAGATCACCGAGGGGCTTCCCGCCTGCGGCGAAGTGTTCGGAGATTTTTATACGGTTGTTCCCACATACAAAATACTGCGTGCCGTTCTCTGCTTGTATAACCTGCCCTGTTCGGGGTGTAAAAATATCGCTTTCACTTTTTGCCATCCAGTGTCCTCCATATTCAGTTTTCAAGGTACAATGCCGCACAAAGGCGGCGAAAATTTCTGCTTATATCTATCACCTTTCCTTTACCGTGTGCCGCTGCTGACGTTTCAGTTCCGCCAGTATATCCGGCGGGATACGGTCAACCAGCCGCTGTAAATTGTCCAGTTCGCTTTTCAGCTTTGCCCGTTCCATCGTATCTTTCATCTTTCCTTTTTCGCTGGCTTTTGCCCTTGCTTCCAACTTCTCATTCTCCGCCAGCAGGTCATTGATTGTGACCTTGTACTTTTTCAACTGCCTGGAGAAATTCTCCATCTGCGGGAACCACTTTTTCAGCATGGAGAGGGCTTCCTCTTTTTTCTTTCCGGCGTTCAGCGGGTTAATGCCGTCCAGTGTGGCTTCAATGGCTCTTGCCTGCCGGGAGAGGGAAACCGCCTGTTTGAAAAGCCGGGTGGGGATATGCTTCCGGCCTGTCCTGCTGGCGCTCTCCCCACGCTCCAAGTCAGGATATTTCTCCACCATATAGGCGTGAAAATCGTCCTGCCACTTCGTCAGGTTTGCCCGGTTGCCGATAATCTCCTTTGCACACAGGCGGTTGTCCTTTGTCAGCGGAACAAAGGTCAAATGCAGGTGGGGCGTTTTCTCGTCCATGTGTACCACCGCCGACACGATATTTTCCCGTCCTACCCGGCCAATGAGGAAGTCCGCCGCCCTCTGGAAAAACGCCTGTATCTCCTTTGGGGATTTCCCCTTGAAAAACTCCGGGCTGGCAGTTACCAGCGTATCGACAAACCGTGTGCTGTCCTTGCGGGTTCGGCACCCGGCCTGCTCAATCCGGCTCTGAATGAAGTGGTAATAGCGTCCCTCCGGCTTGACGATATGGAAGTTGTATTTGCTCCGGCTTGTGTCAATGTCGGGATTGCTGGCATACTGTTCTTTCTGTCTTTCGTGATGGGCTTCCAGCGGCCTTGCCGGGTTGCCCTTGTGCTTCTCAAACCGTAAAATTGCGTGTTGTGCCATTCTGCTCCTTTCCCCATTCCTTTCCTATCCGGGGTTTTCCACAGGGAAAATCCCGCAGAAAATAGCTCGGATAGGATTGGAATGGATAGAATATAAATCAATCTTTTTATCTTTGTATTTCTATATACCGTCCGGTTTTCGTACGTCTCAGGAGTGATTTCCGTACTTCATGGGTACGGTTTTCAGTCCTCCGGTGTACCAGAACGGGATTTCTTAAAGTCGGTGTTTGGAACCGCTTCATAGGATTTTGGGAAAATGCGGTTGGGTTTTCCACAGCCCTGCTTCTGGATCTCCACCAGTCCGGCGTATTGCAGTTCCCGCAGGGTATTCACCGCTTTCTGCCGCCCACAATGGAGCAGTGTGACCACTTCACAGATAGGGTAATACAGGAAAATCCGTCCGCAGTCATCCGCCCACCCATTCTTGCGGGATAACTCTGTCCGGCGCAGGATAAAGGCGTACAGAACCTTTGCCTCGTTGGACAGGGGCTTGAATGTGGGGGCTTCAAAGAGAAAATTCGGGAGCCGGGTGAAGCTGAACGCCTTTTCCGGCTGGTGGATATAGATGGTATTTGTCATAGTTCGTTTTGTGGACGGTTAGAAGCCCGTTTTCCGGGGCGGGCGATACTTTATACCACCTGCCCCGGTTTGGGGCTTGCAAAGCCTGATAAATCAAGGCTTTTTTCGCTCCTAACTGTCCACAGCAGACCTCCTTTTCCGTTCACTTTCTGTTTTCTGCCGCCTGTGAACTCTGGCGGCACAGCCGGGGCAGTATTTTGCCCGGTTGGATTTGGGGACGAACACGCCACCGCAGACCGCACAGCGTTTCAAGTCCTTATCCCGGAAAATTTCCGCTTCCAGCGTCCCGTCCAGCGGCAAGACCGCCCAGCGGAACCACTTACAGCAGACCGAGAAAGAAATCGTCTGCGGGCAGGTGCAGGTGTCCCCATCATCAAGGACAATGCAGTTGCCGTCCTCACAGCAACAACACTCCCGGCGTATCAGGCTGGCCGCCTGTTTTCTCTGCGCCGGTGTCATGCGGTAAAGGGAACCGTCCGGCCTGCGTTCCAGTGGCGGCAAGTCTTTATAGGGGTTATCTCTCATGCGTTCCCTCCATTTTGCTTTCCGTTGCCGTTCTCCCCGAAAAGGTTTCCTGCCCCATTCCTGCGGCGTGTTCCGGCGTTGGCACGCTCCCCGCAGCTTCGGGACATTTTGTCTCGAAGTCCGGTTCCTTGCGGTGCTTCCCCAGCCGGGGTATTCCTTTTCGGACGGTCATTCTGTTTTCAAGGTGCTGTCCATCGATGAACTACCCTAAGTCTACACGAAAAAAATGCAATCCCCGGAATTTTGCGAGAATTGCATTTTGATGAAGTTTACACTTTGGAAATTGCATTTTTTGCAATCATTCTGTATAATGGAAGTATGCGGAGGAGGTGCGTATCTATGGCTTTACCCGGAACACCCGGACAGCGGATTTCCGATTTATGCAACGGGAACCACATCACACAAAAGGAACTTGCGGAGAAGATAGGGGTTTCCGCTTCCCAGTTGAGCCGCATTGTCAGCGGCGAAACGAGAACGGTCAGCAGTGATATTCTCATAGGCGTGGCAAAGGAATTTAAGGTATCGACAGACTACATACTGGGCTTATCCACCGTGAGCGTCCGTAAAAGCTACGATATTTCTGAATTAGGCTTGTCCGAGGGAGCCGTGAGGGGGCTCGTGACGGGTGCTGTTGATGTGCAAATCCTCAACCGCCTGTTGGAACACAGGAATTTTCCTAAGCTGATAGATTTGATACGGATTTATTTTCAGGACACAGCGGCAAAAGGCATAACAGCAAGAAACCAGCTTATCGAGATAGCAACGGCTTCCCTGTCCGACCTGATGAAAGAACACCCGGAACACCGGGCGGAAGCAAAGCAGGATTTACAGCTTTTGAACGCCCAGAAGATGGGGGAACATGAGGCGGAGATTGAGAAAATCAAAAATGTGTTCCTTGCTATCCTGCGGGATATTAAGAAAGACATTGACAACGGGGAACAGCCGGGAGAAGCTGTGACCGCCGCGATGTTCCAAGCCATGCGGGACGCATTGGCGGAACAGAAGCAAAACCCGCTTTCCATTGACGATGTAGCGGCGATGGTTGCCGGACAGATCGGACAGCTTGCACCGATGGATGAAGAAACTGCCGACCTGTTCAAGCAGTTGGCAAAAAAGATGATGAAAGGAATAGAATAATAGCCTGTTATTCGAGATAATAATATGCCATTAGTAAAGCATGACTACCCTGTTTTAGAGTACGATACCGCATCAAAAGCTGTTTTTCAGCCGGGAAATGGGAAAAAATGTTTTCCTGCAAAAGCAGTGTTTGCTTTTTTAGGAGACGAGGTTGAAAATTATGCACATACCCATGATGGAATACAGATAGATGAATTTGAAAGTGCAACAAGACGATATCCTATTTATGAATGTCTTTATAATCAGGAGAAAATATGTCTATGTCCGGCTCCTGTGGGAAGTGCTGCTGCCGTCCAAGTTTTAGAATATTTAATTGCAGGGGGTGTAACAAAGATTATTTCCGTCGGCTCCTGCGGCGTATTGGAAGACATCCCGGAAAATAGATTTTTGATACCTGTTTCTGCATTGAGAGATGAGGGAACATCTTACCATTATCTTCCTCCCTCCCGAGAAGTAGAGATTTCAAAGGCTGGTATAAATGCGATTGAATCTGCTTTAAGCCAAAAGAATATACCATATTGGGAAGTTAAAACATGGACAACAGACGGTTTTTATCGAGAAACAGTAGAAATGGTTCAGTATCGGAAAGAAGAGGGATGTCAAGTAGTAGAAATGGAATGTTCCGCATTGGCGGCGTGTGCAAAATTTAGAAAAGTTACATGGGCTATGCTGCTTTTTTCAGCCGATACTCTTGCAGACCCTCATAAATACCAAGAAAGAGAATGGGGAAAAACAAGTATATCCATAGCCTTAGAATTAGCCTTAGACGCTGTTTTATCAGTTGTTGAGGAGTAAAAATAAATACATATAGGAGTTACAATGAATATAAATGAATTTCCACAACAAGTAAATCAAGTTATTTCAATAGCAGAAACCATATTACAAGGTCAAATATTGGGGATATATTTATATGGTTCAGCAACAATGAATGGGCTGCGTCCAGATAGTGATATAGATATACTGATAATTACTAAACAAGAATTGAGTAATTCAATCAGAGCAGATCTAACAAAGCAATTATTGAAAATTTCTGGCTCCGTAGGCTGTATTGAAAAAAGACCTTTAGAGGTAACTATTATCAATCAATCTGATATTGTTCCGTTGCAATTTCCGCCAAAATGTCAGTATATGTATGGTGAATGGCTAAGGGGAGAGATGGAAGCAGGAGAATATCCGCAAGCCTGCAATGACCCAGATATAATGATTTTATTATGGCAAGCAAGAAAAAATAGCATAACTTTGAAGGGGGCGGAAAGCAAAGAGCTTATTCCCGCTATCCCATTTCACGAAATTAAAAAAGCAATTCGGTTTTCTTTACCTGGTTTGATTTCCAGCTTTAAGGGTGATGAAAGAAATGTGTTATTAACCTTATCACGAATGTGGTTTACTTTAGTAACAGAAGAAATCACGACAAAAGATGTTGCCGCAAAATGGGTAATTTTAAAATTGCCGGAGAGATTTCCCCCCCTGCTAACAACGGCAAAGGAAGCTTATTTGGGAAATTTGTCTGATGAATGGGAGACAGTAGAAAAGGAAGCGATGGCACTTGTAGAATATATGAAAAAACAAATTGAGGAATTACTTAGAACAGAGTAGCAAAGTTAGCGGGGCCAATCAACGGTCAAGATGAACGGCGCATAAATGCGCCGCCGTTGACAGTCCCGCCCGTCTTTGCTGATGGGCAATCAAGGCGGGAAAGCCCTAAAATGGCTTCCCGCCCATTTCAATCTTGAGAGAAGAAACGCTCCAAAATCAGAAAGAGAGCGGTAAATCTGAATTGCGAGGGAGAATGTAGATGAATCAAGGAAGAATTATTGTGATTACAGGTTCGCCGGGAACAGGAAAGACAACAACTGCGTCGATTGTCGCAAAAGAATCGAACATGGATAAATCTGTGCATATGCACACAGACGACTTTTTTCATTAGGCTCTGTCACAACAAATGGTTGATTTTTGACGAGAAATAGCGTATAATAATAGTAAGAAACAGTACCACCGAAGGAGGTAATTGGATATGCCTACTATCAAAGACGCATTAGATATTATCGGTAAGTTGACTGTCGCAGAGCAGGAAAGCCTTAAAACAATGCTTTTAAGTCCTGCCTTTGTAAAGTCTTTGAATATTGAAGATTTCGTAGCAAAGGAACGCTTTGCAAATGGTCGTGTATGCCCTCTTTGTGGCTGTATCCATGTGGTTCGCAATGGTCATCGTAAAGATGGCACACAGCGATATGTATGTAAGGATTGTGGCAAGTCCTTCGTGATTGCTACGAACTCCATTGTGTCTGGTACAAGAAAAGACTTGTCCGTGTGGGAGCAGTACATTGATTGTATGATGAATGGCTTATCCATTCGTAAGACTGCTGTTGCTTGTGGGATTCACAGAAACACCGCATTCCTTTGGAGACACAAGATTTTGGATGCACTTCAGAATATGGCAGACGATGTTACCCTTGACGGCATTATTGAGGCTGACGAAACTTTTTTCGCCATCTCGTACAAGGGCAATCATAGCAAGAGTAAGACATTTGCTATGCCACGCAAGGCTCATAAGCGTGGTCATTCTACACATATCAGAGGCTTGTCCCAAGAAAAGGTATGTGTTCCTTGTGCGGTTAATAGGAATGGCTTGTCTATCTCCAAGATTACGAATACTGGTAGAGTTTCTACAATAGATTTACATCATATTTATGATGGTAGGATTAAGACCAATTCCACTCTTGTTACGGACAAGATGAACTCCTATGTGAGATTTACAAATGCCAATGGCATTGACCTTGTGCAGTTAAAGACTGGCAAAGCCAAGAAAGGCATTTATAATATCCAACATATCAATAGCTACCATAGCCAGTTAAAGAGGTTTATGCGTGGCTTTAACGGTGTTTCTACCAAGTATCTGAACAACTATCTTGTGTGGAATAACCTTGTAAATTACGCCAAAGAAAGCGACATGGAGAAAAGGAACATCTTCTTAACTTTCGTTTTGGCAACATTGAAAACTGCTAAATGCAGAGATTTATCAAACAGACCAGCAGTTCCTCTGGTCGCCTAATTAGAATTTGTGGAGATGATAAGATGGTCAATATAACAGATGTAAAACAGATTCTTCAATTTGCAATAGATGCGGAGATTAAAGTCTTTCTTGATGGTGGCTGGGGTGTAGATGCTCTTCTTGGATATCAGTCAAGAGCCCATAATGATATTGACATTTTTGTAGAAAAGATCGATTATCAGAACTTTATAGAAATAATGAAAGCTAATGGCTTTTATGAGATTAAGATGGAATATACAACATTGAACCATACTGTATGGGAAGATTTGAAAAACAGAATTATTGATTTGCATTGTTTTGAATATACGGACGAAGGTGAAATTCTTTATGATGGGGATTGTTTTCCGGTAGAAACTTTTTCGGGTAAAGGAAGAATTGAGGAAATAGAGGTTTCCTGTATTGAACCATATAGTCAAGTAATGTTCCATCTGGGATACGAGTTTGATGAAAATGATGCACATGATGTGAAGTTATTGTGTGAGACACTTCATATCGAAATTCCAAATGAGTATAGATAACTGCAAATAACAGTTTGTAGGGGAGTTCTGATACTCCCCTATAAAAATGGCTATTTATCAACTGTTTGTTGTGACATAGCCTTTCATTATTTAAGCAAAGGAGCAATACCGCCGCATTTACCAGAGTCCAACGAACAAAATTTAGTTGTCATTGAAGCCTTTTTAGAAGCTGCAAAGCGCTATGCCCGCGGCGGATATGATGTAATTGTAGATGGAATTGTCGGGCCGTGGTTTTTAGAACCATGGAGAGCCCTTGTTCGAGAAGATTATGAAGTACACTATATTGTTTTAAGAGCCAGTAAAGAAGAAACTATGAAACGAGCTGTGGAACGTTCAAAATTAGACAGAAAAACAAATGTTGAATTAGTAGAAACAATGTGGGAGCAATTTTGTAATTTGGGGATATATGAATCGAATGTTATAGAAACGACAACCTATTCTATCCAAGAGGCTGTTTTTGCAGTAAAAGAAAAAATTTCAAGTGGAGCCGCATTGCTATCTTAAACGATTTCTAAAAATCGAAATTTCATTTATCAGAGAAATAGCAAAGCCAGTTAACGGTCAAGATGAACGGCGCATTTCATGCGCCGCCGTTGACCGTTCCGTCTGGCTTTGCTGATGGGCAATCAAGGCGGGAAAGCCCTAAAATGGCTTCCCGCCCATTTCAATTATGAGAAAAGAAACACTCCAAAATCAGAAAGAGAGCGGCCAAGCACTTTGAGGGATTGGTCGCCTTGTTCACCCATTCAGCGGAACGGCGGGTGGCGGTCAAGGCCGGGTGTAAGCCCGTTCATTTCAGCCTTGACGGTTGCCCGCTGTCCTGTTACTTTTCCGGGAGTGTAGCCACAACTTCGGGACACTTTGTCCACAAGTCGGAGCGTAGGACGAGGGACGGGGGCTTTCATATACGCCCAGTCTGCTGTTGAAACCAGACCTGTGCTTACGGCTCTACGCCACGCAAGCACAGCCCTGTTTTCCTGCCGCTCCAAATGCCCTTGCCCTCCCCGGCGGCAACGGCATTTTCACGGCAACGCCGACAGAGCGTATAACACACTACACTTTGCTTCGCAAAGTCGTGTGCCAAATGGGGGCGTTGCCCCCTTTGGAAACCCCCACAAGAAAAGGCGGTACGCTACCCCTCCACGGGGCGCATACCGCCTTTTCTTGTTATCCAGCCCTCCGGCTGTATCGGTTGAGCAAAAGTCAGCGTGGGATTGATGTGGTATCTTTATCTAAGTGAACCCCCGGTCTCCCAGCGGGAAACCGCCTGTCGGGTCACATGCACTTGTTCCGCCAGTTGTTCCTGGGAAAGTCCACGCTTGGTGCGCAGTTCCAGAAGGATTTCTTTGGTATCCATGTTGATCACCACCTTGCCTGGATTGTACCACAGCGGAAGCAAAAAGCAAAGCAACTGGCTGTTGCCCCAATTCTGCTTCATGCACACATCAGGCATATCAGTTTTTAATATGCCTATACAAAGAATAGCGCCCGCTGAACATCCACAGATTTCAGCGGGCGCTACTGACTTTTTAGTTGTCCTGTTCGGGGTATTTGCCATAGGCGTTTTTCCAATTTTCAGCCGCTTTCATGAAAGCAGCATAATCATGGGCGCGGATGTACTCCAGCGCCTGCTTGTACTTCCCGTATTTATAGCCGTGGTGGTTGAGAAATGATTGAATGATTTCGCAGGACTCGTACTCCCTGCAGTCCCCACAAGTGATGTGCCCTTTGGTCAAGCAGCACTTCTTCGTTTTACATTTGGCCCGGCTCAAATCCCGAGAACCGTCCAGATATCAGCAGGTACGGGATACAGCCATGGAGGCCATGAGCCGTCTCATCGGGAAGATGAAAACGGGCCTCTGCGACAGTCCGGTAATTGCGGAGCAGATGGACAGGCTGTCCCAGATGTTTGGCAATGCCGAAGGAAGAAAGGTCTATGGGTATCTGAAGAAACCGGTAAAGGCACAGGTGGATGCTATCGTGGATGAGCTGGCAAAGCTGCCGGAGGTGGCGGCCTGCTATGAGGAGTGGAACCGGCTTCGGGACGAGGTGGAGCGGTACTACAAGGACACACCCCGGGAACACCGGCCGCTCTCCCGGCAGAAGGAGTTCCGTGCCATCAAGAACATGGTCGTCCGGGAGGCAGAGAATCTGCGGCTGGGAGTGTTCACCTTCGAGGACGAAGACATGAAAGATGAGGTGGAGGAGAAAGAGGAAGCGGTGCTTCGGGAGGGGGATTCCCGGCGGGAGAGGTGGGAAATCTACCAACACGCCAAAGAAATTCTGTCGGAGCCGGAAATTACAGAAGCGGAAAAGGCTGAGCAGGTACAGACGCTGGAGCGTCTCTGGGAAGGCGGCTTCCCGGCGGCAGCTCACCAGCTGGGAAAGTGCTGGCGGGACGGGCTAGGAGTGTTCCCGGATGATGAACAAGCGGAACTGTGGTTTCGCCACGGCGCCGAAGCCGGTTATGATTTCTCCCAGTATGCTCTGGGCAGGCTGCTGGAAACGCAGGGGCGGATGGTGGAAGCGATTACCTGGTACGAAAAAGCGGCGGCTCAGGGGAATCCGGCTGCCGCCTCTCGGTTGGGAAAACTGTGTCTTCAGGGAGAGCTGGTTTCCAAAGATGTGCCGAAAGCGCTGGAGTATCTGACCGCCTCTGCCGGACAGGGCAGTCCGTTCGCCCAGTACATTCTGGGTAAGCTGTATCTCATGGGAAAAGAGGTGGAGCAAGACCGGGAAAAGGCGTACCGCTGGTTTGAGATGGCGGCAGAACAGGGGAATCCGTATGCCCGGTTCTTCCTGGAACACGCCGGGGAATCCCAAAGCCCCCACCTTCTGCTCACCGCCACCAGGCTGCTCCATCAGCTGGGGCAGATCTTCCAGGACAACTCGGTTCCTCCTGTTTTGCCGGGCAGCCAGCGGACCGACCGGAAGCTGCGCCGGAAGATCCGCCAGAAGAAGATTGCCCTGGGCCAGAAGCCGGACGATCAGGGAGAGCAGAGCCCCAGCCCGACCCTGTAAGCGGCGCAGAAAGTGAGCCGCCTAAACAAAGAATAAGCCCTTCCCATCGGGAAGGCAGAAAGGAGTTCTATGAAGCGATCGAAATATCATTCTTTTGAGGAACTGCCCCTGATGCTCAATGTGCAGGACGTGGCGGATGTGCTGGGCATCGGCCTGGCCCATGCCTATGAGGTGGTACACCGGCAGGATTTTCCCGCCATCACCCTGGGCAGCCGGATCATCATTCCCCGAGACAGATTTATGGCGTGGATCGAGGAGCAGGCAGAGAAAAAGTTTCAGTAGCTATTGGAGCGATTCTGTGGTATGTGTTTGTGTTATGGAAGGAGGAATCATCTATGCCAAAGAAACGTGCAAACGGTGAGGGCAGCATCCGGAAAAAGCCCAACGGGCGCTGGGAGGGGCGGTATACCCAGGGCATCGACCCGGTGACTGGACGGACGATCCAGAAAAGTGTATCCGCCAGGACCCAGGCGGAGTGCAAGGAAAAACTGACCAGGGCCATCCGGGACAACCGGGGAATCCCCATCAACTACAACGAGGATTACACGGTGGCGGAGTGGTGCAGGCTGTGGTTTGAAACTTACAGCAAGCCGGTGATCCGCCCCAATACCGCCAAGACCTACGCCAATGCCATCGAAAACCACATCATTCCAGCTCTGGGAGGGATTAAGCTCAAGCGGCTTACGTCCATTCAGATTCAGCAGCTCTACAATGACTCCCGAACCAACGGACGGGTACAGCGGTGGAAAGACCAGACCAACACTGCCCTCACCGGCAGTTCGGTCCGGCGCATCCACATGGTGCTCTCCTCGGCGCTGAAGCAGGCGGTGAAGGAGCGGCTGATTCCCTACAATCCCTGCGACAACTGCCGCATCCCGCCCAAGGAGAAAAAGGAGATGACCATCCTGCCGCCGGAAAAGCTGGGAGCCTATCTCCGGGAAGCGGAACAGTACGGTGTCCTGCCCATGTTCTTCCTGGAGCTGTCCAGCGGCCTGCGGCGCGGGGAGCTGCTGGCGCTTCGGTGGGATGACCTGAACGTGAAGGACCGCATCCTCTCGGTGAGCAAGCAGGTCACCCGCATCGACGGGGAGCTGGTGGTGACCGAGCCAAAGACCAAGAACTCCATCCGCAGGGTGGCACTGTCCCAGCAGGCGGTGGAACTCCTGATGCGGGAGCATGAACAGCACCCGGACAATCCCCTCCTGTTCCCGTCGCCCCGCACCGGTGGGTACTGGAGCCCGGACGCGGTGTCCCGGATCAACCGCAAGCTGCTGGCGAAGGCCGGCATCGAGGAGCATGTGCGCTTCCATGATCTCCGGCACACCTTCGCCACCATGGCCCTCTCCAGCGGCGTGGATGTAAAGACCCTGTCCAGTATGCTGGGCCACTACAGCGCCGGATTTACCCTGGACACCTATACCCACATCACCAACGAGATGCAGAGAGGTGCGGCGGAGAAGATCGGCGGCTTCATGGAAACGGCCACGGCCAAGCCGGAACCCGAGCCGCCCGACCCGCCGGAACCAACAGAGGATGGTCGGTGCAAGGTGATTCCGTTCGAGAAGGTAGGGTAAAAGAAACGAAGCCCAAGGGACAGAGGTATGTCCCTTGGGCTTCCGTTTTGTTGCGCAGAAAAGCATTGTTTTTTGCAGAGTAATTAGAAGTCGCTCAATTTTTGCACGGCGGTAGATAATACACTTTACCACCTTTGGAAATCAACTGCACATCTTCAAGGTAAAAATCTGAATTATCGTGGTGCAACTCAGCGCGCCCACTGGCTTGACAATCAATCATACATGCAGTTTTTTCGGAGATGGAACAGAAATTCCAATCATCGTTTATCAGACCAGGGATGAAATGAATGACTTTATCCAAGCCATCTCTCTTTCGGCGTATCTCTGCTGTATCGACATTGAGTCGCTTTGTGGTATCCTGATGCCACTGAGTTATACGGGACTGAGTTTCCTCGACTTGCTGAGTATAGGTCGGCAACAATGCGGTACACTGCGCTTTGGAAACAGCGCCAAGATGCAGAGCGAATCTAAGGTCAGAGAGTTTATGGAGCATTTCCAGTAAGGTGTTCTGATATATGTACCAGTTCTGCACCTCTTGCAATTCTTTTTCATAGGTTGCAAAATCAAGGTCATTCTTCCTTGTAAAGCCTGCCAATGTAAGGTTGGCCTGCCCTAAAAGTTTGGTGCATTCTTCTTCCAGACTATCCAACTGTGCGATTTTAGAAAGTCTCAACTCATCATTCTCAAGAATCTCCACTTGAAACTCAGCGATTTTCTTAACATGGCTGACCAGGGAGAAAACTCGGCTTCGATATTCGTTGTCCTGGAAATCTGCAATTTTAGAAATGCCATCACTGATTTGTCCCAATTCGGCGTTGATCTGTGTCATATAATACTGACCAACGACTATAGATGCAACACCCATTGCAGCTGCAGCTGTATTAGCAATTACAGTAGTGCCCTTTTGAGCTTCAACTGCTACCCAATTTGCGTGTCCTTGGATACCCTCCGCACCGTGATAAAAACCGCGAACAGCGCCATCCATTGCTCTTGAATCTGCAAGTTTTGCTCCGGCGGGAATGATTGCCCGATATAGAACTTCGCCTTGAGTTTGTGCCGCCTGGACTGCGTTGTTAATTACATTACCAGTCTGCACCAAGCCAGGAACAAGGCTGTTTACTCGAGCCAAAACCCTGCTGTCAGTAATTTCAATCAATTCGCTCTCATCGCTAATCGTTTCAGCGGGAAGCATTTCCACTGAAATCCTAAACTCCTGAGAAGCAGTATCCTGCAACATAGATGTTGCCCTGTTTGAGCTATCCGTTGATGCTTCAGATGGCGATAAGCTATTAGTGGCTTTTATTCTTGATTTGAGCATGACTACTGCACCAATAACAACAACTGCAATGATGCATACTCCGATTGTTATGTACTCCATATATGGCGGTACCTCCTTTTTGATCTATAAAAGAGGTTGCAAATTTCCCGAAGCGGTATAGACGGAAAAGAACAAGTCTCTCACCAGCTCAACGAAATTTATTATAGCGAAAATTGAATTTGGTTTCAATTATTAAGTCATAAAAGCTCGGTTTTTGCTGTTTCTTCCAATTAGGGATGGGTTAGGGATTTGGCGGTTTCGGTGGCTATCCTTACTCGTGCTCCCGCCACTTTTCTGCCCCTGAAACCACCGCTGAACAGCAATCGCCTTGAGCACAAAAACAGAACTAAAAACGCAGAAAAACCGCCTGTTCAGGCGGTTTTTCTGATAAAGTTGGTCGGAGTGAGGTGACTCGAACACCCGACATCATGCTCCCAAACGCTTGAACCAAATTTTTTGTGGCGATTTATAGCGCTATCCGGCGCTTTCTGCTCGGTATTGAATATTTTTTGACGCTCTTAAATCCGCTGTTTCCACGTGCTCCGGTCCTGACTGTGGTCAAATATGGGGTCAAAAACGCTTCCTGACCAGGGGCGGCAGGTGTCTGTCGGTCCCGGCTGGGAAGCGTCTTTTCGTGGCTTTGGGTTTGGGGTATTGTACCTCTGCCGCGGCGGTTAGGCAAGTCTTTTCTGCTCGGCAGGCGTATCAATTTTTCACGCGCCTATTCAAAGAATAAGGGCCGAAGATCATCCACTATCTGCTCAACAGCCACTGAATGCCCGCCGCCGTCCACTCGATTCCATGGGCAAAGTGGTTTCCGGCATTCAGCTGGAACTCTGTGTCGATACCTTTACTTTGGTAAAAAGCCCGGATCTCCTCTGTATTTTCCTGAACTGTTTTCAAGACTGGATTGCGTGTCTTAGCCTCCTTGTCCCCCAGAGAGAAATAGATGCAGTCCGGCCGGCGCTTCGGCTCGTGGGAGAAAATGTACTCCTTGAAACCAGGAAACCACAGAGAACCGGACATGCACCCCACCCGTGAGAACACATCAGTCTGATAGATGGCGTACAGGGCAAATAACCCCGCCAGAGAGTACCCAGCGATTCCCCGCCATCGTGGAACGCCGGCAATCTTTCTCTCTGCCGTTGGAATAATCTCCTCAGTCGGCAGTCGCAGATAGTCGTCCGCACCACCAGTGCAGGGCTCAGCATTTTTGAAAGCAGACGGACTATCCCAGGGCACCATATCCTCACCATCCTCACCGATGGGAACGTCCAGAGAAGCCAGGTCGCCGGAACGATGGTACTCACAAATGAGGCAGTCGCCGTCACAGGCCCAGACCTTGCTCTTCGGGCAGACGCAGCGCCCATGAGCCTGCTCCTTCATCCGGATGCGGGCTGCCTCGCCGTAGTAGGCGTCGCGGACTTCTTTGCTGACCGGAATCTTCTCACCGGTGGCGCGGTCGTAGATAAAGGGTTGCTTCTGATTGTCGTACTTTGCCATAAGATTTTCTCCTTTCGGCGGTGAAGCCGAAGCGGAGATAACCTGTATGGCTGCCAGTTCTTCTGTACATAGATGGTCACCTCATGCGGATTTCTCCGCTTCGTTTCGGTGACCAGCCGTTCGCAAGCTGGCACTCTATATAAACTTTCTCCCGTCCACCGACTGCGAACACACCTCGTGGCCACGAAGAAGGTGAGTCGGTTTTCGGGAAAGTAGTTTTACGCCTTGCTTAGGGCGGCTGTGTAGCCTTTAGTCGTTGGCGATTTGCTCTAAGTCGCTGAACACCTCGCCGTAGTAGCAAGGAGATAAATCCTCCAAGCTGTGAGCGTCGTAGCGGCAGAACACGGAATCCACCACTTTTTGGCCATACTCGGCTGCCACTTTTGCTGCGGCATTCTCGATGTTGATGACCCAATCACGGTTTGAGAGCATTGGTTTTCACCTGCCTTTCCAAAAAGAAAAACTGTACTCTGCGCTTGAGCAATTACAGAGTACAGCTTTTCAAACTTGGATTACATGATTGAGACTTGGACGGACTTGGAAGATTGAAGTCTCTTGTCAGGACACCTTGGTGGAACAAAAAATGGATTAGACCGGAAATGATAAATCTTCGCAAACTCAAACTTCATATTGCAAAAAGCAAAGTTTTGTGATATAATGCTTGAGTATCAGCAGTACGGCACTACGGTACCCAAGGAGGTGCAAGGATGTTCAGCTATAATAAATTGTGGAAAATGCTTATCGACAGGAACATGATGAAAAAAGACCTTATGGCAGAGACAAATATAACCTCCTCTACAATGGCCAAAATGGGAAAGGGCTTACCTGTGAACATGGAAATACTGGGGCGGATATGTGAAGCGCTGGATTGCGATATCGGCGACATAGTCAACTATGTAAAAGAGTAATTGTTCCGATTTGTGAAAGGAGGAGTTTGAGATGGCAGGGCACCTTTGTTTTGGGTCATTCCTTAAAATACTCACTTTGTGCTCTCCCAGAAGCACGACGCAAAAATTCCTCTGTGGAACAATGTTTTTAGCAGTCAATTCCATGTATGACATCCGGGAAGATGACGGTACCGTAGGCCACTTGGTCAACTGCTCAAACAATATTTCACCGGCGATTACAGATGAGATTTCTCCGGAGCACGCGCCGTCCGTTCTGGCCTGTTTCGAGACACAGATAATTCCGAAGCTCTATCCAGAGAAGCGGAAGCATATTGTTCACGCTCTCTTGGATTTGCTTTTTCAGGACGATGATATTGCTGATGATGTGCGAATCGGCACCATCACATCTAATACCAAGGGCTACTATCGGCTTGAGTACCGATATAATCTGGCAGAGATGCTAACAGATTTCTTCTTCTTTGTCGTTCGGACAGTCGATAACAAGGCTGGGCGCACATACATTCAAGATGTCTCACGTGAGTATATAAGTTCGTTCAATCAGGACGAACTCAATCGTTTAGTCCTGTTAGAAAGTGGAGCTGCTACCGGCCTTACTATGTCGGTTCGAGGTAAGGGCTTTGAGGATGCATTCGTCCCCGTCTGCCAGATTCCTCTTGGGCTCAGAAATCCGGAAGACTATCAAATCTTCCGTCTCAAAATCGAAGATAACGAATTCACCTATGCCGGTCTGAAAAAGTATTTGAATACCAACATAGGTCGCTATGTATATTCCAGAGCTGAGATGGAGCGGTATAAGGCAGAGGGCGACCTGGAAAGCGTCGGCATGGACGCTGCGCAATATATCCGCGAACACAGCACAGGAAACGAGCTGGCGGATATGCTGCTGTATGCGTTTTTGGAAGAGGTGCTAAAGGCGCCTAAGTTGCTGAGCTCTATTGAACTGGGTGCCAGCACAAACTGCGCCGGGATTCATTTGCGTTCCATCGGGCGGGACACCTCCGAATACCAAATGGTGTACGGGTCTTCTCAAATGGAAGGAGACCTGAAATCTGCCATTGACGCGGCTTTTGACGCGGTGGTTCAGATAAAAGCAAAGCGGATTACAGGCGTGGAACTGGTCAACAGCGCTGCTTTCGGGAGGAGCGTGGATGTTCAGACAGCGCTTGCGGTCAAGGATATACTGATTCCTACGAAGCAGGGGCAGGAACCGCCCGGAACCGCATTTGGCCTATTTCTTGGCTATTCTCTTGGATTAAATCCAGAGGACTATTCCGCGACAGAGTTCATAGAAGAAGCTGTTGCAAGAATGGAAAGTGCAATCACTGAGAATGCGGAATATATTTCGCAGAAGATTACGGCCCTCCATCTTGGGATGCATTCGTTTTATATTTACGTTCTGCCGTTCAACAATGCGCCCCAAGATAAAACCAGCATTATCAACATGCTGATAGGAGGTGGCATCTGATGGAAGAAACCACCATCGGCGCTGTCCTCTTTGATGGCATTGAGGAGAATCCGTATCTCAACGAACTGTATGACGCCATTCTATACAACTATGGTCGGCAGCTCTTTGGGCTGACAAATCTTCCGGAAAAGGAGATAAGTGTACCTGCAGCTTTGCGGTTTGCAGATATCCTCTCAAAATCAGTACATACGCAGAATGAGGAGACCCACAAGCTGTGGGCGCAGGAAATCGTCGCTCTTTTGAATGCTCTCCATCCGGATGACGAATTGATACAGTATTATCTCGGCTCTGTTCTCACCAGCGTGAGCAATTTTAGAGGTGTGAGTCTCAAAGCTGCAGATTATGTGAGCGCAGACCTCCTTGACCGTATTTTCACCCAGGTCAGCAAGGAATACCTGCGTATCCCGGAAGCAGAGAATGAATACTTCTTCCGCGCTCAAAAGGAAATATACGAGAAGTTTAACGAACCGTACTTCAGTTATTCAGCCCCCACATCGCTGGGGAAATCATATATCATGAGGACATTTATCCGAGAGCAGATAGCAAAAGGCAGACAGTGCAATTTCGCTATTATAGTTCCGACCAAAGCCCTCATAAATGAAACGACGGAAAAACTGACAGAGGTTCTTGGGCCGGAGCTCAAGGAGAAAAATTATAGAATTGTTACCTCAGCGGGAGCAATGGCCTTGGAAGAAGAGCATAACTTCATCTTTGCCATGACCCCAGAACGCCTGCTCTACTTGCTGATTTTGATGAAGGATATTCCTATTGAATACCTTTTCATCGATGAGGCTCACAAGATTTCCAAGAAAGATGGCCGGAGCGCATTCTACTACAAGGTGGTTGATATGCTTTCTCAAAGGAGCACACCTCCACACATTATTTTTGCGTCTCCGAACATCCCGAATCCAGAAGTCTATTTGCAGCTCATCCCAGACGTTGCAAATAGGGAGAACTATAAAATAGCAACGAAGTTTTCGCCTGTGAATCAGGAGAAGTTTCTGATTGATTTCAAGCGTTTCGAGCTGCATTATTATAATGAGGCGACTCAGAAACTCACAAAATACTGCAGTTTCCCGGAGGACAAGGGATTACTGGATTTTGTCCGTGAATTGGGTGAAGGTGCCAGGAGTATCGTGTACTCGAATAGTAAGGACAATGTTGTGGAGTATGCTTTGCAGTATGCCGCACAGCTCCAGCCGTTGCATGATAGTGACCTGGATGTTCTGGCGCAAGACATCCGGCAGGATGTTCACGGCGATTACTACCTGGCCGATATTGTGGAAAAAGGCGTAGCCTATCACATGGGGTATTTGCCCTCGACGATTCGGGCTCGTATCGAATCGCTCTATAAGGACGGAAAAATTCATACCCTGTTTTGTACCAGTACATTACTGGAAGGCGTCAATTTGCCTGCGGATAACCTTTTCATCACCAGCCACAAAAATGGTGGTGATATGTCTCCGGTCGATTTCAGAAACCTGATGGGAAGGGTCGGGCGCATAGAGTTCAACCTGTATGGCAACGTGTTCCTTGTGTGTATAAAGCGGAAGACGAAAAAAGAACGCTTCCTCCATCTGCTGCAGGAGAAAATCGTACCACAGCAGCTGTCGCTGGCCACTGCTTTGACCCCGGAACAGAAAACCGGCATTGTTTCTGTTTTGAAGAGCGGGCAGGCTGAAATACCAAAGGATGGCTCCCTGCCACCAGCGGAGTATTCTTTGATTCGCAAGGTGGCCAATATCCTGTTGAAAGATATTGTTTCTGGACGTGCAAGCCGGGTGAAAAAGGAGTTCTCCGATGTGCTGAGCCCGGAGGATGAAGCCGCCATTGCCGCAGCCTTCGCTGGCCGGGAGCATTCCCTTGATGATGACATCAACCTATCTCTTGACCAGACAGAACGACTCGCAAGGGAAATCCGCAGTGGAAGACTCCATTATCCGGCTATCCGCATTGGAGGCAAGGCTGATTATAATGAGCTGAGGAACTTTCTTGAGCGGCTATGCGACATTTTCAAGTGGGAAACCTACGAGTACGATACTCTTGGCTTTCAAAACAAATCATCCGGAGCACATACGAAGCTGTCGCACTATGCCTTTGTCCTGAATCAGTGGGTTTCTGGCATGAGCTTAAACCACATGGTTACAGATTCCATTGATTACTATCTATCGACCGGCAAAGGAAAGGTAAAGCTCAAAGGTCAGTATGTCGCGTTCAAGAATGAGCCTGCCTATGTTAACGCACTCATCAGCGGGATGCTGGAGGACATCGAGGATGTAATCCTTTTTCGGATTGCAAACTACTTCCTCCGGTTTTCGCAGGAATACAGAGCATGTTTCCCGGATGCTTCTTTTACCGATTGGTACGAACTCGTTGAGTACGGCACAACGAATCCGGAGGCAGTTTGGCTGCAGCGAAATGGCTTCACCCGCGAAGCGGCAGCCTATATTACAGAAAAACGGAGCCAGTACATTACCTTTGACGATAATGACCAACTCCGGTTGAAGCCTGCGCTTCTGGAATGCGAAAACCTGAGCATTCGCCGAGAAGCAGAACAGGTGCAGTATAATAGTCCCGAAATTTACTTGGAGTCCTGATTTTGGGACAGGACAGGTTGTAAAATGTGATGAGCCCCAGGAGCTCGTTGATGATTAAAAAATCCCTGAAGAGTAATCTCCAGAGAAAGACACAGGAGGCAAAACGCATGGCTGCTTTAGACGATTTGATTAGCCAGATTCCGGACGAGTCCCTGCGTGAGCGGATTCGCGCAGAGATGAAGCGGGCTAATCGCCAGAAGAAATTCGGTCTGGTATTTGAAGAGCATCTGCCGGAGGCCACACCGCTTTACGATATCCCGGTAAAGCGCGGTTCCGTCGTGGCCAAGAAGGACGGACAGGTTACTGACATCTACTATGTAGAGAAAATCGAGGATGGGCAGGCTACCTGCTTCCACAAGGCGACGAAGGAGCACGTCGTGCTTCCCGTGGATACCCTGGTTTGCGTGGCCCAATTCGGTGAGCCCATCTATCCCTATCTGCAGCCGCTGGACACCGTCTGCAATGCGCCGGACAGCGACCTGTGGCACACGCTGATTGAGGCGGACAACTACCATGCGCTCCAGCTGCTGGAGTACCTCTATGCCGGAAAGGTGGATTGTATCTATATCGACCCACCCTATAACACAGGGGCTCGTGACTGGAAATACAATAACGACTACGTGGATGGCAGTGATACTTATCGTCACAGCAAGTGGCTTTCCATGATGGAGAAACGGCTGAGACTTGCCAAACGTCTCTTGAATCCTGCCGACTCGGTTATGATAGTCACCATAGATGAAAAAGAATATCTTCATCTGGGTTGTTTGTTGGAGGAAATGTTTCCCGAAGCGATAATGCAGATGATAAGTAGTGTGATTAGTTTTAAAGGTTCCGCACGAAAGCAACAGTTTACAAGGCTTGATGAGTACATATATGTGCTGGTATTCGGAGAGGCAACAATTCAGAGATTGCCACTATCTGATGAATGGCGCATGAATCCAGACGATGAACGAGCGACTCATTTAACTTGGAAGTATCTGATTCGGAGTGGTAGCGCTGGCTTTCGCGAGAGAAGTCCGGGCAACTTCTATCCAGTGTTTTTTACTAATGATGGGAAGTTTCATAGCGTGGGGATGCCGCTTCCGCTTGAAAGGGATAGAAGCACTGTTGTTTCGCCGGAAGGAACATTTCCGGTATTCCCGATTGACACTCAAGGACGAGAGCACTACTGGAATATTAATCGGGACAAATTCTTAGAGTACAAATCCAAAGGATACATCAAATTCGGAAGGCCAACAAAAAACGGAGTTCCAATTACTTTTCTTACAAGCGGAGAAATAAAAAAAGTCGAAGAAGGAACCTATCAAATAGATGGATATGCTGAGGATGGCTCTATTATCTCGACCAATGAAGTTCGAGATATTATGCCCGGAACACAATGGAGAATAAAGGCTCATGACGCAACGAGGCATGGAACAGATTTATTAACAAAAATACTTCCTGGAAGGCAATTCCCCTTCCCTAAATCGCTATATGCGGTTCACGATGTAATAAGATTCTTTGTAGACAGCAAACCAAATGCCCTTATCGTAGATTTTTTTGCAGGCTCAGGCACGACGCTTCACGCGGTCAATCTTCTAAATGCAGAGGACGGCGGCCATCGTCGCTGCATCATGGTTACAAACAATGAGGTCTCAGATGATGAGGCTAAGGCGCTCCGCGCTGGCGGATATCAACCGGGAGATAAGGAATGGAACAGGCTGGGGATTGCCCGATATGTGACATGGCCGAGAACGGTGTGTTCCATCGAAGGACATGATGTCAACGGAAATCCGCTGAGAGGGTCTTATCTTGGCAGCGATATTTCCATGGCCGATGGCTTTATGGCTAATGCTGCTTTCTTCAAGCTGGGCTTCCTCGATAAGAACGCCGTGGCGCTGGGTCGCCAATTTAAGGAGCTGCTCCCAGTGCTCTGGCTGAAGGCCGGTGCCCACGGGCCTTGTCCCGCGCTTGAGGAGACAGCGGAAGTGCCCGCCATGCTGGTGCTGCCGGTAAATCATTTCGCTGTGCTGACCGATGAGTCGCAGTACGAGGCGTTTGCTGCGCGGGTGAACGGCGAGGACTCCATAACGACGGTATATATCGTGACCAATTCCGAACCGGGCTACCGGGAGATGGTTTCCGGCCTGCATGCTGAGGACACCTATCAGCTTTACAGAGACTATCTGGATAACTTCCGGATTAACCACGGAGGACGCTAAGATGAAAGTAGAATTATTTCCTTTCCAGAAGATGGCGCTGTTCCAGCTGCGGAGAAAGACCGCTGAAGCCCTCGGCGCCTACCAGCGCACCCACACACCGCAGGTTCTCTCATTCACCGCTCCCACCGGAGCGGGTAAGACCATCATCTTGGCGTCTTTGATTGAATCCATCTATTTCGGCGATGAGGAGTATCCCGACCAGCCGGATGCCATCTTCGTCTGGCTCTCGGACTCTCCGGAGCTTAATGAACAGTCACGCAGCAAGATTGACCTGAAGGCGGATAAGATTCGGCTCAACCAGTGCGTGACCATCACCGATGAATCCTTCGACCAGGAGATGCTGGACGATGGGCATATCTATTTTCTGAACACTCAGAAGCTCGGCAAGAGCAGTAACCTGACGAAGAAGGGCGACGGACGCACCTTCACCATCTGGGAAACGCTGCAGAACACGATGGACGAGAAGTATGACCGCTTGTACTTCATCATTGACGAGGCCCACCGTGGTATGCAGGGCCGAGCCGCTGCACAGGCCACCACCATCATGCAGAAGTTCCTCAAGGGCAGCCGGGAAGACCGTCTGGCTCCCGTTCCGGTCGTGCTTGGCGTGACCGCTACACCGGAGCGCTTCAACAATCTGGTGTCCGGGACAGAATCGACCATCCAGAAGGTCATCGTGTCCGCCGACGATGTGCGGGCCTCCGGTCTACTGAAGGACAGAATCATCATCGCCTATCCGGAGGATGCCTCCGGAAGCAAGGATATGGCTGTGCTGCAGGCTGCTGCCGATGACTGGAAGCAGAAGTGGGAGCACTGGACTCAGTATTGTCAGGAGCAGCACTACGCCTATGTGAATCCGGTTTTCGTGATTCAGGTGCAGAACCAGACCGGCAGCGGCATTTCCGATACTGACTTGGATGACTGCCTGCGGAAGATTGAGGAGCGGACAGGCTTCCGCTTTCAGGACGGAGAAGTTGTACATACCTTCGGCCAGACGACCAGCACCATCCAAATCAATGGTGTCGCAGTCAGATATCTGGAGCCGTCCCGCATTGCGGATGATAAGAATGTCAAGGTGGTTTTCTTTAAAGAGAACCTCTCCACCGGCTGGGACTGCCCTCGCGCTGAAACCATGATGTCTTTCCGTCGTGCTACAGATGCGACCTATATCGCGCAGCTGCTCGGCAGAATGGTCAGAACACCCATGCAGATGCATATTCAGGTGGACGATGTTTTGAACGACGTGCACCTCTATTTGCCGTACTTTGATGCTCAGACTGTTGAGGATGTTGTCAAGGCCCTTCAGAGCACCGAGGGAGGTGAGATCCCCACCGATGTTATCGGCGATTCCTTCGAGAACAGCACCATCGAAACGTGGACTGTCCGTCCGACCAGACCGGCTACGGCTCAGCGACCCGCAAGACCAAAACCACAACTTCCCGGCCAGATTTCTTGGGGAGACAGCCCTTCACCTGAGACCGGCAACGAACCTTCTGCGCAGGAGCCGACGCAGCAGACGCCCTCGCAAAGTGGCAGCACCTCATTCGGCGCACCAGCGGCACCTGCTCCCGGCACCACGGATGCCGTTCACCCGGCGAGTGGTATAAACACCGTAATGCCTGCAGACGGAGCCGTTGCAGGAACAGAGCCAACCGCGACATCTGAGCCTCAGCCTGCTCCGGCGGACGTTTCCGAAGAGCCGGAACTTGACCGTGAGGCTATCGTAAAGGCCATCAATGATGCCGGACTCCTGACATATGACGTGCGAAAAGTCAGAATCAACGACTATCTGAAATCTCTGTTCAGCCTTACCCGGCTCCTGACGCAGTCCGGCCTTCAGCCCTCTGCCTCCTATGATGTTGTGAATGAAATCGTAGAAATGATTCGCAGCTTCATCAAGAAGACAAAGGACGAGGGTAGATATGACGAGCTGGCCGCGCAGGTACTGCAGTTCAAGCTGAAAACGCAGACGTTTGATGTGTTCGGCGAGTCCGTGGATGACCATGCGGAGATGGATTTGTTTTCCACCACGGATACCGACCTCGACCGTCAGTTCCGTCTTGCGGAGCTCAAGCTGGGCAACGAGGGTGTCGGCATCCGCTACGGCACCCGATACGCAGATGACGATAATCCTGCCGGATACAAAATCGACGTCATCATCTTTGCCGCCGACGCAGACTGCATGGATATGCTCCATAACTATGCCCGCAGTCGTTTCCACGATATCAATGACGCGAATCGCCGCCGTATCACCGGCCTGACTGAGCGGTATCGGAAAAAGTATGACAGCATTGTTTCTGATGGCGACATCATCAGTAAGCATAACTTCCGGCTGCCGGAGACCATCAGCATTGAGCGCAGCAATGTCGGCGAGGCTTATACCGACCATCTGTTTGTGGACAATGCGACAGGCAAGGCCGTCATTAACCTGAACAATTGGGAAAAGGCTGTCCTTCAGGCCGAGCGTGGCCGTTCGGACTATATCTGCTGGCTCCGTAATCCGCCGAGAAAGTCGTGGTCTCTGTGCATTCCCTATGAGCAGAACGCGGAGAAGAAGTCGATGTATCCCGATTTTCTGATTATCCGGAAGGATGAGATGGGCTTCGTCATTGATATTTTGGAACCGCATGATGGTACCAGAACGGACAATCTGGGCAAGGCTAAGGGCTTTGCTGAGTATGCCCGTCAGAATCCCGGTGTCGGCAGGCTTCAGCTTATCCGGCTGCTGAACGGGCGCATCAAGAGACTGGATATGTCCCGCAGCGCCGTC
This sequence comes from Angelakisella massiliensis, assembly GCF_900104675.1. Taxonomy (GTDB): domain Bacteria; phylum Bacillota; class Clostridia; order Oscillospirales; family Ruminococcaceae; genus Angelakisella; species Angelakisella massiliensis. The sequence continues at coordinate 526,522 of NZ_LT629944.1, read as the reverse complement.
CGTGACCGCGTTTCCCACGCGATGTCCAATGACGAGCTTGACCATATTTTTGATGAGGATGGATTTTTCGGTTAAAGGCTGGTGAAGCAGAATGTACGACGAGAACATCATATCCCGGATGAACGATTATCTTCACAAGGCCGCGCAAGCACTGGCGTCGTGGTTTTCTGTGATGCTGCCCAAATCCGGTGAAGACTGGTGGGAGGAGTGCGTACTCTCCAATCTGAGCTATCCCCAGAGAGAGCTCATCGAGAAAAAGGGCCTTTCTAAGCTGGAGGAATTAGACCTTGCGGCGCTTCTTCGTGTTGCCAACAAGTCGTGGTACACGATGCGTGGCTATGCCTATCTTCCGACCAGTGAGCGGGAGTGCATCCGCGATATGATTGGCGTCCGGAACAACTGGGCGCATGTCAGCGCAGAGCTTCCCGGCAAGGATACCATCGTATCGGACATTGAATGCCTCATCCGGTTTTTCACCCAGATGAACCGGAGCGGACTGATTCCTGATTTGGAACAGTTCAAAGCAAGGGTGGAGCGTCCCGAAGCATTCAAGGATGAAACACCTCCGCAGTCAGTGCTTCGCCCAACCGTTACCGTGCCCAAGCAGGCAGATGTCATAGTGGAGCCGGAGGTTGTGCAGGAGGACGATATCACAGAAAGAAGCCTCGTTTACATCGTCGGCAGCCCGGACACCAAGGGTATGGTGTTTTCTGTTACACAGCTTGGCGACACCAAGAAGTACGAGGTGTTCGTCGAAGGTGCGCTGAAGACCTATTATGAGGGTCAGATTGCGCTGGTGAGCAGCACACCTGAATATGAGTGGGTGGATTCTGAGACCCTGCGAAGCTACCTTTCTGCCTACCAGATTAACAATCCGTCTGCCGGAAATCTGTATTCCCTTAATGCTGCCCGTATCGATTTCGTGCCCTATCAGTTCAGACCGGCATTGAAACTGATAAAAGCAGATGAGCCAAGGATTCTGATTGCAGACAGTGTCGGTGTCGGTAAAACCATCGAGGCCGGTCTGATTATCAAGGAGCTGCAGGCCCGTTCCGATTTGGAAAACATCATGATTATCTGCCCGAAGCCGCTTGTCGCAGACCGCAAGTGGGAAAATGAGATGAAGCGCTTTGACGAGGAATTCACGCCCTTGGATGGCGATACTCTTCGGCAGATTATCTCTGATACCGACCGTGACGGTGAATGGCCTACCCGCTATGGAAAGGTCATCGTCCCGTATTCCATTCTGGATGCGAGGACATACCAAGGGAACCAATCCAAGCGCCATAAGAGCTTCGGCCTCCAACAATTAGACCCGGCACCGCATTTTGACCTGGTCATCATTGATGAGGCCCACCACCTGCGCAATGGCAGCATGGAGAAGGACAAGGCATTTGCATATAAGTGCGTCCACTACTTCTGCCAGCACGCAGACGCTGTCGTAATGCTGACCGCGACTCCGCTGCAGACAAGTGACGACGACCTGTACACGCTGCTTAATCTGCTGCGCCCGGATGTCGTAATCGACAAGAAGAGCTTCACGATGATGTCGCGTCCGAATCCGTATATCTCTCAGTGTGCCCACATCGTTCGAGCTGCGAAGGAAAACTGGAAAGCAGAAGCACTGGAGATGCTGGACAGTGTTCTCACTACCCAATGGGGCGAAAATGTAATCGCAAATAATCCGGTATTTGAGCAAATCCGGAAGGTTCTCAGACAGGACACCATCACCCGAGAGGAACGGGTAAAGCTCATTACCGATATTGAGTCTCTCCATAGCTTCAATATGATGCTCAACCGGACGCGCAGAAAGGATATCCAAGATTTCTGCATTCGGAGAACGCATACGCTGGAGAGCGATTTTACCGACCAACAGCGGGAGCTCCATGATGCTCTGCTGACATTTGAAGTTGCCGCGCTGTCCAAATTGCACGGTGGACGTGGTGTCAAATTTATGATGTCAACGATTCGTCGTCAGGCCGCAAGCTGCATCTTTGGACTTGCTCCGCACATCCGGGGTATCATTGACCATAGATTTGAGCAGATGACGGACGACCCGGAGTTTGATTTCGATGATGGCGAGTTCAGCGAGATGGACTTGGAGACATTCCGCTCTATCGCAAAGAACATTTTGGAAATGGCGGATAACCTGCCGGAGGACGACCCGAAATTCGATGGGGTGCTCCAGATTATCCGAGAAAAGCAGAAATCTGAAAACAATAAAATCATCCTGTTCAGCACATTCCGCTATACGCTGTATTATATCAAAAGAAAGCTGCGAGAAGCGGGATTTCGTGTCGAGCAAATCGATGGTAGCGTTAAAAATGATGACCGGCTGGATTTCCGGGCGCGGTTTGAACTCCCGAAGGACGACCCGGAAGCCATTGACATCATGCTTTTCACAGAAGTCGGTTCTGAAGGCTTGGACTATCAGTTCTGTGACATGATGATAAACTATGACTTGCCCTGGAATCCCATGCGCATCGAGCAGCGCATCGGTCGTATCGACCGTCGAGGCCAAGGGAGCGAAGTTGTCAACATCTATAACGTTATCACCAGTGATACGGTAGACGCTGATATTTATGACCGCTGCCTCTCCCGCATCGGTGTCTTTGAAGGAAGCATCGGTGAGTGCGAGGAGATTCTCGGCGAAATCGGCAGGCAAATTGAGCTGATTGCACTGGATACCAGCCTTACGGATGCAGAGCGAAAAGCAAAGCTGGAGCAGATGGCTGATAATGAGGTGCGCAAGGCTCAAGAGCTGAACAAGCTGGAAAGCGAGGAAAAGGAGCTATTCGGGTTCGATTTATCGAACTATACGATGTCAAAGGAAATTCAGGAGGCAGAAAGTCCCTTCCTGTCGGCCAGGAGCATTCAGCACCTTGTAGAGATGTATCTCAATCACCGCTTAGGTGGTAGCAATTATATCCTTGGTGATGGTGCTCTGAAAACGCTGCGCCTCAGTGCAGTGGCGCGTTCTGAAATCCTGTCTGACCTCAGAAATCTGACTGGCCTGCGGAACAGCCTGCGTAGGAAATGGGAGGTTTATCTTAAGGGCAACAATCCGAACCACCCGATTACTTTTGATTCAGAAGCTGCCGAGAAAAACCGAACCGCCTTTTTCGTTACTCCGGTGCACCCGCTGGTCAAACAAGCCGCATCCTATTTTGCCACCAACAAGCTCGTTTATATTCACTTGGAATACTACTCTGACGAGATTCCAGCCGGTGATTACCCGATGTCTATTTATGCGTGGGATTATGTTGGGATTCGTTCAAATTTCAAATTGGTAGCAATCTGTGAAGAACCGAGAATTGCAGCAGAGCTCCCGGAATACATCCTGACAGCTGCCGCAGTTGACTATTCTTCAAAGCTAAAGCCGGAGGCATGGGATGCTTTGGAGGAACACCATGTCCGGATGTGGCAAGCTGAGAAAGCCCAGCATACAGAGTCTACAAGGCAAGTCGCTCGCTATAAATTAGAGAGCTTAAAGAACAATTACCGAAACCGGAAATTGGTCTTGGAAAGAAAGATTGCTGAGGCCGGGGATGAACGAATTGCAACTATGCATCGCTCTGAATTGGAAAACGCTACACAGCGTTATCAGCAGAAGGTTTCAGAGATTGAAGCGAAGATTGCGAAGGCAGATATACATACTACGTTGATTGCAAACGGGGTTATCACGGTAAAGTAAAGAGGTGAGCGCTTTGAATATAGCTGATAAGATTCTCCAGAATCAAGATAGGGACGGCATGCTCAGGCGGTCGCTCGAACGGATAATTCAGCTCTATACCGATAAATCACACTTTGTCTACGAACTGCTCCAGAACGCGGAAGACGCAGGAGCTACTGGAATTCGGTTTGTCCAATACTCTGACAGGCTTGAAGTGATGCACGATGGAAAATCCTTCACTACGGAGAACCTGCAGGGCCTGTGCGACATAGGGCAGTCGGACAAGGTTAATGATTTAAACCAGATTGGCGAATTCGGTGTCGGCTTCAAATCAGTCTTTGGCATATGTGAAACGGTCAGGCTGTATAGCTCGCCGCGCAAAAAGGAGCTGGCAGAGAATTGCCATCCCTTCGCTGTTGAGATACAGGACTTCACGAAGCCCGTAGATATCCCTTCCATTGATGTTCCGGCTGGCTATACGACCCTCTTCGTGTTCCCATATAGCGTTGGATTCCAGTTTTCGGGATTTAAAAATCTGGCTGCGCTGAATGAAGCTATTACAAAGCGACTCAAAAATCTCGGAGTGACCACGCTCCTTTTCATGCGGCACCTCGAACTCATTGAGTACGAAATCAAGATTCCGGGCAAAGAAGCATCAGGGGAATATTTACTGGATGCTGAGCCGGTAAATGACCACTGCACCCGCGTGTCGGCAATTGAATCCGAGGATGATAAGACGGACGAGTCTCTGTCATTCATCAAATTTTCGATGCCGATTGATTCGGGGGTTTCTACCCGTACAATTGACGTTGCGTTCACAGTCGCAACAGACAAAGAAGGAAAAACCACTTTCCAAAAAGCAAAGAATCCGTATATCTCCGTTTACTTCCCGACAGAGACCGAAAGCAAACTTGACTTCATTGTCCAAGGCCCGTTCCGCACTACTCCAAACCGGAGCAGTGTTCCTGCCGATGAGGAGGAAAACGAGGCTCTGGCTGAACAAACGGCAAAGCTCCTCAGACAGAGTGTCCTTGAGCTGCGCGATATGGGACTCCTTGACTTGAGCCTGATTCGGATTCTTCCTCTTGATGAGGACGACTTTGATGTCTATCCGCTTTTCTATCCTTTATACGAAGAAATGCGGGATTTGTTTTCGTCGGAGCGCGTTTTGCCGGTTAAGGATGGGAAGGGCTACACTAAGGCTGCCAATGCAGTTATTGCGAGAAGCAGAGAAATTGCAGAGCTATTGCCCAGCGAGTTAATCTCGGAACTTATCAACGACAAAAGACATTATGAATGGCTTCCGGTTTCGTTGACGGAGACAGGCCCGTACAAAGATGTGCTCTCTTATTTCTCCAGCATTTTGGGAATAGAGGTTATTCGTCCGGAAGACCTTAGAAGCTACTTCAACGAAAATCACAATTTTTTGGAAAACCGAGATAATGACTGGCTCGTTAGGCTTTACAAGCTGTATGAGACTGTCCCGAATATTTTCTCCGAATCGAATTACAGAAATATTCTCGACGCTGTGATTGTCCGCACAGCATCCAACCGCATGGTTGCTCCATACCGAAAATCGCAGTCTTCTTATTTGCCCAATGTATTTCTTCCGTCGAAGAAGGCGATGCAGGCCGAGGTGGAATTTGTCCATCCATATCTATTTGAGAAGTGCCGAACCTTCTTTGAAAATGTACTGCACCTGAAGACGCCCAACGAGTACGAGCACTTTGTAAAATCTCTTGAAAAGCGGTATGCTGGTACAGATTTTAGCGGTTCATTTGAGGAGCACGTACAAGACATACACGCCCTTGTCAAGTATCTCAGGAATTCTGACTACGAGGCTGACCTGAGACAGATTGTTCGGAAAGCGTTCTACATAAAGTGCAGGTCAGGAGGAAAGGCATACTGGGTACGGCCACATTCAAAGGTTATTCGGTTCCCTCAGTCCGAAACCGGTCTAATGCTGGAGCAATACTACAAAGGCATTGCGCCGGATATCTACTTTGTCGACTTTGACGCATACCAGTCAGCCGGAATCACCTTTGATGACCTACGGGCGCTTGGCGTTACAGACAAAATCATCACCGGGGACGAAAAAACCTGGGGTGAATACTATACCGGCAATCCCGGCAGACAGCCTGAGTGGAGAACGACCGGAGACTTTCGCTGGAAACTCGGCATTGATAAGTTGGAAGAGGCCCTTCTCTACATCTCCCAGCATGCGAAAGCTAAAGACGCCTTAATAAAATCACAGGTGATTTTTAAGACACTGCAGGAGAACATGTCTCGCCTTGTTGGTACTGTTTATATCGGCGGAGGAACGCCAAATAAATATGACGAGCCTGCAGATGTAATCCATACTCTGAACAGGGATGGGTTTAACTGGCGTCTTTCTGACTGGAACGGAAAATGGCTCTATACTGAGTCTGGAGAACTGGTCTCGCACAAGGCCATATCAAAGCACGATTTGAACAAGTCGCTATATGGGAAGGTAAGCCTTGATTCAAATTTGTACGACATTCTTGGATTTAAGAAAGGGAAAATTGACCAGCATGAGGCTATTGTCAAGGATTACGATGCCTTGCCAGATGAGAAGAAACAAACCTATTTTGAAATCGAGTTGGAGCGCCGATTCCACATTACGCCGGAGCAGCTCAGCCGTGAATTTGGTGGGCTGTCTCTACAAGAAGGTTCTACTGGTCAATCTGAGGAGGACGAATTTGAGTTCCCGACCGGTTCCGTTAAGAACTGGGAGGCGCTGAAGAAGCATGCCGCTCAAATACTGTCCTATGCCAGCCCAACCGTATATGCGACTGTCGTGAGGCGTATCCGCGTCAGTCGACCGCAAGACGATGTCCGCGCATACCTGATGAATATGTATCGCGTAAACTCGTCTTATCGATATGCCTGCCAGCTGTGTCACAAGCCGTTCTCCAATGTGGAAATGTGCCAGCTGGAACAGAAGCCGGATGTAGAGCTCGACCCGTTGAACGTCTGCCTTTGTCCGAATTGCGCCGCAAAGTTTAGAACGCTGCGAAATGATAAGTACCTGGCAGACCGGCTAATAGATTCCATCCTTGATGTGTCAGAAAATGACATTGAGGAGAATGACCACGTTTCAGTTGCTATCAACGACTATGATTTCTGGTTCACACCTACTCATATCGCTGAAATTATAGAGCTTCTGAAGCTGAAGAAAAAAGCTGCAGAGGAGCGCAAAGCCCAACTGCAGACTGCCAGTAATCCCAAGCCGAAGGAAGTGGCAAAAGCGCCGGAGTCGAATAGAGTTGCACCTGTGCAGCCTGTTAAGGAAGAGACTCCACATTCTACTCCGGAACCGGAAGAAGAAGGACTGCAGAGCGATACAAGCGCATATGGCGAGCTCATTGGTAGACGGGTGTTCCACAAATCGAAGAAAGCATACGCTCGTGTAGTTGGATGCGACGGAGAGTATGTGGTCTTGAATTTCGAGAGTGGGGATAAGGCCTGTCAGGATGTCAAGTATAACCTGACCATGTGCTTGAATAATGGTTGGATTGAAGTCGTCGACTGATACTTTTTAATTTTGCCCGAACCATTTAATTTTGCCATACTTTTTAATTATTCCCTGAGCCTGCCGCGCAGGAGCCCAGACATCAGCATCAGACAAACCTCAGCTGTGCTCTGATAGGACAAATTGAACACCGACAAATACAGCGAAAATCGCAAGAAACGCCTTGTTTCCTGCGGTTTTCGCTATTTTTATACACTTTTCCGGCGACCGGGCTTGTATCAAAGATTACGTCTTTATAGACCCCGCCTGCGGCTCCGGCTCTCTGTTGCTGAAGGCTGTGAAGGTGCTGGGCCGTGACGCTGTCCGCAACGGCTTCTACGGCCAGGAGATCAATATCACCACCTACAACCTGTGCCGTATCAACATGTTCCTCCACGACATCGGCTTTGACAAGTTTGATATTGCTTGTGAGGATACCCTGACCAACCCCCAGCACTGGGATGATGAGCCTTTTGAGCTGATCGTCTCCAATCCCCCCTACTCCATCAAGTGGGCTGGGGACGACAACCCCCTGCTGATCAACGATCCCCGCTTTGCCCCCGCCGGGGTGCTGGCCCCCAAGAGCAAGGCAGATCTGGCCTTTATCATGCACAGCCTCAGCTGGCTGGCGTCCAACGGCACCGCCGCCATCGTCTGCTTCCCCGGCATCCTGTACCGGGGCGGTACGGAGAAGAAGATCCGCCAGTACCTGATCGACAACAACTTCATCGACTGCGTGATCCAACTGCCCAGCAACCTGTTCTTCGGCACCAGCATCGCCACCTGCATCATGGTGCTGAAAAAGAACAAGGCGGATAGCAAGACCTTGTTCATCGACGCCTCCGGCGAGTGCGTCAAGGTGACCAACAACAATAAGCTGACGCCGGAGAACATCGACCGCATCGTGGACACCTTCGCCGGCCACGCCGAGGTCGCCCACTTCTCCCATCTGGCTGCCTATGAGGAGATCCGGGAGCAGGAGTACAACCTGTCCGTCTCCACCTATGTGGAGCAGGAGGACACCCGGGAGGTCATCGACATCACCGCGCTGAATGCCGAGATTGAGAAGATCGTGGCCCGGGAGCAGGTGCTGCGGGCGGAGATTGACAAGATCATTGGAGAGATCGAAGCATGAGAGGTGAGCAGGAAACCAACTGCCTCACAAGGGTAAAGCAAAATTTGGACAGAAATTCGGTGCATTACTTTTGCAGTGACCCGCAAAAGATTATTCGTATTTTGAAAAGTGCAAGGCCCAATCCCGCACAGAGCAACTTTCCGGACTTTTTGTTTGAAAACGGTTTTATTGAGCACTTTCAAATCACCGCGTCGAGAGAAACAAGGAAAGGTGCGGAACATAGACAGAGACAAGCACAGTTTTGTAAAGAGGCGGAACAGCGATTCCAAAGAATGGGCCGCGAGTTGAACGATGCCCCGCCCGCAAATAGCCTGACTCGTGAAATTTGTGAAATGGAAGCGCCGCCATACAGTTATGAGATGTATGAAGCATCGTTTCGAAAAAACTGGCAGCATCATATTAATTCACTTCAAAAGTATATCGGTTGCCGTGATGTCGGTATTTTCCTGGTGGAGTATCAGGGGCCGCTTTTTATCAAAAGCATGTGGTCATCATCTTTGACGAGTGCCACCGCAGTCAATTCGGAGATATGCACACGGCCATCGTAAAGAATTTCAAGAAATACCATCTGTTTGGCTTCACCGGCACCCCCATTTTTGCGGCCAACGCCAGGGCCGCCGGCGGGGCGCAGTTCTTCACCACCGCCCAGACTTTCGGCGACCAGCTCCACACGTACACCATCGTGGACGCCATCAACGACAAGAATGTGCTGCCCTTCCGGGTGGACTACATCCAGACTATGGACGCCGAGCCGGACATTGACGACAAGGCGGTCTGGGACATCGACCGGGAAAAGGCCTTCATGGCGCCGGAGCGCATCGAGCTGGTGACCCGGTACATCCTGGAGCATTTCGACCAGAAGACCTACAGAGGGGACAAGACCTATCTGTTCAATACCCTCACCAACATCGCGGAGGTGGCCTCCGGTAAAAACGGCGCGGTAGAGGAGATCAAGCAGAAGCAGAGGATCAGCGGCTTCAACTCCATCTTCGCGGTGGCCTCGGTGGACATGGCCAAGCTCTACTATCAGGAGTTCAAAAAGCAGATGGCAGCCGACCCCACAAAGAAACTGCGGGTGGCGACGATCTACAGCTACGGGGCCAACGAGGAGGAAGCGGACGGCATTCTGGACGAGGAGAACAGCGAAGACACCAGCGCCCTGGATCAGAACAGCCGGGACTTTCTGGACGCCGCTATCCGGGACTATGATGGCGTACACTTCACAGAGCAGGGGCACAGAACCTTTGCCGCCGGACTTCTGGAGAAACTCAGATGAAACGAATCCTGCCTATACTCTTATCTCTTCTGCTGTTGACTGGGTGCGGCGGAAACTCCGCGGATGGCTACCAGCAGATCACCCAGGAGGAGGCCAAAGAGATGATGGACACCCAGGAAGTCATCATCCTGGATGTGCGGGAGCAGGACGAGTACGACAGCGGCCACATCCCCGGCGCAGTGTTGTTGCCAGTGGGAAGCATCGACGAAGACACCGCCACCGAGGTGATCCCCGAAAAGGATTCCACCGTTCTGGTCTACTGCCGCAGTGGGAACCGCAGCAAGACGGCATCCTCTGCTCTGGCAGAACTGGGCTACACCAACATCTACGAATTCGGCGGCATCAGCACCTGGCCCTATGAGACGGAGTCATAGACTCGGAAATAGAGAGTCTAAGCACATATGACCCCATCAAAAACTGCATCGCCGAGTCAAAGAATACAAGGGACTGGCCTCCGGCCAGTCCCTTTCTCCGTTTTGAAACAGGCCGCTATCAGAGCGGCACCTTTGCGTTCTTCAGCCAATCCTGGAACTCCTCCAGGGTGATGACCTCCCGGTCGCATTTCTTTTTCATCTCTCTGGCCTGTTCGCTCCAGGCGTAGAACTGCTCGTCGGTGATGCGGCCGGCCTTGATCCAGGCAAAGCGCTTTTTGTACTCCTTGCGGTAGGCCTTGAACACCGGATCGTCGGACTGCTTCTTGGTCCACTGCTGGAAGGCCCCGGCCTCCCGGCAGGTCTGCTGGCCGGAGGCCACCGGGCGCTCGCAGTACTCCGCACTGACCCGGCCGGTCTGGGGGAACCAGCGTCCGCAGTTCTTACACCGCCGGACGGTGATCCCGCGCTCCACGCAGCTGCGCAGGGAGTAGTCGATCATGTCCGAAATGTGGAGGGGATACAAGACCGGCGAGCACCGGCCCGGTTCTACCGGCTCAAAGCTGAGGGGGATGGGCCGGAAGGAGAACAGAGACGGATCCTTGGGGGCATCGTAGAGATAGTGGGCCGACGCCTGCTGTTGGGGATCCCGCCCTGCCTTGTCCACATCCAGAACGAGATCAAAGAAGCGCTGTACCTGCTGCTGATAAAGCGGGAGCTGTTCCGGAAGGCCCTGTAGCTCCTCCAGCATCTGCTGATCCTCCCTGCTCCCCCGGTCCTGGGTGATCCCCATGCGCCCAAACCGCTCAAACCAGCGCACATACAGAAGATGCAGGTAGATGTGCCGGCTCCCAAGGTCACCCAGATCCATCAAGGTACGGACCCCAGCATCTCTATCATCCCTGTCGATCAGAAGGGACCAATTCTCATAAGCCCGCCGCAGCAGGGGCTCCAACTCCTTACAGTCCGCCTCCAGAAAAGACAGCAGGCTCTCCAGGAACGGGAATTCCTCGTAGGTCGAGGGAACGCCCTGAACCCCGTGGCTATCAAATTGGAAAACCTCTTTTTTCTCAGAGAAGTACATCTTGGCATACCACATGTCGGCGCCCTCCGAAATAGACAATTATAAATTAGTTTTAAGATAGTCTTGACAGCGACTGGAAATCATGTTACGATACAGTTGCAAAGGAACTGTCAAAATAATCTTACAATAGTCTAACACCGAAAAATCCGATTGTCAACGGGAAACTGATCCCAAACATTCGGAACGGCACCTTGAAAACCGAATACCCATCACCAGAGACGATACTCCCCGGAGAAGTAACGCCAGGACGTTGTCGCAGAGCACCGACAATTGAGCGTACCAAGGGGAAGAAAACGCTGTGTTGGTCAAACAAGGCCGCAGGGCAGGAACGGGTATGGTGCATGGCCAGACAGATCTAAAAAGACAGCTCCTGCAAAAAAAGCCGCCGAACTGCTGCAACAGTTCAGCGGCCTGCTGCGTTTCGGAAAACACAGCCTGATCTGTGTTCCAGTTTAACAGAGAGACCTCCGAAACGCAAGAAATTTTTCTCTGAATTTGAAACACCGGAGGTACTAAACATTGAAACTGTCTGTCTACAAATCCTACGACGACCTGCCCCTGTTCCTCAATGCCAAGATGGTGGCGCAGGTACTGGGCGTGTCCATCTCCACCGCCTACGAGCTGCTCAACGATCCCGGTTTCCCCACACTGCGGGTGGGGAGCCGTATGGTAGTTCCGAAAGAGAAGTTCATCCAGTGGGCGGAGGGACAGTCGGGAGGTGCCAAATGAGAAAACAGCACTGGCCCAAGCGGGATCCTATCAAGAACTACTTCCCCCTCCCCAACGAGATCTTCTCCCTGGGACTGTCCGCCGGGGCGATCGCAGTCTACGGGTTTCTCCTCCACCGGGAGGACCGGAGGACCTACCAGTGCGTGGCCAGCTACCGGACCATCGGAGAGGCGGTGGGGATGAGCGTCAACACAGTGCGCAAGTATGTGACCGAGCTGGAGGACCGGGGGCTGATCCGGACGGAGCGCACCACCGTCACCACCCGGGACGGCCGCACCCTCAACGGCTGTCTGCGTTACTACATCCTGCCCATCCAGATGTCCATCGAACAGTTCTATGAGCGGCAGCTCCACGCAGCTGACCTGGCTCTGGAACGACAGAGAGCGGAACAGCGCATGGCGGCGCTGGAGAGAAAGGAGTGTGCATCCGGATGCTGATGCAGATGATCGACTGCCTGATTGAGCAGGATCCGTCTCTGTCAGCACGGCGCGCCATAGACGTGCGGCGGTACATTGTCAACCAGTGGAACCGTACGCATGAGGAGTCTATCGACGAAGACGGGGTGGCCCTGTTCCTCTGCGATGAGAACCGCGGGAATCTGACAGATGAACAGAGGAACTTTGCGAGAGAGTGCCGTGAGGAGATCAAGGCCTGCTATCGAAATGCGGTGTTCCAGATGTTTCAGTGCGGCGAGATGATGCGCCGGCATCGGGTGTCCGGCCCGGAGGAATACTGCCGGATCTTTCTGCCGCAGCACGCCGTTCCCTGCAGCAAGCAACTCTCCCCGTGTAACGGCCTGTGAGGGGCTGTGTGCCCTCTTTGGGGGCAGGGCAGAGTCCCTGCCCCACCTGGGGCTTTCAGGGCGGATTTGGCCCGATTTCAGGGGCGCTTCGGGATAGGGGCTACGAGGTACGACGAGGAGCAGGAGAAAGCCCTGGCGCTTTTGTTGCGCCTGGGCGGTCACTTCCGCCCGCAGTGCGGGCGGTTTCAGGAGTTGGAGTTGGCGCTGTTCTGACCAACCCGATTTGAGATTGGCGCTGTTTTTTCTCAAAAGCCGCCTGAATCCCCGCTGTGACAGGCTTTCGGGCGGCGCTAATGCAATAAAGAGAGGATTTTGAATTTGAAAAAGGAAAACAAGAAACATTCCGTCTGGCTCAGTGAATCCGCCTGGACCGAGGTGGAATCGCGCTACAGGCGAGATAACTGCTCCACCAGAAATGAATTTATCGAAAAGGCCATTCGTTTCTACTCCGGCTATCTGGATGCGGAATCTGCCGATGCTTACCTGCCCCGCGTCCTGTCCGATGTGCTGGAAGGCAAGCTGAATGCATTCGGTAAACGGATGGGACACCTGCTGTTCAAGCTGTCGGTGGATCAAAACCTCATGGGGAATATCCTGGCTGCCGACATAGAGATCGACCCGGATCAGCTACGAAAAGCCCGGGTCCGGTGCGTCAAAGAGGTGAAGGAAACCAACGGTGAAATCAGTTTCGAGGACGCTGTCCGCTATCAACAGGAGGCTGAGTGATGCCGGGGTTGATCCAGAAGTCGGGCTACATCAAGCCGGGAAACGGCGGCGGACACTACGCCGAGTACATCGCCATCCGGGAGGGGGTGGAGCTGATTGAAGCTCCGTCCCCCTCCCATGACGGCGGCAGATACCTGGAATATATGGCCCAGCGTTCACGCTCCCACGGCCTGTTCTCCGCTGACGGTCCCGCCGATCTGGAGAACACCATGGAGGAGATCAACGGGCATACCGGGCCGGTGTGGACCTTCGTCTACTCCCTAAAACGGGAAGATGCCCACCGGCTGGGCTACGAGAACAGCGAGAGCTGGCGGAAACTCCTGCTGGCCCATCAGACGGAACTGGCTCAGGCCATGAAAATTTCCCCGAACAATTTCCGATGGCGGGCCGCATTCCACGACGAAAAGCACCACCCTCACATCCACATGATAGTCTGGTCGGCGGACCCAAAGCAAGGATTTCTAACAGAAAAGGGTATCGAGAAGATGCGCTCCCAGCTGTCCAATGAGATCTTCCGGGACGAGCTGCTGTCCCTGTATCAGCAGAAAGATCTGTCCTACGGCCAAGTGCGGGACGCGGCGACGGAGGCCATGGGGCGGCTCATCCGGGAGATGGAGACAGGTCTGTGCCACAGCCCCGTCATCATGGAGCAGATGGAGACGCTGGCCGGGATGCTGGAGAACCACAAGGGCAAAAAGGTCTACGGCTACCTGAAAAAGCCGGCAAAGGCGCAGGTGGACGCCATCGTGGACGAACTGGCCAAGGTTCCAGAGGTGGCAGAGTGCTATGAACAGTGGAACCGGCTTCGGGACGAGCTGGAGCGTTACTACAAAGACTCCCCCAGAGAACACCTGCCTCTCTCACAGCAGAAGGAGTTCAAAGCCATCCAGAACATGGTCATCGGGGAGGCGGAGCGGCTCCGGCTGGGCACGGTTACCTTCGAGGACGCCCGCATGAGAGACGAGGTGGATGAGGACCAGGATGCGGTGTACTTCGCCTGGGACTCCGACTGGCAGATGACCGAGGCCTACCAGAGTGCCAAGGAGGTGCTGGAGGAGTACGAAAACCCGGAGAGTGAAAAAGTGGAACAGGTGCGGGTGCTGGAACAGCTCTGGCAGAGAGGTTTCTCTCTGGCCGCCTACCAGCTGGGCAAGTGCTGGCGGGACGGGCAGGGTGTTCTCCCCGATGACGAGCGGGCAGAACTGTGGTTCCGGCGGGCAGCTGATGCGGGATATGACTTCGCTCAGTACGCGCTGGGAAAACTTCTGCAAAGTCAGAACCGAATGGACGAGGCGGTATCCTGGTATGAAAAAGCGGCGGCGCAGGAGAACACCTGCGCCGCCTACCGCCTGGGAAAGCTGTATCTGGAGGGGAAAGATGTCCCGAAAGACGTGCGAAAGGCGGTGGCCTATCTCACCGACTCCGCCGAACACGGAAACCAGTACGCCCAGTACGCTCTTGGAAAGCTGTACCTCACCGGACAGAATGTCAAACAGGACCGGGAGCGGGCCTGGGCGTATTTCTATGAATCGGCGGAACAGGGAAATGAGTACGCCGACTTCTTTCTGGAGCACTTCGATCAGGTGCGCAGGCCCAATGTGTTCCTGGCGGCCACCCGACTGCTCCACCATCTGAGTCAGATCTTTCGTGACAACTCGGTGCCGCCCGCCGCCCCGGTGGGACAGCGGGTGGACCGAAAGCTGCGGCGGAAAATCCAGAAAAAGAAGATCGCCATGGGTCACAAGCCGGATGACCATGAAGAAGCTCCCCGGCAGGATATGGGCGGCATGACCATGGGGTGGTAGCAATCACCAACGAAACCGCAGTAAAAAATGCCGTTGAATTTTACAGCAGATCGAGGTATACTAAGGGCAAGAAAGGGGCTGAATACCATGCCGAACATCAAACCCATCTCCGATCTGCGTAATTACACGGAGGTCCTGCGTGACGTGGCAGTGGGCGCACCGGTTTTTCTGACGAAGAATGGCCGGGGCCGCTACGCCATCGTGGACATGCAGGACTATGAGCGGACACAGGCCACCCTCCGACTGATGAACGAGCTGGCCAAGGGCCGCAAGTCCGGGGAGGAAAAGGGCTGGTTGACGCTGGAGGCCGTAGAAAAACATCTCGGAATCGCAGATGAATAACCTGCATTTATCCGACGAGGCGCAGGCTGATTTGGCCGGGATCAAGTCCTATATCGCAAAGAATTTGGAAAATCCCAGCGCGGCGATCTCCACGGTACGGAACATCACAAAGGACATCCGCAGATTGCGGGAGCACAGTCTGATTGGTGCGTCCCTGTCCTCGATTGCCGATGTCGAGAGTGACTATCGTTTCCTGGTGACCGGCAGTTACCTCACTTTTTACCGAGTTCTTGACAACGATGTCTATGTGGATCGTGTGCTCTACGGCCGCCGGGATTATCTTCGCATCCTCTTTGGAGATGTGCAGGACGACGAAACAAACGAATAGAGACAATCTTCTCCATAGGGAGAAACGATTTGTCACCGGAACCGTCTGCAGAGATGCAGGCGGTTTTTTCTATGGCAGGCATATCAAAATCTGGACCGTAATACAAAGATAAAATCCTGCCCGCAGATGATAACTTTCTGAAAATAGTTGCAGTTGGGGGTAGCTATTGGAAGGAAGTTCGGGTATTGTGTGTTGCTGACAAAGGAGGCGGCACACATGAGAGACACACTGGAAAATCTGTACTTTGGAAACATCACCCCCAACGATCAGATCGTCAAATCGGGGACTGCCCTGAAAAAGGCCATGGAGCAGTCGGCGGAGTGCGAGGAGAAACTCACCGCCCTGCTGGAGGACAAAGAAAAAACGCTGCTGCTCCGGCTCATCAATGCGGAGAACGAGATCGGCAGCACCATGGCCCTGGAGAACTTCGTCCTGGGGTTCCGTCTGGGAGTCCGCATGATCCTGGAGGCCCTGGATGAGGACGACGGCAGTCTGCTCGACCCAAATAAGGAGGGATAGCCTATGGCAAAACGCAGGCCGTCCGGCGACGGCATGGTCCGAAAGCGGGAGGACGGCCGCTGGGAGGGCCGCATCGTGGTGGGCCACAAGCAAAACGGCGAGCCCATCTTCCGGTATGTCCTGGCAAAGACCCAGAAGGAACTGCTGGACAAGCTCCACCGGGATCTGGATGCCTTTCAGGACGTGGAGCTCACCGAGGACAGCCGCATGACTCTGGGAGAGTGGCTGGACCGGTGGATGGAGGACTACGGCGCGGCCACCCTGCGGCCCAACACCCTGCGCAGCTACGAGCAGTTCATCCGGTGCTACATCAAGCCCTACCTGGGAAACAAGATCGTCTCCCGGGTGACCCGCATTGACATCCAGAAGCTGTACCGAACACTGAAACACGAGGGCCGCGTCCGCGAGCGCCCGGAACACGGGCATGAGCTGTCGGACACCATGGTGCTCCGCATCCACGCCATGCTCCACCGGTGCCTGAAGGACGCGGAGGCGGCCCATGTGATCGCCCGGAACCCCACCGATGGAGCTGCGGTGCCCAAGGCCAACCATCGTCCCAAGCAGATCCTCACGAAGGAGCAGATGGAGACATTTCTGGCTGCAGTGGAGCGCAACGAGATCTGGCGGGATTTCTTCTACACGGAGCTGACCACCGGCCTGCGCCGGGGCGAGATCTGCGGCCTCATGTGGCAGGACTTCGATGAGAAGGCCGGGACGCTGAAGATTCTTCGGTCCGTGAATGTCCCCAAGGCCGGAGAGCTGGAGATCGGTGAGACAAAGACCAGCCAGGGCCGGCGGACCATCCGCCTGCCGCCCAGCACCGTCCAGCGTCTGCGGGAGCGGAAACAGCACACCGTCAGCCAGTGGATCTTCCCGGAACCTCTGGCTCCGGAGAAACCGGTGCGCCCCAGCGCCGCCTACTACTGGATGAAACGAATTTTGAGAGAGGCGGGGCTGCCTGCGATCCGATTCCACGATTTAAGGCATACCTTTGCCACCCATGCCCTCACCAGCGGCGTGGACGCCAAGACCCTGTCCGGCATTCTGGGCCACACCAACGCCAGCTTCACCCTGGACACCTACACCCATGTGACGCCGGACATGCAGCAGGAGGCCAGCCACATCGTGGGCGGCTTTCTGGAAGATCTCCTGGGGGAAGACCTGAAACCGTGGCAGAGAGGCAGGCCGGAGGGAGGTGCACGCCATGGCTAAGCGGCGGAAAAAGGGCGAGGGCTCCGTCCGCCAGCGGAAAGATGGCCGCTGGGAGGGCCGGGTGGTCATCGGCTACGACGAGAAGGGCCTTCCCAAGACGAAAAACGTCCTGTCCAAAACGAAACGGGAGTGCCAGGAAAAGCTGAAACAGCTCCGGGAGACGGTGACCGGCCCTAAGACGGAGAAAATTCGGCCGGAGATGCCCTTCGGGGAGTGGCTGGACTTCTGGTATCAGAACTATGTGAAGCCCCAGATCCGCCCCACCACCCAGGCCAACTACGAGGCGAAGATCTATCAGCACATCATCCCGGAGCTGGGGAAGATCCCCCTGAACCAGCTGGCCCAGAAGGACCTCCAGCAGTTCTATGCCCGGATGAAAACGGGCGGGCGGCTCATCCGCACGGAGCAGTTCGGCAAGGGCCTCTCCGACTCCATGGTACGCGGCCTCCACGCCGCCTGCCGGTCCGCGCTGGAGAAGGCGGTGCAGGAGGAACTGATCCGCACCAACCCGGCGGTGGGCTGCAAGCTGCCGCCCAAGCGGGGCAGGGAAATGCAGGTGCTGGGCCGGGAAGAGCTCCAGCGGTTCCTCATCCAGGCACAGGCAGAAGGTTATTTCGAACTGTTTCTTCTGGACTTATGCACCGGCCTGCGCCGAGGAGAGCTACTGGCTCTCCAGTGGGACGATCTGGATTTCAAGACCGGGGCCCTGACCGTGAACAAGCAGGTCTACGAGGTGAAGGGACAGCTCCAGGTGAGCGTCCCCAAAACCAAGGCGTCCATCCGCAGGCTGGTCCTGCCGCCCGGCGTGGTGGAGGTGCTGCGGCAATACCGGGAGACGGTGGACTCCCGGTGGATGTTTCCCTCGCCGGTCAAGGAGGACGTGCCCATGACGCCGGGAGCGGTGCGCCGGCGGCTCCAGATCATTTTGGAGCGGGCCGGGTGTAAGAGGATTAGATTCCACGATTTACGCCACACCTTTGCCACCCTGTCCCTGGAGAGCGGCATGGATGTGAAGACCCTCTCCGCCATGCTGGGCCATGTGTCGGCGGCAACCACCCTGGACATCTACACCCACGTCACAGGGGATATGCAGACCGAGGCGGCGGCCAAGATCGACCGGGGGCTGGGCAACGAGGTGTTGGAGAGCCCTGAGCAGGCAGCGCAGGACCCAACCGCGAACTTCCAGCCAGTGCTGGGACGAAAGCGAAAGCCCGGCACCGGGTGTATCACCCAGATCAATGACCACCTGTTTGAGGGCCGTTACTCCCCCACCTGGCCGGACGGCACCAAACACTCCAAATGCGTCTACGCCCACACTCGGGAGGAGTGCGAGGCGAAACTGAAGGTGCTGATTCAGCAGATGAACGCGGAGCGGCAGGCCCTGCGGGACCAGGCACGGGGCGTCACCCCGCCGGATAAGTTGACCAAAACTCAGAAGAAGATCTGGACGTACATGAAGTTCCACCCCGACGTGACCAGCTACCGGGCCATCGCCCGGGGCGCCGGGGTGACAAGGCATACGGTGGCCAAGTGGTATGAGATAATGCGGGGGATGCTGGGGCGGGCGGCGTAAAATGTGGAAGAGGCTGGTATCACACTTTGATACCAGCCTCTTCCTGTGATCCAGATGATCCGTTGCTCAGACCAATGTATCGTCCAGCAGGAAGTCCAAGACTCCAATATTCAGAACGCCGTTGTCATCGTACCAACGTTTCCGGATGTCGTGCCGGACGATGATCTTCGGAAAAGAGTCCCCCGTCAGGGAGAGCGGTTTGTTTTCCGTGACAGACTTTTCCTCCGTCCCAAGAGCGTAGGCGGACTGGATATAAGTCTTTTTTCCGCCGGAAGCAGCAATGAAGTCGATCTCCCGTGCTACCGGGGTCAGTTTTCCTTTGGCGTTTCGCTCATTGCTGTACACGATCCCAATGTCCACCGCGCACTCCCGCACCATCAGCTCATTGAAAAGGATGTTCTCCATGATGTGGGTCATCTCCTGCTGGCGGAAGCCGATGCGGGCATTCCTCAGGCCGATGTCCTCACAGTAATATTTGTTAGGGTAATCGAAATAGTTTTTCCCCTTGACATCCCAGCGCTTGCACTCAGTAAAAAGGAACGCGTCCGCCAAGTGATCCATATACGCTTTCACAGTGTTGGGGGAAACCGTATTCTCGCCGCTCCGTTTCTGCTTGGAGTTGATGGTATCCGCCACCCTGGTGGGGTTTGTCAGCGATCCCACTGAGGAGCAGAGCAGGTCCAGAATATCCGAAAGCACATCCTCCCGTTTGACCTTCTTGCGCTCCACAATGTCCTTCAAATAAACTTCGGAGAAGAGAGAACGCAGGTACTGCATTTTCGCCGCGTCAGTGGGGCGGGACAGGATCAGCGGCATCCCGCCGTAGAAGGCGTAATTTTCAAATGCGTCCTCCTTGTCCCCGCCCACGGCGGAGTAGTACTCCGCAAAGCTGAGCGGATGCACCCGAATCTCGTCGCTGCGCCCCCGGAACTCGGTGAGGATGTCTGAGGACAGCATCCGGGAGTTGCTTCCGGTCACATAGATGTCCAGATTGGACAGGGACTTCAAATCGTTGAGCGCATCGTAGAAGGTGATCTTCTTCCCGTCCGGGTTATAGGGATTCGGTACTTCGTCCGACATCTGGATCTCGTCTACGAAAAGATAGAATTGCTCCCTCTGGTTTTCAACGATCTCCCGGACACGATTTGCAAGCTCCAGCGGGTTCCGGTACCGAATATCACGGGTCAGATCCAACTCAAAGGAGAGAATGTGATCTGCCGGAACGCCCTCCCCCAACAGATAAGTGCGGAACAGATTGCGGAGGAGGTAGGACTTTCCGCAGCGGCGGATGCCGGTGATGACCTTCACCTGTCCATCCCACATGAAGGATATGAGCTTGTTCAGATAGCGGTCCCGTTTGATCTCCATAGCGCCACACCTCACTGAAAACTTTACAGATTTATCATACTACTTTTCAATGAAAATTATACAACTGCTTGCGCGCTGTGGCAAGTGATTTGTGCGGAGGTTTGCAATTTGGGACGTACATGAAGTTCCACCCCGACGTGACCAGCTTCCGGGCCATCGCCCGAGGCGCCGGGGTGACAAGGCACACAGCGGCCAAGTGGTATGAGATGATGCGGGGGATACTGGGGGTGGGGAATCTGAAATAGAGGAGGATCGTATCATAACTCGATACGATCCTCTTTCATTTGTCATTATATCAATGTTTTCAATCTCATGACGGGCGATAATCTTTGAGAAGGAGGCCCCGGTTAGGGATGAAAGTATTCTGGGTAACGGTCGTCTCCTCGGTTTTCAGGACGCAGAATGGCAGAACCCAACGGTCACATGCCGTCCCGGAGCACGTCCTGATCCCGCAGGACCTTTTCGATGACGGTCCCCCGGATGGCCTTCAGCAGGGGCTTTTTCAGCAGCTCCAGGGGGCCGGGCAGCGAAACCTCCAGCGGAGACCTGCCGTCCATCAGGCAGACGGTGCTGTGCAGCAGCTCCCGGATGTCGTACACGCTGCCCCACACCTCGGGCACCCCCCGGTCCACCCCCAGCAGGCCGTAGACGGCCTCCATAGCAGTGCGCACGGAGTACTCAGTGGTGAATACGGTGTCCCGGGGGGTGTCGGTGAACTGGCCCAGGAAGGCGAAGTTCACGCAGCCGTCGGGGATCACATCGGGCCGGTCTCCCCTGGTCCGGGGCATAAAGAAGGCGGTGATGTAGGGCATCATGGTGGGCACGCACACGGCGCTGTGGGCGGCCAGGTCCGGGATCTGCTCCACCGGCACGCCGATGTGGTAGAGCCACTCCTGGGTGATCTCCTTCCCGGTGCAGTCCTTCATGGGCTTTTTCACATAGTCGCCGGGCACGTCGGTAAAGAGGCCGTACACCCAGACGCACACCTTCTCCGGCTCCTGCTCCTTGAACTGCCCCTGGCGGTTGATGGTCCAGCTCAGCAGCCACTTGGAGTCCTGACAGCTGACGATGCCTCCGGTGACCACCTTCCCGGTGCGGGGGTCCCGCTTGCAGATGTTGGTGATATAGGGGAGGATCTTGTCGTCCAAAGTGGTGATGGTAGCCGACTCCCAGTTGGTCTTGGAGATGTCGGAGCAGAACTTCTCCGGCCGTCCAAAGGCGGGGTCCTGCTTGGCGATGTTCTTCCACAGACTCCAGCAGCCGCTGGTGCGCACCTCCGCGTCCCCGTTGGGGGCGTGGTCCTGGTCGCCGTAGATGGTCCCCTCGGTGCAGGAGCCGTTGGTGACGAACACCAGGTCGTTCTCCGTGAGGACAATGCCCTGCTCCGCGCCGTTGACCCGGCACTCGATGGCGGTGGCCGTTTTTCTGCCGTCCCGGATGTCGAAGATCACGTTGGTGACCTCGGTGCCGAAGCGGAAGTCCACCCCGGCCTCCTCCAGGTACTTCTGCATGGGCAGAATCAGGGACTCGTACTGGTTGTACCGGGTAAATTTCAAGGCGCTGAAGTCGGGGAGTCCCGCGATGTGGTGAATGAAGCGCTGGAAGTAGAGCTTCATCTCCAGGGCGCTGTGCCAGTTCTCAAAGGCGAACATGGTCCGCCAGTACAGCCAGAAGGTGGAGGAGAACACCTCGTCGTCAAAGACGTCCTCGATGGTCTTGTCGTACAGGTCCTCGTCCGGGGTCATGAAGAGCTTCATGATCTCCATGCAGCCCTTCTGGCTCAGGTTGAACTTCCCGTCGGTGCGGGCGTCCCGGCCCCGGTCCACCGTTGCCCGGCACAGGGAGTAGTTGGGGTCGTGCTTGTTGAGCCAGTAGAACTCATCCAACACCGAGGCCCCCGGCTTCTCCAAAGAGGGGATGGAGCGGAACAGGTCCCACAGGCACTCAAAGTGGTCCTCCATCTCCCGGCCGCCCCGCATCACATAGCCCCGGCTGGGGTCGAAGATGCCGTCGCAGGCACCGCCGGCCACGTCCATGGCCTCCAGGATGTGGATGTGGTCCCCGGGCATCTGCCCGTCCCGCACCAGGAAGCAGGCCGCCGCCAGGGCCGCCAGGCCGCTGCCCACAATGTAGGCGCTCTTGTTCTCCACGCCCTCCGGCTTCTCCGGCCGGGCAAAGGCCTCATAGTTGCCGTTGGTATAATAGATGCCCTTGCGGTTTTTCTCATGTTTCCCCAGCTCCGTATTCCGATAGGAGGCCGAAGCGCAGGTTTCAGGCCCGGACTTCTCCACCGCCTTTTGGCCGCCCGCCCCCTTCTTTGCCAGGACTACCGCCGCGCCCGCTCCAGCTACAGCCGCCGCTGCAGTCAGTGCTCCCAATTTCTTATCCATGTCAGATACCGCCTTTCCGATCCTGCCGCTTCTGCGGGCCGGATTCATTTGATGGCATGATCTTACCCCCTGGGGAGCCATTCTTCCATTTACAATCCGGGCCCGATGATCAGTTTTTGATCATCGGGCCCGGATTGTAAAGCGGCTCTTATTCTGTTTCCGAAAAATTTCGGATGGCGTTGGCAATGCTGCCCCGCATGGCGGCGCTGATCTTTCCCGTAAGCACCCGGGGGTCGGCGGTCATCCCCTGACGAATCCAGTCCAGCATAACCCCCACAAAACTGTACTTGTAAAATTCGGCGATAAAGGACTTGTCCTCCTCAGAGACGGCCGTCCCCTGGCTCTGCTCCTCCACCACGCCCCGGATCAGGCCGTAGGTCAGCTGATAGAGGAACCGCTCCATCTGCTCCCGGCTGATACAGCGGTAGGCGTTGAGGATGAAGGGCTTGTTCTCCAGCACCGCCTCAAAAATCTGCAGAAGTCCCTCCTGCCAGGTCTCGTAGGTCTTCTTCCCCTGGAGGGCCTTGGACGCGTCCTCGATGCAGGCCCACTCCACCAGGTCGTAGATGTCCTTGAAGTGGTAGTAGAAGGCCATGCGGCTGATGCCGCAGTCCTCGGTGATGTCCCGGATGGTAATCTTGTCCAGGGGCTTTTTCAGCAGCATATGCTTCAGGGATTCCTCCAGAGCCTGCTTTGTGGTGTTTGGCATATTACTGCGCCTCCTTTTCGTGCTGCCGGATCACTGCTGCAATGGTCTCCGCCGCGATATGGGAGCCCGCCTCATTGGGGTGGACCCCGTCCGCGGCGTAGAGGCTTTGGGCGTGGGACAGCTCATAAAAGCGGTTTCCCACGTCGGCGATCAGGGCGTTATTTTCCCGTGCCGCTTTGTGGTAGGCCTCAGACAGCTTTTGGGCCATCTCGTCGTAGTCCCAGCCCTTGTCCGTCAGCTTGGCCCCGCCCTTCTGGTAGGTCCAGGTGGCGAACATAATGGGGACTGCCCCGTTTGCCCGAATCTGCCGGCAAAGCTGCTCCACGCTGGAAAAGAAGCTCTTGGGGGCGGTGATGGGGCCGTGGCTCATCTCCTGGAGCACCACATAGTCCCACTTCTCGTCCTGAAGGGCTGCTTGGGTCCGTCCGCCCAAGTTGGTGTTGGGGTTCAGCTGTTCCGACAGCCGCGCCCCGCCCCGGGTGTGGTGAATCACTTCCGCTCCGGTCAACTCAGAGAGCATCTTCGGCATATTGTTGGTGAATGTAAAGCTGTTGCCCAGCATAAGGATCCGCATAGCACTGCTCCTTACTCGTTTCTTTCACTGTTTCCAACTGCCATTATATACGGCCTCGCCGAGAGGGACAAGGCCGGGAGGCGCAGACTGGCTCATCAGATTTTGCGACGCAAGATACAAAGATAAAGCTGTGGCCGCATGAACTGATCGTGAATAGGTGGTTATGACCCCATATTTCAAAAATTGTGCAGTTTTCCTTTGCCTCTTTTCGGAACGAATTGTGGCGGAGACGGGCCAAAAACCATGTCTACAACGAAAATTCAAAACAAATCCGAAAAAGTGTGTTGACCACATTTGAGGTCTTATTTATGCAGAACGCCAAACAAGTCATTGTCGAAAAAGTTACAAAAACCGCCTCAAAACTGATGTTTTGAGGCGGTTTTTGGTCCGAGTGGGGAGACTCGAACTCCCGGCATCTTGCTCCCAAAGCAAGCGCGCTACCAACTGCGCTACACCCGGGTATAAAGTTTTCTGATTGTAGTCAAATATGGGGTCAGCGCCGGTTTTTGACCAGTTCCCGGCGAGGGGCAAAACTCCGTCCGCCTTAGCGTCCCAGAGCTTTCCGGGATTTTGAGAAAGTGTGGCTCGAACTCCGGCCTCACGCTCCCAAAGCATGCGCGCTACCAACTGCGCTACACCCCGATGTGAAATTGTAAGAGGCTCTGGGCGTATTCTCCCAAAGCGTACGCACTGTACATTGACTTTTTCATCAGTACAAGCGGCAGCATCCGCTGACAAATCATATCTATTTTATTCTATTTTTGTTTTAAAGTCAACACCAAGGAAGAGGCATTTTTGAATAATCGTTTTCCGTTCCATTCCCTTGGCAGTTGTTTTTGATTTTTCATAAGAATAATGTGCTTGTGAGAATGTATTGGGATGAGCAAATAAACTTGTCCTGCCATTGTATGAAAAGAAACACATAGTTAAAACTTCTGGGGCAGCCAGTTGCCCCCAGGAAAGGAAAAGTATATATTTTTTCTTCTGTTTCATACAAACAAGCGCAAAGAAGGAAATTTATGGTCAAAGATTTTGCAAACATAGCCGAAAGAATAAGAGAGTGTGCCTTTTCACTTGCCTGAATGGAGAAAATATGGTAGAATAAAACAGGTTAAATAAACAAACACACTGGAAGCACCGTAACAGCCCATGTCACGGTGCTTTTTCCGAGGCATGAAAAAAGAAAGGAGCGGCAGGGATGAAGCGATTGCTGGTTGGCGGAATGACATACACCCCAACGGGATTTTTTCCTTTGGACGTGCTGATAGAAGATGGCTGTGTTGTTCGGATCGGCAGGGAACTTTCCCGTTCTGACAGCCCGGCGGTGCTGGATTGTTCCGGCAAATATATTGTACCGGGTTTTGCTGATGTTCATGTTCATCTGCGGGAGCCCGGCTTTTCTTATAAAGAAACGGTGGCTACAGGCACGGCGGCAGGAGCCAGGGGAGGATATACTGCCCTGTGTTCCATGCCGAATCTGAACCCGCCTCCTGATACGCCGGAGCATCTGGCGGTGGAGCAGGAAGCCATTCGCCGGGATGCCCGCATCCGGGTATATCCTTATGGCTGCATCACCATGGGTCAGACAGGCAGGGGAGAGGTGACGGATATGGCCGCCCTGTCCCAAGCAGGAGCGGTGGCCTTTTCCGATGACGGCAAAGGGGTGCAGCAGGAGGAGCGGATGCACGAGGCTATGGAGCGGGCCGCTGCTCTGGGGCAGATGATCGTGGCCCACTGCGAGGATGAAAGCCTCCTCACCGGTGGCTGGATCCATGAAGGGGTTTATGCTGCTGCTCACGGACACAAAGGAATCTCCTCGGCCAGCGAATGGAAGCAGGTGGAGCGGGATTTGAAGTTGGCGGAGGAGACCGGCTGCCGGTATCATGTCTGCCATGTTTCCACCAAGGAATCGGTGGAGCTGATTCGTCAGGCCAAGGCCAGAGGCGTTCGGGTAACCTGTGAAACCGGTCCTCATTACCTGGTATTGTGTGACGAGGATCTCCAGGAGGATGGCCGCTTCAAGATGAATCCTCCTTTGAGAGGGAAGGAAGACCGGGATGCCCTGATTGCCGGACTGCTGGACGGCACAGTGGATATGATTGCCACCGACCATGCTCCCCACAGTGCCGAGGAGAAAGGCAGGGGACTGGAAAAGAGTCTCATGGGTATTGTGGGACTGGAAACCGCATTTCCAGTGCTGTATACCCACCTGGTACTGCCCGGTGTGTTGACATTGGAGCAGCTGGTGGAGCGGATGTCAGTGCGGCCCAGACAAGTCTTTGGACTTGCGGGAGGATTGGAGCCGGGACAGCCGGCAGATCTGGCGGTGCTGGAGCTGACAGAGGAGTATGAGATCGATCCCGGCACGTTCCTTTCCATGGGCAGGGCAACCCCCTTTGCCGGATGGAAGGTGCGGGGCCGCAACACCATGACGATGGTGGAAGGGCAGATCGTTTGGCAGGAGTGACCGGTGGAAGATATCGCCGGGTTTGGAATCAAAAAGGAGCAGTGAGTGATGGAAAGAAGACCTTATGACCGTAAGATCGTCCTGGAAGACGGGCGGGAACTGTACGGATGGGGCTTTGGAGCCCGAAAAGAAACCATGCTGGAGCTGGTGTTCAACACCTCTATGGTGGGGTATCAGGAGATTGTTTCCGATCCCTCCTACACCGGTCAGATGGTGGTAATGACCTATCCCCTCATCGGCAACTACGGAATCACCGACGAGGACTATGAGACCGGTACCCCCACCATCGGCGGACTGATTGTGCGGGATTATAATGACGAGCCTTCCAACTTCCGCTTTACCAAGACCCTGGCTGAGCTGCTGGAGGAAAATGATATTCCCGGTATCACCGGTGTGGATACCCGGATGCTCACCCGGATTATCCGCAATGAAGGCAGCCAGAAGGTCCTCCTCACCGCGCCTGAGACGGACCGGGAGGAAGCAGTAGCCCGGATGAAAGCTACTGAACTGCCCCGGGATCAGGTGGCCAGAGTCAGCTGCAAAAAGCGCTGGTATTCCCGCACCTCCCGCCATAAGTACGACGTGGTGGCGGTGGACTGCGGCATCAAGCACAACATCATCCGCAGCCTCAATGCCCGCAGCTGCAATGTGACAGTGGTTCCCTATACCACTACCGCCGAGGAGATCCTCCGCCTGGGTCCAGACGGTGTGTTCCTCTCCAATGGCCCTGGCGACCCAGAGGATGTTGAGCCGGTGATCCAGTTGATCCGTCAGCTGCGGGGTAAGCTGCCCATCTTCGGTATCTGCCTGGGACACCAGATGATCTCTCTGGCCTATGGCGCCCGTACCTACAAGATGAAATTCGGTCATCGGGGCGGCAACCATCCGGTCAAGAACCTGGAGACCGGCCGCATTGAAATCACCAGCCAGAACCATTCCTACGCTGTGGACCGCGCTTCACTGGAAGGTACTGGTTTGACTCTGACCCATGTGAATCTGCTGGATGATACCGCTGAGGGTGTCTGCTGCAAGGAAGATCAGGTCTTTTCGGTGCAGTATCATCCTGAAAGCGCCCCTGGTCCTCAGGATTCGGCTTATTTGTTTGACCAGTTTATTGCCATGATGGAGCAGAACAAGGAGGGAAAGAAGAATGCCTAAGAGAACAGATATCAAAAAGGTGCTGGTCATCGGTTCCGGCCCCATCGTGATTGGACAAGCTGCGGAATTTGACTATGCCGGCACCCAGGCCTGTCTGGCCCTGAAGGAAGAGGGCTACGAGGTTGTCCTCATTAACTCCAATCCCGCTACCATCATGACCGACACTCACATTGCCGATAAGGTGTATATGGAGCCGCTGAACCTGGAATATGTGGCCAAGATCATCCGCTATGAGCGCCCCGATGCCATTGTTCCCGGCCTGGGCGGACAGACCGGCCTGAACCTGGCGGTGCAGCTGGCCCGGAAGGGTGTGCTGGAGGAGTGCCAGGTGGAGATCCTGGGCACCAGCTTCCAGAGCATCGAGCAGGCGGAGGATCGGGAGTTGTTCAAAGAGCTGTGCCAGTCCCTGGGTGAACCGGTGCTTCCTTCTGAGATTGCGGAGAGCATTGAACAGGCGGTGGAAGCCGCTGGGCGGATCGGTTATCCTGTGGTTCTTCGTCCCGCCTTTACCCTGGGCGGCACCGGCGGCGGTTTTGCCGACGATGAGGGCGAGTTGCGGGAGCTGGCCAAAAATGCGCTGAAGCTTTCCCCTGTCCATCAGGTGTTGGTGGAAAAGAGCATCCGGGGCTTTAAGGAAATCGAGTATGAGGTGATCCGGGACGCCAACGATACCGCCATCACCATCTGTAATATGGAAAACCTGGACCCTGTGGGCGTCCACACCGGTGACTCCATCGTGGTCTGCCCCAGCCAGACCCTGACCAACAAGGAGTATCATATGCTCCGTGACAGCGCCCTCAAGCTGATCCGGGCGCTGAAGATCGAGGGCGGCTGCAATGTTCAGTTTGCCCTGGACCCCCTGTCCTTTGACTATTACCTCATTGAGGTCAACCCCCGTGTATCCCGTTCCTCCGCTCTGGCTTCCAAGGCCAGCGGTTATCCCATCGCCCGGGTTTCCGCCAAGATCGCTGTGGGCTTGACTTTGGACGAGATTCAGATTGCCAATACTCCCGCCAGCTTTGAGCCGGCCCTGGACTATGTGGTTACCAAGATTCCCCGTTTCCCCTTTGATAAATTCGCCAACGCCGACAACCATCTGTCCACCCAGATGAAAGCCACCGGCGAAGTGATGAGCATTGGCCGCACCTTCGAGGAAAGCCTGCTGAAGGCCATCCGCAGCCTGGAAACCGGCGTCAACCATCTTTATCACAAGAAATTCGATAACTGGAGCGAGGCCGAACTGCTGAAGTATATCGCCAATCCCACTGATGACCGGATCTTCGCCATCGCCCGCCTCATCTCCTACGATGTGGACCTGAACCTCATCTATGATGTCACCAAGATCGATACCTTCTTCCTGGAGAAGATCCGCAACATCGTCCGCTTCGATCAAGTCATCAAGGACCATCCCATGGATCTGGAGATCCTCCGCGAGGCCAAGAAGCTGGGCGTCAGCGATCAGTATATCGGCAAGCTGTGGGGAATGAACGAACTGGAAGTGTATCGTCTGCGGGCAAAGGAGAACATCTTCCCGGTTTACAAGATGATCGATACCTGCGCCAGCGAGTTTGACTCCTATGTTCCTTACTTCTACTCCACCTATGAGGATGAGAACGAATCGGTAGTCAGCGACCGGGAAAAGATCGTGGTGCTGGGCTCCGGTCCCATCCGTATCGGTCAGGGCGTGGAGTTTGACTATTCCACCGTTCACGCCATCTGGGCCATTCGGGAAGCGGGCTATGAAGCCATCATCATCAACAATAACCCCGAGACTGTTTCCACCGACTACACCACCAGCGATAAGCTGTATTTTGAACCTCTCACCATCGAGGATGTCATGAACGTCCTTCACCTGGAGAACCCCAAGGGCGTGGTGGTCTCCCTGGGCGGACAGACCGCCATTAACCTGGCGGAGCGTTTGGAGGCCCTGGGAGTGCCCATCATCGGTACCAGCGTCAAGGCCATTGAGAACGCGGAGAACCGGGACAGCTTTGAGAAGATCATGGAGCGCCTCCAGATCCCCCAGCCCACCGGCGAAGCGGTGACCAACATTGAGGACGGTGTAAAGACTGCCGCCCGCATCGGTTATCCTGTGCTGGTACGGCCCTCCTACGTGCTGGGCGGACGGGCCATGCAGATCGTCTCCGATGAGGCGGGCCTGCGGAAATACCTCCAGACCGCTGTGGAAATCAACACCGAGCAGCCCGTTTTGGTGGATAAGTATATCATGGGCAAGGAGCTGGAAGTGGACGCCATCTGTGACGGCAAGGATGTCTTTATTCCCGGCATCATGGAACTGGTAGAGCGTACCGGCATCCATTCCGGCGACTCCACCAGCGTCTATCCCACCTACTCCGTCAGCCAGAAGGTGAAGGACACCATTGTGGATTACACCGTCCGTCTGGGACTGGGCATCGGTATTGTGGGCCTTTACAACATTCAGTTCATTGTGGACGCCAATGAGGATGTTTATGTCATCGAGGTCAATCCCCGGTCCTCCAGAACCGTTCCCTTCCTCTCCAAGTCCACCGGTGTGCCTATGGCCAATCTGGCTACCCGGGTCATCCTGGGCCACAGCCTCAAGGAGCTGGGCATCACCCAAGTGTGCTGGCCGGAGAAGAAGAGGTGGTATGTAAAGGTTCCCGCCTTCTCTTTCTCCAAGATTCGTGGGTTGGACGCTTACCTCTCTCCCGAAATGAAATCCACCGGTGAGGCCATCGGTTATGACCGCAGCCGGAACCGCGCCCTTTACAAGGCTCTTCAGGCCAGCGGCATCAATGTGGCCAACTATGGCACTATCTTTGTCACCATCGCTGACCGGGATAAGGAAGAGGCGCTGCCCCTGGTGCGCCGCTTCTACGACCTGGGCTTCAACATCGAGGCCACCATGGGTACCGCCGCTTACCTCAAGTCCCACGGTATCCGCACCAGAGCCCGGAAGAAGATCAGCGAGAACAGTGAGGAGATTCTGGAATCCCTGCGGAAGGGCCACGTCACCTATGTCATCAATACCATGGAGTTGGGCAAGGAGGACACCATCGACGGCTTCCTCATCCGCCGTACCGCCGTGGAAAATAACGTGGCGATGTTCACCTCCCTGGAGACGGTGCGGGTACTGCTCAATGTTCTGGAGGAGATCACCATGGGCGTTTCCACCATCGACAGCGAATGATTTCGGACAGATCTTTCTTCCTGCGGTCTTTTGCAGAATCCTGTTTTCTGCTATGATGAATACAGCGGCCCCGTCCTCTTCGGGGGACGGGGAATCATTGAAAGGAGGCGGTGAGCCATGTATAAAAAAGGCATCTATACCATCCTGTATCAGCAGAAGCTGGCCCGGGATGTCTATGTGATGAAGCTCTTTGGAGACACCAGCTTTATCACCGCGCCGGGACAGTTTGTCAACATCCTGCTGGAGGGCCGTTACCTCCGCAGACCCATTTCCATCTGCGATTGGAACGAAAACACCATCACCCTCATCTACAAAGTGGTGGGGGAGGGCACCCGGCAGATGAGCACCATGGAGCCGGGGGTGAAGCTGGACCTCCTCACCGGCCTGGGCAACGGCTTCGATGTGAGCCGCTGCGGACAGCGGGTGCTGCTGGTAGGCGGCGGTGTTGGTGTGCCGCCCCTCTACGGTTTGGCCAAGGCCCTGCTGGCCGCGGGCAAGACCCCGGTGATGATCATGGGATTCCAGTCCAAAGAGGATGTTTTTTATCAGAAGGAATTTGAGGAGCTGGGCTGCCCTGTGTATGTAGCCACCGCCGACGGCAGCGCCGGGGTGAAGGGCTTTGTCACCCATGCCATCGCCCAGGCGAAGCTTACCTATGACGACTACTGTGCCTGCGGTCCCATTCCCATGCTCAAGGCTTTGTACGACGCTTGCCCCACCACCGGCCAGTTGAGCTTTGAGGAGCGGATGGGCTGCGGCTTCGGCGCCTGCATGGGCTGTTCCTGCAAGACCAAGTACGGCTCCAAGCGCATCTGCAAGGATGGCCCTGTGCTGACAAAGGAGGAGATCATATGGTAAGGGACCTGTCGGTAAACCTGTCCGGGCTGCACCTGGACAACCCTGTGATTCCCGCCAGCGGCACATTCGGCTTCGGCTGGGAGTTCAAGGATTTTTATGACATCAACATTCTGGGCTCCTTCTCCTTCAAGGGTACCACCCTGGAGCCCCGCTTCGGCAACGACACTCCCCGAATCGCCGAGTGCCCCGAAGGGATGCTCAACGCTGTGGGCCTCCAGAATCCCGGTATTGAGGCGGTCATCTCCCAGGAGCTGCCCCGGCTGAAAACCTTTTTCCACAAACCGGTCATCGCCAATATTTCCGGTTTCTCCATCGAGGAGTATGCCAAATGCTGCGAGATGATCGACAAAGAGGAACAGGTGGGCCTGATTGAAGTGAACGTCAGCTGCCCCAACGTCCGCCATGGAGGTATGAGCTTCGGTACTGATCCGGCTATGGCTGCTGCCGTCACCAAAGCGGTGAAGGCTGTGACCACCAAGCCTGTGTACATCAAGCTCAGCCCCAATGTCACCGATATTGTTTCCATTGCCAAGGCCTGTGAGGAAGCGGGAGCCGATGGTATCAGCCTCATCAATACGCTGTTAGGAATGCGCATTGACATCCGTACCGGCAAACCCATCCTGGCCAATGTGATGGGCGGATTCTCCGGCCCGGCCATCTTCCCGGTGGCCCTGAGAATGGTGTATCAGGTTGCCCACGCCGTTTCGGTGCCGGTCATCGGCATGGGCGGCGTCTCCACCGCGCGGGATGTGCTGGAGATGATGATGGCAGGTGCTACCGCTGTCCAGGTGGGCGCTGCCAACCTCCGCGACCCTTATGCCTGCAAGGAGATCATTGAACAGCTGCCCCTGGAAATGGAGCGGCTGGGCATCGAGAAGCTGAGTGATATTATAGGAGGATACAAGAAATGAACCGTGACGTCATTATCGCCTGCGATTTCGCCACCGGCGAAGAGACCCTGGCTTTTCTGGACCGTTTTCCCGAAGGGGAGAAGCCCTTTGTAAAGATCGGCATGGAGCTGTTCTACGCCGAAGGCCCGGAGATCGTCCGTCAGCTGAAAGCCCGTGGACATCGCATCTTTCTGGACCTGAAACTCCACGATATTCCCAACACTGTCAAGAAGGCCATGGCGGTTCTCTCCCGGCTGGATGTGGATATTGCCAACCTCCACGCCGCCGGTACCATCGAGATGATGAAAGCTGCCAGAGAGGGCCTTACCCGTCCCGACGGCACCCGGCCGCTCCTCATCGCTGTCACTCAGCTCACCTCCACCAGCGAGGAGCGGATGCAGAAGGAACTGCTCATTAACGCCAGTATCAACGATACGGTTATTCATTATGCCCGCAACGCCAAAGAGGCGGGATTGGATGGCGTGGTCTGTTCTCCTTTGGAGGCTGGCATGGTGAAGGAAGCCTGTGGTAAGGAGTTCCTCACCGTGACCCCCGGCATCCGCTTTGCTGACGGGGACAGGGGAGATCAGGTGCGGGTCACCACTCCTGAGAAAGCTCGTGAGATCGGTACCGATTATATCGTGGTGGGCCGTCCCATCACCGCCGCTGCCGATCCGGTGGCCGCATATCGCCGCTGCGTGAAGGAATTTGTCGGCTGAGCCCTATTTGACTGAAAAGGAGAATCGTCATGAATCTGGAAAGAACCATTGCCAAGGATCTGTTGTCCATTGAAGCTGTTTTTCTGCGTCCCCAGCAGCCCTTTACCTGGGCCAGCGGCATTAAGAGCCCTATCTATTGCGATAACCGTTTGACCCTCACCGCCCCCGCCGTCCGCAAGGATGTGGAAGCGGGCCTTGCTTCCCTCATCAAGGAGCATTATCCCGACTGTCAGGTGCTCATGGGCACCAGCACCGCTGGTATCGCTCACGCCGCTATCACCGCCACCATTCTGGACCTGCCTATGGGCTATGTCCGTTCCGGCGCCAAGGACCATGGCCGCACCAATCAGATCGAAGGCAAGCTGGAGCCCGGCCAGAAAGTGGTCGTGGTGGAGGACCTTATCTCTACCGGCGGCAGTGTGCTGGAAGTGGTAAAGGTTCTGCGGGAAGCGGGAGCCGAGGTGCTGGGTATCGTCAGCATCTTCACCTACGGCATGAAGAAGGGCCTGGACCGCATGGCTGAGGCCCAGGTGAAGAACGTTTCCCTGTGCAACCTGGACGCTCTGCTGGAAGTGGCCGCTGAGGAAGGCTACATCAAGACCGACGACATCGCCCGCATCCGCAAGTTCCGGGACAATCCCTCTGACGAAAGCTGGATTGGCTGAAAAACGATAATCACAGATAAAAACGCCCCGTTCTCTGGTTTAAGCAGAGGGCGGGGCATTTGCTTACCAATCAGATTTGGCGGGGAAGAAGGGGAGACGGGGGGGACGCCCAAAGGGACTCGTCCCTTTGGAATCCCATAGTTGAGGCAATAGCGAGTAGGTTAGTCCAGGAAAGTGCCGGCTACTGTTTTGGTCTGTACTTTTTAGTGTTAAGGGGAACGGATTGGAGGGATGGTTCCTGCGTCTGTTTCGGCAGAGACAGAATCGCCCGCTCGCCGGTTGTCCGGGTAAAGCCGGACAATCCACTCGCTGCTTTGGGTAGGGATTTTTTGTCTGCCCTGAATGGCTGCCGGGTAAAGAGTTGGTGCCAGGGGTTACGCCCAAAGGGACTCGTCCCTTTGGAATCCCATAGTTGAGACAATAGCGATCGGGTTAGTCCAGGAAAGTGCCTGCCGCTGTTTTGGTCTGTACTTTTTAGTGCTAAGGGGAACGAGTTGGAGGGATGGTCTCTGCGTCTGTTTCGGCAGAGACAGAATCGCCCGCTCGCCGGTTGTCCGGGTAAAGCCGGACAATCCACTCGCTGCTTTGGTGGAAAAGATGGCCGCACAAGGCGGCCAAAAGGGGCGGCGGATAAACCGCCGCCCCCATATGATAAAGGTCTTAGTTTTAGTAGATACAGTAATTTAAAAATGATAAACTTGGGGATTTATCTGATTTTTAGGCCATGCTCAGTACCCATTGGAATACCAATCCGGCGGATTGTATACCGCTGGAAACGCGCTGAACCTCTTCGTTACGTCACTTTCTCCCGTTTCTTAGTTCTTCCCCCGAATCAGGTTCCAAATCCAGATGCACAGGGTCATGATCGAGGTAGTGACAAGGAACGTCACCAGAAAATGAAACAAAATATCCCATAGTCCCCATACCCCAAGATGGTTCCAAGCCTGTACCAGAATAGCGCCGATACTGGCGCCGACACAAGGCGGCAATGTTGTGCGGATCGCTTTTTTCATTCCCCTCGCCCCCTCCCGATTCCTTTCTGATCGTGTTGGGTTATCGTTCAGGAAAAGTATATCATAAGCAGCGAAAGGGATCAATCTGCCCAATACGGTGGGAATATTCTGCTTGTTTATTTTCTGAAGAAAATTGCTGTCGGGAGGGCTATTCAGGGTTATCCGCTCTTGGCCCGCTCTATGGCATCTGATCCCGCCGCACCTCCTCCACCACTCTGCCGTCCCGGATGACCACCGTTCTGGGGGCCTTAGCTGCGATATCGGGGTCGTGGGTAATGAGGATGAGGGTTCGGCCCTCCTGCCACAGCTGCCGGAGCAGTTCCATGATCTGGGCTCCTGCCTGCCGGTCCAGATTTCCTGTAGGTTCGTCCGCCAGAATCAGGGGAGGACGGGGTGCGATGGCCCTGGCAATGGCGGTGCGCTGCTGTTGGCCTCCTGACATTTGAGCCGGGAGATGCTCCGCTCTGTGGGAAAGCCCCACACGGTCCAGCGCTTCCAGCGCCATCCGCCGCCGTTCCAAAGCTGGTATCCGCTGATAGTAGAGGGGGAGCTCCACATTTTCCAGGGCGGTCAGTCCCGGCAGCAGATGAAACCCCTGAAAGACAAAGCCGATAGTTTTACGTCGAATGTGGGATAGTTGTTCTTCATTGAGGGAGGCCACATCCTCTCCTTCCAGACGATAGTGTCCGCCGGTAGGCTGATCCAGACACCCCAGTTGATTCATCAGGGTGGATTTGCCGGAACCGGAGGGCCCGATAATGGTGACAAATTCTCCCTCCTCCACTGTCAGATCCACTCCATCCAAAGCTTTGACCACCCCATCCCCCTGGGGATACCATTTTTGCAGTTCACGCAGTTCCATCAAAACAGACAAACGCCCCCACTCCCTTCTTTTCCACTAGGATATCCAAAAAAGTGGAAAAAAACAGGAGCGGAGGCGCATTTTTATTTGACTCGATGAGGATTGAGAGCCTCGTAATTAGGCTCAAAGCCGATGCCGGGACGTTCTGTGGGACTCATGGTTCCATCATTGTCGATGGTCAACCGGTAGTCCAGACTTTCATTCCACAAAGCGTCGTATTCTTTGGGATAATATTCCACATAGGAGACATTGGGTATCGCCGCGCCGATGGTGACGTTAATGGTCTGATCTCCATGGGGAGCCAGTTCCAGATCAAATGCCTGCGATAGAGCAGCGATTTTCATTGTTTCGGTAATGCCGCCATTGAGAAAGGGCGCGGGATTGAGAATAGGAACCGCATGGGTGAGAATCAGATCCCGGAATCCGTACTTGGTGTATTCATTCTCACCGGCAGCCAAGGGGATGGAGGTCATAGCGGCAATCTTTTTCATTCCATCGTAATCATCCGGCGCCACCGGTTCCTCAAAGCAGTAGATGTCATACTCCTCTATCCGGCGGGCAAACTGAATTGCCTCATGATACCGATAGGAACAATTGGCATCCAGCATCAGAATATGATCAGGTCCAATAGCTTCCCGCACGGCCTTAACCCGGGCGGCATCTTCTGCGATGGAGAGGGCTCCCACCTTCATTTTGACTCCTGCCACTCCCTGCTGGATGTAGCTGTACATCTCCTGCTGAAGCTCCTTCAAGCCTTTATTGGGAGCATAATAGCCGCCTGCAATATAAGCAGGAACCTTTTTCCGGGCTCCCCCCAGCAGCCGATAAAGAGGAAGACCGGCCATTTTGGCTTTAATATCCCATAGAGCAATATCAATGCCGCTGATGGCTCGGGTACTCAACCCTCTGCGGCCCACCAGTTTGGGATTGTAAAGCTTTTTCCAGATGCGCTCGGTGTCCAGAGGATCTTCACCTATCAGCTGATCGGTAAACAGCTCTGCCAGAATAAAAGGGTCCCGGGAAATCAGAGGCCCGGAAAAACCGTATCCGGTAATGCCTTCGTCTGTTTCAATTTTTACAATCGAAAGGCCGCAGTGAGTATAGGTCTGGGTTCCATTTTGCAGTGGGACTTTTCTGGGCCACTGGAAAGCTTCGTGGGTGATATGAGTGATTTTCATGGTATCCTCCTTGGAGTAGGAAAATTAATAGAAAGGCCAGAAGACAGTAGCCAGCAGCATAGTGCCGATAAAGTAGATAATCTCCAGCGGCAGTCCTACTTTGACATAGTCGGTAAATTTGTACTCGCCATAACCATATACCATGGTGTTGGGAGTCGTGGCAATAGGAGTGCAGAAGGCAGCATTGGAACCAAGCAGCACAGCCATTACCACCGCTACCGGGCTGGCACCCAGACCCTGGGCAATGGCAACAGCGATGGGGGCCAGAAGAGTGGTGCAGGCATTGATGGTCATAAACTGGGTCAGCAGGGCGCCCAGCAGGAACATGATGGCGGTGATGACCAAGGGATTGGGCTTGTCGCCGAAAATGCTCAGAACAGCGTCGGCAATCATTTGACCGGCTCCGGTGGAGTTGAGGGCGCTGGCCATGGGCATCATGCCTACAGTAAGAAAAATGGTGCGCATATCAATGGAAGCATAGGCTTGTTTTTCGGTGATCGTTCCGGTGATTACCAGTACAAGAGCACCAATGATGCCGGTGAGAAACAGCGGAATTCCAATCTGCTTTTCAAAAACCATTCCTACCACAGTCAGGATCATAACAGCCAGAGAAACATATTGCTTCCAGACAGGTACGTCCTTTTTCTCGCCGCTGTCCACGACTACCTCGCTGGTAGCCCGGGCAGGGATCAACTTGTACCCCACAAGCCCCATAAAGAGAATACCAGCTACGCACAGAGGAATTCCTGTTTTGGCGAATTCAAAAAAGGTAAGTGTACGGTCGTCGGTCATGGTTTCCAGTGCGGTTTTTGCGATAGCGTTGGCGGGGGTGCCGATCAAGGTGATCAGGCCGCCCATACCTGCCGCAAAACCGAAGGGCATCAGAATCTTGGAGCGGTTGATACCGGAAGAACCTGCAATGCCAATTACAATGGGCATCAGAACAGCTACTGTACCGGTATTGGAAAGCACAGAGGAAAGTACGGCGGTGACGACCATTACGATTACCAGCAGCTGCCGGTCGCTTTTGGCCAGACTGGTGCAGAATTTGCCGATCCGATAAGCCATGCCCGTTTCAAACAGAGCCCCGCCCACAATGAACATGGCGCCAAAAAGAATAACGGTACCATCCGCAAAGCCCGCAAATGCTTCTGCGGGTTCCAGAATTCCTGCCAGTGACAGAGCGGTGGCCACCAACATAGAGGTCAGCGCGATGGGAAGTTTGTCGGTTACAAAGAAAAATGCGGCAACAGCCAGGATAATCAATGTAATGACAGCCGGACTCATAAAATCACCTCAAAAACATATTCATTTTGGATAAAGGATTCTGTATCCAAAATATGATTATATATTATACAAATAGCATAAAAAAGTCAATGATAAAAAACGAATTTATCAAAAATTGTCGTTTTGTACGGAACGGAAAGAGAAAATTTGGATATTTTATTTCCCTCAACTTGTGAAAAAACAGAAGCCGTGATACAATAAAAAAGATTCATCACCAAAGGAGAGCGTGAAATGGAACCGATCAACAGAATGTCCGCCAAGGAACTTGTGACAGAAAAACTGCGGGAGGCCATTTATAAAGGAACCTTTCATGCGGGAGAGGAACTGATTCAGGAAAAAATCTCGGAGCAGCTGGGGGTTTCCAGAATGCCGGTGCGGGAGGCGTTTCTGGTACTGGAAAATGCAGGTCTGATCGAGATCAAAAAGAATAAGCGGGCAGTGGTCAAGGAGATCACTGTGGAGAGTGTGCAGGAACAGCTGGAGATTCGTGTTTTGCTGGAGTGCCTTGCAGGAAAAAAGGCCTGCCGCAACGGCGGAAGCTATGAGAATCTTATCTGTATCCAGCGACAGATTAAAGGTTGTTTGGAGGGAGAGCCAAAACAAGAGGAGTTTCGTTTCCTCAACAAAGAATTTCACTATGAAATCTGGCGCCTTGCCAACAGTCCTCGCCTGGAGCAGATGCTCCAGCAGCTTTGGTTTTCCATGCCGTCGGTATATCCACGGGATATCCCTCAAAATATTCGGAGAAATATTGAAGAACACCAGTATATCATCGATGCGCTGCTCAACCATGATGAGCGGCAGGTGGAAAAGGCGATCACAGAACATATCAATCGAACAGAAAATCTCGTAAAATTTCTTCTGCACCAAACACAGGATGATCAGTGATCTGCTGATCAAGGTTGTAAAAACAGTGAGTTTTTTGGGTGTCACAGAATTGTGCGCATGATATTTTTCCGGGCAAAAGGAAACAGGACAAATCCTTTCAAATGAAGGGAATTGTCCTGTTGTTTTTTATGGAATTTTGCTTTGAATAAAATACCTTAGCGGAAAAGAAAAATTGGAAATACAGAGAAAACTGCTGCCTTTCATGCCGGAGACTTATGGGCTTTGCCGCAGCTCCACCGACAGCACCGTCTGATTGGGCAGACAGGCGGCCAGGTCCATATCCTGGCTGACAAAGCCGGTATTGACACAGACCTGATCAGGACAATCCGATTCCAGAAAGCGGATGGCATGGTCCTTGATTTCAAAGGTGATGTTGTGCCCTGTGCTGTCCAGGATGGAAAAGGTGCCGTCCTCGGCGGTGCCCAGAGGAATTTCCTCAAAGACATCTCCATCCACCCACAGCACTGCCACCAGCTGTTCAGAGGGAGCGGGAGGCTCTTTGGGGAGAAGCAGCAGCGCCAGGCAGGCAATGGCGGCAATGCCAATGACAGCATAAAGGACCAGGGTGGTTTTACTCATTTTTTTCATCAGGTTACTCCTTTGATTGGTGACCTGTGGTAACGAAAAAGCTTTTTGCGGCTTTTTCTCCGTCAGGCAGACGCATCAGGATAGCGGAATGGCCATGTAGGGAGAAGCAGTCCTCCATTCCCCCCACTGTCAGCAAAGGTTCCGCGTCCCGCAGCAGCCATGGGTCGTAGGGAATCTCCAGATCCTCCCGACTGCGGTTGACACAGACAAGGAGCGTGTGATTCTCCAGCCGCCGCAGATAGGTGCAGCTGTGGTGGTCGAATGATACCGCTTCAAAGCTGCCGGTACGCAGGGTGGGAGATTTTTTATGGAGACTGCCCAGAATCCGGAAAAAGTCCACCAGCCCCACGTCCTCCCGGCCCCAGGGATAGGTTCCCCTGTTAAAGGGGTCCGCATACCCCACCAGCCCGGCTTCATCGCCATAATACAGACAGGGAGCGCCAGGGAGGGTATACTGGATCATGGCTGCCAGCAAAAGCATCTGCCGGCCGGTGTAGAAGGTATTGGCGTCCAGCGTGTTGTGCTGCCGCTGCCACTCCCGGTCATGGCCATCCATAGGGGGTGCGGCCAGAGCGGTGATGGCCCGGGGGACATCATGGGTGGACAGGCAGTTCATCAGCACCGGAATCACCGGCGCGGGATAGTTTTCCAGAATGGTCTCGATGGCTTCCCGCAGCTCATCTCCCGCACCATAGCGGATAAAGTTGAGGATAGCGGTGCGCCAGGGGTAATTCATCACACTGTCCAGCTCCCGCCCCTGAAAATACTGGCGGCGGCAGCCGTAGCTGATCTTGTTGGAGGCATCTTCCCACACCTCTCCCAACAACAGATTATGGGGGTCCTCCTCTTTGACGGCTTTGCGGATATCCTGGATGAAGCTGTCCGGCAATT
Source organism: Angelakisella massiliensis (assembly GCF_900104675.1). GTDB lineage: Bacteria > Bacillota > Clostridia > Oscillospirales > Ruminococcaceae > Angelakisella > Angelakisella massiliensis. Next base: position 485,738 of record NZ_LT629944.1, on the reverse strand, counting down.
CGTCCGCCACGTCCAGCCGGAAACCTTTGGCCCCAGCCCGCAGCCAACTGCGCAAAACCCCCTGTTCCCCACAAATGAAGTCCCGGTAAGAGTCACACTCCTCGTTGACATTGGGGAGGGTCTCAAACCCCCACCAGCTTTGATAACGGGTGGGATATTGCTCCCAGCTGAACCAGCTGCGATAAGGGCTGTTGGGGTCCTGGTAAGCGCCGGTATGGCCGTAGCGGCCCTCTTTGTTGAAGTAAACGCTGTCACTTCCGGTATGGTTGAACACGCCGTCCAGCATCACCCGGATGCCCAGCTTTTCAGCATCGGCGCACAGCTGCCGGAAATCCTCATTTTCCCCCAGCAGAGGGTCCACCCGGCTGTAGTCGGCGGTATTGTAGCGATGATTGGAGTGAGCCTCAAAAATGGGGTTGAGATACAGCACCTCCACCCCCAGCTCCGCCAGATAGGGAAGCTTTTGCCGGATTCCTTCCAGATCTCCTCCAAAGTAGTCGTTGCACAAAAACTCTCCCTGTGCATTGGGACGGCTCACAGGTTCCTCATACCAATCCTTGTGAAGAATGCGGTCGGAAGGAACATTTTTCTTAGGCTTGCCGCTGTTGCAGAAGCGATCTGGAAAAATCTGATAAAATACCGCTCCGGCCAGCTCAGGAGGCGTTTGAAAACCAGGGTCATAAACGGTCAGCTGCCACAGGTCCTTGCTTTCAAAACTGCCGCTTCCGCCGGCGTCCCGCCCCAGTATCCGGCGGTTCCCACCGGAAAGGATGGAAAAGCGGTAAAACAGCAGCTGGGGGGATGAAGGAGTAAATTCGCAGATGTAGCTGTCAAAACCTTCCGCTCTGGATTCAAAGACAAAGGGGGTTACCAGGGCAGGGACGTCAAAAACATCATCCTGGAACACCTCCAGTACCGCCTTGGGATCAGGGGTATTGTGTGGAAAGGTGAGGCGGAAGGAAACGGCGGTGCCGGCAGGCACGGCGCCGAAAGGGGATTTGTGAAATTCGTTTCTGCTGCAAAAGATCATGGCGAAGGGTTCCTCTCCGGTTATGATAAATCAGAATACCGAAAAGGGCGGCTGCTGATGAGCCGCCCTCCTGTGCTGTTGAAAGGGTTGCTGTTGTGTCGGGAAAAGACCATGGAAATCACTTGTTCAGATGCCAGATCTCCCGGGCGTAATCCTCGATGGAACGGTCGGCGCAGAAGATACCGGACCCTGCGATATTCCGCAGGCTCATCCGCTGCCAACGGAGAGGCTCCTGGCTGTAGATGCGGGAAGCGTTGCGCTGAACGTCGCAATAGCTGGCGAAATCCGCCATGGCCATATAACGGTCATTGTGGGCGATATAACGGGCAATCTCTCCAAAGGAGGCCAGATCCGGCCGGGAGTTGAGGAAGTTCACCACACGGCGCAGATCCTCATTGCCGTTAATGAAGTTCTGAGGATTGTATCCCTGGCGTTTCAGGTTCTCCACCTCGTGGGCCTTCATGCCGAAGATGAGAATGTTTTCCTCTCCCGCCTGCTGGCCGATTTCGATATTAGCGCCGTCCAGGGTGCCCAATGTGACCGCGCCGTTGAGCATCAGCTTCATGTTGCCGGTGCCGCTGGCTTCGGTACCAGCCAGGGAGATCTGCTCGGAAATCTCGCTGGCGGGCATCAGCCGTTCGGACATGGAGACATTGTACTCCTCCAGGAATACGATCTTCAGCTTATCCCTGGCTTGGGGATCAGCCTCAATGAGAGCGGCCAGATCGCAGATAAACTTGATGATCTGCTTTGCCAGATAGTAGCCGGGGGCAGCCTTGGCGCCGAAAATATAGGTTTTGGGAACGAAATCCTCATTGGGATGATCCTTGATCCACAGATATTCCAGCGCAATGTGCAGGGCGTTGAGATGCTGCCGCTTATACTCATGGAGACGCTTCACCTGAACGTCGAAGATGGAGTGGGGATTGACCACCACACCCCGCTCATCGTTGAGATAACAGGCAAAGTTGAGCTTGTTGCGGTATTTGATATCCCCCAGCTCCCGCAGGACCTCATCATTGTTTTCCAGCTCTTTGAGGCGGGAAAGCTGAGAGAAGTCATGGAGGAAGCCGTCTCCGATATGATCTACGATGAATTTGTTCAGCAGAGGATTGGACTGCATCAGCCACCGGCGGGAAGCGATGCCGTTGGTGACATTGGTAAACTTGGCAGGCTGCACGGTATAGAAGTCGTGGAATACATCATCCTTGATGATCTCCGAATGCAGCTTGGAAACACCGTTGACACTGTGGCTGCCCACCACGCAGAGATAAGCCATCCGCACCTTGCCGTCGCAGATGATGGCCATGCGGCGGATTTCTTCCTCGCTCTTGTGGTACCGCTCCCGCAGCTCAATGCAGAAGCGGCGGTTGATCTCGCAGATGATCTGATAGATCCGGGGCAGGAGGGATTCCATCTGGCCGATGTCCCACTGCTCCAGAGCCTCGGACATGACAGTGTGGTTGGTGTAGGCAAAGGTGCGCTTGACGATATCCCAGCACTGATCCCAGCTGTAGCCGCACTCATCCAGCAGCACCCGCATCAGCTCGGGGATAGCCAGGGTGGGATGGGTGTCGTTGATATGGATGGCGTTCTTTTCCGCAAAATTGTCAATGGTGCCGTAAACAGACATATGGCGGCGGAAAATGTCTCCTACCGCGGCGCAGACCAGGAAATACTGCTGACGCAGACGGAGCATCTTGCCCTCGTCGTGGTTGTCGTTGGGGTAGAGCACCTTGCTGATGACCTCGGAATAGGAATTTTTGCCGAAAGCTCCCAGATAGTCGCCTTTATTGAACAGGTCCATATCGATGCCGGGGCTCTTGGCCTGCCACAGACGCAGCAGGCTCACCGCCTGGGTGTCATAGCCGGAAACATACATATTGTAAGGCACAGCCAGAACGGTGCTGTATCCGGTGTGCTGGGACATATGATGGCCGTTGTCCCAGCGCTCGGTGACGGTGCCGCCGAAGCGTACTTCCACCGTATGCTCCGGAACCGCCTCCAGCCAGACCTCTCCGCCGGGAAGCCAGTAGTCCGGCAGCTCGCTCTGCCAGCCATCGGAGATGCGCTGTTTGAACATACCATATTCATACAGGATGCTGTAGCCGGTGGCAAGATATCCGTCGGTGGCAAGACCGTCCAGATAGCAGGCGGCCAGACGGCCCAGACCGCCGTTGCCCAGACCGGGGTCCGGCTCACATTTATACAGATTTTCCAGCTTGATATCACACTGGGCCAGAGCCTGGGCGAACTTATCCTGAAGCCCCAGGTTATACAGGGAATTTTTCAGGCTTTTGCCCATGAGAAACTCCATGGACAGGTAGTACACCTGCTTTTGTCCCTTGGCGTTGCAGTGGGCGATAAAAGCTTTCCGGCGCTCCTCCATCAGGTCCCGCACCACCAGGGCGGAGGCCTTGTAGAACTGCTCGTTGGAGGCGCTGGTAGGGTTGGTGGACATTTCGCCGGTCAGCTTGTCACAGATGGCCTGACGAATCTGATCCACGGAAATATTGACAGGTTTGTTCATAGTGGGAAACTCCATTCTGCCGTGGAAAACGGCAAAGATTTTGCACTCCCGTATCCGAATGACTGGAAAAAGAAGAAAGAAAAATCCCCGGTACGGGAGAACAGAGAAGGGCAAAAAGAATCAATATACAGGAAAAAACACAGTGTTTTCCAGGCCCTAACGCCCTTATTATACCGTAAAAAGCTGGAATCTTCAATGTTTACCAGGAAGAAAGCGGATAAAAATCTTGAAAAGCCCTTTTTTCCAGGCGCTTTTTCCTATATAATATGTAAGTACGTGGTTTTTTGCCCGTAGAGAAGAGAAAAGAAGGGTTCCGGCTCGTTTTTTGATAAAAGGGACCCATGGAAATAAAAGGGAGTGTAAACTGTGGCAAACCGTATCAAGGTCAGCATCCTTGGAAACACCTATACCATCACCACCGACAGCGAGGAGGAGCGTATCCGGCGGATCGAGCGGCAGCTGGAGGATGATCTCACCGAGATCATGGATTCCAAAAGGAATCTTTCCTCTGTGGATGCCCTGGTCATTATTGCCCTGAACCTGCTGGATCAGCTGGACGCCGGGGAAGAAGCCACTGATCGGATGCGGGATCAGCTGAGCCAGTATCTGGAGGACGCCGCCCGGGCCCGTATTGAACTGGAGGAGGCCCGCCGGGAGGTGGAACGGCTGAAAAGGGAACTGGATATGGCCCGGGGACAGGTCAGAAAATAAACAGCATGAGCACACCCAGGGGCGGGACAGGCTTTCCGCTCCTGTTTTTTTGCCGCCTTTGAGGGAGGAGCATATGGAACGTAAGATGGAACTACTGGCCCCTGTGGGGGGACGGGAACAACTGCTGGCCGCGGTACGCAGCGGCGCGACAGCGGTTTATCTGGGAGGCAAGGGCTTCAACGCCCGGCGCAACGCCGAAAATTTCGGGGAACAGTCCCTGGAGGAGGCGGTGTCTTATTGTCATGCCCGGGGAGTGGCGGTCCATGTTACCCTCAATACGCTGTTTCTGGACAGCGAGCGGGAAGCGATCATAGAGGAGATCAAAGCCATCGCCCACAGCGGCGCCGACGCGGTGCTGGTCCAGGACCTGGGCGCGGCGGAACTGGTGCAGCAGATCTGCCCCCAGCTGGCCCTTCACGCTTCCACCCAGCTGTCCACCCACAGCGTGGAAGGGGTGCGGCAGCTGGAGGAGATGGGATTTTCTCAGGTGGTGCTGGCCCGGGAGGTGACGGCGGAGGAGATCCGGGCCATCCGGGCGGCAACCCATATGAAGCTGGAAGTTTTTGTCCATGGCGCGCTGTGTATGTCCATGTCCGGCCAATGTTACCTGTCCTCCCTGATCGGAGAGCGCAGCGGCAACCGTGGCCTGTGTGCCCAGCCCTGCCGGCTCAATTTCAAGGCGAGGGGAAGAGAGTATGCCTTGTCGCTGAAGGATTTGAGCCTCATCAGCCGCATAGAGCAGCTGCGGGAGCTGGGGGTGGATTCCCTGAAAATTGAGGGGCGGATGAAACGGCCGGAATATGTGGCCGCTGCCGTCACTGCCTGCCGTCAGGCGCTGGATGGACAGACCCCGGAGCTGGAGCGGCTTCAGGCGGTCTTTTCCCGCAGCGGATTTACCGACGGCTATCTCACCGGCAAGCGGGATCTGTCCATGTTCGGCATCCGGCGCAAGGAGGATGTCACCGCCGCCGCCGGGGTGCTGGGGGAGCTGGCAGCCCTTTACCGGGGAGAAAATCCTTTGGTACCGGTGAAGATGCACTTTGAAATGGAGGAAGGACGCCCCGCCAGTTTGACAGTTACCGGTGAACAGGGGACACAAGTGCAGGTGGAAGGACCGGAGCCTCAGTTGGCCCGCACCCGCCCCACCGACGAGGCCCTGGTGCGCCGGAGCATGGAAAAATGCGGGGGTACTCCTTACTATCTGGGAGAATTGGAAACCTGTCTGGGGGAAGGGCTGATGCTGCCGGTGTCCGCCCTCAATGCCATGAGATCATCTGCCCTGGAGCAGCTGCTGGCCAAAGAGGAGGCTCCCCGCCCTCATTCTGTCCGGGAGCCGGAGCCTCAGGCTGTACTTTCCCCGGTGGGGGATGGGAAACCGGCCCTTTGGGTGCGGCTGGAACAGGTAGAGCAGCTGTCCCCGGAGATGGAATCCCAGGCCCGGCGGATCATCCTGCCGGTGGAGGAACTGGAACAGCACCCGGAGCTGATGACCCGTTTGGGAGAGAAGCTGGTGGGAGAGCTGCCGGTGGCTGCCTTCCAAAAAGCGGAGCAACGCCTCAAAGAGCTGCTGCCCCGGCTGAAAGCGCAGGGCCTTGCCACGCTGATGGTGGGCAATCTGGCCGCCATCCATATGGGCAGAGAGGCAGGGCTCCGGCTGGTGGGGGACTATTCCCTCAACATACTCAACCGGGATGCCCTGGAAGCTTACAAGGCCCTTGGGGTGGAGGAAGCGATCCTCTCCTTTGAGCTGAATCTGAAAGCAGCCCGGAAGCTGTCTCAGGTAATGCCTGCAGGGATGATTGGTTATGGTAATCTGCCTCTGATGATTTTCCGCAGCTGTCCTGCCAAAGGGCCCAAAGGCTGCGGCGGCTGCAGCGGCAGAACAGTGGTCACCGACCGCCTGGGAAATGATTTTCCTCTTCTGTGTCATCACAAGCAATATTCCCAGCTGCTCAATATGGTGCCCCTTTATCTGGGAGACAAGCAGAGTGACCTGCGGGGAATGTCCCATGTGGTGCTCCGCTTTACCACCGAGGACCCAGTTCGGTGCGCCAAGGTATTCCGCCTTTGGCAGCAGGGGATATCCTTTGACGGAAAACGTACCGGGGGACTTTATTACCGGGAACTGAAATGAGCGGTGAGAGGTAGCCGGGAAGATGGTTCTGCCTTTTTGGGGGCCGAGAGTTGGGCGGAAGTTTGTGCCAGGGGTTACGCCCAAAGGGACTCGTCCCTTTGGAATCCCACTGTTGAGGCAGCAGCGAGTGGGTTAGTCAGAGGTAGTGCCTGCCGCTGTTTTGGCTGGTACCTTTTAGTGTTAAGGGGAACGGTTGGAGGGATGGATCCTGCTCCTGTATCGCCAGAGGCAAAATCGCCCGCTCGCCGGTTGCCCGGGTAAAGCCGGACAATCCACTCGCTGCTTTCTGGAAAACTGAGATTGATGTTCTTTCCGGAGTGGTGCTGAACGAAAGTTTTTGCCTTTGGATACGGGGGTTACGCCCAAAGGGACTCGTCCCTTTGGAATCCCATCGTTGAGGCAATAGCGAGTGGGTTAGTCTGGAAAAGTGCCTGCCGCTGTTTTGGTTGGTATCTTTTAGTGTTAAGGGGAACGGATGGAGGGATGGTCCCTGTTCCTATCCCGGTATGGGAAAAACCGCCCGCTCGCCGGTTGTCCGGGTAAAGCCGGACAATCCACTCGCTGCTTTGATGCAGGATTGGCCGCCCAAGGGCGGCCAAAGGGGACAGCGGATAAACCGCCGCCCTCCAGTTTGGCAAAAGACGATTTGAAAGAGCAACTCGAATTTAAAATCGTAAAAACAGGAAAAGTCTTTTTCAAATACCAAAAGTGTGTTGAGACCATGGGAGAATTTTTGTTGATCCCGAAAGGAGAAAATTCCATGAAACAGTTAAAATACAAGCTCACCCGCCCGGAGGCAATTTCTCCCCGCCGGGCAACGGAAGGCAGCGCCGGTTACGATCTGGCGGCCGCTATCTCCCAGCCCATGGAGGTGCGCCATGGGGCGGTGACGGTGGTGCCCACAGGGGTGGCCATTCAGTTGGAGCCGGGATATGTGGCGCTGGTCTTTGGCCGCAGCGGTTTGGGCATCAAAAAGGGCGTGGTCCCCGCCAATGGGGTAGGGGTCATTGACAGCGACTATCGGGGAGAAATGATGGTGGGCCTTACCTGTCAGCTGGAGGAGGCCTACACAGTTCAGCCGGGAGAGCGTATCGCTCAGATGGTGATCCTGCCGGTAGTCACGCCGGAACTGAACCAGGTGGAGGAGCTGGAGGATTCCCAGCGGGGAACCGGTGGCTTTGGCTCCACCGGCACCCGGTAAGGAGGGAGAAGAATGAAACTGATTCTGGCATCCCAGTCTCCCAGACGCAGGGAGCTGCTGTCTTATTATACCAATGATTTTCAGGTGAAGGTTTCCCAGGCGGATGAAAGCCTGCCGGAAGGGATTGCTCCGGAGGAAGCGGTGGCGCTGCTGGCAGAGCGGAAAGCTTCGGCGGTGGCACAGCTGCCGGAGTGTCAGAACTGCCGCATCATCGGGGCGGATACTGTGGTGGCGGTGGAAGGGCGCATTTTGGGCAAACCCCATTCCCCCGAAGAAGCCCAGGAGATGCTGCGGCTTCTCAGCGGTCGGGTACACAGCGTTTATACGGGAGTGGCGGTACTGGGCCCCGGAGAACGCAAAGTCTTTACGCAGCAGACCCAGGTGGAGTTTTATCCCCTTTCCTCCCGGGAGATCCAGGATTATGTAGCCACCGGAGAACCCATGGATAAAGCGGGAGCCTATGGCATCCAGGGACGGGGAGGCTTGCTGGTGCGGCGGCTGGAAGGGGATTACTTCAATGTGATGGGACTGCCCATCGCCCGCCTTGCCCGGGTACTGGAAGGAAAGGAAGACTGAACCATCCTGAAAGAGGGGATAAAACCGCAGAGGGATACTCTGGATTTTCAGGTTTGTCCGCCGGGCGGACCCGGATGGCAAACTGTATTCCGTCTTTCCGTAATAGCGTCCTATGATATTCCTCAAAGATATGGGCGCGGAGCATGGGTACAGGCGGGAAGAGGGGACCAAAACTTTCCGGTGTGTTTTGGCAGCGGAATAGGTAAGACAAGGGGATGGTGTGCGAAGGTTTTGTGACCAAATCCTTTCCGCACACCGGTCAGCGAAAAAAATTCATATATTTGCAATAATTTCGGGGCAATTATTGGCGCTGGTTTTCTTGTGAAACGTCTCGGGATAGGGTATAATAACTCTAAACGGCTGTTGAGGTGCTTTTTATAACATTGTTCAGTGGTCTGAATCGGAACCTCTTGTCTGTCCGGCAGACCTGCAGCTTTCCAGAACCCGGCACGCATTCGCGACGGGAAAATGGAAGGTGTTCCCGAAAATCTTTTTAATCAGCCTCACAAGCCAATTGAAGATGAATAAATCTCTCCGGCAGATCGGCGGCCTTCACTTTATGGGAGGACGCGGGTCCAGTTGCGTTTTCCGTTGCCGGAGATCCGGGATGGGAAGAAATCCCGTTTGTCATAGAAACAAGCTCCGGCCAGGCCGGAAAGGAGAAGGACAGATGTTTGGTAGCAAGGATATTGGCATTGATCTGGGAACGGCAAACACCCTGATTTATATGAAAGGCAAAGGTATCATCATGCGGGAGCCCTCGGTGGTGGCGGTGGATATCCGCAACGACCATGTCATCCATGTGGGCCAGAAGGCCAAGGATGTGGTGGGACGTACCCCCGGCTCCATTGTAGCCATCCGTCCTTTGAAGGATGGCGTTATCGCGGACTTTGATATTACCGCCAGCATGCTTTCTGAGTTTATCAAGTCGGTGGTGGGCAAGCGTATCTTCGGCAAGCCCCGTATCGTGATCTGCATCCCTTCCGGCGTCACCGCGGTGGAAAAGCGGGCGGTTCGGGAAGCGGCGGAAACTGCCGGAGGCAAATCTGTGGCCATCATCGAGGAACCCATGGCCGCGGCCATCGGCGCCGGACTGCCGGTGGAGGAAGCCATCGGCAGCATGGTGGTGGATATTGGCGGCGGCACCAGCGAGGTGGCTGTTATCTCCATGGGAGGTATTGTCACCTCCAAGTCGGTGCGGGTTGCGGGAGATGAGTTTGACCGCAATATCATTGCTTACATCAAGAAGAAATATAATCTTCTGGTTGGCGAACGAACCGCTGAGGATATCAAGATCCGCATTGGTTCCGCCTATCCTTATGAGAATGAGGAGCCTATTCAGGTCACCGGACGCAATCTGGTGGATGGTTTCCCCAAGGACATCCTGCTGACACCCAAGGAGGTGCGGGAGGCACTGGCGGATTCTGTGGTGACCATTCTGGACGCCATCCGCACCACTCTGGAGCGGACCCCGCCGGAACTGTCCGCCGATATCATTGATCGCGGCATCACCCTCACCGGAGGCGGCGCCATGCTCAAGGGTCTGGATGAACTGATCTCTATTGAAACAGGGATGCCGGTGCATATCGCGGAAAATCCTCTGGACTGCGTGGCGTTGGGCACCGGGCGCATTCTGGAGCTCCCCTTCAAGCAGAAGGAAGCGCTGTTCACCGATGAGAGACACTAAACGCTGTTTTGAAAAGCAGCTCAGATGCCCGCGGGCCCATAGGCTTGCGGGCGTTGCCATATCTATGTCCCGAAGGGAGAAGCCATGAAAGACTTTTTTAAGAGCAAGCGGTTCCACCTGCTGCTGGCGGTGTTTTCCCTGCTGTTCGCCTTCCTGCTGAGGGCCATTTATACAGACGCCCTGATGCCTTTTCTTTCCGGCGTGGGGGGAATCATTATGACACCGGTGGCCAGAGTGACCGCGTCCCTTTCCGGTCTGGCGGGAGATGCTCTGGGCCCCTACCTCAATGTGGCCCAGCTGGTGGAGGAAAATGAGGCTTTGCGGGAGGAAAACCGCAGGCTGACCGAACAGATGGTGGATTATCAGAACCTGAAAACGGAAAATGATCAGTTCCGGGAATACCTGGAGCTGAAAGAAAGAAATCAGGATTTTGTTTTTGAGCCGGCGTCGGTGATAGGACGCAGTCCCGATGACCGCTTTGGTTCGTTTATTATCGATGTGGGAACCTATCATGGGATCACGGAACGCTGTCCCGTCATCACCTCCGATGGCCTGGTGGGAGTGGTGCAGGGGGTCAGCTATGGCTATGCCAAGGTCACCACGATTTTGGATGTTTCCATTGATGTGGGCGGCGTGGATATCCGCAGTCTGGACACCGGCGTCATCACCGGTACCTTCCCTCTGGCGGAGCAGGACCGGTGCAAACTGGGCTTCCTTTCCCGGGAAAGCGGCGTGACGGTGGGGGATACTATCGTCACCTCCGGCGTGGGAGGCATGATGCCCCGGGGACTGGTGATCGGTGAGGTGGAATCGGTGGAAAATGAAGTGAGCGGCTTGTCTCTTTATGCCGTTATCAAGCCTGCCGCTGATATCCGGGAAACCAAGAGCGTTGTAGTGATCAAGGATTTTGCCGGCAAGGATGAGAATGCTGGCTTTACGGAGTAATTTTTGGCTTCTTTTCTCTGAAAGTGATGCTGGGGCAGTAAGAAAACAGACCGCTGGTATCAGCAAAGGCTGACAGTATCCTCCCCGATGAAGCGGAATGCTTTTATCCGGGGAGAGGGCCTGCCGGAAAACAGAATTCGTTCCTGTAAGGTTATCACACTTTACAGGGATGCTTTCCGTCTGCTGTGATATGATTCCCGTTTTGCCCTGTTTCTGGGATGGAAAGGAGGAAACCAATGCTGTCTACACGGTATAAAGCAGCCAAATTTGCCATTTATGTGCTGGTGCTGCTGGCCTTGACAGTGATGCAGAATACACCTGGTCTTTTTGCCATTATGAATATCAAACCCATGCTGGCGGCAGCTATGGCCATCTCCATTGCCATGTTTGAAGGGGAACTGGCGGGAGGCTTTATGGGGGCCTTCGCCGGATTTTGCTGCGACCTGTTCAGTTCCTACTCCTTCGGCTATTATACCCTGACCCTCTTTTTCTTTTGCGTCACCATAGGATTGCTGGTGCAGAGCTATATGCGTCCCGTAGTGGCCAACGCCATCCTCTTTACCTTTATAACCATGGCGGTCATTCAGTGGATCGGCTTCTTTTTCAGTTTTCTGCTGTGGGGATACGAGGGAGCAGGTCGTTATTATCTGTACAGGCTGCTGCCCATGTGCATCTATACCGCGGTGTCGGCGGCACCCCTTTATTATCTTACCCGCATGATCCATGGAACCTTTCAGAAAAAGATCCTCGCCGCCTGAGGCGAAAAGGTTTCAGCCCGGTCTCTCCGGTCTCCGGAGGGAAAGGAGGTTTTTCCCATGAATAAAAAACAGCAAAATATCCGCTTCGCGATCCTCTGCGGACTGGTAGGGTGCATTTTTGTACTTTTTGTTTACCAGCTGATGCTTCTTCAGATCGCCGAAGGGGAATCCTATAAAAACAAGGCGACCCAGGGTACTGTCAGCCGTCAGACGGTCAGTGCCACCAGAGGGGAAATCGTGGACCGGTACGGCAGGCCCTTTACCATCAACCGGGTGGGCTACAACATCATTCTAGACCGGGCCTATCTGCCCTACGGCAAGGAAAATGAGGTGCTTTACCGCCTTATTACCCTGATGGAATCTTTGGGCCAGAGCTGGACTGACAACCTGCCCATCAGTGAAACGGAGCCTTTCACCTTCAAAGAGGGGTATGACACCCAGGTGGCTCAGCTGAAGCGGGACCTGGAAATCAATGAATATGCCACCGCTGAGGAGTGTATGTACTGGCTGTCGGACCAGCGGTTCTACGATCTGTGGGACTACGACGCCGAAACCCGCCGCAAGCTGGCAGGTATCCGTTATGAGATGGTGCTGCGGGATTTCAGCCTGGAGAACACCTATGTTTTTGCCAGTGACGTGGGCTCGGTGGCCCGGGATACCATCCTGGAGCACAGCTACGAGCTGCCGGGGGTGGATGTGGTGGAGAGCCCCATCCGGGAATATGTGGACGGCACCCTGGCCCCCCACATCATCGGCATGATGGGCCCCATCTACAAGGAAGAGATGGCTCAGCTCAAAGAGGACGGTCTGTGGTGGAGCGCCGATAATCCCCAGGGCTACAAAGGGGATGAATACCTGGGCAAGAGCGGTATCGAGGCCGCCTTTGAAAGCGAGCTGCGGGGCCAGAAGGGGGAGCGTCTGATCACCCTGGACAACAAGGGCAACGTCGTGGATGTGGAGGAGACGGTAGCCCCTGTACCGGGAAACACGGTGGTCCTCACGCTGGACCGTGACGTTCAGCGGGCGGCCCAGGAGGGGCTGGAGGAGACTATCAAGAACCTCAACGCCAATACCTCCCTGACCCATGAACAGGGCCGGGACGCCAGCGCCGGAGCGGCGGTGGCCATCGACCCCAAGACAGGTGAGATTCTGGCGGCAGCCACCTATCCCTCCTATGATATCAGCACCTATCAACAGGATTATGCCACCCTTTCCACCCAGAAACCGGAACCGCTGCTCAACCGGGCCACCATGGGCGTCTACCGCCCCGGTTCCACTTACAAGCCGACGGTGGCTATTGCGGGGCTTTCTGAAGGGGTCATTACACCAACTGAGACCATCACCTGCAATATGGTGTATACCCGGTTCCCGGATTACCAGCCAAAATGTATGCACGCCGATGGTCCCATCAATGTGGTAACCGCCCTCCAGCGCAGCTGCAATGTCTTTTTCTACGAAACCGGCTGGAGGCTGGGGATCGACAAACAGAACGAATATGCCGCCCATTTTGGCCTGGGTTCCAAGACAGGGGTGGAGCTGCCGGAGGCAAGCGGCCAGCTTTCCAGCCCCGCTACCCGTGAGGCCATTGGGGAAACCTGGACCTCCGGCAACGTCATCCAGTCGGCCATCGGCCAGCTGGACCACGGCTTCACTCCCTTGCAGATGGCAAACTATGTGGCCACCCTGGCCAACAACGGCACCAGGATGCAGCCCCACTTTGTCAAGGCCATCAAGAGCTACGACTTCAAAACCACCATCAGCGAAACCCAGCCCCAGGTGGTGGATCAGGTCCCTGCCCCCCAATCCGCCTTTGAGACAGTGCACCAAGGTATGGTTGCCGCTACCGCTGACGGCGGTACCTCCGGCTGGCTGTGGACCGGCTTTCCCCTGACAGTGGCTTCCAAGACCGGTACCCCCGAAGGGGATTCCACCCTTACGTCCTGCTACATCTGTTATATCCCCGCGGAGGACCCGGAGATCGCCATCGCCGTGGTGCTGGAAAACGGCGGACAGGGCTATACCGGTGCTCCGGTGGCCCGTGCCATCGCGGAAGAGTATTTCTTCGGCGGCTCCAAAACGGAATCTGTGCAGGACAGCGGCACACTTCTTCCATGATTCTCCACAAAAATTTAAAACAAATTTGATTTTTAGCAAAAACCGAACAAAAACACGTTTTCAATCCCTCGTTTTTGTGCTACACTAGTAATGATTGAACAGTCCGGTTCAATTTTGAGGCAAATCAGCGTATTGCGCCATCGGAGGGATTGCCTTGGCGGAAAAGATCATGATCGTGTCCGGAAAGGGCGGAGTGGGCAAAAGCACCATCTGCACCGGTGTGGCTGCTGGGTTGGCATCCCGGGGCGGCCGGGTTTTGATTCTGGAGACGGACAATGGTTTCCGCGGATTGGATATTTCCCTCTCGGTGGAGGACGCGGCGGTGTATGATCTGGCGGATGTGCTGGAGAGCCGCTGCGAGATTGGAGACGCCTTGCTTCGGCATAACCGGTATGGGATGGAACTGCTATGCGCTCCACTGGACCCTTCCTATGTTCCAAGAGAAGAACAGCTGAGGACATTGGTGCTGTGGGCGGACAGAAATTATGACTGGCTGCTTACCGACTGCGGAGCGGGCTTTGGTCCCATGGAGACCATGCTGGCAAAAATGTGCGATCAGGCGCTTATCGTGACCACACCCGAGCCTGTGGCGGTGCGCTGCGGAGGACGGGTGTCCGCGCTCCTGCATCGCGCCGGTCTGCATCAGCAGCGTTTGGTCATCAACAGGGTCCCCAAGACACTTAAAAAGAGCAAACACGTCCGTGACCTGGACGACGTTATCGACCTGGTGGGAGCGCAGCTGCTGGGAGCTATCCCCGAAGCGGAGGAGCTGGGGATGCCCAGCCCGGATAAGCTGCCTTTTCCCGCCTACGCGGAGCTGGACCGCATTGCCCGCCGCCTGATGGGGGAGGACGCGGAACTGGTTCTGTATCACTGAACGGAAAGGAGCGTATTTATCACTATGAACATCGCACTCATCGCCCATGACGCGAAAAAAGAACTGATGGTTCAGTTCTGCATTGCGTACTGTGGTATTCTCAGCAGACATAACCTTTGTGCCACCGGCACCACCGGCAAAATGGTGGCGGAGGCTACCGGACTGAGCATCGTTCGCTTTATGTCCGGCTCCCAGGGCGGCGACCAACAGATCGCTTCCCGGATCTCCTGTAACGAGATCGACCTGCTCCTCTTTTTCCGGGACCCTATCGGCGCAAAATCCACCGAACCGGACGAAGCAAACCTGCTGCGCCTGTGTGATGTGTACAACATCCCCATGGCCACCAATATTGCTACCGCCGAAGCGCTCATCCATGCCCTGGAGCATGGAGATCTGGATTGGCGGGATATTGTCAATCCCAAATAAACATGGTTTCCGACACGGTGCCGGAAACGCTCTCAACGATTTTTTTACCGGCTGAGGGGGCAGACCGTTGGTCTGCCCTTTCCGTTGAGCCGGGATAAAGCTTTTTTGGAGGTCTCTGACTATGGCATTACTTACCACAGCCCCCCGGGGAACCAAGGATATCCTGCCCCGGGACAGCGCCAAATGGCAGTATATCGAGCGGACACTGCTCACCACCGCCGCCCTCTTCGGGTACAAGGAGATGAGGGTTCCCACCTTTGAACACACTGAGCTGTTCAATCGCTCCGTGGGTGAGACCACCGACGTGGTCAACAAGGAGATGTACACCTTCCAGGACAAAGGCGGACGGAGCATCACCCTGCGCCCGGAAGGCACCGCCGGTATGGCTCGGGCGGCCATTGAAAACGGCCTGCTGGGGGACGCTTTGCCTGTAAAGCTCAGCTATGTCCTTTCCTGCTTCCGGTATGAGAAGCCTCAGAGCGGACGGTTCCGGGAGTTCCACCAGTTTGGCGTGGAGATGTACGGCGCCACCTCTCCCGCGGCTGACGCTGAAGTGATTGCCCTGGTCCACGAGATCTATGACACCCTGGGGGTGGAGGGAATCCAGGTGGAACTCAATTCCATCGGCTGCCCCACCTGCCGCAAGCGGTATCATGAGGCCCTCAAGGCCTATTTCGCCCAGTATACCGACCAGCTGTGTCCCACCTGCCTGGAGCGCCTGGAGAAAAATCCCATGCGTATCCTGGACTGCAAGAGCCCGGTGTGCAGCGCTATTGCTGAAGGAGCACCCAAGGTGCTGGATTACCTATGTGAAGATTGCGCTGACCACTTTGAACAGGTAAAGGCACTGCTGACCCAGGCCGGCATCAGCTATGTGGTCAATCCCACCATCGTCCGGGGTCTGGATTACTACACCCGCACTGTTTTTGAATGCGTTTTCACTGACAAGGAAGGCAACCGTCTGGTCTGCGGCGGCGGCGGCCGTTACGGTGGCCTGCTGGGAGAGCTGGGAGGCCCTGATTATGAGGGCATCGGTTTTGCCATGGGTCTGGAGCGGCTGCTGAAGGTAATGATCGATCAGGGCTGCGACTTCCCGCCGGAGGAGACCTGCGACGTCTATATCGCCTCCATGGGGGACAAGGCTGGTCTGAAGGCATTCCAGCTGGTGAACCTGCTGCGCAGCGACGGCTTCCAGGCTCAAAGCGACCTGATGGGCCGTTCCATCAAGGCTCAGATGAAATACGCCAACAAGATCGGCGCCAAGTATACCATTGTTCTGGGTGACAATGAGCTGGAGCAGGGAGAGGCTACGCTCAAGAGCATGTATTCCGGTTCCACCCGGACAGTTCCCCTGGATGACCGGTTCTCCGATGCCATTTATGAGGAGATCATGAGCACCGCCTACGCCGATCTGGAGGATGCCATGGAGCATCTGGAGGAGAAGAAATAATCTCCCTGGGGAGGAAAAAGGTCCGGTGGGCCGGGCCTGTAAAGTTTTCAATCCTGCCTGAAAAGAGGCATTGTTTTGGAGGAAGCAGTTATGGCAGATACCATGTCAGGACTCAAACGAACCAATTATTGCGGCGAAACCACCTCCGCCCTGGTGGGCAAGGAAGTGATAGTCTGCGGCTGGGTACAGAAAATCCGGGATAAGGGCATGCTGGTCTTTATCGACCTGCGGGACCGCACCGGCATCGTCCAGCTGGCCTTTGACGACCAGACCGCCGAGGAACTGAGAACCAAGGCACAGAGCGTCCGTTCAGAATATGTCCTTGCCGCCAAAGGCGTGGTCCGGATGCGGGAAAGCGTCAACAAGGATCTGGCGAATGGTGACGTGGAGGTGTATGTCTCCGATCTCCGCATTTTGGGACAGGCTCAGACCCCTCCCTTTGAGATTGTTGAGAACAGCAACGTCAAGGAAGAATTGCGCCTCAAATACCGTTATCTGGACCTGCGGCGGAAGAATCTGCAGCAGAATATCATTCTTCGCCACAAGATCGCCAAGGTGACCCGGGATTATTTCTATGAGAACGGTTTCCTGGAAATCGAAACTCCCATGATGATGAAATCCACCCCTGAGGGCGCCCGTGACTACCTGGTGCCTTCCCGGGTCCATCCCGGCAGCTTTTACGCCCTGCCCCAGTCCCCCCAGATCTACAAGCAGCTGCTGATGCTCTCCGGCTTTGACCGGTATATCCAGCTGGCCCGCTGCTTCCGGGATGAGGACCTGCGGGCGGACCGTCAGCCGGAGTTCACCCAGATCGACCTGGAGATGTCCTTTGTGGATGTGGATGATATCCTGGAGATGGTGGAGGGCTACATCCATCGTCTGTACAAAGAGGTTCTGGACCTGGATATCCCCACACCCATCACCCGGCTGACCTATGACGACGCCATGAACCGCTTCGGCAGCGACAAGCCGGATACCCGCTTTGGCATGGAGATCATTGACCTGTCCGACCTGGTGAAGGATTGCGGCTTCTCCGTATTCACCTCTGCTGTGGCGGCAGGGGGCTCCGTCCGGGCTATTGTGGCCAAGGACGCCGTCAAGACCCTCACCCGTAAGGAGATCGATAAGCTGACCGAGGCTGCCAAGGGTATCGGCGCCAAAGGTCTGGCCTTTATCCGCTATGTGGAGGAGACTCCCACCTGCTCCTTCGGCAAGTTTATGACCCCCGAAGAAATGAACGCCATTCTGGAGCGGCTGGATTGCCGCCAGGGAGATGTGGCGCTGATCGTTGCGGATAAGAATAAGGTGACCCTCCCTGTGCTGGGCGCCCTGCGGAATATGCTGGGCAAACAGCTGAATCTTATCGACAAGAGCAAATACAACTTCCTGTGGATCACCCAGTTCCCCTTCTTCGAGTGGGATGAGGATCTGGGCGAATGGGTGGCCATGCACCATCCCTTCACCATGCCCATGGAGGAGTGCCTGGAATATCTGGACACCGATCCCGGCAAGGTAAAGGCCAAGGCCTATGACCTGGTGCTCAACGGCGTGGAGCTGCTGTCCGGTTCCATCCGTATCAGCGACTACAAGCTTCAGGACAAGATGTTCACCTCTCTGGGCCTCACTGAGGAGGAGATCGAGGCTAAGTTCGGCTTCCTGGTGGACGCTTACAAGTACGGTGCACCACCCCACGGCGGCGTAGGCATCGGTCTGGACCGTCTGGTGATGACCATGATCGGTGCGGACAGCCTGCGGGATGTTATCGCCTTCCCCAAGGTGCAGAACGCCAGCGAGCTGATGTCCGGCTGCCCCAGCCCTGTGGACGACAAGGCCCTCAAAGACCTGTCCATCAAGGTGGCGCTGGAGGAAAAATAAAAATCCAAAGAAAAACCCCGCGCCAGAGCGGGGAGAGCAAAGGGGCGGCGGCACTTTATGTGCCGCCGCCTGAGCGTGTCGAAAAAATCGACACGCTTCCAGGGGGTATCCAATATCCCCTGGATACGAAGCTGGTTCCTGATGAAACCAGCTTCGATACCCCCGGTTTCGCGCCCCAGTGGGCGCGGGTCGTGGTATAAAAATCAGGCACATGTCCTGATTTTTATAATTTTGAATTTTGTCTTTTCTTGGAATTAGGTTTTTCTATAGTCTGAGCGGCGGCACTTCATGTGCCACCTCTTCAAATTACAGAAAAACCTGATTCCCAGGAAAATTTAAAATTATAAAACGCACAACATATGGTTTGCCCTTGTACCTGGCCTTGTGTCCGCCAGGATGCAGAATCAAGAGGATTGGACCCGGCGTTTCCAGAGACCAGTGAAGGGTACCTTGATTTTTACTTGGGTGGATACAGTTATAGCAGAAAGATTTATCTTGCCCCAACAGCGTTTCCCGGAATCACCAAATATAACAAGCGCCTCCATCAGCAAAACTGCCGGTGGAGGCGCTCTTTTTATTGCGCTGAAATGGGAGCTTATTGTTCATCTGCAGCGAAACGCAGGCCGCAGTGCATCCGGGCACGGCAGAGGATATCCATCACTCGCTCACTTTGCTCCAGCCCTCGGCGAACCGCATCCAGGTCATGCCGTTCAAAAGCGGAAACAAAATGATCCAGCTCGTAGGTCATCCGCTGCCACTGGCGAGGCTGAGAAATGGTTACCGGTTCCTGTCCCGCCAGACACAGTTGGATGTCATCGCAATAGGCGGGAGATCCCTGAATCAGCAGATAACCGTTTTCTCCCTGAATGACGCTGCGCTGGTCGGAGTGGCTGTCCTTGGAACAAAGGACAGAGCAGACCATTTCCGGATAGCCCAGCAGCAGGGCATCGGAAGTATCAATATCCTGCTGCTGCCAGTTGCTGATGCAAAAGACTTTTTCCGGCTTACCGAACAATCCCGCCGCCAAATGGACCGCATACACGCCGATATCATACAGGGCGCCGCCGGAATAGTTCCGGTCAAAAGCGGTGATTCGGCTGCCGTTCTTCAAAGCGTCAAAGCGCTGGGATTTTTGGGTGAATTCCAGACGGGCGGCATGAACGGGACCAATTTGATTCAAAGCATCCCGCAGCCGGTGGAAATTGGGCACATAGCAGGTGGTAATGGCCTCAAAGACCATGCTGCCCTGCTCTTCCACCAGCGCTTTGATTTGATGAAATTCCTCCATATTGGAGACAAAGGGCTTTTCACAGATGACAGCTTTTCCAGCCAGGAGAGCCGCCTTCATCTGAGAAAAGTGAAGGGAGTTGGGCGTGCCCAGATAAACCACATCCACCTGGGGGTCGGCCAAAAGGGCTTCATAGCTGTCGAAGACCCGCTGGATACCGTTCTCCGCCCCGAAAGCCCGCCCCCGTTCCATTGTTCTGGAACATACAGCCCAGGGCTCCAGCCGGCCCTGCTGCCGGGCGGCGGCGATCAGATCCCTGGTGATCCAACTGGTACCTACTGTTGCCAAACGCATTTGAACATCCCCCTTTATCTCTGCAAGCGGTTTATTTCTGGCGGCTCCATTTGACGCCTTGAGGAGTGTCCTCCAGGATGATGCCCCGGGCTTTCAGATCGTCACGGATCTTGTCAGCGGTGGCGAAGTCACGGGCCTTCCGGGCCGCCTGACGCTGAGCGATGAGATCTTCGATCTCCTGGTCCAGGTTCTCTTCCTTGCGGTTATAGAGGATGCCCAGCACATCGGTCAGCTGGTCAAAGACTTGGGCGGCATATTCCAGAGAAGCCTTGGTTCTGGGCTGGGCGGTGTAGCTGTTGATGTCCCGGGCCAGCTCAAAGACAGCGGAAAGGCCGTCGGCGGTGTTCAGGTCATCGTCCATGGCGGTGATGAACTGCTCCCGGCGGCTGTCCACCTGGGCGGCAAAGTCTTTGTCCAGCTCGCCTTCCACGGCGTTTTTCAGAGCGAAGTCCAGGTTGTTCCGGCAGGTATACAGCCGTTCCAGACCAGCCTGGCACTGCTCGATCACTTCCAGGGTATAGTTGATGGGGCTGCGGTAATGGGCCTGGATCATCATGAACTTGATCGGCTCATACCCGTATTTATTGGCCACTTCCCGGACGGTGAAGAAGTTGCCCAGGGATTTGCTCATCTTCCGGCTGTCCACGTTGATGAAGCCGTTGTGCATCCAGTAGCGGGAGTATTCGCTATGTCCGCAGCAGCACTCCGCCTGGGCGATTTCATTCTCATGATGGGGGAAGATCAGATCCTGGCCGCCGCAATGGATATCGATGGGGTCCTGGAGGTGCTTGCGGATCATCGCGGTGCACTCAATGTGCCAGCCGGGACGTCCCTGGCCCCAGGGAGATTCCCAGCTGGGTTCTCCGGGCTTGGCGGCCTTCCACAGCACGAAGTCCAGTCCATCCTCCTTGCCGTCGGTGACCTCGATGCGGTTGCCGGCGTCCAGCTCCTCCAGGGGCTGATGGGACAGCTTTCCGTAATCTTTAAACTTTCTGGAGCGGAAGTAAACGCTGCCGTCTACCACATAGCCATAGCCGTTGTCAATGATCTCCTGAACGATGGCAATGATCTCCGGAATGGTTTCAGTGGCCTTGGGATGGACAGTGGCGGGACGCACGCCCAATCCTTTGACATCGGTCCAGTACTCTTCGATATACCGCTCGGAGACAGTCTTATAATCGGTGCCTTCCTCGTTGGCCTTGTTGATGATTTTGTCATCAATGTCAGTGAAGTTCTGAACAAAACGCACCTGATAGCCCCGGAACTCCAGGTAGCGGCGCAGCACGTCAAAGACGCAGAGGGGACGGGCGTTTCCGATATGGATAAAGTTGTACACGGTGGGACCGCAGGCGTACATCTTCACCTTTCCCTCCTCATGAGGGATAAATTCTTCCTTCTGCCGGGACAGGGTGTTGAATACTTTCATCGATATCTCCTCCATTTTTCTGTGATATGTTGACAGGTAAAAGAATAGAACCTTTTTTCCAACAGAGATCATCTTGCCCCAAAAAGGAATTTTGAGGCAAAACAAATCCATCAAGCAGTGAAAAGAATGGCCGCTTTTGCGGATGCTCCTGTCCGGCTTCCAGAGATACCCTCTGTTTTCCGGAGCTTTTGCGCTGCTGTGGGATAAAAAAAGCCGCCTTCCCATCCCAAAGGACAGCGAAGGCGGCATGACCGCGGTTCCACTTCGTTTTTTCACTCAAAGACCGTCTGCAACGGTCCGGCCCGGTAACGGGAGCCACCCGCCAGGGAATTTCCTCCCGGCGCTGACAGGTGCATTCGCCTTTTCCCGCTTTTGGGAGCGCTTGCAGCCGGAGACGCTCCTCTCTGAACAGGCCGCGGAAAAGGGTACTTCTTCCTGTGTCACGGCGTTTATGCTTGTGGCCTTTACTCTACCACAAATCCCCTGGAAAAGCAAGCCCTCAGGCATTATCTTTCTTCCTGGTCCTCCTCCTGGCGGCAGCGGAGGGTGCGGGAAACATTCTCCTTCATCCGGATGAGCATCTGTACCGCCACCTGAATCTCTTCTTCGGTCATACCGGCGTAAAGCATCTGGTGATATTGCTCAATAAGCTCCTGCAGTTGACGGAAAATAGGCTCCGCCTGGTCAGTGGCATAGATCAGATTCATCCGCCGGTCGGTCTCGCAGGGCTCACGGCGAATATATCCGCTGTGCTCCAGCCGCTGGAGCGTACGGGCCACAGTGGCTTTATCCATATAAAGATTGGCGGCGATGCCGTCCTGACTGATGCCGGGATGCCGGCAGGCCTGGAGAAAACAGGACATCTCTCCCACCTCGATGGGACAATCAATGCGCCGCAGCTGTTGTGTAAAGTACCGCTGGCTGTATCGGTAAAGAATGGAAATAAAGCGATTGGCTTTCTGCTGAGGCATATTATACTCCTTCTTTGTTCTGCTTTTGCAGCTGTTCTTTTTGTGTCAGTTCCCGCAGGGTCAGCATCCCCAAAGGAACGGCCAGCAGAAACGTGCACAGATCCGATAAAGGCTGGCTGATTGCCACACCGGTGACATCAAACAGCCTGGGCAGAATGATGACCAGGGGGATAAAGAAGATACCCTGGCGGGACATGGCCAGAATGGAAGCCCGACCGCTGGCACCTACCGACTGGGTGAGCATATTGACCATGGTGGTGATACCGCAGAGAGGGAATACCACCGCCTGGAACCGAAGCCCCATGGAGCCGATGCGGATGACCTCGGGATCGCCTTTCCGGAACAGTTCCACGATCTGGGGGGCAAAGATAAAGCCCAATGTTCCCAGCAGAACCAGAACCAGAAAAGCGGTACGGACGCAGAACCAGAAGGCTTCCCGTACCCGGTCATAACGGGAAGCGCCGTAGTTGAAGCCGCATACCGGCTGGAAGCCCTGACCAAAGCCCAGCAGGGCGGAAAGAGCAAACATGAACACCTTGCTTACCACAGACATAGCAGCAATGGCAGCGTCGCCAAATGGGCCCGCGCTGAGATTCAGACAGATGGTGGACAGGCTGGCCAGTCCCTGGCGGTAGAAGGAGGGCATTCCCACCCGGATGATCTCCCGATGGACCGCCCAGCTGAAGGTGAATTTACTGATATGGATGCCCAGATTGCCGTTTCGTCCCAAAGAATGATACAGCAGGATGCAGAAGCTGACCAGCTGGCTGAGAATAGTAGCCAGCGCCGCGCCGCCGGTGCCCATATCCAGCACAAAAATAAAGATGGGGTCCAGCACGATATTGAGGATGCCGCCGGTGGCGATACCGGTCATGGCCATCATGGCGTTGCCCTGATAACGAAGGATGTTATTGAGCACAAAGGATGCGGCCATGTAGGGAAAACCGATGAGGATATAGGAGGCGTAGTCCTTGGCGTATGGCAGGATGGTATCAGTAGCGCCCAGTATCCGCACCAGCGGTTCCAGAAAAATAAGACCCAGGGCGCCTAATAGTGCGCCCAAAGCCAGTGCGGTGAAAAAACCGGTGGCGGCGACCACTTCCGCTTTCTCCCGGTTTTTCTGTCCCAGCAGCCGGGAAATGTAATTGCCGGACCCCATGCCCAGGGTAAAGCCGATTGCCTGGATGAGAGCCATCAGGGAAAAAACCACGCCCACAGCCCCAGTGGCGCTGGTGCCCAAACGGCCTACAAAGAAAGTGTCGGCCATATTGTAAATGGAGCTGACCAGCATACTGATGATGGTGGGGATGGATAAGGTAACGATCAGCTTGGGGATGGGAGTTTCCACCATTTGCCGGAATTTCCGTTCCTGAAGTTCATCGGAAGTTTGAGAACGCTCGCTCAATCTGAACATCCCTTTCTGTGCAAATTACGATTCCCGTGGAGATGGGGGAAAAAATCGTCCTTTACCATTATATCGGTGAAGCGGTATAGTTGTCAACACAACTATATAGGTGGATGGTGATTTGTCTGTCGGCAGGGCGCTGCCGTTGGGGCGAAGAGGGGAGTACCGGTAAAACCGCTCCAGTTCCGCCACTGCTTTTGGTATTCCCCGGCTTTATCCAGATTGTATGCCCACCGTTTTTTTTCCGGGAATCCGACCGACCATGACAGATTATGCCCGTGTTTATTGGTAAAATCATTCAATGATTAAGACAGACAGGTCCGGCAACCTTTACAAAGGGGACAAGCTGGTTTTGACGTTCTTAACAGCTTCCTGTGAGTTTCAGAAATGTTTTTGGGACTTTTAACGGTGTGTAACGCCTGTTACAATTTTTTTACAAATTCGGGGGTCAAAACCCTTGACACTTTGGAGTTCAAAGTAATATACTGTTCCAGTCAAATCAATGGTTGAATCTGGCACGGCCTTTGCGAAGTGGGGCCGGAGAGAGGAGTCTGTTCCATGAGCTTTACCATCACAGGTACCGGCAGCTATCTGCCTGGGAAGGTGGTTACCAATGATGATCTTACTGCTTTTTTGGACACCAGCGACGAGTGGATTTCCACCCGCACCGGTATCCGTGCCCGTCATGTGGCCGCCCAGGAAACAGTGACGGATATGGCGGTGGCTGCCGCCCGTGCCGCTCTGGAGGACAGCGGCAGCACACCGGAACAGGTGGATCTGATCCTCTGCGCCACTTTGGCAGGAGAGTATATTACCCCCTCGCTGGGATGCATGGTGCAAAAGGAGCTGGGAGCTCATTGCCCCGCTTATGATCTCAACGCCGCCTGCTCCGGTTTCCTGTATGCATTGGATGCGGCGGCAGGATACTTTGCCCGGGGACGGGTGAAGAAGGTGCTGGTCATCTGTGCCGAGGCCATGACCCGGCTGATGGATTGGACCGACCGCAGCACCTGCGTCCTTTTTGGAGACGGGGCCGCGGCGGCGGTACTGGAGCCGGGAGAGGATCTGCTGTCCATCCATCTGTCCGCTGCCGGCAACAATGATGCTCTCTGTATTCCCCATGTCAACGGCAACTGCCCCTATTCCGGCTATGACCGGGGCCCTGCAAGCCTGATGATGAATGGCCAGGAGGTATACAAGTTCGCCGTGTCCGCCATGAGCAAGGGTGTGGAAAAGGTGGCAGAGGAAGCGGGGATTTCCCTGGAGGATATCGCTCTGGTAGTGCCTCATCAGGCCAATATGCGCATTTTGGAGGCGGCCCGGAAAAAGCTGGGGATGCCCGCAGAGAAAATCGCCAGCAACATTGATCAGTGCGGCAATACTTCAGCGGCCAGCCTGCCCATCCTGCTGGATCAGCTGAGCCGCCAGGGACGCCTGAAAAAAGGAGACCTGCTGGCCCTCACCGCTTTTGGAGGCGGACTGACCACCGGAGCCTGTATTCTGCGGTGGGCAAAGGAAAAAAAGTAAAAAACAGCCCCTCGAGGCAATTTCAGTTGTGAACAGAAAAAGGGAGGAATTATCATGTCTACATTTGAAAGCATTGTGAAAGTCATCAGCGATTACCGCGAAATGGACCCGGAAGAGATTACCCTGAGCACCACTTTTGAGGACCTGGCGCTGGATTCTCTGGATATGACCGAGATCCTCATGGGTCTGGAGGATGAGTTCGGCATCACCATTGAGCCGGACGAGAAGCTGGAAAACGTGGAGCAGTTGGTAACTTTCATCGACGACCAGCTGGAGAAAAACGCCTGATTTTATAAAAAGCGGCATCCGTACTGGCAAGGCTGCTTGAATTTTGTCCGGGAAAAAGACTCTCTGGGAGTTGAGGCCGGTTTCGCAGAGGACCGGCTTGCTGTGCAGAGGGATACATAGAAAAACCGTGGAACCATTTTGACGTCACACGGTCTGAAAACCGGAGCAAAACTATATTTCAAATTGTTTGACGGGCCGTTGGAGCCCGCAGAAAAAGGAGCATCTGTCGTTATGATTAAAACACCTATCTGTGATCTTTTGGGTATCGAGTATCCGGTTTTCCAGGGCGGTATGGCCTGGATCGCCGACGCGTCTCTGGCGGCGGCTGTCTCCAATGGCGGTGGCTTGGGCATCATTTCCGCCATGAACGCCAACGGTGAATGGCTTCGGGGTCAGATCCGTGAGGCAAAAAAGCTGACCGACAAGCCCTTCGGCGTCAATATCATGCTCATGAGCCCTTTCGCTGACGAAGTGGCCAAGGTAGTGGTGGAGGAGGGTGTTCCGGTGGTCACCACCGGCGCCGGTAATCCCGCCAAATATATGCCCGCCTGGCTGGAAGCCGGCATCAAAGTGATCCCTGTCATCCCCTCCACCGGTATCGCAAAGCGGGTGGCTCGGGCAGGCGCAGCGGCGGTCATTGCCGAAGGCGGCGAGTCCGGCGGACATATCGGCGAGCTGACCACCATGGCGCTGGTGCCTCAGGTGTGCGATGCGGTGGATATCCCTGTCATCGCTGCCGGTGGTATCGCTGATGGCCGCGGCTTTGCTGCCGCTATCATGCTGGGCGCTGTGGGCGTCCAGATGGGGACCCGGTTCCTGGTAGCCCATGAGTGCAATGTCCATCCCAACTACAAGAAGAAGATCCTGGAGGCAGGGGATATCGACACCGCTTCCACCGGCCGCCGTCTGGGACATCCCGTCCGTTCTCTGAAAACCCCCTTCACCCGGGAGTATATGAAGAAGGAATACGATCCCAATGTCTCCAACGAAGAGCTGGAGGGCCTCGGAGCGGGTGCTCTGCGGAAAGCTGCTGTGGAGGGAGACGAGAAGGCGGGATGCTTCCTGGCCGGACAGATCGCTTCCATGGTCACAAAGGAGCAGCCTGCTGCTGAAATCATCACCGACGTCTGCACCCAGGCGGAGGAGATCCTGAAAGGAGCCTGCAAATGGGTAAGATAAGCTTCCTTTTTTCCGGTCAGGGGGCTCAGGTCCCCGGATTGGGCCGTCAGCTGGCAGAGCGTTCTCCCGCTGCCGCCCAGGTGTTCGCCCTGGCGGACAGTATCCGCCCCGGCACCTCCGCCCTTTGCTTTGAAGGGACCCAGGAGGAGCTGAATGTCACCATCAACACCCAGCCTGCCGTTTTCTGCGCTGATCTGGCGGCGGCGGACGCTTTGGTGGAAGCGGGTATCCGTCCCGACTTCTGCGCCGGCTTCTCCCTGGGAGAGGTGGCGGCCCTCACCTTTGCGGGAGCCTTTTCCCGGGAGGAGGGCTTCCGTCTGGTTTGCCGCCGGGCGGAGCTGATGCAGCAGGCAGCCCAGGAGAACCCTGGCGCCATGGCCGCGGTGCTGCGCCTTTCCAATGAGCAGGTGGAACAGCTTTGCGCCGGGATCGGCGGGCTGTATCCTGTCAACTATAACTGCCCCGGACAGCTGGTGGTGGCCGGCAGCCGGGAAGGGCTGGATGAGCTGGCCAAACAGGCCGCTCCCTTAAAGGGCCGGGTGATGCCTTTGGCGGTCAGCGGCGCTTTCCACAGCCCCATGATGGACTCCGCGGCAAAGGGCCTGGAGCGGTATCTGGAGGAGCATCCCATCTCTCTGCCGGAGATTCCCGTTTATGCCAACCTCAACGCCCAGCCTTACGGCAGCCGGGGCGCTGAACTGCTGGCCGCTCAGGTCCGCTGCCCCGTTCAGTGGCAGAAGACCCTGGAAAACCTGGCGGAAGCAGGCTGCGACACCTTTATTGAGGTGGGCGTTGGCAAGACCCTGGAGGGTCTGGTGAAAAAGACCCTTTCCGGCGTTACCGTCTGCCGGGTGGAAAACAGCGAGACCCTGGACGCGGCTCTGGCGCTGCTGAAAGGCTGAGGAGGAAAAATACGATGTTAAGCGGAAAAATCGCCCTGGTCACCGGAGGTTCCCGGGGACTGGGCAGAGAGATCGCACTGACTATGGCCCGCCAGGGAGCGGATGTAGCCATTGTCTATAACGCCAGCGACGCCGCCGCCCAGCAGGTGCAGCAGGAGATTGAGGCCATGGGCCGCCGGTGCTGCATTTATAAGTGTGATGTGGCGGATTTTGACGCCGCCAAGACCTTGACCGACACCGTCATCAGCGAGATGGGCGGGGTGGATATCCTGGTCAACAACGCTGGTATCGTCCGGGACGGCCTGCTGCTGTCCATGAAGGAGGAGGACTTTGACCGGGTCCTCAGCGTCAACCTCAAGGGAGCCTTCAACCTGACCAAGAGCCTGTACCGTCACCTGATGAAGCGTTCCGGGGCCCGGATCATCAACATTTCCTCGGTGGTGGGCCTTATGGGTAACGCCGGTCAGGCCAACTATGCCGCCGCCAAGGCGGGCCTCATCGGCTTTACCAAGTCGGTGGCCCGGGAGCTGGCGGCCCGTGGGGTCACCTGCAACGCCATTGCCCCCGGCTTTATTGAAACCGACATGACCGGCGCTCTCTCCGACAAGGTGCGGGAGGGCATCGCCGGACAGATCCCCATGAAGCGGATGGGCGCCCCCGCCGATGTGGCGGCTTTGGCCGCTTTCCTGGCTTCCCCTGCTGCCGGTTATATCACCGGCGAGGTGATCCGGGTAGACGGCGGCATGGCCATGTAACACGCTGTAAATGAGAAAAAAGAGAGCAGGATGCCTTCCTTTACCAGCTGGTGAAGGACCTGGGCCAGGCGTCTTTTCAGGCGCGGCTCTCCTTGAAATGGTAAATTCTTTATTTTCTCCCATGATTATTAATCGGGTGACTTCCCGAAGAACAGGAGCGTCAACAGCATGAGACGAGTCGTAATTACCGGTTTGGGGGCGGTTTCCCCCCTGGGTTCCACCGTGGAAAAGATGTGGAACGGCATGACGGAAGGCCGCTGTGCCATTGACAAGGTCACCCGGTTCGACACCTCCGCCCTCAAGGTACATCTGGCTGCCGAGGTGCGGGATTTCGATCCCCTGACCTGCATGGAAAAGGCGGATATCCGCAAGACCGACCTGTATGTGCAGTACGCCATGGGTGCCGCCACCCAGGCTATGGCCCAGAGCGGTCTGGAAGGAAAAATCGCCCCCGAGCGTTTGGGCGTGTACATTGGCTCCGGCATCGGCGGCATCCTCACCTTTGTGGCGGAGTGCGACAAGGTCCATGAAAAAGGCGTAGGCCGTGTCTCTCCCTTCTTTATCCCCATGATCATCTCCAATATGGCAGCGGGTAAAGTGGCCATGCGCTTCCAGGCCATGGGTCCCACCCTGCCTGTGGTGACCGCCTGCGCCACCTCCAGCCACACCATCGGTGAGGCCTTCCGGGCCATCGCACACGGCTATGCAGACGCCATCATCGCCGGCGGCTCCGAAGCCTCCCTGGCCCCCATGGCTATGTCCGGCTTTGCCAATATGCAGGCCCTCACCACCGCCGAGGACCCCACCCAGGCTTCCATCCCCTTTGACGCTCGCCGCAGCGGCTTTGTCATGGGCGAGGGCGCCGGTGTGCTGGTGCTGGAGGAGTATGAGCACGCCAAGGCCAGAGGAGCTGAGATCCTGGGAGAGATCTGCGGCTACGGCAACACCTGCGACGCTTATCACATCACCTCCCCCCGTCCCGATGCCCTGGGAGCAGCCAACGCCATCCGTCAGGCTGTAGCCGAAGCGGGCTTCGACGGCAGCGAGGAGCTGTACATCAATGCCCACGGCACTTCCACTCCCCCCAATGACCGCACTGAGACCCTGGCCATCAAATCGGCTTTGGGAGAGGATTGGGCCTACAAGGCTTCGGTCAGCTCCACCAAGTCCATGACCGGCCACATGCTGGGAGCCGCCGGGGC
The DNA here is from genome assembly GCF_900104675.1 of Angelakisella massiliensis. Lineage (GTDB taxonomy): Bacteria > Bacillota > Clostridia > Oscillospirales > Ruminococcaceae > Angelakisella > Angelakisella massiliensis. Next base: position 456,186 of record NZ_LT629944.1, on the reverse strand, counting down.
CATCGAGGCCATTGCCTGCGTCCTGGCCCTGCGGGAGGGAATCATTCCTCCCACCATCGGCTATCGGGAGAAGGACCCGGAGTGTGACCTGGATATCACACCCAATGAGGCGGTGCGGCGGCCTGTTACCGCGGCGCTGTCCACCTCCCTGGGCTTCGGCGGCCACAATGCCTGCCTGGCTCTGCGGAAGTTTGAGGAATAAGGGAAAGGAGCGAACCACTGATGGATCTGAACACTGTCAGAGAACTGGTACAGGTGCTGGAGGGCTCCACCCTCAGCGTTTTGGAGATCACCGAAGGCACAGAGAAAATCCGCCTGGAGAAGGGCCCCTGCGCCCCCCGGCTGATGGAGGCTCCCGCCCCCGCGCCGGTGTTTTCCGCTCCCGCGCCCGCCGCTCCGGCACCGGCAGCTCCTGCTGCCCCCGCTTCTCAGCCGGAAGCTCCCGCTGCCGCTGGTAAGGAAGTGCGCTCCCCCATGGTGGGAATGTTCTATGCCGCTCCCACCCCCGGTGCCGCCCCCTTTGTTTCGGTGGGGGACCGGGTGCATAAGGGAGATGTGCTGTGCATCATTGAGGCCATGAAGCTGATGAACGAGATCACCGCCGAGCAGGACGGAGAGATCACCGAGGTCTGTGTGGAGAACGGCGCGGTTGTGGAATACGACCAGCCACTCTTCCGCATCCAGTGAGGAAAGAAGGAGCCAGAGATGAATAAAGAAGAAATCAAGGGCATCCTTCCCCACCGGGAGCCGATGCTGCTGGTGGAGGAAGCGGAGGTCACCGGAGAGAACACCGCCGTTGGCCGCTATCATGTCCGGGGGGATGAATGGTTCCTCCAGGGACATTTTCCCGGTAATCCTGTGGTCCCCGGTGTGGTGCTGTGCGAGATGATGGCTCAGTCCTGCTGCGTACTGCTGGCAGGAAAGATCTCGGGGACCGCTACCCCCTATTTCACCAGCCTGGATAAGGTAAAATTCCGTCATCCCGTCCGCCCCGGAGATACCTTGCGGACCGAATGCACCGTCACCCGCAGCCGGGGGGCTTTCCATTTTGCCTCCGCCAAAGGCTATGTGGGAGACACCCTTTGCGTCAGCGCGGACTTTTCCTTCGCTCTGGTGCCGGAGGAGCAGAAATAAAAGCCTTTCAGGCCCTTTAGACGACACAACGGAGGAGGGATTCCCATGTTTTCCAAATTGCTCATCGCCAACCGCGGCGAGATCGCGGTGCGGATCATCCGCGCCTGTAAGGAGATGGGCATCTCCACTGTGGCGGTTTTTTCCACCGCTGACCGGGATGCCCTCCATGTTTCCATGGCCGATGAGAGCTACTGCATCGGCGGCCCCACGGTAGGGGAGAGCTACCTGAACCTTTCCGCCATCCTTTCCGCCGCCATTGTCAGCGGCGCTCAGGCCATTCACCCCGGTTATGGCCTTCTGTCGGAAAACCCCCGGTTTGCCCAACTGTGCGCCCAGTGCGGCATCGCCTTTATCGGCCCTTCCGCTGAGGTGATGCGCCGCATGGGAGATAAGGATGAAGCACGCCGCACCATGATTGCCGCGGGAGTGCCGGTCATTCCCGGCTGCGATGTGGTGGAGACGCTGGAAAAAGCCCGGGCGGAAGCGGAAAAGCTGGGTTTCCCCCTGCTGATCAAAGCCCGCTCCGGAGGCGGCGGACGAGGCATCCGTCTGGTCAACTCCATGGGGGAGTTTGACAACGCCTGGCAGACCGCTTCCAGCGAGGCGGCCAGTGCTTTCGGAGATGGAGCGGTGTATCTGGAGCGGTTCCTCTCTCCGGTCAAGCATATTGAGATGCAGCTGATCGCCGACCAGCAGGGAAATGTGGTTTGTCTGGGAGAACGGGAATGCTCCATGCAGCGGAAAAATCAGAAACTGCTGGAGGAAAGCCCTTCCCCGGTCATTACCCCCGAGCAGCGGGCGGAAATGATCCGGGTCTCCACCGCCGCTGCCAAAGCGGTGGGCTACGAGAACGCCGGCACCATTGAGTTCCTCTATGATAAAGAGGGCAACTTCTACTTTATGGAGATGAACACCCGTCTCCAGGTGGAACATCCTGTCACCGAGATGGAGACAGGGGTGGATCTGGTGAAATGGCAGATCCGGGTGGCGGCTGGGATGCCTCTGGGCTTTACCCAGGAGGACATTCAGCTCCAGGGCCATACCATTGAATGCCGTATCAACGCCGAGGACCCGGCTCACGGCTTCCGGCCCTGCTGCGGCACCGTTTCCTTCCTCACCTTCCCCGGCGGACCTGGGGTGCGGTTCGATACCGCTCTCTATCAGGGCTACGCCATCCCGCCCTTCTATGATTCCATGATGGGCAAGCTCATCGTTCATGGCAAGGACCGGGAGGAGGCCATCCGCAAGATGCAGGTGGCATTGGGTGATCTGGTGATTCAGGGGGTCACCCACAACAGCGCTTTGCAAATGGATATTCTCTGCGATCCCGAGTTCCGGGACGGCAGCTACCGCACCAACTTTATGACCAAAGCCAAATGGCAGTCCGGTTCATCCGGCGAACATTGACGGCTCTGAGAATAAACCGGCAGGAAAGGAAGAGAAGAGGGCGGTCCCCTTTGTCTCCTGCCTTGCCGGTCTGTTCCGGGCGTTGTCAGGAAAGGAGAGCTCCTGATGCTCAGTAAAAATATCTTCATGCGCCCCCGCAACGAGCTGGAGGAGGGGGACCAGCGTCCCGGCGCTCAGGAAGAACAGCGTCCTTCGGTGCCCGATGACCTGTGCGTGGCTTGCCCCAGCTGCAAAAAGGTGCTGTTTTCCAGCGATCTGGCGGAGAACCTCCACGTTTGTCCCAAGTGCGGCCATCACTTCCGTATGAGCCCCCGCCAGCGGATTCATCTCATTGCCGATGAGGGAAGCTTCCAGGAGCTGTTCCCCGCCGTGACCGGTGTGGACCCTCTCAGTTTCCCCGGCTATGAAAAGAAGCTCCAGGCTGCCCGCCTGGGGAGCCATGAGGAGGAAGGGGTGGTTTGCGGCGTCTGCACCATCGGCGGACACCTCACCTGTCTTTTTGTGATGGACCCCTTCTTTATGATGGGCAGTATGGGCAGCGCGGTGGGAGAGAAAATCACCCTGCTTTTTGAGTACGCAAAGGAATACCATTTGCCGGTGGTGGGATATACTGTCTCCGGCGGCGCCCGGATGCAGGAAGGGATCATTTCCCTGATGCAGATGGCAAAGACCAGCGGCGCCGTCAAGCGCCACAGCGATGCCGGGGGACTGTATATCGCCGTCCTTACCGACCCCACTACCGGGGGCGTTACTGCCAGCTTTGCCATGGAGGCGGACATCATCCTGGGAGAACCGGGGGCCCTCATCGGCTTTGCCGGGCCTCGGGTCATTGAACAGACCATCCGCCAGAAGCTGCCAAAAGGCTTCCAACGGGCGGAATTCCTCCAGGAAAAGGGCTTTTTGGATCTGGTTGCCCCAAGAAAGGAACAAAAGGAGCTGCTGGCCCGTTTGCTGGCGCTCCACAGCACCACAAAGGAGGAGGAAAAGTAATGGCGGCAGCGGCACAGCCTACAGCTTACGACCGGGTACAGGCTGCCCGGGCCAAGGACCGGCCCACCGGCCTTGACTATATTGAGCATCTTTTCACCGATTTTGTGGAGCTCCACGGGGACCGGCGCTTCGGAGATGATCCGGCGGTGGTTTGCGGCATCGCCCGGCTGGGGGACCGCCCTGTGACAGTCATCGCCCAGCAGAAAGGCCGGGACACCAAGGAGAAAATCGCCCGCAACTTTGGTTCCGCCCACCCGGAGGGTTATCGGAAGGCCCTGCGGCAGATGAAGCTGGCGGAGAAATTCCATCGCCCTGTCATCTGCCTGGTGGATACCGCCGGGGCCTATTGCGGCCTGGAGGCGGAGGAGCGGGGCCAGGGTCAGGCTATTGCGGAAAATCTCATGGAAATGATGACCCTCAAAACCCCCATTATCTCCATTCTCATTGGAGAAGGCGGCAGCGGCGGCGCTCTGGGTCTGGCGGTGGCCGACGAAGTGTGGATGCTGGAAAATGCCGTTTACTCCGTCATCTCTCCGGAAGGCTGCGCCAGTATCCTGTGGAAGGACCCCTCCCGTGCCCCTGAGGCTGCTGAGTGTCTCCAGGTGACCGCCCGGCAGCTGTTTGAGAAAAAGATTGCCGACAAGGTCTTTACCGAGCCCCGGAACCGGGAACGGCTTTACGCTCTTTTGGGAGAAAAGCTGGAAAAAGCCCTGGCGAAGTACAGCGCCATGGACCCGGAAAAGCTGACGGAACGGAGATATCAGCGGTTCCGCCGGTATGGCCGGACAGAATAAGAGGTTGCAGCAGATATAAAAGCGTCCCCTGTGAGCTCAGCCGAGCTCACAGGGGACGCTTTCCATATCTTTGAGAAAAGCAGACAGAGGCCGCTGGGAACCAATCGCCAGCGGGGAAAAAGCGATCCATACCAGGGCTTGAATCAAGCTCCATCCCATCCATTTGTTCTCTCAAATCCAAATGGCGCAAATGAAATGGCGGGGGAAGGCTTCATGAACTCACCACGCATCCAGTGCTCAGGAGGCGGAGGAAGAAGTCCTTTCTGGCAAGGGCTTTCAAATCTTTCTTCCCCTGTGTCCCTTTTACAAAAAGCGGTAACAGGCCCGGATGAGAAAGGGCACCAGGGCGGAGCAAAGAACACCGTTGAACACCGACAGCACCACGGTTTCCTCGTTGGTATAACGGATCATCATGGGCAGAGTGGTGTCCTCACTGGTGGCTCCGGCGGGAGCGATACAGGTGTAAAAATTCAGATGACGGGATACCCAGGGAATACTGAAAAAGGACAGAATCTCCCGCAGCAGATTGCTTAGAAAGGTAATGCTGCCCAGGTGAGCTCCGGCCATTTCAGTGAGCATGACGCCGGAAAGACTGTACCAGCCCAGACCGCTGGCAATGGCGGTTCCCTGATTGACAGGCAGCCCGGTAATCAGGCTGCAAACAAGGCCGCCGGCCAGAGAGCCTGCCACTACTCCCGCAGGGATCACCAGTACCCGCAGCTGATAACTGCGTATTCTGCGGAGAACATCCTTGTTCAGGCCCACACTGATCCCCACCAGAAACATCAGCGCGTACAGCACCAGCTGGCTGTTTTGAGTCAGCAGGCTCACAGGAGCCAGCTGCAATCCGGAAAGTCCATACAGGATGCCTCCCAGCAGAGCAGCCACAGCGATCCAGACCATATCAGTTCTCCTCCTTTTTCTCTTCGTCCTGCTTCCAGCGGCGGGTCATCAGAAAGACCACCACGCCGGAAAGAGCAGCAGGCACCAGAGCGAACAGCAGACTTTGCCAGCCGATGACTGTCAGCTCCTGAAGAAAGTTTTCCCGCTGTCCCAGCATCACTCCCATGGAGAAGATCAGCAGGGCGGTACACACCACCTGGAGGGTTTCGTTTTGTTTTTTAAACCGTTCCGGGAACCATTTCGCGCCGATGAGCACTCCTGCCAGCATCACCAGGATCACATCCATCTTTTATGCCTCCGTGACAAAAAAATACGGCCCCTCCAGTTTTCGGAAGGGACCGAACTTCCAAACAAGGGTTATTGTAGCAAATCCCCGTGGCAACGTCAAGGCAAAGACCAACGGCAGAGGATAGAGAATATGTTTGGGAGCTGTATTGATTTTTTATGAGTTAATTCCAACTCGCCGGGACGCCGAACCGGTAATCATCGGATATCCCGGAGAAGCGCAGGGCGCTTTTGGACATGACCCGCAAAAGAGCGCAGGCTGTTTGAAAGGGTACGGAGCAGGTAATTTGATATCCTGAAAAAAGTTTCGGCTGCTTCCATCCATTTTCAGAGGAAACGGTGGACCATATTGAAAGGGAAAAACAAAATCCTTCCCGGCAGCGTTTACAGGGAAGACGCTTCCTCTTCCAACAGCAGAAAACGGGGCTGGACCTTGCCGTCCCGCTCCACTGTTTCCGCCCACATGGAGGCTGGACGAACCCACAGTCCCCCTTCTCCATACAAGGGACGGTAGACTACCATCCATTCCTCGGTTTCAGAGTGACGGGCCAGCCCCAGCACCTGATATTCCTTGCCCTTGAAATGCCGGTACCGGCCGGGACGAATGTCATATTCCATGGTGTCAACCACCTTCCAGCACAATTTTTTGTCCCCGATGCTCCAGCTTCACCAGCCCTCGGGAAAGCAGAGGCCATTGGGGAGACTGCTCCATGGCGGCGAAGATGCCGTATTTTTCCCAGAAATGCATGGGAACCCAGGCGGACGGTGAGACCTTTTCCAGAAAATATTCCGCCCCCCACAGCTGCGTTCTGCCCAGACGGGGGTCTACCGGAAGAAAAGCCAGATCAATTTTCCTTCCCGCCAATAAGTCTACCTGGCGGCGGTAGCTGCGGCCCATTTCTTCATTCCATTCCTCCGGTTCTCCGTCCCAGTGCCACCAGTTGAGGTCCCCGGCATGGTAGATGGTATTGCCGTCACATTCCACCACGAAAGCCACTCCCTGGTCGGTGGAGCGCAGGGCGGTGATCGTCAGCCCGTTTTCCTCCACAGTCAATCCCGGCGGAACGGTCTTTGCTTCCTCCCTGGGGGGAATATCGTCTCCCAGATAGAGGGAAATATCAGGATACTGCCGTTTCCACTCCAGAATGATGGGATTAAAATGGTCATGATGGTTGTGGGAAGCAAACACCGCCATGGGCTTGTCCCGAAGCAGCGCCGGGGTCACCGCCCCTTGCTCCAGAGTTCCGCCCCGGGGCAGGTCTATGTAATAGTCAAACACCAGCAAATGGTTTCCCGTGTCCACCGCAAAGCCGCTGTGCTGCAAATACCAGATGGTCATGGGGCCTCCTGTTCCAGCAGGGACTGCCACTCCGCTTCCCGGAAACCGACGCAAACGCCACGGGCCCCCACCAGCAGGGGACGGCGGACCAGCATTCCATCGGTGGAAAGAAGCTCCAGCTGTTCCTCCTCGCTCATCTGAGGCAGACGGGCTCCCAGCTCCATGGAGCGGTACAGCTGTCCGCTGGTATTAAAAAACCGTTTCAGGGGCAGACCGGAACGGTTCCAAAAATCCCGCAGTTCTTCCACTGTGGGATTCTCGGTGCGGATATCCCGCAGGGTACAGGCGACGCCCCGGGCGTCCAGCCACTGTTTTGCTTTTTTGCAGGTGCTGCAGTTAGGGTGCCAAATCAGTACCATAGTAAAAATTTCCTCCATTTCAGTGGAATCCAACGCAGCCTTCCACCACCGACGCGCCGAAGGGCATCAGGGCCAGCTTAGCCATCTTGAAGCATTGCAGGCCGAAGGGGATGCCGATGATCGTGATGCAGAAGACAACACCGTTGATGGCGGCTCCCAGCGCCAGGGGGATGCCGCTGATAATCAGCCACAGGATGTTCAGCAGCAGGGAGCCCACGCCGCCGCCGTAAACCACTTCCTTACCGAAGGGGAAAAAGGCCAGCTTGGCAAATTTGAAGCATTGCAGCCCGATGGGGATGCCCACAATGGTGATGCACCACAGACAGCCGGCCAGCAGCCAGCCCAGCCCCATCCAGAGCCCTCCAAACACGAACCACAGAGCGTTTCCAAGGCAACCCATATTTTTCTCCTCTCATAAAGCGTTTATTTGATTCATTTTATTCGCTCAGGGTGGCAAAAGCGTCCCCAAACAGGTCTCCCAGGGTGGTGACAGGGGCCTTTTCCACCCCCATCAGCTGTTTGACCAGTTTGGTGCGCTGCGCAAAAGCCTCCTTGTCATGAACCAGAGTGAGCAGGGAAGCGGAGTTTTCCGCATCGTCGGCAGCGCTGTGTTCCTTGCCGGAAAAGTCCTGCTCCACCGAGCCGATAGCGTTTTTCAGGGACAGGCGGGAACGCTTGGACAGGCCCATCAGCCGGGTGTAGATCCGCTGAAAGTCCATCCAGCGGCGGAACTGCTTGGGCAGGCCGTCGGGATAGATCCCCTTGGCGGTGCATTCTCCCACCAGCTGCCGACGGTCACTGTCGCTCCAGGCATAGATCCGGCAGGGCTCCTCCCCGATCCACTCAATAAATTCCGCCAGGGCTTCCGGCAGGTCTTTGGCCCCCTGCACATCCTCCCCGGTGATGCCGGTGATCTCGGTGGTGCGGGGGGTGATGTCCGCAAGGACAGGATGAACGTAGCGGGAATATTTGCCCACCTGCTGATATTGCTCGTTGAGTTTTACAGCGCCGATCTCAATGATCTCGCTGCGATATACCGCCCTGGCTTCTGTATTCTTTTTGGGAATGGGGTTCATTTCAAAGTCCACAAAAATATGCTGCATGGTGCTGATGTCCTTTCTGTGCTTTTCCCCGGATTGTGGCGGGAGATAGGAAAAAGCCGCCACCAAAGGAATTCTCGCCGGAGCAAAGTCTTTCCGATACGATCCCCTGGTGAGGGATAATCCGTTCTGTTTTCCTGCACCGGCTTTCCTGTGTTACCATTCTATGCAGGCAGGGATGATGTTCAGTTTACAAACAAAAACGGTTTACGGCTGTTCTGGCAGATAACTTTACAGCGTTCAGGACAAGACAGGAAAGCGGGCTGCCGTTCCCTGAGGGGGACAGGAGGAGCCGTCCCTGATCTTGTGCCTTTCGGGCCTATTGTACCATAAAGTGGGACAGGAGAAAAGCGTCAAAAAAAGTCGTTGTTTCCCTTTTTTTCCTGTTACAGCAGCGGCAGCCCCTCCTTACCCCCGGCTTTGGCCTGGGGGCCCCAGATAAAAACAGGGATGGGTGGGTCATTGGGCCGGTTGGCGAAGCAGGAGACAAGGACGGTAAAGCGGCGGTCGTCAATGGTTTCCAGAAATTCCAGCAAAGCATCCCGTTCCTCATAGCCGCAGTCCCGGCCATAGTAGATGCACAGACTCATGACGCCGTCGGGTTTGAGCAGCTCCAGCCCCTGGGTGATGGCGGGGATACTGGTCTGTGCCCGGGTAAAGATCTGATGGCTGCCGCCGGGGAGCCAGCCAAAATTGAACACCACGGCATCGGCGGTGCCGGGGGAGGCGTACCGGGAAAGATTGCTGTGGCTGTCCAGTACCACCTCCACCCGGTCTGCCACACCTTCTGTCTGGATGAGCGCTTTGGTCGCTTCCACCGCCTGAGGCTGAATGTCCATGGCCAGTACCCGGCCTTGGGGCCCCGCCAGCTTAGCCAGGAAAACGGTGTCCCGTCCCTTACCGGCAGTGGCGTCCACACAAAAGGCGCCGGGACGAATATGAGCGGCCAGAAAACGATGGGCAAGGCCCAGGGTGTTGAGAGGAAAATCCATGATATGCTCCTTTCTGCAAAAGGGCCCAGCTCCTCATTCAAAAGGGCTGGGTAAGAAAATAGCGGGCCTCCGGGGATGTCCGCCGGAAGTGCCCGCCAAGTAATTTCGGCTTTGGCCCTTTCTTTTCCGTCAGGTGGAAAGGCCGAAGCTGTCATTCCGACAGCGCCGTATCCAATGCCAGCTGGATCATATTGCCGAAGCTGGTCTGCCGCTCCTCAGCGGTCAGAGCCCGGTGCTCATCCCCGATAATGTCGGAGATGGTGAGGATGCCCAGCGCCCGCTTGCCCAGCCGGGCAGCGTTCATATACAGGGCGGCGCATTCCATTTCGGTGCACAGTACCCCCATGGAACGCCATTTTTCCGCACTGTCGGGGTTGGCGTCATAGAATACATCGGAGGAGCAGACGTTGCCGATCTGGCAGCGGAGCCCCTTGCTGTCGGCCACAGCAGCGGCTTTCCGCAGCAGGCGGAAGTCTCCGATGGGGGCAAAGGCTCCGGGAAGACCATACTGGGCGGCATAATTGGAATCGGTGCAGGCGCCCTGAGCCAGGACGATGTCTCCCAGATCCAGCTGAGGCTGGAGGGCTCCGGCGGAGCCTACCCGGATGATCTTTTCCACATCATAGAAAGCAAACAGCTCATAGCTGTAGATGCCGATGGAGGGCATCCCCATGCCGTGGCCCATGACCGATACCGGCTGTCCCTGCCAGGTGCCGGTATACCCCAGCATTCCCCGAACCTGATTGAAGCAGACGGGATTTTCCAGATAATTTTCCGCGATAAATTTAGCCCGGAGAGGATCGCCAGGCATCAGAACGGTGGAGGCGATCTGCCCCTTTTCCGCGTTGTTGTGAGGTGTAGACATGAAAAAACTCCTTTCTATCTCAGGGGCGGTCACAGCAGCCCCAGGGTCAGCAGAATATAGATGAAAACAAACAGGGAGAAAACCGAGAAACAGGTGGAAAAGACCACGATCTGTCCCGCCAGCTGGTCGTCCGCCCCGGCGTTATAGGCCATGATGTGGGAGGTGACTGTGGTGGGAGAACCGAAAAGGATCAGCAGCGAAAGAAGCTCCAGCTGCCGGAAGCCCAGAGCCACCGCTATGGGAATAAAGATCAGCGGCAGCAGCACCAGCTTGCCCAGACAGCAGATAAACAGCTGCCGGCGGCTGCGGCGCAGGGCCTCAAAGCGGAAGCTTCCCCCCAGCACCAGCAGGGACAGGGTAGTGGCGGTAGCGGCTACATCATCCACCACCGTTTCCACCAGAGCAGGCAGGCGAATGCCGGTGAGAAGCATCAGCAGCGCCAGCACAGAGGCCAGGATCAAAGGATTGGTGACAATGCCCCGGATGATCCGGCGGATATCCGGTTTTTTGTCGGAATAGATCTCCAGCGCGATGACCGACAGGGCGTTGAACATGGGGGCCACCACTGTGGAGAGCATGGCGGTGATGCCAAGGCTCTGGCCGGGATACATGGAAGCAGCCAGCCCCATGCCCAGCACCACAAAGCTGGAACGAAATGTTCCCTGGATCATCACTCCCCGTTTGGCGGGGTCCGGCTCGATACGGGGGATGATCAGCACCAGCAGCAGGAAAATAGCCGCAATGGACACCGCGCCGAACCCCAAAATCCGCAGATCCAGCACCTGATGGGGATCGGTGGTATAGATGTTATAAAATACCAGGGCCGGCACCAGCACATCGAAGGCCAGCTTATTCATCTTTTTGCAGCCGGATTCGTCCACGATCCCGATGACCCGCAGTCCACAGCCCAGGGCGATGATGAGAAAAACCGGCATAACAATGTTGAAGGTTGTGATAAAGGTGTTCAATCAATCATCTCCCATGTCGGGCGGCGGAGACATTTCGAAAACCGCGAGGCCGTATCTTGAACCTATTGTAGCATTTTTTTCTCTCCTTCGCTACCACTATTTAGTCAGGATGACAAAAAAATCCCTTTGACCATTGCGGGAAAAAGGCAAAAAAGATATGATAGGTTCAGAGAAGTGATTTACCGTCAGGAAATAGTTGGGAAAAATGGCAAAGCATCCGGCGGCGGAAGGAATAAAATTTGGGGGTCTGCTCAGATGAAAAATTACATGGACAGCAGAGAAGGAGCAGGCGCCCGGCCCTTGCTTTTCTCCGCTGTGGCTTTGGGGCTCCTTTGGTGAGGACATATGCCGTTCAAAGCCATATGAAAAGGGAGGAATCAAACAGATGGCCGATTTGATTCGGGAGGAATACAGCACTTTTTCACCGGAGCATCCGGTGCCTGAAACCATGGAAGGGGCCCGTTTTTATCATTGTGTCTTCCGGGGGCTGGAGCTGGAGGAGATACAGTGGAAAAATTGCGTCTTTGACAGCTGCCTTTTTCCTTTCACCCGGTTCAGGGGAGGTGTGCTGGAGCAGTGCGGGCTGCTCAACTGTGTGTTTGAAAACAGCGTCTTTTTCAATACCACCCTCATCCGCTGCAAATGTACCGGAAGTAATTTCTCCGGGGCCAAACGAACCGCTCTTACCTTTCAGGGCGGCGATTATTCCTATTGCTCCCTGGAGCAAAGTGTTTTTCGCAAGGCTGATTTGTCCGGTGTGATTTTCCGCTGCGCAGACCTGCGGCAAAGCGATCTGCGTCAGGCGGATCTCACCGGCGCTGATCTCACTTCGGCGCTGCTCCAGCAAACAGATTTGACCGGAGCGGATTTGAGGGAAGCGAAGGTGGAGGGAGTAGACTTCCGTCAGATCAAAATGAAAAATACCCGCATAGGATTGGAACAAGCGGTGGAGATCGCCCGGTCCATGGGGTGCGTTTTGGAATGAAAAATGATGGGAGAGCCGACAGCAGGGAAGGGCACGTTTTGCCCTTGGTGTACGGTGAACCGTGTTTTACTTTCCTGAGAGACTGCCGCTTCAGTTCAGACAGAGGAGCATGATTTCCCAAAAAGTCTGGGGCCGGAAACAGGGACAGTAAGCTGCTTGTATAGAGACGAGAAATGTATGAAATTGAGCAGTTTAAAAAGTTGATTTTAAACAGCCAATAACAGCGCTCAACATTTTTCTTCAGGTATAGGCAGGGAGATATTGTTTGCCAAAAGTGAGAATTCCTATGGAAGCGTGACTAAGTTTTCGATAAATGAAAAGAAATATTTGTATAATAATTATAAATCTGTTATAATTAAAAAACAGAAGGCTAAAATTAAAAAGAACATCCACAGAAGAAAAAGGGACTGCTGTTTCCTCCGCCGCGGGGATGAGCAGGAGGTGGAAATATGGACTGATGCAACCTCTCCATACCGCCTTTGGGAACGGGCTTTTATCAGCGTTTGCCGTACCGGTGTTTCTTCTGCAGGGCGGAAAGACTTTTCGCGGGCCCTTTTGGGAAACCCGTCAGAGCTTTTGTCATCGCAGATATTCCGTGGTTTTCAGAGAATTGTCTGAGCACCGGGGTGGTTTCGGTCAGGTGGGGACAAGCTTTTTGAGAAAAATCCGGGAAAAGTGACATTGTCCCACTTGCTTTCGGTCCGTTGGGCAGAAGAGAGGGGCTGCGCAAGCGGGGATGCTTTTGTTTTGAGAAAAGGCTGGCGCCTTTGCTTTTTGATCTGTTATCCAGCAAAGAAAGGATAGGTACCGTGATGGCTGCAAAGACATTGTACACCGTGATTGTTGCCGATGATGAGGATGAACTCAGAGAGGCCGTGTGCGCGATGATCCCCTGGCGGGAGCTGGGCTTCTGCCTGGTGGGCGACGCCAGCAACGGGTTGGATGCCCTTCAGCTGGTGGAGAAGCATGAACCGGATCTGCTGCTGACCGATATCCGGATGCCTTTTATTTCCGGTATCGAGCTGGCACGGCAGGTGCGGGAAATCTGCCCTGCCACCAATATCGCTTTTCTCAGCGGCTATGACAATTTTGAATATGCCAAACAGGCGATCCGCTATAATATCATCAGCTATATGCTCAAGCCCCTGACCATGGAGGGCCTTGCGGCGGAGCTGAAAATCATCCGGCAGAAGATCGACGACCAATTCGCCATGTTCCGTCAAACAGCGCCGAAAACCGGCGAGCAGGACCGGTGTGCCGCCATGCTGATGCCTCTGGTGCTGGATGATTATGCTGAACCGGCAGATAATTCCCAGGCGGAGGCCTATGCCGAGCAATGTGGTCTGCTCCGGGACCTGGATTATAAGCCCTCCTATACGGTGATGGTTTCCACCCTTTTCAATGAAAAGGGCGTCAACTGCACAACCCCGGCCTTTGCCGCTTCGGTGAATACACTGGCGGCGAAGTATTTGCGCAGTGTCAGCTTTTTGGCCTCCGGCAAGGTGATTTCCGTGCTGCTGGGGAATCCATGGGATTTTAACGACTACCTCCACATTTTGGCCGACGAGCTGCCTCAGATGGCTTCCCGTGTGCTCCACAAGCGCTGCCGCATCGGCGTCAGCCGTGAGGTGAGTTCTCTGACCCAGCTCCATGGGGCTTACCGGGAAGCGATGGAGGCAATGCGGCAGGGGGATACCGCTGAAAGCGGGGCACAGTTTATCGGAGGTATCGCTCCGGCAGTCAAGGGCGGCCCCTCCCTTTGCAAGAGGGCGCTGGAAACGCTGGATCAGCACTATATGGACGCGGATCTTTCCTTGGTGTCCCTCAGCGGGATGCTGGATGTCAGCCCCAACCATTTGAGCGCCTGTATCAAAAAATACGCTGGGGAAACCTTTATCAACATCCTCATCCGCAAACGGATGGAGGCAGCACGGGAGCTGCTGGTAGGCTCACCGCTGAAGATCCAGGAAATCTCCCAGCGGTGCGGCTATACCGATCAGCACTATTTCAGCTATTGCTTTAAAAAATACTGCGGCGAATCACCCAACGCCATGCGCCGCAGGCTGGATCAGGAAAGGGCGGGTGAGAAGAATTGAAAGGCGGAGGCGCCCGCACCGGCCTGCGGATCACCACCATTCTGGTATCCATGGTGGTGGGGGTCGTGGCGATCATCCTGTGCTGCTGTATCATGCTCTTTCTCAACCGATACCGCAGCGCCATGGTACAGAGTGCCCGGACCAGCAGTGCCCAGGCCGTTTCTCAGGTGTCCAACACAGTGGGCAATTATCTGCGGGATATGGAACAGGCCATGGATCTGGTGGAACAGTCCATGCAGGAAAGTGAGGACAGCCGCAATGAGCTGCTGTCCGCTTTTTTGAGATTTCGGCCCGATGTGGTGGCGGTGACGACCTATTCCCCCAGCGGCGTACTGCTGGATTGCTGGTCCCTGGGACGCCAGCCCCGGGAAGAGATTTTTGAAAATCTTTCTTTCAGTATCGAACGGGCCCGCTCCTCCTCCTCTGCCTATATGACCGCCCCCCATGTGGAAAGTATTTTTGAGGGATATTACCCCTGGGTGGTCACCATGACCGCCCCCCTTTCTCCGGGAGGCAGAGCCGCTTGGGCATCGCTGGATCTCAGTTTTTCCCGCATTTCCAGTTATATCAACAACGTCAGCATCGGTCAGCGGGGCTATTGCTTTTTGGTGGACAATAACGGCAATATCGTCTACCATCCTCAGCAGCAGCTGCTGTACTCGGGGCTGAAATCTGAAAATACCCAGGTACTGGCCCAGCTGGAGGATAATGTCTATGTGGATGACACGGTCATCTATTGCGTCACCAGTGTGGAAGGCAGCGACTGGCGGGTGGTAGGCGTCAGCTATGTGGATGAGCTGGTCAACCGCAATGTGACGGAGATGATCCATCTGTCCATTGTCCTTGCCATTGTTGTGCTGGCGGCGGCACTGCTGACCAGCTGGCTGCTGTCCCGCCTGCTGGGGCGGCCCCTGAGGGGACTGGCGGCGGCAATGGAAAGCTTTGAGGAGGATGCCGATCACTTTACCTACCGGCCGGTGGGGGGCACCCGGGAGGTGCAGGAGCTGTCCAGTTCCTTCGGCCATATGGTGCTGCGGATACAGGAGCTGATGTCCACTGTGCGCCAGGAGGAGATCAACCTGCGCAAGACGGAGCTGAAGGCTTTGCAGGCACAGATCAATCCCCATTTTCTCTATAATACCCTGGATTCCATCGCCTGGATGTGCGAACGGGGGCGCAACGCTGATGCTGTCAAAATGGTGCACGCCCTGGCACGGCTGTTCCGCATCAGCATCAGCAAGGGCCATGAGCTCATTCCCATCGCCAAGGAGATCGAACACGCGGAAAGCTATCTGCAGATCCAGAAATACCGCTATAAAAACCAGTTTACCTATGATTTTGATGTGGACCCGGAGTGTCTGGAATATTTGTGCAACAAGATCACGCTCCAGCCCATTATCGAGAACGCCATCAATCATGGTCTGGACCTGCTGGTGGATGAAGGAAATATCCATGTCAGTGTCCACCAGGATGGGGACGATATTGTGTTTCGTGTGGAAGATAACGGTGTCGGCATGAGCGAGGAACAAATTCAGGCCATTATGGAGCGGGGTCCCAAGGACCGTACCGGTATCGGCATCAAAAATGTGAACGACCGGCTGAAAATCTATTTCGGCAAAAAATATGGACTGCATATTACCAGCGAGCTGGATGTGGGTACCTGTGTTGAAATACGGATGCCCAAGGTACGGGAGGGAGACTATGAAGCAAAATAGGAGATTGATCCTTTGCGCTGTGCTGCTCCTTTTTAGCTGCCTTTGGGGCTGCGGAACAGCTGCGGTCTCCTCCACACAGCATAGGGTGGCGCTGGTGGCCAAATCTACGGAAACGGAATTTTGGCTGTCGGTTTTTGCGGGAGCGGAAGCGGCCGCTACAGAATACAACATCAAACTCAGTATTATCGGTCCGGAAACAGAAGAGGACTATGAGACCCAGAATCAGATGGTAGCCGACGCTGTAGCGGCGGGGGCGGAAGCGCTGGTCTTTTCCGCCATTGATTATGAGAATAACGCCGCGGCTATTGATTCCGCCGCCAAAGCCGGGGTCAAGATCGTGGCCATCGACAGCAACGTGGCCTCTGAAGCGGTGAGCACCTATATCGGCACTAACAATTACGCTGCCGGTCAGATGGCGGCTCAGGCTGCCCTGGAGCGGGTGGAAGGACCGCTGAAAGTAGGAATTGTCAACTACGACATCAGCAGCGCCAACGGGCAGGAACGGGAGCAGGGTGCTGTGGATGCCTTTACCCAAAGCGGCCGCGCTGAGATCGCAGGAGTTATCAATACCCTGGCGGAGGCTTCCTATGCCCAAGAGGATACCTCCACCCTGCTGGAGAATTTTCCGGACATCAATGTGCTGCTTGCCTTCAATGAACCCACCAGTGTGGGTGCGGCAAAGGCGGTGGAGAAGATGGGCCTTTCGGAGGAGATATTCCTGGTGGGCTTTGATTCCAATGTGGTGACCATCGACGCTCTGCAGGAAGGATCGGTGGATGCTCTGATTGTGCAGAATCCTTATGCCATGGGCTATCTGGGGGTGGAGAGCGCCTATAAACTGCTCACGGGACAGGGGGGAAATTTGGAGCGGACAGTGGATACTTCCACACAGATTGTTGACAAAAGCAATATTTTTACCATGGACAGCCAAAAGGCGTTATTCGCCTTTGAACAACAGTGGGATTGAATATTTTGCACAAATGTTATCCTCCAAGTTTGAGAACATTATTTTATTCACATAATTTTTTACCCCTCCATCGGTGAATTTTCACCTTGTTTTTCCGTTGATTTTCCTCTAGCATTAATAGTGCCAGATGGGACCGGCAGAGATAAGGTCCCGTTCAAATTGCAGGCAAAAGGAGAATTATTATGAAGAAGGCACTTGCATTAGCTTTGGTAGCCATGATGGCTTTGAGCATGGCGGCTTGCTCCTCCGGGGAGTCCACCGCTTCCTCCTCTCAGGCGGCTCAGAGCGGTTCCGAAAGCGCTTCCGCCAGCACTTCCACCGCTGCTCCCGCTGAAGATGTTGCCAACAAGGACAAGCCCCTTGTCTGGTTCAACCGTCAGCCCTCCAACAGCTCCACCGGTGAGCTGGACATGAGCGCTCTGACCTTCAACGACAACACCTACTATGTGGGCTTCGACGCCAACCAGGGCGCTGAGCTCCAGGGCACCATGATCGTGGATTACATCAAGGCCCACGCTGATGAGATCGACAGAAATGGCGACGGCGTGATCGGTTATGTTCTGGCCATCGGCGATATCGGCCACAACGACTCCATCGCCCGTACCCGCGGCGTCCGCCGTGCTCTGGGCACTGCCGTTGAGGTTGACGGCGTCATCAACAGCGATCCCGTTGGTACCAACGCTGACGGCACCGCTACCGCTGTTAAGGACGGTTCTCTGGAAGTAAACGGCAAGACCTACATCGTCCGTGAGCTGGCTTCTCAGGAGATGAAGAACTCCGCCGGCGCCACTTGGGATGCCGCTACCGCTGGTAACGCCATCGGCACCTGGGCTTCCTCCTTCGGCGATCAGATCGATATCGTCGCCTCCAACAACGATGGTATGGGTATGTCCATGTTCAACGCCTGGTCCAAGGCCAACGGCGTTCCCACCTTCGGCTATGACGCCAACGCTGACGCTGTTGCTGCTATCGCAGAGGGCTACGGCGGCACCATCAGCCAGCACGCTGACGTTCAGGCTTACCTGACCCTCCGCGTACTGCGCAACGCTCTGGACGGCGTGGACATCGACACCGGTATCGGCACCGCTGACGAGGCCGGCAACGTGCTGAGCGATGAGGTTTACTACTACAACGCTGATCAGCGCTCCTACTACGCTCTGAACGTGGCTGTCACCGCTGACAACTATCAGGAGTTCACCGATTCCACCAAGGTTTATGCCCCTGTTTCCAACCAGCTGGATGCTGCTGCTCATCCCACCAAGAACGTTTGGCTGAACATCTACAACGCTGCTGATAACTTCCTCAGCGCTACCTATCAGCCCCTGCTGCAGAACTACGACGATCTGCTCAACCTGAAGGTCGAGTACATCGGCGGCGACGGCCAGACCGAGGCCAACATCACCAACCGTCTGAGCAACCCCGATCAGTTCGACGCTTTCGCCATCAACATGGTGAAGACCGACAACGCGGCTTCCTACACTGCTCTGCTCAGCCAGTGATTCAGCGTTACCGTGACGGTACGCTCCAATTGACTAACGAATAAGTGACAGTATGCTGTTGGGGAGAAGGAATTCTCCGTTCGGGAGAAGGAAATCCTCCGTACGGGAGAAGGAATTCTCCCCAACTGCACTTGTCAACGAAAATCCGGCAGGATCAGACTTTTTTGCTGAAACTGTGAATAAGCATAACGGGAGAAACTAGAATGGCAGATGCGAAAGATGAGATTGTCCTGTCAATACGCGGTATGAGCAAGTCCTTCGGCCGTAACCGGGTGCTTGATCATATTAACCTGGACTTAAAGCGCGGAACTGTCATGGGACTTATGGGTGAGAACGGCGCCGGTAAGTCAACGATGATGAAGTGTCTTTTCGGCACCTACCAGAAGGACGAGGGAAAGATCTTCTTAAACGGCAAGGAAATCAGCTTTTCCGGCCCTAAGGATGCCCTTGAAAACGGCATTGCCATGGTTCATCAGGAATTGAACCAGTGTCTGGAAAGAAACGTCATCGACAACCTGTTCCTGGGACGTTATCCGATCAACTCCATGGGCGTTGTTGACGAGGGAAGAATGAAGAAAAAGGCTTCCGAGCTGTTTCGTAAGCTTGGAATGACCGTCAATTTGACTCAGCCGATGCGGAACATGTCTGTTTCCCAGCGGCAGATGTGCGAAATCGCCAAGGCGATTTCCTATAACTCCAAGGTTATCGTTTTGGACGAGCCCACCTCCTCCCTGACGGTACAGGAGGTAGACAAGCTCTTTGAAATGATG
Organism: Angelakisella massiliensis; assembly: GCF_900104675.1. Lineage (GTDB taxonomy): Bacteria > Bacillota > Clostridia > Oscillospirales > Ruminococcaceae > Angelakisella > Angelakisella massiliensis. The sequence continues at coordinate 437,018 of NZ_LT629944.1, read as the reverse complement.
AGAATGCTCAAAGAGCAGGGAATTTCTTTGATCTACATCTCTCACAAGATGGATGAGATCTTCGAGATTTGCGATGAGATCTCGGTGCTGCGGGACGGCAACCTGGTTATGACCAAGAAAGCCGAGGACACCAATATGAACGAGCTGATCACCGCCATGGTGGGCCGTTCTCTGGAGAGCCGTTTCCCGCCGGTGTACAATAAGCCCGGCGACACCATTTTGTCTGTCCAGCACCTTTCCACAAAGTATGCCCCCTATTTGCAGGACGTCACCTTCGATGTGAAGGAAGGAGAAATTTTCGGCCTGTACGGTCTGGTGGGCGCCGGCCGTACTGAGCTGCTGGAAACCATCTTCGGCGTCCGTACCAGAGCGGCGGGCCGGGTCTACTTCAAAAACAGGTTGATGAATTTCAGCAGCGCGAAGGAGGCCATTGATCATGGATTTGCCATGATCACCGAGGAACGTAAGGCAAACGGCCTGTTCCTCAAATGCGATTTGACCTTTAATACCACTATTGCCAACCTGGATCAGTACAAAACGGGCATGGCCCTTTCCACCCAAAAGATGGTAAAGGCTACCAATAAAGAGATTAAGACCATGCATACCAAGTGCATGGGCCCCGATGACATGATCTCCAGCCTCTCCGGCGGCAACCAGCAGAAGGTCATTTTTGGTAAATGGCTGGAGCGGGAACCCCAGATCTTCATGATGGACGAACCTACAAGAGGTATCGACGTTGGCGCCAAGTATGAGATCTATGAGCTGATCATCAACATGGCCAAGCAGGGAAAGACCATTATCGTTGTCTCTTCCGAAATGCCTGAGATCCTCGGTATCACCAACCGGATCGGTGTAATGTCCAACGGACATCTGTCCGGCATTGTCAATACCAAGGAGACCAATCAGGAAGAGCTTTTGAGATTGAGTGCAAAATACCTATAGTAGGAGAAAAAGCTTATGGTAGCAGAAAAGACAAAAATCCTCACGGCTGAGCAGGAAGCACAGCTTCGCCAGCCTATTGACGAGTATGTCGGCAATATCCAATCAAAGATCGATGCCCTGCGGGAAAACGGTACCGATAAGGTGGTAGAGCTCCAGAACAACCTGGACAACCTCAAGCGGGACCGCATCTATACCCAGGAGGAAAAGACCGCTCTGCGGGAAAAGATGAACAAGGAGCTGGAAGCCGCCAAAGCGGTGGAAGCCAAGAACAAGGACGAGGTTTCCAAGCTGATTGCTGATGCTGAGGGCTATATCAAGGCTCATTTCGACACCGAGTACTATCAGCCTGTGCTGGCCAGCTGCCAGGAGGAAAAGGTAGTCGCCCGGCAGAAATACCAGAGCGCTGTGGCGCAGCTGGAGAAAGAGCATCAGGCGACCATTGCCAAGCTGACCGATCAAAAGGAGATCAAAGACGAGAAATACGTCTACAAAAACCAGCTGTTTGACGCCAAGATGCAGCTGGCCAAGGATCTGCAGCAGATCAAGGATCGCCGTCACGCCGCTTTCGATTACAAGTATCACCTGATCGATATGCTGCGGATGTCCAAATTCACCTTCCCCGAGATGATGGCTCAGCGGTGGGAAAATTATCAATACACCTTCAACCGTCGGGACTTCTTCCTGAAAAACGGTCTGTACATCGCCATTATCGTCATCTTTATCGCCCTGTGCATCATCACCCCCATTGTCAAGAATGTACCCCTGCTGACAGTCAATAATATTCTCAACATCCTCCAGCAGGCTTCTCCCAGAATGTTCCTGGCTTTGGGTGTTGCGGGACTGATCCTGCTGGCCGGTACCGACCTGTCCATTGGACGTATGGTAGGTATGGGTATGACAGCCGCCACCATTGTGATGCACAATGGCCCCAACACCGGTTCTGTGTTCGGTCATGTGTTTGACTTCAGCACACTGCCTGTGATGGCCCGGGTCTTCCTGTCCCTGATCGTCTGCATCGTGCTGTGCACCATCTTTACCACCATTGCCGGTTTCTTTACCGCCAAGTTCAAGATGCACCCCTTCATCTCCACCATGGCCAACATGCTGGTAATCTTCGGTTTGGTCACTTATTCCACCAAGGGCGTTTCCTTCGGTGCCATTGATCCTTCCATTCCCGGCATGATCATCCCCAGAATCGGCAAATTCCCCACCATCATTCTGTGGGCCGTGGCCGCTGTGGTCATTGTATGGTTCATCTGGAACAAGACCACCTTTGGTAAGAATCTGTACGCTGTGGGCGGAAACGCCGAGGCTGCCGCGGTTTCCGGTATCTCCGTGTTCCGCGTTACTGTAGGCGCTTTCATTCTGGCAGGTATCCTGTACGGCTTCGGCTCCTGGCTGGAGTGCATCCGTATGGTGGGTTCCGGTTCCGCCGCTTATGGCCAGGGCTGGGAAATGGACGCCATCGCTGCCTGCGTCGTGGGCGGTATCTCCTTCACCGGTGGTATCGGTAAGATCTCCGGCGTTGTTGTGGGTGTCTTTATCTTCACCGCTCTTACATACTCCCTGACCACCCTGGGTATTGATACCAACCTCCAGTTCGTTTTCTCCGGTATCATCATCCTCGTTGCGGTTATGCTGGACTGCCTAAAGTACGTTCAGAAAAAGTAATATTTCTTTGCGAAATAAAAAACCACCGGTTCAGCCGGTGGTTTTTTGCTTTTATAGATCAGTGTTGTCTGAAAAAGGATTGCCGCGTCCCCATTCATGATACCGATGTAAAAGTTGGACAGAATAGGGGAAAGGTTTGCCATCAAGAGCCCTGGTACATGGTTGTATGAAAGAGCTATGAAGTGTCCTGCCCTGGAAAAAGGGGAAAACTGTGGCAGAGGCATCATTCCAAAAGATACCAGGCTATGGATTTCAAGAACCTACAGCACCCTGACGATCTGCTCCCAAAGGAGAACATAGCGTTTATCCAAAATCCGATTGTCATGGTAATGGCCGAAAAGCCAGTAACGAAACTGAGCTTTGGAGATGACTTCCTCTAAAAAGTCCGTCAGTTGGTCATGCTCATAGGAACGATCCCCCAGCTGGTCCAAAATGCTGTTGGGGGCGCAGTGGGTAATGATATAGTCCACCGACCAATTGATATGTTCCAGTGTCTCTCTGGCCTGCTGGTATTCCTGTGGTGAGGGCAGTTCCTCCTTCCACCAGGTGCGGTGATTGACCCGGAATCGGGCCCCCATCCCCCGATATAAAACATATTGCTCCTGAAAGTCCTGGGCGAAAGGGTTAAGGATGCCATCCTCAATGTCATGGCTCTTCCCGCCGCCCATGGTGAAAAAAAGACGTCCCTCCAGCTGGAATACCTGTCCACGGAGGAGATGGATCACGTGAGGACGGATACGCTGGATCTTTCCGCCGTTCCACTCTTCCACCGGATATTTTGCCAGCCGGTCAAAATTCTCATGGTTGCCGGAAACAAACAGGAGGGTGAAGGGCAGCTGCTCCAGCCGGTCCAGCTGGCGGCGTTCCCGTTTGCTGCCGTCCCAGACCCCGCCGAAATCGCCGCAGATGATGACAAAATCATCCTTGGTCATATTCTTTTGTTCCGGGAAGTATTCCTCCTGAAATCGTTCAAAATCCCCATGGGTATCTCCGGTGACGTAGATCATGGCCGTTCCCTCCAGTGGCTTCTTTTGGCCATTATACCATGAATCCGATGACTTTGGAGTGGAATTGGAACAGCGGGCAGACCTTTTGAGAAAAGCTCTTTCCAGGATATTTCTGATCAGCACAGGGCACGCCTTTTCTCCCGAAAGACGTGCCCTGTGTATATGGTATGAAAAAGGATGCGTTATTTGAGAAAAGCCCCAAGCAATGCGGAACCGATAATCAGCACGATGCCGCCGCCCAAGCGGGAAGAGAGCTGGGCGTAAGCCATCAGGGGCATCCTCTTGGAAGCCCCAAGCACCGCCAGATCGCCGGAACCGCCCCGGTTGGCCATACACAGGCCGGCAGTGATGGCGGGATCAATGGGATAGAACCCAACCAGATAGCCCACCACAGCGGCGCCCAGCACAGCGCCAACCACAATGGCCAGAGCGATGACCATATTGCCGGGAGTAATGGCGTTTACCAGCTCAATGATATTGGTATCCACACCCACTCCCACCATGATGATAAGGATCAGATTGCTGGAAAAGAAGGATTGCAGCTTTTTGGCGCCTGCCCGCACATTGTCCGGGATGATGCCCAAGCCCGCTGCCAAAGCGACAAAGATAATCATATAAGCGAACTGATGGATGGGGGTGCCGAAAACAGCAGGCAGAATGGTTTTGGCAAATAACATTCCCAAAGCGTAGAAGCCGATGGACAGGAAGAAAGCGCCCCCCAAGTCCTTCATGGTCACTTTGACGGCAGCGCCTTCACTGGCCAGTTCTCCGCCGGAACGGATCAAGTTGGTGCCGTCACCGGTCCAGCAAGGCTTTTTGGTTCCGATTTTGTGGAGAACCGCAGCGGTCAGAATGGCGAAAATATTGGCAATGGTCAGGATGGTAATGGCGAAGGAGTAATAATTTGCCGCGGGATCGCCGGTAACAGTCTCATAGATCTGGCTCAGGGGAACAGCTCCGGCGCCATTGCCGCCACCCATAATAGGCAGTACATATTTCAGCAGAATGTTTACAGGATTGACCCCAAATAGTAATCCGGCAGCGATGCCAAGAACACCAGCGCCCACAAGTCCTCCTAAAATGGTGGGGATGTAGCCGGCAAAGGACCTGAGCAGCAGCTTTCTGTCCAGAGAAAGGATGGAGCCGGTGATGAGGAAAATGATAAAAAAGGTCAGAAAATCGGCGTCATCCATCACCATACCGACTGCGTCCGCGTATTTTTGCGGGATGATGTTGTAGGTAAACAGAAAAGCGGAAACCAGAAAAGTCAGCACCAGACCGCCGCCAATATAGCTGTTCCAGAAAGGAATCCGCTCGCCGATTTCATTACAGATAAAACCAATAGAGAGCATCAGTACGAAGCTTCCCGCCAGGTCCGCGGAGAGAGCGCCGGTTGTCGCCGCGATGATTGCCACAGCGGTAACGATACAGGCCAGCCATAATGGTAATCCAAAGGTTTTTACTTCAAATTTCTGATCGAACATAAAAGATCCTCCCACATTCCTCTTCGGAAGCGCCTTGTTTATAAAAGAATGATCCGTATAAACGAAAACCATGATTTCATAAAGCGGATATTGGATGAAAATGAAACGCCAGTCCTGCCAGCGATATCTCCCATGGTGAAGGCCCATTCTATTTTTTTTAAAAGAGCTCATCTGCTGAGAATGCCCAGCCGCCCATAGAAGGGCAGCAGCCAACTCTTTTTTCAAAAGGAAGAAGAGGCGGCACAGCAAAGCAAAAGCGACAGAACCAGAGAAAATAAGAGCACAATGGAAAAAACGATCTCCAGGAGGTTATCGGAACAATGACAGGCAACCTCCTGTGATATGGTTGCTGCCAGGAAGCGAGCCTCCATAGAACCGGTCCTTTGGGATGTATCCCCCTGGGCCGATTTGTCCGGCGGACGTTTTGCACTTACCTAGTATTGCCGCAATCCACCCCAAAGATGCGGGCTGCTTTTTCTGCCGTATAAAAAAAGAGTTTGTGCCGCCGGTTCTCCCAAAAAGGGCTGCCCGGCGGCACAAACTTTTTGCTGTTAATCAGATTTCAAAACGCAATAGAATCCCCAAACAGTATGGGCTCTTTATCTCAGGCCGGCTGCTTTGGCCAAATCCAGGGTGCGCTTGGCTCCATCGTAAAAGGCGATATCGATCATTTTACCGTCTACAGTAAAGACGCCAATGCCCATGGCTTTTTTCTCGTCGATCTCCCGAACCACCTTCTCGGCAAAGATGATCTCCTTTTCCGTGGGGGTGAAGATCTCATGCACCACCCGGATCTGACGGGGATTGACCAGTGATTTACCATCAAAGCCCATGATTTTGATCATCTGGGTCTCCTTCCGGAAGCCCTCCATATCATCCAGGTTGGTAAATACAGTGTCCCAGCACTGCACGCCCGCTGCTCTGGCGGCCATGACAATCTGCTGCCGGGCGCCCATCAGTTCCACTCCGGTACCGGAAATAGATGTTTGCAGATCCTTGGTGTAATCTCCCCCTGAAAGAGCGATACCAATCAGCCGGGGAGAAGATTCACAAACCTCCAAAGCCCGGAGCACGCCGCGGCAGGATTCCAGAGCCGCCATCAGCAGGGTGCTGCCCTCAGGACGGCCGAATTCCTTTTCCGCCGCCAGTACGGCCTCTTCCACTGTGTGTACATCACGGGCGGATTCCGTCTTGGCGATACGGATTACATCCGCTCCCCCTGCCACACAGACCCGAATATCTTCCTTCCAATGAGGCGTATCCAAACCATTGATACGCACCACCCGCTCTACGCCCCGGTAATCAATTTCCTTCAAGGCGTGATAAAGGGAATATCTGGCAGAATCCTTTTGGTTTTCCGCCACAGCGTCCTCCAGGTCCAGCATGATGGAATCCGGCTTATAGATATAGGGATCTTTGATCAGGCTGGGTTTCTGGCAGTTGAGAAACATCATGGAGCGGCGCAGCCGCTTTTTGTTGGGATGCATCATTGAATCGCACCTCCCCACGGAAGATTGTCCACCTGGTCATTGGAACGATAGACGGCACATTCCACCCTGGCCTTGATGGTGCAGTCCAGAGCGCCCCGATCCACAATGGCGATTTTTCCGGAAGTGACCCCAAGGCGCTGGAGTGTCTCCAGGACCACCGCCTTGATCTGGGGCCCGAACTGATTGATTACGCTGCTTTGAATGGTAAGCTCAATGCCGTTTTCGCCGGGGTCCACAACAACCTGGGCATCGCTGGATTCCAGAGTTCCGGCAATGGCTGATTTTTTAATTTCCATTTTCATTCCCCCCTGGTACCTTATATGGTAACTTCTTTGATCTTGCGGATGACGTCCATGATCGTTCCGTCTCTGCTCTCAATGATCCCTACGATCTGGTCCTCAAATTCAATGGGACGGGGAGCGCCGGTGATTCTGTATGCCTCGTCCCTCAGCTCTTCAATGGTGCGGATGGGGAGACTGGAGTCCTTGTAGGCTTCCAGCAGATCGGCGCGGAGGGGATTGATGGCGATGCCGTATTCGGTCACCACGATGTCCACTGCCTCGCCAGGGGTGGTTACGGAGGTGCATCTGGTGCAGATGGTGGGAATTCTGCCCCGAACCAGTGGCGCTACGATAATGGAGCATTTGGAACCGGCAGCCGTATCAGGATGTCCGCCCGGGGCGCCCCGAACGATTCCATCGGAGCCCACCACTACATTGCAGTTAAAGTCCACATCCACTTCCAACGCGCCCAGGATTACAAAATCCAGTTTGTTGACAAAAGCGCCCTTGTTCATGGGGTTGGCGTACTGGGAGGTGGAAATTTCATAGTGATTGGGATTGTGCTTGATGGATTCGATAGAGCCCATATCAAAGGCCTGGGCATCCACGATGCACTTGACAAAGCCGTCATCCAGCAGATCACACATAGGCTTTGTGATGCCGCCGATGGCAAAGCTCATGGTGATTCCCTTTTCTTCCAGGATGGGGCGGAGCATCATGTTCACAGCCAGGGAAGCGCCTCCAGCGCCGGTCTGGAAGGAAAAGCCGTCCTTGAAATAAGGAGACTCAGCAATCAATTGAGTGCAGTACTCCGCCATCATCTGCTCTCGAACGTCCTTGGTCATCCGGATGACGTTGCTGACGATTTTGGCGGGATTGCCAATGGCGTCCACCACGCAGACATAATCCACATCCACCATGGAGATGCTGGCGGGCATATTGGGGAAGGGCACCAGACAGTCGGTGATCACCACCACTTTATCCGCGTACTGGGCATCCACCATGGAGTAGGAGAGAACACCGCAGTCGCTCTTTCCCCCCACTCCTCTGGCATTGCCGTACTCATCGCTGGTGGGAGCGCCGATAAAAGCGATATCAATATGAACGTCTCCCTCCTCAATGGCCCGGACACGGCCGCCATGGGAGCGGATGATAGCGGGTGTTTTCAGCTTGCCATAGGAAATAGCCTCTCCGATCCGTCCCCGAACGCCGGAGGACTGGATACCGGTGACAATTCCTTCCTCGATCATATCCGCTACCGGGTCATGAGCAGCCCCCAGGGAACTGGCGCAGATGGTGATATCCTGGATGCCCATGGCGGCAACCTCCTCCATCACCATGTTTACGATATAGTCCCCGTCCCGGAAATGATGATGGAACGACAGTGTCATGCCGTCCCGGATACCGCACTTTTCCAACGCTTCCCGAATGGAAGAAACCATCTTGGAACGCTTGGGGTCAACGGTAGCCCGCACCACAGGAGCTGCTTTTTTGTAAGAGCTGCTGTCCCTGTAGTTCATACCCTGATAGCCTTCTTTGCCGTACTTTTCCAGCAGTTCATCTGGAATTTCCCTGCCTGCGCGATTGATCATAAAACGCATTCCTCCTTTTTGTCGTTTCCGGTAAAGAAAAGTATGCAAATCTTATAAATCTATGGTATCATAAAGCAAAATATGTTCGCAATTACATAATTTCCTATGGGCAGATAGGCATTTTATTATAGAAAAAGGATGGGTGATTATGAACAGCAGACACGCGGAATATATTATGACCATCCTGAAGGAAGGCAGCTTTACAGCCGCGGCAAAAAAGCTGTACCTCAGTCAGCCTTCTCTCAGCCAGATCGTAAAATCAGCGGAGCACAGCCTGGGAATGCCCATTTTTGACCGTACCACCGTGCCGCTGACCCTGACTCCTGCGGGGGAGCTGTACATCAGGGCAGCCCAGCAAATCGCCCAGATCACCGAAAATCTGGACCGGGAGATCCAGGAGCTTCAGGAAAAAAAGCGGGGATGCATCCATATCGGCATCCCCATACAGCGGGCGGCTAAAATCGTTCCCTACTTGTACGGCGCTTTTTCCAGGGAATATCCTCAGGTGCAGCTGGATTTCCACGAGTGTGGTTCCGGAGACCTGGAAAAAAGCATTTTGGAAAATAATATTGACTTCGCTTTTCTGGCCACCACGCCCCAAAATCCCGCCCTGACCTATGAGCTGATCAAGGAGGAGCGGGTAGTGCTGCTGGCCAACAAAGAATGTGAGATCGCAAAGAGATTTGCCTTCGGCACCCCTGTTGACATCGAAGAAGCCCAAAACGAGGTTTTTGTCAGCTGCAAAAAGGGCCATGGAATCCGTGCCACACAGGACGCCATCTTTTTGTCCAAGGGGCTGGCCCCAAAAGTGGCCTTTGAGATCGATAATATTGAGGTGTGTAAAAACACCGTTGCTTACAGCAGGACGGTCATGCTGTGTCCCGATGACTACGCGGACCTCAACGGTGTGTATTTTTACAACGTATATCCGCTGAAAAATGTGGATATATACCGGAACTTTTTTGTCTGCTACAAAAAGGGCATCTACCTGACAGGATATATGAAGCGTTTTTTGGAGATCGTTCATCAGCTGCCCGCCCATCATGCTCTGGACGAAAAGCTTTTTGTGAATCTGTGATGGGAACGGGAAATCTCTCGACATCACAGGGGCTTTCCCACTGACAAAGGCTCAGTGTCTCTTTGACCAGCTGCGTTTTCCCGGTTTTGAAGGAGTATGTTGGGATATCCTTCCCTGCACAGGAGTAAAAGCATTACCCATGTCTGAGGAGAAAGTACGGGAAGGGGAGACGTGGGTATGAAGAAAAAATTTCAAAGGACCGTCAGCCAGGTTTCATACAAAAGCTGAGGTTCCGGCGCAAGATTCAGGGCTGAACAAACTTAAAGGGCACTCCCACTGGCATATGGGAGCGCCCTTTAAACTTGTATCCGCCTTCAAGCCTGAATCACAGCGGTCACAGGCTTGGGATTCAGTAATTTTGAGACAAAAGGATCATGCAGATATCCAGGCATCTTTGGTGAGCTGCGCCAGCTGTCTGAAAGCCAGGGCTCCAGGTAAAGCTTTCCCTCCTGGTACGGTTTCCTGCGCCGGCAGAGACAGAAAGACAGCTCCTTTCCTTTGAGCGGCGGCTCAGCAGTGGGGGATAACCAGCACTTTTACAGACTCGGCGCTTTGCTGCATCTCAATGGCTTTTTCCACTTCTTCCAGAGGGAAGCGGTGGGTGAACAGGGGCTTTACCTGGACCTTTCCGCTGTTAAGCAGTTCCACTGCCCGGGCGTGTGTATCAGGATTGACAAAGGAGCCTTTAATAACCAGTTCTTTTTTAAAGACCTCAAAAAGAGGCAGCTGGTAGGTGGCTTCCACAGAAGGGACACTGAACAGCAGCACAGTGGCGCCCTTTGCCGCAGTTTCAAAAGCTTGTTTGGTGGCGGCTGTTTTTCCTACGCACTCAATAACAACATCTGCACCCTGCAAACCGGTAAGACGCTGAATCTCCTCCGCCGGATTCTTTGAAATAGGATCAAAGCTGGCGTCCGCTCCCAGTTGTTCTCCCAACTGACGGCGAAAAGCCACCGGCTCGCTGAGAAGGACCTTTGATGCGCCCGACAGTTTTGCCAGCTGTACCATCAGCAAGCCGATGGCTCCGCCGCCAATGACCAGAACCGTGTCGCCGGCGCGGATGTTTGCCAGGTCGATGCCGTGGATGCAGCAGGCCAGAGGTTCTGCCATTGCTCCGGCTTCCAGATCAAGGTCTTTGTTCAGCAGAAAAGCCTGGGAGGCGGGAATCACGCTGTATTCAGCAAAGCCTCCGTCTCTGGTGACGCCGATAGCCTCCATGCTTTCGCACATCTGCTTTTTGCCGCCTCTGCAAAAACGGCACACACCACAGTAGATGTTGGGGTCAACGGTAATGTGATCCCCTTTTTTGAAACCGGTGACATTTTTGCCCGTTTCTTCCACCACACCGGAGTATTCGTGGCCCAGTACCACCGGAGGAACCACCTCGGCCGATCCTGGTTCTCCATGAAAGATGTGTATATCCGTACCGCATACACCGCAGGCGGCATTGCGTACCAACAGCTCATCAGGACCAGGTACCGGCATAGGCACCTGTTGAAGCTGAAACTTTTCTTCCCCCATAAAAAACATTTTTTTCATAAAAGGACCATTCCTTTCTTTATCACACTTTTCATCGGGTACTTACTGGGTTTGGAACAGCTGAAGGATGCTTCCGCTTTGCAGCATGGCGGCAAAGTCTGCGGAGGTTTCCGGCATTTGAGGCAGCAAAACGCCGCCCCTGCCCAGGTCCTCCCGTTCATGCAGGTCGGAACCGGACGTCATCTTCAAGCCGTACTTTTCGGCAAAAGCCCGGGCCAGGGAGTTGTGAGAATCATGTCGGGCGTTTCCATTATATACCTCTACTCCATCAAGAAGCAATGGATCGGCCAGGGTGAGCCCTTCTCTGCAGGGGTGAGCCTGGACAATGGTGACGCCGTCCGCCTTGGTCTTTTTCCGGAAATCGGACAGGTCCAGCCGGTATAGCGCCTCTTGCCGCTGTATGTAGGATTCATCAATGCCGAAAATCAGGTAGTCGTTGTTGCTTTCAGGAAACCGTATTTCCATTCCCAGCAGGACTTTGAGACCAACCCTTGCTCCCTCATCCCGGGCGGCACGGTATCCTTTCAGAAAGGCCTCCGCTTTTGTTTCCCAATCCACTTCTCCCAGAGAGTCAAAATATTCCTGGTGATAGTGATCGGTAATGATGATACCGTCATATCCGGCATTTTTGTACAGCCTGGCGACCTCCACAGCGGAAAGGACTCCACAGCGGCTGGTGTCACAGGTGTGGACATGAGTATCGAACTTGTATGTGTTCATATTTTCTCCTTGTGCAAGCAATCTTCCTTGATGATGGGGGGCCATTTGACCTTGCCCCATGTCGATTTTCGTCTCAGGCCTTCACGCCGCCGGCGGAAAGTCCGCTGATCAGGTATTTTCTGACAAAGAAGCTGAACACCATCACCGGCAAACTGATGATCACAGAGGTAGCGGCGATCTTTCCCCATTGCATCTGCTCAAAATTGATGTAGTTATTGACCGCGACAATGATTGTTCTGGCGTTGGAGCGGGTTACTGTCAGCGCGAAGAGATACTCGTTCCATGCCTGTATCCATGAGAAAATGGCGGTTGCTACCAGTGCTTGGGCGATCAGAGGAAGAACGACCAGAACAAATGCCTGTATCACCGTACATCCATCGATTTCCGCCGCTTCTTCCATCTCTCTGGGCACCTCGTCAAAAAAGCTTTTCTGCATCCAGACATTGAGCGGAAGAACAAAGGTGAGGTTCAAAAGAATCAGTCCCAGGTGAGTGTCGACCAGATTGAGCTTTACAAAGAGGCTGAAAATCGGCAGCAGCATGCTCATAGGGGGAATCAAACGGGCGGCCAGGATAAAAAACATGACACTGGAAACCCATCTGCATTTAAGACGGGACAGGGCATAAGCCGCTGGTGTACCTGCCGCCAGCCCCACCAGTACACAGGCGGAACTGACAATGACGCTGTTGATGAGGCTCTTTATCAGAGCGCCGTCCTGAAAAATTTCCACAAAGTTTTTCAATGTCGGTGTAAAAATCCATTTGGGCGGATATGCCATGGCATCCACATCAACTTTGAAAGCCATAGTGACGATGTAATAGATGGGAAACAGAAAGAAAATGATCAGCGCGACAGTGACGGCATAACAACCAATTTTGGAAAGATATCGTTTGAATAACGAGCGATTCAATTGGAAGCCCCCTTGTTAAAAATCTTCAGCAATACCACAGCCAAAAGGGTCGTCATCAGCAGCATAAACACACCCAGAGTGGAGGAGTAGCCGATATCTGTATAGGTGAAGGCCATGCGGTAGGCGTAGTAATTGATGGTGGTGGAAACATTTCCCGGGCCGCCGGCTGTCATCAGGCTGATATGAGCGAATCCCTTCAGGGAGTCGATAATCCGGAACAGGATGCAGATCATCAGGCTGCCCCGCAGCAGGGGAAGGGTGATATGCCGGAACAGCTGCCAGCCGTTGGCGCCGTCAATTTTCCCCGCCTCATACAGGTCGTCCGATATGGCGGACCGCCCTGCCAGCATCATCAAAATCACAAAGGGGGTGTTTTGCCAGAAATCCACCACGATCAGGCTGGCCAAAGTGGTTTTGGGGTCTGCCAGCCATGCGTGTTCAATGCCGAAAACTCCTAAAAAATAGTTGATCAGACCTGTGGAAGGATGATACATCAGCCGCCAAATCACCGCGGCCACAACGCCGGGCACCACCATAGGAGGCATGATAAGTGATTTGATCAGGCCGGAGCCCTTTTTGATGTGACTGAGGACCTCCACAAATAAAAGCCCCATGGGAATCTGTGTGATGAGCACGCCAAACACATATTTTCCCGTAACAATCAGCGAGTTGAGAAACTCCTTGTCTTTGATGACCTTGCTGTAATTTTTCCATCCAATAAACTCCATCCCGTTGGGATTGGACAGCTTGTAGTCATAAAAGCTGTAGACAAACAGGTTTATCAGGGGAATGATGATGATGACGCAAAGAATTACCAGGCATGGTACCAGCATGAGTATCAGCGTCCGCTTCTGCGCGATCTTACTTTGCATGGTTTCCTCCTTTTAAGCAGTCCGGCTTGCGCCACAGGGACGCAAGCCGGATAAATGTCATGATCACAAGCTGTGGGATGCTTATTGCTTTACATAGCCGTTTTCAATAAAAAACTGTGTCAGTTCTTCATTGAGGGCATCCATGTTTTCCTGGGCTGTACCGATTCCGGTGATTGTATCCTGGATGGCTCTGCCGATCCGGTCGCCGATGTAAGGCCATTCAGCATAAGAAACCAAGCGGTAGTCGGGACGCATCCGCTCCAGAGATTTATGGAAAGATTCCACCCAGTTGTGTCCGCCGAAGATTTCCAGATACTCGGGATCATCCATTACAGACTGATGAACAACAGCGCCGAAGGTCTTGCTGTCCAGGGCAACCCGTCTCTGAAGATCTTTGCCGGTGTACCACTGCATAAACTGCCAGGCAGCTTCCTTGTTTTTGCTGTCTTTGACCAGCATCAGAGCATGGGTGGCGGCAGCGGAGGCGCCTTGTCCGTTGGAACCCATGGGGGCGGGGGCGGCCATCCACACATCGGTGACCTTGGAAAGCTCAGGATCAGAGAAGTTGTTGTTGAAAACAGAGGCATCATAGAACATAGCCAGATTTCCTTGCTGGAAAGAGGTGATATGCTCAGCGTGGGTCATGTCGCTGCCGCCCACAGGACCATAATTATTGATCATATCAGCGAACTTCTGGGTAGCTGCCACGGCCTCAGGACTGTTGAGAACAGGATAGCCGTTTTCGTCCACATAGCTGCCGCCGTAAGCATAGAGGAAAGAAGGCCAGATGTAGCAGTTAAGACCTTCGCCCGCTCTTGCTCTCAAACCGATGGCGTCAACGTCCAGAGCCTTCAGCTTGATGCAAGCCTGCTCCACTTCGTCCCAGGTCTCAGGGACCTTGTCGATTCCAGCCTGCTCAAACAGGTCTTTCCGATAGAAAAGCATAGTTGTTTCGCCCACCGCCGGCAAGCCGCACAGATTGCCGTCCACGGTCAGCAGATCGGTATAGGCGGAGATATAGTCGTTGATGTCAAAATCCGGGTCGGTGATGGCGGGGTCCTCAGAAGCGATCCACTCTCCCAATGGCTCCACCCAGCCGGCTTCATAATATCTTGTGGCCTTGCTGGGGTCGATGAGCATGATGTCATAGGCGCCGGTATGGGCTCCCAGTTCCATTTCCTGCTTGGTAGCCAGAGAAACACGCTCCACATGCTCCATAACTACATCGATACCGGTGGCTTCCTCAAACTCGGGAATGTATGTATCGGCAATGTCGTAGTATTCATGGGTGTTAAGCAGAACGTGGATGGTGGTGCCTGCATAGGGCTTGTCCGCGTCCCCGGAGGCTTCGCCTGTGGCGGAAACGCTTCCGGAGGCGGGAGCGCTCCCGGAGGAGGAACTCTCCGTGCCGGAGGAACATCCCACAGAAAGCAGCAGCCCTGATACCATACTCAGCGCGGCCAAAATTGCAATCAGCTTTTTGGGTTTCATTTTCTTTCCAGCTCCTTTTCATCAACAAGTTTCTTTTCCATTTTCACTACCCTCAGTGGACAAAAGGCAATACGGTTTTCCAGGATCGGATTTCCCCCACAATTATATTTTTCCCTCAGTATCCAGAAAGAAGACGCTGCCTGCCAGGAATGAGGCCATGCAGACCGCTGTTTTGTTCCGCCCTGTAGATCACCCATTGTTTTATGAGGGTAAAAATCCCTTTTTACAGCTGCCCTTTAAATGATATCCTTGAGCAGATTGAAGCGGTTGGTCAGAATGGAGTCAATTCCTTCTTCCAGAAATTTTTTGGCTTCCTCAGGGTCATCCGACCAGAACATATTGCAGGTAATGCCATGGCGGTGGGCCTTTTCGATCATTTCCTGATTGTAATAGGGCTTTAAAAACTGGAGCTTTTTGCAGCCGTACTTGATGGCCGCGTCCACAATCGTATAGTCGAAACAGCCGCACAGACTGCAACGCTGGATGCTTTCATCCACCTGGATTGCCAGCTGCAAAATATCGCTGTCTCCGGCAATATAACACCAGTCCTCGCAATCATATTTCCGGATCAGAGAGACAACCTGCTCCATATGCCGCTTTTGGAAGGAATGGCCTCCTTGCGCCGCGGCATTGGCGTTGTCGCTGGCGCCTTTGATGTGAATGTTGAAGATTACGCGGCGTCCAAACAAACGGAGGATATCTTCAAAGGTGCTGAACCGTAAACCGGTCCAAATTTCATCCTTCCAGCTGCCGGCATCTAAATCTTTGATTTCATCCCATCTCAAAGAAGAGATTTCTCCGCTGCCGTTGGATGTGCGGTCCACTGAGCTGTCATGGCAAACCACCAGCTGATCATCTTTGGTGGCCCACAGATCGAACTCGATCTCGTCAGCTCCCAAAGCAATGGCCGCCGCAAAGGAAGCAACCGTATTTTCCGGCATTGCCCAGCTGAGCCCCCGGTGGGCGATGAGACGGGGATATTTTCGCTCCCTGTTATTTCCTGTCCGACATAATCCGTCCATATCGTCATCTCCTTCAGAATTTCGACCCTTGATCTGATTTGAACAGTATTTGCTTGGATAATTTTCTAATTTTGTTCCCTGTGACTGGATATTAGCATATAAAAATTCTGATGTCAATAATAAAAAGAAATAAATTAGAAATTTTTCTTTTCTTTAAATAAGCTTTAAATCCTTGATATAATCTCATATTTTAAAAATAAACTTAAATTTTACACGGAATTTTCGAGAAATAAAAAATGAAAATATTATTTCTAGAAATATTTCTATATTGAAATGCGAGCTGGTTTCTGATATAATAAAGCCATCCGGTAAAATCAAGACAGCAGGAGGGAGACTTGTGGAACAAAAGCCGTCCATGTTACTGATGATTCGGCAGCGGTACCAAAATCTTACCTATGGGGAAAAGCGTGTTGCAGACTATATCCTGACCCACAGTGATTCTATCTCCAAAATGCATATACAGGACCTGGCTATTGCCGCCGGGGTGGCCAACTCTGCCGTTGTGCGCTTCTGTAAAGCCATCGGTTTGAGTGGATATGCGGAACTCAAATATAAGTTTTTGGAAGAAACCTCCAAGAAAGAGGAGCCCCTTTTGCTCCCTGCTATCAAGAGAGGAGATAAGGCAAAAGATATTTTCAATAAAACTTTTACCAGCAATATCAATTCTCTTTATGAGACCATCCGCCAAATTGATATGGAACAGGTGGACAAGGCGGTCAGCCTCCTCCATAAAGCACGGCATATTCTGCTGCTGGGAACGGGCAGCTCGGAATCTGTTGTGACCAATGCCGCCTATCATTTTTATCAGTTCGGTTATCAGGTCGCCACTGCCGTCAGCGGCGTTATGATGCGTACGATGGCCCTGAACCTGGGACCGGAGGATGTAGCCATTGGAATTTCTTATTCAGGCCATACCCATGATACGGTAGAATCGCTGTATGTTGCCCATCACAGTGGGGCCGCCACCATCGCGGTAACAAGTTATACCGATTCTCCTCTTTGTGAATCGGCGGATATTATTCTCTATGCGCCTCCGGGAGACATTCCTTATATGACAGATGATGCTGTGGTTGCTTCCCGCACTTCCCACAACTGTATTTTGGATTCCCTCGTCATCACCCTGGCCTGCCAGGATTATGATGAGTCCATCTCCAAAATTTACGCCAGAAATACCATCATTTTCCCCAGCATCCGGGACTGACAGAAAAGCGGCGCGGTCAGGGAAAGGGTGTGTTTTATCTCCCGTTCAGGAGGGAGATGGGCAGGAGCTGGATGAAAGCCTTCAAAGCTCAGCTGCTGGGAGAGAAAGCACAACAATCATACTGGAAAAAACAGGGGACCATTTGATTCCCCATCTTGGTCGGCATTTAAACTGATCAGGCCGTGGGCACAGTTTTGGACAAAAAGAAAAGGCCTGGAGCGTGATTTGGCTCCAGGCCTTGGCTTATTATGGCGGACATTTTAGAACACGTTGGACGCGGGCAGCAGTTTTGGATAAAAAGAAAGGTCCTGGAGCGCGACTTGGCTCCAGGACCTGACCGGTTATTCAGGCTTTTCCAAAATCACAAAGGATACAAGGGTTTCTTTGTGGAGATAGTTTTCCAGTTTAGGATCAACAGGAACGGTTTGGGTATTCATTTGTGAAATGACCCAGCCTTCCTCCAACAGCTTGTTGATGCGGACCAGATATCGATTGTCATTAATATCCCTTTGTTCCGTGAAATCACGGCTATTGCTGATGTAAACTACCTTTTGCATGATCTTTCCCCCTGTCATCATATTTGCAATGGGCTTTGAAGGAGAAAACGATTTTTGCCTGCCCGGACGCGGGCTGACTTCTTTGGATATCAGGAAGGACTGGAACGCGACTTGGCTCCGGCCCTAGCCGGTGGCTCCAGGCCCTTGCCTGGTGGCGATGGCGAACACTTTAGATCGCTTGAACGCAGGCCGCAATTTTTAGATAAAAGAAAGGACCTGGAGTGCGACTTGGCTCCAGGCCCTTGCCTGGTGGTGCCGCTAACCGGGGTCGAACCGGTACGGAATTTCTTCCGAGGGATTTTAAGTCCCTTGTGTCTGCCAATTCCACCATAGCGGCATAGGATTCCATATGAATTTGTAAAATCCATTGTCACTAAGTTTACAATACCAGAGGAAAAAAGTCAAGATTGAGCTGCTCCCGGAGCGTCCATCAGCAGCCTGTGACCTGATGCTCACAAGAGGAGCCTTCACCATCCTGCTCACCCTCGTTTGCCTCTTCAGTAATAAGGGTTTGCTGGGGTACGGTCTGAGGAAAGCGCAGACAAAGCACAGCCTGGGGCCAGTTCAGGGACAGCTGAACATGGCGGCCTTTTTGCCGGGCAGCCTGCTCCAGCTGCTCCATGAGCCGAACCAATACCTCCCTGGTAAGAAAGCCCCCTCTCCAATGTACCGCCAGAGGAAGTCCTTTGCGAATTGCCTGGGCAGCACGTTTGCAGACCTCTTCCTCTTTGGTGAAGGACAGCTTCCGGCTTCGGTAATAGCTTTGGGCACTGTCGGCACAGGCGGGAACAGGGAAGAGAACCGGCTGATGATCCCGGAATATCCACCGGTCATCCAGATTGAAATAGTCATACCGCAAGAGATCTTCTCCTGTAAGGGTACCGTCAAAGGTGGCGTCCAGATGATAATATTGTCCTTTCAGGCGGATGATGTTCCAGGCATGGCGATATTTGATCCCTTTGTCCGGGGCGGCTTCGGAGATGGCGATGATACACCAAAGCCCCAAAGCGTCACAGAGAATTTTGACAGTTTTTGCAATCCCTTCACATACCCCTACTCCCTGGCCCAAAGGACCGATAATTTCGTGAGAATATGCTTTTTTCAGTTTGTCATAGCGAACATTGCGGCAGATGAAGTCGTGGATATATTGCTCCTTTTCAACCTCACTCATATTTTTGGCCCCGTCAGCCAGCCGTCGGACCCGGGTGGAGAGCGCCTTTTGATGCTCCCGGACTTTGCTGCGGTCAAAAAGATAATCCGGCAGCATGGTGACGCAGGAGGCGTCGGGATGAATGCGGCAGGAAAAGCCGGTGACATAGAAAATCTCCGGGTGATCCAGACGAAGCCGAAATAAAATGCTGTTGAGTGCCGTCAGTTCCGCTTTGGGTACGGCAAAGGAGAGGGAAAGGGAGGAAATGCCATCCAGCATTGCGCGGTAAATGGCCTGTTCAGCTTTGGCAAGGTGAGAATAATAGTAATACTCCATAACCGTCTCCTTATTTTGGGTACAAATTTTCCAGATCAGTATACTACTTTTTCCTTTTTACAGCCAGCAGAAAGTTTTTGGAATATTTTTTTGCAAAATGTGTTGACGAACCGAGAAAAGTGTGCTAATATAATTAAGCTGTCTTTTGGATATGCGTGCGTAGCTCAGCTGGATAGAGTGACTGACTACGAATCAGTAGGTCGGGGGTTCGAGTCCCTCCGCGCGCACCACGTCGGAGCAAAGTTCGCTTTGCTCCGATATTTTTTTATCTTCCGTAAATCGGGTCCGGACAGCCTGATACCCATATATCCCACCCTTTCCTTATTGGGTTTTGAGGCGGTGGTGGGCAGCCGTGGAAAGCCATTGTTTCAATGAGAGGGGAGGAAACACCTTTGGAACCGTTAACCAACAGATCCGTGATCAAAGAGATCATGGAACGTAACGGCTTTACTTTTTCCAAAGCGTTAGGACAGAATTTTATTGTGAATCCCTCCGTTTGTCCCCGAATCGCAGAGCAGGGGGGAGCAAGCCCGGAGCGTGGAGTGATCGAAATCGGCGCAGGTGTGGGCGTGCTGACGGCGGAGCTGGCACGGCGGGCAAAAAAGGTGGTCTGTATTGAGATCGACAGCCGGCTGCTGCCGATTTTGGATGAAACGCTGGCCGAGTTTGACAACATTAAAATCATCAATGAAGATGTGCTGAAAGTGAATCTCCCTCAGCTGATCCAGCAGGAATTTTCCGGCATGGAAGTAGTGGTTTGCGCCAATCTCCCTTATTATATTACCTCGCCTATTTTAATGGCTTTGTTGGAGCAGCGGCTGCCTATTCGCTCCATCACCGTCATGGTACAGAAAGAAGCCGCCCAGCGAATCTGCGCCAAGCCCGGTTCCAGGCAGGCGGGGGCCATCACCGCGGCGGTCCATTATTACAGTACCCCTCAAATGCTCTTTCCAGTATCCAGGGGATCGTTTCTCCCGGCGCCGGATGTGGATTCCGCCGTGATTCGTTTGGATGTCAACCAAAAGCCCCCGGTGGAAGTGCGGGATGAAAAACTGTTTTTTACAGTGGTACGGGGAGCTTTCGGACAAAGGCGAAAAACGATTTTGAATACCCTGTCCTCAGCTTTGGCCATGGAGAAGGAAAAAGTGCGGGAACTGCTGGAAAAAGCCGGAGTGCGGGAAAATGCCCGGGCGGAAGAGCTGACATTGGAAGATTTTGCGGCCCTTGCAAACTGTCTGTGGGATTTTCGTGAGCAGCGGTAAATAAAGGAGAATACCAAAAAGAGCCCCTGGAATATGGCCTGAATGAATGGCGATATTCCAGGGGCTTTTTGATGAGGAAAAATAAAAGAAAATTACCGGATTGCCGAAAAATCTGTTTTGAGGAACAACCATACAAACTGATCAAAATCAGGACAGGGCTTTGATTTTGATACCCCGAATACAGGGGATGAAGGGAACCATTGCCCCCATGGATGGGAGCAAACAACGTCCGCCTACCGTCCCAGACAATAATATAACAGACACTCTGGGATGATGACACCACGACCAGTGCCCAAGCCCCCACTCAGCGGGAAAGCCAAGGCAGATCCAAAGGGTACTGAGCCCCGTGGAAGCGTGCCGGACTTTTTGGGGACGCTGAAAGGAATCACTTTTTCCGTTCCGGGCGGCCGATGGAGTCCCGCATGGTGACGGTGATGGTCTGATCGTAGCAGGAAAAGATTTTTTCCACCTGGCGGCTGTCCGGGGGAGAAGTAAAGAGGCTGACCAAAGGCACCAGCACCAAACCGGCCAGCATACAAAAGGCTCCGCAATTGATGGGGGAACGCAGAAGGGGAGGAAACAGTTCTCCCACCAGAATGTTGGCCAGCATGACCGTTGTGGAGAAGAAAAAGCTGGCGGCACAGGCGGATCTTGTAGTCCGCTTCCAATACAGCCCATAGAGGAAGGGGGCCAGAAAAGCGCCGGCCAAAGCGCCCCAGGAGATGCCCATCAGCTGAGCGATGAAGGTGACGCTGGAACGGTATTGAATGATGGCCAGCACCACTGAAATGGCAATAAAGACCACCACCAGAGCCCGCATCCAGCGAAGCTTTTGTTTTTCTCCCATGTGTTTAATGAGGTTGCCCTGAATGAAGTCCAGCGTTAAAGTGGAACTGGAGGTAAGCACCAGAGAGGAGAGGGTGGACATGGAGGCGGAAAGCACCAGAATGACCACTACAGCAATGAGAAAAGTGGGCAGGCCCGAGAGCATGGTGGGAATAATGGCGTCATAGCCCTGGGAGGCCACATCCACTTTATCGCTGTAAAGCCGGCCAAAGCCGCCAAGGAAATAGCAGCCTCCGGCCACGATGGCGGCAAAGGCGGTGGAAATCACCGTCCCCTTGCTGATGGAGGCCTCGTTTTTAATGGCATAGAACTTCTGCACCATCTGAGGCAGACCCCAGGTGCCCAGGCTGGTCAGGAGCACGACACCCAGAAGATTGAGAGGGTCCGGCCCGAAAAAGGAGGCGAACACACCGGGCGTATTGGAAACCGTGGGGTCTGAGACCCGGGCCAGACTGTCCAAAGCGGTTAGAAAGCCTCCCTGGCTTTGAAGTACGGCGCCAATGACAGCACAGATTCCCACCAGCATGATGATGCCTTGGATGAAGTCGTTGATGGCGGTAGCCATATATCCTCCCGCAATGACGTAAACGCCGGTAAGGATGGCCATTACAGCCACGCAAAGCTCATAATCCACATCAAAAGCCATGGCGAACAGGCGGCTGAGGCCGTTGTAGAGGCTGGCGGTGTAGGGGATGAGGAACAGAAAAATGATCACCGACGCGGCCAACTTCAGGCGGCGGCTTTCAAAGCGACGCCCGAAGAACTCCGGCATGGTGGCGCTGTCCAGATGCTGGGTCATTACTCTGGTGCGGCGTCCCAGCACCACCCACGCCAGCAAGGAGCCCAGAAAAGCGTTGCCCAGTCCGGCCCAGGTGGCGGCGATGCCATAGCGCCAGCCGAATTGCCCGGCGTAGCCCACAAAAACCACAGCGGAAAAATAACTGGTACCATAAGCAAAGGCGGTAAGCCACGGTCCCACAGACCGGCCGCCCAGCACAAATCCTGCCACATCCGATGCATGACGGCGGCAATAGAGGCCGATGCCTACCATCACGGCGAAAAATAAGATCAGCAGGGAAAGCTTGATTGCCATATCGGACATAAAGAAGACTCCTCTCTGGAATGGACTTGAAAACCAGTGAAGAAAGGGGAGTTTTCCCTATGGTCCGCAGCATCAGCTCTCTGGGAAAACACGGTTCAACACTGGATCAATTGGTTGTTTGAGCCTCCACCAAACGGCCATGGTAATACTTTTTGCGCAAAGCGGGCTTTTCGATCTTGCCGGTGGGATTGCGGGGAATACGATCAAAGATGATTTTGCGGGGACGTTTATACCGGGGCAGCTCCTGGCAGAAGGCTTCAATTTCCTCCTGGGTGCAGCTCATGCCTTCCTTGACTTCAATAATAGCGGCGGCAATCTCGCCCAGTCTGGGATCAGGCAGACCAATGACCGCCACATCCTTGATCTTGTCATATCTGCGCAGAAAGTCCTCGATCTGGACAGGATACAGGTTTTCACCGCCGGAGATGACCACATCTTTCTTCCGGTCCACCAGGTAGATAAAGCCATCCTCATCCACCTGGGCCATATCCCCGGTGAACAGCCAGCCGTCCCGAAGCACTTCAGCGGTAGCCTCCGGATTTTTGTAGTAGCACAGCATTACGCCGGGGCCTTTGACCGCTAGTTCCCCAACCTCGCCCTGGGAAACCTCCCGGCCCAGTTCATCCACCACCTTGGCCTGCCACTGATAACCGGGTTTGCCGATGGCGCCCACCTTGTGGATGTTCTCCACTCCCAGATGGACGCAGCCGGGGCCGATGGATTCGCTCAGACCATAGTTGGTATCATAGGCGTGGTGCGGGAAAATCTTCTGCCACCGGTGGATCAGGCTGGGGGGGACCGGCTGAGCGCCGATATGCATCAGCCGCCACTGATCCAGCAGATAATGATCCAGATTGACGGAACCGTTGTCAATGGCGTCCAGGATATCCTGAGCCCATGGCACCAGCAGCCAGACGATGGTACATTTCTCCTCGGTGACCGCCCGAAGGATCCATTGAGGGGAGACGCCCCGCAGAAGTACCGCCTTGCCGCCGGAAATCAGAGAGCCGAACCAATGCATCTTGGCGCCGGTGTGATAAAGGGGAGGGATGCACAAAAATACATCCTCATGGGTTTGGCCGTGGTGATGCTGCTCTGTCAGGCAGGCGGAATAAAGGGCCCTGTGATTATGGAGGATGGCCTTGGGAAATCCGGTGGTGCCGGAGGAGAAGTAAATGGCCGCCAGGTCCTCCTGCTCCAGGCAGACGGGAGGCGCCTCCAAAGAGCAGTAGCGCACCAGCTCCTGATAGCTTTCCGCGAAGGCGGGAACCTGTTTGCCTACATAGAAGCGGATACGGACTTGGTCCAGGGCGGGGAGAATGGGCTCCAGCCGGTCCACAAACTCAGGACCGAACACAAGGGCTTCCACATCCGCCAGACCCAGGCAATACTGGATCTCCTCGGAAGAATAACGGAAGTTGAGCGGTACTGCCAGACATCCCGCCTTGAGAATGCCGAAATAGATGGGCAGCCATTCCAGACAGTTCATCAGCAGAATTCCTACCTTGGTGCCCTTTTTCAGCCCCCGGCTCAGCAGCAGATTGGCGAAACGGTTGGCTTTTTTATCAAACTGGCTCCAGGTCATTTCCCGGCGATAGGGGGCGTCGGGACGGGTACGCTCAATGAGGCTGAACTCCCGCCAGGTCACCGCCTTGTCCCGCTCGTGAGAGGGGTTGATTTCCACCAAAGCCGTTTCATCCCGATACAGCCGGGCATTGCGCTCCAAAAAGTCTGTAATGACCATCATCCTGTCTCCTTTGCTTCACTAGATAATAAAAAACGTCCTCTGCAATTTGATCTTGCAGAGGACGAGAATTTCCCGTGGTACCACCTCAGTTTACCGCCCAAAGGACGGCCTCAACGGGTCCCAACAGACCCTGGCGCTGTATCGGGCGCACCCGTCACTGCTTACTGATTGCTGTTCGGCAGGCCGCTCAGGAGGGTATTTGGGCCGTTGAGTCTCCGCTGTCTTTCACCAGCCGACAGCTCTCTGCAGGAAGGTTCTCAGGGCTTAATTGGTCTCCATCACCGCGTTAAACGCTATTTGTTGGCAATACTGTACCACTTTTACTCGATGAAGTCAAGAGGAATTTCAAAAAAACAGCTCCAGGTCAGTTTTGGAACCTGCCGGGGCGCCCTCTCCCAGCCATGGCTGCCTCAGAAAGCAAACGGGGGACCGCTCCCGGGATGCGGCCGCACCCTGGAAGCGATCCCCTGAAAAAGGACAGCGCAATGATATGTTTCCTTACATCAGCTTGCGGAACAGCTCCTTAAGGTCCTCCACGCTGGTGTCCTTGGGATTGCCGGGACGGCAGGCGTCGGCATAGGCGGACTCCGCCAGGAACTGAAGGTCCTCCTCCTTGAGGGCGCTGAGCTTGGTGGGGATGCCTACGTCAATGGAGAGCTGCTGTACCGCGTCCACCGCAGCTTTTCTGTATTCCTCCACGCTCATCTGGTCCACGTTGGCAACACCCATGGCCCGGGCGATTTCCCGATATTTTTCACCGGTGCACTCCGCGTTATAGGCCATCACGATGGGGAGCATCATGGCGCAGGCCACGCCGTGGGGAGTGTCATAGACGGCGCCCAGAGTATGAGCCATGGAATGGGCGATACCCAGGCCAACATTGGAGAAGCCCATACCGGCGATATACTGGCCCAGAGCCATGCCGTCACGGCCAGCCTTTTCATTGGCTACAGCGCCCCGGAGGGAACGGGAGATGATCTCAATGGCTTTGAGATGGAACATATCGGTCATTTCCCAGGCGGCCTTGGTGATATATCCTTCAATGGCATGGGTCAAAGCGTCCATACCAGTGGCGGCGGTCAGTCCTTTGGGCATGGTGGCCATCATATCGGGATCGACAATGGCTACCACCGGCATATCATGAGGATCGACGCAGACAAATTTTCTCTTCCGCTCCACGTCGGTGATGACGTAGTTGATGGTCACCTCAGCGGCAGTGCCAGCGGTGGTGGGAACAGCAATGATGGGGACACAAGGATTCTTGGTGGGAGCGACACCCTCCAGGCTTCTGACGTCCTCAAACTCGGGATTGGCGATGATAATGCCGATTGCCTTGGCGGTATCCATGGAGGACCCGCCGCCGATGGCAACAATGTGGTCTGCCTTGGCGGCTTTGAAAGCGGCCACACCGTTCTGTACATTTTCGATGGTGGGGTTGGCCTTGATATCGGAATAAATTTCATAGTCGATAGCCGCGTCCTCCAGGACCTTGGTCACCTTGCCGGTGACGCCGAAACGGATCAGGTCCGGATCGGAGCAGACAAAGGCTTTCCGGAAGCCTCTGGCTTTGGCTTCGGTAGCGATCTCGTTGATGGCGCCCGCGCCATGATAAGAGGTTTCATTGAGCATGATTCTGTTGGCCATTTTCATCAGTCTCCTTTTCATACCGCTGTTTGCCGGTTCCGCCTGGTGTGGTTCCGGCTCTTCATGTCTACATTTTAACAATCTTTGGGGCAAAAAGAAAGTGACAAAAAAACCGATCTGTCACTTCAGTGAAAGATCGGTCCAGACTGTACAAAAACCAAATCGTGAAAAAGCAAATTTCAAAATCATAAAAATCAGGACATGTGCCTGATTTTTATACCACGACCCGCGCCCACCGGGGCGCGAAACCGGGGGTATCGATTCTGGTTTCATCAGGAACCAGAATCGTATCTAGGGGGACTGGGTCCCCCTGGAGGTGTGCCGAATCCCTTCGGCACACGCAGAGGGACATGTGCCTGATTTTTATACCACGACCCGCGCCCACCGGGGCGCGAAACCGGGGGTATCGATTCTGGTTTCATCAGGAACCAGAATCGTATCCAGGGGGACTGGGCCCCCCTGGAGGTGTGCCGAATCCTTTCGGCACACGCAGAGGGACATGTGCCTGATTTTTATACCACGACCCGCGCCCACCGGGGCGCGAAACCGGGGGTATCGATTCTGGTTTCATCAGGAACCAGAATCGTATCTAGGGGGACTGGGTCCCCCTGGAGGTGTGCCGAATCCCTTCGGCACACGCAGAGGGACATGTGCCTGATTTTTATACCACGACCCGCGCCCACCGGGGCGCGAAACCGGGGGTATCGATTCTGGTTTCATCAGGAACCAGAATCGTATCCAGGGGGACTGGGTCCCCCTGGAAGTGTGCCGAATCCCTTCGGCACACTCAACCGATCTGTCACTTCAGTGAAAGATCGGTCCAAAAAGATCAGTTCAATTTGATTCAAAGCAGCTCCAGACGATGGAACAGTTCAGCCAGTTGGGCAGGCATGGCATCAACCAGGGACTGGGCCAGCTCCTCAGGCGTGGCGATACGCTTTCCCAACACCCACTGCACCGTCATGTAAATGGACCCCTGACAATACATCTCCAATAAAAAAGCCAGCTGCTCAGGCAGCTTTTGCCCGGTCTTTTCTTCAATGCGCTGGGTGTAAAAGGCCATGATCAAATGAAAATCATGTTCCCGCAGACAATTTTGATCGTCATTTTTGAAGGCGGCCCGGAAGAACAAGGATTCATCCTGAATATACCGGAATTTGTTCACCAGTCCTTCGTAAATGGTCCGTCCCTCTCCCATGTGCTCGAAGGATTCCAGCAGAATTTTATCAAAATACCAGTTGATCAGGTCATACTTGTCCCGAAAGTTTCGATAGAAGGTTTGACGGGTGGTGCCGCAAGCCTCGGTGATCTCCTTGACCGTGATCTTTTCCACAGGGGCCTTTTTCATGCACAGTTTCATGGCGTCCGCCAAACGGTATTTCATTCGTTCTCCAGGCTGCGCGCTGCTGGTCATGGCTTTATCCCTCCCTGTTTACTTACTATACCGGTGGTCATGTTCCCGCAGTCTCCCCAAGAGATGGAACCGGAAAACCAGGAGTTTCCCAAGAACACAACTGCCGTTATACTTTCAGACTGCCGAAAATCTGTTGACTGAAAAGAGCTTCACTTTGAAATGGTAAAAGGTGAACCATGGGCTTGAACCCATACCCCGCCCGCTGGAACCGGAGGAAAGACTTACCTCCAGGAGTACCGGCCCTTTCCTGAAAGGGTGTGAAACTTTTGGGACACCCCTATACATTGTCTTTATTGTAACACACAAACCATTTCCATACCAGTGGGATGGCTGGGGAAAAGGTGCCTCTGAAAAAAGACCGCCCCGGGAAGAAAGCAGGTTTTTCTTGCCGGGACGGAACCAAAATAAATTTATTTTTCGATTTGAAGCAGCCATTTGAAGCCGTAAGGATACAGCTCCAGATGATTGATTTGGTCAAAATGCTCCTCATAGATCAGCTCGTCAAAAGCGCCCGGTTCCGGCGCTCCGGCAGTCAGGTACTGGTCGCTGAAGTTGAACAGCGCAATCAGCTTGCGCCCCTGATACCAGCGGCCTACTCCCAGCACATGGGGGGAGCCGGTGTGGAAGGTCCAGACATTGGCTCTTCCATCAAAGCAGGGCTCCCCGGCCCGCAGCCGCTCCAAACGGCGCAGTCCTTCAAACTGTTTGCCCTGACGGGTGTGGAGGTCATGACGCATTTCAGCCAGATCCCACTGGAAGCGCCCCCGATGGATGTAACGGCTGTCATCCCACTTTTCATCGTCGTGGTGGTAGGAATAGTCGTTAAGCTGCCCCACTTCATCGCCGCTGTAAAGAACAGGGATACCGCTTTGGGTCAGCATCCAGGCATGGAGCATGAGATCGCAGGCGATGGCCCGCTCCAGCTTGAAGGGGTCCCGCTCGTAGTCCGCTGCCTCCACCCCGCACAAGGAAGCGGTAGTGCCGCACAGACGGGCGTCTCCCAATCGGGGATCGTCATTATACAGTTCTCCCCGGCCGCTGCTTCCCGGCCACTTTCCGGTAAAGAAGTCGTTGAGATATTTTTTGTGGGCCACCTCGTCGGTACCGAAATGCCATTTCAGCCAGGGATAATCCAGCCCCCAGCCGATATCGTCGTGACACCGCAGATAATTGAGAAACACAAACTCACGGGGCAGAGCGCAGACGGCATCCATCTGATGGCGAAGCAGGGAAACATCCGCCGTGGCCAGGGTGTGCCAGGTGGTGGCCATGGTGGTGACGTTGTAGAGCATATGGCACTCAGGCTTGTCGGGAGTGCCGAAGTAGGGAACCACCTTGGCCGGTTCCATCACCACTTCCCCCAGCAGCAGTACACCGGGGCATACCACCTCACAGGCAATGCGCATCATCCGCACCAGGGTATGGACCTGGGGAAGGTTGCGGCAGGTAGTGCCCAGCTCTTTCCAAATGTAGGGGACGGCGTCAAGACGAATGATATCGATTCCCCGGTTGGTCAGATACAGAAGATTTTCGGTCATGTCGTTGAACACCACGGGATTGCGGTAGTTCAGATCCCACTGATAGGGGTAGAAATTGGTCATCACCACCTGATGGCAGTCCGGCAGCCAGGTAAAGCTGCCTGGCGCTGTGGTGGGAAACACCTGGGGTACCGTCTTTTCAAACTCCCGGGGAATGTCCCAGTTGTCATAGAAAAAGTACCGTTGGCGATAACCCGCTTCTCCAGCCCGGGCTCTTCTGGCCCACTGGTGATCCTCACTGGTGTGGTTCATCACAAAATCCAGGCACAGACTGATTCCCTCCCCACGGCAGGAATCAGCCAGCTCCTCCAGGTCCTCCATCGTGCCCAGCTCCGGCTGCACAGTACGGAAATCCGCTACCGCGTAGCCGCCGTCGCTGCGTCCCTTGGGGCTTTGCAGCAGCGGCATCAGATGGAGATAGTTGACCCCACACTCCTGAATGTAGGGAAGCTTTTCCTTTACTCCCTGGAGCGTTCCGGCAAAAGCGCCGGTGTACAGCATCATCCCCAGCAGGTCCCGGCGGCGATACCAATCGGGGTCCGCCTCCCGGCGAAGATCCTGCTGCCGCAAAGGCTCCTTCCGCTCTTCCCAGCTGCGGCGGAGCATGGATACAAAATAATCAAAGGCGGCGGTATCGCCGTTGTAAAGCTCGCAATAGAGCCATTTCAATTCGTCATGGTACCGGGCCAAACGCCGGTCAAAATCCGATTGGAAATTCTGCTCTGCCTCTCCGGTGTTCGCCTCGGGTGAGGCCGGCTTTTGGGGGGCGGAGGAAGAAGCGGCGCCTTTCCTTTTGGCGGGAGTGCGGCGGGTTTTGGTGGGTTTCTTTTTTTCGTCACCCTGGGCAGCGGATACCGCAGCTTCGGCGGCGGGAGAAGTTTGAGCCTGAACCTTTCCCCCTTCACGGACAGGGGACTTGCCCTTTGAGGCAGAAGCTTTTTTGGAAGAGGCGTCTTTTGAAAGGGAGGAAGGGGCCTCTGGAGATGAGACGGTGTTTTCTGCAGGGGCCTCTATGGTTTTGGAAATAGCAGTGGAGCTGCTTGAGGCCACAGCGTTGTCCCTTTTGTCCTGTGATTCTTTGGTCCGGGACTTGGGCTGTGGGGAATGTTCCGATAATTGAGACTGAAGCGGGGGATTCTTTTGCTTTTTCATAACACGGTCTCCTCCTGACGCTCTCAAAGCGGGAAGCTGTGCCTGCCGAAAAGTCATACCTGAAAACCGATGGCTCAATGGTGGAAAAAAGCGGCGCCCCACTGGATTGATGGGGTGGGCCCTCCAGAGCCAAAGGATGGCGTTCTTTTGGGAGTTTTCAAAAATTTCCTGCCTTGAGAGGGTGATACTGATTCATTTATAGCATATTCATTCCCCGCGAGGAATGGGTGGATGCAACTTGTTCTTGAACAATTGACACTGCCGGCAGCAAAAAGACAGGTGAGGCGGTATAATGACAGGTGCTTTCTTGACAGCCTGAAAGGGCTGGAAAAAACTGAAATTCAGCCAGGGCCGGGAAGGAGTTCCCAGCAAAGAGAAACAGGCGCGCCCACAGAAGAATCTGTGAAAGCACGCCTGCTGACAAATGGGTTCTTTCATTGGCTGGATAAGATGCGCTGGTTTACCGCCTGCACCTCAAATACGCCCTCCCGCCAAAGAATGGTGGTGACACTGGCGTTTTGTATTTTTTCCACCTCACCGAGCCGCTGGGGAGCCAGCAGATAGAGAACGGTTTTGATGGAAAAGGCATGGGAAACCACCAGAATATTGCCTCCTCCCTGAGCTGACGTTTCCTCTGCCGTCTGCCGGAAAAAGGAAATGAGCCGCCGGCGTACCCCATCGAATCCCTCCGCCCATCCGGAGCGGTCCGCCTGTTTGATGGCGTCGGGCAGTTCTTCCATTCTGGCGTTCATCTCCCCCATGGTCAGCGATCCTCCCAGTCCCCGGGAAATAGCCTCTGTCAATTCCTTCATAGGCAAAGCCTCCAGGCTGCCAAAGCACCATTCCCGCAGGCGGCGGTCCTGCCGCAGGGAAAGGCCCTCCCTGTTCCCACGGGATAAAATGAGCCGGGCAGTCTCCACCGCCCGGCCGCTGTCGCTGGAAAAAGCGGCATGGAAGGGAATGCTTTCCATCATCTCCGCCAACAGGCAGGCATCCTGTACCCCCTGGGGCGTCAAGGGGCTGTCGCTCCAGCCCTGGACCCGTCCCAGCAGGTTAAGAAGAGTTTCCCCATGGCGGGTAACAAAAAAGATCACCGGTTGGGACATCCACATCTTCCTCCAAATTCAAATTCAGTGCCTGACGGACCTTTTCACAGATGAAGCCGGCGGTTGAATTCCCGGCGCAGGGCTTCCCGCTGGAAAATCAGCAGCCAGGCCAGAGAGATGACCCCGGCAGTGATGCAGATCAGAGAAGGAATCACCACATCCACCCAGTCCAGAGCCAGCGCCAGGACCGGTACGACGGCAAACACCAGGTCCAACAGGAGATAGACCATATAATCTTCCACCCGCAGGCGCAGGATACGGGCCAGGACTTGCATGGCCGCCATGGCCACGGTGCACAGGATGGGCAGGGCGTAGTTGATGCTCCATTTAGTCCAGCCGGTGAGCAGCCAGTCCCA
Organism: Angelakisella massiliensis; assembly: GCF_900104675.1. Taxonomy (GTDB): domain Bacteria; phylum Bacillota; class Clostridia; order Oscillospirales; family Ruminococcaceae; genus Angelakisella; species Angelakisella massiliensis. Next base: position 405,508 of record NZ_LT629944.1, on the reverse strand, counting down.
GCCGATGGCAAACAGGGACATCAGCGCCACCTGCCACAAAATGGTCTTGTGTAAATTGCGCCTTTTGCGGATGATGGTGCCCAAGCTGATCCAGGTACAGGCAACTCCCGCCGCCACAAAAAGGCACCACCACTGTTCATGGCGGCCCGAGCGCACCAGCGCGAAATTGACCGCGGCGCTGATGGCCGTCAGACAAACAGAAAGAAACAATAGTCCCCTTAAAAGGCCGCTGTATTGGCGGCTGACCAAGGGCAGCAGGGGAAACTGATCCGGGCTGGAAGCTTCGTCGGCAGTGAGGGGACTTTGACAAAGGGGGCAGTGCTGCCACTGACCGGTGACGGATACCCCGCAATGATGGCATTTGCTCATAGCTGCGCTCCTTTCATTCCTCTGGGTCTATGCGGTTGGCGCTGATCTCCACCTGGATGCCCAAACCGGACAAGGTGCGGAAAAAGCGCTTTTGAATCTCGGTACTGACAAAGGGCGCGGTGAAATTTACCGTCAGCCGGTCGCCGAAGGTGGCCAGACAAACCTGAAGCTTGTTGGTGCTGGCACAGACTGAAAACAGATCGATATATTGTCCCAGCGGCTCCGGCATGGAAATCCGCCCCAGATTGGAAAAAGCGGCGGTCATCTGGCTTTCGGAACGGTGCCCGAAATACCGCAGCGTCACATCCTTGAGCACCAGAGGAACGGCCCGTGTCAGGAAATTATGCTCCAAAGCGGCCAATTCATTCATTCTGGCAGCCAGGCGCTCCGCTGTCAGCTCCTCCCGAAAATCCCGTGTGAGGGTGGCTGTGATATCCTCCAGACTGCCATCCCCGTCCTGGAAGGAATAACCGGTGAGGAAAAGACCAAAGAAATTCCGGGCGGATTGGGAATCAAAGTAATTGCGGAGATTGACCGGAATGGACAGCACCACCGGACGCCGCTGCTGAAGCACCGACATTTCCCCATGGATGGCCTGGATGAGCACCGCTCCCAGAAAGGCGGTCAGACTGGTCCCTCGGCGACGGGCCTCCGCCACCACCTGACTGGCGGACATGACCCCTTCAATGGTTCGCAGGCGGTATTCGCTTAAACGGGGCCCCTGAATCTTATAGGCCTTTTGTACCGGTGCTTTTTTCTCCCCGCCCTGAGCGCCGGCATAATATTTTTGAAAGCTGTCGTCCTGTTTTTGGCTGATGGAGGCGTCATAATCCAGCTGGGGCTGAATTTCCAGCTGTTGTCCATGAACCAGCATCAGATAGTAAAACACCAGTGCCCGGATAAATTGAAGCGCTCCTGTGCCGTCGGCAAGGGCGTGGAACACCTCCACACTGATCCTTCGGCGGAACCAGCTGACCCGGAACAGCAGTCCCCGGTCTTCAGGCAAAAACAGGGGGCTGCACAATGGCAGATGTTCCTGTTCCACAACGGCGGGCAGGGAGGAGCTTTCAAAAAAATACCAGAATAGGCCCCGCCGCAGCACGCAGCGGTAATGAGGGAAATCCCTGAGGGTACGGTCCAGAGCCTGCTGAAGGAGAGAACCATCCACTTCCTCCAACAGCTGGCAGCTGAAACGAAATACCTTGGGGTCCCGTAAGGTGGCGTTGGCAGGGAAAATTTTAGCGGCGTTATCCAGACGGCTCCACTGAGCCGGATTCCTGGTTTTCACGGCTGTTCCACCTTTCTCAGAAAATGATTGATGATCTCATAGCTCCGGCGCACCGGTATAAAGGAAGCGGGCAGGGACATATAGCCGTGGAGAGCGTTTGGAATACGATAGATGGCTACTGTGTTGCCCGCCTCAATCAGCTTATGCCCATAGGCCTCTCCTTCATCACGCAAAGGGCAATATTCCGCCGTAATAATCAGCGTATCCGGCTGATGATCCAGCCGGGGAGCCAGCAGAGGGGCAAAGTAAGGATTTTCCCGGTTTTCAGGATGGTCCCCCAGATACAGGGTCATGTAATTGCAGACCTGCCGGGAGGTGAGGAGATAATCCTCTCCGTTTTCCCGAACTGAGGGGAAGGGAGAATCAGGAGAGTGATCGTTCCAGGTAGCGGGATAGAGGAGAATTTGTCTGGCGGGCAGAAATTCCCCCCGATCCCGTGCCATCAGCGAAACGGCGGCGGTGAGGTTGCCTCCGGCGCTGTCCCCGATGAGGGTGATCTGGCGGTGACAAATTCCCAGGCTTTCGCAGTTGCAGAAAACCTCCCGGGCGGCGGCATAGCAATCCTCCAGCCCGGCGGGAAAAGGATGCTCCGGCGCCAGGCGGTAGTCCACCGAAATAACCAGGTGCCCGGTCAGGCGGGCCATCCGGGAACAGACAGAGGTGTAACTGTCAATATTTCCGGTGACCCAACCGCCTCCGTGGAAGAACAGCAGCACCGGATGAGGACCCGGTTCCGGCGGCGCAAAGAGCCGCACCGGAATGGTGTGGTCCTCCAATGTAATGGTATGGTCCCAGATGCGGAAGGGGCTGGCCAGGGGAGGATGGATGGCATTGACCATTTTGCGTTTGCGCTCATATTGGGTTGTGACGTCCACGTCGTGACGGGTGAGAGCGCGCAGGGCGGCGCGCATGGTGTTATGAATAGGCATAAATACTCCTTATGGAAGATGATGGTTTTGGATTTGAACAAAGGAAAAGGTTCTCTTTATCAGTATAGCATAAGAACCGGATTCTGCATATGAGGGAAGGAAAAAGGAGTTTTGATAGGGAGAAAAAGTCTTCCGGCCGATTTGTCCAAACCCCAAGGCGGGAAAAGTGGACATCCCCTTTGCATGAAAATATGGAGTGTAGTTTGCTCAGTTTCCAAAAGATAAAACGGCTTTTTAAAAAGAGAAGTAAAAGAGCTTTTCTTATGTGAAATTTGGTAAGTTTTTCCTGAGGGTAAAATCAAAGAAAAAATGGGAAAGTTGAATGGAGACAGGTACAAGCAGATGTACAAGTTGCATAAATCCATGGTTTATTTTTTTACATTTCCAAACTTTTGAATTTCAAAATGAAGAAAGATCAAAAAAGAGGAAATGTTGCTGTGCAATATGCACATAAAACATCAAGAAATAGAAAAAATAAAAGCAAAACTATTTAAATGCAACCTGACTTGCTGTTTATGCAACCAAAGTTGAAAAATACCATGTTTTTTACAGCACCGCTCCATTTACTGCATAATTCAAAATCGGTAAGATAAGGTTAAAGGAGATGCCGATTGGAAAGAGGACATCTCAACGGCGGAGTGCACCGCCGAAAGTAAGAAGGGAGAGCGCAAGAAATGAAAAAATTTGTCCGTTTGACAGCACTGCTGCTGGCGGTGGCCATGACATTGGCTCTGACTGCCTGCGGCGGCAGTGATGCCGGTTCCTCCGGTACGCTGACCATGCAGATCTGGGATACCGCTCAGCGTGATGGAATGCAGGCTCTGGCCGATGCCTATCATGAGAAGAATCCTGATATCACCGTGGAAATCCAGGTGACCAGCTGGGATGAATATTGGACCAAGCTGGAGGCTGCAGCCACCTCCAACACATTGCCTGATGTGTTCTGGATGCATACCAACTATATTCTCCAGTATGCCGACAATGGGATGCTGGCGGATCTGACCGACCTGTACAGCGGCGAGAGTGCCACCTATTACACCGACCACTTCTCCGATGTTTCCCTGTCCAATGCTTCCGGCAGCGACGGTAAAATCTACGGCGTGCCCAAGGACAAGGACACTGTGGGCCTGGTGTACAACAAGGAAATGTTTGACGCCGCGGGCGTTGCCTATCCTGATGAGACCTGGACCTGGGATGATCTGGTGAACGCTTCCGCCACCATTTATGAAAAAACCGGCAAATATGGTTACATGGCCTATGCCGACGACCAGCTGGGTTACTGGAACTTTGTTTATCAGAACGGCGGCTATATCCTCAACGAGGACAAAACTGCTGCCGGCTTTGATCAGCCCGCCACCATCGAGGCGATGAAGTTCTATATCGGTCTCCAGTCCAACGACTGGTGCCCCACCCAGACCTACTTTGCCGAGACCGCTCCCGGCAACGCCTTCTTCTCCCAGCAGGGCGCCATGTTCCTGGAGGGTAACTGGAACCTGATGAGCGAGATGAAAAACTATCCCGATATGCAGGGCAAATGGGATGTGGCGGTTCTGCCCGCCTGCCCCGATCCCGAGAGCGGCGACGGCCGGGCGACCATCTCCAACGGTCTGTGCTATGCCACCTCCGCCAAGAATCAGGACAATGAGGTGGTCCTGGATTTCCTCCGCTTCCTGGGCAGCGAAGAGGGCCAGCGGATCCAGGGCGAGAGCGGCGCGGCTATCCCCGCCTACAACGGTCTGGAGGATACCTGGTGCAGCGCTTTTGATCAGTTTGATTACAAACTCAATGTAGGTGTGTTCATCGATATGTTCGATTACAGCGTTCAGTCTGTCAACGACAAGTCCCGGCCCAACTGGAAGAGCAAGGTGTCTGATGAGCTGCTGAAGATCTATGGCGGTACCGTGGATGTGGATACCGGCCTTGCAAACATCAACACCATCATCAATGATGCCATTGCGGAGGCAGCCGGCTGAATCCCCTGACGGGGAGCGCGGGTCCGGGCGGGAAACAGAGAGCTCCCGTCCGGACAGAGGGCTGTGAGAGGAGGAAAAAGTTTCTATGTTCCGTAAACAATCCCTGGCGGAGAAGCGGGAACAGCGCTGGGCATACATCATGATCGCGCCCACGATCATCGGCCTGCTGATCCTCAACTATTATCCCCTGGTGGATACCATTCGCCTGAGCTTTTCCAAAACCCAGACCTTTGGCAAATCCACCTTCTGCGGTCTGCAAAACTACATCGATATGTTTTCCACCCCTGAGTTCTGGAAAGCTACCTGGAACACCATTTGGTTCTGTGTGCTGACTGTGCCGGTGGGGATCGCCATCGCTTTGCTGGTGGCGCTGCTGCTCAATGCGAAGGTAAAATTCAAATCCGGCTTCCGGGCCATCTACTTTCTGCCCATGGTGGTGGCTCCTGCCGCTATTGCCATGGTATGGCGCTGGATGTTCAATGGTCAGTATGGTATCATCAACACCATCCTGGGCCGTCAGGTCAACTGGCTGACCGATCCTTCCACCGCCTTGCTGGCCTGTGCGGTGGTGGCCATCTGGAGCGCTGTGGGTTATGACGCGGTGCTGCTGCTGTCCGGTCTGCAAAATATCTCCAAGAGCTATTATGAGGCCGCCGACATCGACGGAGCCAGCAAGGTGCGGCAGTTTTTTGCCATTACCCTGCCCATGATTTCCCCCACCCTGTTTGTTACCCTCATCATGCGGATGATGGCCTCCCTGAAGGTGTATGACCTGATTTACATGATGATCGATACCACAAACCCTGTGCTGCCTGAGGTCCAGAGCCTGATGTACCTGTTCTATCGGGAAGCCTTCGTGGCCGGCAACAAGGGCTACGCGGCGGCTATCTGTATCTGGACCATCCTGCTGATTGGTATTGTGACCATCGTACAGTTCATTGGTCAGAAAAAATGGGTCAATTACGACGTGTAAGGAGGCTTTCCCATGCGTAAAGAACAGTCCCTGCGGCGCAGCCGTATCGCGGGGAAGTTTCTCACTTATTTCTTTCTTATTGTGGGCTCGGTTGTAATGATCTTCCCCTTCCTGTGGATGATTCTGACCAGCCTCAAGACGCTGGCGGAGAGTATGCAGATCCCGCCCACCATCTTTCCTGCCGAGCCGGTGTTTGAAAACTTCAGCTACGCGGTGACCAGTCTGCCCTTTACCAGCCTGTACATCAACACCCTGCTGCTGATCTTCTTCCGGGTATTGTGCGCAGTGGTATTCAGCTCCATGGCGGGCTATGCCTTTGCCAAGCTGAACTTCCGCTTCAAAAACCTGCTGTTTGCTTTGATTCTGGTGCAGATGATGATGCCCAGCCAGATCTTTATCATTCCCCAGTATCAGATCCTGGCCAAATTCAGCCTCACCAACAGCATTTTCGCCCTGGTATTCCCCGGCCTGGTAAGTGCCTTCGGTACCTTCTTCCTGCGGCAGGCTTATATGGGTATCCCCAAGGAGATCGGAGAGGCCGCCTATCTGGACGGCTGCACTCACTGGCAGACCTTCATTAAGGTGATGGCGCCCCTCACCGGCACCTCTGTGGCGGCCCTTACTGTATTTACCGCAGTGTTCGCTTACGCCGACCTGATGTGGCCGCTGGTGGTCAACACCGACATCAACATGATGACTCTTTCCTCCGGCCTGGCTACCCTGAAAGGTCAGTTCACCACCAACTATCCCGTTCTCATGGCAGGCAGCCTGCTGGCCATGATCCCCATGCTGGTGCTGTATCTGATCTTCCAGAAGCAGTTTGTGGAAGGCATCTCTATGACCGGCGGCAAATAACGGCGCTTTCTCCCTTCTTCATAATATGGCGAGGCAGTCCTGGGGGCATTTGCACTGTGGGACTGTTTTGCCCTTTTTAAAAAGAATTCCGCCGGAAATTCCCACCAACCTGGAGGGGGTTGTGAAAAGGAGAAGGTTGATGGATTTTCCTAAGGCAGCGCGAAGGTGAAAAAACAGGAATCCCTGATGGCTTTCCTGTGTTTTTAACGCATCAGCCGGCGCTCATTGGAGGAAAAGCCAAGCGTTTCCACTTTTCAGACAGCCCCTAATATAAAAGTGTTAAAAGGTGTATCATTATGATCGAATTTGTAGCTTCCTCTCGTCTGTTTAATCTTCACACACATCACACCACCTACCAGTTTCTCATTGACCCCAATGGATTTTTGCTGCATACTTATTACGGAAGAAGATGCGGCGGAGACAGCTTCGGGTATCTGCTGCGTCAGGCAGACCGGGGCTTTTCTCCCAATCCCAGAGAAGCGGGTCGTGACCGCACCTTTTCCCTGGATACCCAGCCCCAGGAATTCCCGGCGGTAGGGGTGGGGGATTTCCGTACACCGGTGCTGGAGGTGGAAAATGCCGACGGCAGCTGTGCGGCGGATCTGCGTTATGTCAGCCATACCATCTCTTCCGGCAAATATGCCCTGGAAGGGCTTCCTGCCTTCTACGGAGAGGAAGGGGAGGCAGAGACCCTGGAGGTGCTTCTGCGGGACCCCTGGACTGGTTTGGAAGCTACTCTGTATTATGGCGTGTTCCCTCAGCTGGACCTGATCACCCGGGCGGTACGCTTCCAAAACGGCGGCAGTCAGCCCATAGCGCTGACCCGTGCCATGAGCGCCTGTCTGGATTTGGGACGGATGGATCTGGATCTGATCACCTTTGACGGCTATCACACGGGGGAACGCCATCCCTGCCGCCAGGCGGTGCGTCCCGGTTTGCAGCAGATCAGCTCCATCCGGGGCATCACCAGCCATCAGCACAATAACTTTGTGGTCCTTTGCCAGAAGGACGCCGGGGAGACCCATGGCTTGTGTTATGGCATGGCTTTGGTTTACAGCGGCAATTTTGAGGCCAATGTGGAACGCAGCCAGTTTGGAGATGTCCGTTTGACCATGGGGATTTCTCCCTGGCATTTCCGGTTCCAGCTGGCCCCCGGCGAGGTGTTTACCGCTCCCGAGGTGGCTATGACCTGTTCCGGCAGCGGCCTTCAAACCATGAGCCAAAACTTTCACCGGGCCATCCGACACAATCTGTGCCGGGGATGGTGGAAGACCCGCCGCCGTCCGGTGCTGCTGAACACCTGGGAGGCAGCGTATTTTGATTTCGACCAGCAGAAGCTGCTGGAGATCGCCTCCAGCGCCGCCGAAACCGGGGTGGAGCTGCTGGTGATGGATGACGGATGGTTCGGGGAACGAAACGACGATTACGAGGGCTTGGGAGATTGGTTTGTCAATCTCAAAAAGCTGCCGGGAGGACTTGCGCCGCTGGTGGAGCAGATCAATGCCATGGGGATGGATTTCGGCATTTGGATCGAACCGGAAATGGTCAGCGAAAAAAGCCGGCTGTATCAGGAGCACCCAGACTGGGCCCTGCAGATTCCCGGACGGCCCTCCACCAGGGGACGGAGCCAGCTGGTGCTGGATTTCTCCCGGGAGGAAGTATGGCGCAGCGTTTACGCCCAGATCAAGAAGGTACTGGAGAGCGCCAACATCACCTATGTCAAATGGGATATGAACCGCAGTCTCACCGATGTCTGGAGCGGAGCCCTGCCTGCCCAGCGCCAGGGAGAGCTGTACCACCGGTATGTACTGGGGGTATATGCCATGCTGGAGCAGATGATCACCGATTTTCCCAAAATCCTCATTGAAGGATGCAGCGGAGGGGGAGGCCGCTTCGATTGCGGAATGCTTTACTACACGCCTCAAATCTGGGCCAGCGATAACACCGACGCCATGGACCGGCTGCTGATCCAGTACGGCACCTCCTTCTGTTATCCCACCTCCACCGTGGGCTCCCATGTTTCAGCCTCCCCCAACGAGCAGACCGGCAGGAGGACGTCTCTCCAGACCCGGGCGGTGGTGGCCATGTCCGGCACCTTCGGCTATGAGCTGGACCCCCGGAAACTCAGTGAAGGAGAGCGCAGCCAGATGCGCGCCCAGATCGATGAGTTCAAGCGCTTCTATCACCTGCTGCAGGACGGCGATTATGCCCGGCTGACCAATCCCTTCAGGGATCAGGAGTTTACCGCCTGGCAGCATACTGCCCCGGACCGCAGTGAGGCGCTGGTGAGTGTGGTGGCGGGAATGGCCCGTTCCAATGCTCCTTTCCGCACCGTTTATCCCCGCGGTCTGGACCCCGATATGATTTATCAGGTGGATGGATGGGGATGTTTCCGGGGAGACACCCTGATGTATGGCGGTATTCCCCTGCCCCAGGGCGGCGGTGATTATCAGTCCTGGCAATTCCATCTTAAAAAGGTTTGACGTATAGGCCCGGCCGGTCTGACGGATAGGAGGCAGGTATGGATAATTTTTCCTTTTCCATTTTTCCCAATGAAAATTTTGTGGATTTGACCATGTACCAATATGGATGGGAGCAGTGCGAACCCCTTCATTCCTATGGGCCGGCTGTTCGGAATCATTATCTGTTCCATCTGGTCCTTTCCGGCAGCGGGACCCTCCGTTCCGCCGGACCGGACCGGGTGGACCGGGAATATCATCTCACCGCCGGCAGCGGATTTCTCATCTGCCCCGGTCAGATCAACACCTACTGGGCTGATGAAAAGGACCCCTGGAAATATGCATGGGTGGAGTTTGACGGCATTCAGGCGAAAAAACGTCTGGAATTGGCGGGGCTGGATCTGTCAAACCCCATCTACCGCCCCAAGAACCAGCGTCTCAATCAGCAGGTACAGCAGGAGATCTGCTACATATCCGAGCATAAGGACAGTTCCGCTCTGCATCTGATCGGCCATCTTTACCTGCTGCTGGATGGGCTCATTCAGGCATCCTCCTCCCGGCGGGAGCTGCGTAATCAGTCCCAGAAGGGCTTTTACATTCAGGAGGCCATCAATTATATTGCTCAAAACTATCAGCGGGATATCACGGTGGAGGAGATCGCCGGTGTTTGCAGGCTCAACCGTACCTATTTCGGACGGCTGTTCAAACAGATGATGGGGTATACGCCCCAGGAGTATCTCACCCAGTTCCGCCTGTCCAAAGGGGTGGAGCTGATGCGGGGCACCGATTATCCCATTACCCAGATCTCCCAGATGGTGGGTTATCCCAATCCGCTGCACTTTTCCAAGGTGTTCAAAAAGGTGTACGGTGTTTCTCCACGGGCCTGGCGCAGCGAGGACAGCCAGGTGGTGGCCAAGGAAAAGCAGAAGTGATGAAAAAGCACAGAAACAGCAGCTGAGAGATTTGCTGGGGAAAATTTGATATCAATCACAAGAAAGAGGCGTCTCCCAAGACACATGGTCTGTGGGAAACGCCTCTTTCGGCGAGGTATGCTATTTTTTAAAATGATTTTTTGCCTTAAACGCTCCACCAGTTGGGCTCATAGTCGGTAAACATCAGGTTCATATCCACCGGGGCGTCGATGCCGTCCACCCGGGCCTGATAATCATACTGCCAGATCTGGAAGTTATAGGGACAGAAGGGAACCGGATAATACTGGGCCATCCACAGGTCGTACCCCTGGAGCTGAGAGAGATCCAGATTTTTGGCCAGGAAGCTGGTGTAGGAATAGAACATGGTATCGTAGCCCGCTTCCCAGATGGTGTCGCAGAAGGCCATGACCATATTGGTGTTGGTCTGGACCGACACGCCGTATGTACGATAGGCGGAGGTTTGAGCTCCTTCGATGTCATAAACCACCGGCAGCTGCAGCTCGTAGCCCTCCAAAGCGTCCAGAACGAATTCCGCTTCTTCACGGGCTTCTTTGCTGTTGATGGATTGGGAATAGAAATAAACCCCCACATCCAGCCCGGCGGCCTGGGCTCCTTCCAGGTTCCGATAGAAGTAATCGTCCATATTCAGGGCGCCTTTGGTATAGCCTCTGTATCCCAAACGCACAAATACGCCGTCCACGCCGTCTGCCGCAACAGCGTCCCAGTCGATTTTTCCCTGATGGGAGGAGACATCGATGATCCGCAGAGCATGAGATTCACCGTCTACGATGTAATCTTTACCCCACTGATCTGTATACAGGTTGTCCCAATCATAAGAATGGGTGGACAGAGAGTAATCCACCGGAATGTACTCATAAGAATCGCCCATCTTGAATACAAAGCTGTCGTCAATAAAGCGCTGAAGATATTTGGCGGGCAAATTATATTCCAGCGCATACTTCTTCAGGCGGCTGACCGACACATCTTCCCGCATGGAGATGGCATCCAGAAAGTCTTCGGAAACTCCTGTATAATCTTCCGCTACTGTGAGCAGATCTTCTGTTTGGATATAACCGTCCTGCTGATAGGAATTCAGCGGTCGCAGCAGTTCTCCGGAAACCGGAGAGGACGCGCCGGAAGCCAATGCGCTGAAAGCTACTGCCAGAGCGCAAACCACTGCTGCGCTTTTTCTGGAAAAACAATTTTTACCCACTCTCTTACCTCCTCTTCCTCCGGAGCGATTCACGTCCGGTATTAGAAAACCTTAAAACGACAAATTATCCCAATATTATTTTTTATAACACATTATGCCACTGTTTTCAATCAAAAATATGTTAATATTTCAGGCTTCTCTGTGAAATCTGGTTCTTTTTGACTGCATACAGCTTTTTTATAACTTCTGATAAAAGGAAAAAGCCAGTATTTAAGCGCCATTCCTTTAGAAAGTTAAAAAAAGGAAAAAACAGTACCATAATTTTTCTCCATAATAAATGCCCCCTGGGGAAGGTTTTGGGCCATCCCCCAGGGAGCAAAGAAAAATCCAAAAGGCTGCAAAGTCCGCAGATAAGAAAAGCCGGGTCAGCCGTTGCGCTTTTCCATCCGCCTTTCAATGATGTTGGAAGTGATGAGAATCAGCACGGTTGCCAGAATCATCAGGGTGGAAAGGGCATTGACGTCGGGAGATACCCCCTTGCGCACCATACCGAAGATTTTAATGGGCAGGGTGGTGCTGTTGGGACCAGTGGTGAAGAAGCTGACGATGACATCGTCCAGGGACATGGTCAGTGCCAGCATCGCGCCGGACATGATGCCGGGGGCCAGGATGGGCAGCGTTACCCGGCGAAAAGTCCGCCACTGGTTGGCTCCCAGGTCCATGGCCGCTTCCTCCATGGATTTGTCGTATCCTGCCAGCCGGGAACGAAGGGTGATGACCACAAAGGGCAGGGAAAAGGTGACATGGGAAATGATCAGCGTTCCCATCCCCATCTGCACTCCCACCAGGGAGAAGAAGGCCAGCAGAGAGATACCCAGGACGATTTCCGGAATGACCACCGGGATATAGAGGGCGTTGTTGACAACGTTCTTCATCCGGAAATGGAATTTGTACATTCCCACCGCGGCAATGGTGCCGATGACTACCGAAAGGCCGGTGCTGGCGGCGGCGACAATGAGGGTGTTTTTCAAAGCGTCCATCAGGGAACGGTTCTCAAACATCTTCCAGTACCACTCAAAGGTAAAGCCTTCAAAAACGATGTTCATCTTGGAGGTGTTGAAGGAAAAGGCCACCACCACAAAGATAGGCAGATACAAAAACAGATAGATCAGGCAGGCATAAATGACCGCTTCAGGCGAGAGGGTGCGTCTTTGATGCTTTTTCATCAGCCCACCTCCTCAAACCATATCTTCCATTTTGCCCACCCGGCTGTACAGCTTCATCAGCAGCAGTGTCAGCAGGATCAGCAGAATGGACAGGGCCGCGCCCAACGGCCAGTTGCGGGCGGAGAGAAACTGGTTTTTGATGAGATTGCCGATGTACATGGTTTTGCCGCCGCCCATCATATCGGAGATGAAAAAGTATCCCAGGGTGGGGATGAAAACCTGAATGGTACCAGCGAAAATGCCCGGCGCCGTCAGAGGCAGCATCACCCGCAGAAAGGAACGTACCCGGCGGGCCCCCAGATCTCCCGCCGCCTCCATCAGGGAGGGATCCAGCTTTTCAATGGAGCTGTACAGGGGCAGTACCATAAAGGGGAACAGCGTATATACCATACCCAGCAGCACAGCACCGTCGGTATACAGCAGTTCCAGAGGCTTCTGGATCAGCCCCAGCCGCAGCAGCAGATTGTTGATGATGCCCTCGCTGCGCAGCAGGGTGTTCCAGCCGTAGGTGCGGATGAGGGAGTTGGTCCAGAAAGGCAGCATGATCAGCAGCATCATCGCCGGCTTCATCCGTTTGTCCGCCCGGGCCATGATCATGGCGAAAGGATAGCCCAGCAGCAGGCAGATGACGCTGGTTTCCACAGCCAGCAGAATGGACTTCCAGAAAATATTCAGATATTCCAGATCCAGCAGCTGGATATAGTTATCAAGGGTGAACTCCATCACCACGCCGCTGTACAGCCCCCGGTTCATGAAGCTGATGGCAAAGACATAAATCAGCGGTATCACAATAAACAGCGCCAGCCATATTACGATGGGTCCCACCATCACCAGCGCCGGCAGCCGCTGCTTCAGGGAGGTTTTCACAGGGCCTCCTCCTTTCCCAGCATACCGGATTCGATGAGGTTGTAGAGCTTTTCCTCCTTGGTATGCATCAGCACTGCTTTGTCCTTGTCCCAGTAGACATAAACCAGCTGACCCAGCTGAGCCAGGGGAGTGAAGGGGAGAGAAAGCATCCGCAGCATCTGTCCGGTGGGCAGCTCAATGATGGTTTTGATCAGATTGCCCACATAGATGTGCTCCCGCACGATGCCCCGCACCGCAAAGCCCGGTACCGGTGTCAGAGAGCATTTCAGATTCTCCGGCCGAACAGAAAGGTAAACCATCTCCTCCAGCACAAAGCCGGGGGCATAGATGGTGGCATGGCCGCATTCCATGGTGGCATGGAGGCAGTCTCCGTCCACCGCGTCCAGATAGGCCTCGATGATGTTGGTTTCCCCGATGAACTCAGCTACAAACTTGCTCACCGGATGTTCATAGATCCGGGAGGGAATGTCCGCCTGCTCCAGCACACCTTCGTTCATAACAGCGATGCGGTCGCTCATGGTGAGAGCTTCCTCCTGGTCGTGGGTGACATAGATGAAGGTGATACCCAGGCTTTTTTGCAGGTGTTTGAGCTCCGTCTGCATCTGCTTGCGCAGCTTCAGGTCCAAAGCTCCCAGAGGCTCGTCCAGCAGCAGTACCTTGGGGTTGTTCACCAGGGCCCGCGCGATGGCAACCCGCTGCTTCTGGCCGCCGGAAAGCTGGGAGGGCATCCGGTCGCCGAAGCCCTGGAGCTGTACCAGGCGGAGCATCTCCTCCACCCTGGCGCGGATCTCCTTTTTGCTCACCTTTTTTTCCACCAGACCGAAAGCGATGTTGTCAAACACCGTCATATGAGGAAACAGGGCGTAATTCTGGAACACCGTGTTGACGTTCCGCTCATAAGGAGCCTTGCCCTTCATATCCTGCCCCTCAATGAGCAGCTGGCCGCTGGTGGGCTGTTCAAATCCGGCAATCATCCGCAGGGTGGTGGTTTTACCGCACCCGGAAGGCCCCAGCAGGGTGAGAAATTCCCCTTCCCGTACCTGTAAATTCATATGGCGCACCACGCGGGTGTCCTCAAAAGACTTGCAGACGTCCTTCAGTTCAATAATGACCGGGCGCTCCTCCCCACCGCCGGCGGGGGGCACCTCCTTTTTCTCTTCCATGATCAATTCCCCTTCCATTAACAGCTGTTTTACGGGACAGCCGGTTCAAAAGCAGTTTTCTCCACTTCGGTTCCAGGGAGAAGGCCTCGCTTTACAAAAAAGATCAAAGTACCTTGTGTCCCCGTTCTCCGGTACGGATGCGCATGACGTCGATAACTTCGGAAACGAACACGGTACCGTCTCCCACATTGCCGGTGGAGAGCTTTTCATGAATCTCGGTGAGGATCTCCTCCATGTCCTCGTCCAGAACCACTGTCATCACATGGATCTTGGGCAGCAGGTTGACCTCCATGGTCTCCCGCTCCGATTTATCAGCCAGGGTCTTTTGATGGCCGCAGCCCATGGCCGCTGTGACGGTCATGCCGTTATACTCGTTTTTCACCAGGATCGCCTTGAGTGTTTCCAGTTTTTCCGGGCGAATAATAATCTCCAGCTTTTTCATCCTATGTATCCTCCTTTTTCCTTCCGGGCATCGGAAAAACGACCGCGAATTCTCCCCCCGGCAGGGCGGAAAAAACGCGGTGCGATTGACGAGTACATTATAGGATGGCATGGGAGCAAAGTCAACAATTTTTGAGATATTTTAAAGGATTCCGACGGCCAATTTGGATTTTCACGGTTTTCGCCGGATTTTCTGTAGAAAAGTGCAAAATTTGCGGATTTTTGAGATAAAGTTTAAGCATATTTTTAATCTCAAATGATTGACGGGGCACCCCCCTGCCATTATAATGATACCGAAAAGGCCGCGGGGCCTTCCCAAAGAGATATCCATGGGAAGGCCGCCCGCCTTTTTCTCTGTTTTTCATCATTTTTTGGGAGGGTTTTTGTATTGAAAAAAATTGTTGCATCTATTCTTGCGGCCGTTTTGGCCCTGTCCATGCTGTCCGGCTGCGGCAGCGCTGATTCCGGCGTTACCGAGGACGGCTACGCCAAAGAGCTGTATCTGTATAACTGGTCCGAGTATATGCCGGAGGAAATCCTCACCGCCTTTGAGGATGAATATGGTATCCGGGTGGTTCAGTCCACCTTTACCTCCAATGAGGAGCTGCTGACCAAGCTGACCGCCGGCGGTACCAGCCAGTATGACCTGATCGTTCCCACCAACTTTATTGTGGAGGCCCTGGTGGCCCAGAACCTGATTCAGCCCCTGGACCTGAACAATATCCCCAATCTCCAGAACATCAATCCTCAGATGCTGGACCTGGATTTTGACAAGGGCAACCAGTATACCGTTCCTTATATGGCCACCATCACTGCCGCTGTGGTCAACCAGAAGAAGCTGGAAGAGCTGGGTGTGGAAATGCCCACCTCCATGGACGATTTCCTCAACCCCGCCTTTGAGAACAATCTGGTGGTGATGGATGACAGCCGGGGCCTTATCGGCTTTGCCCTGTCCCGCAGCGGCAAGAGCTTCAATGAGACCGACAAGGATACCATCTACGGCACCCTGGAATGGCTGGAACAGCTCAAACCCAACATCAAGGCATTCGATTCCGACAGCCCCAAGACCATGCTCATCGCCAATGAGGTGGCAGGCGGCTTTGTCTACGGCGGCGATGCCGCGGCGGCCATTGCGGAAAATCCCGACATTGTGATGGTGGATCTGAAGGAGAACGTATCCCTGTCTCTGGACTGCTTTGCCATTACCGCCGAAGCACAGCACAAGCGGGAGGCGGAGCTGTTTATTGACTTTGTCCTTCGCCCTGAGAACGGCAAGATCCTGGCGGAATCGTTCCCCTATATCTGTGTCAACGATGCTGCCAAGGAACTGCTGGGAGAGGATTATCTGAATAACCCTGCCTGCAACGTCTCTGACGAGCAGCTGGCAAAGGCGGAATTCCTCAACGATGTGGGCGAGGCTGTCACCTATTTTGACGAAGTGTTCACTCAGCTGAAGAACTGAGCAATACCCGAAAAAAAGAATCTGTTGATATAGCAGCGGGCCCTGATTCATGCAGGGCCCGCCGCTGAAGAAAACCGGGTTCATGCCTCGAGCATGAACCCGGTTTTCTTCACAGACTGAACCACCGGCTGAAGGGATGGCTTTGATTTTGCAGATTTTATGGACACAAATGGAAAAGGGCCGCCCCTTTGGCGTCTGTTCTCTTACTCCTCCATTCCCATGGCAAAAAGAGCCGCCTGCCGTCCGTGAATCAGCGTGGTGTCGAAAAGGGGAACCGAAGTGTTTTCCTGGCTCACCAGCAGTCCGATTTCAGTGCAGCCCAGAATAACTCCCTGCGCTCCCTGCTCCGCCAGTTCCCCAATGATCCGCAGATACTCTTTCCTGGACTGAGGAGAAATGATCCCCAGACAAAGCTGATGATAAATTACATCATTGACCAGATTGCGGTCCTTTTCTCCGGGAATCAGCACCTGGATGCCCTCCTGCCGGAGAACTTCCTTGTAGAAGTCCTGCTCCATCGTGTATCTGGTACCCAGCAGCCCTACCCGAGTGATGCCTTGCCGGTGGAGCTGCCGGGCCGTGGCTTTGGCGATATGCAGCAGAGGAATGGAAACGTCCCGCTGAATCTGTGGGGCGACCTTATGCATGGTGTTGGTGCAGATGACGAGAAAATCTGCTCCCGCCCGCTCCAGAGCCTGTGCTGCCTGGGTGAGGATGATGCCGCTTTCCTCCCATTGTCCCTGAGCCTGGCAGGCTTCTATTTCCTCAAAATCCACACTGTACAGCAGGCATTTGGCAGAATGAAGGCCTCCCAGCTTCTCTTTGACGGTTTCATTGATGACCTTGTAATAGGTGACGGTGCTTTCCCAGCTCATACCGCCGATGAGTCCAATAGTCTTCATGGTTGACCCCTCCTTTTTTTCAGTATACCATGGGGTACCCGCCAAAACAATCAGTGGGGAAAATCATCTCTTCCACTGGGCGGTAGTTTGTTCTGGAATATGCTTCTGAAGAAAAAGTGCGGGCAATCTTTAGCAGTTGAGGGAAACAAAAAAGAAAAGATATTGACATATGTCAAAAACAGCGGTACAATCATCCTTGAAAGCGGCATATGTCAAAAACCAGCCTTTGGAAAGGAGGGAGGCCATGCCCAGACCAAGAAAATGCAGAAAGGTCTGCTGCCTGCCCAAGGCGGATGCTTTTATTCCGGCTGGGTGTCAGGAGGCAAAGCCTGGGGTGGTGATGACGGTGGATGAATATGAAACCATCCGTCTGATTGACCATGAAGGCTTTTCTCAGGAGCAGTGCAGCGTTTACATGAACGTAGCCCGCACAACGGTACAACAGATTTACAACAGCGCCCGCAAGAAGCTGAGCGTTGCGCTGGTGGACGGCCTGCCCCTGAAGATCGAAGGGGGAGACTACCAGCTGTGTGACGGAGAAGAAAGCCATTGCGGCTGCGGCGGATGCCACAAACACAGAAAAGCCTGCCGCGCCGCCCATTCCATGAAGGAGGAGGAAAAATCATGATCGTTGCCATTCCCGTGGACGAGACCAGGGAAGCGTTATGCGTTTCCTTTGCCAGAGCGCCCTTTGTATTGTTCTATAACACAGACAGCCATACCAGTGAGATCAAGGAAAACCCTGCCGCCCAGGCAGAAGGAGGCGCAGGAGTCAAGGCGTCCCAATTTATGCTGGACGGTGGAGCGGAGGCGATTATCACCATCCGCTGCGGTGAGAATGCGGCTCAGGTGCTTAAAGCCGCAGATGTATCCATCTATAAATCCCAGGGAAGCACAGTACAGGAAAATATAGACGCATTCCAGGAGGGGAAGCTTTCGCTGATGACCAGCTTTCACGCGGGCTTCCACGGCATCCGGTGAGGGTGGCGGTTCTCAGCGGCAAGGGCGGCGCCGGTAAAACCTTTGTGGCGGTCAATCTGGCGGCGGCAGCGGGAAAGGCGGTCTACGTTGACTGCGACGTGGAGGAGCCCAACGGACGGCTGTTCCTGCGGCCGCAGGAGACTGAGACCACCCCGGTAACAGTTCCAGTGCCGGTCTTTGATCAGAGCCTTTGCGACGGATGCCGCAAGTGTGTGGATTTTTGCCATTTCAATGCTCTGTTCTTCGCCAAAAACCGTCCCATGATCCTGCCGGATGTTTGCCACGGCTGCGGAGGCTGTGCCTTTGTCTGTCCCCGTAAGGCGGTAAGTGAAACCACCAGGGAAGTGGGTGTGGTGGAAACCGGACGGCATGGGGATATTCAGGTAATTACCGGTGTGCTCCATACCGGTGAGGCATCTCCTGTGCCGGTGATTCGTGGCGCCCTCAGGATGGCGGCGTCAGGGAAGGAGTTTACCGTCATTGATTGTCCGCCCGGCAGCAGCTGCTCTGTGATGGAAAGCATTTCAGCGGCGGACCGGTGTATTTTGGTGACCGAGCCCACCGCCTTCGCCTTCCATAACTTCAAAATGGTCCATCAGCTGGCTTCCCTGTTGGGAAAACCCTGTGGCGTGGTAATAAACAAGGCGGAAGGACCCTATTCTCCTTTGGAAGAATATTGCGCCCAGGCGGGGCTGCCTGTCCTGGCCTCTGTTCCTTACAGCAGACAGACCGCTGCCGCCTGTGCCGAAGGAATCATCGCTTCCAGGACGGATGCCGGATTGGCGAAGGTATTTGAAGGGCTGCTGGAACAGATGGGAGGTGCCGGCAGATGAAAAAACTGCTGATCCTCAGCGGCAAGGGAGGCACCGGCAAGACCACCACCGCCTCGGCTTTTATCCGTTTTTCAGGCGCGCCTGCTTTTGCCGACTGTGATGTGGATGCCCCCAATCTCCACCTGGTGGAGCAGGTGGAAGGAACACGGGAGGAACAGGACTACATCGGCTCCCAAAAGGCCGCCATTGACCCGGAACGCTGTATCAGCTGCGGAATGTGTGCCCAGTTCTGCCGGTTCGGGGCAGTCCGCAGGACAGGCATGACCTTTTCAGTGGATCCTTACGCCTGTGAAGGATGCGGCGTATGCACCCTGGTTTGCGGCCAGAAGGCTATATCCCTTTCCCCCGATGTGGCAGGAAGGCTCACCCTCATCCAGGGAGAGCGGACCTTTTCCACCGCGATACTGAAGATGGGCCGGGGAAATTCCGGCAAACTGGTTTCTTCAGTCAAGCAGGCTTTGTTCCTCAAAGCGCCGGAGACTCCCTTTGCCATCATCGATGGCTCCCCCGGCATCGGTTGTCCGGTGATCGCTTCGGTCAGCGGGGTGGACCTGGTGCTGATTGTGGCGGAACCCTCCCAGTCAGGCATCAGTGATCTGGAACGCCTGGTTCGTACAACCGAAGGATTTCGTACCAGGGTGGCGGTCTGTGTCAATAAGTACGACCTGAGCCCGGACGATACACGGCGGATTGAGGACTTTTGCCGTGACCGGCAGATTCCTTTCCTGGGCTGCATTCCCTATGATCCCACAGTTTCTGCTGCCATCAATCAGGGCAAGACAGTTGCCGATCTGGGTGGTCCCGCCTGTGAGGCTCTGCGGGAGATTTACCGCCGGACGGCTGAGCTGCTGGAAATATCAGCGGTATGAAGCGCTTTTTTCTGAAAATGAGTTTGTTTCTGTGATTTTTGGCGGCGCTGGGGCCGTCTCAAACCATACAAAAAATAAAAACCACCAAGTTTAAAAGGAGTGTTTTGACATGAAAATCGCTGTAGCCTGCATGGGTACCCAAGTATCCGGCCATTTCGGCCATTGTGAGACCTTCACCCTCTACGACACTGAAAACGGTGTCATTACTGGTGAGACCACCCTTCCAAATCCCGGTCACCGTCCCGGTTTTCTCCCCAATTTTCTGGCTGACCAAGGGGCGGAAGTCATCATTGCCGGCGGTATGGGCGGCGGCGCTGTGGAAATCTTCAATGAGCGGGGTGTTGAGGTGATCGTGGGCGCCCAGGGTCTCGCACGGGAGGCTGTGGAAAGCTACCTGAAGGGTGAGCTTCATTCCACCGGTTCCATCTGCCATGAGCATCAGCATGCGGATGAGTGCGGACATCATCACTGAGTTTTTATCCAGCGGGAAGTCATCAAAGAAATGATGACTGATTCTTTGGGAGTCTGCCCCAATGTGCGGGCAAGATGATCCGGTGATGCTGGGATTGGATGAAAACAGTCCTTTCCCAAAAACTCCTGCTAAAACTGATACGGCTGGGTCTTTCCACAAGGAAAGACCCAGCCGTCAGACTGTAAAAAAAGCCTGTTTGAAAGAGTAAACAAAATTCAAAATCATAAAAATCAGGACATGCGCCTGATTTTTATACCCCGACCCGCGCCCACTGGGGCGCGAAACCGGGGGTATCGCCGCTGGTTTCGTCAGGAACCAGGCGGCGTATCCAGGGGGTATGGGATACCCCCTGGAAGCGTGTCGAACTTTTTCGACACGCTCACGGCTGGGTCTTTCCACAAGGAAAAACCCAGCCGTATTTACTTGCCTTTTAAGGTCAGCGGACCTCGTTGAGACTTTTAAGGACAGTATGGTGAATGGGAGCCCACTGAACCTTTCTCACCAGGGCCACCAGAGAGATGGGGATATAGGTAAAAATGAAGATGGGAAAAGTGAACAGGAAAACGACTTTACGAAAAGCCGAGGCACGGATTTTCTTCCATTCGGTGATGAGGGTGGCAGTACCGAAAAGCATCAGCGCCAGATAGATATTGACCACTGCGAAAACAATGGCGCGGCCAGTGGCACGAACCAGACGGGCAGTGATGAAGCTGGGTTCAATGAGAGCGGAGATCAGAAGGAAGGCATTGATGAGGATGCCAAGTACTGTTACCAGGGTAGCGGGAGCGATGGTCATCAGCATATCGTAGCAGGAAAAAGCTTTTTTGCCCCCTGCAACCACTGCTTGCAGCAGCGCGCCGCCATAGTGACGGGTCACCTGATAAAAGCCTTTGGACCAGCGCAGCCGCTGATGCCAGGATTGACCGAAGGTAGTGGGCTGCTCATCGTAGATGATGGCGGTATCGCAGTAGCCAATAGTCTCACCTTTGAGGGCGCATTCCACTGAGAACTGGATATCCTCGGTGAGCAGATGCCACTGCCAACCCTGATTCAACAGGGAAGCGGCAACCATGAAGCCTGTGCCGGAAACCGCGCAGCTGTTGCCCAGCAGCATCCGGGGAGCGTTGAGGAACCGGGCTTCCCGCAAAAACCACAGGGAATAGCCGGCGGTAATCCAGTTGGCCCCATAGTTTTTGGAATTGCGGTAGCAGGTGGCTGCTTTGTAGCCGCAGTCATACAAACGGTTCATTTCCCGGACGAAGTTTTCATCCACCAGGTTGTCGGCGTCAAAAATAAAGAAAGCCTCGTAGCCGGCATCGTGATGATAAGCATGGATCTTTCTGAACAGTTCGTCCAGCGCATATCCCTTGCCCACCAGGGATTTGTTCTGCCGTTCGTAGACGATGGCCCCAGCCTGACGGGAAACGGCCGCTGTGTCATCAGTGCAGTTGTCCGCTATAACAAAAATGTCCAGAAGTTCTTGGGGATAGTTCTGTCCCCGCAGGCTGCGGATCAGCTCACCGATCACAGCGCTTTCGTTGCGTGCGGCAATGATGGCCGCGTATTTGTGATTTTTCTGGGCTTTGGCAGGAAGAGGGTTCTTCCGCCGACGGGCGGTGAGAGAAACAAAGAGATAGTACAATTGATACAAATAGATGACAGTCAGCAGGATAAAGATCCCCTGATTGAAATCATTGACAAATTGCAGCATGATGTCCTCCGTTTAATTTCTACTGAATTCGTGAAAATTTGCAGGAATTTGTGGTTCGTAATGCAGAACACGAAGATATAGAATAATGTTTTCTGAGATTGCTTTCAAGACTTTTTCCTGGAATTTTCCTCAGGTAAATAAATTTTCCTGCTGATGTACAAAAAACACATTTTTTATCATTAATTTTTGGGTAGTATTTTGGAATCTTTATGGATAAATCAGGAATTAATTGGATTTGCACCAAAAACAGATGCTGCAATTCAATTTATTGAAAACTGGTCAAAGTGGTAAAATGGAAAAAAATATGGGTAAAATGACAGCATACAGACTGGCAAAAGCAAAGAAAGAGAGGCTCATAAAAAATGAAAATGCATGAGAAACGAAAAAAGCTGCATTTTCGCAGCAAAACCATATTTGAAAGGATCACAGGCTTTTTTGTTGACCTTTTGAATTCGATTCCTTATAATACTATTATGTATGCCCAATATTTCATGCCGGAGGTTTTGTAAACTCAGGGCGTGTGATAAGGAGTGTCAAAGTGGAGCCGCAGAAAACATCCTTTCGCTATAAGGAACAACATAAACGTACACTGATGTTTTTACTCTCTTTGTTAATATGGGGTCTGCTGACCGGCAGCTTTGCTCTGGTATGGTACCGATATTACAGCGGAGTGATCCAGCTGCCCTTTTTCCGCAGGGGCAACTGGATGGTCGTCGGTGTATATGGCGCATTGTCTTTTTGTATTACCAAACTGTACGGAGGTTACCGCATCGGATATTTGAAGCGGGGAGATGTGATCTTTTCCTCCGTGATGTCCACGCTGTTTGTCAACGTCATTACCTATTGTCAAATCAGCCTCATCGGGCGTCGCTTTATGAGTCCCATGCCTGTGGTGTGGATGACGGCAGCCCACATTTTATTTATTTGCACTTGGGGTGTATTGGGCCACAAATTTTATCAGTATATTTATCCCCCCCACAGGATGCTGCTGATTTCCGGCAGCCAGTATTCCCAAAGCCTGATTGAAAAAATTTCCACCCGGTCTGAGAAATATCAGATTTGTGAGATCGTGGACATCAAGGAAGGGATGGAGCGGATCTGTTCCAGAATTTTGGATTATGAGGCGGTGGTCATCAGTGATGTCAAAGCGGAATACCGCAATAAGCTGCTGAAATTCTGCTTCCTCCATTCA
The DNA here is from genome assembly GCF_900104675.1 of Angelakisella massiliensis. Classification (GTDB taxonomy): domain Bacteria; phylum Bacillota; class Clostridia; order Oscillospirales; family Ruminococcaceae; genus Angelakisella; species Angelakisella massiliensis. The sequence goes on along the minus strand of NZ_LT629944.1, from coordinate 382,458 downwards.
GTGCGCACCTATGTGACCCCCAAGATCTCCGATACCATCATCCGGGGTGCGGACAGTATTCATCTGTTTGATACGCCTTTGCTGCTGTGCCGCAACATGGGCATTACAGCAGAACAACGTCTGGCGAAGCGTATGCTGGACATTGTTGTGTCTGCGGCGGCGCTGCTGATCGCGTCCCCCTTTATGGCGCTGACAGCGCTGGCCATCAAGCTCTATGACGGGGGTCCTGTGATCTACAAACAGAAACGTCTGACCCTTGATGGCAAAGTGTTTGAGATCTATAAGTTCCGCAGTATGGTTGTGGACGCGGAGAAAGAAACAGGCGCCCGTCTGGCGCAGGAGCATGACTCCAGAATTACCCCGGTGGGACGGATTATCCGGAAAATACGTTTTGATGAGCTGCCCCAGCTGTTCAACATTTTCCGGGGAGATATGAGCGTGGTGGGCCCCCGGCCGGAACGCCCCGAAATAGCACAGGAGTATCGTGAAACCATGCCGGAGTTTGACTTCCGGCTGAAGGTGAAGGCGGGACTGACAGGGTATGCTCAGGTGATGGGCAAGTACAATACCACTCCTTATGATAAGCTGAAGCTGGATTTGATGTATATTGAGAATTACAGTATTCTGTTGGATATCAAGCTGATTCTCATGACCATCAAGGTGCTGCTGATCCCCAGCAGTACCGAAGGTGTAGGGAAAGATCAGACAACGGCCCAGGCAAAATATATGCAGAAAAAAAATCCTCAGCAGCACCCGCCGAAATGATTCCGGCGACCTGTACGGGCCCTGTCCGATCAAGGACGGGGCTCTTTTTGGAAAAAGTGAAATATTTCTTTTTTTTCACAAAATGCTCACATTACATTTCTATACTGGGACTGTCAGATCAAACCGGGGAGGAAAAGACATGAATAATAAAATTCTCATTGCAGAGGATGAGGCCAATATCCGCCGCCTGGTAGCGCACTATCTGCTCCAGGAGGGATTTGAGATCGTGGAGGCCGCAAATGGCCGTCAGGCGCTGGAGCTGTTTGAAAACACCCATGATCTGGCACTGGCGATCCTGGATGTGATGATGCCGGAGATGGATGGCTACGAGGTTTGCCGCAGAATCCGTGCCAATTCTGATCTGCCGGTGCTGATTCTCACCGCCAGGGACACTGAGAGCGATGAGGTGGCTGGTTTTCGCTGCGGAGCGGACGAATATATCTCCAAGCCCTTCAGCCCCGCTATCTTGGTGACACGGGTGAAAAACCTGCTGCGGCGTACACAGCAGGGAGATCACAGCGATTTGGAAGCGGATGGTATCCGTGTGCTGTACCGGGAACGTACCGTACTGGCAGACGGAAAGCGGGTCATTATGACCCCCAAGGAATTCGATCTGCTGTGTTATCTGATGCGCAACAAGAACATTGTCCTCAGCCGGGAACAGATCATCAACCGCATTTGGGATATGGATTACAGCGGAGATGACCGGACGGTGGACACCCACATCAAGTGCCTGCGGGCGAAGCTGGGCGCCCAGGGAAAGCATATCGTCACCATCAGAAAGGTGGGCTATAAGTTTGAACAGTACCTCTAAGCGGTTTTGGGGAGGAATCCGGCGGCGTTTGTTCGCGGTGATTCTTATTATCCTGCTGCTGAATATCCTGCTGCTGGTCGTATTGGGCTCCGGCCTGTTTCGCCGTTTTTATGAGAACAGTAAGGTCAGGGAACTCAACGAGACCGCCGACGCCGTGCAGGAAAAATATAATCAGGGCGACCAGCAATCATGGGAGGAACTGTACGAAGATATCTTCTCCATTGAAAACCGAAATGTGGTAGTTTCTATTTTTTCCGTGGGTGAGGATGGAGAACCATCTGTTCTGTATCACTCCAAAATGAGGAATATCGCCATGCTTGACAAGGGGGATGATTTTGTCCCTCCCCAGGATAATGGGGAAGATCAGTCGGACCAACAGCAGGAGCCTCCCCCAAAAGAAGAGAATCCTGCAGGCAAGGACGACCAGGATGGGGGACAGAACAAGGGAAACAATCAGTTTTTTCCACCTCCCGAGCTGTCCTTCCGAAGCTATATTGGCCGGGATATCCTGGATAATCTTCCTCAGTCGGGTGAGCGCCTGATCAATACCATACAGTGGAAAGATCAGGACCGGGGTGGAAGGATCGTATTGGTCAGCGGTTTGGATGAGAATTTATATCTTTTCATAGAAACGCCTACCGAGTATATTCAATCTGTGGCGGATATGGCGGTGCAATATTCCGCCGCGCTGTCCATAGGTATCCTGCTGTTGGGCGCGGTGGGGATCTATTATGTGGCGGGACGGTTTACACGCCCCATCCGTGAGATCGAAACAGTGGCCAATCAAATATCCAATATGGATTTTTCCAGAACCTGTCCTGAAACAGGAGGAGATGAGCTGACCGCGCTGTCGGTGAGCATCAATAATATGTCCCGGCAGCTTCAGGAAAACATTGGGCGGATGATGGAAGCCAATCGGGTGCTTCAGCAGGACCTGGAACGGCAGCAGGAAACAGATCGGATGCGCCGGCAATTCATGTCCGATGTTTCCCATGATTTTAAAACCCCCCTGACCCTGATCGTCAGTTACGCAGAGGCCATCCGCGGCTGTCAGGATCGGGAGCAGCTGGAAGAATATTGCAGGATCATTCAGGATGAGGGCAACCGCCTGTCTCAGATGGTGGGACGGCTGCTTCGCTTGTCCCGTTTGGAAAGCGGAATGGATAAGCTGGAGCCTTCGGTTTTCTGCCTCAATGATGTGCTTGATGATGCTGTAAAAACCTATCGGCTGCCGCTGGAACAAAAAAATATGACCGTCACCCGCGACTATGGCGGAGAAAGCGTGGTGCAGGCGGATTATCAGAAGATTCGTCAAGTGGTGTCCAATTTGGTGGAAAACGCCATCAAATATGGTGCGGAAGGAGGCGAGGTGCGCATTTCCGTCCATCCTATGGGGGACCGCTGCCGGGTGGAGGTATGGAACAATGGTTCTCATATTTCACAGGAAGCACTGCCGCGGATATTTGACAGCTTTTATCGGGGGGACAAGGCACGGGACCGCAGCAGCCAGAGCTATGGTTTGGGCCTGGCCATTGTGAAAACCATTATGGAGCTTCATGGAGAACAGTATGGAGTGGAAAATATATCAGACGGTGTGAGCTTTTGGTTTTGCCTGCCAGTGGTGGAACTGGAAGACTGATGAGAAAGCGTATTGGAAAACGCCGCCTGGAAAAAGGCGGGGCAGGTGGTCCGGTGGGACTGTCCTGCCCCGCTTTTTGCAGTATAGACGCAAAGGCCGCCCAAACAGAGATTTGGACGGCCTTTCTGCTTTGTGGTGGCTCAGAAAGATGGCTGCAGAAAGGAGAAAAGGAACCATCTTTCAGGTTAAAGTGCAGTTTATGTCGTTTCTCTTTTCAGCGAGAAGCGGCGGGGCTGATAAAACAGGTGGATCAAGAGCAGTCTGCCATTGAGCAAAGCCGATGTTTGCCGGGGCTGGAAAAAGATGATACAAAGCTGTTTTAAAAAGATTGTGAAAAGGCTTCCGTTACAGCCCATAAGGCAGCAGCACTTTATTTAAAGCCGGAAAATCCTCGTTGATTCTGGCTTGAGGCTATTTATATTTTTTGCAAGGGAATTCAGGAAATTGTTCATAAAGTCCCTCTTTTTAATCACATTCTGAACACAAAGGCGCTTTATTCTATAGCAGAACTCAAACACAGCCGGAAAGAAACGAGGTATAACGACATGGAACAAAATAACCTGTCCACCAATCAGCAGCAGGAAACGTTGATGGAACGTCCTGTTCCCGCCGGTTTCTGGCGGCGCAACAGAAAAAGAATAGCCGCCGGCGTTGTGGCGCTGGCTGTTGTGGGCAGTGTCGCCTACTTTTATCCAGCCTCCGCCCAGGAGGAGGAGACTCAGGCGGTATATAAGGAAACTCCGGTAACACGGGGAGACATCACCGCCGGTATCTCGGAAACAGGAAACGCAAGCCTGGAAGCCATCGAGGTTACTTATGACGATTATTCCACCGGCAGCAGCGACGACGAAAGCAATGTCAAAACTTTGGTGGAAGAGGTTTACGTCAAAGCCGGCCAGCGGGTGGAGGTGGGGGACCCCATCGCCAAGCTGTCCACCGAGGATATTGAAGAAGAGCTGGAGGATCTGCAGCAAAGCTACAAGGAAGCGGAACTGGCGCTGGAGCAGGCCAAGCTGGATCAGCAGTCCGGAGAGATCGAGGCCCAGACCACACTGGAAACACGCCTCAACGATGCGGAAAACGCGGAACTTAATTACGAGCTGGCTCTGGAAGAAAGCGATGGCAACGTCTATAACCTCAAACAGTCCATGCTGGATGCCGAAGATCAGGTGGATGAACTGGAGGCAGAGCTGGAAGAACTGAAGGATATGGGCGATGAGTACCGGGAAGACATCAGCAATCTGCAGCAGGCCATTTCCGACGCCCAGGCCGCGGGAGAGGATACCACAGCTCTTGAAGAGGAGCTGGCAGCCCTGGAAGAGGAATATCAGGATTATAAGGATAACCTGTCTGATAACCAGAGAGATCTGGAAAAACGGATCGCCAGTGCCAAAAGCACCCGGGACAGTGCTCAGCTGAAATATGAGATTGCCGTTAACGGTATGTCTCTGGATCAGTATAACGCGCAGGTGGAAATGGAGACAGCACTGGGGTATGAGGAAACTGTCCAGACCCTTTACGAAATCGAGATCGCCCGGCTGGCAAATACGGTGGCCAGTAAAGAGCTGGCACTGGAAAAGCTGGCAGACCAGATCGAGGACCTGGAGGCCTATCTCACGGACGGTCAGGTGAAGGCGACTTATGCCGGTTTGGTGATGAACGTCAATGTGGTGGCTGGAGATAAGGTTTCCGCCAACGATACACTGGCAACCATCGCCAATGAGGAGAATGTCTACATAGGACTGGCGATTGATCAGGAGGACATCGGAGATATCACCCTGGGCAAGGAAGCAAATGTTTACTTCGATGCTTATCCCGATGAAAAATTTACAGGCGTGGTGGACAGTATGTCCGTTACCCCCGCCATGAGCGCCTCTTCCACTATCAGTTACAATATTCAGGTAAAGCTGTCCGGAGATACCAACAAGCTGTATCAGGGCATGACCGGAACCGTTACCTTTATTACCAAGGAAGTTCAGGACGTCATTATGGTTTCCAACCGGGCGGTATTTACTGAAAACGGAAAATCCTATGTAAAAATCAAAAACGACGACGGCAGCATTTCCACAGTGGAAGTGGAAACAGGCTTCTCCAACGGCAACATGGTGGAGATCATCAGCGGCCTGGAGGAGGGTCAGACAGCCCTGATTGAGAGCAAGGTGAACAGCTGATGAGATTAGGGGAAATTTTTCGCCTGGTCTGGATCAACATTCTGGGCAACAAGTTCAAAATGATGCTCACCTCTCTGGGAATCATTGTGGGTGCGGCTACCATCGTGATGGTCATTGCCATCGGCCGGGGCGGTCAGATGGATGTGGAAGATCAGTTCAAGAACCTTTCCGCGGGCGCCATTGATATCAGTTATAACAACAGCAGCAGTGGCAGCAGCGGAGGAGGCATGATGCCGATGATGCCCGGCGGCGGAGCCAGAGGAGTCGCCAGAGGGGGCGGTGCAGCCAGAGGAGGCATGATGCCCAGCTTTGGTGTCAACCGAAATATTACCCTCTCCAAAGATGATGTGGAAGAATTGGAGCTGTTTGTCCCTGATATTACCGCCGTCTCCATTTCCGCTACCGCCAAGAAGGGAGTTACCGGCGGCGACCTGGAGGAAGAGACCCAGTATACCATTGCCGGTGTAACAGAATCTTATCAGGAAGTAAGCAACCTTACCATGGCCATTGGAGAATTTATTACCGAAGAAAATGATACCAACCAGGATAAGGTGTGCGTTTTGGGCAGCTCTATCGCTGAGGAGATTTTCGGCAGCGCAATGGAGGCCTTTGACAGCATCATTTATATTGACGGACGTTCCTACACTGTTTATGGCGTTTTGGAGCGGATGGGTACCGTTTCCTCTGGTATCAGCCCTGATGAGGCCATTTTTGTGCCCTATGATACGGCTGAAAAGTACATCATGGGCCGGGATATTTCTCCTCAGATCACTGTAGTGGCAGAAGATGTCAACGAGGTCCCTGAGGTCATTGAGAACATCAAGATCGTTCTGGATCAGAACTACACCAACGCCAACTTCACCATCACTGATGCGGGAAGCAAAATGGAGGCGGCCACCTCCTCCGCCGACACCCTGGCAATGCTGCTGGTGGCAGTGGCCAGTATCGTCTTTATCGTCGGCGGTATTGGTATTATGAACGTGCTGTTTGTATCGGTTCAGGAGCGTACCCGGGAGATTGGTATCCTCAAGGCTCTGGGAGCTTCCAAACGGGATATTCTGCTGGAATTCCTGGCGGAAGCCTTCCTCATCAGCGCCTTTGGCGGCGTGGTGGGAATTGGACTGAGCATGGCTCTGATGCCTCTGATGTCCTACACCGGTATGCGTGTGGAGCCCAGCCTTACCGGTTATGTGCTGGCACTGCTGTTTGCAGTGGTCACCGGAACGGTATTCGGCTTCTATCCCGCCCGGAAGGCTGCGGCGCTGGTGCCCATCGAGGCGCTCAACATGGAGTAAGGAGGAAACGGTGTGAAAAACAAAACGCTGGCCCTGCTGACGGCAGCACTGATGCTGCTGTCCGGCTGCGGCGAGGAAGCATCCTCCTCCGGTGTAGTGATTCCTGAAGTAACGGAGGGACAGACCGTCACCTATGGTAAAGTGACTAATATAGCAGGCAACGACCTGACATTGGCTGTAGGCACATTGCAGGAGGGACAAAGGGGCGGTATGGCCCCCGGCGCCAGTGGCCTTTCGGAACAAGAGACCAGTGGACAGGAAAATATGTCAGCGCCTTCAGGGCAGGAAGCGATGGAAGGACCCGGCAGAGCTGCGATGGCCGAAGGTATGCCATCCGCCCCCATGGAAGGAGGAGCTGCCGGTGACTTTGCCGGAGAAGCCATGATGATGCCCGGAAGCGGGGAGGACAGCGCCATGGCAGCCCCCCAGCCGTCGGTCAGCCTGGAACTGACCGGTGAAGAGGAGACCATCCGGGTCCCTGTGGGTGTAGCGGTATATGCCGCTATGGGTACCAGAAACATCTCCACCGATTTTACTCAGATTTCCGTGGATAATATCGTTCAGGTGGTTTGGGATACCAATGAAGAAGGCCAGTATATCGCCTGGCTCCAGGTTTTGTCTTGAGTAAGGAGGAACAGCAATGAAGATGCTCAAACAAAAAACAAACGGGGGAAAGGTTCCCCTCACCGTTCCTACAGACCATATGATACAGGTGCGGGATCTGTGTAAATCTTATCCCATGGGTACAGAGCGGCTCCAGGTCCTCAAGCATATTGACCTGACGGTGGATCAGGGGGATTTTGTAGCCATTCTGGGTCCGTCCGGTTCCGGTAAATCTACGCTGATGAACATTCTGGGCTGTATGGATACCTGTGAAAGCGGAGAATATTACCTTCATGGTCATCCCGTTCATCTGTGCGGGGATAAAGAGCTTACAGATATCCGCAACCGTGAGATCGGCTTTATTTTTCAGAAATATCAGCTTATCCCTAAGTACACTGTTCTGCAGAACATTGCGATGCCTCTGCTGGTGCGGGGAATGGAGCATCATCAGGCGGAACAGGCTTGTCTGGAGACCATCCGGATGCTGGGTTTGGGAGAACGTATGAGCCACAAGCCGTCGGAGCTGTCCGGCGGACAGCAGCAGCGTGTAGCCATTGCCCGGGCCCTGGTGGGGAAGCCCGCCATCCTTCTGGCCGACGAGCCCACCGGCGCTTTGGACCGCAATACCGGTTTGGAGGTGCTGGAGCTGTTCCGGCAGCTGAACGAAATGGGCAATACCATTATCATGATTACCCACGATCTGTCGGTGGCTACTCACGCCCGCCGCGTGGTGAGAATAATTGATGGAGAGCTGTTTTTGGGAGAAGAAGAATCCAAACAGCTTCCTGCATAATCGCCAGAAAAATAAAAAAGATCCCGAGACTTTGAGAAGAAGCCGGGATCTTTTTGCGTGAAAAGAAAAACAGGAAATAAATAAAAACATTGATTTTGGCCCTCAGCTTCAGAAACAAAGCTGAGGGCCAAAACTGTTCAGCGCTTATCAGGACATTTGCCACAAAGGGCCATGAATCACCATGGGAGCATTTCGCTTTGGCACAATGATACCCTGGCAGGCAGCGCCGTTTTTCAGTTTGAAACCCAGTATCTTTTCCCCGATGAAGTCAGCTGTTCCAATAGTTTTTCAGACAGTTCACCGCTTCCTCGTAACCTTGGAAGCCCATGCCGTAGTAGCTGTGGATGCACCCCAGGGAGATGTAGGAAGTATGGCGAAATTCCTCCCGCTCATAAATGTTGGACAGATGGACCTCCACCGTGGGAATCTGCACCGCCTTTACCGCGTCCAACAGAGCGATGCTGGTGTGGGTGTAGGCGCCGGGATTGATGATGATACCGTCCATCTGGTCGTAATAGGCCCCCTGGATGGCGTCCACCAGGTCTCCCTCATGGTTGGACTGGTAGAATTTCACCTCGATGCCTTCCCTGGCGCAGATCTGCCGGATATATTCCAGCAGGTCCTCATAGGTCTGGGCTCCGTAAATCTTCTTTTCCCGGATGCCCAGCATATTGAGGTTGGGTCCGTGGATGACCAGCAGTTTCATTTCTCCCACTCCTTTATAATGGCGGCGGCGGTATCGGCCACCTCGCCTGTATTGTCCACCGACAGCTGTGCCCACCGTTCATACACCGGCAGCCGCTCCTGGTACATTTCCCGCAGCCGCTCCAGCCCCGTGGACAGAGGACGTCCTTCCCGGGCCAGCAGCTCCACCGGCCTTCGCAGAAATACCAGCAGACCGTTTTGGGCAAGGGCTCTGCCGTTTTCCTCACGCAGCAGCCCTCCTCCGCCAATGGCGATGACCGCTCCGGTGTGGCTGCCCGCTTCCCCGATGGCTTCAGTTTCCCGGCGGCGGAAGCCTTCCTCCCCTTCCTCGCCGAAAATCTCAGGGATGGAGCGCCCCGCCTTCTGTTCCACCATCTGGTCGGTATCCACCAGAGGACGGCCCAGCTGCCGGGCCAAAAACTGCCCCACGGCAGTCTTGCCGCAGCCGGGCATCCCCACCAGCACAATGTTTCGCCGCTGCCGCTCCAGCTGCCGGAAGGCGGCCTCGCATTTCTCCCAGGGGATGGCCTTGCCGGTGAACAGCTCCGCCGCCCGCCACGCCTGGGCCGCCAGCATCAGCAGTCCTCCGGCGCAGGGAAGCCCCAATTCCTCAGCTCGGAGGATGAAGGCGGTTTTCAGAGGATTGTACACCACATCCAGCACACCGGCGCACCGGGGAAAATCCCCTGGGTCCACCAGCAGCTCTCCATTGTGGGGGTACATTCCCACAGGAGTTGTGTTCACCAGAATCTCAGCGTCCTGGTGGCCTTTTAAGTCCTCATAGGTGACCGGCCCCTTTCGGGAAACCACCATCACCTGGCTGGCTCCCCGGTCCTCTGCCACCGTCCGGACAGTACGACTGGTGCCGCCGCTGCCCAGAATCACCACCTTGCGCCCCTTGAAATCGATCCCCGCCCGGTCAGCCAGGGCGGCAAAGCCATCATAATCGGTATTTTCTCCGTAGAGGGAACCGTCCGGCATTGGAATCAAGGTATTGACACTGCCGATGCGCCTTGCCCGGTGGGAAAGCTCCCCACAGTAGGGAATGACCGTCTGCTTATAAGGAATGGTGACATTCAGACCAGCAAACTGTCTCCCTTCCAGAAACGCCGGAAGCTCCTCCGCCGTCAGGGGCCAAAGGCGATAGGAATAATCCCCCAGCATCCCGTGGAGCTGGGGAGAAAAACTGTGTCCCAGGCTGCCGCCAATGAGACCGCAGGGCCGCTGTTCCATGGCCGCCCCCTCCTTTCCTTATTACTGCTCCAGATAGCTGCCCAAATAGGTGAACCGCTCCAGCTCCTCATCCAATTGGGCTACCAGCTCCACCGTCTCCGGGGCGTAGATGGAAGCGTCAATATCAAAATAGAACATAAACTCAAAATCCTTGCCGGGAATGGGACGGCTCTCCAGTTTGGTCAGGTTCAGATCCAGGCTGGCAAACTTGGAGATGATCTGATAAAGGGAACCGGGTTTGTGAGGGATGGAAAGCATCATGCTGGTTTTGTTGGCGCCGGGGTAGATCTCCAGTTCCTTGGAAATGCAGATAAACCGGGTGTAGTTGTTGGCATTGTCTTGGATACCGTCCTCCAGTACAGTCAGGCCGTACAGCGCCCCGCAGTCCCGGGAGGAGATGGCCGCCACATCACGGCGCTCCGACTGAGCTACCATTCGGGCGGCAGCGGCGGTATTTTCGCAGACATGGACCTTGATGGAGGGGTGGTCCTTGAGGAAGTGGCCGCACTGCTGGATGGCCTGCTCATGGGAGTAAACCTCGGTGATTTCCCCCAGTGTGACCCCAGGATGGGCCAGAAGGGTGTGCTCCACCCGAAGGCGCACGCCTCTGGCAATATGGAAGCGATAGCGGTTCATCAGGTCGTATACCTGGTTGACCGAACCGGCGGTGCTGTTCTCAATAGGCAGCACGCCATAGCGGCACAGCCCCTTATCCACCGCCTGGAATACCCCTTCCCAGGTGCGGAAATAGGTGATGGATGCCTGACGAAACAGCTTGTCACAGGCGATCTGGGAATAGGCTCCCTCCACCCCCTGGCAGGCCACAGTGGCGCTCACTGGAAACTGTTGGGGAGTGCGCTCCAGAGCTTCCTTGATCTTATCCGGCAGAGGGGAGTTTCGGCTGTTCTTACCACTCTGATAGCTGCGGCTCAGATCCATCAGGGTGTTGTACAGCACCCTGGTATAGGTGGCCATTTCCTCTCCCGCCTGGGCGGTTCGGCTGGCGATCACTTGCCGCTCCCGCTCCCGATCCAGTACCGGCAGGCCATGCTCCCGCTTATAGGCGGCTACCTGCTGGGCCACCTGCATCCGCTCCACAAACAGGTCCGTCAGCTGACGGTCAATCCGGTCGATCTGCTCTCTTGCTTCTTTCAGTTCCATCTTTTATTCCATCTCCATTTGTTTGGTTTGATTGTATCCATATTTTCCCGGGAAGTGGGGACGCATCCCCACGGCTATTTTGTCCAGCGATATCTCAGGCGCTTCGCCTTTCTCAGCCCTCCAGCAGCAGATCCAGCAGCGTTACCGCCGCGGCTGCCTCCACGCAGGGTACCGCCCGGGGAACGATGCAGGGGTCATGTCTGCCCCGTACCCCCAATGTGGCTTCTGTGCCGGCGTACAGATCCACCGTCTGCTGCTCCTGGGCGATGGAGGGGGTGGGCTTGAAGGCCACACGGAAGATCACCGGCATTCCGGAGGTGATGCCCCCCAGGATTCCTCCGTGGTGGTTGGTGGAAGTGACCACCTGCTCTCCCTCCCAGAGGAAAGGATCGTTGTTCTGGGAGCCGCGGAGGAGCGCCGCTCCAAAGCCCTCCCCAAACTCCACTCCCTTCACGGCGGGGATAGCAAAAATGGCGGCGGCCAGACGGTTTTCCACTCCGTCAAACATGGGCTCACCCAGTCCCGCGGGCAGGCCGATGGCGGCACATTCCACCACCCCGCCCACAGAGTCCATCTGCTGGCGGGCCTTGTCGATGGCCTCCATCATCCGCTTGCCGGAGGCTTCGCACAGCACCGGGAAGGGACGGGACCCAGCCAGGGCCAGGTCCTCCGCCGACACCTTTACAGGATCATAGGAACGGTCGGAGATCCCGGCGATGGCAGCGATATGGGCGCCGATATAAATTCCCCGACGCTCCAGAATCTGCAGGGCTACGGCTCCCGCGAAGGAAAGGGGAGCGGTGAGACGGCCTGAAAACTGTCCCCCTCCCCGGATGTCGTTATACCCCTGATACCGTACCCAGGCGGTGTAATCGGCGTGGCCGGGACGGGGCTTCCGCCGCAGCTCCTCGTAGTCGGCGGAGCGGGCGTCACTGTTTGCAATCACGGCGCAAAGGGGAGCTCCGCAGGTTTTGCCGTCCACCAAACCGGACAGAATCTCGGGCCGGTCCTCCTCCTTCCGGGCGGTGGCCCAGGGTCCCTGTCCCGGAGCCCTGCGGCGGAGAAACTCCTGGACCCGCTCCAGGTCGATGGTCTCCCCCGCAGGCAGACCGTCCAGCACCACCCCCATCCCCTGGGAATGGGATTGGCCGAAGATGGATAATTCCAGTTTATGTCCTGTCATCAGCGACATAGGCGCTCCCTCCTAACTGGATATAGTCCCGGACAAAACCGGGATAGGATTTTTCCACCGCTTCCCCCTGACACACCGTCACAGGGCCCTCACTGACGGTGGCTGCCACCGCCATGGCCATCACCACCCGGTGGTCGTTGGCGCTGTGGACCCGACCTCCCCCCAGACGGGGCACGCCGGTAATCACCAGGCCGTCAGGCAGTTCCTCCACCTGTCCTCCCAAAGTGTTCAGGCAGGAGGCCATGACCGCCAGCCGGTCGCTCTCTTTGAGGCGCAGCCGGGCAGCTCCTGTAATGTGGGTGGTCCCCGGGGTCACCGCGGCCAGCACCGCCAGAATGGGCACCAAATCGGGGATGGCCGAAGCATCCACTTGCTGGGGAAGCAGCTTCCCCCGGGCAGCGGAAATCTTGCCGTCACCGGCGGAAAGGCTGCCTCCCCACTGTTTGAGCAGGGAGAGGATGGCCCGGTCTCCCTGGCCGGACTGGGACAGAAGGCCGGTCACCTCCACCGGACCGGTGAGGATTCCCGCCGTCAGCCAAAAGGCAGCGTTGGACCAGTCACCTTCCACTGCCACGGTCCCTGGGCTGTGGTAACGCTGATTTCCGGGAATCAGGTAACGGTCCCCCTCCCGCCGGGCGTGGACCCCAAAGGCGGCCATGGCATCCAGGGTCATCTGAATATAGCCCTGGGATTCCAGGGGAGAGGTAATGATAATTTCACTGTCACCCGGCAGCAGCGGCAGAGCCAGGAGCAGGCCGGTAAAATACTGGGAGCTGATGTTCCCCGGCAGCCGGTAACTTCCGGCTGTCAGCTGTCCCGTCAGATCCAAAGGCCAGCTTCCCGCCGGGGAAAGGGTGCAGCCATGGCTTTCCAGCTCCTCCCGAAGAGGGGACAGGGGACGCTCCGGCAGCCGTCCGCCCCCGGTAAAGCGGCCGCCGCATCCCAGCGCTCCGGCCACCGGCAGCAGAAACCGAAGGGTGGAGCCGCTTTCTCCACAGTCCAGCAGAGGCATGGTGGAAAGTCCCTCCGGCGGCAGCACTTCCAGGCCATTTGGTATCGTCCGGACTTGTGCGCCCAGCGCGGTCAGGCATCGGATGGTGGCGTCAATATCTTTGGACCGCTCACCCATGAGCAGCCTGGTGGAACGGTCCGCCAAAGCGGCGCAGATGAGCAGCCGGTGGGCGGCAGACTTGGAGGGAATAGCTTTCACCCTTCCGGTAAGGCGGGCAGGTTCAAAACACAGTTCCATCCCTTATCCCTCCATACCAGGCTGGAGGAAAGCCTCCAGCTCATCTACCGGCACTGGATGGAGTACACAACGTCCTTCCTCCATGGGAGCCACCAGGGTGATGCGGTTTCCGCCCCGTTTTTTGTCCGAGAGCATCCCTTCCACCAGCTCCTCCAGGGAATAGGGGCAGCGGGTGGGCAGGTGATACCGCTTCAGAAGCCACTCCAAACGGGGAGCGCAGTTGTCTTTGGAAAAGCCATTCTTCCAGCAGGCCCGGGCCATCACCGCCATTCCCATAGCGACAGCACTGCCATGGGTGATGGTATAACCACTGCGCTTTTCAATGGCATGGCCCACGGTATGACCAAAGTTCAGAAGCTGCCGGTCCCCGGTGTCCCGCTCATCCCGCTCTACCAGCATCCCCTTGAGGGCGACGCACCGGCGGATCACTTCCTCCATGGGGTCCTCATCTTGTCGCTGTTCCAGCAGCTCCAGCAGCTCCCGGTCCAGAATGGCCCCGTATTTGATCACCTCCGCCATACCGTCGGCAAAGGTCTCAGGCGTCAAGGTGGAAAGGGTATGGGTATCGCAGAGGACCCGCCGGGGCTGGCAGAAGGCCCCTGCCAGATTCTTTCCCGCTTCCAGGTCCACTCCGGTCTTTCCCCCAACAGAGGAATCCACTGCGGCCAACAAGGTGGTGGGCAGCTGCACCAGGGCAATGCCCCGGAGATAGGTGGCGGCGGCAAAGCCCGCCAGATCCCCGGTGACACCTCCCCCCAGTGCGGCCACGCAGTCGGCCCGGGTCAGCCGCTGCCGGGCAAGAAACTCCAGCAGCCGGCAATAGGTGGTCATGTTCTTGGAGCTTTCCCCCTCCGGGAAGGTAAAGCGGCTCACCTGAAGGCCCGCTTTTTCCAGAGAGGCGGCGGTCCGGTCACCATACAGCCGGTCCACCCGGTCGTCGCTCACCAAAGCCACCCTGCCGCCGGGGGCGAAGGGTGCGATTTCCTCGCCCGCTTTCTCCAGCAGTCCACCGCCGATACGCACCTCATAGGAGCGGGAGGAAAGTTTGACTGTCACCTGTTCCATGGTGCTTCTCCTCTCTCAGCCGTCCATCCGCTTGCCCACAATAGGCAGGATCTTCTGCACATCCTCCGACACCTGGGCGAAAGCATCCGGTGTCAGGGACTGGGCCCCGTCGCAGAGGGCATGGGTCGGGTCGTTGTGGACCTCGATCATCAGGCCGTCGGCTCCTGCGGCGGCGGCAGCCATGGCCATGGGGCGCACCAGGCGGGAAATACCAGTAGCGTGGCTGGGGTCCACCACCACCGGCAGGTGGCTCATCTCATGGAGCATTGCCACGGCGGACAAATCCAGTGTGTTGCGGGTGGCAGTCTCAAAAGTGCGGATCCCCCGCTCGCAAAGGATCACCTTCTGATTGCCCCCAGCCATGATGTACTCGGCGCTCATCAGCAGTTCCTGGAGGGTGTTGGCCAGACCCCGCTTGAGGAGGATCGGCTTATCCAGATGGCCCAGTTCCTTGAGCAGCTCGAAGTTCTGCATATTCCGGGCACCTACCTGAATCACGTCCACATCCTCAAACAGCGGAATATGAGAAGCCTCCATGATCTCGGTAACAATGGGCATACCGGTTGCCTTTTTTGCCTCCAGCAGCAGCTCCAGTCCATGAGCCCGCAGGCCCTGGAAGGCGTAAGGGGAGGTGCGGGGTTTGAAGGCGCCGCCCCGGAGAAGCTTGGCTCCTGCCTTCTGAACTTCGCGGGCCACAGTGATGATTTGTTCCTCACTCTCCACTGAACAGGGGCCGGCAATCAGCTGGAAATGGCCGCCGCCCAGCTTGATGCCGCCGATATCAATAACGGTATCGTCGGGATGGAATTTCCGGTTGGCGTTCTTGTAGGGCTCCTGGATGCGCTTGGCCGTTTCCACAATGTCCATGCTTTTGACCAGCTCAATATCCACTGCGGAAGTGTCTCCCACCAGACCCAGAATGGTCTGATACCGCCCCTCGCTCAGGTGGGTGTCTACTCCCAGGCCCTTGAGCCATCCGATGAGATTGTCCAGTTGCTTTTGGTCATATCCTTTTTTCAGTACCAGTACCATGTTATTTCCTCCTTCTTCCTTCCGGCCAGGCAATAAAAAGAGCCCCGCAGTGAGATTCACTGCGGGGCTTTACACTCTGCCTGTGATGGGGGCTTCCCCCGTTTTTCAGCAGCTTGCGCCTTTTGCAGCCAACCTCAAAGAACCCTTGCTAAAGTAAGCAAAGGTAAAAATAAAGGTAAAGTAATATTCAGCTGCAAAAGCGAACTTGTTCATAATCTGCTCCCAGAAGCCGGGCTAACCCCGGTTTTTATTAGGTGTATCATACCACAACACACTGCCGCTGTAAAGTGGGAAACAAAGAGACCAGGCTCTCTTTTTCCCTTTTTTACATTTTTATGATTGTTATAAATGATGATGTAGTATAAAACAAACAACAAACAGAGAAATCTTGCGTTGCTTTCTTCTCAGCCTTTTGGCCATGTAGGTTGGCGCATTTTGTTTGTATGAAAAGGGTGCCTTTGCTCCAAAAGGCGGCGCAAGAAAATACAAAAAAGAACAAGGTGAAATTTTGGTTTACAGATACCTCTTTGACCTTCTTTGCCTTCCATATCCGGGGCGGGGGATATTTCCGCCTGACAGAAGATGTAATTTATCCCCGCTGCCTTTACGGGGGCGTTAAAGATTCTGGTTCAATCCTTTCCGCTTCAAAAGCAGCTCCCGCAGCCTGCATCCCCGTTCATAGGCCATGGAGAGATATTCTTCCAGGGAGATTTCCTTGTAATCCGGCTTTCCGTTGATGGACACCTCCAGTGTGAGGGGCCCCTGGTAATCCACCTGATTGAGCTTGTCGGCAAACCAGGTCCAGTCGATGATCCCGTCAAAGGGCAGAAAGTGGCGGTCATCACGGTAATCAATATTTCCAGGCTGGGTGACGCCCAGATTGTCATGGATATGCAGGCATTTGAGCCGGGAGCCGAATTTAGCCATCATATCGATATGAGGGGTATAGCAGGCGTTGTGCCCGCAGTCCCAGCAGAAACCGTGAAAGGGATCGGTGATATGGGCCATCACCGCGTCGATATGGGGAAGAGGCTCCAGATTTTCAAAACAGATCTGTACATTCTGATCTTTTGCGTAGCCGCACAACTGAGAAAACAGGTTCAGACCCTCGTCGCTTACCGGGGGAGCTGTGTTGCCCACCGTGACGTGCATGATCAGCTTGTCCACGGCGATGCGGTGGCAGGCGTCGATGATCCCCTTTAAGTATCCCAGGTATTCCTTGCCCTGTTCTCCGGCTTCCCACAGGCGGTTGGCGTGGACAAATGGTCCGTGGACGGTTTCAAACTCCAGCCCCAGCTTTTGGGCGGTTTCAGCCCACTGGTCGATTTTTTCCTCCGGCGTACCGGAATAGGTGAGGAAAAACCCGGAAAAACCGGCGTTTTTGATCAGTTTCAGCTGTGTTTCAACGGGGACGTCGCTGCCGATGACCGTTGAGATATGGATCTTGTTCATGTGACCACTCCTTTAATAGATTAAGCTCATGACGATTCCCTGGGGATAATCACCGTATTTTTCTCCGAAAAGATTGATGCCGCCGATATGCTTCGCGTCGTCCTTGATCTGAATCTTCAGAGAAATATAGGGGGCGTGCTCCAGATGGAGATCAGCAATAGAAATATTGGGGTTGACCAGATCTTTGTCGATATATCCGCCGCTGTCGGTAATGGAAAAGGTTTTCAGCAGCCCGTACTGGGTTCTTCCGTTAGGCCAGGAGGAGGGAGTGTATTTGCCCCGCCGGTCTCCGAAATCTCCCGGGCAGAGGTAGGTGCCCAGCTCCTGGTCGTTGACGAAAATGGTGATATCCGATGGCCAGTCGTTCAGATAACCCGGAGCCTCGGAGCAGATTTCCATGCTGAAGGAAATTTCCGAAAGCGTCAGCATGGTGTTGATGAGATTCTGAAAACGATACTCGATATAGCCCTTCTGGAACCATAATAATTGGGCGCGGACACGATTTTTGGAATAGAAGGAGGCGGGGCTGTCGTAGGTGTCGATGACGCCGTTTTCATCGGCAAGACCGCAGGTGGGCTTGACGTCGCACTGGAAGTAGCTGCCGATGGGCATATCGATGCTGATGGTGTTGTTCTGGCAGTCCAGATCAGAATCAAAGGTTTCCAGCAGAAATTTCTGCATACTGCAGATACACACCCGCATCGATCCGTGGTTGCCCGGCTGTGTTTCTGTGATAATCAAATTGGCTTCCTGAAGACATTTGATGTGGACGGCGGTGGAGGAGATGGGAATTTGCAGGATGGCTGCGATTTCCTGGATGGAAAGAGCCTTGTTTTTCAAGAGATTGAGGATATTCAGACGTGTGGGGGAGGAGAGGGCTTTTCCGATGAGAGCGATCTGCTGGTGATGGGAGGGATTGCTGAGGTTCAGAGCAATGTTTCGTTCACCGATGATCTTGATGGGGGTCTTGCCACGGGCCATGAAAACACATCCTTTCCGATGATTCTTCTAATATTTTGAGATTTATTAAAAGAAACATCCATTATTTACTACATAAAATATATAATAAATATCTATTGTAGACAAAGGAGAACCAGCAAAAATAATAATATATACAAAAAATAAAAAACTAAAAAGGGGTTATTGACTATATTGTGAGAACAAACTATAATAAACATGAAAAAGATAACAAAAAAATTGTAGTAAAGGGAGGCGGTTTGGAGGCTTATTACTGTAAAAATATTGTAATAAAAAACACACGATAATGCAAGAGGAAGGAGAAAAAATCGTGAAAGGAAAAAGATTCAAAAAATTGGCCTTTGTAATGGCGCTGGTACTGGGGTTGTCAGTATTCAGCTACGGCTGCGGCGCCCAGAGTGAAGGCTCCTCCGCCGCCGGCTCTTCCAGCGGCGCCCAGTCTGAGGCGAGCACCTCGGCTCAGGAGGAAACCCCTGGGGACAGAACGGTCATCACCTTCATCAACGGTTTCACCGGGGGCGACGGCCCGTTCATGACCAAGATTGTGGATGGCTTCAATCAGTCCCAGGACAAATACTTTATTGAGCAGCTCCAGGACGCGGACCATTACACCAAATTCAAGTCCGACGATTTTGATATGCTCATCATCCATGCCGACTGGATTTCCACCTATCACGCCATGGGACTGCTGAGAGAAGTTTCCGACATTTATGAAATGGCGGGCCTCTCCTTTGAGGAGGACTTCCATCCCATCGTACAAACCTACGCCAAATATGATGACGGCGTCTTCGCTTTCCCCCTGGATCTGTACGCCGACACCTTCTTCTACAACAAAGCTCTCGCCGAGACGCCCCCCAAGACCTATGACGATCTGCTGGCGCTCAGAGACAAGCTGGATTCCCAGAACACCAACGTCTATCCCATCGGCATCCCGCTGACCGGCGACGAGCAGTGGGGCTGGATGCTGGCGCTGGGCCAGAACGGGGTCAACTGGGTGGAAGGCGAGCATATCAAACTGGACACCGAAGAGGCCTGCGACGCCTTTAT
Source organism: Angelakisella massiliensis (assembly GCF_900104675.1). GTDB lineage: Bacteria > Bacillota > Clostridia > Oscillospirales > Ruminococcaceae > Angelakisella > Angelakisella massiliensis. The sequence goes on along the minus strand of NZ_LT629944.1, from coordinate 363,264 downwards.
GCAGGTACACGATCTGATCTACAAGGACCACATCAGCGCCGCCGGCCTGGGCGATCAGGACCACTACAATACCTTTGTCAGCGAAGTGACCGACGGTTCCTCCGTCAAGACTGCCGCCTGCATGTCCGGTCCCTGGAAGTACACCACCGCCCTGGAGATTCTGGGCGATGACCTGGGAGTTTCCACCCTGCCTCAGATCTACGGCGACACTCCGTGCGTGCCTGCCGGCGGACATACCTTCGGCGTTTCCGCCAAGGTGGATGAATCCAAGATCGAAGGCATCGCCGCGTTTATGAAATACGCCTATCAGCCTGAGGTGATGCTCAACTGGGCGGATTCCGGCCAAGCCCCCATCCATCTGGAGACCATGAAGCTGGTCCAGGAGAATCCGGACAAGTACCCTGTGGCCAATGTCAACTATGGCATTTTCGACGACGCCGTGATTCTTCCCGCCATCTACAACATCCGTGAGCAGGTCAAGTATGTAAACTCCACTGTATGGTCCCTGGTTGTCCAGACGGAAGACCTTTCAAGGGATGCGCTGATGGCAGAGCTCACAAAGGCCACCCAGATAGCGGAAGAATTGTCACAGCTGTGATGAGGCGGAAGATTTCTGTTGAAGAGAGCGGTGGTAAATGATGGGGCAGAAACAGCCGTACTGCCGGGACACATTTCTGCAATTGATTTCACTTTTGACCAACTTCAACTTGCTGTGCATGGTTTGTGTTCACTTCAAAACTGGAAGCGAGCCCTCCATTGCCTGCCAACTGGCAGTCGGAATAACAGGCCCTGACTGAGTTCTCAAACAGCGACAGAAGTCTGAAGGGTAAAAAGAAATGATTCCGCTTTGAATTGCGCCCCATTTGTTAGACAGTAGCTCATACTGAAAAACAGGTGGGGCGCTTGCCTATGCCTGAACCGCCGGGAGCCAGGGCGTTCGGCTGGGAAGAGCGGAGGGGAAACAAGATGTTTGTGACAAATTCTTCCGGATAGCCTTTTGCGGTCCAGGGGGAGGTTTTGGGAAAAATGTGCTGATGAGGCAACGGAAGAGGCAACTTCAATTTAGGTTAAAGGATGATGGAACATGAAGAAAAAAAGTACAGGGCTATTGTTTGTTTTGCCATTTATCGTTTTTTTCCTGTTGTTTTGGTTGGTTCCATTTGTATATGGAGTATTTATGAGCGTGAGCAAATACAGTCTGGTGGTAGGCAATCAAGGCTTTGTGGCATTGGATAACTACAAAAAAATATTGTTTGGTCCATCCATGTACCATGATTCCTTCTACCTGGGACTAAAAAATACCGTTCTTTTCACCATCTTCACCACACCATTTCTGGTGCTGGGCAGCCTGGGTCTGGCGCTGCTGCTGGATCGTCTTCCGGAAAAAGCAAAGGGCATCTTCAGAACGATTTACTTTGCGTCCTACTCTGTATCCGTTACAGCCGTAGCAGCGGTGTTTGTATGGCTGATGAAGGGAAACGGTGGGTACCTCAATAATTTTCTCCTCAAATTGGGCCTTATTGACAAAGCTATCCCCTGGGTGGAGCAGCAGCCCTATGTCTGGGTGGCGCTGACAGTGGCTACCGTATGGTGGACGATTGGTTATAACATGATGCTGTTCGTCAATGCCCTCAATGAAATTGATGTACAGCTATATGAAGCCTCCGCCATTGATGGAGCGCGTTATTGGCACCAGGTGAGATATATTATTCTGCCGGCTATTAAAAATGTCTTTTTCTTTGTTCTCATGACCACCATTATTGCCTCCTTCAACGTTTATGGACAGCCCCGTCTGATGACCAAAGGCGGACCTGGTGAAAGCACAAAACCCCTCATTATGATGATTACATCCACCATCATGGACAGAAATGACCTGGGAGTTGGCAGCGCTATGACCATTTTGATGGGCATCGTCATTGTATTGTGTTCCGTGGGGCAATACTATCTGACCAAGGAAAAAGAAGAGCTGAAATAGGAGAAGACGTCATGAATAAAAAGTATATCTCGAAAATTTTATTGGTGATGGTCGCGTGCATAATCGCGTATCTGTTTCTGCTGCCGCTGATGTTTATGGTGTTCACCAGCTTCAAGGGCACCGCGGAAGCAATCACCTCCACCTCTTTGCTCCCCCGGCAATGGACACTGGAAAATTATGTTGAGCTGTTTAAAAACACAGAAACGGCTCCCATTATGCAGTGGCTGTTCAATACATGTGTTGTGACCGTTGGAGGTACCGTTTTGCGCATCACCACCAGCGTTCTGGCAGCTTATGCCCTGGCGCGGCTGGAGGTTCCGGGGAAAAAGTTCATCATCATCGGATTGATCTGGGCAATGTCCATTCCCGAAATTGTAACCTTTTTCCCTCTCTTCTACATTTTCAAGGAGATTGGCGGACTCAATACATTTTGGCCCCTCATTTTGCCGTCAGGCTCAGGAGTAATGTGCATCTATCTCATCTACAACTTTTTGAAAGGCTTTCCCAAAGAGCTGGAAGAAGCTGGCCTTGTAGAAGGAGCAAATATTTTTCAGATTTTGTGGCATATTGTGCTGCCATCGGTAAAGCCCGTTGTCATCACCCAAGCGTTTATCACATTTTTGGGACTGTATAACAGCTACCTGTGGCCATCCCTCGTCATCAGCAGGAATGAAACCAGAACCATTACGCTGGGAATCGCCGCGCTGGTTCTGGGTGAAAATTATACGGATCCAGGTATGATGATGGCTTCCACCGTTGTTTCCGTAGTGCCTGTGATGATTATATTCATGTTTGCCAACAAATACATTGTAAAAGGTTTTACACAGTCTGGAATCAAATGATGAGGGAGAAATAATATGAGAGAAGAATATCCGCGTCCGGACTTTGTCCGGGAAAAATGGCAGAGCTTAAATGGGGGGTGGAATTTTAGCTGCGGTGATAAGACCACAAAAATTGAAGTCCCTTTTGTCTGCCAGAGCCAAATGAGCGGCATCGGTGAGAAAATCAAGGAAAACAAGGTAACGTATGAAAGACAGTTCACGGTTCCGCAAGAGTGGAAGGGACAAGAAATTTACCTCCACTTCGGGGCGGTGGATTACAGATGCCGGGTGTTTATCAATGATCACTGTGTGGGCTCTCATACAGGAGGCCAAACGCCCTTTACTTTCCCTATAGCGCGTTTTTTAAACTGGAAAACGGAATCCATCCGTGTGGAGGTGGAGGACCCGTTACATGATGAATCCATTCCCCGGGGAAAGCAATTTTGGGAAGACGAGTCGAAATTTATCTGGTATACCCAGAGCACCGGGATCTGGCAATCGGTATGGATCGAACCTGTTTCGGAAACACGGGTGGAGGAAATCCGTTTTACCCCCGATATCGATCGTGGAACGGTGAAAATAGATTTTTGCCTGTCTCAAACAAGTGCGCTACCATGTGCGGTGGAGATTGAGATCTCCTTTGAAGGGAAAAATGTTTTTGCCGGAAACATCATATGCGATGGTGTTAAAAACACATTGACGGTAGATGTGTTTAAAAAGAAAGCCATGGAATGCGGCGCCTTCCACTTTACGGGAAATTACTGGACTCCGGAAAACCCTGTTTTATATGATGCGGTCCTTCAGGTTTTATCCAAAGATACGGGAAAATTGCAGGATCGGGTGGCATGCTATTTTGGAATGAGAAAGGTTCATGCCGAAAAGGGAAAAATCTATTTGAATAATCAGCCCTATTACCAAAAGCTGCTGCTGGACCAGGGATATTGGGAAAATTGCCTGATGACAGCGCCGTCGGATGAAGCCTATAAACAGGACATCATCAAGGCGAAGAAAATGGGCTTCAACGGCTGCCGCAAGCATGAAAAGGTGGAAGACCCCCGTTTTCTGTACTGGGCCGATAAACTGGGCTTTTTGGTTTGGGAGGCCATGGCCAGCTTCTGGGTGTATACGGAGGAATCGGCACAGGCATTTACCAGAGAATGGATGGATGTCATCAATCGGGACTATAATCACCCTTGCATTATAGCTTGGGAGATGCTCAATGAAAGCTGGGGAGTACCCAGAATTTATGACGACCCGCAGCAGCAGGCCTTTGCCCGGAGCCTGTATTATATGGTCAAAGGTTTGGACCAGACACGCCTCGTTGTTTCCAATGACGGTTGGGAAATGACGGAAAGTGATGTTTGCGCGGTACATAGCTATAAACATGGGGAAAAGGAGGATACAAGACAACATAAGGTGTTCGCTGACAGTTTGAAATCAGTGGAGCAGCTGGAAAATATCATGGAAAGATCGGTGTATGCTAAAGGAGTTGCTTATCAGGGACAGCCTGTGGTATTGACAGAGTGCGGCGGCATCGCGCTGGCACAAGATATGAAGGATACCGTTTATCAGGATGCGGTATCTGATCCTACCCAGGGCTGGGGCTATACGACCATCTCCTCCCAGGGATTTTTAGAGGAATACGGACGCTTGATCCGATCCATCTATGATTCCCCATTGGTTTGCGGATTCTGCTATACCCAGCTTACCGATGTGGAGCAGGAAAAGAACGGGCTGCTCAATTACAGGCATGAATACAAATTTGACCCCGATGCAATCCGAAAAATCAACGAACAAAAATAAGGAAAAAGCGGCGAGCCTGGCAGTTCTGCGGCCAAGATAAGAAGGGCAGCAGGAAAACACAAGGGACAACAAGAAAGCGCAGCCGCTTTGAAATTTTCCATCAGCCTCCGATATGGCGCAAGAACAGCGGCGCCATACCGGAGGCTTTTTCGGCGGGATGGCCGGTGAGCCGGTGGAGGGATGGGATTTCTCGGTGGGTTCTCATGCTTTGGGCGCCGCAAATACGGCAGGTGGGTTCCGTGGGACAGCTGTCGGCAGGCCTTGGGCAAACAGCTCCCGGGGATGATGGGGAAGGGACAGGGAAAATCCAGCTGATATTTCGATTTTGTTCCTTTTTTCCTCCCGCCAATCGTTTGCCCCGCAAAAAGAAAGCCTCTGTTTGTTCCAGAAGAAGAACAAACAGAGGCTGATACTGTTTTAGGGATCTTTAGTCAGAAACGATCATGGTCCAATAATCGCCATACTCAGAATTGGCGTTATAATAATAGCCTACACCGATTTTGGTGATACCTTCCTTCAAAATATTAGCCTTATGTCCGGAAGAGTTCATCCAAGAATTTACCTGCTTTGCAGCTGTGTCCTTACCACCGCCGCCATTTTCTCCTCTATGGTTTGGGGTGCTCCATCCAAAGTCATCAAAAATAGTCTTCCAATCACTACCATCAGGGCGTGTATGGGCAAATTCTCTTGACATTTCTTCCGCTCTGATTGCAGCCATTTCCATCAAGTCATTGTCGGTTTCCAGCTCATTGAGGCCCGCCTTCACACGTTCGGCGTTGATAAGCTCAATGGCTTCATACACATCACCAGCTTCGGCAGAGGGCTGATCCTGTTCGGCAGAGCTGTGGGAGGAATTGGCGCTGGTATTTTCGTTGGAGGACCCATCCCCGTCCACAGGAACCAAAAATTGGGTGAAGGAATCGGTTGCGGCGTCGTAGCGGTAGCAGATCAGATTTTTCATGCTGCTATCCAGTGTCTGATTATTAATCAGATCTGTTTCCAAACCCCGATAGTCGTTGAAAGCTTTGATCCAGCCAATCGTTGGATCTAGAGAATCATAAAAGCCATTTGCTTTCAAATCCGAATCCATACTGCTCATATTGTCAGGATAGAAAAATGCAATAATATTTCTGTCGTCATCCAAAAAGGTGACCCGATCCATTGCACCGCCGAATGCAATTGCGGGTGTATTCCAATCCAGGACTTCCAGTTCACCTGTCGCAAACAAAGCCTCTGCTCTTTCCTTGGCGGATTTATTGGCGCTGACAGCGGGAGCGGATGTTCCCGTGTTGCCGGTGTCAGTGGAGGAAGAGGCGGGCTGGGAGCTTTCCGGGACAACGGAAGTGGCAGAGGAAGCCTGAGAAGAGGAGGAAGAGGCAGCCGAATTGCTCTCAGAGGCAGGGCTTGCGCTGGAGTCAGCCTGAGAGGAGGAGGAAGAAACCGCCTGGCTGCTTTCGGAGACAGAGTTGCTGGAGCTGCTTTCCTGCGCGATGGAGCTGCTGCTGGAACTGGTAAGGGCGCTTTCCGGAGCGCTGGAGGATGCTTCACCGCACCCGGCCAATACCAGCATGGAGAGAGCGGCGATACAACAAATCAATTGTACTTTTTTCATGCTTTTACCCCCTACAAAGAAAGAAACGCACAGCCGCAGCTGTACGAAAAAAAGATACTGCTTTATACCGCGGTGTGATCGGCCACAATGAACAGGGCTTGTTTTCCTCTGGGTGAAACGAAACGCACCCGTGCTGCGGAAAATGGCTGTTTTGTGACAACCCACAGCCAGTGTACCACAATTGCCCTTGTGATTCAAGGTGTCCGGTCTTGGCTGCCGGGGTGAAACCATGGAAAAACCATATCTCTTGGACAGTCGTGCATCAAAACCGATGAGAAGGATTTATAGAAGATGGGTGAAGCACCATATCGGCATATCATCAACAAAGCCTTGTTTAGCGGCACAACATAAAATGAAGAAAGGCGAACAGTGAAGAAACGAAAGAAATGAACTTCTGAAAGTCTTTGTGAGTTTTGGGGATGCGCAGATCTGCTTGATTCTTAGGAAACGGAAAATACTCGGAGCGCGACCTGGCTCCAGGCCCTTGCCTGGGGCGGCGGGAATCTACCCGCGGGCTAAAAAGCCTGCCACCGGCAGCCTTTTTGCGCGCTGCGGCGCGCCGCCCTGTTCTCTTCTCCGCCTTCTTGCCACAAAACAAAAGGCACCAACCTACGGCTGGTGCCTTTTGTTTTGGGAAGGGTGGTCAGTTTAGATCGGCGTTTGCATCGTCCTGTCAAAAGGGAGGGAGCGTTTGTGGGGGAACCGCCCCTGCGGGGAGCAGTTCTCTAGCGTTCCCCATAAGCAGGATGAAGCACCAAAGTGTAATCTGTCCCCCAGTGAGGAGCGTCAGGCCGCAGCAACCGGCTTCCATCTGAAACTGCTCCACCAAAAGAAAGAGTACCCCCTGGACTGGCCAAGCCGCTGCTGCTTTAGGTTAGGGAGAATATATAGTAGGCCGTGGGAGAGTTGTCATGGCTGCATATCAAAACACCCCATTCAGCTCCCAGAAGATAGGTATTATATGCAAGTTCATCTTCCAGAAGCACAGTGAAACAATCCTGTTCTCTTAAATAAATCACAGGCTTTTCAGGAGTAAAATTTCTCCATGTTACCACAGAACAGTTGGCGGCTAATTGGTCTATAGCATTGGAGGATAAGAGCAATTCTTCATCTGCTGGCAAACTTCTAATGCTCCAAATGGTGCGATTGGTTTTCGGATCATTGGATTCGTAATTGATGGAATACAGCTCATTTCCTGTCGAAGTAAGCAAGCTGATATTCTCGTCCAGATAAATTCTATCCTCATACCCGGAAACTTCTACAAAATGCTGATCTGTATTTTCGTCCTTGCAGATATACGCCAGTCTGGAATCGATCCATAGAGGATTCTGGGCATTTTCCCGATACAGTCTGACCTCTTTGGTCGCGAAATCGTATTCCAGAAGATTTACTCCGACCACTTTTTCTTCTTCGGTTACAACATCATCAAAGTAAACCTTTCCATCACCACTGACAATATCATTGTAAAAAGCAGAGGTATGGGCATATTCCGGCGAGAATTGATAAATCTGATTTCTTTTGCCTGTGTTCCAATCATAACAATTCAGAGAAACTGTATTGGAAGCAATGTCCGTCTCCTTATAAAGGATGAGACTATCTGTTGTGCACTCAATGGAAATCGTCCTGCCTTCGTCCAGAGTAAAAGAGGTTCGGTATTCTCCGCTCACCAGATCATAAATCCCGGCCTCCCTGATAACCGGTACAGGATCCTCCTCATACAGAAGCATCAAAAGTTGTGTTTCTGACAGTACAGCTGACACAGCAGATTTCATGGAGTTGAGTTCGGAAGGGAGAGTGAGAGGTTCAATCTGAAAATAATTCTCCCCTTTGATAAAGGGCCTATTGAATTGATAGATCATTTCATTCCTTTCGTAACTCTGGGAGCCTGAAACGGAAGAGTCCGACACGAAAAGATCGTTCGCCACAGGGTCCTGACAGCCGCACAAAAGGGTCAAAAGCACGAAAAGTATGAAAAACACTATGTCTTTTTTCATGGCTTTTTCCTCCGGTATTTTATACGAAAATCCTAGGGCATAAACACTTCCCATTTATTTGTCTCCCTGCTGAAATTATACCACAGAACGCCAACAATCACAATTTGACAGAGACAATACGAAAAAACACTGGAGCGCGGAAAGTGGATTTGAGCAAACAAAAAGAGCCTGGAACGCGAATTGCGTCCAGACTCAGTCTGGTGGTGGAGCGTCCGCAACCAACGATGAACACCCTTCGCAGTTGGTCAGGTCACCCTCAAGCCCCTCCTCGATCTCGTCCAGCAGGATGTCATCAATTGTGATTGGGGTATCGCTACCGTTCAAAACCAAGGTGAACCGGTCATCATACAAATATACCGCCCGGAGGAAGATATTGATGATTCCACGCTTGATGTTCTCGTCATTCTTGTCTCCTTGCCTGAGCGAGTAGAGATAAGCTCTAACCTGGGGTGCTGTCAAAGTCACCTGCTTCGCCATCTCGACAGCCAACTGTGCTTGCAGTTCCTCTTTTTCGTGCTGGCGTTTTTCAATTCGCTCAGTTATCATGTCAGCGGCCTGTCCCCGCTCCAATGCCTTCCAGAGATTTTCAATGGCGGTGTCTGCTTCCTGGATGGCAGCTCTGATGCGTTTGATGGATGCTGTGTCCCGGTTGGATTCACAGACCTCGGATACCGAAGCTGCGATCCGCTCAATGTTGCTGTCTGTCAGCAACTTGCGGCACTCCAGCACAACACGATCCTCGATTTTCTCTTTACTGATGACCTTCTTTTTGCATTTACGCCGTTTGAAATTATTACAGGCATAGTAGTGATAGGTCTTGCCGGATTTTCCTGTACCACCGTAACCGGTCATCATCTCCCGGCAGTAGCCACAGAACAGCTTTGTGGTGAGCAGATACTCTTCTCGCCCTCTGGCTCGGGCAGGTGCTTTTTTGTTGCGATCAAGGATATAGTGGACACGCTCAAACAGCTCATCTTCGATGATACGAGGCATACCGCCCGGCGTTTCCTGGCCTTTGTAGAGGTAATACCCGATGTAACGCCGGTTGTTCAAAATGCGGTGGACGCTGTTTTTATTAAAGGGTTTGCCAAGAGAAGTCGTGAGCTTTCTGCGGTTCAAATCACGGATAATGTCTGCGACTGTTTCTCCACTGGCATACCGTTCAAAAATCTCCCGGACAATCTTTGCTTCTTCCTCATCCACATAGTACCGACGTTCGGAATCCACCTTATAGCCCAAACCAGGATTGCTGCCATTGGCCAAACACTTTTGCGCATTGATCTCCATGCCCCGGCGAATCTTTTGGGAAAGCTCCGCTGAGTAGTATTCAGCCATACTTTCCAGAACACCTTCCACCAGAATGCCGCTGGCATCATCGCTGATGTTTTCCCGCGCGGAGATCACTCGCACACCGTTCTTTTTCAGTTTTGCCTTGTTGATGGCACTGTCATATCGGTTGCGGGCAAAACGGTCAAGCTGGTAAACCAGAACACCCTCAAAGGTATGCTTGTCACTGTCGGCAATCATCCGCTGGAACTCGGCGCGGCTGTCGGTGGTTCCGCTCTGAGCGCGGTCAATATACTCTCCGACAACGAGATAACCATTGTTTTTAGCATACTCATAGCAGGTATGGAGCTGTCCCTCAATGGATTGCTCAGTCTGGCTATGACTGGAGTAGCGAGCATAGATGACAACATTCATTATTTCGCCTCCCCAAGCATCTGTAGCAGTGTTTCCTTGAGTCGTGCATTCATAGGAGATGTGGGGTCAAAGCACATTTCCACAAACTTCTGCATCTGGGGGTCGTTCTGCTGAATTTTAGGCTTGTACTCATACAGCTTGCCCTGAGGATTGTCCGTACGTCCAAAGATATAGTCCATAGATACATCAAAGTAATCCGCATACCGGGTAAGTGTTTCAAATGTCGGCGAAGCCTGGTTAAGCTCATAACGGTTCAGGCTGGATTGCTTGACACCGACAATCTCAGCCATCTTTACTTGAGATAGTTTGACACTTTCCCGCAGAAACCGCAACCTTTCAGCTACTTCTTTCAAGAGATACACCCCCTATTTGACAGCTTCATTATATCAGATAGCAGGTTAATCTTCAACCCTATATTAGCATAATTTAAAGAAAGAAATAGCGGTATCTCATAATCTTCGAACTCCATATCTTGATCCAAGCACATTGTAGCAAGCACATTGTAGCAAGCACATTGTAGCAAGCAATGCGTGTGGATAGCCACACACAAATCCGGCAAGCAATGCGAGTGTTAATACACGCTCACATTTTCTGCCGTATGCTTGTTGAGGGCAGCGCCCCCAAGCCCCTTTTGAACACAGAATTTCATTCTATGGCTGCGCGTTCTGCGAACGCTCTTATTTGGAATTTTCCCTGGAATAGAAGCGATGCTATCTAATGCTATTGCGTAAAACACTTACCTATAGCACAGCATTATCTATCCACATCTCGCACTGGCTCATTACAATCTGTACCGCTTCCTCCATGATATTTCCTCCTAAGCATCTCGCCAACTGGGATAATTAAAAGGTATTGTGTGATCAATGAATTCTTTATATTATCTCCATCAATTTCTTATTAAGCTTCAGCCAGTCCTGGTCGTCCTCATAGGTCGGGAGAACTGTTTTTACTCTTGCCCAGAATGCAGGACTGTGGTTCTTGTAAGTGATGTGGCTCAACTCATGCACAACAACATAATCAATCACGGAGAGAGGACACATGACGAGCCTCCACGCAAAGTTCAGATTATTCTTCGTGCTGCAAGAACCCCATCGAGCCTTTGCCTCCGACAGCTTTACGGTTCCGGGCGTAACGCCCATGACATTCGCATACAGAGCAACCCGCTCTGATATGGTCTGCATAGCCTGTTCCTTTAGCCATGCGGTCAGTGCCTCAACATCGTAGGTTTCCGGGACAATCAGTTCATTTCCGGACACTTCGACCGCATCGACCGCATCCTTGATGATGGCGTAATTGCTGCCGAGGTACATAATGCTCTCGCCGGTTTCCACGACAACAGGAGGATGCTTTTCTCCGAAGACTGCTACCTGCTGTTGCTTTTCATTAATCCAGCGTCTTTTCTTGCGGACAAACTCATCTATCACGGTGTCCGGCATAAGAGCCGGAGCGCGAACTATGAGGTTTGCCTCGTTATCTATTACAAGTGCCACGCTCTTTCTGTTGGAGCGCACCACCTGATATGCTATTTCCTGCATCAGTCATCCCTCCCGAAATGCTGATAGCCGAGTTCCATCAGTTTCTGTGCGATGTCCTTGCGGCGTTTCACGATATCCGGTACAAACTTCTTGATCTCAGGTGAAATCAGCTGTTTGATGATATATGTGCGGAGTTCCTGCTGCAGCGCCACATTATTCCAGAAGTTGACAGCGACCGTTTCCTGCTTGAATCGGTTCAGAACATTATCCGTCAGATTCTTCATCATGGTCATCTGCTCATCGGACAATTCTTCAAAAGTCTTTTTCCCGAAGAACTCCGTCTTCAGAAGACCGAGGAACGGCATCTCGTGTGTCGCATCATAACCGTAGGTGTTTTCCTTCGCACGACCGGCTTTGATATCGCGGCGCAGCTGTTCGAGAGCCTTACGGAGTTCTGCCCAGTTGTTTTTGAACTCTTCCAGAATCTGTTCCAACCGCTCACTCAAGCGAGCATACAATTCTGGGTCTTTCGGCATATTAATGTTGATAAACTCGCGGACAGCATATTTGATTTCTTCGCTAACCGCACGATCACTCTTTTTGCTCTGGCCGCCTTTCAGGAAGTCATCCGAAAGCAAGGAAATGGGTGCAATTTCCATATCCACACCGTTGACTTTGAGGTATTCCTCGATAATGGCTCGGACTTTCTTGCTGGCATCCTTATTGGAGAACCTTGGATTTCTGGTCATCTTTGCTACGGATTCACGAATGAAAGCAAGCGCCTTGTAATCCTCGCTATACTCCAATGCTGCCGGATTCGGAAGAACACGGTCAAACAAGCGTGACATAACAGAGACCCGTCCATTGAATTCTTCCCGGAGTTCCTCATCAATGCAAAGTTCCTCAATAATGTCGGAGGTCTGCGAAAGTGCGTAACCGACCTTTTCGTTAAGGAACTGGATAATCTCGTTGTACGCCGTATTCAGTGCATCAATATCCTTGGACTTGTCACGAAGGGATGACAAAATCTCATCCCTATCAGCATCAGCATAATCGGCAAGAGCGTCTTTAAGATGGTTTGTGATACCCACATAATCTACCAAGTATCCGCACTTTTTATTTGCTCCGCAAGTGCGATTCACTCTTGTGATGGCCTGCAGGAGATTATGGTTTGTCAACTTCTTGTCAAGATACATGACCTGCTCAACAGGAGCGTCAAACCCTGTCAGCAGCATGGCGGTAACGATTAGGATGCCGTAATTGCCATCACCACCTTTAAGGCCGATCTCTCCGAACGGTGCCTTAAAGCCGTCAATGATGAGTTCATTCTCACTCTCATTTGTATACTGTTTCAGGTGCTGATCCTCGTTTGCACCGCCGGACGAGATGATGCAGGCAGTTTTGAGTTTCTTCAGCTGTTCGATATCAATGTGGTTCGGATTGCTGCATTCCAGCTCTTCTATTTTCTTGGGAAGGAGTGCATCAATCGCTTTCTTATATCGGTATGCCGCTTCTTTACTGACTCCGACGACCTGCGCTTTAAATCCGTTGGTGAAAACTGTATTGATATAATGGTCGAGCATATCAGCAGCTTTTTCGCTTATAACTTCCTGCGCCTCAAGATATCCTCTGACAGTGTACTTGCCAAGGATTTCAAGCTGTTCATCATCTTCGAGATAGCCAAAAACATCGATAAATGCGTGGTTCATGGCATCGTGATCGGTAATCTCGCTGTCCGTTGCACGACCTTCATATTTGATTTCTACGACAATACCGTCTTCCTCGGCTTGTCGCATTGTATAGGTATCAATGTAACCACCGAAGTTATCAACAGTCTTGGTAATCGGAGTCCCCGTAAATGCGACCTTTACCGAGTTAGGCATACTTTTCCACATATTTGCAGCCAATTCAGAGTATTCGGAACGGTGCGCCTCATCGATCATAACCAGAATGCGATCGCTTGTATTGAGAACCGGGAATGTGGAAACTGAAGTTCTCTGTTCCAAAGAGCCGGTTTTCTTACCCTTCTTATCCTTGCTCTTTTCCGCCTCGCCGAATTTGTGAACCATCGCAACCGTAACATCGCTTGCAGTATTCTTGATGAGATCTTTCAGTCCATCGATGCTGCCAGCAATGTTGATGGCATACTTCACGGTCTTCGTGGTCTTGAACATCTGCGTCTGCAGGTCTTTTCTGTCCACGATTAGAACGACCTTGTAGTTGTTTAAATCGAAGGAATTGTACATCTTGCGGATAACAAACATCATGGTGAGCGTTTTGCCCGTACCCTGGGTATGCCAGAGCGTACCGCCTTTTTCTCCCTTATCGGCAGTACGCAGTCGCTCGATAATTTTGGATGCGCCGCGATACTGCATATAGCGGGGAACGAGTTTCACACGGATGCCGTTGTCCTCATCTTTATACGCTATGAAGTTCTGGACAATATCAAGGAGGTGGGATGGTTCAAGCATACCCGCCACAGCAATCTCCTGTGCCGAAGGCTTGCCGTTAGGATTGATATCACGAAGCTTGTATGGATAGGCATCTTTCCACTCCATAAAATGGCTGACACCGCCTGTGATGCTAGAATAGCGGCAATCATGGAAACAGGTGGACATGATAATCTGATTGAAGTAGAACAGTTCCGGCACACCTTCCAGCTCTTCAGCACCTCTGCGGTTCTGGTAACGCATCAGCTGGTCGATGCCTTCTGCCATCGGTTCTGTGATATCTGGCGCCTTGCACTCGATGACCACGAGAGGCAGACCGTTTACAAACAGGACAATATCGGGAATGATATACTCCTCTTTGCCGGGAATGCGAACCTTATACTGGCTGATGGCAAGGAAGTCGTTATCAGTAGCGTTGGGACCGTCATAGGCATCCACATCCCTCCAGTCGATAAGACGTACAGGACAGTTTATCTCGCCACTTTCTTCGTTGTCGGCAGACAGCCCTTCCGTAATGCGGTCATAAACTTCCTCGTTGTTTTCAAGAATCTGCCGAAGTGGATGAGGATAGTTCTGAACCTGAACACAGAGATCGTCGACCTGGACATCGTTCAGCCACGGATTTAGACGCTTCAGGGCAGCTTTCAGGCGCGACACGATAACGACCTCCGAGAAGGACTCCCGGAAACTCTTCTGAGGATCGTGCTTTTCGCTGTCATCCAGTTGGACGACTGTCCATCCCAACTGTTTTAGTTGTTCAAGCAGGGGAGTCTCCACATACATCAATTCAGATGGTCTTCCTGCCATAAACGCCGCCTCCTTATATCATAGTCACATCTACTAAACCAGACAGTAAATCATGCATCATTCCAACTTTGATACTTTCCATCTTGTTATAGTACTGTACTTCTCGTTCTATTTTCTCATCTACTATCCGCAGTTTTTCTACAACTGCTTCTTGTTCCTGCATACTCAACACTGGAACTTTTATTTCAAGAATATTTTTCAAAGGCAACTTTGCTTGAACCTCGCCAACTGTTCCACTCGCAATTTCTTTCTGCCCGTACTCCGATTTGAGAAAATAGTATAAAAACTCAGGACTATAACCTTTGATGTTTGCAATTTTGGCACAATTTTCTGTTAAGTTAGCTTTATCAAGCGTTTCTCCCACAAGAGCAACCGCACCAACAGTTCCGACAATAGAAATAATCAAATCTCCGGCATCTACTATGTATCTCGAAATCTTGTGAAAATCTGATTCTTCTACATACATGAAATCGTCTGTCAATTCCACAACCTTCGGTTTTGTCATATCTCTAACGCGAATATATGGGTGTGCTGTTTTAGCAATCGTCAATTCAGAGCCTTTAGGGATGCGCTTGCCACCAAGTGCGTTAGCAAAAGTTCCCATTTTAACTGTATTCTCATCCTTGATACTTTCGATAAGTATATCTTGAACAACACCTTTCATTAGAGATGTGTATTTCTGAATTAAATCCCTTGTCTTGTCGATGACAGCATCAATAGACTCCAGCACCTCTACAATTTTCTTCTGTGTCGGTACGTCAGGAGCCTCAAATACAAACTTGTAGAAATTTCTCTGCGTCAGTCCTTTTATAGTCGTCCCCGTGAGTATGTTCTTCATGAAATCTGTGAAGATTTGAGAATTTAGAACATAGTACAGGTATTCCGGCTCAACAGAGCCATCCTTGGATCGAACCAGGAAGATGTGGCTGTTAAGGGTAGCCTGCTCCGGGCAATCCACCACAAACGCTGTCTTCCCGACAGTACCGTCCTTTGTTACCAGCAGGTCGTTTTCACGGAGCTGGATGCCCTTGTCTTGCTCATAACGGTCAACGGAAACATGGTAGCAGTCATCCCAATCGACTCTGCCGTTATGGAAATCTACACCCGTTACAAGGTATGGTCCCTCTGTCTTAAACTCATCTGACCGCAGTCCCTGCCAACCGATGCGGGCACGCAGGGAGAAGCAGTCGACAAGCGTATGCTTTGTCATGGAGGTCATGCGTCAACCTCCTTTTTCGGAATATATCCCAATTGCGCGAGGAATCCGTTCAGCTTGTCCTCGGCGGCTTTCCGCTCGTCCAACAGCGTGGTAACGGAAACATGGTACTTCTCCCACAGTTTATTGACCGCACGGATGGTTTTCTGCACCTCGGCGGAAAGGTAAGCGTCCAGTTCCTCCACGAAACCGTCATGGAGAAGCTGCATCACGAGGTCTTCGCATTGCTCCTCGGTCAGTTCCTCTCGGATAGCATCGATTTTATCCTGCAGCTCTTTTTCCTTCTTCTTGACCTCTCTGCCAAGACGGTTCTTTTCCTTCTTGAGCGCGGCGATCTGCTTCAGAGACGCCTTTGCCTCGTCCGTTCCCAGGCTCTTGAGATAAGTCTCGACCTCTTTCACGGACGGTTCCTTCGGCTCTTTCTCCTCATCGCCGTCCTCGGAATCATCGTCATCAGTCTCCATTTCAATGGAGGCTACATACGCCATCAGGTCAGCCTGCGCATTTTCCGCATCATCACGGAGCCTGTGAAGTTCTTCCAGTTCGTCAGCAAAATGCTCCGAGGCAATCTTATCATCGCTGACAAGTGAGGCAACGAAGCCCTCGGAACTGATGGTCTTGAAAACATTCTTGATACGGATGACTTCCTTGACGTCAACCTTCGTTTCCTTGCCCTCGACCGACTGCTCGATCTCCGTATATTCACGGACAGTGTAGCTGTGTTCCCACCAGTTGGCGAATACGCCCTGGCATTGGAACTGATCCAGAATACCGAGCGGTTCAAGCGTCTCCACGAGAAGATTGGTAAACTTTATGGCAAACTCGGCAATACCCATATCGGTATGAACACTGTTGACGGCGAGAGCGGCTTCTATCCAGAAATCTTCAAATGCTCCGTGCATTCGCTCCTTTGCGCTAAGAACGCCCGCATGATCTGAAATGTAGGATTTAATCATTCCTTTTGTGGCGCATCTCTTCAGGAAGTCGGAGTATCCGTCTCCTCTGTCAGAAAAGATGTCCGCAGGGGCTATATCGTACTTTGCAATCAGTCCGTTCAATGCCTCAATCTCTACATTCGGTACGCCACCGAGCATATGCGCACGGACATCATGCGGCTCCTGCGGCGGAGCATTGTCGACATAGCGACTAATGTTGAGATTAGCATCGTTTGTCTTTTCATCAAGAATATCCGCAATCTTTACGATCTTAGAATATCCGGGGACCTCGACCATATTATCGAATACCCAGACGATTTTCTCGGTATCTTCCGGGCGCAGGAAGTTCTGATTCTTGCCTTCACCATATTCCGCATCGGCATTGATGATTAGCACCTTGTCCTTGAGTTTCTTAGGCTTCTTTTTGTTGATAACCAGAAGACAGGTAGGGATAGTGGTGCCGTAAAACAAATCAGGCGGCAGGCTAATAATTGCCTGTACAATAATCCTGTTTGTCCGTGAGAATGCCCTTACGGATAGTTTTCTCCGCACCGCCACGGAACAAAACGCCGTGAGGCATGACCGTTATCATCATGCCGTCCGGTTTTGTGCTGGCAATCATGTGCTGCACAAACATCAAATCGGCTTTTTTGCCGGTCTGAGGAGCCCACCCATAGACAAAGCGGTTCTGGCACTTCATTTTATCGTTCTTTGTATAATTCTGTGAGAATGGAGGATTTGCAATCACGCGGTCAAACTGACGCACCGATCCGTTCTTCTGCCAATATGGTTCCATCAGGGTATCGCCGTGCTGAATGTCGGCATCCTTGATGTCGTGCATGATCATATTCATCTTACAAATCGACCATACCGTTGCAGCATCGTCCTGCCCGAACAGAGCCAGCTTACGTCCATCGCCGCCTTGCTCCTCAACATACTGCTTGCTGTGAATAAGCATACCGCCGCTGCCGACCGTGGGATCGTATATTTCCATGTTTTCCTGCGGCTTAATGATTCGCACCATCAGTTGAACGACAGTTGACGGCGTATAGAATTCTCCGCCTTTCTTTCCGGCAGAGTCCGCAAAGTTCTTGATCATGTATTCATAGGCTGCTCCAAGCAGGTCGGGGAACACAAAATTATCATTTGTCAGCTTGTACTTATTGAAATGCCAGACAAGTTGAACGAGGCGCTCATTTGTAATGATCTGCTTGTTCTTAACCTTTTTTGCAAAATCAATGTTCTTCAAAACGCCATCAAGCTGGATGTTTTCTTTTTCTATGGCAACAAGGGCGCGTTTCAGCTTGGCAGCAACATCCACTTTGACATGGAGCAGTCCCGTCCAGCCATCGCCGTTATCCTCGCACTCCCAACGCGCCTCACGAGGCACAAAAAAAGTACTGCCGTAAGAAGTCTTATCCTCAAGAAAATCCTCCAGTTCTTCCGGCGTCAAATCATCTTTATATTCCGCTTCCAGTTCTTTACGTTTCTGCATGAAGTTATCGGAAAGTCTCTTTAGAAAGAGCATTCCAAAGATGTATTCCTTAAACTCAGAAGCGTCCATTTTGCCACGGAGAATATCTGCTGCTTTCAACAGATGGCTTTCCAATTGAGATATTGTTAATTTAGGCATGATAAATTCTCCCTCATGTTTTATTTGTTGTCATTTGGCTTCGGTGCACACCTTGTATTCCGCTAGGTGCGGCCCAGAATGTCTTTGCTGTTTCCGTGCTCCACCATCTGGATATTGGTGAACAAATACACCGCATCTTACCAAGCGAGCTGTTCTCTGTTTTCCTCATAAAGCAGCCTTGGCAGCTTGCGCAGATAGGTATTCAATACACCAATTGCGTTTTCCATATGAACCTGGGAAATCAAATCATATTCCACAGAACAATAGCCACACGCATCCAACACTCGTTGGGCCTCTTTCATCTGCTCGGATTTTTCCTCGCGTATTTGCGCCGAAATGCTGTCGTGGGTGACCTGGTACATATGATAGGCAAACAAGCTTTGCTTGATTTTCTCCATCACAGTTTTGAACTCTGTGCTGGTGAGAAAATCATTCAGAACCACTGTGTCTTTGGTAAAATACATCTGCGGCTCTTCTTCGTTGCTGGAATTTTCTTTGCATCGAACCAATTCTTCGATTGCGCCGTCGCTCAAATTCAGCTGTTCGGAAATATCATGATATTCTCGTTTGCGGGAGTTAGACAGTCCCAGCAAATATTCCACCGACACATCGTAAAAATCCGCAAAGGCGACCAGATACTCGATGCTCATGCTACGGGTGCGGCCATACAGAGGATGGACTGGATCGTTGATTTCATAATTTTTGAGATTTGTATGGCTGATGTTGACACCACGCTCCGCAAGCTGCTTGGAAAGCTGTTCAAAGGACAGCTTTTTTTCTTTGCGCAGATCTTCCAGCCGCTCTTTGGTCAGCGCCATCCTTGCTTCGTCATACAGCATGAGTTGATCCTCCCGTCCATTTGTAAACTATAATTTATAAATAAATCATTTTTGAAACTAAAATAATTTATGGTTGATATACCGATTCAAGCACCTTCCTACGGTATAATTCAATTAGAGTTTACGGTTTACAACTATTATAAACCGTAAATCTCACAAAATCAATTCTTTACATGAAACGGAGTGAAGCGCATGGAAAAATATTTGCACAAGATGCAACCGCGAAGCTGGGAGGAAAAACAATTTGTTGATTCAAATGACACCCAAGCAAAGGAGAAAAGCCAATGCGCTAATTCGAAAATCTTGCTGCAATTATGACCGCGGCAACTGTATCGCACTGGACGATGGCGAACCTTGTGTCTGTGTACAAAGTATCTCTTATTCTCTGTGCTGCACTTGGTTCCGGGATTGGGTTCTGCCGGGCGCTCCAGCTTTATATGCCGAGATCACAAAACCAAAGGGGTTGAAGCGATGCGCAGAATGCGGCTCGCCGTTCCTGGCAAAGTCCAACCGCGCTAAGTATTGTTCTGATTGTGCCCGCAAGGTGCACCGTCGTCAGAAAACAGCAAGTGACAGGAAACGGAGGTCGAATACGGACAAACAGAGCTTTCAAAAGCCGGATATATACTCGGTTTCCAGCCCGGCAATCATGGAGGTGAATAGCAATACCCCTCATCGCTCAGAAACCACATTCTAATTGTCCGCATGGAGGTACCTGTCATGGCTACAAAACCCTTTTATATTCATCAGAAGCCACCAGCCCAAAGTTTTATACGGCTGCCCAATTTTCTGTTTGAAGCACCGAGTTTTTGTTCCTTGTCAAGCGAAGCCAAACTGTTATACGCAATGATCCTACGTCGAACGGACTTGTCTCGCAAAAACGGATGGGCTGACGATTATGGCAAGATTTATCTGTATTATCCCATCAACGAGGTGTGTGAGCTGCTGCACTGCGGCCGCCAAAAAGCAGTGGACACACTGCGGGAGCTGCAATATGCCGATTTGATCTCCATCAAGAAGCAGGGGTGTGGAAAACCCAACCGTATCTACCCAAAACACTATGAAGCGGTTTCAAATGCCGATTTCAAGAAATCCGGTTACGGAACGCCAGAAGGTTGAAAACGAGCCCTACAAGTACGGTAATCAGCTTTCTTGAAGTGCGAAAACCAGACGGTAGATAAAAAGAAAAAGATAGATATACCCAGTTTAATTCGATTCATTCCCTTCCTATCCGAGCTATTTTGTACGGGCTTTTCCGGCGAAAACCCCGGAAGGGAAGGAATGGGAAAGGAGCTCTATGAGAAATTTCTCAGGTTTTAAAACGATCTGTTCTCCTTCTGTGCATGGGAACAATCTTTGGCAGCTGTGTATTGCCGGGAAGGAGTGTGAGATGGGCTGAGTCGAGTCGGAAAGGTTTGCTGTCGGGGCAATACACTATGGCCAGCCAAGAAAAATGTCAGAATCCATACGAGATCGAACTGCCGCAGTCCATCATTAATTCCTTCGCCCGATTTCTCGTCCCCGAAATTCAGAAATTCTACGCAAGCGAACAGGGACGAAAGGAGTTGAAGGAATGGAAAAAGAAGCATCCTGATAAAAGCGAGGAATGAAGTGAAATTCATAGATCGTCCCAAAATATCACCCCGAAAGGTAGTGTCATACAAGATTCTTTTAAAAACATATGAACGGGACGATAAATCGTCCCGTTCGAGGCTGTTTCAAATTATGTGTAAACCTCCTGAGTGGTGTAGAATAGAAGCATCACACAGGAGGTTATACATATGGCCAGAAAGAATCGCACGCCGGAAGAAAAGGCCCGGCGGGAGAAAATCCGTGAACTGCTGCAGATGGCGAACATCGGCAGCATGGAAGACATCCAGAGCTTATTTAAAGAGACCATAGCCGAATTCATGGAGAACGGCCTGGAGGCGGAACTGGATGACGAGCTGGGCTACAGCAGGTATGACTACAAAAACAAGGACACAGATAACAGCCGCAATGGGCACAGCAGTAAGACGCTGCGTACGAGCTTTGGCGACGTAGAAGTATCCGTGCCTCGGGACCGGAAAGGCGAGTTTGAGCCGCAGGTGCTGAAAAAGAACCAGACCAGCATCAGCCAGGATATCGAGGAAAAGATCCTGTCGATGTATGCCAAGGGGATGACCACCGGAGATATTGAGACCCATATTCAGGATATTTACGGTATTTCGGTCTCGGACAGCACGGTCAGCCGGATCACGGACAAGATCCTGCCTGTGGCCAAAGAGTGGCAGCAGCGGCCTTTGGAGTCCATCTACGCCGTAGTATTTTTGGATGCCATCCACTACCATGTCCGCAGCGAGGGGCAGATCGTAAAGAAGGCGGTGTATATTGCCATAGGCATTGATCTGGATGGCCGGAAAGATGTACTGGGCATGTGGGTAGGCGAAAATGAGAGTGCCAAGTTCTGGGCGACCGTGCTTAACGGCCTGCGGAACCGTGGTGTGGAGGATATTTTCATCGCCTGCACGGATAACCTTGCCGGATTTGATGCGGATATCCATGCAACCTTTCCTCAAACCGAAATTCAGAACTGCATCATCCACCAGCTGCGCAATTCCAGTAAATATGTGTCCTACAAGGACCTAAAGGCGCTCATGGCTGATCTGAAAGCAGTTTATGCCGCTGTAGATGAGCAGGCGGCACTGGATGCCCTGGATACCTTCGGGGAGCACTGGGACCGGAAATATCCGAAAATCTCCCAGTCCTGGCGGGACAACTGGGCAAACCTGAGCACCTATTTCAAGTACCCTCAGGAGGTGCGGCGGCTGATTTACACCACCAACGCCATTGAGGGCTTCAACCGCCAGCTGCGCAAGGTGACCAAAGCCAAATCCGTGTTCCCCACCGACGACAGTCTGCTGAAAATGCTGTATCTGGCCATGATGGACATCACGAAGAAGTGGACCGGCCGGCGGCAGGACTGGAGTGTGATCCACGCCCAGATGGCTGTCTACTTCGCCGAGCGCATGCCTGAGTAATGCCGTTTCAGATCGATGGCAGAGGGGATATGATAGCTCCGCCTTGACATCCCGTCCCATTGGCGTTATGTTGTTAACAAGGCGGCAGCCGTTTTTCCCGTCTGCCGCCCATGATAAATTTTTCTCTATTTGCACCGCTTTTGGCGGTTACACAAAATTTGGGATTGCCCCTCCCGTTCATATGTTTTTAGTATTAATGCTTTTCCCTTTTGAGCATTTCAAAAAATTCCTTTTCACGCTTCTCATCTAAGAGAGCCTCTAAGAATTCTTTTTCATCAAAGTGCTCTGAAATTCTCTTGTATACTATCTCGCCCAGGGTTCTTAATCGGCGCAATTTCACATTGCTTTGTATTCTCTGCTGCAAAAGACTATTTGACTTAATGGTATCAACAAATGCATGGGCAGACTCATCATCGAAATATTCAAACATTTTAGGGATTTTGATTGCTGCGCCATCAGCATAGAAATCAGTTCTTGCATAATAAGCACTTCCGCCTATACGACCAACATAAGTTTGTGTTAATCCACAGACATAATCAGATAATAATTCTCTTGGAACATAACCGGCATATTTACTTAATTCATCAACACACTCGTTTTCTACTGAAAAAACATCTAGGTTATCTACTAATTTTTGAATATACGGTGCAAGACGATATTTGCGTGCCTGAGTGGTCAAGTATTTCTTCGCTCCTACTAAGCTGATAAATGTGAAAGCATAGTTTGTTGAAGCGGCATTTCCTTTTCCAATTTCTTGATCAACTCTGCGTGCAACTTGTAATGCAGTTGGCTTAGGTAATACTCGCCATAAAATTGGTGCGACAACCTCAATGTTAGATCGCAAGATAGAAGAACAACTGTCATTAATATAAGAGCTAAATAAACGATTAATCAATTCGGTTTTGTAATTATCCGGTAAATCTGATATTGCATTAGAAACACTAAATTCGTTTCTATCAAAATCTGTACTTCCCATATTGGATATGTATTCGTCTATATCAATAATTTGCGGCGGATACTCTTGGCTCAGCACATATTTTATGCAATCTTCCATCATTGATAACGCCTTTAATGGGCCAGGATCGGAACTCCGAGGATGTCCGTCAAATATGTGTCTAGTTTCCTTTGCTTGTTTAAGAACTTTGTGAGCCTCCCACCCGATAACACCAATTTTATAAGCTCCGTCAATCAACATTTCATCATTAATGAAATCTTGAAAATCTTCATACTTAGTTACCGTTCTTGGTGGTTTCATCTCTTTGTTAAACATACTAAGACTACGGAACATTATCTTATTCCGCAAGTCATCTACTACGGCATTCCAAAATGATCCTATAGCACTACGAAAGCCGCCAACAGGTAACACTCTAAGGGTTTCGATCACATAAGGATTATCCTGCATATCTTCCCGAATATACTTAAAGCGTTCTCTAAATAATTCCATTTTTTGATCATTAATGACTTGCATTTCAGAAGATGGGGATTCTATTAGTTGATTTTCCATACTAATTCATCTCCTAATTTGATGTTGTATTTAGCATATTATACCATAGTAATGGGCAATTTTCAATTAGTGGAAGTAGGACTGTGTCTTCTCGTGTGGCGCACAATACATCCTGGACAGTTGGGTAAAAACCGTTTTAAGTTGCCACACTAAACAAGATAAAGGAAGACCATCCGTATAGAAACACCTGATTTGCTCCGTGGAGGTACATCGTATTTCGCTACGTACCAGTTGGAATTGAGAGTGCGGAACTCTTACGGAGTAATGGGGTTCGGAATTTGAGTACCCCTTTTTGGAAAACTCATTATTGCCCGATGGGATGGTATATTGCCACCCCATCTTCCAAGGTAGACTCTATTTCAGGGCGTACCACACCATACAAAAGGGTGTCGTGATTTACGACGCCCTCTGCTCTAAAATAGACCATAGGCTGCAGACCTAGAAGTGTCCGATGAGGGGGCGTTTTGCAATGTTACCCTTCAAAAGTGTTCGCAGAACACGCAACCACAGAATGAGTTCTGTGTTCAGTGGGGTTTGGGGCATAGTACCCAACAAGCGGAAAAGTGAGTGTGTATTAACACTCGCATTGCTTGCTACAATATGCTTGACCCCAAGAACAGTGTTGTACTGATAATGCTGTTCAGCGGTTCAAACCTAAGCTACAATGAAGAGGTAATCGGCCTTACGGGGCATTGCTTGAGCTAACCACGCTCGTTTGTGCAAACTGTTAGCCGACCCTCTCATTGCAGCGTTCGATTTACGCAGGTTGAATCATCGGAGCAATCCGTACATTCGTGTGACTAAGCAAGCTGAATCGGCAATGAACTGTGGCGGTCGCCGGTTATAAAACCAAGCAAAGGAGGATCGTAGATGAACGCAGGAGTC
Source organism: Angelakisella massiliensis (assembly GCF_900104675.1). Taxonomy (GTDB): domain Bacteria; phylum Bacillota; class Clostridia; order Oscillospirales; family Ruminococcaceae; genus Angelakisella; species Angelakisella massiliensis. The sequence goes on along the minus strand of NZ_LT629944.1, from coordinate 338,594 downwards.
ATTACAGTGGTTGGAATTGATGTTTCAAAATACAAAAGCACAGTGGCTGCCAGAAGACCAGGCGGCGAAGTGGCCTTGCTCCCATTTGATATCAGCCATGATGTTACCGGCATCAAGAATCTGATTGAGAAACTGCATAGTCTTGACGATGAAAGCGGTGAGATTCGAGTTGTCATGGAGCATACAGGAATGTATTGGAGGCCCGTGGCTTTGGCGCTGCAACAGGCTGGATTCTTTGTCAGTGTAGTCAATGCGATTCTGATCCACAACTTCAGCGACAATTCACTGCGCAAGGTCAAAACGGATAAAGCGGATGCGTTGAAAATCGCAAATTATGGCCTCACATTCTGGATGGATCTCAGGGAATATTCCTCAGAAGATGAAACAAGACAAATGCTGAAGATCCAGAATCGGCTCTATGAGCGGACAACTACCACCGGCACGATGTTGAGAAACGGTTTAATTTCACTCCTGGATCAGACATTCCCCGGCGCCAATAAGTTGTTTCTGAATGAAGGTAGGAACTCAAAGGGCCATGTCAAATGGGTAGATTTTGTGATCCGTTTTTGGCATAAAGAATGCGTGGCAGCTTTATCCCTACATACTTTTGCAGACACCTTCCAAAAATGGTGCAAAAGAACCGGTTACAGATTCAGCACTTCCGATGCCGAACGAATCCATACCGCAGCCAGGAATGCCGTTGCCACGCTTCCTAAAAATGATAGTACAAAACTGCTGATAACGCAAGCGGCAATCAGCCTGAATACCGTGTATGATTCGCTTCATGCGCTCCGCGTGGAAATGAATCGGCTGGCTTCCCTGCTGCCAGAATATGAGCTGGTAATGGCGATGGAAGGCGTTGGGAAAATCACAGGACCGCAGTTGATGGCTGAGGTTGGTGATGTGCGCCGTTTTTCGCACAAAGGCGCTCTGGTTGCCTATGCTGGTGTGGACGCACCACCGTATCAATCCGGTACATTTGATGCAAAGAATCGTCATGTTTCCAAACGCGGTTCGCCTCACTTGCGTAAGGTGCTGTTTGAAATCGCCTCCATGATCCTTGTTCACGGGAATCCCGACAATTCTGTATTCTGTTTCATGGATAAGAAACGAGCAGAAGGAAAGCATTTCTACGTTTACACCGTGGCCGGAGCTGCAAAGTTCCTGCGGATTTATTATGCAAGAGTAAAAGAATATCTGAACACGCAAGAAATCGCTTAACTCTGGTGTAAACACAAAATCTCAAAGTCACAAAACACTCAGGTCTGCAATTTTCACTTTGTTGCAGGTCTGTTTTGTTATGCTCATTTTCTGACATCCGATTTTCCATTTTGGGGCTTGACACCTATTAGCAGGTTTGCGACAAGCTGTCTATTATGATTGGGTGCTGAATCCTAATAAGGTATAAGCATACAAAAAACCAGAGGGCCAAGGCACATCGCACCTTGACCCTCTGGTTCTGTTTTGACATCACAGCCACACCCTTACGGCAAAGCCGCCTTTGAAAAAGTAGGTGTTCGTGCAATGTCCATCTGGAACATCGCAACACTATAGATGCCACGGTCTTCGCCCACTCGCAAGCGTTTTTTTTACTCGATGGGAGATCGTTCTCCGCTATGGGACTCCAGGGCTTCGATGCGGTGATCTTGCGTCAGAATCTCCATCTGGCTGATGGCGATGGCATTGAGCTTTGCCAGCCGCTCGGCCTGAGACATCCCCTCGTTGATGAACACCGCATTCAGGTTTTCCAGATTGGACAGGCAGACCAGCTGAGAGACATTGGCGTAGTCTCGGATATTTCCTTTCAGATCGGGATGGCTGTCCCGCCACTGTTTTGCAGTCATACCGAACAGGGCCATGTTCAGAACATCAGCTTCACTGGCATACACCATGGAGACCTGCTTTGCGGAAAGCTCAGGCGGAATCAGATTTTCCTTGATGGCATCTGTATGGATGCGGTAGTTGATCTTGGCCAGGTTTCGCTTGATGTCCCAGCCGAGCTGCTTCATCTCCTCGGTCTTGAGCCGCTCAAATTCCTTGACCAGATACAGCTTGAATTCAACAGAAATCCAGGAGGCAAACTCAAAGGCAATCTCTTTGTGTGCATAAGTGCCGCCGTATCGACCAGCTTTTGAGACAATGCCGATAGCGCCGGTTGCCTCTATCCACTTTTGGGGAGTCATCACAAAACTGTTCAGACCGGCCTGACTTCTAAACGCATCGAATTCGACACGGTTAAATTCTGGATTGTAAAGGGACTCCCAAACACCAAGAAACTCAATCGTATTCCGATTGCGAAGCCAGTTTTGAATGATGTACCGGGGGTTGTCACTATCCTTGAGCTTGGCAATGTCCGTCAAGCTGATAAAGTCATCCCGACTGGAATTCCATTGTACACTGATCTCAGTTCCCCTGACAACCAGTTTTTCCACGCACTTACACCTCCTTGTTGATTATTTTTTGAAGAAGCCCCTGACAGCCTTCCTCCACATCCCGCCAGGTCGTATCGAAATCGCCGGTGTACCACGGATCGGCTACCTCGCCGGGACGGTTGGTAAAGTCCATCAGCAGATGCATCTTGTCGGCAAAATCGCCGCCGCAGATCTGGTACATACTCCGCAGGTTGGCATGATCCATGCCAATCAGAAGGTCGTATTTCTCGTAGTCGCTGTTCAGCAGCAGACGGGCTCTCTTGCCGGAGCAATCGATGCCATGCTCGGACAGTTTGCGGCGAGCCGGCGGATACACCGGATTGCCGATCTCCTCGGTGCTGGTGGCTGCCGACTCGATCTGAATGCTCTGCTCCAGACCGGCCTTCTTCACCAGATCCTTCATAATGAACTCGGCCATCGGGCTTCTGCAAATATTGCCGTGGCAGAGAAAAAGTATCTTGATCATGCTTTGAACACTCCAATTTGCTGTCTTCGCATTCAGTATAGCACGGAACCTCTGATTCGTCGAGGAGGAGTTCCAGATGGGCCTCTGTCGCAATCTTTTTCTGGAGATCAGTCTTTGACCACCCAAATTGCCGGGCAGCGCGCAAGTACCAGCGCCGTTCTTCCAGATTCAGTTCTGCTTCGAGAATGACTACATTGTGTGTCCAGCTGACCTCCATGGCCAGCTTCAGCAGTTCCGGCTTTCCACCATATATCCGGTAGAAGTCCCGCATCCGACGCAGGTTGCGGGGAGAGAAGCCGGAAGCATCCTGGTAACGGTTTTTCAGGTATTCGGCAGCTGCGACAGCGGCGCCCTTTTCCGGTCGGTCACAGACCAAAGCGCCCAGCTGGCAGTACAGCTCCATCTGAGACATTGCGGTGGCCATTGCCGTATCCATAGCGGTAAACATGGCAGAGTAATCGATGTTTTTGCGGATGTTCATGGCTTCCTCCTTTCCGGCAGAACCTGCCTTATTTAGAAACAGGCCAAAGAGAAACGCAGGAGTATTTCCTGTGCTTCTCTTTGGCCTGTTTTACACCACCTGCACCATCTGCTCCCAGAGCAGAACGAAGCGGTCATTGATGATCCTATTGTCGTGGTAATGTCCGAACAGCCAGTAGTGGAACTTAGCTCGTTCTCTGACTTCCTCCAAGAAGTCGGTCAGGTGGTCGTGAACATATCCACCGTTCCCCAGTATGTCAACGATACTGCTTGGGGCGCAGTGGGTGATCACATAGTCCACCTCATAGTGAATGCGTTCCAGATTGCGCCGAGCTTCTTCGTACTCGGATTTGCTGGGAAGCTCCTGTTTCCACCAGGAGTGATGGTTGACCCGGAAGCGGGCGCCCATTCTTCGGAGAGTCCAATACTGCTCTTCAAAATCCGGCGCATTGGGATTCAGAATATGGCCGTCACATAGGGTGTTATATTTAAGTATATTAAATGCGTTTGCGTCACATAGTGCGTTAAACAAAGACTTCCTCTCCGAAAATTGAGTCATTTATGGCGTTATATGCTGTGAAACTACTATTTGCTCAGCTTCTCCCAGGAGACATCTTCACTCTTTCTGAGATAATCCTCCAATATGCTGTATTCTTCGCAAGTAAGAATCTCTTTGGCGCGAAGCAACTCGTTCTTGGCCAGTGCAATAGAACCGAGATGATAGGTGGAAGCAACCAGCCAATAGTGTGCTTTCAGATTTCCTGGCATGAGGTCTATGGCATTCAGCGCATAATGCTGGACACAGGTATAGTCCTGCGTTTCGGCCAGAGCACGCAGGAGGTCATTAACCAAGGACACATACCGCAGGCGGTATAGATTAACCTGGCTGATGATCCAGTGCTCATCCTGTGCGCCGCGGAATATTGGCCCTCGATATAATCTTACGGCTTTTTTCATGAGATTTATTTTCTGCACCTCAGAAGATGATCGCCTTGCTGCGTCAACAAGACGGTCAAACTGCCGTACATCGGTGATAATATTCAGATTTGGATTCAGTCGATATCCATTGGGCGTTGATTCAATGAGTGGGTAATCACATATAAGAGAAAATGCCTGCCGGAAACGATAAACATAGCCGCGTATATTTCTGCCGGCCACCTCCGGTTCAACACACTCATCAGGCCAAAGAGCGTGATATATCTCCAATGGAGGATGTGCCGTTTGGGGGTTGAGGATAATGTAGGTAATAACCCGGCTGCTTTTGGGCGAGTTAAAGAACCGCTCACTCAGGATTCCTTTTTTGGTGCAGATCTCCATGTCACCGAAAAAATTGATAGCAATATCTTTGCTGCTCTGTACTAAATCAGGTGCTGATGCCAGTTTTGCGCTCTCAATTGCTTTTTGCTGTACCATAGCTCGGTGCAATACATAGGCAAGCGCACTAAGCATACTGGACCGATCAATATAGCGAGAGGGGTTTCGAATCACAAGAAAGCCCATAGGGCTTGGTATGAACGGAACGGCAATTATCGATTGAACGAACAGTCTTTCATAAACTGCATATTCATCTGGGTTTTCTGCTTTTACGGTATTCACATCTGAAATCACGATGTTTTTGCATTGGTGCAAGGCATTGATCCAGCGAGGCATAAAATGCAGAGATTCAAATTCAAGAATAAGCTGGGTTGTTCGATCCTGAATACCCGGATTATACCACCAGGCAGGAGCCCAAACATCAAAGTCCAGATCCACCTCAAGTGTTCCTGCCCAGTCGCCTCCATAAAATGTACACGCAGTCCTCAAGGTCTGCATGGCAATCTCTTTGGGATCGTCGCAGGTGAGCAGATATGTTTCCAAGTCTCTAAGTGCCTGCTCCAATTCGGTACAGTAGTGCAAATACCCATCATCGTCATTGGGCGGGCGCTCCTTTTTTCCCTGTGACTGTAATGGTTCCGTGATTTTTTCGGTTTTTTGGAATAAATTTCTCAAAAATCCTCCCATACATATCTCTCCTTACAAATAAAATAACAGCGCAAAACCACTGTGTAGGAGCAGTTTTGCGCTGTTCATTCTCACTGCCAATGACTTGGCAGATTATTTTCGATTAAACTCGGATGTCAGCCCTTTCTGCTGTTTATAATCTTGTCTGGAAAAACGGAAGCACGGATCAGATCGGCAGGTTCGATTTCCAAAGCGTCAGCAATGTTAAAGAAAACTTCCAAGGAAAACGGGCGAGCAATTCCAGGGGCTTCGATTGAACTGATGTGGGAACGGCTGACATTCGCTTTTTCGGCAAGCTGCTCTTGTGAAAGTCCTCGCATCTTTCTCAACGCAGAGATAGCAATCCCCAACTGGACAAACCTATCTCGATTTTTGAATTCTATTTCTTTGCTCATATGTATCACCTGCCGCCCCTATGCATATAATTATACTTTGACCAAGCGCAAAACTCTGCATCTGTCAGGAAGCAAATGACTTATATTTTGAGCAATAGTTGGATCAAGTGCAAATGTGTAATAATTCAAATGCAAATGAACACACCTGAAGGCGGCGCATAGTGATCAAAATAGTACCTCCCTTGCCGTCAGAATACATCGGCCAGTATAACATAGGCTCAATTTATTGTGATGAAAAGACTCATTTATCAGAAATATAAAAGACGCCGACGCATTTTCTGCATCGGCGCCGTTTCATTCTCTGTACCTGTACTGGAACTATGCCTACCTACACACTTGAAACAGGCGTCGTGTTAAGCAGGATGTTAAGTTCGCAACTGCTATGCCGTAATTTATGTGCGATGCATGGATTTACTCTATCATATCTCTAAGATAAAAATGAGACGAACCTTGTCGAAGTCGCTCCAGAATTGGTGCATCCCTGCAACAGCCAGAGTATAGACCGGACTGTTGTATTCGGCAAAGGAAGCCACGCCAAGCGGCGCGAGAAGGAAGGTCGCTCCATACAAAATCAATGGGGAGCCAAAGAAAAAACTACATGTGCGTAAGATATAAGTTTTTTGTCAGAATGGTCGATAAAATAATAAAGGAACATCGATAACCGAGCAGACTATGGGGCTGATTGGGGAAAAGTGGTTCGATACCTTTAGCAAAAGCGCTGTGGATCAAACAGCTTCAGAGCCTGACATTCAGCAGATGTATTATCAAGTTGGAACGGACCCCCTCACGTTGGATACCGTTGCATCGGAAGTACTCAATCCTGGAGGATTGACCATTAGCTTAACCTCTGAGGGAAGCGTTACAAAGTATGGAATAAAATTGCCATGCCTAATGGTTGGAGCGACGCGGACTTCGAGTACTCGAAGAATTACGATCTTTGGAAGGAAACCCACTGATGTTATTGGATTTTGAAAGGAGTGTAACAACCATGACCATCACAGATATGGCCCGTATGATGATGAACGCAGACCGGTATCAGTGTGGGGGCACACAGCCGAAATATCCAAACGGCGCTGCGGTATCACATCCTGATGCGCCTGATGACGGACTGGATATTACAGGCATGACCGCAGCGGATCGCAAAATAGTCTCTGTATCCAAAGAGGCAGAGCAGACGGTACGAGATATGGCTTTGGAGGACATGAAAAAGTATTATGGAATGTCTGGGCCTGACGGCAATAACTTGGGAAATTTTATTAAATCTTATTATAAACAAATTCCCCCCTCTGACCGCGCCAATGCGTCCTGGACATTACAGCAGATGCACCGGGAGGAAGTCTATCGTCTCTATGATTTTGTCCGTTCCCGTATCCCCGGTTGGGAGATTGGTCAGAAGTTTGATACCAGTATCCTGGACGAATACCAACAGGGCGTTGATGTAAAGGCTTAACTGTTTTACGTTTGAACAAATCAATATTGGTCTCATAAAACGAGAAGCACATCCCGGCCAGGATGTGCTTCTCGTTTTGTATGGAGCAAATCAATATAGTCCGATTTTCAAAATGCTATCTCGCAACGGTTTATACTTGATACTCAAGTTTGTCAAGGCTATCACTGGGGCGCCAATCCCACCTTTTAAACTCTTGCATTCCGCCCAATAGATAATCTTGCCTCCCCAGCAGATAATCTTGAACATATTTCTGGTCAACAACCTTTTGATCAAGTGCCTGTAGCTGGTCCTTTCGGTCGATGCTCTTTTCCAGTATCATCTTCTGCATGAGTTCCCGCTTTAGGCGTTCCTCTGCCACATACTCGTTGTTCCGCTTGCGCTGTTCAACTCTACGGTCAGAACGATAAAACGCGCCCTCCGCTTTAGAATTGACCCATTGTGGCGTTGCTGCAGTATCGCTAATTCCATAGCTGGTCGCTCCAGCACTTGTAATCGTTGTTGTAACATGACAGTCAAAAGGAACCTTATGTGACTCTCTTGCATCTGCTCGAAGCCAATCCATGATTTCCTTGCGGTACTCTGGATCGTCCTTCATTCTTTGGAATCCATCTTCTGTAATATGTATAGAATTAGTCAAAACAGAGGCAGCGGTCATTGAATCGATTTCAGCCAGTTCCTTATAGATTTCCAACTTGAATGCTGTCATCTCATCAACTTCTGATACTTCTTGTGTTGCCGCCGCCTCATCTGTCTGACCTGTTGCCTGTGTAGCTGCATTTGTGTTTTGCACCATTTGTGTAAAATCTTGCTTTTTTACGGTGTTTGCTTTCTGTTGCATGCCGGAAAATTGCTGTGCCAACATAGAGGCACGGGAATATCCGTTGATCTGCATATCCATAATCCGTCCTCCCATCCGCCGAAAAAGATGTTCCTATTAAATGTTCCACATCCTGGTTTCTTGCATCCCCAACAGGTAATCTTGAGCATACTTTTGGTCAACAATCTTCTGTGCAAAAACCCTCTGATCAAGTTCCTGCTGCTGTACCTTTTGGTCAATGCTCTTTTCCAATATCATCTTCTGCATGAGTTCCCGTTTTAGGCGTTCGTCTGCTACATACTCGCTGTTCCGCTTGCGCTGTTCGGCTCTACGGTCAGCATAATAAAATGCATCATCTTTTTTGGTATCAAACAACTGTTTTGTTGAGGGGTCCTTGCAATAGAGATCATCACTTACAGTACGGGCGGTTGCTCCTGCTCCAGTTATTGTTGTTGTCGTATGTGCCTGAAATGGAAGTCCGTGGGAAGCCCTCGCATCTGCTCGAAGCCAATCCATGATTTCCTTGCGGTATTCTGGATCGTCCTTCATCCTTTGGAATCCATCCTCTGTAATGTTGACAGAGTTGGTAAGAGTAGCCGGTCCGTACATTGAGCCGATTTCAGCCAGTTCCTTATAAATTTCCCGCTTAAAGGCTGTCATCTCGTCAACTTCTGATACTTCTTGTGTTGCCGCCGCCTCATCTGTCTGACCTGTTGCTTGTGTAGCTGCATTTGTGTTCTGCATCATCTGCGCAAAATCCTGCTTTTTTACGCCGCCCGCTTTCTGCTGTATGCCGGAAAATTGCTGTGCCAACATAACAGCACTGGAATATCCGCTAACTTGCATAGCTATAGCCCATCCTTTCATCACCAAATTTCGGGAAATATTATAATTGCCAGCGTTTACATTCATTTCGCACTCTCTCAAGTATATTATCGTCATTTTTCGAGAAAAAGTAAGCATATAAAATGATTTCCTGTCTTTCTGCCTTTTTACATATCGCAGTATTGTGGAATCCCCATCCTTATCCCTTAACTTTTTGTGACACACGGTCGATAGATTAAATAGTGTAGTGCCTGTTCATCAAGACAATGAATAGACCGATTGCCACATAGTACATTTATATGTGAAAGGATGGGATGTTTTCATGGTTAGTGGAGTCCATTCGACATATGCCGGATATCCGACATCCGCCGGAAAGCCTGTTACCAATAATGCCAAAACGACAGAACAGGCACAATTGTATAGTGGCATTACCACCGTCAGTTGGGCAGATGTTATGGCCGGTACCGCCCCAAGTGGCAGTTTCGTGATATGCAAAACCCCGGAAGAAAGAACGGCGATGCGGGCGTGCCTTGCCAATGGTGCTTCGCGCAACTTTGGCCTTTCCAACCAGGAGGACTATAAGTCGGCGGCGGACCTCTCCACCGTATTGACTGATGAGGAATGGAAGAGTCTCAATCAGAAGTATGACCCGTCAAACATGACACAGCGAGAGTATAGTGCGCTTCTTACAGAATTGCACGACAAGGGATTGCTTAGTGACGGGGATCTGCATATGCTCTCTGTCTGTGAGGATGGCCATTCTTCCTGTATAAATGTAGGCGGCATCCATCTTTCGCCGGTATCCCCAGAGTTGATGGATGGTCATTGCATCACTTCGTTGACGAACAACAGCGCTTTTCCGAATGGTCAGCCTGTGGGCTTTTCCTCCGGTAATGCGCATTGCAATGTGTTTGACATGTCTGCATGGGAGAAAACATTCCAGTATTACGATCAGGATCGCTCGGAGTGGCTTCCAACCTGTAAGGCGCAGGCGTTCCAGTGGCTCGACACTATCCTGCAAGAAATGGTGTCACATAAATAAAATAGGCTGTGATACCGTCCGAATTTGATAAATTCAATTAAAATTTAGAGGGTAGCACCCCGGAAGTAGCGGTGAGATTGCGGCTGTAGTGGCCACTGTGGTAACCTTGGCGCTGCTCGTTGCGCCCATACCGGCTGCCTGGGTCAGTTTACGCCTCGGCCTCCAGCAGCTCGTCGAGGATTTCCTCTATGCTGCCTCGCACAAGTTCCTTGAGCTGCCCCTTGATAACTCCCACGTTTAGCTGTACGATCTTCACAGACATGGTTTGCTGTCTCCTTTCAGAATGGTGTGTCGCCACTTCATTCTACCAGAGATCTGCAAACCATGTCTCTTTTTATTTTTGCGACTTATTTTACCATGCTTCTAAAAACAACAGAAAAAGTGTGGATGTGTTTCTTACTTTTTAGATAAAATTACCGATATATAAATTGAGGAAATCTTTTAGAGAAGGTCACTCATATAAAGAAGTCCAAAAAAGTCGTTTCTATACTGTTGGCGCTCTCAATGGTTATGGCCTTGTCCATTCCTGCTTTTGTGGCAGAGCCAGTGGAGCAACAGCCAGAGGTGATGGCCTCCATCAATGGGGCCGGGGAGACAGTTTACATCCAGACTTTCAGTTTGGATGAGTTGATTAGACCTTGTGCAACTGACAGCTGTGAGACGGTGACAGCAAGGTTCCACTTTGGGGTTGGTGTTGAAGCCTGGAGAGAGTGGGAACAGTCCTCTCGCCGATTTCAGATTCACGACCCTTCCGGCGTAAGATTGCCCCTGGCCGTGGAGTCCTCAATGATAATAACAAAAATATGAAAGGGTTCGTTTTGCTTGCGCTGCTTACAGTTTAGAAGTCCCAGCCCAAATGACCGATAGAAGATGAGTGTCAGGCACAAGGTTGTAGCGTGACTGAGACAGATGTTACTTTTTGAAGTAAATATAATATGTTTAGCCGAAAGAGAGGATACCAAGTAATGGCTATGGTTAACGGCACTACATTTGGAATAAACCAAAGTTTATTTGTTTCAAAAAATACACATTATCAGACAAAAGAAATAACTCATTTCCCTTCAATTAGCAGAACAGATGTTTACGCCTCACAGCCAGATGATTCCAAGGGGTTAAATATAGAGAAGCTGCTAAAGCCAATGACAGCTGATACTGCACACAGTTTAAGAAGCAGGTACACTATTACAAATATGACACGCAACCAATACAGTAGTCTGTTACGTGAGTTGAGGGATATGGGCATTATTACGCCCCAGGACTTCAGTGTTGGATATGGAGGAATGATTCCATACACCGATACCAAAGGTAAAACAGCATATACGGAGGCAGATGGCTGGCCTCGGGGAAAAGAGCAGACGGACTTTGCAGAACTTCTGCAAAATTGTGCGAACACTTGCAGAAATTTTATGTCAAGCCAAGGCGAAGCAATCAACAGTACCCGCATGACGTCGGACTCTTATGACCGCCTTTCAAAAATTTTCAATCAAATTCAGGAGAATGTGCCGGAAAAGGGGGAGCCGACAATGGAGATTAATAGAATAGGGAATGGTCGGATTATAGGCCAGCAGTCGATTCGGAAGGACACGGCTATTACCCAGCCCAATCATACGTTTCAAGAACTGTTCCATGCACGTGCGGCAGAGGCGCCTGTAAAAATTGAATCCGCTGCTACCACTAATGCGATCCCAACGAATATAACCATATTGCCCGGCGACTCCGTAGAAGTAAAATTGGAAAAGCTAAAGCAGATTGCAAGCGTCTCCGACTATACGGGTATGTCTTACGAAGACATATACACCACAATATGGAACCGCTATAATGATGCCTTTGGCGGAAACTTACCGGCAATTATATGTCCTATGGGACCGTTAGCCAACGGTTGGGATGATATTTCCAATCAATTTTATGAGGAAACTGGAGAGGCTGTAATTCATCCGCTTTTTCAGGAGTTCTATGAGCAGGGCTTATTGGAAGAGGGAGAGTTTTACGATCGGGATGATACCTATATTATGCAGCGTATTTCAGACATCCAAAGTGCCCCACTGGGCTACAGCGGGATGAGCTTTGAAGAGAAGAAGCAGGCAATTTACAGCAAGTATCAAGGCAAGACCTCTTACATCGACTTTTTGAATATGCAGGGTGAGCTGCAGCATTCCTTAGTTTACATGAATGAATTAGGCCGGGAAGCTTCATCGGATTATCTGAGTTCAATGAATAGTCACATTACTTACGACTATGTGTACAAAAATCTGGGACTGCTGGACAAAATGAGCGCATCAAATCCCAATCCTCATAGCCAGCTGACAGAAGCGGAATGGGACGCAATTTACGCATGGCAATTCGATTCAGAAACACTGTTCCGCGACCTGAAAAGTTTCTTTTCCAGCGGCTTTTCTAATTCGCCTTCCCGCTTTGAAATTTTGGAGTTTTTAAATAATTATGAGAAGGAAGATAAAAGATAAAGGTAGTGTCAACAGCTCAAGCGTTTTGCGCAATCAGTTTACGCCTCGGCCTCCAGCAGTGCGTTGAGGGTTTCCTCTACGCTGCCTCGCATAAGTTCCTTGAACTGTCCCTTGATAACTTCCTCGTTTAGCTGTACGATCTTCACAGACATGGTTTGCTATCTCCTTTCAGGATGGTGTGTCGCCACTTCATTCTACCAGAGATCTGCAAACCATGTCTCTTTTCATTTTTGCGACTTATTCTACCTTATCGGTCAAGAGGTAAACAGATGCCCAATGTTGGTGATTGTTTCTTGTACGATGTCAGCAACGAACTCACGAATTATGAATGCTATTACCGATTTGATCCATACAGGGGAACCCATCTTGAAGCGGATTAGGTTCCGGCAATCAAGACTTTTTCGCAATCCATCGCAGAGTGGCTTGGAGAGCATGGAGCAGAAGAAAACAGCGTGATCCAGCTATATAGTTTGTCTTTCAAAAAAATCCGGCGTGTTGCGGATGACTTGGGTCATGTATTGATGACCTACTGCGTAAATGATATTGATCAGTCATCTGTGATAGATTCTCGAAATTAGACGCAGAATGCTAAAAGCGTTTCGAGATTCATGAGTAAAAGGAGGTTCACCATAACGAAATGATTCTTAGGTTGATTTTCTTGCAATCTCAAACGCTAATACAGTGATAGTGTATTAGCGTTTCTGTATGTGTCTCTCGCTGCTCCGTATACTATGTCTTAACGACATAGAAAGGAGCGGTGGAGACCGTATGATCGATAAACGCATAGGTGAGCGGATCAAACAATGTCGTGAAAAATTGGGCCTGACGCAAGACCAGTTTGCAGAGCGGCTGGGCTTGACAACAAACTATATTTCCACCGTTGAAAGAGGCGCTTCATTTCCTCGCTGTGAAAAGTTGATTGCCATTATCAACGGACTTGAAGTATCCGCAGATGCAATTTTTTGCGATGTCATTACACACTCCAATGAATACCGGGGTGGCCAGCTTTCAGAGGAGTTGAAGCAACTTCCCCCGGAGGAGCAGCAACGCATCTTGGAAATCGTAGAGCTGATGGTTCAGCAAGCGAAGAAGAAGTTAAAATGATTGATTTTGTGGGCTGCAAGGGAATCTTGTAGCCCATCGACTTTTTTCGACATAAATCTTTCTGTGTATGCTATACTATGTATTAGCGTTATAGAATAAATTTCTAATACACAGGAGGCGTGCGGCATGATTAAAAAACTTGTTGAACTACTTGGTGTAACGAAACCATCCACTTTCTGCCCAGGTGGGCGTACATGTGCCTTTACAGGCCATAGGCCACAGAATCTTCCATTCCGCTTCAACGAGTCCGACAAGCGATGTATCGCACTTAAGAAACAACTCCGAAAACTCATAGTTCAGCTGATCGAACAGCACAATGTTACACACTTCATTTCCGGGATGGCTATCGGCGTTGATATGTATGCCGCCGAAATTGTTCTTGATCTAAAGGCCAAGTATCCACACATCACACTGGAGAGCGCGATTCCCTGCGAGACACAAGCTGCCAAATGGTCTGAGTCGTTGAGAGATCGGTATTTCAAAATCGCAGAGCAATGCGACAAAGAAACCATGCTTCAAACACAATACACACCAGATTGTATGCAAAAGCGGAATCGCTATATGGTAGACCAGTCTGATGTGTTGCTGGCTGTTTGGGACGGGACGCCAAGCGGAACCGGCTCCACAGTACAATATGCGAGGTCGCAAGGTAGGACGATTTGGATTATTGATCCAAATTCACTCGATGTCAACTATGAGGGATAACTTAAGTTTTTAGCAAATGGGTCGATAATATTGGTAGAGTAGTACCATATAATTCGTGAAAGGGGTTGCATTATATTATGTCATGGCAAGTACCAAATATAAACGGTCAGCTTTCGTCTGAACTGGTCAACAGCGGGTGGACTGTATATAAACAAGGAAGCACCCAATCCGGTCAAGGAAATACACAGGCAACTACCGGCGAGCAAGCGCGTCTTTCCCCACCCTCTTTCGATACCGTAGATTTTAGTGACAGCAATATCCGTGATATTACCCCTGAATATCCTGAAGGTATGTTTTCTGACGAACCACAAGTGGATGAAGATGGGAAAACGATTGTCAGAAACCTGTGGGGCGGAATTAAAGTGGAATCCCGGATCGGAGCAGACGGCCAGTTTATCACATTTCCCGATGAGGCTAACCGGAGTGCTGCCGAAGGGGCCGCTACCCATGGTTTCTTTTATCACACCACGGATTTTCTAAAGGAGGCCGCCCAAAAGTACAGTACATTGGGTGAAAATGAAACCTTCCGTTTTCGGGATATTCAAGATGAAGGTTTTGTCCGTGACACCTTGGATTTTCTGACCAATGGCAATTACACGGAGAAAGATGTTGCCGCCATGCAGGATCAGATGGAAGATGTAGTGCTGGAGCTGGCCCAGCAGATCAAGGATGGCAAAGAGATCGATCTCAGCAGTGTCCAGACGAAATTGACCATTGGCGGTTCGGAAATTGGCGTAAGCCAGTTATTTGAGCTGCAATCGCTGGGTAAGGACTTGGAGGGGGTTTTGAACCAAACCTCCGTGGGTCAAATGGACTCGTTTGCATACGCTCAGAAAGGGCTTGCAAAATCTATCGCTGAATACTATGGCAAAGATTATGGTGCGGTAGGAGATATGTTTGCAGATGGCATCGGGCGGCTTTATGAAAAAAGCATCCAAAATGTTCAAAAGCTAAACAATAGCATGAACAGTGGCTACGGCGGAATCGGTTGGTCGCAGAAGGAAAATGATTCCGTTCATACCGGCCTTGAAATTTCCGACCTGTTTGCCAATCTGGATTGCAGCAGCAAGGACGCTTTTATGGCGGACTTCAACGCAAAGCTCTCCGATATGCGCACCCTTGTGCAGCAGTTTGGGAAAAAATATAACCTTTCCGACTCCTATTTGGGCATCGCTGGAGATACGGCAGCTCTGATCAAATATATTCAGTCGGCAATTAGATGATTTGAGAGAAGTGTCTTTTTGTTCATTATCTTTTGCCAGCCGTTTTATGTGTAAAAGGAGATGAAACAGCATGACCATCACAGATATGGCGCGTATGCTGATGAACGCAGATCAGTATCAGCGTGGGGTCACACAGCCAAAGTATCCAAACGGTGCTGCGGTATCAGATCCTAATGCGCCTGATGACGGACTGGATATTACAGGCATGACCGCAGCGGACTTTCACATCATCCCCGTATCCAAAGAAGCAGAGCAGGCGGTACGGGATATAGCTTTGGAGCACATGAAAAAGTATTATGGGATGTCTGGGCCTGACGGCAACGACTTGGGAAATTTCATCAAGTCCTATTATAAGCAAGTCCCCGTCTCAGACCGCGCCAATGCTGGCTGGACATTGAATCAAATGCACAGGGATGAGGCCTATCGTCTCTATGATTTTGTCCGTTCCCGTATTCCCGGCTGGGAGATTGGTCAAAAGTTTGATACCAGTATTTTGGAGGAATACAAGCAAGGGACTATGGATATGAAAGCATAAACATTTATTGTGCAGTTAAAATTCATATTAACAGGGTGTGTACAGCCATGTGGGGAGGATGGAATAATGTACCTATCAAATACGGCGTTTTCCTTTTTGAGTAACAACGGTGTTTTTCAAAACAACGGCGTTTTTCAAAACCGCAATCTGTTTGCTGCAAACTCTGGTATTTTATCGACCGCCGAAAAACCTCAAACAGCACTTCAAAAGGTCTCAAACCAGATTGTGGCCAATCAAACAAGTGATGAGCGGTTAGAAGATTTGTCCAAGTCTGCGCAAATTCGCAGAGACACCTATGTAAAAACCAATGAAGCCACTCCTTTGGAAGAACTGCCAACCGGCGTGTTGGAACTATATTTGCATAATACCAAGATGTACTTGACAATATCTGAAGGATATGAGCAAGAACTTTCGGACTTCAAGGAACAGTTGCAGGAATGGGATCAAACCATCCAAGGCTATCAGGATATTCTGGATGGAAAGGTTGCATTATCAGAAGGACAGACCATGGAAAGCGTTCTTTCGTCTTATGAGAAAGCCCAAAAGGACAGAGAGCAGTTCCTTCAAGACGGGATCGCTCATATTAACGAGAACCGATACAGCGAATTTTTTTCTAACGATAGACTTGACCGCACTCTAAAAAACGTGTTGGGAGAAGACACATTTTCCGCATTTGCCGCAAAAGATCCTTCCAACTGGACCATCGACCCTTCTGCATCGGATATTTATTCTGAAATTGACCGTGTATTATCCGAGGCGCATGGGGTAACAGATGAGCTTCAGCAGGGTGTTGATAACATTTACAGCATCTTACAGGAACGGGGATACGGAGAAAAATACAAAGGCTATTTGGATTCTTGGGCCGACCCCCAAAATTCATACTTTGATCATACCGAAGAAATGAATATCCAGAAACTGATGATTGAGCGGTTGATGAAGGAACCTTTGCTGGAAATGTGAGTTCAGTCACCATACAAATTCTGCCGCTGTTTCATAACAGCAATTCTTTGCTTATTTCACATTCTGTATATGTTGTTAAGTGTTGTAGTGATAGAATTTGTTCTTTTCTGAATTAAATAAAATTATAGAGTGTTCCCTTCTGGGTGGTTCACCATGAACCTATCCTCAGTTCATCAAAAGAGCAGATTCTCCCCTTGGTGGGAAGAGTCTGCTTTTCTTTTTCTGATCAGGTGAGCCGATAGAGATTGGATGTGTAACTCCCATTCTCCCTCCAGCGTGGTTCTTTTTCGAGCAGTCCGACGCGGATTAGATCATCCAGAGCCCTCTTGACCGTTGACCGTGACAATCCAAGATCTGCTGCAATCGTTTTGATTGCCGGCCAGCAGCGGCCATCTAAATCGGCGCGATCCTTGAGGTACATGTATACTGTCCTGGCGCGATGCTCCAGATCAGAAGAATAGATAAGGCTATAGTAACTCATAGGCACCTCCTTACTGTGTACGAATCATCGGCCGTGGGCGCTTGGGATCAGCCCCTGCCTGCATTCCTTGAGTAACTCCACCAGCCATCGAGTCGGAACCCGGATCATCATCCTCAATCTGAGAGGCGTACTGGCTTCGGATGATATTTTCTTCTAAGGTTTGCTTGTCTGCATAGGCTACTGGCCGCTGCGCCTTCTCCGGCATCTCATATGGTGTTCCGAAGCGGATACCCCAATCCAGGAACAGACGGAGTTGAGACTTCATTGGATGGACGCCTGTCTTTGCTACGATAAAACTTCCTTTACGCATTGACTTGAGTTCGTCGGGGGTCATAAGGGGGCGTTCAATCATCTGAAGGCTCTGGGAGGGATCGTTTTTCCCTCGGCTAATAGAACCAGACATTACAGTTCGGCTGCCGAGAGATTTGGAGAGCTCATCAGCAGTCTTGCTGGCAGGAGCAAATCCTCCATACAGGTTCACTTGGCAGTTGTCCACAATAATTTGCGAACCCTCGGGACCATAGTTTTTCTGAAGCTGGCCGGTGATTGACTGAACGATGGGAACAAGCATTAAGCCTCGGGAACGGGATGCTGAGAACATCAGCTCCAGTGACTGGATGGGCGGGCAGGTACCCAGCTCATCCGCAAAGAAAACCACACGATTTTTCAGTCGACCACCGTTCTCATCTGCGACGGTGAGGATCTCCCGGTACAGGTTCTGCAGAATCAGGGATACCATGAAATACTTGGTCTGGTCTTCCTCGGGAAGCACAATGAAGATAGCAGATTTTTCATTACAGAAAACTTCCGCGTCAATAGAAGTTCCGAAGCAAAGGATCTGTTCCATTTCAGAATCGAGGAAGGCGTTCAGCCGGGAGAGTACAGTGGAGATAACAGAGGCCATAGCCTGTTCCGCCGTATTAAGTGCGGAACCGGCAAACCACTTGGCTTTGTGATTTTCCGGAAGCTTCTCCAGCAGAAGCTGGAATTGATTCTTGCCTTTCACACGGCTGGGAGCCAGCAACTCCTGTACCAATTTAAAGACGGACACAATGTGCCGCTGCTCAATTGGGTTGCCGTCCGCATCTTCAGTGGGCAGATACTCCGCCACCAGCAGAAACATGGCAGTCAACAGTCCTTCTGCTGAGTCATAAAAGAAGGCGTTTTGACCATACTGGGCACTGTCACCACCGCTGGTGTTGATCAGCGTTTTGGCAAGAATCTTAGCGTACTTTTCTGATTTGGCTTTTGCGGCCAGATTGCTGGGGTCCGCCTTGTAGATATCCATGTACTTGTTGATGAGATGAAGCAGATTATCCTCATCGGATTTCAGAGGGTTTCGTAAATCGATAACCGAGGTGTGAAAGCCATAGTTGTCTTTCGCAATTCCAGCATAGTTTCGGAACAGATCGCCCTTGGTGTCTGTGCAGAGAAAAGACATACCGGTGGCAAGCGCATATTCGATATTGGGGTAAAGAAAAAAAGCAGTCTTACCGGCACCGCTGGCTGCCGTGACGAGCGCGTGGATATCGTCGGTGTCTACCAGTGCAGTGACATGTCCCTTTGGGCCTTCGCACCCAACAATCAGCCCTTGCTTTGTCGGTAGATTTTTGCCCTGTCGCCACAGTTCCGGCTCAAAGGGAATATGTGCGTAGGTGGATTTGATTTCCTGCTTGGTCGCCCAGCGGGCACTACCATGCTGTCCATCGCCCACTGTTCGGGATTTGATTCCATCCAAGGTATAAAAATTCGAAACAAAAGCAAGACCGCCGATCACCAGGAACATTGCTCCGGAGACCGCGATCAAAATCATAATGGAAGACAATAGGTTTCCTCCTTTCACTTTTGGATGAGGTGATTACATTGATTTATACATGTGATCATTGCTACTTTTTATTTTAGTCACAAGAGAATCCAGAGCATTGTCCAGACTGCGGCAAGGAAACTGTCCGCCTCGCTGATAAACGGGGGCGGGAGGGGTATAGAAACCGAAAAAGGAATTTGTTCCGAAGAAGGGGGACGGATTAGTGATCTGTCCCCCTTCTGTTTCCATAAGGCTACCTCACATCCGTTGCCCACGTTCAACTTGTTGTTTCTGATCCATGACAAGCTGATCGGCAGCATGCTTAACCGGAATTTTCGCACAGGATATGGCCAGATTAAGCCATGCACGGGCAATATCTTTTTTCTGGTCTACGCTGCGGACTCCTGTTGCCTGCGCCTTGCTCAGCACACCTTGTATTTCAGATGCAATCCTATCGGTGCGATTATGAATGGCCCCTCTATTCTGGTGGGGCAGGATTTGATCTTGAAGGAGAAGAGCTGCCTTATCTACTGCGACCAGCGAACCCAGTTGCTTACACTCTTGAAGCACCACAGACAGTGCGCTGGCAGACATTTGCTCCATGATATCCATAGCCTGCTCGGTTCTTCCGCCTTGGAGATGGCTTCGATACTGCCGGAGAAGATCCAGTATCTGCCGGGGTACACGGTCGGCCTGTATGCTGGTACATTTTTCACCGATGCGATTGCAGATTTCTCCTTTGACAACTGCCTGCGGATGCTCCTCTGCAGGCTGGGCAGCCATGCGACACTGCGCTTTCAGATCCTCGTCCCAGTCCTTGTGGGCGGATTGGAGCGGAGCTACCATCGAATAACTGTGTTCATGAAGAATATCAGTGAGTCGGCCGGTGGCCTCAATCCCTGGCGCATCATGATCCAGGCAAAGGATCACTTTTTCAAGCTGCGGGTTCTGCTCCAGCATCCACAGCATGGCATGCTCAGCGGTACCGCATAAGGCTACATAACTGTTGCTCTGCCAGTCATCCGGATAAAGGGTGATGAACGCCATCATGTCAATGGGAGCCTCGAATACATAGAGCTTGTTGCTGCTACCTGTCCAGTGAAAGCTATATCGTGGATCACATCCAACCACATTTCCACGGAAGCTTTTTCCTTGGGTATAGATCCCTCTCTTGTGTGCGTGACGGGCAACGCCATGTTCATCAAATCCAACGAACACAGCATTGTGGTATTCTTTTGTCTGGTCCTTTGACTTTTCGCAGCTTTCGTAGATCAGCCCTTTTTTCGCAAAGGCGTTGATCACATCCCAAGCTATCAATCGTTGCTGAAGCAGGTATGCATACATACGTCGCATGGTAGAACTCGCCGGCGGAAGCGAGAATTCTTTTGGCACATCCGCAGGCTCAGGATCAGCCAGAGTATAGTTTACGCCGCATTCACCATCAAGGAGCTTCTTGACGGCCTCTGGGTAGCTCAGATTATAGAATTGCTGTACGAATGATATCGCATGGCCACCTTGTTCTGTGGCATGGTCGAACCATTCATTCCCGCGGACCGTGATGCTGTGGTCAGAGGCCAGCCGTTTTTCACGGCCTGACGGAATCAGCTTTTCCCCCTGCCGATACAGGAATTCCACCAGATCAACAGAATTGGCGCGGAATTTTTGTTCATCAGTAAAATGTATGTAAGGCATAGTAGTACCTCAATGTCAGCGGTGACGGCTGCGCGTCTTGCGATGGTATCGAACCTGCTGTACCTGAGCAGGACGACGGGGCTTGATTTGTATCAGTGTATAAGCAGAAGACTTGGTACCCTTACGCTTTTTCAAGAAAAAACCTCCTATCATAGGGAAAATCCTGCTGTGCAGCACGGGTATACAGCTCCAATGCCAATCGGTCATTTTGCTCCACACCATATCCACGGCGAATAAGTCCAGCCAGGGAATATTGTGCGTATTTGTATTCTTCTTTTGCAGAGAGCTGGAACCAATGGGCCGCTTTGTAATAGTTTTGCTTACAGCCGAGTCCTGCGGCATAGAGCTTGCCAATACGGTATTCTGCATACCGGTTTTTCTTCTGTTCTTCCACAGCGTGGAATGCAGTTAGAGCATTAGCGTACCACTCATGAGCAGCTTGCATATCTATTTCATGACCCAGACCATCCGTGAGCATACGGCCTAAATCATACATGGCCAATGCATTACCTTTTTGAGCTTCTTTTTCGAATAATGCAAAGGCAAGTTTGAAATCCTGGGGTTGATCTTTACTTCCAAACAGACAGCGTCGGGCCTTGCGATATCTTTCGTTCCAATCCATGTACACACCTGCATCAGATGATTCCTTATGGAATGGTTCTGGAGGAGCGTCGGTTTCAACATTTAACAACAATGAAAGCTGGTCGGAGGAAGGCAGATCCTCCTGTGTGGATGGAAGATTAACTTCCTGTTGATCGTCGGGAGCAAATATTTGCTGTCGCTCACTTAATTTTGCTGCTTCCGCAATAACGATATTTTTTATTTTCTTAAATTCAGGCTGCTGAGAGAGCGGTAACCGCTCTGGCAAATCATCCTTATAGGTGTGAAGGACTTCTTCTCGTAGCTCGTACCACAGATCATAAGCGGATGCGACACGAGAATCCTTTGCGAGTTCATCCACGATCTCATCCACAACCGCTTTGAGAGGTGCCTTGAGGTATCCGTACTGTTTCTTACCGGACAAAAACCGCAGGCGGTCAGCCAAGTAGCTCATGAGCTCCTCAATGCGCTTGTTCTGGATTGTTCCGGATGACATTTGCTCAATAAGCTCACATAGAATGGTCTGGGTATCAACATTCAATTCATCTCGGCGTTGCGTCTGCTTTTGATAGAGTTCTGTCAGCTCCTGATGAAAAATCTCCTTTGCCAAACCAGCTTTGATGTCCGCAATGCCTTGCTTGGTCAGGAACCCTTTGGAGGGATCGGTGCTGTAGCAGACCATGTGGATATGAGGATGATGAGACTCATTATGAAAGGCCGCATACCAGCGGAAGTTGGCCCAGGGGATCTTCATTGCTTTCGCTATTTCTGTGGCATAACCAGAAAGCAGATCCTTCCAGCGTTCCGCATTGTCGTAACCGAGACGAGCGGCATCTTCACGACGCAGAGAGATGATAGGCAGCCACACAACTCCCGGATGGTGTGCTACCGCGTCCGCAACTTGTGAGAGTACGAGGTGATCATCGGAGCCGGTGAATAATCCGTGTGGACCCATACGCTGCGCGTTAGGACGCATAGCGATGTACTTGAGATAGTTCTCACGCTTTCCGATTCGGTCATAGTTTTCTTCCAGCGCACGAGTAATGAATTCGGACGCATTCCCCCGTGTAGGTGACGCATGGTAGTCTTCGTACTCGAACATTCCGCGGCTGAGTGGAAAGTCACGCAAGATCTGCGCAACCATTTGACGCTGCCCCTTGGTAGCTGGAAGCACGGATTCACTTGGGTCGATCTTATCCACGCCTTTGCGTGTTGACATGTACTCCACATAGTTTTGCAGATGGGAGGCGGCACGCTCTGTGCCACCCTTGATATGCGGACACTTGAAGATAACTTTTGGCACAGAGCGTCACCGCCTTTTATCACTGTGGTTTCTCTTTCTGGAATTCCACCGCATCCTTGAAGGAGATCATCCCGTTGGTTTTTTTGATATCCTTACTGACATTTACATCCCTCCCATACTCATGCCCTGGTTGGGCAGCTCCAGCTCCTGCCGGAGGTGGTCTACCGACTCCAGAATTTCAGGATCATTTTTAAAGCTGTTCATCTTCTGATAGTCCTCGAAGAACCTCTGCTCACCGTCCTGTGTGTGAACAAGGTCTACCGTGGCGATGCCATCCTTCGTGACGCCAATGCGCTTTTCAGGCCGGACGCTGGAACTGTAAATCCGAATGGCATCCGACAAGGTCAGATCCCGATGGAACTGCTCCTCCTGGGTATTGCAGTCAGTAATTACAAACCAGCTGTAGCTGTGCGGAAGCGACGGGTCAGCCGCATCCCGCAACGCTTTCATGCCCTTTTCTGTCAGTCCGTAGCTGCATTCCCGACGAGGGTTTGCTTCGCCGGCGAAGTCCAGCAGAATGTCATCCACAGCCTTGCGGATGGCGGGGTCATCCGTCAGCGTTTCGCAGCGGAATCCGGTGGTGGCCATATAAGGTAATTCTTCCCGAATGGCCGTCAGATATGTTTCTCCATCCTGATACTCCATCTGCTCACCGCTGGCGAATGTCACTCGACCAACCGGCTTGTTCTGCTGAGCCATCTGCTGCTGACGCAAGTCGTAACAGTAGAGATACCCTTGGTAGTCGCCGGGGGACGGGGTGCAGCGCAGACAGTAGCGGTAATGCTTCGTTTCTGCGATGTAACCATAACTCCGGCCGTCCTGCGTAATTGCTCCACCATTCTGATGACAGTAGGTGCTCATTGCGGACAGATCCTTTAGAGGACCATCGGCACGAAGGGCATCCACAACTTCCTGAAGGTCATCCTTAAATTCCCCGGTGTTGAATTGGTCTTCGTTATGAGGCCACCAGGTATGGAAAAATCCTTTCCCGCCGGAGCCGAAGTCCATGCGGAGATGTCCCACCGTACCCAGCGTCTCATCCAGCGCCTGGTCTGGCTCTGAATAAAAGAGACCCGCTTCCTCACGAGAAGCGGGCCTGAATTGGCTGAACTGTTTATGATGCTCCAAAAACTCGGCAATCGTTTTGTTACTCATTTTCTCACTCCCTTCGTGCTGGTATAGCTACACAACATACCACTACTCAGCGGAAATAGCTATGGCCAAAAGGCGTTCTGCCGGAAAAGTGGAGGTAGCCCGCAACAGCGGCTCCCACCGCTGCCACAGATGCCAGTGTGATCATGATTTTCTTTTTCATTTACAGTCCTCCCATATTGTTCAGGTCATTTGCATATCAAATTGCGGCTCCGGAGACTCCATGAGCTGTTCCAGATATTTGGGGTCTACAATCACCTCTGATTCGTTTCTTCCGTTAAAGTACGCATGGATATGCTCTTTCCTGATCTTCGCTTCGTAAACCGTGCCTTCCTCGCCAAACCGGTGGGCGAACCACTCAGCGGTTCGGCGATCCAATGTCCAAGACAGTGCTTTGATGTTTCTCCGGTTGTACGGGGTCACGCCGCGGAATACGGTCACAGCATCCTCCAGAGAGTCATATACCTGTTGTTCCTCCTCATCCATAAGATATTTCGGGGGAACGGATTGAAACAGCACCAGCAACTCAGCTTTGCTCACATTACAATCCTGATTGGGACATTCCTCCTGCGTCCATGCTCTGGATAAGAGTATTCCAAGATCCCGCTCTGAAAGCGCCGGGGTGGCAAACTTGATGAAGGTCAGATAATAGGGCGGGTTGAGCAGTGCGAAGATCTCTCGGACATTTTCGGCATGGTCAATTTGTTCTCCGACCTGACTACGCCATCTGGCGCAGTTATCTGGATCGTCCACCAGGTCGACCATAGAAAGACTTCCATCTTCGTTTCGGAGAGCGGATATACCGGAGTTTGTGAATGGGTGGCTGACAATCATCGGGGAAAAGGCAGTCTGTTGAATTTGTACATCGAGGAGGGTGTGTGCCACCAGCTTTACTCGGAACAAATCAGTTTCGCGGGTCATCAGGAAAGGCCTCCCATTCCTAACGCCTGCGTTTCCTCAGAGAAGGGACTGCTGCATCTGCGGATAAGGCCGAACTCGGTTCGCCGGACGCCGTCCTCCGCCATGGCGTCCTCGCCAAGCTTCTCAAAATCCATATATCCATCGATGGTATCGATCAGCTCATCATCAGCACCGATGCGCCGCAGGACAATTTGTCCGTATTCGTAAGTGTCCTCCGTGATGCGCTCGTAGTCGTCCAGATTCATGGCACAGCGGAGCGCCTCTTGCATAGTTCCCGGCTGCTCCACAGAAAGAACCGACAGATATTTCAGTAGTTCACCGTCTTCACGCTGCATCGCCTCAATGGCCCAAGCCAATTCGTTTGCATCTTCCACACATACCCCTGTGGTGGGGATATGTTCGTCCATGTAGGGCGCCGCAAACGATACCTTGGTTATCGCTGCCTCTGCAAAGCAATCGATTCCCAGTATTCTTTTTACTCGCTCCAATTCCTCCTTCGTCGCCGGAAGGCATACACTCGCTTGCGTTTGGGAGGAGGAGAGGTCAAGCTGGATCTGCGACGCTTTCTCTCTGACAAGTTCATCATCCTGCTTGCGGAGTACATAGCCGGCGTGGGTGTAGGCACCGCCATGCTCGGCATAGTATTCTGCGCCGATTTTTGCGAAGTCCAGGTAGGGCCAAGCTGCTTCGGGGAATCTGGGATCACCATGAAACTGACCGGTAACAGCGACATAGCGGCCAAGTGTCACATCTGAATTGACATTGGGAATGAGAATGTAGTCCGACACCTGTTCCGCCACACGGATGACATCGTTCAGATTATTGATGCTATGGAATCATCATCGAATTTTCGAGCTGAAAAAGCCCGGAAACGGTTGGCTTAACAGTGATAAGGAACTAAATCACTTATCAACTGTTAGCTGACGGTTTTCGGGTGCATACGAAACTCCCGTCTGATTCCTAACAGGAATCAGACGGGAGTTTTTCTTCTTAACAGAGCCAATATTGGAGGATAGCATTATGAAAACATTACTTTCCAGTGAATTTAACATGGATACCGGCTGCGTTGAACTAAGATATTCTGACGGCAGCATGATTTCTATTAACTGTACCGCTGTTGAGGATGAGGTGGCAAATAGCCGTTTCCAGCGGTCTGAACTGGACTGGCTCATCTACAACGATCCGCTGTCCTATGCGGAATTGATTTTGAATGGCGATCCGGAAGAATACCTGCGAACCGTAACGGAGGCTCCACAGTTAGATTTCGATTGATAAGCAAAGCCGCCAGAGGCACACCCATGCGATGCTGCTTCTGGCGGCTTTTTTACATTTTGTCAATCAAAGCAAACACTACGGCTTGTTGCTCTTCACTCAATCTCGACCATCGTTCCAGCAGCTTCCTTTGTGAATCAGTCAGAGTAACCGGTGAATCTTCTTCTGCGAATAGCTGAGAAAGCGTGATGCCAAAAGCCATGCAGATTTTTTCCAACGACGGAATAGTGGGAACCATATTCTTGCGATACCATGAGGAGATCGTAGATTGAGGCAAACCAGAGCGTTCTGCAAGCTGATACTCCGTCCAGCCTCGATCCTCTCGATATGCGGTTATGGCAGAGAGAATATCCTTCACTTGCATCACCTCTTTGCTTGTGTTCTTCGTAAATTATACTTTTGTTTATCGTTGCCTTTTAATCATTTTAATCGTATAATTTTAACGATATACACAACTATAAAGAGTTGATTGCAATGAGCAGGAAGAGTTGTTTCTTTATTGGACATAGAGAAGCATCGGAAGAAATTTATCCATCACTTTACGCCGCTGTTGAGACGCATATAATCCGCTACGGTGTTACTGAATTTATTGTTGGTCGTTATGGATGTTTTGACGGTCTTGCGGCAAAAGCCGTAAAAACCGCAAAACAAAACCATCCAGAAGTCGAACTGACCCTATTGTTACCTTACCATCCAGCAGAGCGCCCTATTCCTGTACCAGATGGGTTTGACAGCACTTATTATCCTCCAGGCATGGAAAGTGTACCCCGCAAGGTTGCCATTGTTCGGGCAAATCGGTATGTGGTCGATCATACCGATTTCCTCATTGCCTATGCGTGGCATCCCGCCAGCAATGCAAAAGATCTTCTCGAATATGCAAGGAAGAGAGAGGGCAAGGGGTTAATCCAGGTAACAGCCTTACCACATAATGATTTCAGGTAAATCAAACACAACAAGGTAAACTCTCTCGATGGATTACATCTAAAAGAACCTGTAATTATGCCGTTCCCGCAGTATAGCAAACACCTATGCGTTATCCGTTAGATTTTCCGAAAATTTTCTTCATATCCGTGTAGTTATATTGCTGTTACAGAATTTTCTTGTTATAATATTGAATGCGTTTATTCTACATGGATGGTGTCTCAATTATGTCAGTTAGTTATAAAAAGCTTTGGAAGTTGCTTATTGATCGTGACATGAAGAAAAAGGACTTGCAGCGCCTGTCTGGTGTCAGTCCGGCATTGATCGCTAAGTTAGGCAGAAATGAAAATGTTTCCACCGAATCTTTGGTTAAAATTTGCACGGCGCTTGGCTGCGATATAGGCGATATTATGGAAATAACCCCCAGCAAAGAGGCGGGAGCAAATCTGGAATAACAGAAAATGGAGGATGGCTACGATGCCGGCAGGGATAGATCAAAAAGTCGAAATTTGGAAGAACAAATTACTTGATTTAGGAAAGCGGAATCGTCTTATCAATTATCGTGAAACGAAGCGGTCTACGCTATCTATCAAGACTCCCGAAATTTTTGAGCTTTGGGAGAGTTTTGTGGAGAATGACAATCCATTGGAATTCCCATATTATCGTGAACCCCAAGAAGAAACGGACGTGGAATATGATATTGACAACGGTTTCCTTACATCTTCTGATGTAACAACTAATCAGAACGTAAAAGAGTTGCAGCGAACTCTGAGAAATCTCCGAAATAAAGCGAAAATGGCGATAGAAGAACAGGGCATAAATATCCTGTACTTGGCCTTTGGCTTTTTGAAATGGACTGAAGCTGATTATAGTACCGAGCAAATCGTATCACCGCTTTTGCTTGTCCCTGTCAGTCTGACTGTAGAGTCCATTTCCTCTCCGTTTGTGTTGCAAATGACCGATGATGAAATTGTGGTAAATCCGGCATTAAAGTACAAGATGGAGAACGATTTCGGATTGACCTTCCCAGAATTTGATGAAGATCTCGGGTTACAAAACTATCTGAATGCAGTTCAGAAAGCGGTAAAAAACAACAACTGGACGGTAACGCCTGAAGTTGGACTCAGCCTGTTCTCTTTCTTGAAAATCAATATGTACAGAGATTTGGCCAGAAACAAGGAAAATGTTGTTTCCAATCCTATCGTGCGTACAATCGCAGGAGATACTTCTGCAGCACAACACATCCCGGAAGAGCTCAATGACTATGACTTTGACAAAAAGCTAAAGCCCGTTGATGTGTTTCAGGTAGTGGACGCAGATTCCAGCCAGCAAGAGGCAATTCTGTGTGCGAAAAAAGGTGTTAGCTTTGTTTTGCAGGGACCTCCCGGAACAGGTAAAAGTCAGACAATCACCAATATTATTGCAGAATGCTTAGCTGATGGGAAAAAGGTGCTGTTTGTATCCGAAAAGATGGCCGCACTGGATGTCGTACACAAGCGGTTGACCTCAGCCGGATTGGATGATTTTTGTTTGGTTCTGCATAGTCATAAAGCAAATAAAAAAGCTGTACTTGAGCAGTTGCGAAAAGCACTGAGCCTTGCTCGCAACAAAGCGCAGCTGAGCGATGAAGCATATATGAAACTGGAGACGCTGTACCAAGATAAAGAAAAGCTGAACCAGTATGCGGAACAGATTTTTGAAACAGTTAGTCCGCTCAATATGACAATCTATCAAGTCAATGGAACGCTTGCCGAACTTGATGATTACCCAGATGTTATATTTAGTATACCAGATATCCGTAGCACTTCTGCTGAACAGTATCGTCGGTATTTATATGTGCTCAACGCTTTTAAGAACACAATCGGGAAAATGTCGGAAGACTTTGATGGTAATCCTTGGCGTGGATCGATTGTACCGGTTGTCACAAATGAGCTGCGGCATGATGTAAGCGCACGATTTCCCGCACTTGCCAGCAGTCTTAGCAGGTGCGCTTCTCAAGCAAACGATATTTTTGCCTCAGTATATTTGACTTTTGAGCGTTCTTATGAAAATCTGAAAAAAGGAATAGATTTGCTGGCAGTTGCCAAAAAATCTCCCGGTATTCCTTATAGTTGGATATCAGAACCTAATGTTATATCGTTATTTAACGGAATTTCGGTATATGAAGAAAAAACATCGGGCTTTGCCAGAAAACTTGCTGAACTGCAATCCCAGTATGCAGTAATCAATGGACAGGGAATCTGCGAACTGGAACCTCACACTTTTGCCGATTTGGACAGTGTGGAAAAAATCTGCGGTGCCAAAGAGATACTTTCCAAATGTGCAGAGGGTGTTCCGGAACTTTTACGGATGCAGCAGCAGGGTGAAAATTTGGCGCTCATTCAAAATGAACGTCAAATAGCTGAAGGACAAGCATGGACAATCAATGCAATAAAAGGACAAATTTCTCAGGACTTTGCCGAGGGCATCTTTGAGATTGATTATAAGGTTGTTTTATCTCGTTACCACGAAGCCTATAGCTCTCTGACAAACGCTCTCCAAGAAAATTATTATCCGGGTATCAGCGTTGTTTCCCGACCAGATGATCTACTCCCTGAGCAATGGATTCAAGCAGAAAACCTAATCCAGTTAAGCAGTGATGCTCAAACATATGAACAAAGAAAGGAAACCTTCCAGCAGAAAGCGGCAGAGCTCAAGAAGCTGTATGGTGTAATTTCCGCTACTGAGGAACAGTTGACGTCAAATGCTGATCAGTTGGTTACTTTTGAAGCACTGGAAGCAGAGCTGCAAAAATTGCACGCAATTATTGCCGGGAACAGTGCAATGTCGGCGATTGACACAGGAAAGCTGATTGAAGCTTGCAGAAAGGAACTCTTAGGCGCACAGCAGAAAGCGAACAAAATTCATTCCATGCAATCTGACTTGCTTCAGAATTTTGAAAAGGAAGTTTTGGGTGTCAATTATCAGGAAATGCTGGTTCGATATAAGTTGCAGTATACCTCTATTTTGAAATATGTGAGGGGCAGCTACTATGCAGATCAGCGACAAATGAAACTTTTGTACAGAAACGTTTCCCAGAAAATCGATGACAAAACCATCATTGCTGCATTGACAACATTACAGGATATTGGGCAAACCCGAGAGGACATGGGATGTGAATGCAAGAATTTGATGGAGGCATTTGGGGATAGCTTCCAATATGAAGATACCGATTTTCAAAACATCAGCATGGTGCTGGACACATATGCCAATCTTCTGGAAGCAATTCGCCTTGTGTCAGATATGATGGAAATTGTACAGGATTTTGATCCGGCAGACAGCGAACTGGCAGAAAAATACGGCGTCTGGTATAAAGGAATTGATACTTCCTGGGAACTCGTTCTGCTTGCACTGCAAAAAACTGCAGATTTTCGCCAGAAAATCCGAAACGAGGTAACTGTATTCCAACCATACTACAAAAATGACACCGAAGAGCTTTCCGAACACGCTGTAATAAAGGTGTTGCTTGCGTTGAGACAGTTAGACGCCGAAAGAGAAAAGTGTAATGTTGTATGCCCCCACTTCATATTCGTATTTGATGCCGTATTTGAATATGAAAACACAGATTTTAAGCTGGTAGATGCACTTTTAACAACATACACCGCATTTATCCAGGCGCAATCCATTCTTGTCGATATGGATGCCATGATGCAGGAGTTGAATCTGCAGGAAGCTGATCTCCGTGAGCAGTACGGTTTCTTTTACGAAGGCATGGCCACATCCTGGCAAGACATACGAGATGCCCTTGACTGGACTATCGAATTCAAAAAAGAAATTGACAAATATCAGCCCAATGACGAGTTTGTCAAGTGCATTTGTTCTGGCGGCGAAATCATAAAGAAATGCGGCACATATCAAGAAACGATAGCCAATGCACTCCGAGAAACAGACAAGGACTTTCAATGGTTCCTCAGTCTATTTGGAGAGCCAGAGCTGTATGCCCAAATGGATCTTCAAGTGTTGGCAAACCGTATTCAACGCTGTGCTAATGGTTTGTTTTTGCTGGAAGAGTGGATTGATTTTGTCAATGCCAGGAAAGATTGCGAAAAAGAAGGTCTTTTCGAATATGTTCAGCAAATCGAAGAACAAAAAATCAAACCATACCAAATTCTCCCTATCTTCCAGAAGCGATTCTTCCGCCTGTGGCTGGATGCGGTATTGCCGGAGTATCCCGCTGTCCTGAATTTCAGACGATTGAATCAGGAAAATACGATTCGTGAATTTTGTGAACTGGACAGGATGCAGTTTGAGATTGCAAAAGCACGAATCAAGAGCAAACTAATCAACGATCTGCCTTTGCTGGACAAATTCACAAGCGGCATGGACGAGGTGGGAATACTCAAACGTGAGCTCGGCAAGCAGAGAAAGATCATGCCCATCCGCAAATTATTCCGTCACATTCCGAATCTTTTGCTGGTACTAAAGCCTTGCCTGATGATGTCTCCGCTGTCTGTTAGCCTTTTTCTGGAAGCAGATACCTATCAATTCGATACCGTTATATTCGATGAGGCATCCCAGGTATGTACGGAAAACGCAATCGGCGCAATTGCTCGTGGCAAACAAGTAGTCATTGCTGGTGACAGTAAACAGCTGCCGCCGACAAGCTTTTTCTCTGCGTCCACTTCGGATACAGACGATTACGATACGGACGATGAAGAGGATGACGACAGTGCTGCTTATGAATCCATCTTGGATGAAGCGAATCTATTGCCGGAACGTACACTTTTGTGGCATTACCGCAGCCGTCATGAACATCTGATTGCTTTCTCGAATGCAAAAATTTATCACAATAATCTGATCACGTTCCCTTCTAATGTGGATCGGGTTCCAGATAATGGTGTAGAGTACTTTTATGTAAAAGAAGGCTTCTATGATCGTGGCGGAAAAAAAGGAAACGTGCCGGAGGCAAAACGGGTTGCTGAGTTGGTATTTGAGCACTTCAAAAAGCATCCCAATCGTTCACTGGGGGTAATTGCGTTTGGTGAAGTGCAGCAACAGGCCATTGAAACAATGCTTCGAGAAATGCGCTTGAGAAATCAGCAGTATGAGCGTTTCTTCAACGAAGAAAAGGAAGACGCTTTCTTCATCAAAAACCTTGAAAATGTTCAGGGTGACGAGCGTGATACCATCATTTTTAGTGTTGGATATGCCAAAGATGCTGCAGGTGTGTTCCGCATGAATTTTGGCCCCCTCAGCAAATCTGGAGGTGAGCGCAGACTGAATGTAGCCATAACACGTGCGAAATACAACGTCAAGTTGGTAGGATCAATTCTGCCCACCGACATTGATGTTGATCGTGTTTCCGCTGAAGGACCGAAACTTCTGCGCTCTTACATCGACTTTGCTATCAATGGAATCGATTCTTTGCAGCGTGAAGTGACAGAAAGTGATATTGTACAGCACGATTCACCTTTTGAAAAAGCGGTGTATGACTTCCTTGATCGCAAAGGCTACAAGCTGGCCACGCAAGTAGGATGCTCTGGATACCGGATAGATATGGCGGTAAAACATCCCACAATTAGCGGTCAGTATGTTCTCGGTATAGAATGCGACGGAGCAGCATATCACTCTGCCAAAACAGCCCGAGAGCGTGACCGTTTGAGGCAAGATGTTTTGGAAAATATGGGGTGGAAAATTTACCGCATTTGGTCCACGGATTGGATCAAAGATCCGGTTACGGAAGGAAATCGTCTGATTGAAGCCATCGAGGATGCTCTAAAAAACTATGGGATTGATGAAACCGTGTCTTCCAAGGTGGAAGTCGATGCCGAGGACTTTGTTTCTTTAGAAGAAAAGGCCGTCTCTATAGAAGACATAGAAAATCCTTATGGCTTTGAAGGGGAGCAACAGGTGTCTTTTGCACATCTTTCCCGCAACAGCAGCGGCTATCTGTCCGGAGCTGATTGCATTATGGAAATCGTGAACAGGCTTTACCCTGTCCATTATGATTTGATTTGCCAGCACCTTGCCCCTCTGCTCGGAAACACAAAAGCAACAGTTAAAGTAAAGAGGGAGGTAGATTATCAGCTGCAACAACTGGGTAAAAAGCTGATTCGCAAAGGAGACTTCTTTTTCCCTGCTGGATATACAAAAGTCTCTCCTCGTGTTAATAGCCGAAAAATCAATCATATATCCACCGAGGAATTGGCGGAAGCGATGTACAGGGTTCTGAGCAAGAGCGTTGGACTAACAAAGGAGCTTCTTTGTGCGGAGACTGCACGTGCGTATAATTTCCACCGAATGACCCAAAATATTACTTCTGTAATCAACGAAGCCTTTGAACTGTTGGTAAAACAAGAACGAATTGAGATTATCGAAGGAAAAGTAAGTATCTCCAAATAACAGCAAAGACAAAACTCAACTATCTTGCTTTCATCCAGGGAGCTATATCATGCTTCAAGTATGATTACAGAATCCTTGGGAAGATTATGCCTTGGAGAAGTTTGCAGATGACGGATTGCTTGTTTTGCAAATTTCTTGCTTACCGTCGTATCCCATTCCGCCAGCCGGATGATCTCCGTTGTTTCGGTCTCAAAATCAAACGAAACCTCACCCCATTCGCCGTCGTTGTCCACCTGATACAGGTAGACAGCGGCGGCGATTTTCTTTTTGCGTTTGGTCTGGGATTTGCGTTTTAGGCGAATTATGTGAAGCACTCCGGCTTCTGTCAGCAGACAGGCCAAGTGTTCCACAGCTTTGCGGTAGGCCCGTTCTGCACCACTGGCTGTGCTGCCCTCAAAGAGGACTGCCAGTTCTTCAAAGGTCAGTCGGGTGCTGATGGGACTGACCCTACCACAGGTCATACAGATGGCGTTTCTCTTTTCCCAAAGTGTCTGCTCCCGGTAATTCAGCTTTTCAAACGCTTCTCGGACAGCTTCAGCCTGGATGCCGTTCCATAGAATCTCCGCATAGTCCCAATGGTCATCCCGGCTGACATCCTCGCCGGTTTCTTCGCTGTCCTCATCCTGCACAGTCTGATAAAACGGAACACGACTTCGATTTTGTTTGGCCAATGCCAAAAACTTCGCTGCGGTTTCACTTGAGCAGTTATGTTTCTGCGCATATTTCTGGATCGCCGCCTGTTCAGACTGACCGGATTGATTGTAGAGCCAAGCAAGCCCACGCACAGCTTTGTACTCATCCACATTTTCAAAGGAACCGGCCTCCTCCTGCATCCGGCAGGTCAAAAGGGCGTTCCCGATAAAATGGTAGGCATAGGTCAGGAAATCTGCCCCTTGTGCGGGATCGTATTCCCGGAGACAGTCCAGCATGGCAAGTACACAGCCCATTTTATAGTCCAAAAAGCGTTCCGGGTCATAGCGATCCAGCCCTTCCCGCAGCAGGAAACGGCGAACACGGCCATTGAGCCGGTTCTCATAGTGGTGCAGAAAAAAGGAAAACCAGCACTGTTCTCGTCTCTGTACGGCCTTAATGATATAATCATTCAGATTTTCATGGGCAGGCGGTTCCGGGTCAAGCTGAAAGATGCGTTCCACTTCCCGCATGGTCAAGCCCTTGGGTTCCGTTAGGAAGCTGTATTTGGCACAATAGCCGGGCAGCTCCCATGTCCACGCTGTATCCATTTTCCCTCACCACCTTTCAGATGTTTCGCTGCTTAG
Organism: Angelakisella massiliensis; assembly: GCF_900104675.1. Classification (GTDB taxonomy): domain Bacteria; phylum Bacillota; class Clostridia; order Oscillospirales; family Ruminococcaceae; genus Angelakisella; species Angelakisella massiliensis. The sequence continues at coordinate 303,893 of NZ_LT629944.1, read as the reverse complement.
TTTTTTGTACTGCTTTCAGCAGTGCATCTTGGGTCATTTCCTGCTCATAGACAGTGCTGGCATAGCGCTGATCTGAAAGCGCACGGAGCATCTTATCTTTTGCCAGCTTTTTCATAGCTGCTGCCGTTCCTTCATCCAGCTTTCCACGACGGGTGCTTTGCAAAATGGTGTTCATACGGCGGGTATAAATGGCCTTAATGGGGTGATCGTCTGCAAGCTCCCGCTGCTCCCGTCCTCTCAGATTGCCGATTTGTCGGCACGTCCGTCCCCGCTGGTCACCGGGGGCCAGCCCGCCGCAGTATTTGGTGTGCCGTGCGTCAATGGTGAGAAACCACCTGCCGCAGATGGGACATTTCTTGGGCGCATGGCCCACACAAAGCCCCTCAAACAGATCGGAACGGAACATTCCTACAAAAGAAACATAGTGTATTCGCTTGACCAGTTGCGGCTCTGTCTTTCCGGGGCGAATAGCAGCTATATACTGCACTGAAGCATTGGTCAGGGTCATCCAGGCCGGGTTATCCAGCGACAGAGTTGGCTCACCTTTGAAGAACTGACCGAACATTGCCGCATAACCATCCGGGGTACGGTCATAGCCTGGTTCATCCAACCGCTCTGCAAATTTCGTCAGGGCCTCCTTGTATTGCCCCAGAGAATAGCTCAAATGCCCCAACACCTGCGCTATTCGGACGAGCATTGTTGCCTTGCTGTGCTGACCAGTCAAAGCACAGATCAACTGCTCCTGCTGGGTGAGCTGCAAATAGGCTTTGGCATCTTCCATGTATTCTTCGGAAAAGATGGCTGTAAGTTTTTGCTCAAAATAGCTTCGATTCAGGCGGGAGAACGGTGGCGTGGCCTGTAAAAAGGAGATGATCTCGCCAGCGGCCTGCTGCACCTGCGGCAGCAGCTCCATATCCACGGAACCGGTGTTCATCCCCTGAAGCAGCTGGTTCAGCACATTGCAGGGAGTATCCAGCTCTTCAATGGTACTGTCCGGGATGTTCAGCACCTCGCAGCCAATGGTTCCCGTGGGCATGGTACTCCTCTCATAGGTCACGGTGTCCTGCCAGAAATCCAGCGATAAAACCGTATGGTTGATGATCCGATCCATCTTCTCCCTCCTGTCATGTTTTTCTATTTTCATAATAGCACACAACAAAGACCTTGTCATGTTTTTTGAAAACGGCTTGTCATGCCATTAGCCTGTTTTTTTCGATTTTCCCCATAACCTATACAGAGGGGTGAGAAAACTGCCCCATCAAAAAGGAAATGGAGGGAATCTGTATGAATTTGTTTGAAGTGGTGAAAGCCAGCATCAACACACAGGAAGCAGCGCAGACGTATGGAATTGACATCAACCACCATGGTATGGCACTGTGTCCGTTCCATAATGACCGTCATCCGAGCCTGTATGTATCGGATGACCACTACCACTGTTTTGCCTGTGGGGAGCACGGGGATGTGATCGACCTGACTGCCAAACTGTTTGACCTTCGGCTGTATGATGCGGCCCGAAAACTGGCGTCGGACTTTCACCTTGCACCGGACAAGCCCTTGCCGGAAGCCATTCGCCGGAAAATGAAACACAAAACCAAAGCACAGCAGCTTCGTGAGAACGAGCGGCTGTGCTTTTCTGTTTTGAACGAGTATCGGCGGCTGCTCCTGGATTGGGAAAAACGGTATGCGCCGCAAGCGCCGGAAGATGTGCCGGACGAGCGGTTTGTGGAAGCCTGCCACCGGTTGCCCTGGGCAGAGTATCAGCTGGGCATCCTGCTGCAAGGCGATTCCTATGAACGAGGCGAAACCGTGAGTAATCTAACGGCAGACGGGTACATCCGCAAATTACAGGCCCGCCTGAGAGAGGAGCGATACCATGAACAACCCTGTTTGGATCGATGATAAAGGGAAAATCGTCGAGCCGGAATACTGCCGGGATTTCCTGTCCCGGCATCCAATGCGCTGTATCAACGACCGCTTTTATACTGTGGAGGGACCGCTGCCGGATGAAAGCAAATTAAAGCGAACGATTTATGAGGAAATCTCGCCCTGGCTGCATGACAAGGTCGCACAGACGGTGGAGCAGGTGCTCAAGACGTTGAAGCTGGCGGCATACGCAGACCCTTTGCCCCTGCAATGTGACCGCATCCATGTGGCGAACGGCACTTGTTTTCTGGATGGCACGTTTACAGAGAAAAAAGAGTATTGCAGCAACCGTCTGTCGGTGTCTTATCGGGCAGATGCTCCGGCACCGGAACACTGGCTGTGCTTCCTTTCGGAACTGCTGGAGCCGGAGGATATTCCCGCCTTGCAGGAGTATCTGGGCTACTGCCTGATTCCCTCCACCAAAGGACAGAAAATGCTTATGCTGATCGGCAAGGGCGGCGAGGGCAAAAGCCGCATCGGTGTGGCGATGAACGCCATTTTCGGGCTCAACATGAATACCACTTCCATCCAGAAAGTAGAGAACAGTCGTTTTGCCAGAGCCGACCTGGAGGGCAAGCTGCTCATGCTGGACGATGATTTGGACATGAATGCCTTGACCAAGACCAACTATGTAAAATCCATCGTGACAGCAGAACTGCGGATGGATTTGGAACGGAAGAGAGAACAGAGCTATCAGGGGCTGCTTTATGTGCGTTTCCTCTGCTTTGGCAACGGGGCATTGACTGCACTTCATGACCGCAGCGATGGTTTCTTTCGCCGTCAGATCATTCTGACCACCAAAGATAAGCCTGTGGATCGGTTCGATGACCCGTTTCTTGCTGAGAAATTGATTGCCGAAAAAGAGGGAATCTTCCTCTGGATGCTGGAGGGATTGCGGCGGCTGATCGCCAATCACTATCACTTCACCATCAGCCAGAGAGCCAAGGACAATATCACTTCCGCAGTTCGGGATGCCAACAACATTCTGGACTTTCTCGATTCTGAGGGTTATGTGGCATTCAAGGCCGATTATGAAGCCAGCACCAAAAATCTGTATGCAGCCTATAAGCGGTGGTGTGAGGACAACGCCGAAAACCCACTGTCACCAAAGAGCTTCGCAAACCAGCTCAGCCAGAATGCTGAACGCTACCATTTGGAGCCGGTCAACAATCTACACATCGGCGGTGGAAAACGGTGCCGGGGATATATGGGCATTTATGTTCTGCTCTCGCCTATGGAGTTGTAACGGAACATCAAAACTTTCTGTTCGTGCGTTCATGCGTTCCTGACCGGGTACAGCCTGTGGAACGAAGGAACGCACGAACGCAAAAAATCGAAGTTCATTTTTTATTGTTCGGCTCAGCGGGCGCTCTAAAATCCGCACTTCCCGATCAATGGTTGTGCAAACAGTGAAAAACACTACCATAAGCAGAGCACAAATCATCATTCGGTGATTTACAGAATGGTGATGGTAGTATGCGGAAAGGTGCCTATTTTCACTATTTCGCTTGTAAGCCCACCTAATCGCAAAGTCGATGGGATACTGTTTCGGACAGTTCTTCACAGGCGCAATCCTGAGTGACTTTTAAGAAGCAATCAAGATTTACTGTACCATGCAGCGTGTATGCTCCACGGTAAAACCATTTCATGAAAGAATGAGGTGTTTTCTATGAAATCCAATTTGAGAAATGAAATCAAGTCGTACATTGTGCGTTCCGGATACACGATGCAGGAAGTCGTTGACCGGCTTTCTGAGGATTACGGCTGGAGCGACAGCGTTTCCAACCTGTCCAACAAGCTCCAGCGGGAGTCTCTGCGGTATGTGGAGGCGGTACAGCTCGCCGATGCCCTTGGCTATGATCTCGTATGGCAAAAGCGGAGGGACAAATGATGTCCGCCGTTCTTACCCACCGCATCTCCCGTCCCCATCGAAAAATCCGCAGATTTGGAGATGGATGGCAGAGTGGATTTGCAAAATCTGCTCTGCCTGTGAGTGGCAGAAATGAAGCAATCGAGATTGCGGAGATGCTGTCGGTCACACCGCCTTTTGAGGATTTGGGTGCCACACACAAGCCTCTAAAGGCGGCAAGGCATTCGCAGATGCCGCATTCCCCCTCGGAGAGCCCACGGCACTTTGCAGCCCTCTGGGATAAAAGTGTCATAGTGGGTTATTACACTTCCCGCAGGAAGTGCATCCTCGTCCCCCAGCCGTCTGCCGCACAATGGAAAGGAGCTGATTTGTATGGCCAGAAATGACGGAATCGACCGCACCTTTGCCCGTAACCAGGACTTGCCCACCCTTGATGATGTGGCGAAGGTTCAGGAGCACAACGAACGAGAAAAGGACAGCTACTCCAACCAGGATATTGATACCACCCAGACCTACCGGAATATTCACTTCAAAGCTCCCACCGACAGCTATGCCGCTATGTTCGATCAGATGATTGCCGATGGCGTCATCTCCACCCGTGGCCTGAAAGCCGATGCGGTGAAATATGGGGAGCTGATTTTTGATGTGAACTCCGCTTACTTCCACAATCACGGCGGCTACGAATATGCCAAGCAGTTCTACACCGACGCATACAAAGCAGCCGTGGAGATCGTGGGCGGTGAGCAGTATATCCTCTCTGCCGTCATGCACGCCGATGAACGCAACCGGGCCATGTCGGAAGCTCTGGGGCAGAATTTGTATCACTACCACCTTCACGTGGTCTATATCCCGGTGGTGGAAAAACAGATTCTCTGGTCAAAGCGGTGCAAGGACAAGTCCCTTGTGGGCACAGTCAAGGAGACCATCATGCAGGTCAGCCGCAGTAAAAAGTGGGAATCCAAGGTAGCTCTGGATGAGCAGGGTAATCCGCTTCTGACCTCCAAGGGGAAGAAAGTCCTGCGGACATCATACAGTGTCCTGCAAGACGATTTCTTCAACTATATGAAAGCTGCCGGATATACCGATGTGGAGCGTGGAGAGCGTGGCAGCACCGAAGAACATCTGACTGTGACCCAGTTCAAAGTGGCACAGGAGCAGCAGCGGCTGGAAGATGTGACCGCTCAAATCGCTCAGACGGAGCAGGCACTGGACACTGCACAGGCTGCCGTTGAGAAAAAGCAGAAGGAACTGCAATCCCTGCAAAAGCAGACCAAAGAACAGCGCACCACCGCCCTGACCGTACAGGAAATCCGCTCCATGGGGAAAAAGACGATCACCGGCAACATCACTCTGACCCCATCCGAGTGCAGCACACTCAAGGATTATGCGGTCAATGGGATTCTTGCCAAGGCAGAAAACAGCCGTTTGGAAGATAAGTTGCAACAAGCGCAAAAGAGTGCCGCTGTCTGGAAACAGCGATACGAAAAGATTTATGACAAGTACCAAGAACTGAAAAAGGAAGTCCAGCCATATCTGGACGCTGTCAAGCTCGCACCCGAAAAGGTGCGGGCTTTTCTTGACGCCATTTTAACCCGGACCCGGCAAACAAGGCAGCACGATCAACCTTCCCACCGCAAGTCGCAGGATATGGAACTTTAATTGATGGAGGAAACTGCATGAGAAAACACAAAGATTTTATGAGCGAACCCGACTATGGCTATATCGACATTGAATCCTGCTTTGACCCAATTTTTGATCCGCCGATTGATTTTCTGGAAGAATGCCGGAAACGCTGGGAAAACCGGATGAATCCGTTCGCCGGTACGGTGGAACGAAAAATCGGAAATACCTGGTATCTGCTGGAGACTGTATGTGACGGAAATGAGCCGCTTACCCACAAGGTAAAACGGCTCATTTTCTCGGATAAGGAGGCGCTTTGTTCATGACACAGACTCAAATTCATGCTACAATATCACCATGCACACCGATTCTGTCAGCTGACCCAACCGTAAAGGAGGACGCTATGTTGGATCAGCAGAAAATCACCATCCTGTACTGCCGCCTCAGCAATGAGGATGCACTGGATGGAGAATCAAATTCGATACAGAATCAAAAAGAGTTTTTAACCCGGTACGCAGCCGAGCATGGCTACACCAACCTGAAAATTCTGGTGGATGACGGATATACGGGAACCAATTTTGACCGCCCCGGCGTGCAGGAAGGCTTTGCACTGGTTAAGCAGGGGCTTGTCGGTTGCTGGCTGGTCAAGGATCTTAGTAGGTTTGGCCGAGATTACCTGACCGTTGGACAGTACACGGACATCATTTTCCCCAGCTACGATGTGCGCTTTATCGCTGTCAATGATGGTGTGGACAGTGAACGAGGCGACAGCGACGGCTTTGCTGCTATTCGTAATTTGTTCAACGAATGGTATCCACGGGACACCAGCAAAAAAGTCCGGGTCGTATTCCGGCAGAAAGGCACCAGCGGAAAGCATCTGGGAAAACCGCCCTATGGTTATCGCACTGACCCTACCGATAAAGACCATTGGATCATTGACGATGATGCCGCCCTAGTAGTCAAGCGCATCTTTGACTTGGCTATTGACGGCAAGGGGCCGGAACAGATTGCCCGTATACTGGAGAAGGATAAGGTGTTGACTACCAAGGCGCTGTATGCCAAACAGTCGGAAAATCATCCTGACCCGAAAAAGCGGAAGAAGATGCCGGAGCGCCCTTATCATTGGATTGGTCAATCGGTTGTGGGTATTCTGGAACGGATGGAGTACACCGGCTGTACCTGCAATTTCAAGACCTATTCCAAGTCCTATAAGCTGAAGAAGCGGATTCCCAATGCCATCGAAGATATGTGTATCTTTCCTGATACGCAGGAAGCAATCGTTTCTCAGGCTCAGTGGGACAGGGTGCAGGAGTTGCGAAAAAACAAACGCCGTCCCACAAAAGCGGAACGGCAGGGATTGTTCTCTGGGCTTCTGTTCTGTCCTGATTGCGGGAATAAGCTGCACTTTGCTACCTGCAAAAGCTTTGACGGCAAGCAAGACCATTATGTATGCTCCAGCTACAAAAGTGGTCGAGGCACCTGTTCTGCCCACTATATCCGGGAAGATGTACTGCGGGAACTGGTGCTGGAGCGCATCCGTACGGTCAATGCCTATATCCGGCAGGATGTAGAAGGCTTTCAGGAAGAATGGCTGCAATGCCGCCGTTCCGATCAGGAACGCAATATCCGTGAGGATCGGAAGCGAGTGGAGCAGGCCAAGAAACGGCTGGCTGACTTGGATGTTCTTCTGTCCCGACTTTATGAGGATTTTGTCCTGGGCGATCTGAGTAAGGAGCGGTATAAGAAAATGACCGCCGATTACGAGGCAGAGCAGGAGCGGTTAAAACTCGAAATTGAAGTGACGGAAGAATGGCTGGAAACTCAGGAAACCATGAGTGCAGATATGGATGCCTTTGTCGCTCTGACCCAGAAGTATGTGGATGTGCCGGAATTGACACCTACGATAGTCAATGAGTATATCAAGAAGATTGAGGTGTTTGCACCGGACAAGTCCAGCGGCAAGCGGGTACAGAAGGTAAAAATCTATTTCAACTTCGTGGATGATGTAGAGATTCCTGTGATTTCCGAGCCTGTTGTTGCGAAATCCACCCCTGGACGCAGAAAAACGGCGTGACCATTGCGGTCACACCGTTCTCTGCCCCTCGCAAAGCTAAATAGTACCTTATCACTATTAAGCCTTGATGCCACTGGCTTTTCGCCAGTGGCATCTATACCGTTTTGATTTTATGGTGGAGGCGGCGGGAATCGAACCCGCGTCCGAAAACCCATCCCTATGGCTTTCTACGAGCATAGCCGCAAATTTACATTCCCTCGCCGGACCGTCGAGCGGCGGACTGCCCGGCTCAGTAGCTTCCAATACAATCATGGGGCGGAAGCGCTCCCCATGATCGTTCACCACTAATCGACGCCCGAACCGATGCCGTGGTCCTCATCGGCCGGACGGCAGCCTAATTAGGCTGCAAACGCGTAACTATTGTTATCGTTTCTTTTTAAGTTGCCCGTTTTATAGAGGTCGAGCGCCTCTGCTCGCTTACCATACTTCAGAGTCCCCGTCGAAACCAGTGCGCCCCCATATCTGCCCGGCAAAGCCGGGAATATGCGCGCCCCGCAAGGGGAATCGCTTTTTATGAAAAGGGAGGCTTTCCTCCCGAGGGAAAACAAAAACCATCTCAAAGCTGTCCGATCCAGCGAACAGCCAAATCCAGCCATCCGGCGGCTTCCGGAACGATTTCTTCCGGCCTTCTGGCGGTAAAAGGCAGACTGTTGGACAACGCATGAGGACCATGGGGATAAATGTGCATCTCCAGTCCTGTTCCCACCCGGCCAATAGCCAGCCCCAAAAGCAAGGCATTTTCCACCGGCACAGTCCGGTCTTCATAGGTGTGCCAGAGGAATACCGGCGGCATTTGGGCTGTCACCTGACGCTCCAGGGAAAGAAGCTCCATCAACTCTGGCTCCCCATACCGCTCCCCCAGGAGATTGCGGAAGGACCCCTCATGAGGCCGGTCCAGGGCGGAGATCACTGGATAGCAGAGAATCAGACCATCGGGACGGTACTCCTCACGCTGGCCGCCCATTTCTTCCCACAGAAAATCCCGGTTCCAGAAGGTGCCCAGAGAACAGGCCAGATGACCTGCGGCGGAAAAACCGCAAACCACCACCCGCTGAGGGTCCACATTCCACCCCTCATGCTCCCGGCGAATGAGGCGCACCGCCTCAGCCAACTGGGTCAGAGCGGTGGGGAAGCGGGCAGGCGCTACGCTGTACCGCAGCAGAAAGCAGTTGCATCCGGCGGAAAGGAATTTTGCCACAATGGATTCGCCTTCCCGCTCCGAAAGAAAGCCGTAGGCGCCGCCGGGACAGACAATTACCGCCGGGCGGGGCCGCTCCGAAAATTCTTCCGGCAGATACCGCCCCGGCAGATATGCCGTCAGCCGGCCTCCATGGCGGAGAGGAAGATCCAAAAGCTCCATCTTGCATTCACCTTCTGCTCCGGTCCTTCATGGCCCGGTCAATATCCCGCTGGGCGTCCCGTTTGGCCATGTCGTCCCGCTTGTCATAAAGCTTTTTACCTTTACACAGCCCCACTTCCACCTTGACCCGGGGCCCCTTGAAGTAGACCTGAAGGGGAACCAGGGTGATGCCCTGCTGCTTGACCAGACCGAACAGCCGGTTCAGCTCCCGGCGGTGAAGCAGCAGCTTCCGGGGACGCATGGGGTCGCGGTTGAAGATGTTTCCCTGTTCATAGGGGCTGATGTGCATTTGCTTGACAAACAGCTCCCCGTTTTCAAAATCGCACCAGGCATCCTTGAGGTTCAGGCCGCCGCAGCGCAGAGACTTTACCTCGGTGCCGAACAGCTCGATGCCGGCTTCCAGGGACTCCTCCACAAAGTAGTTGTGCCGGGCCTGCCGGTTGTAGGAGATCTGTTTGATACTGTCTTTGCCCATGGGCGTCGCCTCCTTCTGCCGGGCCGCGTTTGATGCTTTCCTAGTATATCATGGATCACGGGGGGATTCAAGAGGGGGGATCATTCCGCCTGGCGGAATACCCACAGTCTGTTGGCTCCAAAGCTGAGGACCAGGGTAAAGCCAGTGGCCAGCACCTTGGCGATGAGCTTGGGCAGCCCCCAGAAGTCGAAGAAAAACCACAGCAGTCCGGTGCTCACCAGCAGCATCACCAGATTCAGCGCCACAAACCGCACCAAAGCGGGACTGAAAAAGCGGTCTTTGGCCTGGAAGGTCCAGCTGCGATTGAAAACATAACTGTTGAGCATCCCGGCGCTGTAGCTGATGACCTGAGAAAGATAGACATTTAAGCCCAGCACCTGGGCCAGCAGAGCAAAAACGCCCATATCGATGAGGGTATTGGCAACCCCCACCACGGCAAATTTTGCCGCCCGAAGCAGTTCCTTAAAGCCGCGGTCCACCTGAAAACCACCTTTCATTGGAAGAGTATGGTCCTGAAAAAGCGTCTGTATACGAGGCATTGGGAAGGAAGAACAGAGCCCTTTTTCCTGTCCTCCGGCGGCGATGGCACTGGGGCCGATAGACCGTGCTGCTTTCTCATCAGGATCAAAATGAATCAAATTCTAAAACGAATTGTATATTTTTGCTGATTTATAACGATTTGTGGGAGAAAAAGGCATGGCGCTGTTCTCCGTCTCCAAGGGGGATGTCTGCGATCCGCTCCTCAAATTTCGCTGCGTCCCTGGAGGGCCCGATAAAGGGTCACCTCATCGGCATATTCCAGATTGCCTCCCACAGGGATGCCATAGGCCAGGCGGCTGGTTTTCACCCCCAGGGGTTTGAGCAGCCGGGCGATATACATGGCGGTGGCTTCTCCCTCCACAGTGGGATTGGTGGCCATGATGACCTCCTCCACCCCGCCTTTGTTCACCCGGGCCAGCAGCTCCTTGATGGTCAGCTGTTCAGGCCCCACCCCTTCCATAGGGGAAATCAGGCCGTGAAGGACATGATAAACGCCGTTATATTCCCGGGTCCGCTCAAAGGCCAGCACATCCCGGGGGTCCTCCACCACGCAGATGACCGAGTGATCCCTGCCGGAGGCGGCGCAGATGGGGCACAGCTCCTGGTCGGTGAGATTGCCGCAGACGGTGCATTTTTTCATTTTGGTCCGGGCGTCCACGATGGCTTCGGCAAACTGCCGGGCTTTTTCCTCCGGCAGGTCCAGGATATAAAAGGCAAACCGCTGAGCGGTTTTGCGGCCCACCCCCGGCAGGCGGGCAAATTGTTCAATAAGCTTTGTAAGGGGCAGCGCGCTTTCCATGGTCAAACACCTGTTATCCTTCCACTGTTTCTTGCTCCCATGTTGGGAAAAAAAGGGGAGGAACAGCCCCAACCCACTCCCGGAGCCGTTCCCCCCTAACGGGTTTTATCAGAACATACCGGGGACGTTGAGACCGCCGGTGATCTTCTCCATCCGTTTGGCCGAATCCTCCTCAGCGGTGCGGATAGCCTCGTTGACTGCCGCCACGATCAGGTCCTCCAGCATCTCGATATCCTCGGGGTCCACCACTTCGGGCTTGAGCTTGACGGATTTCAGCTCCTTCTTGCCGGTGATGGTCACCTCGATCATGCCGCCGCCGGAGGTGGTGACATATTCCTTGGCGTTGATCTCTTCCTGGGCCTTGGTCATCTCCTCCTGCATCTTCTGAGCCTGACGGATCATCTGGTTCATATTGCTGGGGCCGCCGCCCATTCCCTGGGGTAATCTTGCTTTCATAGTGATTGATTCCTTTCCTATCAACTGAAATTACATGGTTTTGATTTCTATACCACTGTCCGCCGCTGCCGCCAGCAGCTCGTCCAGGGGTTTGACCTGTTGTTCTGGGGTTTGTTCCTTGGGGGGATCATAGGGGCCGATGCCGTACCGGGTGCCGGTCACCTCGGCAATAGCCCGTTTCAGCTGCACACGCACGTCGTCGCTGCTGTTCATCAGTTCCCGGAACACCGGATTGGGGAAATCAATAAGCACCCGGCTGCCGCTGATAAAGGCCCGGGAACCGGTGAGAGCCCCCCGGAGGGCTGGATTGACGATTTTCAGCCGGTCCATCACCTCGCCCCACCGCTCCATAGGTACAGCCGGTTGGGAAGGGGGAGCCGGAGAGGGGGATGGACGGGCCGCTTTCTTTTCCTTTTGGGGTTTGGCGGGAGCTTCCTCCTGTTGGGGTTGGGAGACCTCCGCCGGAAGGGTGACCCCCTCGGCCAGCAGCCGGTTCAGCTTCGCCTCCAGCTGATCGATCCGGGCCAGCAGCGCCTGAGGGGACTGATCCAAACGGGGATCGCACAAACGGGCCAGACACAGCTCCAGCTCAGTGCGCCGGGAGGTGGTGCGGCTCATCAGGGCCGAAGCCTGCTGCAAAGCGCTGATGGCGTATACCAGCCGTGCCGGGGTGAAGGCCGCGGCCTGGGTTTTATACCGCTCCAGGGTCTCCGGCAGGCAGACGATCAGCTCTCCGGGATTTTTGGAGGTGGCCGCCATCAGCAGATTGCGGTAATGGGTCACCAGCTGCTGACACAGCCGGTCATATTCCACCGCCTGACTGCCCAGGACGCCGATGAGGTCCAGAGCGGCTGACAGATCCTTGCGGCTGACAGCATCGGCGATATCAAACAAATAATCCTGTCCAATGAGGCCCGCCGCTTCGCTGACCGTTTCCAGCGTCACCTCGTGGCTGTGGGAGGAACACAGGTCCAGCAGGGAAAGGGCGTCCCTCATTCCGCCGTCGGCCAGCCGGGCGATCATGGCCAGGGCCTCGTCGGTGATGGAAATCCCCTCCTGGTCCGACACATACCGCAGACGGCCGGCAATGGCGGCGCTGTCGATGCGCTTGAAGTCGAACCGCTGGCATCGGGACTGGATGGTGGCAGGGATTTTGTGGACCTCGGTGGTGGCAAGGATAAAGATCACATGGGAAGGGGGCTCCTCCATGATTTTCAGCAGAGCGTTGACCGCCCCCATGCTGAGCATATGGACCTCGTCGATGATGTACACCCGGTATTTGGTGACATTGGGCAGGAAATTTGCCTCCTCCCGCAGGTCCCGGATGTTGTCCACGCCGTTGTTGCTGGCGGCGTCGATCTCCACCACATCCACCATGGAGCCGTTATCGATGCCCTTGCAGATCTCGCACTCACCGCAGGGGCTGCCGTCCTTGGGGGCAAGGCAGTTGACCGCCTTGGCGATGAGCTTGGCGCAGGTGGTTTTGCCGGTACCCCGGCTGCCCATGAGAAGATAGGCGTGGGCGGGCTTGCCGGCGGCGATCTCGTTGCGGAGGGTGGTGGTGATATGCTCCTGGCCCACCACGTCGTCAAAACTTTTGGGCCGCCATTTGCGGTAAAGGGCCTGATACATTTCTTTCCCTCCTCAGTTACCAAAAAAGGACGGACAAAGCCGCTGGTGTGCATTATCACACGGACGTCCGGTTGGCTGCGGCACCCGCGAAACGCTGCTTAATGCTGCTCGGTTCCCCGCCTGACATGGTTCACAGCGCCGCGTCGCACAGGACCGAACATCCGCGTGACAATGGACATCAACTGTCCTGTCCATCCTTGCTTGGGCGTGATAGCTTATCTATTATACCTGATGAAAAATAAAAACTCAACCCCTCCGCCGGTTTTTCACAGAATTTTCAGAAAAACTCCAGGGAAAGGTAGCCATCCGGCCCCCTCAAGAGGGCGGGGGAGAGGATGGCTGCGCCCCTTTCCGGGATGAGGCAGCCTCTCCTCCCGGGGAAGGAGCAAAGCCTCCTGTTTCAGCCTTCCTTTTGACATTTTTTCTTTCTTCCGGGAACTCAGACGGTGATCTCGATCTGGTTTCCCTCCAGGGCCACCACGCAGCTTTCATAATAGCCGTCCCCTGTAACCCGGGGGCCGCTGACCACTTCAAAGCCATCCGTTTGCAGCCTCTTGGTCAAGGCGTCCACCTGTTCCCGGCTGCCCACGCTGAAAGCGATATGGGCAAATCCTGTTCGGGTCAAAGGCTTTTCCAGGTCCTCCATGGCGGGGCGGGTCATCAGCTCCAGCCGGGTCCCGCCCTCAAAGGTGAGGAAAAAGGAGCGGAAACCGGTTTTCTCATTGTGATACCCCTCATTGGAGGACGCCCCAAAATAGCGGACAAAGAAATCCCGGGCCGCCGCCAAGTCGTTGACATAGAGGGCAATATGCTCGATCTTCATTCAGCTCTCCTCTTTCTTTTCCCATACTGGAAAGGCTGCTCTCCCATTCCTGCCCCCGGCAGAAAGGAAAAGCAGCCTCCTGTTTACTCCTGATTTTCCGGTTCTTCGCCGGTATCCGGCTGGGCGCTTTGCTGTTCTCCTCCGTCCGGTTCCCCGGTGACCGCGGAAAGGAACTCATAGGTGCCGTTGCCGTTGTCCGAGAGGGTCCACAGCTGCATTTTGTCCCGACGGGTACACAGGGGGTCCTGATAGGTGTACAGTCGAACCTCCACCTTGCCCTCATCCCCCTGGGTCAGATAGAGATTGTACTCCGGCATTTCGATTCCGCCCCGGCCATAAGCCATATAATCGTCCGTTTCCGGGCGATAGAAGGAGGTGCCGGAAGGATCAAAGTTCTCCAGGCCAAAATACCGGTATACCGCCTGCTGCACCTGCTCCAGAGTGAAGCCGCTGTCCTGGAAGCCGTTTTCCTCCGCCAGAACCTGGAGGCAGTATTCGGTGATAATGTTGTCATCCAACTGAGAGGGGCCCTGAAAATCCGGTCCGCCGAAGTAACTGAGCATCCGGCTTACCTGCTCCCCGGCGGGATGCTCCATATGGCGGTAGGGGGCGGGGTCTCCCTGTTGGAACCGCTCCGCTTTCAGCTGCAGATTTTCGTCGCACCGAATCCAAAGCTCCCAGATCTGCTCTCCCTCCGGCAGCAGCCCCACGCCGTTGTCCACTGTCAGCGCTACCCGGTAGGTGCCTCCGGTTTCATATTCCTCCAAAGTTTCGTTAAGCTCCGCTTTGGAAATTTCCAGCGCGCTCCAGCCCTGATAGGTTCCCGGCTGGGCCCCCGCCAGCTCTTCAATGGTCTGGGTGTCTCCGGCTTTCAGCGCCATCAGAAAGTTTTCCGCCATCTGCCGCACCTGGGAGCTGCTTACCTGAGGCTGCTGATCTTCTTCCCCTGTCAGGACATCCCCCACCTTTTTCCGGGGAGCCTCGCTCCGGGGCGCTGTCAGCCGCCACTGGCCATCCTCACTGCGCACCGCCGTCACAGTGCATTCGTACAAAAATCCGTCCAGGCCGGTCTCCTGTACCACGGCGGTGGCCTGGTCCCCGTTTTCCTGCCCCCGAATGTTGTCCAGATCCGGCTCCAGCCACTGGGAAGCAGCTGTTCCCTGAGCGCTTTGATACAGCTTGCCGTCAATGTCCCGGAACAGTGGATTGCCCTTTTGATCGGTCGTGGCCATCAGCCGGTCCACCGTGGCGGAATCGGCATAGGTACTCTCCAACAGGGCCCGCAGGTCGGCAGTGGTTTTATATTTTTCCGATACAGCGGGATAGTACAGCGCGCCGTCCACATCCACCCCTGCGGTGGAATCTATCGTCATGCCCAGATTGGTCAGCAGATAGGCCGCCTCATAATCCTGCCCCAACAGCGTGGGAAACGCCTCCTCAGCCGTCAGGGAAGCCGTTTGTTTCTCCCCCCCGCAGGCCGCTGCCAACAGCAGCAGCACCGCCGCCGCCCAAAGGGCTGTCCATCTGAAAAGTTTTTTCATCCATCCGCACCTCACTTTTGTCTGTATAACGGAAAAGCGCCTGTTCAGGTCCCTTCGGTCCAAAAAGGGGCTGCTGAAAGGCACTGTTTGATCTTCTTCAGTCTTATTGTAGCACGGCGGACAATGGGGATGTGTGAAGGAAGTATAAATTTAGTGGATGTCAAAAGATTTTTGGAGAATCCTTCCTAATATATATGGATATCATCATTTTATCCCTGGCGCACAGATTCTTTGAAAATTCCCACAGTCAGGCTTGAACTTAGAAAAAAGATTAAATATCAAGAACATCCCCCTGGTGGTCCCGGCAGAAAACCGGCAAATATCCAGTGCGCCGGAGTTTGCATTTCCTATAGGGGCATACTATAATATAATTGTGTTTTATTGGGGAGAAGTGGACGGTGCATTGTCCCTGGGGACTGCATCTCCAGGATGTCCGCATCCGGCGGCTGAGGTTGCCGGATGACGGTGAAGGCTAAAGAAGAAAGGGCGAGAGGATGGATCATTTACATCGGCAGCGGCAGTTTCATATTATGCTGGAGCAGGGGGACGTGGGCCGCTACTGCATCCTTCCCGGCGACCCGGGACGGTGCGAGAAAATCGCGGCTTACCTGGATAACAGCAAAAAAATCGCTTCCAACCGGGAATTTACTACCTACACAGGCACGCTGGAGGGGGAGCCGGTGAGCGTGGTGTCCACCGGTATCGGCGGGCCGTCGGCGGTCATCGCTCTGGAGGAGCTGGTGGCTATCGGGGCGGATACCTTTATTCGGGTGGGAACCTGCGGCGGCATCCGCCTGGATGTGGAAGCGGATGATATCATTATCCCCACAGGGTCTGTGCGGATGGAGGGCACCAGCCGGGAATACGCGCCCATCGAATTTCCCGCCGTCCCCGACTTTGAGGTGCTGTTTGCCCTGGTGGAAAGCGCCCGGAAGCTGGGAAAACCCTGGAAAGCGGGTGTGGTGCAGGCAAAGGATTCCTTTTACGGGCAGCATTCTCCGGAGCGCTCCCCCATGGCCCATGTGCTGATGGAAAAGTGGGAGATGTGGAAGAAGCTGGGGGTGCTGGCCAGTGAGATGGAGGGGGCCGCTTTGATGGTGGCCGCAGCAGCCCGGAATGTTCGTTTTGGGGCCGTTTACCATGTGATTTGGAACCAGGAGCGGGAAAAGGCCGGCCTGGACCAGCGGGAATGTCTGGATACCGACGGAGCCATTCGGGTGGCGGTGGAAGCCATCCGTCAGATAATCCTGCAGCAGCGTGCCCAGGCATGACAGACAAAAGGAAAAATCAAAGGCGCTCGCAGCCGGCGGAACCTCTCTTGAAAGGTGTTCCACGGCTGAGGGCGCTTTGCGCTGTCTGAGAAGTTGAATTTAAGTGCGTCCTGAAAATTTGATGGGGATAAGGATGAGGGCGGACAGGGGAGACGGCCAAAGAGGCTCATCCCTTTGGAAACCCATTGCCCGGAAAGGTACCGTCCAGTTCATCGGAGATAGTGCCTGCCGCGGTTTTGGTTATTCCCTTTTGGTTTTAAGGGCGGCGGCCGGGAGGGATGGTTTCTGCCTCTGTCCCGGCAGGCAAAGATCGTCCGATAACCTGGACAGGCCCGGGTAAAGCCGGACAAAGCCGCCGGTTGGTTTATACTGCTTTTTTGATGAAGGGTTTATCCCCCTTTCGGAATTTAAAAGTACATGGTATGGCTTCCACGGCGGTTTCATAGTATAATGGGGACAATCGGCAAAGAGCCTGGAAAATGGTGGAGAAGCTGATTCTTTCCCCAAGAACGGCAAGGACACAGTCCTGGGTTTCAAAGGCTGCAAGCCGGATTTCAGGACAGAACAGAATCAGGCCGCGGCAGAAAAAGGAGTGAAGAGCAGGGGAAAATCTCTGGCGTACAACCTCTGCTGCGGCAGAGTGCGAAGAATGATATGGAGACCTGTTATGATCGAAGTAAAAGGAAAATATAATGAGGCCAAAATTTTCACCGATGTGGTGGACAGCGCCTCCATTGCTCAGGTGCAGGAGCTGTGCAACCAGGAGTTTACGGCGGGCAGCCGCATCCGTCTGATGCCGGATATTCACGCCGGAGCGGGCTGCACCATTGGCACCACCATGACCATCACCGACAAGGTGGTACCCAATTTGGTGGGGGTGGACATCGGCTGCGGGATGGAGACGATACGCATCCGGGAGACCCATCTGGAGCTGCAAAAACTGGATAAGCTGATCTATGAGAAAATCCCTTCCGGCTTTGGTACCCGTGCCAAGGCCCATCCCTATCTTCGGCAGATTGATTTGGACGCCCTCTGCTGCGCCAAACAGGTGGATCTGCTCCGGGCGGAAAAAAGCATCGGTACCCTGGGCGGCGGCAACCATTTTATCGAGGTGGACCGGGATGATGAGGGGAACCTTTACATTGTGGTCCACTCAGGCAGCCGGCATCTGGGGCTGGAGGTGGCCAAGTATTACCAGGAAGAGGGATACAAGGTCCTCAATGGCACCGACGACGCCTCGTTGGAGGCAGTCATTGCCCAAATGAAGGGGGAGGGACGCCAGAAGGAGATTCAAAAGGAGCTCAAACGCCTGAAAAATCTCAAACAAACCAGTATTCCCCGTCAGCTGGCCTATGTTTCGGGAGAATTATTTGAGCGGTATATTCATGATATGAAGATTGTCCAGCACTTTGCCATGCTCAACCGTCAGGCGATGATGGACGAGATCGTCAAGGGGATGAAGCTCCATGTGGAGGAACAGTTCACCACCATCCACAATTATATTGACACGGACAGCATGATTTTGCGGAAAGGCTCTGTCTCGGCCCAGGCGGGGGAAAAGCTTCTTATTCCCATCAATATGCGGGATGGAAGCCTTCTCTGTCTGGGAAAGGGCAACGAGGACTGGAACTTTTCCGCTCCCCACGGCGCGGGCCGCCTGATGAGCCGCGCCCAAGCCAAGGAATCCTTTACTGTTTCCCAGTTCAAAAAGGAGATGGCGGAGATCTACACCACCTCTGTCAGCAAATCCACCCTGGATGAGTGTCCTATGGCATATAAAGGGATGCAGGACATTTTGGATTATATCGGACCTACAGCGGAGGTGCTCAAAATCATTCGGCCCATCTATAACTTCAAAGCCGGGGATGAGGACTGAGTATAAAAAGGAAACATACAGACATAAGGCTGGTTTTGGAGATGCAGCATTTTGCCTTATTGAAAGGACCTGTGAGAGCGGCAATGGGGTCTGGAACCAGTGAACAGAAAGGAGAAGCAAGAGATGAGCGCAGAAGTATTCCAACAGGATTTGAAAGGAAAAAGTCCCAGGCCGGGAGGTCCCTTTCTCATTCAGCTGTTGTTCCGTGAGCCGGTGACCATGCCGGACAAAGAGCGGATGATCGCTGTAATGGAGCGCCATGTGGGCCGGGTGGAATGTTATAGTCACGACAAAAAATCAGCCGGCTTTTCCACTATGGAGCATTTGGGAGAGTTTAAGGAAGGGAAGGTCCCGGTACAGCTGATAGTAACTGCCTGCGAGAGCTTTCAGGGGAAGGGTTTCGATCCATTTCTCACAAGCCAGATGTGGGACTGCATGGAAGAGCGGGACCGGATTTTGGAGCAGTGCCAATACCAGGTGGTGGCGGTGGATATGCTGGCGGCCTCTCTCCCGGCGCTGGAGCGGGCACAGCTGGATATGGACTTTCTGGAGGCTCTGGCGGAGCTGTATCCCACCTGTGAGGGGTTCTATTTTCAGAACTGCGGCAAGCTGTTCTCCGGGGAACAGGTGCGCTCTCACGGTCTCCAGGGGTCGGATCGTTTTATTCGCTTCGGCGTCAACGCCCGCTTTTTCAATATCCAGGACACGGAGGATATGATTGTGGACACCGTGGGAATGAGCACGCTGTTTCTGCCGGACCTCCAATACCATTTCCATGATATGGACCCCAACTGGGTGGTTGGCCATGCTTATAATCTGGCCTCTTATATTCTGGAAAATGACAACCCTATCCAGTCCGGCGAAACGGTGGACGGCATTACGGGGGGACGCATGAGCCAACAGGTGCAGTGGCTCTGTCAGTATGAAGATGCTCTTGTTCAGCCTCCCCGGGGAGTGCTGGATGTGAACATGGGGGAGTATGCTTCCGGCGGCAGATAAATCCGGTGTTCCTTGCCTGAAAAGATCTTTGATAGCTTTTTCGGGTGACGGAGGAAAGATCATAAAAAACAAAGTAAAAAGAAAGATCCGGTCCTGTACATGGCCGGATCTTTTTAATGATGGAGAAAAGAAGCTGGTGACAAATTCAAAGTTAATGTGGGAAAAAGTCTGGAAAGAATCAAGATACACATATTTTTGAACACAGCTGTAGCAGGAAAAGGTTCCTACAAAAGGGGAGGGTTATTCCTATGAACGGTCACTGTTGAAAAGAACAGCAGATATTTTTATAAGTGCGGCCCTTCTCCCATAGGTTGCCGGCAGAGGAAAGTTCTTTGAGGCCGATGAACGAAAAATCATCCCGGAGTACACAGCAAATGCAGATCCTTTGCAGGTGAAACTGCGGGAGTACGCAAAAGTGAAGCTGGGGCAAAGGGCACAGCATCTTTTTGACTGTTGTTTTTGCTGTGGGTAGTGGGGGGCTGAAATAGGGGATGGGAAGAACTGCCCGCCCACAAACTGCATAGGCAATAAAAAATAAATTTGGATATGAAAAAATCCGGTCAAATCAATGACCGGATTTTTTGGTGGAGATGAGGGGGATCGAACCCCTTACCTCTTGAATGCCATTCAAGCGCTCTCCCGGTTAGATCGGTTACATACCCCTCTAAATCGGGCCAATAGAGCGTTCAATACGCGGGACACCCCACCAAAAGCCGCAAAACCATCGGCGTTTTTCTTGAAATTCATTATAGCTGGGGCCAGACCGCATATCAATACTAAATTTGAAAACAAGCTCGATACCGCAATTCCCTTTTCGCATGGTATAATTTCCTTGTTCCATAGCGAAAGGGGGTGTTGAGTATGGAGAAAGAATATATAGCTGGTGAGCCGCAAAGATATGAGATCGGCAATCGCGTTTTTATCGTGGAGCCCCGTTATGATAAAAACGGTGAAAGTATGTCGGACATCCTGTTAAAGCTGATGATGGCCGATGTCGATGAAAAAATGTGGAACGAAGGCCACCGCGAAAAAATCTAATCTAAAATTAAATCCGAGTTGTCAAGCAAGGTATTTATTCTAAAACAATTTCATATTGAGCATTACGCCGCCCGAGTGAGACTATGGGCGGCGTTTTCATACACCACAACTTGAAAGGAGGAGTCCCTTATCTGCTGCCAGCCATCGGGCTGGCTTTTTTCATTTCAAGACAAAGGAGGTTTGACATTGGCAGACGATAAAAAGAATATCGGCCCCGAGGCAGAAACGACTGACACGGCCCCCGCGCAGGAGCAGCCTGCTCCCGGCAAGGCCGAGCCCGTTGTGGCAGATCCCGCCCCGGCTGAAAAGGCAGCTCCCGCAGAAAAGGCGGAGCCCACCGTCCCGGAGGCTCCCAGCCCTGCGGCTCCCGAGCCGCTCAAGCCCGACAAGGAGGCCAAGCAGACTGCCACCCCGGACAAGAGTGATCCTGCCCCTGCTCCCTCTGGCAAGGTGGTGGATTTCGCCGCCGCCCGTGAGGAGGCCGGAAAGGACAAGGCCCCGAAGGAAAAGGCTCCCAAGCAGAAAACCACGGAGTCGAAGGACAAAGCAGCGGCCAAGGCCAGCAAGGGCCGCCCGGCAAAGGCTGACAAGGCGGCCCCCGACAAGGCCAAGCCGCCCACGCGAGACAAAATGTCCCAAAGTAAGGCTGCCCCGGAAAATGCTGCACCCAATCCGCAGGAGGCTCCCGCCCCTGCCGCGCCGGAGCAGCCCGCCGCGCCCCGTGACGCTACCCGCGCAGAAAAAGAGGAAATTGTCTACCTCAATCTGTCCGAGCTGCGCCCGTTCAAAAACCATCCCTTTGGTGTCCGTGACGATGCCGAGATGCAGGGCCTTGTGGAGTCCGTCCGGGCAAGTGGTGTAAACCAGCCCGCGCTGGTGCGCCCCACCGAGGATGGCGGGTATGAGATCATCGCGGGCCACCGCCGCCAGAGGGCAAGCGAGCTGGCCGGGTTTGTGAATATGCCCTGTATTGTCCGTAACATGACCGATGACGAGGCCATCCTCGCTATGACGGATGACAACCTGCGCCACCGCGAAAAGATTTTGCCCACGGAAAAGGCACAGTCTTTGAAAATGCAGGTGGAGGCCATCAAGCACCAAGGCGCTCGTCCCGGTGAGGACGCACAGGAGGCGGGTAAACGCTCCACGCAGATCGTGGGTGATCGCAACGGCATGAACTACAAACAGGTACAGCGGTATATCCGCTTGACCGAGCTGGTGCCGGATTTGCAGAAAATGCTGGACGAAAAAAAGCTGGCATTTACCCCCGCCGTGGAGATTTCCTTTATCCGGCCCAAACATCAGAAGTATATCGCCGTGTCCATTGAGGGCCAGCAGTCCTCTCCGTCCCTATCCCAAGCCCAGCGGCTCCGCAAGCTGGATCAAGAGGGCAAGCTGAACGGCGATGTGATCGACGGCATTTTGATGGAAGAAAAGAAGGAGGTTGATAAGGTGATTATCAATAGCGCGGAACTGGAAAAGTATTTCGGCAAGGACAAGTCCCCCCGTCAGATGAAGGATCAGATCATGGCCCTGCTGGATGACTGGAAGGCCAAGCAGCCCCCCGAGCTGGGCAAGCCCGAAAAGAAAACGGATAAGAGCCTGTAACCTCGAGACAATTTGTCCCGAGGTTTTTTCATTGAATGGAGGTTTTAACAATGAAACGACCCCTCGCATATATCACCGCTGCGTGGTGCGGCAGCGATGCCGAAAACGCAAAACAGGCGGCGCAGTATTGCCGCAGCGTGTATGAGGCGGGCTTTTCGCCCATCTGCCCCACGCTGTTCCATCCCCTGTTCCTCAATGATGCCATTCCCGAGGAGCATAAAAGCGGGATCGACATGGCCCGTAATCTGCTCAAACGCTCTCATGTGCTGGTGGTGTGCGGCCATACCGTCACCGAGGCTATGAAGAACGATATTGCTGTTGCCCAGCGGCTGGGTATCACGGCAACCACGCTGGAGGGCATCTTGACGGTCAAGGGAC
Organism: Angelakisella massiliensis; assembly: GCF_900104675.1. Taxonomy (GTDB): domain Bacteria; phylum Bacillota; class Clostridia; order Oscillospirales; family Ruminococcaceae; genus Angelakisella; species Angelakisella massiliensis. The sequence goes on along the minus strand of NZ_LT629944.1, from coordinate 281,610 downwards.
AGGGCCGCCGCTGATATGGCGGCCCTGCTGGAAGCCTACATTACCAACCTCGGCAAATATGCCGAGGGGCAGCTTGTGGGCGAAACGCTGAAATTTCCCACCACGGCGGAGGAGGTACAGTCCCTCTTAAAGCGCATCGGCGTGGACGGCATACGGTATGAGGAGATTTTCATAACCAGCTTTGACGGCGATGTACTGGGGCTGCATGAGCACTTGGGCGAATATGAAAGCATTGACGAGCTCAACTATCTGGCCGCGCTGCTGTCGGAAATGGATCAGAGCGATATAGAAAAGTTTGAGGCGGTCATAGACGCTGGCGAATACACAGGTAGCGTAAAAGACTTAATCAACCTCACGCAAAATCTGGATTGCTTTGAGTTCTATTCCGGTGTCCGTAGTGACGAGGAGCTGGGCCGTATGTATGTGCTGGAGTTCGGCGGTGTGGAAGTCCCGGAACACCTCATTGATTATATCGACTATGAGGCATACGGGCGGGATGTGCGGATCAATGACGGCGGCCACTATGCCCCCGGTGGATATGTGGCCGACAACCGCAGCAGCTTTATAGAGCACTACACGGGCCGGGATGACATTCCCGACGAGCACCGCGTTTTCTCCATGCCCAAGCTGTCCATCCGGGAGCAGATGTCAGCTTTCAAGGAAATTATAGACCGTTCCTCGCTGGAGGGGGAACGGAAACGGCCCACGCTGGGCCATACGGAACGATAACCCCACCTTGGGACAACTTGTCCCGAGGTGAGAAAGGAGGCGGCATAGCTGATAGAAGAAGATATTTCCCGGCGTACTGTTGCAGTTTCCGTCCGGGCCAGTATGAAGCAGATTATTTTACCCGTCACTGTCCACCTGAATATCCGCCTGCCCCTTGCCCTCTTGCAGCCGGAACCGGCAGACGCGCCCACCGGCCCGGAGCCGGAGGCCCATGCCTGCCAGGGCTGCGGCAACTGCGGCGGGTGCGGGAAGTGCCAGCATGAAGAAAAGCAAGCCTGAACCCGTCCCCGTCATGGACTACCGCCAGTACCGCAGAGCGCGGCGGCTGGTACATGAGTGCTGCAACTACGACGGCGGCAACTGTATCGCGCTGGATGATGGGGAGGAATGTGTCTGTGTCCAGTCCATTTCCTACTCCCTGTTGTGCCGGTGGTTCCGGGCGGCGGTGCTGCCACTGGACAGAGAGCTGGAAACGGCCCTGTTCCACCGCCTGGACGCCAAGCGGTGCGCCGTCTGCGGGGCGCTGTTCACCCCAGGCTCCAACCGGGCCAAATACTGCCCGGAATGTGCCGGACGCATGAAGCGTATCAAGGCCGCCCAGCGCAAGCGGAAACAAAGGGCGAAATGTCACGCTTTAGGGGCCGAAAACCCCTTGTAAATCAAGGCTTTTTTTGAGGGTGTCGCTGGGGGCCTGATAGATTTATCCTCTGGCCCCCAAAACGGCCCTCTAAAGGCGTACAGACCCCTGAAATAAACCCCAAGGAGGAACCCATGTCAGACAATCGAAAATATTACTACCTCAAGCTGAAAGAAAACTTCTACAACAGCGAAACAATGGTTATTTTGGAGAGTATGCAGGACGGCCTGCTGTACTCCAATCTGCTGCTGAAAATGTACCTCATGTCACTCAAAAGCGGCGGTATTCTCATGCTCAACGACCATCTGCCCCACACGCCCCAGACCATCGCCACCTTTACCCGCCATCAGGTGGGGACGGTGGAACGGGCCTTGAAGGTGTTCCTCGAATTTGGCCTTGTGGAGATTTTGACCGACGGGGCCTACTACATGGCCGACATCCAATTGCTGATCGGCCAGTCCTCTACCGAGGGGGAACGGAAAAAGAAAGAGCGTATGCGGTTGAAGCGTCAAAAACTGCTCCCATCCGACGGGGCGGACATTTGTCCACCATATAGCCGGGGGGACATTTGTCCACCAGAGATTAGAGATAAGAGATTAGATATTAGAGATAAGAGTATAGAGAATAGAGAGAGTGAGAGCGCCCGCGCCTATGGCCGTTACCAGAATGTTTTCCTGACAGACGAGGAACTGGCGGACTTGCAGGCCAGCTTTCCCACCGTATGGGGCCAGTACATCGAAAAGCTGTCCGAGTACATGGCCTCTACCGGCAAGCGGTATCAGAGCCATGCCGCCACCATCCGGCGCTGGGCCGGTGAGGACGCGAAGAAAGCGGCCCCGCCCACCCGAAACCGGGATTACAGCGTAAAGGAGGATGAAACCGTATGATGGAGATTACCGCAGAAATCCGGGCACTGATCGACAAGGCAGCCGCCGGTATGGAACTGGCCGGGGACGAGTACATAGACCCGGCAGACGGCCTCATTCACTGTAAAAAGTGCGGCGGCCAGAGGCAGACCGTTGTGCCATGCTTTGGGAAACCCGGCTACTTCATGCCCCGCTGTATCTGCCAGTGCCAGCGGGAGGCCGAGGAACAACGCAAGGCCGCCGAGGAACGGCAGCGCCGCATGGAGCGTATCAAGCGCAGGAAGGCCCAGGGCCTGCAAGACCGCTATCTGTACGACTACACCTTTGCCAATGACAACGGCAAAAATCCCCTGATGGACAAGGCCCGCGCCTATGTGGAGAACTGGAAGGAGGCATACAAAAACAACACCGGCCTGCTTCTGTTTGGGGATGTGGGAACCGGCAAGTCCTTTTTCGCCGGTTGTATCGCCAACGCCCTGCTTGACCGGGATGTGCCGGTGCTGATGACAAACTTTCCCACCATCCTGAACCGCCTGACAGGGATGTTCTCTGAGGACAGGGCTGACTTTATCGCCAGCTTTGACGAGTACGACCTGCTCATCATTGACGATCTGGGTGTGGAGCGCAGTACCGAGTATGCGATGGAGCAGATGTTTTTCGTCATTGACAGCCGCTACCGCAGCCGCAGGCCCATGATCATCACCACCAACCTGAAGCTGGCCGAACTCAAAAACCCGCCCGATCTGGCCCACGCCCGTATCTATGACCGCATCCTGGAACGGTGCGCCCCGATCCTCTTTGCCGGGAAAAACTTCCGGGAGGAAAACGCCGGGGCCACCAGACAGGCGGCGAAAGACATTGTAAACCGCAAGCATGAGTAATTTTTGCCGGACGGCACAGCCCCGCCCGGAGAAAGGAGCACCATGAGCGAAGAAACCCGTACCATACAGACCGCAGACACCACCCCTACCAGAGCGCCGGAGGATGCCCCCGCGCTGGTAAAGAAAATCGGCAAGACCACCTACAAGGTGCGCGTCCATTTCAGCCAGACCAGCACCGAAACCATGAGCGACAAAATCAAGCGTATGCTCAAAAACGAGATACAGCAGATGTGACCGGCTGATAAAGCCAGTCGCCTTGTGTTAAACTGATGACGGTACACACCAAAACTTTTATCCAAGGAGGACATGAAAATGCTGTACACAGAAAAAGAGAAAAATGAGATTGAGCGCGTCCGTAAAGTGTTCGAGAAACACATCCAACAAATGACTGGTTATGATTTGGTTTGGTCGGACAAGGTCGGCTATGTGTGGCTGGCAATATCTATCGACCCGATCTATATTGACACCGGAAACTGGATAGAGTCCGCTGCCAGCCTTTGTTATGAGTGCTTGAATGATATAGCACTGGATGTTTTCGGAATGACTGGAAACGACCATGACTTCGAGGACGCCGATCCGCTGGAACTGGCCGAGATTAAGCGGCGCTGGAAACCCTATATCGACCAACTGCCGGAATATGCGTACATTTGCGACGAACTGCTAAGCGGCCGCAAGTAACTCTACTCGCCTGAGTGTCAGGAGCATGAAAGTGCTTCTGGCACTTTTTTTGTGGCCTTTTTGTGAATTTGATTAAAAAGTCCTTGACAACTCGTTTCGGGCAAGACGGCCAAAAGCATTTTGATTTCCTGCGGTGCTCGTCTGGCTCCCTTTGACATCCCCCAGCTCCGGGAGATTATGAGCTACGATGAACTGGAACTTGACCGTATGGGTGACAGACGGACGGCAACATTTTTCTGCATCAGCGATACGGACAGCACCTACAATTTTTTGGTCGCTCTCGCTTTTTCGCAGATGTTCAATCTCCTGTGTGAACGGGCCGACAATGTGCATGGGGGCCGCTTGCCCCATCATGTGCGCGTCCTGTGGGACGAGGCGGCCAATACGGGCCAAGTGCCGGGGCTGGAAAAGCTGGTGGCCGTCATTCGTTCCCGCGAGGTGAGCCTTGTACTGCTCTATCAGCAGCTTGCTCAATGCAAGGCCATTTACGATAAAAATGCGGAAACGATCCTCGGCAACATGGACAGCGTGATATTCCTCGGTGGCCGCGAGGCCAGCACTATCAAGGAAATATCGGAAAACTGGCTGGGCAAGTCCACGATCTCCATGCAGACGGATGGCCGCACACGGGGCCAGTCCGAAAGTTACAGCCAAAACATCCAGCGGCTGGGCCGGGAGCTGATGACCCCCAGCGAGCTTGCCACAATGCCCGGTGATCGGTGCATCTTGCAGCTCCGGGGCCTGCCCCCGTTCTATTCCCGCAAATACGATCTGAAGCAACACCCCAACTACAAGTTTACGGCTGAGGCCGACAAGAAAAACGCCTTTAACCTCGACAGGCTGATAAACCGCCGCAGGCGGCCCGGCCCCAACGAGGCTTGTGAGGTGTACGAAGTGGATGTGCCCGCCGAGGCGCTCACAGAAGAGGACGAGGACATCCTCAACTATGACGACCTCGACGATCCAGACGCTTTTGTATAAAACCTTGGGCTTTTAGGGTTCCCGCAAAATCAGCGATTTTGTGGGAAGAGGAGGCGCAACGGAGCGTGCGGAGTTTGGGACATTTTGTCCCAAAGTAGCAAAGCGAAGTTTGTGCCGACGAGTCCCGAGGTACGGACGCTGCCGCCCTACACGGGGCGGCTTTTTTCATGGCCGGGTATAGCCCGGAGAAAAGGAGTAATATATGCAGTTTTTCGCTTCTGCCATCAACACTTTGCAGACCCTCGTTATTGCCCTCGGCGCTGGCCTTGGCGTGTGGGGCGTTGTCAACCTGCTGGAGGGCTACGGCTCCGATAACCCCGGCGCGAATGCTCATGTGCGGTAAAGTAATAAAAAGATTTAGGTAGCCGCCTTAACTATTCCTAAATAAGATAATATGCACAGTATTTTCTCGTAAATAGAAAATAAATTATTGCATTTTACCAATTATTATGTTAAAATGACAATGTAACAAAGAGCTATGTATTTTTAAGGAAAGGGAGGAACTTATGAATTTAAGAAAATCTATTTTAGCACTTTCAGTAGTAGCTGGAATTGTAGCTGCTCCAATGACTGTATTTGCCGCTCATACTCATAGTTGGGGTTCTCCCCAGTACTATGGATATGAAGATGAAATGCCTGGTATATATGATGACTGGGATAAATGTGCGACACGTCATGTATATAATTACAAACAATGTTTAATTTGTGGAGAAGTAAGCATTTATGAAGTTGAGACGATTGAAATGTCTCACAAATGAGTGAATGGTGCATGTGTATATTGCAACAAAGGTTACGCGAAAGAGATAAATTAACATAGTATCATTACCGGCAAGTTTATAATCAAAAAATAGAAAGCATTGAGAATATTTCAAAATTTCTTGAAAGTACTCTCAGTGCTTTCTTTGATAATATGAAAGGAGAAATAAATGCAAAAAAAACAACTTTCTGTATTAGTACTAATTATTTTATGCTTTTTATTAGGATGTAACAGAGAAACACCAAAAGATGAATCTCAACAAAATTATGAAGATGAATCTAATATTTCTAAAACAAATGGAGAAGAACTTGTAAATATAAACAGTGAATTGTTAGGTTCGACTCCTTTTGATATCCAAATCGATAAAACAGCATTGCAGACTAGAAAAGAAACAGAAACAGAAGTTACAATAAAGACAAATTTAACAGACTGGGGTTATACTGTTTCTTCTGAAAAAGGGAAAATATCTGATATAAATAAAAATTCATTCATATATATAGCACCTAAAGATGAGAGGGATGATACTATAAAAATACAATTATCGGACTATGAAAATGGCATATCATATGAATATACAATTCCACTTATTTTTGCGGGAAACAATGAACATTCTTTAGATAAATTCAAGGAAAATCTTTCAAGATTACCTAATAGTTAGTAAAGAGTCGATAGACTAAAGTACCACCATCCTCTTTTATTTCAACTGAATATCCATCCCGCCGCACCGCAGCGGCACATGAAGCAGTAAATCCGAAAAAGATTTGCTGCTTTTTTTGCGTCCATTTTTGGCAAATTTCCAAAAGTTCCGTATTAGACAGTGAAACCAAAAAAGGCTGCCATTTTTTTCAGACAGCGGGCAAAACGCAGCTTCCGAAACGCCTTATTGTCGGGAAAGACCGAGCCGCCGGAAAAGTTCTTGCCGGAAAGTCCGTCCATTCTGCTCTTTTGTGGTTTGTAGGGAGTAAGGGAAAAACGCCAGCCCGCAGCCTTTTATAAAAAAAGCTGGTTATAGATTTTCTGAAAAAGTGGCAGTAGCAAGTGAACGGCAGGCCGGCAGTTTCTTAGAGCAAGATTCTACCGAGGTGCCAAAATTCGCTTATCGCTCATTTTGCCCCTGCGGGAATCTTGTTGGGGAGTGCCTTCCCCAAACCCTGCTTATGCGGCTTGCGCCGCTGAAAAACCCCTCAAAATATTTTTCGGATTTTTCAAAAACAGTTCCGCTTCACACCCTGTTTTTCTCCTATTAGTGAGAGGACACCACGCACAGAAAGGAGGTCAACCACCTATGAAACGATACAACACGCCGCACCGCAGCCGGGTAGTCAAAACACGCATGACCGAGGAAGAATACGCCGAGTTTGCCCAGCGGCTTTCTGCTTACCACATGAGCCAAGCCGAGTTTATCCGGCAAGCCATAACCGGGGCAGCCATACGCCCCATCATAACCGTTTCCCCCATCAATGACGAGCTGCTTGCCGCTGTCGGGAAGCTGACCGCCGAATACGGGAGGATCGGCGGCAACTTAAACCAGATAGCCCGGACGCTGAACGAGTGGCACAGTCCCTATCCGCAGCTTGCCGGGGAGGTACGGGCGGCGGTTTCCGACCTTGCTGCCCTAAAGTTTGAAGTCTTGCAGAAAGTGGGTGACGCTGTTGGCAACATTCAAACATATCAGCTCTAAAAACGCCGACTATGGCGCAGCGGAAGCCTATCTCACATTTGAGCATGACGAGTTTACCATGAAAGCCACCCTTGATGAAAACGGGCGGCTGATACCGAGGGAGGATTACCGCATTTCTTCCCTCAACTGCGGGGGCGAGGATTTCGCTGTTGCCTGTATGCGAGCCAATCTCCGCTATGAGAAAAACCAAAAACGGGAAGATGTGAAAAGCCACCACTATATCATCAGCTTTGACCCACGGGACGGGACAGACAACGGCTTGACCGTAGACCGGGCGCAGGAGCTGGGCGAGCAGTTCTGCAAGGAGCATTTCCCCGGACACCAAGCCCTAATCTGCACCCACCCGGACGGGCATAACCACAGCGGGAATATCCATGTGCATATCGTCATCAACTCCCTGCGGATTTACGAAGTCCCGCTTCTGCCCTACATGGACAGACCAGCCGACACGCTGGAGGGCTGCAAGCACCGCTGCACCAACGCCGCTATGGAATATTTCAAGAGCGAAGTCATGGAAATGTGCCACCGGGAGGGGCTTTACCAAATCGACCTCTTGAACGGCAGCAAGGAACGGATAACCGAACGGGAATACTGGGCGGCAAAGAAAGGGCAGCTTGCCCTTGACAAAGAGAACGCCGCCAGAGAAGCCGCCGGACAGCCGACCAAGCCCACCAAGTTTGAAACGGACAAGGCGAAGCTGCGCCGGACGATACGGCAGGCACTTTCCCAAGCTGGCAGCTTTGACGAGTTTTCTTCCCTTTTGCTGCGGGAGGGTGTGACCGTCAAGGAGAGCCGGGGGCGGCTTTCCTACCTCACGCCGGACAGGACAAAGCCTATCACAGCCCGAAAGCTGGGGGACGATTTTGACAAGGCTGCTGTCCTTGCCCTGCTCACGCAGAACGCCCACAGAGCTGCCGAACAGACCAAAGCCATACCCGAATACCCTGCCGCAGTTAAAAAGCCGTTACAAGGGGAAAAAGCTGCAAAAACCACCCCGGCAGACAACACCTTGCAGCGCATGGTTGACCGGGAAGCCAAGCGAGCCGAGGGCAAGGGCGTGGGCTATGACCGCTGGGCGGCAAAGCACAACCTAAAGCAAATGGCAGCTACCGTTACCGCCTATCAGCAGTACGGCTTTTCCTCCCCGGAGGAACTGGACGAAGCCTGTTCTGCCGCCTATGCCGCCATGCAGGAAAGCCTTGCGTGGTTGAAGCAGGTGGAAAAGACGCTGAACGGGAAAAAGGAGCTGCAACGGCAGGTGCTTGCCTATTTCAAGACCCGCCCTGTCCGGGACGGGCTGAAACAGCAGAAAAACGCCAAAGCAAAAGCAGCCTACCGTCAGAAGCATGAAAGTGACTTTATCATAGCAGACGCAGCCGCCCGCTATTTCAGGGAGAACGGCATTTCCAAGCTGCCGAGCTATAAATCCCTGCAAGCAGAGATTGAAAGCCTTATCAAAGAGAAAAACAGCGGCTACAACGATTACCGGGCAAAACGGGAGGAGTACCGCCGCTTGCAGACTGTCAAGGGCAATATCGACCAGATTTTACGCCGGAGCGAGCCGCAGCGCAGAAAGGAGCAGAGCCATGAACGGTAATATCCCCCGCATGGACTACCGCCAGTACCGGGCAGCCCGCCGCCTTGTGCATGAGTGCTGCAACTATGACAGCGGGAACTGCCTGCTGTTGGAGGACGGCGAGCCTTGCGTGTGTGTACAGAGTATCAGCTATTCGCTGCTCTGCCGCTGGTTTACCGCCGCTGTCCTGCCCCTTGATGAAGCACTGGAAGCCGCCCTCTTGCGCCGGGGAAGCCGGAAACGCTGCGCTGTCTGCGGGGCGTTCTTCTTCCCAAAATCCAACCGGGGGAAATACTGCCCGGACTGCGCCGGACGCATGAAGCGGATAAACGCCGCCAAACGGAAGCGGAAACAAAGGGAGAAATGTCACGCTTTAGGGCATTTCAAACCCGCATAAATCAAGGCTTTTTTGGAGGGTGTCAAAGGGTGCGTGATACATTTATCCTTTTCCCTTAAAAACGCCCCCTAAAAGCGTAACAGAACCCACAGACAGACACCACAAGGAGGTGAACCCTATCGCTGATTATATGACCGCAGGAACGGAGCTGCCCGCTTACCTGCCTTACCCCCGTTTCCTGCTGGAAACAGACCTATCCCACACCGCAAGAGAGTTATATGCGCTGCTGTTAGACCGTTCCACCCTTTCGCAGAAGAACGGCTGGCAGGACAGCGAGGGACGGACATACATTGTCTACCCCATAGCAGAGATAGCGGAAATGCTGGATAAAGGCTGCACCACCATAAAGGGCGCACTGAACGAACTGGACGCTGCCGGGCTGCTGGAACGCAGACGGACGGGCTTTTCTGCCGCCAACCGTCTGTATGTGAAAGTGCCGCCTATCCCAGTGGTACAGTTTTCCGACCAACTGACGGACGGAAAACCGCCCCTCATAAGGGCGGGAAACCGACCAACTGACAGCCGGAAAACTGACCTTATGACGGTCGGAAAACCGTCCCCTAACCAAACTAATATAAACAACCTAATAGAGAGCCAAACAAAAGGAGCGAGTGAGGGGCAGCCCCCCGCCGCTTATGGCAGATATAAAAATGTATTTCTTTCTGACACAGAACTTTTGGAGCTGGAACAGGACTTCCCCGGCAAGTGGGAGTATTACCTTGACCGCCTTTCCTGCCACATCGCTTCCACCGGGAAGCAGTACCAGAGCCATGCAGCCACCATTTACAAGTGGGCGCAGGAGGACGCTGCCAAAGAGAAGCCAAAGAAAGGCATACCGGACTATTCATTCAAGGAGGGAGAAAGCCTATGACCGATACAATCCACAACACCATACTGCCTATGACCGACACCACAGCCGAGCCGGAGGATTACACCGGGGAGGACGGGCTTTTATACTGCGGCAAATGCCGGAAACCCAAAGAAGCCTATTTCCCGGAGGGCAAGACCTTTTTCGGGCGTGACCGCCACCCGTCAGAGTGCGACTGCCAGCGGGCAGCCCGTAAGGAACGGGAAGCCGCCGAGAAGCGGCGCAGCCACCTTGAAACGGTGGAACGGCTGAAACGGCAGGGCTTTACAGACAAGACCATGCAGGACTGGACATTTGCCAACGATAACGGCAGCTGCCCGCAGATGAAGAACGCCGCCGGATATGTGGCACGCTGGGAACAGATAAAGGACGGGAACTACGGGCTGCTCTTGTGGGGCAGGGTAGGCACTGGGAAAAGCTATTTTGCCGGGTGTATTGCAAACGCCCTCATGGAGCAGGAAGTCCCGGTGTGCATGACAAACTTTGCAGCAATATTAAACGACCTTGCCGCCAGCTTTGCGGGCAGGAACGAATATATTTCCCGCCTTTGCAGCTTCCCCCTGCTCATCATTGACGATTTTGGAATGGAGCGTGGCACAGAATACGGTCTGGAACAGGTCTACAATGTGATTGACAGCCGCTACCGGAGCAGGAAGCCGCTGATTGTGACGACCAACCTCACGCTGGAGGAATTGCAGCACCCGGAGGACACCGCCCACGCCCGGATTTATGACCGCCTGCTTGAAATGTGTTCCCCTCTCTGCTTTACCGGGGAGAATTTGAGGAAAGCCGCCGCACAGGGAAAAATGGAACAGCTGAAACGGCTGCTTGCCGGAAAGGAGATTTGCCTATGACCGACACCCAGAGAAACAAACGCCCTGCCCGCCGCCCGGACTGCGTGACCGAAACGAGGATAGGCAACACAATCCTTGTGGTGTCTGGCTTTTTCAAGGAGGGGGCGACCGACACCGCCGCTGACAAGATGATGAAAGTGCTGGAAGCAGAAGCCGCCGCCGGATATTTGACCTGTGATAAGCCTGATTGAAAAACCGTCATTTTTACCGACCGTAAAGAAGCAGATTTGACGCTTTTGCCGCTATACAGACAGCCGCCCCATGTGGTACAATCAAGGTACGGAATAGTGGGGCTGGCTGTCGGAAACGGAGGAATTTATGTTAAGACAGACCACCCAGCAACTCATTACCGCCCTTTACCCAAGACTGTCCCATGAGGACGAGCTGCAAGGCGAGAGCAATTCCATTTCCAACCAAAAGAGGATTTTGGAAACCTATGCCAAACAGAATGGATTTTCTAATCTGCGCTGGTACACCGACGACGGTTATTCCGGTGCGAACTTTCAAAGACCCGGATTTCAAGCCATGCTTGCAGACATTGAAGCAGGGAAAGTCGGGACAGTTATCGTCAAGGATATGTCGAGGTTAGGGCGAAACTACTTACAGGTGGGAATGTACACAGAAATGATTTTCCCACAGAAAGGTGTCCGCTTCATCGCTATCAATGACGGAGTGGACAGCGCACAGGGGGAAAATGATTTTGCCCCGCTGCGGAACATTTTTAACGAATGGCTGGTGAGAGATACGAGCAAGAAAATCAAGGCAGTAAAACGCTCTAAGGGCATGAGCGGAAAGCCCATCACAAGCAAGCCCGTCTATGGCTACCTCATGGACGAGGACGAAAACTTTATCATTGACGAGGAAGCCGCCCCGGTGGTACGGCAGATTTACAGCCTTTGCCTTGCCGGGAACGGTCCGACCAAGATAGCCCGTATGCTGACCGAGCAGCAAATCCCCACGCCGGGGACGCTGGAATACCGCAGGACGGGCAGCACCCGCCGCTACCACCCCGGCTATGAGTGCAAGTGGGCGACCAATACCGTGGTTCATCTGCTGGAAAACCGGGAATATACGGGCTGTCTGGTAAACTTTAAGACCGAGAAGCCGTCCTACAAGCTGAAACACAGCATAGAAAATCCCCCGGAAAAGCAGGCGGTTTTTGAGAACCACCATGAGCCTATCATTGACCGGGAAACGTGGGAACGGGTGCAGGAGTTACGCAAGCAGCGCAAACGCCCCAACCGTTATGACGAAGTGGGCTTGTTCTCCGGCATACTCTTTTGTGCCGACTGCGGCAGCGTCATGTACCAGCAGCGATACCAGACGGACAAGCGCAAGCAGGACTGTTATATCTGCGGAAGCTACAAGAAACGCACCGCCGACTGCACAGCGCACTTTATCCGCACTGACCTCTTGACCGCTGGCGTACTCTCCAATCTGCGGAAAGTTACCAGCTATGCGGCAAAGCATGAAGCCCGGTTTATGAAGCTTTTAATCGAGCAGAATGAGGACGGGGACAGACGCAGGAACGCCGCCAAGAAAAAGGAGCTGGAAGCCGCCGAGAAACGCATAGCCGAGTTATCTGCTATCTTCAAGCGGCTGTATGAGGACAGCGTAACCGGGCGCATATCGGACGAGCGTTTCACAGAGCTGTCGGCAGACTATGAAGCCGAGCAGAAAGAACTGAAAGAACGTGCCGCCAGACTGCGGGAAGAACTTTCCAAAGCGCAGGAAGCCACCGCAAACGCTGAAAAGTTTATGAATGTGGTACGCAGGCACACTACCATTGAAGAACTTACCCCTACTCTGCTGCGGGAGTTTGTGGAGAAAATCGTTGTCCATGAAAGCGTTGCCCTTGACGGGAAACGCCGGGGCAAGTTACGCAGACAGGAAATCGAAATCTATTATTCTTTTGTCGGCAAGGTAGAACTGCCCGACACCTAACCGCCCGACCTATCCGACATACCTCATGTGCCGGATAGGAACGGCAAAATTTTTTACACTTCTATTACTTCTTTATCACACATAAGCAAAGAGCCAGGGTATGAAGCAGCTGATGGCTAATTAGATGTAACAAAAGTGAAGAAAGGAAAAGCACAATCCAGACGGAATCGGCGGTGCGGTCAAGAAATATTGTGGAAACACAAGATTTCTGCTATAATGGATACAGAACGCTGGACGATGGAAAGAGGGACGGGAAGCCTATGCACATCAGCTATCAGCCATTATGGAACACATTGAAAGAGCGTGGTATGAGAAAAGAGGACTTGCGGCTTGCCGCCGGTCTGACCACCAATATAATTGCCAACATGGGCAAGGGCGAGCATATCAGTATGAAAACGCTTCTTCGTATCTGTGAAACCCTGCATTGTGGCATTTTAGATGTGATTGAGTTGGAAGTAGATGGGGCTAATCAAAGTAAAGAATAAAACAAAGATCTATGAGGAGGTTATATATATGCAATACGGACCAAATCCGAATGCAATTTATCCGAATGAGGCAATTAAGAGTGTGTGCTTTATTAAAAATGTTATTACCCGCCCCAATATCATAGTGGGCGAATATTCTTACTATGATGACATAAATGGCGCAGAAAGATTTGAAGAACACGTAACGCATCATTACGAATTCCTCGGTGATAAATTGATTATAGGTAAATTTTGTGCTATAGCTAAGGGAATAGAGTTTGTAATGAACGGTGCAAATCATCGAATGTGCAGCGTTACTACCTATCCTTTTAATATTATGGGCGGTGGCTGGGAACAGTTCACTCCGACTTTGGCGGACTTGCCGCTAAAGGGTGATACCGTGGTTGGAAATGATGTCTGGATTGGGCAAAATGTTACTGTAATGCCGGGTGTGAATATCGGAGATGGTGCAATTATAGCTGCAAATTCTGTTGTAACAAAAGACATTCCCGCCTACTGTATTGCCGGTGGAAATCCTTGCAAAATAATAAAAAGACGCTTTGATGATGAGCTTATTGCATACTTGCAAGAAATAAAATGGTGGGACTGGTCACCAGAGAAAATATTCGCAAATCTCAAGGCGTTATGCAGCGGTGACTTGGAACAGATCCGCAACATAATCGAGGTGTAATTTTGTTGGAATTGATGTTTTGATGGTGGAAATAAATGAGTCAACACATAACAGTAATAGAGTATAGTCCCTTATGGAAAAACAAGTATAAAGAAGAGTCTTTGCTGATTAGAAATATTCTTGCGGATAATTGCATAGCAATTTACCACATTGGAAGCACTTCTGTGGAAGGTTTAGCCGCTAAACCAATTATTGATATTATGGCAGTTGTCAGAAGTCTTGAGAGAGTGGATATTGATGCAGAAAAGTTTTCCGACATAGGTTATGAATATCTTGGAGAATTTGGCATAGAGGGTAGACGCTATCTTCGCAAAGGTGGTGATGAGCGAACCCATCAAATTCATATTTTCCAGGCAGACGACTGGAATAATATCGGGCGTCACCTTGCTTTTCGTGATTATATGCGTACCCATGAAAAGGAGCGAGAAGAATACGCAAAAATAAAAACAGAACTTGCAAAGAAATTTCCGTATGATATTGATGGATATTGTGACGGAAAAGAGAATTTTGTGCGTGAAATTGAAAAACTGGCGTTCTCTCAATTTGATGGTACATGGGATAAAATGTATATCGCCGCAAGGAAAGTACAACAGGAAAGAGTAATTTCTCCATTGATTGAAGCCGGAAGTGTTTCCGCTACAATTTTTACCGAAAAAGAAAATATCTACGTCGGCGTTTGCATTGATACTGCTTGCTCATTGGGAATGTGTGCAGAAAGAAATGCGATTGCCAACATGATTACAAACGGAGAAAATTATATTCGCCGTGTTATAGCGATTGATCGGAATGGAAACGCTATCCCACCTTGCGGTGCGTGTCGGGAATTTATGACACAACTCATGCCAGAGAATTATCATTCTATTGAAATTATGTTGGACTATGAGAACAAAAAAATAGTCACATTGGGGGATATTACTTCCAACTGGTGGATATAAAGAAGCATGGATATGAATGAATATAGCTATGTCACATTAAGACAAATACCAGAATTAAAAGAAACCGCCGCTGCATGGTTTCATGCCAAATGGGGCGTACCGCAAGAAGCCTATCTTGAATGTATGGAATCCTACCTGAAAAATGAAACGGAATACGGCTGGTATCTTTGCTTAGATGGCGAGCTTATTATAGGTGGTCTGGGTGTAATAGAAAATGATTTTCACAATAGAAAAGACCTTTCGCCAAATGTATGTGCATTATATACGGAAGAGAATTATCGCTGTCGAGGAATTGCGGGACAGTTACTTGACATGGTTGTAAAAGATATGAGATCTAAAGGAATTGCCCCACTTTATTTGATTACAGACCATACAAGTTTTTATGAAAAATATGGCTGGGAATTCTTGTGTATGGTTCAGGGTAATAATGAGCCGGACATGACAAGAATGTACATTCACAAATAACTACAACAAAGACGCTGCCGTTGCAGGAACGCCTGTTCCCACAACGGCAGTTTTCATTTCCACGGCCTGCGACGGAAGTTGATCCCGGAATTTTTAATCAGCGGCGATCTTTTGAACAGCCTTTTCAGGGTAGTTCTTTCCTCGTCTGTGAGCCGCTTGTATTTTAGCTGGAACGCCTTGCAGAAGATTTCCAAAAATTCCTGCACCCTATCGCCAGTGGACTGCATGGCCTTTCGGACTTCCCTTATCAGTTCATCGGCTGGCGTGGTATCCGGCGCACTCTCCATATCGTTCTCATGGGCTTTGCGTATATCGTGAAGGATAGCGTCCCATGTTTTGTGTGTCACATGGCAGAAAAAATCTTCTTCCTCTATCTGACCGGCTTCCAGAATTTTCAAGGAACGGTCTGCGGCGGCTTCGGGATGTTTTTCCAGTATCATTGCCCGGACAGCGGCCAAAGCACTATTGATGTCATGGAACCGCATGGTAGCCATTCCATCCACATAGATTTCTGCGTCAGCCATCAGTTCCGCAAATTTTTCGTGGGACATCATCTCGCACAGCAGCCGGGTATTGATCCGTCCGCTTTTCAGAAGCGCCACAGCTTCATCAGTCAAATGCAGTTCGGACAGCGGGGTATTTATCTGCTCCCGGTTTTCTGTCCGGCAGAACAGATAGTCAATGGACACCTCATAAAAGTCTGCCAGTGTGATAAGGTTGCCGTGATTGATTTCCTTATTTCGGTTTTCTTCATTTTCATAGCTGGCTAAAGCAGATTTTGAAATGCCGGTCTTTTCCGCCAGTTCTTCCAGCTTCAAGCCCTTTTCGACCCGTAAATCTTTCAAGCGTTCTTGCAAAGAAACATGGTCTTTCATCGGTTTGCCACTCCCTTCCCATGTGGTTTTCGAGCATATATAATCATTATACCATACCGTTCCGAAATCGTGGAAATTTTCGATTTTGGGGCGGTATTCCTACTTTCTGGACATACGGGAAAGGGTTCAAAAATGAGCTATGATTAAGTCAGTTCATCGATGGATTATTCCAATCGAATGACCGGCCTGATGGGATATGCTCCCTGGCGATGTAGCGCAACGACCTGCGGCAAGGAGTTGGAGGAACCTTGACCGCAGCGAGCGTACCAACGGGAACAAAACGCTGCTGTGAGATTCAGGGGCAGGAACGACATCAGGGAGACCCGGCAGAACTGACACCAAAACGCTACCCAAACATGACAAATGGGCGGGGCGTAGTCTGCCCTGTCCGTGATACTATGGGGCTTTTTAGGACGGCTCTATGGCCGTATTTTCTTTGAAAATTGCCCCGAAACATGACACCAGAAACCGCTATCCGCCCATCTCTACCGTTACAGCTGAAATGGGCGGATTTTCTATGATAGGAGGCACCATGCCGAGAATGAGCAAGAAACGGAAGTTGGAGCTGTCCTTCTTCCTCAATGACCGGGGGCGTGTGGCCTACAACGACCTGTGCCGGAAGTGTCAGCATGAGTGTAAACAGAGCTTCCGGGCTGTCGTGATCGACTGCCCCTGTTACCTGTCCAAACGAGCCAAGCGAAAGGAGAAAACCAACTAAATGGACTTTGAATTTATGACCGCAGACACCGTTCTGCCGCCCTGCATGCCACTTCCCGCCGCCATGCTGCGGTTGCCGGTCAGCAGCACTGCAAAAGTCATGTATGCCCGTCTGCTGGACGCCACCCTTACGGAAGGTGCGGAGGATACCAACGGGATACTGTTTGTCCGTTTCCCCATTGTGGAGCTGGCAGCAGCCTTGTCCCGCAGCTCTGTGACCGTCAAGCGTTCCCTGAAAGAATTGGAGGACGCCGGACTGATCCTGCGGGTGCGCCGGGGCGTGGGAGAGCCGAACCGCATTTACACGCTGCTTCCCAAAAAGGAGGGCTGCCGTGATGAATGAAAAGCTGGAAAAGCTCAACCGGCAGCTTGCCCAAGGCGAAGCCAGACTGCGGCGGGCGCAGCATGAAGAAAAGATACTGGAACACCAGATAAAGCAGCTTACCCGGAAAGAACGGACGCACCGCCTCTGTACCAGAGGGGCTATGCTGGAAAGTTTCCTGTTAAGGCCGGAAGTGCTGACGGACGATGATGTGATGGACATTTTGAAACAGGCATTTTCCCAAACTGGCATGAAAGAAGTTGTTGCAGAAAGCGTGAAAGGTCGGGTAGCCGGGAAACCCCTTACGGAGTAAGGGCGCAACTATACACCGGTCGAGCCGGTGCGTTGCGCCCTGTCGGGGGCTTCCTGCGGAAAGCGGATGATTTCCAGCACACTTGCGGCTGCTTCCAATCACCACAGGGGACGCTACGCTTCCCCTGCGCTGGCTGCGCCAGCTACCCCTTTGTGGACTTGCCGCCCGGGAACACCTTGCCCTGCAAGCTGTTCCCGTCCGACAAGTTTACAAATTCCGCATATGCTTATTTGGATGGATGAAGTATAATAAAGCTATCTTCAAATTGGAAGTCGAGAGGAGGAACTATTGATGAAAAAAATGAGCCCAGAAGCTGAAAAGATAATGATTGAACGTTTTGGTAAAGATACTGTTATTGCGTTAGCAACGGTAAAAGATGACGTGCCTTATGTGCGAAGTGTAAATGCTTATTATGAGAACGGTGCATTTTATATTATTACGCATGCGCTTTCAAACAAGATGAAACAAATCAAAAGTAACCCTACCGTTGCAATATCGGGAGACTGGTTTACGGCACATGGGAAAGGCATCAATTTGGGTTATTTTAGGAAAGAGGAAAACCATGTGATCGCCGAAAAGCTAAAGAAGGTCTTTGCTGAATGGATTGATAATGGACACAATAATTTCGATGATGAAAATACCATAATTCTGCGAATAGAATTGACAAGTGGGCTGTTACTTTCACATGGAACAAGACATGAGATTTAACTTTGGATAAGCATATTGGAACTCCGTGGTAATTGTTTTAGTAGTTGCAACACCTTAAAATTGAATACCTGTCGTCCACCGACGGCACCCCGAGCAGGAAATCAGAAACGGTTTCCTGCTTTTCTTTTGCCCACAATGAGGTGGCAAACCACCACCCCATCCAATTAACCACAGGAAGGAGGAAGCCATTATGCCCTGTCCCCACCATGATATAAAAATCGTTCAGCGCAGCAACCGCCAGTCAGCCGTAGCCGCCGCAGCTTACCAGAGCGGCGAACGGCTGTTTTCCGAGTACGACCAGAAACAGAAATACTATTCCGAGAAACGAGGGATCGTCCACACAGAAATCATGCTGCCGCCCCACGCTCCACCGGAGTACGCAGACCGCAACACTTTGTGGAACGCCGCCGAAGCTGTAGAAAAACAATGGAACTCCCAGCTTGCCCGGAGAATCGTGCTTGCCATACCGAGGGAAATTCCCCCGGAGCAGCACGCCGACCTGATCCGGGACTATTGCCGGGAGTTTTTTGTTTCCAAAGGCATGATTGCCGATTTTGCCATTCACGATAAGGGGGACGGGAATCCCCACGCCCACATCCTACTGACCATGCGGGCAATGGACGAAACCGGGAAATGGCTTCCCAAGAGCCGGAAGGTTTATGACCTTGACGAGAACGGCGAGCGTATCCGGCTCCCGTCCGGGAACTGGAAAAGCCACAAGGAGGACACCGTGGACTGGAATGACCAGAAGTACGGCGAGATATGGCGGCAGGGCTGGGCGGCTGTCGCTAACCGCTATCTGGAAGCCAATGACCGCCCGGAGCGCCTTGACCTTCGTTCCTATGAACGGCAGGGGCTTGATAAAATTCCCACCGTCCACATGGGGCCAGCGGTCAGCCAGATGGAGAAACGAGGAATACAGACTAATATCGGCAACCTGAACCGGGATATCACCGCCGCCAACCGGCTCATGCAGTCTATCCGTCAGATGGTGCGCCATCTGAAAGGCTGGATTGCAGACCTGAAGGAGAAAAAGGCCGCCCTGCTGGAAGCCTTGCAGGAAGCGAAGGAACCCACTCTGCCGGAGCTGCTGGGCAAATATCTGGATTTGCGCCGGGAGGAGCGCACCGGCTGGACGAGCAAAGGCCAGCTCAAAGGCACTGTGAACGACTTCAACAAGGTTATGGACGCTATCCGCTATCTGCGGGAAAAGGAACTGTCCACCGTGGAGAGCCTTGACACCTATCTGGATACCGTCAGCGGACAGGCTGTTTCCATCCGGGCAGAGATGAAGCCGAAGGAAAAGCGTATGAAGGAGATCGACACCATGCTTTCCCATATTGCCAACTTTGAAGCCCACAAGCCAGTTCATGCGGAATATGCCGCCATCCGGTTTAAGAAGCCAAAGGAACAGTTTGCCGCCGCCCATCGGGACGAGCTGGACGCCTATAATGCCGCTGTCCGCTATTTCAAGGTGCATTTGGAGGGAACCAAGTACAGCACCAAAAAGCTGAATGAGGAACGGACGCAGCTTGCCGGAGAGGTGGCCGAGTACAGGGAACGCCTGTCGGCGATGCAGGAGGATGTAAAGATTCTCCGGGATGTGCGCCACTGGCTCAATCAGGTGCTTCCGTCCGAGCAGTACCGCCAAACCGCCAAACCAGGCAAGAAACCGTCCATCCAGCAGGCAGTCAAAGGTCGGGCGCAGCGTATCCGGGAGGAACAGGCCGAGAAACGCCAGCAGCCCCGCACAGAGAAAAAACAGGATATGGAGCTTTAACAGGCGCTTGCCATTTTCTTTTCGAGAATGACAGGCGCTTTTCTTATTTTCAGGAGGATTTAGTTGAATGTATTTGAAGCTGTCAAGCAGTCTGTTACCACCCGGCAGGCTGCCGAGCATTTCGGAATCCGGGTGGGACGGAACGGGATGTGCGTCTGTCCCTTTCATGCCGACAAAAACCCAAGTATGAAAGTTGACCGGCGCTTTCACTGTTTCGGCTGTCAGGCAGACGGGGATGTGATCGACTTTGTTTCCCGTCTGGAAGCTGTCAGCCCCAAGGAAGCCGCCCTTATGCTGGCACAGGAGTTTTCCATCCCCTATGAGGACAAGGAGCCGCCCAGCCACAGGAAAGCACCGCAGGAAACCCCGGAACAGCGGTTTCGCCGTATGGAGCGTTACTGCTTCCGGGTGCTGTGCGATTACCGAAACCTGCTGCGCTGCTGGAAACGGGACTATGCCCCCAAGACGCCAGACGAGGATTTCCACCCGCTGTTTGTGGAAGCCCTGCAAAAGCAGGACTATGTGGACTATCTGCTGGATGTTCTGCTCTCTCCGGATATGGAGGAACGGGCAGCCCTTATCATCGACTGTGGAAAGGAAGTGAACAATCTTGAAAGACGAATGGCAGAGCTTACCGCCGGAGATACGGCAAGCCGCAGAACAGACCATGCAAGAAGCACCGCCGCCCCGGAGCGTTGAGGAAGTCAAAGCCATGCTGGAAAGCACCGAGAAAGGCGGCGTCCGCAACAGTATCCGCAACTGCCTGACCGTCTTTCAGAATGACCCGCTGCTTTCCGGGGCAATCGCAAAAAATCTGCTGACCGAGCGAACCGACATCATCAAGCCCATCGGCTACCACCGTACCGGCACTGCCATCACAGACACGGATATGAACTATCTGCTCCTGTATCTGGAAGAAACATACGGGTTGACCAGCGAAAAGAAGATTGCCGCCGCCATCGGGATCGTTGCCAATGAAAACGGCTATCACCCCATCCGGGACTATCTGAACGGCCTTTCATGGGACGGAACCGAGCGTATCCGTACCTGCCTGCACCACTTTTTAGGAGCCGACAGCGACCAGTACACCTATGAAGCCCTGCGGCTGTTTCTGCTGGGAGCCATCCACCGGGCATTTCATCCCGGCTGCAAATTTGAAATCATGCTCTGTCTGGTGGGCGGTCAGGGAGCCGGAAAATCCACCTTTTTCCGGCTGCTGGCTGTAAAAGACGAGTGGTTTTCCGATGACCTTCGCAAGCTGGACGATGACAATGTGTACCGCAAGCTGCAAGGCCACTGGATTATTGAGATGTCGGAGATGATCGCCACCGCAAACGCCAAGAGCATTGAGGAAATCAAGTCTTTTTTGAGCCGACAGAAGGAGGTCTATAAAATCCCATACGAAACCCACCCGGAGGACAGGCTGCGGCAATGCGTGTTCGGAGGAACTTCCAACGCCCTGGACTTCCTGCCCCTTGACCGTTCCGGCAACCGGCGCTTCTTGCCGGTCATGGTGTACCCGGAACAGGCGGAAGTTCATATTTTGGACGATGAAGCCGCTTCCAGAGCCTACATGGAGCAGCTATGGGCGGAAGCCATGACCATTTACCGCAGCGGAGATTTTAAGCTGTCTTTCAGCCCCGAAATGGTACGCTATCTCAAAGAACACCAGCGGGATTTCATGCCGGAGGACACCAAGGCCGGGATGATCCAAGCCTACCTTGACCGCTACACCGGCAGCATGGTGTGTTCCAAGCAGCTTTTCCGGGAAGCTCTGAACCATCCCTTTGACGAGCCGAAACAATGGGAAATCCGGGAGGTCAACGACATTATGAACCATTGTGTCACAGGCTGGCACTACTTTTCCAATCCCCGGATGTTCCCGGAATACGGCAGGCAAAAGGGCTGGGAGCGTGAAACCCCGGCAACGGATACCAGCAACGGAGCCGAAAAAATCCCGGAGGGATTTGTGGAGGTCACAGAGCAGATGGAACTTTCTTTCTGAAAATCCCACCCCGTTGCCGACTTTGTTGCACTCCCGTTGCCGGGCTGGTTGCCGGGAAAAGCCCCGTAACTGCGGGCTTTTTCCCCTATCAGCAACCAAAGCAACAGAAAAATAAAAGAAAATATAAATTGTAACCAAACCGCCAGACAGAGATGGTTTTGAGGTTTTTTGAAGCCCGTTGCCGGACTTCGTTGCCGACCTTCTCCTTGTCTGGCTATTCTATTATGGAGGATAACTGCCTATGGCAAAAACGAAAACAGAGATTCATGTTACCACAGTTTTTGACGGCGAGCTGGACGCAGCGGATGTCTTTGTGAGCCTGATTGCCCAAAAATATGGGCAGAATACCGGCAAGGAAAATCTTGCGAAAACACAAGATTTGGGATATAATAAAGACGAGGTTCAGAAGAACCGTGTTCCGTCTGGATTGTGCGGGTAAACGGTTATGATGAACGGATACGAATACACAGGCATGGACGCAATTCTGGCGGGCAGCTTCCGGGCGGCCATCTATTGCAGGCTTTCCAAAGACGATGACCTTGACGGGGAGAGCGCCAGTATTGCCAACCAGCGGGATATGCTGGAAAGCTACTGCGAAAAGCAGGGATGGGAGGTTGTGGCAGTCTATCAGGACGATGGCTACACGGGGCTGAACATGGAGCGCCCCGACCTGAAACGGATGTTAAAGGCCATCGAGCGCAGGCAGATAAATCTTGTGATAACGAAAGATTTATCGAGGTTGGGCCGAAATTACTTGCAGACCGGCACACTGATCGAGGACTTCTTCCCTCGTCACGGCGTCCGCTATATCGCCATGAATGACGGTATCGACACCATGCGGGACAACAACGACATTGCGCCGTTCAAGAACATCCTGAACGAGATGTACAGCAAGGATATTTCCAAGAAGGTACATTCCTCGTATCTTCTGAAAGCCCAGCAAGGCCAGTTTACCGGCTGTGTGGCTCCCTTTGGGTATCGGAAAGACCCGGAGGACAAAAACCACCTGCTGGTGGACGAGGAAACCGCCCCCATTGTCCGGCAAATCTTCCTTTGGGCGCTGGAAGGACACGGCCCAAACTTCATCCGGCGCAGACTGGAAGAACAAAGGGTGCCTTGCCCTACATGGTGGAACCGAGAACGGGGCTTCCGCAATGTTCGCACCAAATGGGAAAAGAAAGACCCGGAAAACGGGCGGTATATGTGGGACTTCTCCGTGATAAAGGACATCCTGATGAATCCCGTTTATACCGGGGCGATAGCTTCCCAAAAGAAAGACTACCGCTTCAAAATCGGCACCATTGGCGAGAAGAAGCCACAGGACTGGATCGTGGTGGAGGAACGGCACGAACCGTTGATTGACAGCAAAAGTTTTGCCATCGTGCAGGACAAGCTGAAATCCCGCCAGCGCCCCCGTCAGGACGGGGAAACCAGCCTGTTTGCCGGGCTTATCAAGTGCGGCGAGTGCGGCAAGTCACTGACCATCCGCACCACCCACGCCAAGCACCCGCAGCAGATTTATGCCTGTAAGACCTATGGGGCGTTCGGCAAGAACCACTGTTCCCAGCACCGGGTAGAGTACGACACCCTTTACCACCTTGTCTTGAACAAAATTCGGGAGTGCGCCAAGGCCGCCCTGACCGATGGGGAAGCCATTGCCGGGAAGCTGACCAACACCTGCGAAGCCGAACAGAAAGGCCAGCGGGAAGCGTTGGAGCGTTCCCTGACAAAAGACGAGGAACGGATCGAGGTTCTGGAAAAGATGGTGTTGCGGCTCTATGAGGATATGGTTGCCGGGCGGATCAGCGAAGCCAACTTCAATCTCATGCTTGACAAGACGCAGAAGGAACAGGCTGAACTGAAAGAACGGGTTGCACAGGGGCGCAAGAAGCTGGCTGATGAAATGCGGCTGGCGATGGACGCCAAACAATGGGTGGACGCCATTCAGGAATATGCCGACATCACGGAGCTGGACGCAGCCACCTTAAACCGCCTGATTAAAGAAATCGTTGTCCATGAACACATCGACAGCGATAAGACACGACACATTTCTATCGAAATTCACTTCAATCTCAAACCCATCCCGGAGGTGGAACAGGTCAAGGGCTGACCTGTTCCCGCCGGGGCGGTTCTAAAACAATTCCATATATTTTTTGACACGCCGCCGCCCGCCATCGAGCAGAGTTTTACTCCTAATCAGGGATAAAACAGCTCATGGCTGGCGGCGGCATCATCGTGCTCGGCACCACTCTGATCCCCCTGCTGTCCTCCCTGTTTTAAGGGTTTAGCTTATGGGATTTCTCACCGACTGGCTTACAGACTGGATAAAAGGGCTGCTGATTGAGGGTATCATGGGCAACCTCACGGGCCTTTTTGATACGGTCAATACCCGTGTCGGAGAGATTGCGGTGCAAGTAGGGACGACCCCGGCGGCTTGGAACGCCGGGGTCTTTTCCCTCATACGGCAGCTTTCTGAAACGGTGATACTGCCGATTGCCGGTCTGATTTTAACCTTTGTTGCCACCTATGAGCTGATCCAGCTCATTATCGAAAAGAACAACCTACACGATCTGGACTACTGGATTTTCTTCAAGTGGATTTTCAAAACGGCGGCGGCTATTCTCATTCTCTCCAATACATTCAATATCGTCATGGCGGTATTTGATATGTCCCAGAGCGTGATTGCCAACGCCGCAGGGCTGGTGCGCGGCTCCACCGACATCAGCGCGTCCATGCTGGATAATCTGGAGGCTACCTTGGAGGCGATGGAAGTCGGCCCCCTGCTGGGTCTGTGGCTCCAGTCGTTCCTCATTCACATTACCATGCTTGCGCTGAACATTATTATTTTCGTCATCGTCTATGGGCGCATGATTGAAATATATCTGCTCACCAGCTTGGCCCCCATACCCGTGGCTACGCTCTCCAACCGTGAAATTGGCAGTATGGGCCAGAACTATATCAAGTCCCTGTTTGCTGTCGGTTTCCAAGGTCTGCTGATCCTTGTGTGCGTGGCCATCTATGCGGTGCTGGTACAGGGTATTGCCACTAGCGGCGATCCCATCGGGGCGATCTGGAGCTGCATCGGCTATACGGTGCTGCTGTGCTTCACCCTGTTCAAAACTGGCTCGGTGGCAAAGAGCATATTCGGCGCGCATTAAGAAAGGACAACGCCATGAACAAAACCACTTTGGAAAACAAGGGGTACCCCGCAAAGTCGGCAGACTTTGTGGGGAGAGGAGGCGCAACGGAGCGGGCGGATTTCGGGACAAATTGTCCCGAAGTATGGCAACTACGAAAAGCGCGAAAATCGAAGCCGAGATCGAAAAGGTCAAGGCCAAAATCGCGGAACAGCAGACCAAACTGAAAGAACTGGAACAGCGCAAGGTGGAGGCTGAAAACAGCGAGATCGTGGACATCGTGCGCGGCATGAGCATCCCTCTCGCGGAGCTGCCGCTGGTGCTCCAGCAGCTCCGGGCCGGGAAAACCTTGGGACAAAATGTCCCGAAGTCCGAGGAGGTGGCTGCGGAATGAAAAAGCTGCGTGTTCTTTTACTGACGCTCTGCGTGGCCGTGTTCATGTGCGGCTTTACCGTGACGGCCCATGCCGGGGGCGGTGACGAGTACATCGAGCCTACCGACCAGTGGGAAGGGCTGGAGGAGCCTACCCCCACCACCGAGCCGGGGGTAGGCTTTTCTGACGAGGGCAACCTTGTCACCCGCGATCTGCTCTATGACGAGCACACCAACAAGCAGTTTATCACCGTCCAGACCAGCGGCGGCAATACATTCTATATCGTCATTGACTACGATAAGCCCGTGGACGAGGACGGCGAACAGTACGAAACATACTTTTTCAGCATTGTGGACGAGGCCGATCTGCTGGCTGCTATGGAAGCCGCCGGGATGGAAGTCCCCGCCTGTGCCTGTACGGATAAGTGCATGGCCGGGGCCATCAACACCGATTGCCCCGTATGCGCCACCAACATGACCGAGTGCGTGGGCGTGGAGCCCGAGCCGGTGGAGGACACCGAGCCTGTGGACGATCCCGAGCCGGAGCAGCCCGAGGACACAGACGGCAATATGGGTACGATCCTGCTCATTTTGGCGATTGCCGCCGTGGGCGGCGGTGCTGGCTGGTATTTCAAGGTTTACCGCCCCAAGCAGCAGCGGGCCACAGAAGCGGTTGAGGAGGACTACGGGGACGAGCTGGATGCCTTTGACGATCTCGAGGACGATACGCCCCCTTGGGACGAGGACGAGGTATGAGCCGGGAACTGACCCGCGAGGAAAAGAGGGCGATCCGCAAGCTGGTGTTTTCCCTGTGTGCGAACTATGATCGGGAGTATGGGTGCTTACCGCTGGACGGCCCCTGTTATATGCTGGGGAAATGCTGGACGGGAGCCTACTGCCGCTACTTCCGGGATGCCGTTCTGCCCAATGATCCGGTGCTGGAGGCGGCGCTGACCGCCGAAGGCCCGGTCCCGGAAACGCGGCCCTGCCCGATCTGTGGGCGACCTTTCCTCCCGGATGGCCGGACACGGTATTGCTCTGCGGCCTGTTCCGCTACTGCCCTGCGAAAACAGAAGCGGGATTATATGCGTAAAACAAGGCGCTGACCCGTGGAAAATTAGGCCCGAAAAAACCGCCTGTATCAAGGCTTTTCGGGGCCGCTTGTGGGGTGGGGTGTATCATTTCATACCCCACCCCTGTTTTCGCAAAATACTTTCCACTTTTTGAAGGAGGTGTACCGTGGAGAAAAACGCCGGATATGTGATCCGCGAGTCCGTTCTCTTTGACAACAAACGGGGATTTGCCATCGCGGAGCATGGAAACCCCAAAGTCCCGGCTCCCTTTGTCACATGGCAGTTTGCCGAAGAGAACGGGCGGCGGGATTATTATTGGGGCCATTACCACGCAGACGAGGCATCGGCTCAAAAGGATTTCAAGGATCGAGCCACCGACTACAAGCGGATGTATAAGGTGCAGGAGGTCAAGCCCCGCACGATTGCCCAGCAGATGAAAGAGGCCGCAAAGCTGGCCGAGGCTGACCGGGGCCGCGCTGCCCCGAAAAAGACTACCCCCGACAGGGGCGACAGATAGGAGGATCGCTATGCCCGAAAAGTATGACCCGCTGAAAAGCGCGGAACTCACCACCGAGCAGAACTATAATATGATCGACGGTATTCTGAACAACGGCCCGGCCCCGGTGCTCCCGCCCGAGGAAAAGCCGCTGGATAAGGTGCGGGAGATCCCGCCCAAACGCCGCAGCAGGGAGCGCGAGGAGCGTTGACGAAAAAGCGCCGTCGCTGCGACCATCTCAATGTCATGGTAACGCCCGAGGAGCAGGAGCTGATCTATGAGCGCATGGCCGAGGCGGGTATTCAAAATATGGGAGCATATATGCGGAAAATGGCCCTCAATGGGTATGTGCTCCATGTTGATCTTGCGGATGTGCGGGAGCTGGTGTCCTTGCAGCGGCGGTGTGCAAACAACCTCAACCAAGTGGCGATCCATGCCAATACCTACGGCATCTACCCCTCGGAGATCGCTGCGCTGCAAAAGGACTATGCAGACCTGTGGGGGCCGCTGTCCGTTCTGATTAAAAAGCTGTCGGAGGTGGTGGAGCTATAACAAAACGCGGGGAGCACAGGTTTATACCTTGCTCCCCGCATTATTCTGTTTCATCGGGCAAATATGCGATTATGTCGTCAAGCTCACAATCAAGTATTCTGCAAAGGGCATCCAGCGTGTTGGTAGAAACGGATTCATTCGCTTTCAGCCTACGCACCGTGGAGCTACTGATCTCCCCTTTGACCTGCAAAGTGTATGTGGTTGCATTTTTGCGCTTCATAGTTTCCCACAATGGGGCGTATGAGATCATCCGGCCTACCTCCTTTCACGCTTGCTTATATAAACATTATTGCCTATAATTGACCTAAAGCGTGATAGGCAATATTGCCCATACCAAGGCGGGGCAATTTCAGAAAAGAGGTTTGGATAATGGGAGAGAAAACTTGTTGTGTAACAGGCCATCGTGATGTGCCAGTCGGCAAGGAGCAGTATGTGGAAGAAGCACTACGGAAAGAAGTGCTGGCTGCGATTGCAGCGGGATATACCCGTTTTATCTCCGGGTTTGCCGATGGTGTTGATCTCACTTTTGCCGCCATAGTTGCAGCGGAAAAGAAACAAAATAGCTGTTTGCAGTTGGAGGCCGCGCTCCCATATCGAAACCGTATCAATGCTAAATCTCCCTTGTTTCAAGAATTGCTTGCTTGTTGTGATCGCGTGTATGTTCAGTCTGAAAAATCCAATCGCCAATGCTACCATGAACGCAACCGCTACATGGTACTTTCCTCGGATCGGGTAATTGCCGTTTATGACGGGAGATCCACGGGCGGCACTTTTTACACCATTCGTTTTGCACAGGCAAACGAAAAGGAAATTCGCATCATTGAGATATAATCCTTGGGACATTTTGTCCCAAAGTAGCCCGGCCATCGACATCCTTGTTTGCTTATATGGGCGGAGTTATAATATTGGTAGGAGGAAACCCATCAACTTTTACAGGAGGTAGCCGCTTATGATCGTTCTGAAAATCCTTGCCGCCCCCTTTGTGGTGGTGCTCACCGTTCTGGCCGCCGTGGTGTCTTTTCTGTTCTGTATGGCAACTGCGGTTTTCGTTGTGGCCTGTGTGGTGCTGACCCTGCTTGCCGTGGCCCTGTTCATCAGCGGCCAGACGCTGGGCGGGATCGTGTTCCTTGTCCTTGCGTTTCTGATCTCTCCCTATGGCATCCCGGCCATCGCGGAGTGGCTGGTGGATAAGCTGCACAATCTCAACTTTGCTCTGCGGGGCTTCATCACAGGCTGATACTTCGGGACAATTTGTCCCAAGGTAGCATGACGGCGGCTGAACACAGCCGCCGTTTTTCTTACAGGAAGGAGGGCTGCCTACGGCAACGACCTATCTCAAAAAGCACAAAATCAGCAAGGGAGAAACTATCGCGCAATCGCTGAAGGATCGGTTTGAATACGGACAAAACCCGGATAAGACGCAGGGTGGCGAGTTGATTTCTTCCTATGCCTGCGACCACATGACCGCCGATGCGGAGTTCCTGTTAAGCAAGGCAAAGTACCGGGCTGTCACGGGCCGGGAGCAGCGCCGGGATGCCGATGTGCTGTGCTATCAGATCCGGCAGGCGTTCAAGCCCGGAGAGATTACCCCGGAG
Source organism: Angelakisella massiliensis (assembly GCF_900104675.1). Lineage (GTDB taxonomy): Bacteria > Bacillota > Clostridia > Oscillospirales > Ruminococcaceae > Angelakisella > Angelakisella massiliensis. The sequence continues at coordinate 252,261 of NZ_LT629944.1, read as the reverse complement.
GAGGCCAATCGCATCGGCTACGAAACGGCGATGCGCTGGACGAAGGGCAAGTACGCCTTTTTCGTTGCCACCCACACAGACCGCCAGCATATCCATAACCATATTTACTACAATTCTACTTCGCTGGATTGTACCCGGAAGTTCCGGGATTTCATCGGCTCGGCCCGCGCTGTGCGGCGGCTCTCGGATCGGGTGTGTCTGGAAAATGACCTGTCCGTGATCCTCAATCCCAAGCTACATAGCAAGGGCCGCTTTCTTCACTATGGGGCATGGCTGGGAGCCGAGCGCCAGCCCTCTTATAAAGAAAGGCTGCGCCTTGCCATCAACGATGCTCTCGCAAAAGGCCCCGCCGATTTTGCCGACTTTCTGCGGCTCATGGCGGAGTCCGGGTATGCGGTCAAGCATGGGCGCGGCGGTGTGATCTCGTTCCTTGTTCCCGGACAGGAACGGGCAACGCGGCTCCGGGCATCCACCCTTGGGGAAGGTTACGATCCCGAGAACATTCGAGCCGTGATTGCCGGGAAACGACCCGTCCCGCATATCCACGATGCGGCGGCTCCCACGCCCAGGCGTGTCAATCTCATTGTGGATATACAGGAGCGTCTGCGCTCCGGCAAAGGCCCGGCCTATGAACGGTGGGCCAAGGTGTATAACCTCAAACAGATGGCAGCAGCCCTCATGTTTTTGCAGGAGCACCAGCTCACCGAGTATGACCAGCTCGCTGCGCAAGCTGACGGAACGGCCCAGCGGTTTCATGCGCTGGCCGGGGAACTGCGTCAGACCGAGGCTGACCTCGCCAAAACCTCCGCGCTGATGGAGGCTGTGGTGCAGTACGCCAAGTCCCGGCCTGTGTTCGAGGGGTACAAGGCGGCCCGGTACAGCAAGAAATATCTGGCCGAGCATGGCCCGGAGCTGGCCGACTACCGGGCAGCGAAGGCGGCACTCAATGAGCTGCTGGACGGTGAAAAGCTCCCGAAGATGGACGCGCTAAAAGAAAAACGCCGCAAACTTGCAGCGCGAAAAAAAGCCCTCTATGCCGAGTACCGGGCGGCCCAGCAGGAAATGCGGGAGGCCGTGGCGGTCAAGGCGAATATCGATCATCTGCTCGGCCTGTCGGACGAGCGCAAAAATAAGGAACAGGAGCGATAAGCAACGGTGACGCAGACAACAGACTTCGGGACAACTTGTCCCAAAGTGCCGGGTTTGGGGAGGCTCCCCAACAAGCGTTTTTGCAGCCCCCACGGGATGCAAAAATAGCAAGTGTGGCTACACTTGCCCTGCTTGCCATTTGTGCGCTCCTCTCAAAATAGCGCAAAACGTCTTGACCGATTCGGTTATTTATGTTACACTGTATACAAATAACCGATTCGGTTATTTGAAGGAGCAGAATAGTAATGGAAAAATTTTTAGCGCTTTCACAGGAGAAACAGGCAACAATCCGTAATGCGGCGCTTGCCTGTTTCGCAAGACATGGATATGAAAAAACGTCAATCAATAATATTGCGGTAGCGGCAGGTATCTCAAAGGCGTCTATATTCCAGTATTTTGGAAATAAGCAGACACTTTACCAGTATTTATTTGATTACTGCGCTGCCCAAATGAAGCAAGCCTATAACACGAGTGCATTGGAGGAAACTACGGATTTCTTTGACCGTGTATGGGAAGCCAGCGTTATGAAAGTGGAAATCTTAAAAAAGCACCCGCATATTGCGTCGTTTATTGCAAGTGTGGCAGTGGAACCAACGCCTGAATTGAAAAGTGCCATATTTTCAGAAGCAAATGAAAAATATATCGCATCGCTTGTTCTGCATGAGCGGGATTATAAAAAATTCAGACACCCGGAGGATGCAGAATTAGTGTTTCAGATGCTTATGATGCTTGCAAAGGGTATGTCCGTTCAGTTGGAAAGTGGAGTGGATTATGACAGCATGATGAAAGAGTTTCGAAACATCCTAGATATGTTGAAACACAACTTTTACAAGGAGGAATATTTGCCATGAGCAAGCCGGTAATTGTCCTAAACGAACTTACAAAAAGCTATGGAAAACATCGAGGAATTGAAAACATTAGCTTTACTGTTGAACAAGGCGAGGTTTTCGGCTTTATTGGCCCCAATGGAGCAGGAAAATCTACCACAATCCGTACTCTAATGGGCCTGCTGAAACCCTCCAACGGAGGAGCCTCTATCTTTGGGTTAGATTGTAGTCGGGAGCCCGCCCGTATCGCAAAGGATGTGGGGTATCTTCCCAGCGAAAACTGTTACTACAACAATATGAAAGTAAAAGAAATGCTTTTCTACACAGCAGAACTCTATGGTGTGAATGCCCACAGCCGGATGGAAGAATTAGCGGAGCGGTTGAATTTAGACTTATCCAGGCGAATTGGCGATTTGTCTTTAGGGAACAAGAAAAAAGTTGGCATTGTGTCGGCTCTGTTACCCTCTCCGAAGTTGCTGATTATGGACGAGCCTACCAGTGGCCTTGACCCGCTCATCCAGCAGGCTTTCTATGATATTCTGAAAGAAGAAAACAAACGAGGTGTGACCATTTTTCTGTCCTCCCACGTTTTGAGTGAGGTGCAAAGACTTTGTGACCGTGTAGCCATTCTGCGGGAGGGGAAGCTGATCAGTGTTCAATCCATGAAGGAACTGCGGGAAAACGGATACAAGAAAATCTCGCTGACAGCAAAAAGCGCCATTCCAGAGGATTTCTTTTCTGTTCCCGGTACGGCTAATTTAGAGTGGGACAAGAGCAAGACTTCTGTATCCTTTATGTTCAGCGGACCAGTTATGATGATTATGAACCAGCTTCATCGGCTGGAGCTGGAGGATATTTTAATTGAGGAACCGTCATTGGAAGAAGTATTCCTCCACTACTACGAATAGGAGGTCGTTATGTTGATTTTTCGATTTGAATGGAAACGAAAACGAAAATATATTCTGATTTGGGCCGCAACTCTTGCGGTCTGTATCTTCTCCATGACGCCAGTGTATTATGGCATGATTGAAACGGTGGAAACTTTGCCTGTGGAATTTACACAGGGAGGCTTTTTTGAAACGGTTGGTATTTCTCTGGAGCTATTGATGGAGCCACTTGGTATGTACTCGTTCCTCACAGGCTTTTTTATGGTTGCAGGGGGGATTTTCGGGATGCACTTGGGGCTGTCGTTACATACAGAAGAGTGTACGGGAAATACGGCTGAATACTTATACACAAAGCCTTGTGGACGGAAACAGATTTATATGGGAAAGCTGCTATGTGCGCTTGCCGGAATATGTGTAACAGGGATTTTTTATCTGGCGACTTCATTTCTAACGATGACTCTGTTCCGTTTCGGATTTCCCATCGGGGAATTTTTCTTGGTGGCAGGTTCGTTTATTCTCATCTCCCTCTTTTTTGCACTATTGGGACTGATGGTTGGAATATTTCACCCCAATAATCGTTCCCCACTTCTGACAGCCGGATTGGTTGTGTTTGTGGAATATTGTATCACTTCTTTTTCGAGGACTGTCAATATCCGGGCAATCGGCTTTTTATCGCCGTTTTCTTTTTTCAGTCCAGCGGAAATCCACAATGCTGGAACTTATTCATGGGACTATATGCTCTGGTATCTGCTCCTGCTGTTTGGGTTTGCGCTGCTGGCATACTGGAAAATCTTGAAGCGGGATATTGCGTTGGCTGTGTAAAGGAGGAAACGAATGAAGGCGTTAGTGAAAAACGAGCTGCGCTTAACAAGAAAACTACTGCTGATCTGGATGGGAATTGTCTTGATTTTGTGTGGCTTCGCTTACTTTGAGTATTTGTCACTAAAGGAAAGCCTCAATGAGCTGACAGGGCTAATATCGAATTTTCCGAAAATTCTGAAAGCTATGTTTGGTGTGAGCGGTGATCTGACTTCTGCTTTGGGCTGGTATGGCTGTATGTATTATTGGGTCACGATGCTAACCAACAGCTATGCGGTCTATCTCGGTGTTTCGTGTGTAGCGAAAGAACAGGCGCAGGGAACGGCAGAATATCTATTTACAAAACCAGTGGGTCGCAACAAGGTTGTCTGTGCCAAAGCAGTTGCCTGTGTATGTAATTTGCTTGCACTTGCGGTATTCAGCGGGTTATGTAATTATTTTACCGCCATTTTACCGCTAGGCGGTTTAGAGCAAAGAAACGCTGCTTTTACCACCACATTGGGCCTGTTTTTGACAGGGTTGACTTTGTTTGCAATCACGCTTCTGGCCTCCAGCCTGACGAGAACCTATAAAGGGGCTGTTCGGATAGGCGCGGGAATATTATTGCTCTTTTATGGCATCAGCATCACCGCCGAATATCTTGAAGCTCCAATGCTGTACTGCTTAACGCCATTAAAATTCTTCGATGTTTACACAGTGGCAATAAGTGGAATACAGTTTTCGTTCTTCCTATTGGCTATGATAATTGCGATTGGTTCTGTTATCACAGCTCAAAAAGTTTGGACGCTCAGGGAAATTTGAAATGAACGATATGGATAGCTTCGAGTGGCTGCTATGTCCTGTCTGTAACAGTAAAACTCGTATCAAGCTGCGGTTAGATACTGAGCTGAAAAACTTTCCTTTGTTTTGTCCTAAATGCAAACAAGAAACTTTAATCAGCGTAGAAAAATTTAAGATTTTAGTTATCACAGAGCCAGACGCACAGACGCAGAGCCGATAACCCGTTAGCCCTCAGGCGCGGATTATCGGCTCTTTTGTTTTCGGCGGCTGTCAATTAAAGCCGCCGCGTTATACGACGACTTTATGAGGAACACGGCGGTTTCCGAGGAGGGATCGTCGTGTTCATTTTGCTTTTTCATAGTACGCATGATCTTCACCAGCTAAAAAAAGCGTAGCTCCCCCTCCGGGCAAGTCCGGCATTGGACGCGAAATTTGCCAGTACATTAAGAATAATGTCATTTCACGCGCTTGTGTGGCATCACGCCATGCGAGCGCGTTTTTCTATACCCACCTTGGGACAAGTTGTCCCGAGGTAGGCAGGGGCGGCCCCGGCTGCCGATCCCCGCCATCCCCCGTTCAGATCGTCCACCCACAACAAAAATCTGAACGGAGGAAAATATAATGACTACTATCAATCTGAAGGACTTTTACTCTTGGCACACCCATGATGAATATATCGAAGTTTCCGATGAAGTGGCCGCCGAGCTGCGGGCCGACAAGCTGTATGAGGCTGCCTACCAGCGGCGGATAATCCGCAATAAGGCACAGTATTCCCTCGACTGTGATGATGGGATCGAATACTCTGCCTGCCTTTCCGAGCCGACCCCGCAGGAGCTGCTGGAGCGCATGGAGCGTTTCTGCGATCTGTGGAACGCGCTGAACACTTTGCCCGAAACGCAGGGGCTTCGCATTGATGCCTGTATCATTGAAGGCAAGAGCATGACTGAGGTTGCCGAGGCCGATGGCGTAAGCGTGGCCGCCGTACATAAATCTATCCAGCAGGGTTTGAAGTCCATGAAAAAATATTTGCAAAATGTTTGATGTAGGGGGTTAAAAAACATCTTCCAAATGTCCTTGGTATATGAGAGGAGTTGATCCTCTCCACAACTGAATAGCGGCGGCTCCGGGCATAGTGCGAGGAGCCGGGCGGCGGGTGCGCCAGGACTTCTCCAACACGGAGGACGAGCGATCCACACCAACGCCGCAAGTGGGGACTTGCCACCCCACGGCCACGATCCGCGAGTGGACAGGCTGGCAGCCTGTCCCCCGGAGCTGCCGCACCACCCCAGCAAGGAGCGTCGCGCCGAGTATAGCTGTCTTATGACGGGCCAAGAAAATGAGCGCGGCGCTCCTTATTCTAACTTCGAGACAAATTGTCCCAATGTGGAGAAAGGCAAAAGGGCGACACCCAATCGCGGGTGCCGCCTTTTCGTGTTTCCCCAACAGACAACGGGGATCAATCAGTTCTACGCCATTTGTGAAGGAGGTCATCTATGGAGCGCACAAGAGAATTAACCACTTTCGCCATTGACGGTTATCAAATATCCGCTACCTTTGCCGATAGCAGAAACACAACGGCCCTCGGCCATGTGAAACAGATTTTGCTATCCTCTTTTGCCAACAATGCCGCCAAGCATACCCACGGCGACATCCTTGCAATCCACCCCAATCGGAGCGATAATAATAGTGGGGGTAGCCCCTATGTACCTTGAAAAGTTCATATCTCCCGCGTATTGATTCGCTCTTTTGGTTTGCCCTTATGACAAATGAAAGGACGGATCAATATGGAAAATAACATTCTTATCGGAACTCGCGTTGACTGTTTGTATAGAGTGTCCACCGACAAGCAAGTGGACTATGACGATAAAAGCCAAGCCGACATCCCCATGCAGCGCAGAGAGTGCCACCGCTTCTGTGAAAAGATGGGCTGGACGATTGTTCACGAAGAACAGGAGGACGGCGTATCCGGCCACAAGGTACGGGCCGAAAACCGCGACAAACTCCAAATCATCAAAGAACGGGCCAAGCAGGGCAAGTTCGATATTCTGCTGGTGTTCATGTTTGACCGCATCGGGCGTATCGCTGACGAAACGCCCTTTGTGGTGGAATGGTTTGTCAAGAACGGCATCCGGGTATGGAGTACCCAAGAGGGTGAGCAGCGTTTTGATACCCACACCGACAAACTCACCAACTATATCCGCTTCTGGCAAGCTGACGGTGAAAGCGAAAAGACTTCTATCCGCACAAAAACCGCCCTCGGCCAGCTTGTCGAGGACGGCGGTTTCAAAGGCGGGCTTGCTCCCTACGGCTACGATCTCGTAAAAAGTGGCCGCTTCAACAAGCGAAAGCATGAGGTTTATGAGCTGGTTGTCAACGAGGCCGAGGCCGCTGTGGTGCGGATTATCTTTGACAAGTATGTGCATGAGGGCTACGGAGCCCAGCGGATCGCCACCTATCTGAATAAGCTCGGGTATCGGGCAAGGTCGGGTAAGATGTGGCACCACGCCAGCATCCGGGGTATCATCTGCAACCTCACCTATACCGGCGTACTCCGCAGCGGCGATAGCCGATCCCAAGTGCTGCTGCACTTGCAGATTATCCCGCCGGAACTCTTTGAGGCCGCACAGCATATCCGCACTTCCCGTGCCAATTCTGCCGAACAGGAGCGCCGTGTTCCTCTCAACACCCGAGGCCAGTCCCTGCTGGCCGGGAATGTGTTTTGTGGTCATTGTGGCTCCCGGCTCTCACTCACCACAAACGGCAAGGCTTATCCCTGCAAGGACGATCCAAACCGCATTGTAAAGCGTGTACGGTATATCTGCTACGGCAAAACCCGCAAGCAAACGGAATGTGACGGTCAGACCGGGTACACGGCACATACCCTTGACGGCATCATTGATAAGGTGGTGCGACAGATCTTTGAGCGTATGAAAGCTGTCCCCAAAAGTGAGATCGTCAATATCCGATACAAAGAAAAGATGGAGGAACGGAAAGCGCTGCTCCGCAGCATCCGGGCCGAACATACAAAAGTATCTGCCGAGCTGAATATGCTGAAGGCCGAGGTCATTAAATCCCTGCGCGGCGAAAGTGCTTTTTCGCAGGACTTGCTCGGCTCTCTGATTTCTGACTGTGAGACAAAATGTCTCGAAGTTCAGCAGCAGCTTGAGGCGGCGCAACTGGCCTATGACGAAGGACAGGCTGTGCTGGAACACTTGAACGCCCAATACGATGACATTATCTCTTGGGCTGATATGTACGACACCGCCAGCATGGAGGCAAAGAAAATGATCGTCAACTGCCTTATCAAGCGGGTGGAGGTCTACCGGGACTACAAGTTGCATATCGACTTTAACATTGACTTTGAGCAGTTCAGCATGGGCATGGACATCGTTGCCATCGCTGCATAAAGCAAAAACCCCACTTCCGAAGAAGTGAGGTTTTCGTTCACAATCTCTTGGTGATGGTGGAGATAAGCGGGATCGAACCGCTGACCTCTTGAATGCCATTCAAGCGCTCTCCCAGCTGAGCTATACCCCCAGATAAGAGAGATTGTGATGTTTAATTTTTATGTTCCCTGTACGGGGGTTGTTTACCGCTTCAACCGGGCTCCCAAGTGAGCTACACCCCCGTATTCTTTTCGCGCAGCCCCTTACCGGAGAGCGCTTCGTTATTATAGCCCACCTGACATGGAAAGTCAATACCTTTTTTCGATTTTTTTCAAAAAAATTTCCGGCGAGTTTTCCTGGGTATGTGGGAAATTGTTTCTTATATCAATTCAGCCAACCTGGGATCCTCCCCCAGAAGCGGCTGATCCTGCCAACGGAAGCAATATCCCACGCCCCGGACGGTAGCGACCCACCGGCCGCATGGTCCCAGTTTTTTCCGCAGGCGTTTGACATGGGTATCTACCGTGCGGATATCCCGGCTGCCCCCCAGCTCTTTGCCCCAGACCACATCCAGCAGCTGTGCCCGGGTCAGAGGCAGATTCCGGTAATAGGCCATATATGTAAGAAGATCCAACTCCTTGCGAGTGAGATCTATGGCTTTACCCGCCAGAATACACTGGCGCTGGCGGTGTTGGATAGTCAGGGGGCCAAAGTGCATATCAGGAATGTTTTCCGGCATTTGACTTCCGGGCCCGCCTGAACTCAAGCGGACCGCCAATAAAATAGGCTTTGCGTAGCAGCATAGTTTCTCAAAGAGGTGAGGATGTTCTTCTTGGCTGAGGTGATCCAGCATCCGCAGCATCAAAACGGGGCTGGTATAATATTCCACCTCCATACGGTTTTCTCTCAATTCATCTTCCTCAATGAGCATGGTGGAGATGGAAAGCAGAAGCACCTGCTGCTCCTGAGAAGGCATCTCATCCAAGTGAATCGCGTCCAGAGTTTCAAAATTTTCTCGCCGTAAGCTGGTAATCAACAGTTTGCGGATCTGATCTTCTTTTCTCAGCAATTCCAACTGCTTGTTTTGCATCTTGCCTGCTCCTTTATTCTCAGTTGGGGAATAGTGGCCTTTATTACCTATTATCGGTAATTTACCATCAAAAGCAAGTGCTCCTTCCGTTTTGTGATGAAAATGATATTTGCCATTTTTGAACTTTTGATGGCATTTTTCACATAATTTTAATTTTACATCAAAAAAAGATATTTAAAGCTTTATTTTTGTGTCGTTCTGGTTTTATAAGTCTTTTTGGTTACAATTTGTAATTTATAATTTGAAATATTTTGCTTTAAAATGCCATAAATGTCTATTGCTACCTAATTAATCTTGAATTTTATAAAAGTTTTTCATGATTTCACCTGTAAATTATTTCAATTAATTCACAACTTTGGTTACATGGTTGTAATATAATGGCTTTGCCGAAAGGGAGATGGAGATACCGAACGGCAAAAGTAAAGATTAGAATTTTATAGGAGGAAACCACCAATGAAAAAGGTACTTTCTATGGTGCTGGCCATTGCGATGATGACCAGCATGGCAATGGCTACTACCTACACTCTGGGTAAGAACGCCATTAGCATTTCTACCGGTGCTTCTGGCATCGACAAGGATGACATTGCGCTGGCTCCCGGAGACAAGCTGCGCATTTATCCCGATGAGTTCGAGGAAAACCAGAATGGTGATCTGACCAAGAGCGAGTTTGATTCTGATTATTTCTCCATCACCACCAAGAAGATCACCAAGGGCGCCAACCTGATCGCTTCCGTGTCCATCAACGACAACGAGGGCTGCGTAGAGATCAAGTTCAACCAGGACTATGACCTGTCCCGGAAAGAGAAGGACGCCAAGAAGAACGTTGAGATCGAGAAGCTGGAAGTCAAGACCAAGAAGACTGTCAACGAGGATGAGACCAACGAAATCAAGAAGAACAAGACCTTCCTGGTTTGCCAGAACCTGTCCATCGCTGTGGGTCATGTGAAGGTTGATCCCTATGGTCTGCAGGAAGATATGGAACTGTCCTCCAATGATCTGGGCAAAGTTCTCTGCTTCGACAAGGATGCCGGCGGCGAGGATGTTTCCTACGGTACCATGAGCGTTGAGCTGGGCGATATCGCTTATCTGGAAGGCCGCGTCTATGACGGCGATGAGGTCTTCTATGACTATGATGAGGATGCCGACACCGATATCCTCAAGGCTTATCCCGATGCTGAGATGTCCTTCGTGAACATCTACACCAACGGCTTCCCCACCGCTATGGATCTGGAAGTCTATGCTGACGAGGATGAGTATGTCTATGCTGTCAAGGACGGCAAGCTGGTTGCTTCCGGCCTGAAGTGGGACGAGGACGCTTATGCCTACACCGGCAAGATCCGTTCTTCCGCTTCCTATGTCATCTCCGACATCGAGCTGGATACCACCGCTGTTGACACCGACGGCGACGGTGAGACTGATGACAACACCACCGAGAACCCCGAGACCGGCGCTAACGACGTTGTTGGCGTAGCCACCGCTCTGGCTGTTGTTTCTCTGGTTGCCGCTGGCGCGGTTTCCCTGAAGAAATAATCCGGACTCACTGAGTTGGAACCATCCGCGCCGGTAACCGAGCAAGTACGCCGGCGCTGGTTCCGGGATTCCCCTGAATCCCGTTTTTCTCCATAAACAAAACCCCGACCTGATCTTTTCTCCAGAGATTCGGTCGGGGTTTTGTCTTGCTTTCTCAGGATTCAGAGGAAACCCGGCTGGCCCCCAGGGCTGCCAGCTCTCCCATCATCCGCTGCTGCTGGTCGCTGTCGCACCGAAGCCGCAGCAGCGCTTTTTCCTTTGATTGCGCCACCATGTTTTGAGCGCCCCACAGATTGGAAAATCCAGTGGCGGCGGTCACAGCGGAAAAACCGCTTGCTTCCCCTGTCTGCAGAGAAATGGTGACAGGACTATTCTCTCCTCCCAGACCGGACAAGGCGGAGGCCGCCCACTCCGCCTGCTGCCTGCTGTCAAATACCGCGGTAATGGTCACCTGCATAGAAAATCTTCCTTTCTACGGCGCTTTCTGCTGCCGATGCCCTTTATTTTTTGCAGAAACAGCGGGAACCATACAACAGGCGTTGCGAATGCGGCAAAGCTTATGATATAATATTTTGACACAGACTTTTTCCTGTCAGCAGGAAAGAGGGATTTCCGAAAAAGGAGGCGGGTAAAGATGGATGTACAGGTGGGGGATGTGCTGGAAATGAAGAAGCCCCATCCCTGTGGCTGTAATCTGTTTTTGGTGACCCGGGTGGGAATGGATTTCAAAATCCGCTGTCAGAAATGCGGCCATCTGGTGATGGTGCCGCGGCTGAAGGTGGAACGGAACATCAAGCGGATCCATCGGGAGCCCCAACCCTGAGCCAGTCCCTTTGTCCGGGAATCTATAAACGGAGGACCATGGAATGTTCGATCAACTGCAAGCAACCCAGGCGCGGTATGAGGAGATCAGCCAGATGCTCACCCAGCCTCAGGTGGTCAGCGATAACCAGAAGTACCGGGAGCTGATGAAGGAATACGCCGCACTGGGGCCCATTGTGGAAAAATACCGGGAATACGCTCAGGCGAAGGAAGCCGCCGAGGAAGCCCGCCAGCTGCTGGAGGAAGGCGGACTGGAACGGGATTTCCGGGAGATGGTGGAAAACGAGCTGCGGGAAAACCGGGAAAAAGCGGAAATCGCCGCGGAAGAACTGAAAATCCTGCTCCTGCCCCGGGACCCCAACGACAGCAAAAACGTGATTGTGGAAATCCGGGCCGGAGCGGGAGGAGAGGAAGCGGCACTGTTTGCCCACAGCCTGCTGCGGATGTACTCCATGTACGGAGAGAGCCGGGGCTGGCGGGCCGAGATCCTCAACCTCAATGAAACAGAGCTGGGAGGCTGCAAGGAAGTCAGTTTTTCCATTGCCGGAGACGGAGCCTATTCCCGTCTGAAATATGAAAGCGGCGTTCATCGGGTGCAGCGGGTGCCGGAAACAGAGACCCAGGGACGCATCCATACCTCCACCGTCACGGTAGCGGTGCTGCCGGAGGCGGAGGAAGTGGAGCTGGAAATCGATCCCAAGGACCTGAAAATCGATACCTTCCGTTCCAGCGGAGCGGGCGGCCAGCACATCAATAAGACCAGCTCCGCCATCCGGGTCACCCATCTGCCCACCGGTATGGTGGTGGAGTGCCAGGATGAACGGAGCCAGTATAAAAACAAAGATAAAGCGCTGAGGGTCCTTCGTTCCCGGCTGCTGGAACAAAAGCAGCGGGAGCAGGATGACCGCATTGCCAGCGAACGGAAAAGCCAGGTGGGCACCGGAGATCGGAGCGAGCGCATCCGTACCTATAATTATCCCCAGGGACGGGTGACCGACCATCGGATCAATCTCACCCTTTACAAGCTCCAGGCGGTGCTGGACGGCGCTCTGGACGAGATCATCGACGCCCTGATAGCCTACTATCAGGCCCAGCGCCTGAGCAGCGGTGAAAAGGAAAGCTGAACAGACAAAATACCGAAAGTTTCCCGGAATCCCGGAAAAGGGGAGGGAAATGTTTTCCATGGTCAAAACTGCTGTTACAATAGAAGATCATCCAAAGGAAGCGAACCCATCCATGAAACAAACAAAGCTTTTGCCTATTTATGACCCGGAGCGGGACCGCCCGGCCCTGCTGGAGGCAGGACGGCTGCTGCGGGAAGGGGGATTGGTGGCAATCCCCACCGAGACGGTGTATGGTCTGGCGGCCAATGCCCTGGACCCGGAAGCGGTGGCGGGCATCTTTGAGGCCAAAGGCCGCCCCCAGGATAACCCTCTCATTGTTCATATTCATGAAATGTCCATGATGGAGGATCTGGTCACCGGCATTCCAGAGGCCGCGCATCGGCTGGCGGAGCGGTTTTGGCCTGGTCCTCTGACCATGATTTTGCCCAAAACCAACCGGATTCCCATGGCTACCTCCGGGGGACTGGAAACGGTGGCCATCCGGATGCCCTCCAACGCTGTGGCACGGGCCATTATTGAAGCGGCGGGAGTACCCCTGGCGGCGCCCTCCGCCAATCGCTCCGGCAGCCCCAGCCCCACTACATGGCAGCATTGCGTGGATGATCTGGAGGGACGGGTGGACGCTATTGTACAAAGCGATCCCTGCGCAGTAGGGGTGGAATCCACCGTTATTACCCTGTGTGGGGAAGTCCCCCGGCTGCTGCGTCCCGGAGCTGTGACATTGGAACAGCTGCGTGAAACCCTGGGGCAGGTGGAGATGGACCGGGGGGTGCTGGAACAGCTTTCCCCCGATGCCCGCGTCAGTTCTCCGGGAATGAAATACAAGCATTATGCTCCCAAGGCGGAGGTCACTTTGGTGCGGGGCACAGGGGAGGCCTTTGTCCGCTATGTCCAACAGCAGCAGCCCTGCGGTTTATGGGCCATTTGCTTTGAGGAGGACGCCGGGCTGACGGTACCGAACCGCTGTTATGGGGCAAGGGAGGATCATTTGACCCAGGCCAACCGTATTTTTGACCTGCTGCGGGAAATGGATAAACAGGGAGCAAAAAAGGTTTGCATCCATTGTCCCGATACCGACGGCGTCGGGCTGGCGGTATACAACCGGCTGATTCGTTCCGCTGCTTTTCATGTGGTGGACGCCACCTGATTTGACCACCGGATAAAAGGAGGAATGACGGCTATGATCGTCGGACTGACCGGGCCCACCGGCTCGGGTAAATCCACCGTCTGTCGGATGCTGCAGGAGTGGCAGGGGGTGGAGATCATTGACTGCGACCAGCTTTCCCGAAGAGTGGCATCCAAGGGAAACCGCTGTTTGGTGGACCTGGCGGTGGAGTTTTCTCCCCTCATTATAGACAGCCAGGGGGAGCTGAACCGCCGGCGCCTGGCGGAAATCGTCTTTTCCGACAAGGAGAAGCTGAAAACGCTTAACCGCATTATTTTCCCCTATATTGTGGAGGAGGCGGAGCTGGACATCATGCGGGCCCGGGAGCGGGGCGCAAAACTGATTTTTCTGGATGCTCCAACGCTGTTTGAAAGCGGCGCTGATAAACTGTGCGAAAAAATTGTGGTTGTCACCGCTGACCCTGAGATACGGCTGCGGCGGATCATCGACCGGGATCATATTTCGGCTGAACTTGCGGTGCGCCGGATGTCCAGCCAGCATACCGATGAGTTTTTTGCCGACAGGGCAGATTACCTGATTAAAAACAATAACGATACAGTGGAGCTTCGTCTGGCCGTGCTGGAGCTGCTCAATGACCTGGGTTTGTAATTTTTCCCAGAAGGAGAAGTGCTTTTGAAAAAAATCACCAACCCCTTTTCCCATCTGCTTTTTACGCTGGTGGTGTTTATTCTGGGCGCAGGCGTGCTGCTGGCAGGCTACCGTTGTTTTTATCAGGCGGCCTATCCCCTGCGTTATCAGGAAGTCGTGGAGGAAAACAGTGTTCGCTCCGGAATGGAAGAGGCGGTCCTTTACGCCGTCATCCGCACCGAAAGCAGCTTTCAGCCGGACGCGGAATCCTCGGTAGGGGCTTTGGGGCTGATGCAGATCACCCCTGATACCCTCAGTTGGGTCCGGTACCGGTTGGGAGAACCCGGCGCTGTGGATGCCCGGACGGTACTGCTGGACCCGGAACAGAACATTTTCTATGGTTCCCAGACCCTGGCACTGCTGCTGGAGGAGTTTGGCACCCTGGAAAACGCCCTGGCGGCATATCACGCCGGATGGGGCAATGTCACCCGCTGGCTGGCGGACAGCCAATATTCCTCCGATGGCAAGACCCTTACCACCATTCCCTTCGGGGATACCAGAGCTTATGTAAGCAAAGTGATGGAAACGGCGGAAACCTACCGCCGCCTTTACCACTTTTCATAAATCACAGTGGGCCTTTGCAGCCTGTCTGTCACCAAATTCAACAGGAGGTATCCGTTATGGCGGAAAAAACGAAAGGCGAGCAGCTGAAAGAACAGCTGCTGATGAATCCCAAAAATATGGGAGATACCCTGGATGACGAAACCATCCAAAAGGCATTCGACTTCTGTGAGGATTACAAAAAGTTCCTCACCACCTGCAAGACGGAGCGGGAAGTGGTCAAGTACACTATTAAGCTGTTGGAGGAGCGGGGATATACCCCCTATGTGCCCGGCGCCCGGTATCAGCCTGGCGACAAGATCTATAAGAACAACCGGGGCAAGGCCCTGATGATGGCCACCATCGGTTCCGCTCCCCTGAGCGAAGGCGTCCATATCTCCGCCAGCCACATCGACAATCCCCGACTGGATTTCAAGCCCCGTCCCCTGTTTGAGGAAGGTCAGCTGGCTTACTTCAAGACCCATTACTATGGCGGCGTTAAAAAATATCAGTGGACCGCCATTCCTCTCTCCCTTCACGGCGTGATCGTCAAGCGGGACGGCTCCACCGTGGATGTGACCATTGGTGAGGAGGCTGATGAGCCCATCTTCTGCGTCACCGATCTGCTGCCCCATCTGGCCAAGGATCAGATGAAGCTGCCGATGGTGGAGGGAATCAAGGGAGAACAGCTGAACATTCTCATCGGCTGCATGCCCTTCAAGGATGACGCCGCCAGTGAGCGGGTGAAGCTGAACATTGCCCGCCTGCTCTTTGAGAAGTACGGCATTGTGGAGAGCGACTTTATGTCCGCTGAGTTGTCTGCTGTTCCTGCCTTCGGCGCCCGGGATCTGGGACTGGACCGGGGCATGATCGGCGCTTACGGCCACGACGACCGGGTGTGCGCTTACGCCAACCTGATGGCTGAGCTGGAGGTGAAAAACCCCGTCCACACCACCCTCACCGTTTTCGCGGATAAGGAGGAAGTGGGTTCCGACGGCACCACCGGCCTGCATTCCCACTATATGGTGGACTTTATCGAGGATCTGGCCCAGAGCCAGGGATTTGAGCTGCGCCATGTGCTGGAGAAGTCCAAGTGCCTCTCCTGTGACGTCAACGTGGCCTTTGATCCTGCTTTTGCCGAGGTCTGCGAGAAAAACAACACCGCTTACCTCAACTATGGCGTTGCGTTGGCCAAGTATACCGGAAGCGGCGGCAAGTCCTCCACCAACGACGCCCCTGCCGAAACCGTGGGTTATTTCCGCCGTCTGCTGGATGACGCCGGTGTGGTGTGGCAGATGGGAGAGCTGGGTAAGGTGGACCAGGGCGGCGGCGGCACCGTGGCCAAGTTCGTCTCCTACTTCAATGTGGACACCATTGACATGGGTGTGCCTGTTTTGTCCATGCACGCGCCTTTTGAAGTGATCTCCAAGTGCGACCTGTATATGACCTACAAGGCCACCGAGGCTTTCTATCAGGACTGATTTTCCACTCCGGTTCCTTTCCGCCGTGGAAAACCCCTTGTATGAAGGGATGATCCTGGAAAGACAGCAGAAACAGTGTAAAATACAACAGCTCCCGTGGTCCGGCGGTTCCGGCAGCCACGGGAGCTGTTTTTTTGTTTTTTGCAGATGGGATTTTGGGGGCGGCGGTCACAGAAGCTGAGAACTGGCGGAGAATCTTTTTCCCACCAGGATACCGGAGATTCTGTCCTGTTATTTTCTGCCCTTGATTTTGTCCCAATAAGCCTTGGCAGCCTGTTCCAGCTTGTTTTCCCCATACTGGTAATAGACCCGGTCCTTCAGCTCATCGGGCAGATATTGCTGAGCGACCCAATGACCGGGATAATCATGGGGATACAGGTAATGCTGTCCCCGCTCCTTGGCATCCGCTCCGTCAAAATGCTTGTTTTGCAGCTGCCGTGGAAAGGGGCCGCACCGTCCCGCCTGAATGTCCTGGGAGGCGGCGGCAATGGCCAGATAGGCGGAATTGGATTTGGGCTGGGTGGCCAGGAATATCGCCGCCTCAGCCAGGGGAATACGGGCCTCCGGCAGACCGATTTGGAGGGCGGTATCCACACAGGCTTTGACGATGGGCATGGCCATGGGATAGGCAAGGCCGATGTCCTCCGCCGCGATCACCAACAGCCTGCGGCAGGGGGAGAGAAGATCCCCAGCCTCCAGCAGACGGGCCAGGTAATAGACGGCGGCGTTTTCGTCGGAGCCCCGGATGGACTTTTGCAGGGCGGAAAGGAGATCGTAATGCTCATCCCCCTCCCGGTCATACCGCATGGCGCTCCGCTGGGCCACCTGGGAAGCATCGTCCAGGGTGACACGGCCGTTTCCCGCGCTGCCGGCTGCGGCCAGCCAAACCGTCTCCAGGGCGCTCACAGCCTTGCGGACATCCCCGCCACAGCTGCCGGCGATCTGCTCCAGTACCCCCTCCTCCAGCTCTACGGACCGCTCCTCCGTCAGCACTTTCCAGGCCCGCTCCAATGCCCGGCGGATCTCCCCGGCGCTTACTGCCTTGAACTCAAAAACGGTGCTGCGGCTGAGAACCGCGCTGTAAATGGTAAAGTAAGGATTCTCGGTGGTGGAGGCGATGAGGGTGATGGAGCCATCCTCCATGAACTCCAAAAGCGTCTGCTGCTGTTTTTTGTTCAGGTATTGGATCTCATCCAAATACAGCAAAATGCCATTCATGCCGGAAAAGCCGTCCAGCTCCCCAATAAGGGCCTTGATATCCCCGGTGGAGGCGGTGGTGCCGTTGAGACGGACCATCTTTTTGTTCGCCCCGGCGGCGATGATCCGGGCGGCTGTGGTCTTGCCCACCCCGGGAGGACCATAAAAAATCATATTGGGCAGAGTTCCGGATGCCGCCACCCGCCGCAGCAGTCCGCCGGGACCCAGCAGATGCTCCTGTCCCACCATTTCATCCAGTGTTTTGGGTCTTAACCGTTGAGCCAAAGGCGCAGCCATTGTTTCCTCCCTTTCTCAAAAACAGCACCACGGAAAACCGTGATGCTCAAACTGCGGAAAACCTATTGGGGAAAGATGCGTAAGATTAAAATCATAAAATCATCTCCCGCACCCACAGGGCAGGGAAACGGGGGGATACGCCGCTGATTGTGTGATCAACCGACGGCGTATCCCGGTGTATGGTTCCTTGCAAGTGTGCCGGAACCTTCCGGCACACTCATTTTCACGGAGAAGCATGACGCTGCTTCTGTCTGTTTTTGCCTGGAAAAATCAACGGATTTCCATATGGCAATAGGGGCAGCGGGACCCGGCATGGAGGCGGAACCGGGTATCCAGCCGTCTTTTGCACAGGGGGCAGCGGAAAAAGTTCAGCTCCAGGATAAAGGCTCCTGCCAGCATGGCCAGTCCCGCGATAATGTGGCCCACCGCCGCCAGAAAAATGCCGATGAACACGGCGATGGTGCACAAAATGCGAATTTGCTTGAGTTGTTTCATGCTTTTGACACTTCCTTATTCATAAAGAGGATACCGGGCGCACAGAGCGTTGACCCGCTGCCGGATCTCCTCCGCCTTGCCCTCAAAATCGGTGGCGGCGTCATAGATGCACCGGGCAATGACCGCCATATCCTCCTCCACCAAACCTCTGGTAGTGACGGCGGGGGTACCCACCCGGATGCCGCTGGTGATGAAGGGGCTCTGGGGATCGTTGGGGATGGCATTCTTGTTGACAGTGATGTACACCTCGTCCAGGCGATGCTCCAGCTCCTTGCCGGTGACACCCAGGTTCCGCAGATCCAGCAGGATCAGGTGGTTGTCGGTGCCGCCGGAAACCATGGTGATGCCCAGTTCACGGAACGCATTTTCCAGAGCCTTGGCGTTGCGGATGATCTGCCGCTGGTAGTCCTTGAACTCCGGTTTGAGATCCTCCCCGAAGCAGACTGCTTTGGCGGCGATGATGTGCTCCAGAGGACCGCCCTGGGTGCCGGGGAAAATAGCCTTGTCGATCTGCTTGGCCAGTTCCGCCTTGCACAGGATCATGCCGCCCCGGGGGCCACGGAGAGTCTTGTGGGTGGTGGTGGTGACCACGTCTGCGTAGGGAATTGGGCTCATGTGGAGGCCTGCCGCCACCAGACCGGCAATATGGGCCATATCCACCATAAAGTAGGCGCCCACTTCCTTGGCGATTTCCCCGATAGTCTTGAAGTCGATCTCCCGGGGATAGGCGCTGGCACCCGCCACGATCAGCTTGGGTTTGCACTCATGGGCCTTCTGCCGCAGGGCGTCATAATCAATGGTGCCGGTTTCCTCGCTGACGCCGTAGGGAACGAAGTGATAATATTTGCCCGACAGGTTCACCGGAGAGCCGTGGGTGAGATGCCCGCCGTCCGCCAGGCTCATGCCCAGCACCGTATCTCCCGCCTCAAGCAGGGCGAAATAAACCGCCAGATTGGCCTGAGCTCCGGAATGGGGCTGCACATTGGCGTGCTCGGCGCCGAAGAGCTTTTTGGCACGCTCCCGGGCGATATTTTCCACGATGTCCACCTTTTCGCAGCCGCCGTAGTACCGCTTGGAGGGATAGCCTTCAGCATATTTGTTGGTCAGGACGGTTCCCATAGCCGCCATCACCGCCGGAGAAACAATGTTTTCCGAAGCGATCAGCTCCAGATTCCGTCTCTGCCGGGCCAGTTCCTCCTTCATAGCCTCGCCCACCTCGGGATCAAAGCCGCTGACAAAGCCAATGGTATCCATCATTTCCTGAAACATCATCAAAACCCCTTTCCTCAGCCCTTGGGCCCTTGCCATCCCCTCATTCCCCCGGGGAAGAGGGTTATTAACATTCATTATACCGTTTCCCTTTCCTGGATGCAACTGAAATTCCATAATGCTCCTGAAAAGCCCCCTGAAGAAACTTTCCCTCTCCGAATGGGGCCGTCACAATTTGTTTACTTGACATAGTCATGGAAATGCGGTATATCTTAGGTGAAATCATTCACATCCAGAAAAAGAAAGGAGTTTTTCAGATGAAATACGCTGTTTTATATCACAGCCACACCGGCAATACCGAAGCGGTGGCAAAGGCAATCGCGGGGGCCTTGCCGGAAGGGCAGAGCCGTTTGGAAGCGATCACATCCGAGACCGCGGTGCCGGAAGAAGATTTTGTTTTCGTCGGCTTCTGGACGGATAAGGGTACCGCGTCCCCTGTTGTGGCGCAGCTCCTTTCCAGATTCCACGGCAAGAAGGTTGCTTTCTTTGGTACAGCGGGTATGGGCGGCAGTCAGCCCTATTTTCAGGGTATCGTAGAGCGGGCCTCCCAGGTGCTTCCCGGCGACAATGAAAAAGCCGATTGGTTTTTCTGCCAGGGAAAGATGCCCGCTCCTATACGGGCACGGTATGAGGCTGCTCTGGAAAAGGACCCCAACGACCAGCGGATGCGCTTTGCCCTGGAAAACTTTGACCGGGCGCTGAGCCATCCTGACCCAAAGGATCTGGAGGATGCCGCAGCCTTTGCCCGCCGGGTGATCCGGGAATAACAGCTTTTCCAGGGACGAAATCCTTGTTTCCTTTTATAATAAGGAGAGATCAAGATGATGTCATTGATATTTTTCCTCAGGATAGGCAGCCTGTAAGGGAATCGGTTCCCCATCCTCTTATGGGCTGCCCGTCAAAATGGGGAGTGCATCACATTGAACAGAGACCGAAGCTATTATCGCAGACAAAGGCAGCGGACCATCAAACGAAAGAAACATCTCCTTTTGGAAATCGGAGGACAGCAGTATCTGGAGGGCTGGACAGGAGGAGTTCCCGGGCGTTTGGCCAAAGGGAAGATTCATTGCTCCTGTCCCCTGTGCAGACTGAAGTTTCAGGACCAGCCTTCCCACCGGGACAGAAAACGGATGGAAAGGATTCGCTGGAGTGCTGCGGAGCAGCAGACGCCGGAACGGTTCTTAACAGCAGGATCTGGGAACAAGAAGGAAAGGTGAAGAGATGGAGTTTTACATCGCGCTGCTGCGGGGTGTTAATGTGGGCGGAAAGAATCCGGTACCCATGGCGCAGCTGAAAACAGCCCTTGAGGAACGAGGTTTTTCCCATGTCAGCACCTACATCAACAGCGGAAATATCCTTTTCGCTTCGCCCCGGCAGGATGTGATCCAGCTTCAAAACTGCTGCAGGCAGGTGATCCTGGATCGGTTCGGCCTGGATATCGCTGTTGCGATTTTGTCGGCAGAGGACTATCAGCGGGCTTTTTCTCAGACGCCGTCCTGGTGGAACCAGGATCCACAGTCCAAACATATGGCCATCTTTGTCATTGCGCCGGAACAGGCGGACCGACTGGCACAACAGGTGGGGCTGCGTCCGGAATATGAGCAGTTGTCTTACAGCGGTTCCGTAATTTTCTGGTCGGCACCAAAGGCCACCTTTTCAAAGACCAAGTGGTCCAAAGTGGCGATGAGCACCAAATACGGCAATATTACGGTACGCAATGCCAATACCGCCAACAAACTGCTGCTGTTGTCCAGACAGCTTCAGGAATAAAAAAATAATCCGGCAGTTTTCTGCTCCAAGAAAGAGGGTCCCCTGACAGTTTGTCAGGAGACCCTCTTTAGGCTGTGGAAAAGTCTGCTTCAATAGAAAAATAAAATTCAAAATCATAAAAACCAAGACATACGCCTGATTTTCCCTGTCCACTGGAGTGCGGAAACCAGAGCGATGGCATCCCCTTTTTCTGATACTAAAAAAACTATGAAACAAACTGAGAACAGACAACTGCTATCCAGTCTAGGACCGTAGAAAACGTCCGCTCCCGCCTGATGGACCGGGAAAACGGAGACTGCGGTCAGTCTCATTTGGATGCTGGTAATGCTGCCCGAAAAATCTGTATCTTTGCCGGAAGTGTATCTGAACTTTTGGGGGGCATTCAGGCCGGGAAGCAGTTTTCCTGCCTTTCTTTTCCCAAAAGCTTTTAACGCAGCAGATGGATATGTCCCGCCTGGTCCAGATGAATGAGCAGCGTCAGGGTGATGGGGGCCAGAATCAATCCGCCGAAGCCTCCCAGCCGCAGTCCCAGATACATGGACAGGATGGTTGCCAGAGGATGCAGACCAATGCGGTTGCCCAGCAGCTTTGGTTCCAGAATCGTACGCACCACAGTGATGACGCCATAAAGAATGAGGATACCCGCCCCCAGGGGTCCCTGGCCGGTGAGAAGCAGATAGATTCCCCAGGGGACCAGCACACTGCCGCTGCCCAGAATGGGAAGGATATCTACAGCCGCTACCAGCAGGCCCATTACCGCGAAGTATTCCACCCGCAGCAGCCAAAGACCAAAGGCGGTTTCGGCAAAGGTAAGAAGCATCAGCAAAAAGTAGGCCTCTACCACCCGCCGGCCAGTATCCAGCAGGTAAACTTTGGATTCCAATACCGTTTTTTGAGCCGAACGGGGCAGCTGCCGCAGCAGGAAGGAGGAGACCTGCTGATAATCCATCAGGAAAAAGAAAGAGGAGAGGACGGCAAAGGAGAGGGCCAGCAGAAAAGCGGGAAGATGACCGGCGAAATCCGCCCCCTGGCGCAGGGCTGCAGTGGAAAGAGCGGAGACGCCGTCTCCGGCCAGTTGGGTCAGCCGGCCATACAGCTGGTCCATCTGCTGGGAAGCGGCAGGGAAGAAGCGCTGGAGCCAGCCCATGCACTGATCCCCCAGGCGTGTGACCCCCGGATGGATGTCTTCGGCGAATAACTCCGGAAGCCGGGTGAAGAGAGCGGCCCCCTGAGCGAACAGAAGAAAACCCAGATTCCAAAGCAGCATCCCAAAAACAGCGTAAAACAACAGGCAGGCAGTGGCCGCCGAGGCTTTCCAGTTCATCCGGGTCAGGTTTCGGATGCCTCTGGCGGCGGGACGCAGCGCTACGGCGATGAATCCCCCCACCAGAAAAGGCCACAGACAGGGCAGTACCCAGTGAAAAAGCACCCACACCAAAATCCCGGCTGCGGCGGCGCAGGCAAAAAATTTGAGAAAACGTTCCTGCATCAGATCGCCCTCCTTTTTTGAATTCCCTCTTTCTTTTATACGGCAAAATCCTTTCCGCCATACCCGGAAAAATTTGCAGTGCCGCTTTCAGGTGGAACAGGGAAAAGCTATCCGGAGAAAAAACAAAAAATAACAGGGATTGTTGATGAATTTCGTCATTTCTCCCATTGAGGTGATAGGGCGCAGCATGGTACTATTGTACTCACAGCGATGACAACTGTCCTTGCCTCGCCTTCCAGAAGCCAGTTTCCGGTGGGGCAATGATGCTTTTTGGAAAGGTGGATGAAGAATGAATCAGCCACGGATGCTGCTGGTGGATGCAAGCGTTCTGCCCAGTGTGTTTGAAAAAGTGGTGGAAGCCAAGCGCCTGCTGGCGGTAGGCAAGGTGCGCAATCTCTCGGAGGCCGCCAAAGCCGCAGGAATCTCCCGCAGCGCTTTGTATAAGTATAAGGATTATGTTTTTATGCACAATGAGAACATCGACGAGAATGTGGTGACCATGAATACCAATCTGGTGGACCGCCCCGGTGTTCTCTCTTCTTTGATCAATGAGCTCTCTCTTTTAGGAGCCAATATTCTCACCGTCAACCAGAATATTCCGGTGGATGGAGTGGCTCCTGTGTCCATCTCCGCCCGGCTGGGTAAGGAGACCCAGGTTTCCCAGATGGTCAGCCGTCTGGAATCCCTGGACGGTGTGGTGGAGGTTCGTATCCTCACCACCCGCTGATGGAGGAAAGGAGCGCTGTAAACGATGAAAATCGCAATTTTGGGCCATGGGGTGGTAGGCTCCGGCGTGGTGGAAGTGCTGACGACCAACCGCTCCGGTATTGAGAAAAAAGCCGGCTGCCCGGTGGAGATCAAGTATATTCTGGATCGGAAGGACTTTCCGGACCTTCCTTATTCCCATCTTTTTGTCAAGGATTTTGAGGTGATCGCCGCGGACCCGGAAGTGGATGTGGTGGTGGAGGTGATGGGCGGTGTGGAGCCGGCCTTTACCTTTGTCAGCCGCAGCCTGTCCGCCGGCAAAAACGTGGTTACCTCCAACAAGGAGCTGGTGGCCGCCAAGGGAGCGGAGCTCCTTGCTCTGGCCGCCCGGCACAATGTCAACTTCCTCTTTGAGGCCAGCGTGGGCGGCGGTATCCCCATCATCAAGCCCCTGCACCTTTGCCTGGGAGCCAATGAGATCACCGCCATCGCCGGTATCCTCAACGGTACCACCAACTTCATCCTGACCAAGATGATCCGGGGAAAAATGGCTTTTGAAGAGGCGCTGGCACTGGCCCAGCAGCTGGGCTACGCAGAGCGGGATCCCTCCGCTGATGTGGAGGGCCATGACGCTTGCCGCAAGATTTGCATCCTGGCCTCCCTGGCCTTCGGCAGCCATATTTATCCCCAGTGGGTCCACACCGAGGGAATCACCGCCATCACCCCCGATGATGTGGCTTGTGCCGCAGCCTGGGGCGGGGCGATCAAGCTCATTGGTCAGGCCCGCCTGCTGGAGGACGATAAGCTGGCCATTCTGGTGTCCCCGGCGCTGGTGTCCCGGGACAGTCAGCTTTCCACCGTGGATGATGTATACAACGGCATCCTGGTACGGGGCAATGCCACCGGTGATGTGATGTTTTATGGCAAGGGGGCGGGCAAGCTGCCCACCGCTTCCGCTGTGGTATCGGATATCATCGATGCCATCCGGGCGGAAGGAACCATCCATACCCTCCAGTGGAAGGATGGGGACGGCAGCCGCCTGGAGCCCTTTGAGGAGTGCCCGGTTTCCGCTCTGGTGCGGCTGGAAAGCAGTAATCAGGCCACAGCCAAGTTCCATGTTCTCTTTGGAGAGGCTGTTTCCGTCACTGCCCCCAAGGGTCAGGTGGCCTTTATCACTCCCCGCACCACCGAAGGGGAGCTGGCCCGGAAGCTGGATGCCCTCCGGGAGAACGATGTGAAGGTCCTGGGCATGGTTCGGGTTCTGGAAGAGTAAGAAACGCCTTTGAAACGGCGGCTCAGCCAGCTTTGACCGCATTTACCAGGTGTGAAGCGGAGCATTCAGAATATGGAAAAATTCCCGGAGCTTTCCCCGCTCCACTGACAGCGGGTGGCTCCAAAGCCCTCAACAAGGAGAAGATTTGCAATGATACAGATCAAGGTCCCCGCCACCAGCGCCAATATCGGTTCCGGCTTCGATTCCCTGGGGCTGGCGGTGCGGATGTACAATACTGTGGAGATGGAACTGTGGGACGGGGTGCTGGTAGAGGCCCTGGACAGCGCACCCATCCCAACCGACGAGCATAATCTGATATATAAGACCGCGAAATATCTCTTCGACCTGTGCGGGAAACCGCTGCCCGGACTGCATATCCGGCAGGAAAATGTGATTCCCATGGCCAGAGGCCTGGGCTCCAGCTCCGCCTGCATTGTGGCGGGACTGACCGGCGCCAATCTCCTGATGGGTGAGCCTCTGACCAGGGAGGATATCATCAATATGGCAGCGACGATGGAGGGCCATCCGGATAACTCCACGCCGGCTATCCTGGGAGGACAGGTCACCGCCGCCATCGAAAACGGCAAGGTGTTCTACTGCCGCCAGGAGCTGAAGGATGATCTGCGCTTTGCCGCCATCATCCCGGACAGTGAGCTGAAAACCAGTCAGGCCCGGGCAGCGCTGCCCAAGGAGGTCACCCATAAGGAAGCGGTCTTTAACCTTTCCCGTTCCGCCCTGATGGCGGTAAGCCTTGCCACCGGCAAGTATGAAAATCTTCGGGTGGCCTCTCAGGACCGGCTCCATCAGCCCTATCGCCTTCCGCTGATCCCAGGCGCACGGCAGGTGATGGATTGCGCGTTGGAGTTTGGAGCCTTATGTGTGTACATCAGCGGCGCCGGTTCCACTCTGATGGCCCTGGTGCCCGCCCAGAACGACAGCTTTTTCCGCCATCTGCGGTGCTATCTGGATACCGCGGGGCTGGCCGCCTGGCGGCTGGAGCTTCTGGAGCCGGACAACACCGGCACCGTTGTGGAGGTCCGGCCCTGACCGCCTCCCGCTGACAGTAGCCGCCGCGGCCCCGGCGGTTTGACATTCTCAACAGAACAATGGAGGGAACAAGATGAGCCTGATCGTGCAGAAGTTCGGCGGTTCTTCCGTAGCCAATGCCGAACGGATCATGAACGTTGCAAACATCATCACCGAGACCTATGCCAAAGGCAATAATGTGGTGGTTGTGGTTTCCGCCCAGGGAGACACCACTGACGACCTGATTGAAAAGGCCAAGGAAATCAATGAAAAGCCGTCCAAGCGGGAAATGGATGTTCTCCTTTCCACCGGAGAGCAGATCTCCATTGCGCTGCTGGCGATGGCCATTGAAAAGCTGGGATATCCCGTCAAATCCCTCACCGGCTGGCAGGCGGGCTTTGTTACCGATTCCACCCACGGCAGCAGCCGTATCCGCCGCATCGACAAGGAGCGGCTGAACAATGAGCTGGATAAGGGCAATATCATTATTGTGGCCGGCTTCCAGGGAATCAACCGCTATGACGATATCACCACTCTGGGACGGGGTGGCTCGGATACCAGCGCGGTGGCGTTGGCGGCGGTGCTCCACGCGGATCTCTGCCAGATCTATACCGATGTGGACGGTGTCTATACTTCCGACCCCCGCATCGTTCCCAACGCCCGGAAGCTGGATGTCATTTCCTTCGATGAGATGCTGGAGCTGTCCAGCCTGGGAGCTCAGGTGCTTCATACCCGCAGCGTGGAGATGGCAAAAAAATATAACGTGAATCTTGAGGTGCTTTCCAGCCTGACGCGGAAGCCCGGAACGGTAATCAAGGAGGTCGTTGACGTGGAAAAGATGCTCATCAAAGGTGTTGCGAAGGATAATAATGTGGCCCGCCTGTCCATTATCGGCGTGCAGGATATTCCCGGTATCGCTTTTAAGATTTTCTCCTCGCTGGCGGCAAAGAAAATCAACGTGGACATCATCCTTCAGTCGGTGGGCCGCAACAACACCAAGGATATCGCCTTTACCGTGGCGGCAGACCAGATGGATGAGGCCCTGGAAGTGCTGGATGACCTGAAAAAGGTGATGAATGCCAAGGAAATCGTCTATGATGACAACATTTCCAAAGTGTCCATCGTCGGCGCCGGTATGGCTACCAATCCCGGTGTGGCGGCCAAGATGTTTGAGGCTTTGGCTGACGCAGGCATCAACATCCACATGATCTCTACCAGCGAGATCAAAATTTCGGTTCTGATCAATAAGGAAGACTGCAACCGTGCGGTCAACGCCATCCATGACGCTTTTATTGTGTGAGACCTGTCACATATCCCGCAGCCTGCTCTGTTCTGCCGCTGCGGGGAAGAGCAGCCTTTATTCCTCAATAGCCAAATGGATGGGAATTTCTTCGGCCAGACCAATAAGCTCAAAGAAATAATTGCTTTGATGTGAATTGGATGATGGTAAAAAGAAAATTGTTTTTCATAAGTCTATCAGTATACAGGCCCTTGATGCTTTCAGGCATTGGGGGCCTTTTGCTGTAAATGAAAGGATTTCGGAAGAAAGGTGCTTTGGGGAAAGGGTGTACAAAAGCAGTAAAGCTTGCTTTAAACACAGAAATGGGTGCGAAAATTCCTTGAAAAGAGAAAAAAGGAAAGTTTTTTCCGCTTCCCGCATAAACTGGAGCGAGACAGCCGGAAAAGGGGGCGAGCAAGGCAATGGCCTATTCGGATGAAGAGCTGTTGGCACGGCTGATTCAGTGCGAGGCCGGAGGAGAAGGCGACACCGGTATGAAAGCAGTGGCCTCAGTGGTGATGAACCGTGTGGAGGCCAGCGAGGGGGAATATGCCCGGGTGGGGCAGGGAAGCATCCGACGCATCATCTTCCAGCAGGGGCAGTTCACCTGTGCCATGGAGACGGTGGGAGGAAAATACAATCCTCAAAATATCTACAATATGCGCCCTGAGGAGATCCACTATGAGATCGCTCAATGGGCCATGGCTGGAAACCGGGTCACCGGACTGGGCAGGGCGCTGTGGTTCTTTAATCCCTACCAGCCCACCTGCCGGCAGAACTTCCCCAGTGAAGTGGGTGTGTTCACCACCAGGATCGGGGACCATTGCTTTTATGACCCCACTCCCGCCTACAATGATACATAAGGAGGCAGCACCATGGAAGAAGAAGTGAGAATGCCGGGAGTACAGTCTCCCATGCAGACAGATCCAAACCCTCAGAATGTCAACCCCAGAACGCTGACGCCGGTCAATCAGGAACTGTCAGGAGATAACAGTGAGGTTTCCACAGGTACCTTCCAGGAAATTTTGGCCGAAGGTGTGGGAAGCTTCGTTTCCTGTGAATTCCTCATCGGCACCCAGGTGATCGTAGCCCGGGAGGGAATTTTGAGCAAGGTGGGGGTAAGCTATTTCATTCTTTATGATGAACAGTATGAAACCTCCCTGATGTGTGATATGTATTCCCTGAAATTCGTTACCTTCTATAAGCCGGGCCGCCGCCGCAATATCCCCGGTACGGCGGCTACTACTCCCTATGGAACACCCTATCAGCCCCCCTATACCTACCTGGGCAGAAACAACATGAGCGCTGCCGGAAATTTCAGCGGTCCAGGCAGCCGGAACAACAATAATTACAACAATAATCGCTGACAGAAAAAACCCGCGGCGGAATGTGATTCCTGACCGCGGGTCTTTTACGTCAACGATTTTTCAGCCGTACATCATACAGCTGGAAGAAATCCGGCTGGGTGGGGACAAACATACATCCCCGGCGCATATGATCATACTCCTCACGGGAAATGAATTTGGCGTCCACTACTTCATCGGGACGCAGCTTCAGGTCGTACAGCCGCAGCCGTCCCTGGAAAAACCAGCTGTCCAGAAAATCCCGGTCCCGACGCACACTGTCAATCAGGATGCCATGGGCAGGGTCAAGCTCCAGTCCCACTTCCTCCCGGACCTCCCGCACCGCTGCCTGAAGGCTGGTCTCCCCAGCCAGGACAGAGCCGCCGGTGGTTTCCCAGAACAGCCCCCAAGGCTTATTTTGAGCCCGCTGGGTGACCAGGATCTCTCCCTTTTCGTTCATCAGCCAGATGTGTACCACCAGATGATAGTCCCCAATGACCAGACGGCCCCGGGGTTCCACCCGTCCGGTAGGGTTGCGGTCACTGTCGTAGATATCCCAAAGTTCTGTTGTCTGTGCCATGCTTTGTTCTCCATTTCCGCCGCGAGATAGCGGCTTTTATCTTTTTAATACAGTTTTGTTTTTTACCTTTTGGAGGGAATCATCCGTTTGGGTATACAATAAATAATGAAAAATATAAAAGCTGCCAGAGAAAAAAGAATCCCCATTATAATTCCGCAAGAGAGACTTTTCTGGGCGGCAGTGCCAAAAAACAGATTGGTAACAACCGCCAGCAAATTCATCAAACAGCTTTGAGCTGAAAGCCTTGCGGCCATACTTCCAGCATCTGCCACGGCTTCGCTCCTCAGGGCAAGGGATAAAGGGGCCAGAATACCGCAGGTACAGCGCAACAACAGCAGTGAAAGCCCCAGAATGCTCCAGGACAATGGAAGCGCCAATATGAGACACACAAGCGCAGTGCACAGTGAAACCAGCAACAGGACATTTTGCCGTCCCATCAATCTGCAAATGTGTTCCGAAAACAATGATGAAAAACCACACAAAACCATTGCTGCATGAAGTACACCCAATAAAGGGGATGGAAAACCGGCTGCGGTCATCAGGGGCTGGCTGAAAAAGACAGTGATGGTTTGGCAGGATTCCAGGAGCAAAGCGCTGCCGATGAGCAGCAGAATGACCCTTCCTTTGGGAAAAAGAGAAAGGAAAAATTGAAAAGAAAACTTTTGACTGATCTGCTGGCAGGGAACTTCTTTCAGACCAAAAGCGCATAACAAAGCGGCAGTATAAGCAAACACCGTCAGCAGTGCCGCCTCACTGTAATCCCCGGAAGGAAGAAAAGAAAAACAAAGATCCGCCAACAACAGCCCGGCAGTGGATGCCCCCTCATACAGCCCGAAGATGTGCTGCCGCTGACTGGAAGGTGTAACTGCTGTCAGATATGCGGCATCCACACCGGAGAAGCCCGCCAGGACCACTGCCAACAGCAGTCTTTCCAACAAAAAGAGAAAAAAGCCGTTTGCCTGCCAGAAAATGATTTTGGATAGCAGATAAAGCGCGCTGCAAAACAGCAGCGTGCGGCGATATCCGATACGCTCTGAAACAATCCCCCACGGCAGTTCCAGCACAATGGAAAGCCCAAGACTGATACCTTCCATCAGTGTGATCTGGAATAAGGATACCCCCCGCACCTGACGGTACAGCGTTGCTACAGGTGCATAAAAGACCAGTCCCTGCAGCAGCGCCAGCCAAAGCATCCGCCGTGCGCAGGGAGTACAGGAAAAATGCAGGACCATACAGGACCCTCCCGTTTTCAATATTTGATCAGATCAAAACAACAAAACCAGAGCCGTCATTGCGGCCCTGGTGAAAATGATTGTTTGAAAGATCAAAGGGGAAAACGGGACATAAGAGAAAACCATCCTTCAGACTGCCGGTTTAGTTCCTTGGGGAGAACTTTGCGTTTCGGAAATGCAGAAAACAGCATATGGCCGGGATGTCCTGCCCTGACTTCACACTTATCGGCCTGAAATCGGAAAGATCACGCTGGTTTTAAAAATACAGTGCTGCCACAGGAAGAAAATAAACAGCATCCAGGGAGCAGGCAGAATTTTTGGACGCACAGAATGATCTTTGCCGGCTGTTTTACAGAATTTATTGTACAGGAAAAGAAATCCATTGTAAAGGGGATGGGAAAAACGGAGGGGATTCTTGAACAAATTATGAATTTTGTTTTTTTTCCTTAAAATCATGAAAAAGCACTTGATTTTCCTGAAAATTAAGATAAAATAGTATACAGTTAGCAGTCAGATATGATGAGTGCTAAAAATAAGACTATAATACATCATGTTGGAGGTAATACCATATGAAGATCAGACCGCTGTGCGACAGAGTTGTTGTCAAGATGCTGGAAGTGGAGGAGACCACCAAGGGCGGCATCATCCTCACTGGTGCAGCTAAGGAGAAACCCACTGTGGCGGAGATCGTTGCGGTTGGCCCCGGCGGCGTTGTGGATGGCAACAAGGTGGAGATGTATCTGAATGTCGGCGATAAGGTGCTGCTGAGCAAGTATGCCGGTACCGAAGTCAAGCTGGATGGTCAGGAGTATACCATTCTCCGTCAGTCCGATGTTCTGGCTGTTGTGGAGTAATTCTTTTGTTCTTCAGCAATATCACTTTATTTGATAAAACAGTAGAGATTTAGGAGGAATTTACCTATGGCTAAGGAAATTATTTACGGCGAGAGCGCCAGAAAAGCGCTCCAGTCCGGTATCGATCAGCTGGCGGATACTGTCAAGATCACTCTGGGACCCAAGGGCCGCAATGTGGTGCTGGGCAAGAAGTTCGGCAGCCCCCTCATCACCAACGACGGTGTGACCATCGCCAAGGAGATCGAGCTGGATGATCCCTTTGAGAACATGGGCGCTCAGCTGGTCAAGGAAGTTGCCACCAAGACCAATGATGCTGCCGGTGACGGTACCACTACCGCTACTCTGCTGGCTCAGGCTCTGGTTCGTGAGGGCATGAAGAACGTTACCTCCGGCGCTAACCCCATGGTTGTCAAGAAGGGCATCCAGAAGGCTGTCAAGACCGCTGTTGACGCTGTTGTTGCCAACTCCCAGAAGGTTGCCGGCACCGAGGATATCGCCCGTGTAGCCACCGTTTCCTCCGGTGATGAGAACATCGGTAAGCTGGTCGCTGAGGCTATGGAGAAGGTTTCCGCTGACGGCGTCATCACCCTGGAAGAGTCCAAGACCGCTGAGACCTACAGCGAAGTGGTGGAAGGCATGCAGTTTGACCGCGGCTACATCACTCCCTACATGGTCACCGATACCGACAAGATGGAGGCTGTCATCGATGACGCTTACATCCTGATCACCGATAAGAAGATCAGCAACATCCAGGAGATCCTGCCTCTGCTGGAGCAGGTGGTACAGTCCGGCAAGAAGCTGGTTATCATCGCTGAGGACATCGAGGGCGAGGCTCTGGCTACCCTGATCGTCAACAAGATGAGGGGCACCTTCACCTGCGTCGCTGTCAAGGCTCCCGGCTTTGGCGACAGACGGAAAGAGATGCTCCGTGATATCGCTATCCTCACCGGCGGCGAGGTCATCACCGAGGAGCTGGGTCTGGAGCTGAAAGAGACCACCATGGCTCAGCTGGGCCGTGCAAAGCAGGTCAAGGTTCAGAAGGAGACCACCATCATCGTCGATGGCGCCGGCGACAAGAACGCCATCAAGGAGCGTGTTGCTCAGATCCGTGCTCAGATCGAGACCACTACCTCCGAGTTTGACAGAGAGAAGCTCCAGGAGCGTCTGGCTAAGCTGGCTGGCGGCGTAGCCGTCATCAAGGTCGGCGCTGCCACCGAGGTGGAGATGAAGGAGAAGAAGCTGCGCATCGAGGACGCTCTGGCTGCCACCAAGGCTGCTGTTGAGGAAGGCATCGTTGCCGGCGGCGGTACCGCTCTCATCAATGCTATGCCCGCTGTTGAGGCTCTGGTGAACACCCTGGAGGGTGATGAGAAGACCGGCGCCCGCATCGTGCTGAAGGCTCTGGAGGAGCCTGTCCGCCAGATCGCTGCCAACGCTGCTCTGGAAGGCTCTGTCATCATCGACAAGATCAAGACCAGCGGCAAGATCGGCTATGGCTTTGATGCTTACAACGAGACCTATGTGGATATGATCCCCGCCGGTATCGTTGATCCTACCAAGGTGACCCGTTCCGCTCTGGAGAACGCTGCTTCCGTCGCTGCCATGGTCCTCACCACTGAGTCCCTGGTTGCCGACAAGAAGGAGCCCGCTCCCGCTGCTCCCGCTCCTGACATGGGCGGCATGGGCGGTATGTACTAATCCGCAGTGCAATAAAAGAAAATATTC
Source organism: Angelakisella massiliensis (assembly GCF_900104675.1). Taxonomy (GTDB): domain Bacteria; phylum Bacillota; class Clostridia; order Oscillospirales; family Ruminococcaceae; genus Angelakisella; species Angelakisella massiliensis. The sequence goes on along the minus strand of NZ_LT629944.1, from coordinate 219,479 downwards.
GCCTTCGGGTGAGAAAAAGGGCAGGTCCTTCCGGGGACCTGCCTTTTGTGTCTTCCTTTTCAGAGAAAGTGAAAAGGTGTTTTGTAAAAGTCCTTATTCCCAAATGTAGGACAGATCATACAAAGGTACAGCGCTTCTTCGCCGATAGAAAAGAAAAAATCCGCAGATTTTAAGTCTGCGGATTTTTTGTTGAGGTAATTTTGTTTTGGTAATTTTTATGATTCTCCGGATACTTCCACCAAAGCGCCATGGTCCAGAATGGTGGATTTTGCAGCATCCTTGTTTCCCCATTCCGTTCCGTCGGAGAAATAAACACTGTAGATGTAGAGTTTGACGGTTTTTACCCGATCTTCAATAAATTGATAGGAGATTGATGTGGACTTTCCAGCTCCTATGGCAGTATCTGTATACAGATTGTTTTGATTTTTCCAGCTGGTAATTTCATCTCCGTATACGTCGTAAGGAACAGCATAGAATTGGATTGCCGATATATCTTTTTCAGAGGTGTTGGTGATGGAGATAGTCAGCTCAGGGTATCCTATAATGGATGCCCCCATCTGAGCCGAAGCGGAGACTCCGCAGTCTCCGTCAAATTCAGATTGCTTTGCAGAAGCGGTAGGATTACTGGAATTTTCAGCTGTACCTGAGGAATTCCCGGAGCCTTGGGGGAGGTCGTTCCGCCGGAACTCAATATTCCCGTCAATATGGGCAGAAGGACAAAAATCATTAACAGCCAAAACCAGATTCTTTTATAAACCGGCGGTTTGTTCGATGCCCCGCATGACGGGCAGGTTTTGGCTGACGGGGCAATTTCCGCCCCGCAGACTTTACAGTGAATCATCTTACTCAATCTTGATTCCTTCCTCTCTTCCATCTAATAATTTAACTATATAGGCATAAAATAGCCTATATAGTTTATTAAATCATAGCATATGCGCCTATACAATTCAAGTGTGAATAAACTGATTGGGCGTGATTTTTTGGATTATTACAAAATAGGTCAAAGAATAAGGAAGTATCGGAAGGCGTGCGGAATGTCCCAGGAGCAGTTGGCAGAGCAGATTGGAATTTCCGTTACCCATATGAGCCATATTGAAACGGGTAATACCAAGTTGAGTTTGCCGGTATTTGTGGATATTGCAAGAGTGCTTGAAGTACAGACGGATGATTTGCTGTATGATTTTTTGCTGGATCGCAAAGCTTCGTGGAACGAGTTGACGCAGGTATTGGAAAACTGTACGTCACAGCAGATGCGTATTATTGTTGATGTGGCAAAAGCGACAAAGATTGCCCTGGAAAAGCATATGGAATCTTAAGGCAGGTAGTATATAGGTTTTATAATTTGCCTACAGAGAGATTGTTATTTCACGCATAATATTTTGCAAAAATAAGCCCCGGCAGGAACAGCTTCCTGCCGGGGCATCCGTTTATTGTTTAATTTTGTCTCTGTCCGAGATAAGTATTGGTGACCCCTAAATATACATTTTGACAAATAAATATGCATAAATGAATTTGACGCTGACATAAAAAACTATGTTCCCTTACAAAAACAATTGTGGGGGTACACTTTATGTCTAATTTCCGTTTCAATTACAACGATATCTATAAACAAGTCGCTATTGCTGACTTGACAGACGAACAAATTCAAGAGTTATTCCATCTTCTGCACACAAAGAAAAGTATACAACCTCAACTGACTAAAGAAGAAAGAGCATTTTTCCAATGTTGCAGAGAGCATAGAAATTATGCTAATAGCAAGGATTTGGATACTGTTGTCTGTCCTCATTGTGGTTCCGTTAAGGTTATCAAAAACGGAACAAGAAACAGTAGACAGAGATATTTCTGCAAGGATTGCAATAAGACATTCGGAGATACCAACGGCACCGTTGCCTTTCGTTCCAAATTGTCTATTGCTAAGTGGATTGAGTTTATCAAGTTGACCTTACAAGGTGAGAGTTGCCGTACCATTGCCAGAAATCTTGGGATCAACAAACAGACGGCACTACACAATCGGTATAGAATATGTGATGTTCTTCGCCAGTTTGTCAGCAATCAGGACGATTTCCGCAGTTTGGCAGAGAGTGACGAGTATTACTATCCCCTGTCCTTTAAGGATATAAAAGACCCTATGTTCTTCTTGGGTACACTTGGCAGAATGCCGTATACTCATAGAAGTGTTGATAAGAGAATTGAATATGTTGAGAAACAAGGATTTGATAATGATTTCTTACAGTCCCTTGATAAAAATGAAGAAATAGTCAAGGGTGAGTTGCTGAACTATGTCAATAAAGACGATTTAGGATCACAAGAAAAGTTTTCCAATGCGCTAAACCGTATGGATACGGAGAAAATCATTCAAGTCTTAAAGACCTTAAACGAGCAACAGCAGAAAAAGAGGGGAATCAGCAATCAGCAAGTATGCTGTCTGTCTTGTGTAGACACGAACCAAAACCATTTCTTGCAGACCGTTTGTGTCGGCAGAATACAGCCAACTCATATTGAAAAAGCCCTTGTACCCCACTTCTCGGATGATACTGTTCTGGTTACAGACAGCCATAGGGCATATAGGACGGTAGCCAACAAGCACAAGATACCATTAAAGCAAATCCCAAATGGAAAGCACACCAGCGGCAGATATAGTCTCGGTCATATCAATGGCTACCATCACAATATTAGTGATTTTATGTATTTATATCACGGTGTTAGTTCAAAGTTTCTCGACTACTATTTGGCTCTGTTCTACTGGATTGAGAAGAACAAGAGTAAGCCATATATCGAGCAAGCCTATGATATTATCACTTTACTGGCCAATCAGTCCAAGAAGATACCGCTTGCCAAGTTCAAGAATAAGTCTATCTCTTTCGACCTGAAAGGCATATTAGACTGATAAAAAATGTAAATTTTCCTTTCCGGAGTGAGACAAAAGAATAGAAGTATGCTATTATATAGGTGGTATTTAGAAACTTTTTGCTGATTTTCTACCTAAATAGATAATAAAACTGTTAAACAACTTTGGATTTGACAAAGGAGTGTGATTGTATGAAAAAGAATACTATTCTCAAAGTTGCAAGCATAGTTTTGGCTCTTGTAACCATTTTTGCAATCGTCTGTGCTGTTACAGTCACTGGTAGCGGTCTCTTGGATTTAAGCAATATTGTTAGAGCAATTTGTATTGGTGTTGCTGTGGTTTGTGGCATTCTTACAGTTGTTATTTGGAAATGCGCTAAACCGAAAGACTAAGAAATTGCATTTTGTTGACCTAAATAGTATATATGCCAAAAGGGGCAAAGTTCATTTTTAACTTTGTCCCTTTCTATTTATTTTCCAATGGACATTTATAGAAAATGAATAAGAAGGCCAATTATTCATACCAATACTTATCTCGGACAGAGACTTAATTTTTATTCTTCCTCTTCACCGTGGTCGTGGTCCACTTCCTCCAGTTTGCCCACGATCGGCTCCGGGTCGATGCCTTGGCGGCGATAGTAGTCCGCCAGAGTGGCTTTTACCGCCTGTTCCGCCAAAACAGAGCAGTGGACCTTTACCGGCGGAAGACCATCCAGAGCCTCCATCACCGCTTTGTTGGACAGCTGAAGCGCTTCCTCAATGGTGCGGCCCTTGATCATCTCGGTGGCCATAGAGCTGGTGGCGATGGCAGCGCCGCAGCCAAAGGTCTTGAAGCGGACATCGGTGATGACGTCGCCGTCAATTTTGAAATACATCTTCATGATATCGCCGCACTTGGCGTTGCCTACTTCACCCACACCGTCCGCGTCGGGAATTTCACCCACGTTCCGGGGATTGGCAAAATGGTCCATGACCTTCTCACTATACATCATTGTTTTTTCATCCTTTCCAAAAGGGGACTGCGCCCCGGTACAATTTTTACAGATCCTTGATCTTTTCCCAGACAGGGGACATACTCCGCAGCCGCTCCACAATGGGAGGTACCTGCTCCAGAATATAATCTACATCCTCATCGGTGGTCTGATCCCCCAGGGTCAGCCGCAGGGAACCGTGAGCCACTTCATGGGGCAGGCCGATGGCCAGCAGTACATGGCTGGGATCCAGGGAACCACTGGTGCAGGCGGAACCGGAGGAAGCGCAGATGCCGGCATAATCCAGCATCAGCAGCAGGCTCTCGCCTTCGATGCCCTCAAAAGAGAGATTGACATTGCCGGGCAGGCGATGCTGACGGTCACCGTTAAGGCGCACCTTGGGCAGCTTTATAAGGCCGTCAATGAGGCGGTCCCGAAGGGCGGTTACCCGGGGAGTTTCCTCCTCCATCTTTTCCACCGCTGCGGTAATGGCCTCGCCCAAGCCGACAATACCGGATACATTCTCCGTACCGGCACGACGGCCCTTTTCCTGGCCGCCGCCGTCAATAAGGTTGGGGGGAATAAAGCCCTTGCGGACGATGAGGGCGCCGACGCCCTTGGGTCCGTGAAGCTTATGGGCGGACAGAGAGAGCATGGTGATGTTCTGCTCCCGCACACTGATGGGCAGATGCCCCACCGCCTGGACGGCGTCGGTGTGGAAGCGAACCCCAGCCTCCTTGCAAACGGCTGCGATCTCACTGATGGGCTGAACTGTACCAATTTCGTTATTGGCGTACATGATGCTCACCAGAGCGGTATCAGGACGGATGGCCTGACGGACCTGCTCCGCGGTGACAAGCCCTTTGCTGTCCACCGGCAGATAGGTTACCTCAAAGCCCTCCTTTTCCAAGGCAGCGCAGGTGTGCAGGATGGCATGATGCTCAAAGTTGGTGGTGATCAGGTGACGCTTGCCCTGCTTGGCCAGCAGATGAGCGGTGCCCTTGAGGGCCCAGTTGTCGGCCTCGGAGCCGCCGGAGGTAAAGTAGACCTCGTTGGGTTCGCAGTCCAGGGCCGCAGCCACCTGCCGCCGGGCAGTTTCCACTGCGGTGCGGGCCTGACGGCCGATGGAATAGATGCTGGAAGGATTGCCGTACTGTTCCAGCAGCCAGGGTTTCATAGCCTCCAGCACCCGGGGACTGACCTGAGTGGTGGCGGCGTTATCGGCATAAACAAAGCGTTTCATAAAAGGATTTGTCTCCTTTCCAATAATCTCCAATGTCTTTTGACGTCCGGAGCGTTAGGCTCTGAACTAATAATATACTATTTTAGTCTATTTTTCAAGAGCTTTTTCAATGCTTTCGATAATTTTCGATCTGAGCTACCGCCAGCCGGTCACAGCGTTCATTTTCCGGATGGCCCGCATGCCCCCGGACCCAATAAAATTCCACCTGGTGGCGCTCCAGCTGGGTCAGCAGCCGCAGCCACAGATCGGTATTGGGCACCGGTTCGCCGCCGGATTTCTTCCAGCCCTTTCGCTTCCAGCCCCAGATCCATCCTTTGGTGATGCTGTCCACCAGATACTTGGAATCGCTGGTCAGCAGGACCTTGCAAGGCTCCCGAAGGGCTTCCAGCCCCATAATGGCAGCGGTCAGCTCCATGCGGTTGTTGGTGGTCTGGGCTTCGCCGCCGCTTAATTCTTTTTCAGCGGTCCCATAGCGCAGTACCGCACCCCACCCTCCGGGACCCGGATTGCCGGAACAGGCCCCATCAGTAAAAAGCTCAACTTCCTTCATGATTGATTCCTTTCTCGCCGGACAGACCGGTTTTTGCCTTTCCTATTATATCCAATCCTGCATGGGAAGGCAAGGCGGAAAAGCCTCCGGAATGGAGAATAAACAGAAAAGTGCCGATGATCGAAAAATATTGCTCAGTGATGGATTGGCATCCTTCTTCCAGGGCCATACTTTTCATGGAAAGAAATGAAAAAGAGGGAGGAAGAATCATGGAACAGCAGGTACTGCAAACAGGAACCACTGCTGCTATTTTATGTCCGCCAGGGGTGTCCGGTGAGGGCCGGTGCGCTGTGGGACTGAGGATAACCCCTTTGCTGGCGGGGGCGGCAGCGGCTCAGCTTCGGGGGAGGGAACGTGTGGCTGTTTGCTATGACGGCACCCCCGCAGGCAGAGCGGCGGCAGAGCTTTTTATGTCCTCTCTTTCTTTGGCGGGAGGCGATTGCCTGTGGCTGGGAAGCGCCGCGCCGGGCCCCTTTTATCATGGCTGGAGCAGGGGAGAATGTGCTTTGGGGATCTTTTTTCGCCAGAAGGAAGGAATAGAAGCACAAATAACCCTGCCGGGAGGTTTGCCGCTGACACGGCGCCGCCGGGCTCAACTGAACCTGGAACTGCTGCGTTTGTGGGAAAAAACGGAATGTCAGCCTTCCCTGCGGACAGGGCGCAGACTGGAGGCAGATCCTTTTCCGGCATACAGCGAGATGCTTTCCCATCTGCTGGGAGATCGGCTGATGGGCTGCTGCTGCCGTATTGAAGGGGGACCCTCTGTGCTGCGAAAACTGGGAAGCGCGGTGCTCTGCGCTGCCGGTGTGCGCCCCAGAGGGGGATGCGTATTGGTCCTTTCTGCCACAGGAGAGGAAGCATCCCTGCGCCTGAGGGATGGCACGGTGCTGCCATGGGAACGGCTGGTGGAGGATCTGTGCCGAACCCGGTTGGCGCGGGGGGAAGAAGTAGCGCTCCCTGAGGGGCTTTGTGCCCAGAGCGGGCAGTGGCCGGAAGGTTCAGGGGTGATGCGGTATCGTCCTGACGGAGAGGACCGGACAGCCAGAAGCCTGGCGATGCTTCATCCCTGGGTGCGGGATGGTTTGCTGGCAGGGCTGATGTGGATGACAGAGCAAAGAGAAAATTGTCGTTTTTAACAATAAAAGATTCACGCTATTGACAACTACGGCAAACAAACCTTATAATAAATACAGATTTCCGGCTTTAATTCCCAGATTCCGGAGGGATAGAAGGGCAAAAAGCTGATGAATGGACTGTTAGGCTGCGGGCCAAAGGGCCTGGGCCATTTGATAGAGCGGCCTTTTGTGGACGGGCTGCTTTCAAACAGCCGACCCTCCCCATAACGGTGGACGGAAGGCGGGCAAAAAGAAAAAGTGGATCCCATCCCATCGGCGGTACGGTAAAAAGCCGATGAGACACCCCACTCTTTCACACCGTGGCGGCGGGAAGGCCCCGTCGCAGAGAAGCTTTTATAAGGCAGATATCCATGCTCCGGCCATGGTTTTTTTGTTTTGCCCAAAAACCGTTTTCCTGTTTGAGGGAAAAGTAACCGATACAGTAGGCGCTCCCTTTTCGTATGGGGAAAGCCTGAAAACACTTTGAGAGCAATAGAAGCAATGACAAACATTAAATGGAGGAACGAACGTGACAGAAAAAAAGAATAATCAGAACAAGCCGGTGTCCAGAACACCTGCTTTGGACCGGCTGCTTCGGTTTCCCCAGGGTTTTACCGAGAAGCTGAAGAATCATCCTGAGGAAGAAGTGGACACCTCCGCCATGACCGGTGGGGAGGAGCAGAAAAAGCCTCAGGGACAGAAGAGAGGCACCCGTAAGCCTGCTTCAAAGCAGCCGGAGCAAAAGACACAGGGAGAGCAGAAACCCCGTCAGCAGCGCTCCCGGCAGAAAAAGGCTCCCACGGAACAGGTTCAGCAGTCCGCTCAGAAGAGCGCTTCCAAAACACCCCGGGGAGAAAAAGGGGAGGGTGGAAAGAATCTCCGCCAGCAGCCCCGCAAACAAAGCCCCAAGGCTCAGAGTGAGGAGCTTTCTCCTGCCGCCCAGAGCAGAAGAAGCAGCCAGTCACGCAAGGGCGGCAAAAGCCGGCTTCAGCGGAAAACACCCCTGAAGATCATTTCCCTGGGCGGCTTGGGTGAGATCGGCAAGAATATCACTGTTTATGAGTGTGAAAATGATATTGTGGTGGTGGACTGCGGTATCGCTTTCCCCGATGATGATCTGCTGGGAGTAGATCTGGTGATCCCGGATTTCACCTACCTGGTGCGCAACCGGGAGAAGGTGCGGGGCATCTTTATCACCCATGGACATGAGGACCACATCGGCGGCCTGGCTTATCTGCTCAAGGAAGTGAATGTGCCGGTATATGGTACCCCCCTGACCATCGGGCTGATTGAAGGGAAGCTGAAAGAACATGGACTTCTCAATAAATCCAAGCTCAATGTGGTCCATCCCCGGGATGTGATCCAGGCGGGATGCATGTCGGTGGAATTTATCCATGTCAATCATTCCATTCCGGACGCCTGTGCTCTGGCAATCCGTACCCCCGCAGGTGTGGTGATCCAGACGGGAGACTTCAAAATCGATTACACTCCCATTGAAGGGGATGTCATCGATCTGGCGCGGTTTGGCGAACTGGGCAATCAGGGTGTGCTGGCTCTGCTGGGAGACAGCACCAACGCGGAAAAGCCGGGCTCCACCCCCAGTGAGCGGACGGTGGGCTACAGCTTTGAAAAGCTGTTCCATGACGCCGGTCAGCGGCGAATCATCATTGCCACCTTCGCAAGCAATGTTCACCGTATTCAGCAGGTGATCGACGCGGCGGTGCGCACCGGACGGAAGGTGGCGGTATTCGGCCGCAGCATGGTCAATGTGGTGCAGAAGGCCACTGAGCTGGGTTACCTTACCGTTGAGGAAGGCACCATCATAGACATCGAGACCATGAAAAACTATACCGATGATCAGCTGGTCATCATCAGTACCGGAAGCCAGGGTGAGCCTATGAGCGCCCTTACCCGGATGTCCACCGGCGATCACCGCAAGGTCCACATCGGGCCCAATGATTATATCATCATTTCCGCTACCCCCATCCCCGGCAATGAGAAGCTGGTGGGTAAGGTGGTCAATGAGCTGATGAAATCCGGCGCGGAGGTTATCTATGAGCGGATGTATGATGTTCATGTTTCCGGTCATGCCTGCCAGGATGAGACCAGAACGCTGCTGGCCCTCACCAGACCCAGGTTCTTTATGCCAGTCCATGGAGAATACAAACATCTGGTAAAGAATGCTCAGGTCGCCCGGAGTATGGGATATGATGAGAAAAACATCATCATCAGCGACATCGGCAAGGTGGTGGAGACCGATGGTGTGGATATGAAAATCACCGGAATGGTCCCCTCCGGCCGTGTGCTGGTGGATGGACTGGGCGTGGGCGATGTGGGCAGTATCGTTCTGCGGGACCGCAAGCTCCTTTCGGAGGATGGTTTGGTCGTGGCGGTGGTATCCATCGACGGCGCTACAGGAGAGATCCTGGCCGGGCCGGACCTGGTTTCCAGAGGCTTTGTTTATGTCCGGGAGGCGGAGGACATGATGACCGACGCCAAGACCGTGGTGCGCAGAGCGCTGGAAGGCTGCCAGCTGACCGGCTTCAAGGACTGGGGTTCCATCAAGGGTAAGATTCGGGATGAGCTGTCGGAGTATATTTATACCCGTACCAAGCGTAAACCCATGATCCTGCCGGTGATCCAGGAAATCTGAGACGCTTTTGCCGCAGTGTGATGGCAAAGAAATGTGTTTGCTGTCCGTCGGTTTGCTCCGTCATCAGCAGCAAAACTTGAAAGAAAACCTTCTGCTTTTTCAGGGTACAATGCTCTGGAGAAAGCAGAAGGTTTTTTATAACTAAAATGGTGTGAACGAGGAAAAGGTTGAACCCGCCCGCTGAAAGCGGGCGGGCTCGCAAGCAAAAGGAGGCATAAATAGGAACTATCAGTTTAAATGAAGGCAGTGGCACGTTGCAGATGACAACATGGCCGTATTATTGTGGAGTGTCAGAACCACTCCCGGCGCCTTCCTGGGGAGGTGTCATGGCCATGCCGCCGCCCCGCTGGCCACCGCCTTGGAGGCTACCGCTTTGGGCACCGCCACCCCGTTGGCCGCCGCCCATCCCCATACCGCCGGGATTGGACTCTGAACCATCATTGGTGGATACGCTGCCGCCGTTGTTGGTGTAGGTTCCGTCAGTATCCAGAGCTGTATTGCCTGCTCCGTTGCAGGTCAGGTCCAGCACGCCGCCGTTAATGGTGAGATCTCCATTGGAATCGATGCAATCACCTTGAGAAACAATGGTGAAGGTACCGTCGTTAATAAGAATAAAACTGCTGGAGCTGGAGGAAAACTGATCCTGCTGTCCCCGGCCAAAGCCGGAACCGTCCGCGCCGCCTGCTCCATTGAGGCCATCATCATGGGAAACAATATCAAAGCTGCCGCCGTTAATGGTGAGAGACAGACCCTCTATACCTTCATAACAATAAGGAATAGTAAAGGTGCCGTCCTCAATGGTGACCGCGTCATCGGAGTGGATGGCATCATCTCCGCTGCTTAGGTTGAATTCCCCAGAGGTGATATACAACTCCCCGCCAGCATGAAAGCAGTCATCAACACTGTCTATGGTAAAAACACCGCCGTTAATGGTAAAGGTGCCTTCCCCTTTGATCCCTTTTTGGCTGGTAGTATCTTCGGATGCTGTGGAGCTGTCTGTTTGGGTGGCAGAACTGCCCCGCTGACCGGGACCAAAGGTGCTGCTGGTCATTGTTACACTGGCGCTGCCTTCCCCTGTGAATAAGTCGAAGGAGCCGCCGTCGATTTGCAGTGCTCCGCTGGCGCTGACGGCATCACCCTGCGCGTCGATATCAAAGCTGCCGCCAGCAATATAAAGGGAACCCAATGTGGTGTCATCCTCGTTTTCCGCGTGGATTCCATCTTTTCCTGAAACAATGGTGAAGCTGCCGTCAGCAATGGCAATGCAGTCCTTGCCGGACAGCCCCTGGCTTTCGGCTGTAATAATATACGTTCCCCCGGTAATGACCAGATCATCTTTGGATACCGCACCATGCCCCACGGGAGCATTGATGGTGAGCGTGCCTGTGCCATTGAGGGTCAGATCGGCTTTGGAAAAGATCACGCCGTCAATATTGTTCTCGTCAATGGCTACATACTCTCCGCCGTTTGTCAGTGTGTTTTCCGTATTGGCAGCCAGGGTGATGAATACTTTGTCAGCTTCCAAAACGTAAATGGGGGCGGATGTGCTGCTGGTGATCTCCGCGCCGCTGAGCACGATCTGTACCTTATCGGTATCACCGGCAGTGACGACAATTTGACCATCGGTGAGTGAGCCGGAGAAAAGGTACACGCCTTCTTCCTTCACAATAATCTGGCTGCCGCTGATGGTGACAGCATCAGAATCGCAGGAGGCGCTGCTGCCGTTGAGCTGTACTTTGATGGCAGAGCTTTCATCATAAGTTCCATCCAGGTCACGGTCGCTGAACTGCGAAGAAACATCCATCGTGCTGGTGGCAGCGGTGGAGCTGGATTGAGATGTCTCAGCCTGTATCTGGGAGCTGCCGGAGCTCTCCACCGTGGTTTGTTCCGATGAGCTCTGGCTCTGACAGCCACCTAAAACCAAAAGGGCGCAGAGCAGCAGAATAAAAGTTTTCCGGTGTATTTGTTTCATGGCGATGAATTCTCCTTTACAAGCCTGCCGCCACCGTATCCTGATGGCAGAGGGAAATTTCCAGATTCCCGTTGCGCAGCCGAAGCTGATCAATAAAACTTTTTTCCAGTCCTTGATTTTTCAGCGTCAAATCATAGCTGAGCTTGAAAAGACTGCCCATGTTGGTGGTTTTTACTTGGGTGAGGGTATATTGAGACGTGTATTTGTCCAGAATGGGTTCGAATACGCCCGCATAATCCAGGTCCTCCGGAATGGTGATGTGAAGAGTGCGGAAAAGGACTCTGTTTTTTCCTTCCCCCAGGCGAAGAGTGTTATAAAGCATCATCACTCCACCCAGAACTAACGCGAAAAGTACTCCGTAGGCAAGATAACCCATCCCTGTGATCAGCCCCGCTCCCATCGCGATAAAAATCGCGCCGATTTCACGGGCGGAACCAGGAGCGGAACGGAAACGCACCAGATTAAAGGTGCCCGCTACCGCTACGCCGGTACCAATGTTGCCGTTGACCATAAGAATCACAACACATACAACGGCAGGCAGAATGGCCAGAGTGACAGCGAAGCTTTTGCTGTAGTTGCAGCGCCATAAAGTTGTGACGCACAGCATCAGGCCAATGAGCAGAGAAACTCCGATGCACAGTAAAAAATGGCCGGGGGCAATGATCGTGGTGAGGGCGGTGTCAAAAATGCCGCTGAAAATCGTATCAAGCATATTTGCGGTCTCCTTCCTGGTGGGCAAGAATCATAGACTGATAGGCGGCGCCGTATTTGGAGAAGGATGTTTTGAACAGCCGCAGTTCTGATAAAATATGGACCATCCAAAGGGGGAGACTGCCGGCAGCCTTTACCTCCATCAGTACCCGATCAGCGGGAAGAATGGCGGTGCCCCTTGTGTCAGTATCCAGGGTCAGCATCTGACGGCGGTACCGGATCTCAGAATCAAATGTTACCCGGAACTGCTCATCCTCCATCCCCCGGTAGGAGTCCCGCTCGTAGGAAAGAAATACCATAGGGGCAAGGTTGCGGTAAAATTCCATGGTATATGCCAGCTCACGGCCGATTTGAGTATGGGGCCAGAGCTGGAAGCCGTCTACACAGTCCAACGCCGCAAGCTGGGGAAGAGATAATCTGCGCTTGTATACCACTGAGCGATATTTCTTTTTCAGCTCCACATAAACGGGATCTTCCATCCCCGCGGGGCCGTAGCTGCGTATCCGAAGCTTTTCTTTGTAAACCGGCCGTTCCAGACTGCGGCGGATCAGGCGAAAGTCAGGAGTATCCAAATAAAGATTGCGGATGGAACTGTGACTGTACTCATCCGGTACCATATAAGGCTCCATAGCTGCCAGAATCGCTTCCTGCTGGCGGCGGGTCATAACATATTTAAGCTCATATCGCTGAAATACCATTTGATTTTTCATTAACATCGACCGCCTTTGATTGGATTGTAAGGCCATTGTAAAAGGCGAAACATAATTGAAGTTAAAAGAAAATAAAGTTTTTGCTGACAAATGAAAACAGTCATGGTATTTTTTTAATTGGAATTAAAGTTGTTTTGTTATGGTAGAAAATATAAGAAAAAGGCGTTGTTCCACGGTGGGAAATGGATCTTTGCAGGAGTAGTCCGGCAAAACAAAGGTTCAGAAAATGGTGCGCTTCCCTCCCGGCTGGAATAAATCTGGGAAAGCGGATATCTCTCCCTATTCTTTAATTGTGGAACATCGCCTCAGGGAAGGATGGATGACAGTGCGCGTTTTGCTTGCGGAGGATGAAAAATCTTTATCCAGGGCGCTGGTGGCGCTGCTGGAGAAAAATAATTATTCCGTTGATGTGGTTTATGACGGCGAAGAGGCTTTAAGCTATCTGGAAGCGGGAAATTATGATGTTCTGGTGCTGGATATCATGATGCCCAAAATGGATGGCTTGACGGTGCTGCGGCGGCTGAGAGAAAAGGGAAATTCTGTGCCGGTGCTGATGCTCACAGCAAAATCGGAAGTGAGCGATAAGGTGCTGGGACTGGATATGGGAGCCAATGATTATCTGACCAAGCCTTTTTCCACACAGGAGCTGATGGCCCGTATCAGAGCCGTTACCCGCAGCCAAACCGGTCAGACCACCAGCCGCCTTTCTTTTGGCAACATTGTGCTGGACCAGACAACATTTGAGCTTTCATCCCCTGTGGGAAGCTTCCGGCTGGCCAATAAAGAATATCAGGTCATGGAGCTTTTGATGAGAAATCCCCGTCAGCTGATCCCCACAGAACGGTTTCTGGAGCGTATTTGGGGATATGACAGCGAGGTGGAGCTGAATGTGGTGTGGGTATATATCTCCTATCTGCGAAAAAAACTTTCCGCACTGGAGGCGTCCATCCAAATCAAGGTCACCCGCAACGCGGGCTATTCTCTGGAGGAATTGCCATGATCAAAAGATTGCGGTATAAATTTATCGCGGCCAGTATGTTTTCGCTGGCGGTGGTACTGTTCTTCATCCTGGGCGGCGTCAATTTTGTGAGTTACCAGAAAGTGATTCGTGACGCGGATGCTGTTTTGACCGTGCTGGGAGAGAATGGAGGAATGTTTCCAAAGCCCCATGGGGAGCAGCAGCCTGCGGATGGAGGCGGACAGGGGAAACCAATGAATCCTTCCTCCCCATGGGAAGGGCCTGAAGAAGGAAAAAAACGTCCCGAAGGACGGGGGCTATCCCCGGAGACACCCTATGAATCCCGTTTTTTCTCCGTGCTGGTGGATGAAAGCGGTCAGGTGCTCCAGACAGATACCGGACAAATCGCTGCCATAGATGATCAGGAAGCGGCGGAATATGCGCTGGAAGTGTTGAAATCCGGCAGGGAAAAGGGCTTTTTGGGCAATTACCGCTATTTCCGGCTGGATGAGGAGACTGGCAGCAGAGTGATTTTCCTGGATTGCAGCCGCAGCCTGTCCGGATTTCGTATGACGCTGCTGGCAAGTGTCGCTTTGGCCCTGGTGGGGCTGCTGTCGGTGTTGGTCCTGGTGCTGATTCTTTCCAAACGGATCATCAGACCCGTTGTGGAAAGCTACGAGAAGCAGCGGCAATTTATCACAGACGCAGGCCATGAACTGAAAACCCCCCTCACCATTATCGGCGCCGATACTGACCTTGCGGAGATGGAATGCGGCGAAAATCAGTGGCTCACAGATATCCGCAGGCAGACCCAGCGCTTGACAGGGCTGACCAATGATCTGATCTACCTTTCCCGCATGGAAGAGGAGGGAAATCAGCTTCAGCGGATCGAATTTCCCTTGTCCGATGTGGCGGAGGAAATGGCCCATTCCTTCCTTGCTCCCGCCAAAAGCCAGAATAAAGAATTTTCCATTGAGATTCAGCCCATGCTTTCTTACATGGGAGATGAAAAAGCAATCAGGCAGCTGATCTCCATTTTGTTGGATAACGCGCTGAAATATTCGCCGGTAGGAGGAAAAATGGCTTTTTCGCTGGAAAAGCAAGGGCGCAGTTTGCAGCTTATGGTTTCCAATACCACTGCTGAACCCATGGAACGGGACAAGCTGCCGCATATTTTTGACCGCTTCTATCGGGCGGATCAGTCTCGCAACAGCCAGACCGGCGGTTATGGGTTGGGGCTGTCCATTGCCAGAGGGATTGTGGCGGCCCATAAAGGAAAAATTTGGGCAGAAAGCCCGGATGGTACATCCTTGATGATCCGTGTAAATCTAACGGTATAAAGGTATGTAAAAAGCTGTTTTCAAAGCTCTCAGTATGTCTGAGGCAGAGCTTGGACAAAGATAAAACGTTGCTTTTGTTATGGATGAAAAATCCCCTTCATCCGGCTGCACGGCTGTAACGTTTCATATCCCTTGGAAAAGGGCGCTGGATTCAACAGGGAAAGATAAAAAAGACCGCCTCAAAGCTACAGTGTGTGCACTGCAGCTGAGGGCGGTCTTTGAAAATGAAAAGTTTTTTGGGGCTTTGGGCGATGGCTGAAATGCCTTTGGGAAGTTTTTTCGCACCTGTAGGGAAAGCTTTGGTTTTGTGTAAATTACAGGCCCAGAGCGGCTTTCAGCGCGTCCACACGGTCGGTCTTTTCCCAGGCAACATCCAGATCGGTACGGCCCATGTGACCGTAAGCGGCCAGCTGGCGATAGATCGGACGGCGCAGATCCAGCATCTTGATGATGGAAGTGGGACGCAGGTCAAACACCTTCTCCACAGCTTCTTCGATCTTCTCGTCTGCCACCACGCCGGTGCCGAAAGTGTTGACATTGATGGAAACAGGCTTGGCCACACCAATGGCATAGGCCAGCTGAAGCTCGCAGCGTTTGGCCAGTCCAGCCGCCACAATGTTCTTGGCCACATACCGGGCAGCGTAGGCGGCGCTCCGGTCCACCTTGGTGGGATCCTTACCGGAGAAGCAGCCGCCGCCGTGACGGCCCCAGCCGCCGTAGGTGTCGACAATGATCTTCCGGCCGGTCAGACCGCTGTCGCCCTGAGGACCACCCACCACAAAGCGGCCGGTGGGATTGACATAATAAACTGTGTTGGGCCGCAGAGAAGCAGGCACCACAGGCTCGATGACTTCCCGGATGATATCCTTCCGGATCTGCTCCTGGGTGACTTCTTCCCCATGCTGAGAAGAAATGACAATGGCGGTGATCTCCACAGGCTTGTCATCCTCATACCGGACAGTCACCTGGGTTTTTCCGTCGGGACGGAGATAAGGCAGGGTGCCGTTCTTACGGACCTCGGTGAGGCGGCGTGCCAGACGGTGGGCCATGGCGATGGGCATGGGCATCAGCTCGGGGGTGTCATCACAGGCAAAGCCGAACATCATGCCCTGGTCACCGGCGCCGTTGTTTTCCTCTGTCTCGCCTCCCTCTTTCGCTTCCTGGGAGCGATCCACGCCCAAAGCAATGTCCTGGGACTGCTCATCGATAGCGGTGAGGACGCCGCAGGTGGAGCCGTCAAAGCCGTATTTTGCACGGTCATAGCCAATGTCCAGAATCACCTGGCGGGCGATCTTGGGGATATCTACATAGCATTTGGTGGAGATCTCACCCATGATAAAGACATTGCCGGTGGTGACAGTAGTCTCACAGGCAACACGGGCAGTGGGGTCCTGGGCGATGATGGCGTCCAGGATGCTGTCGGAAATCTGGTCGCAGATTTTGTCGGGATGTCCTTCGGTGACCGACTCACTGGTAAAGAGGAAATTTCTCATGTTTTACCTTCCTTTCTGTGGCGGTGATGATGGAACATTCTGAAACGGGGTCTTTCTCCGCCGAAAAAAAGACGCCCGGAGAACCCGAGCGTCAAATAACTCATCTCTCGGAATACTCCGCAGAATTTGGCACCTTACCCCAAAGGCAGGTTGCCGGGCTTCACAGGGTCTGTTCCCTCCACCACTCTTGATAAGCAGAATGTTCAGTTGACTAAGACAGTATACACGGGCAACAAGGGAATGTCAAGAGGATATCCCCTTTAAGCTTCCACTTTTTTAGCGGGGGCTTTATGTTCACGGATGGTGTTGGATTTGATGAACACCGACAGACGCTTGTAAAGCAGCAATGTGACCAGGGAAAGAATGATGCCCTTGATGAGATTGAAGGGACCGGCGCCAAAAATGATGTAGGTATTCAGATCCCCAATGAGAGGATTGATCTCCCCGCAGACGGAGAAAATGGTCTCGATGGGCATGACATTGGAGAAGAAGGGAATGAGCATATACTTGTTGGTGAGCATGCCGATGATGACCATGGAAGCAGTGCCCAAAGACAGGCCGATAACAGCTCCTTTGCGGGTGTGCATCCGCCGATAGGCCACTGAGGCAATGACCGAAAAGGTGGAGATCATCAGAAAATCAGCCAGCTCCCCCACGCCGCCGGTAGAACTGGAGAAGAAATGGATGATGTCCTTGACCAGGGTGATCATGACTGCGGGAAGCGGGCCGAACATGAAGGCAGCCAGCAGACTGACAACTCCGCTCAAATCCACTTTCAGGAAGGGGGGCATGAAGGGCAGCGGAAATTCGATGAACATCACCGCTGTGGCAATAGCGGCAAACAGGGCGCTGTAGGTGAGCTTTTTGGTCTGGGTCAAAGTGTTGTTCATGTTGTGTTACCTCCAAACGACTGGGCGGAAGCTGTCCGCCGAAGCTTGCCGGAACCGGTGGGCACAGGGGAGGCTCAGCGCTTTCTGCCGGAAGCGTCAATTCCTCTCCGCTTTCAGCCCCATAAGGACCGGCAGCGTACATTTTGAGGTTTGTTCGGGGTTCTGTGGAAACAAAAACGCCCCCGATGTTTCCATCGAGGGCGAATGGTCGCGTTGTGAAAATTTTATTGCTACTCCCTGCTGTTTTGCGGAACTGGCAGGGAAAACAAACAAAACTTTCGCCGGCAGCCGTTTCTTTCATCCGGACTTGGTACCGCACAAAAGCGGTCTTTACCGTCGGAACCGGAATCTCACCGGACTCAGCCCTCAAACCAAAAAGGCCTGTGGGGTCGCGGTCTCGCAGCGTAAGCTGATTACCGCCGGTGGGGAATTTCACCCCGCCCTGAAACAAAACCAACTATAATATACCTTGGTTACAGGCTGTTGTCAAGAGGTGGGATAAAAACCGCTTTCTTGCCGGGATAAAAGAAGGCTCAGCAAACTTCCCGGGCTTCATAAAAACGCAGGGAAAGAAAATAGGAGATTGCCGCCAGCAGCGCCAGCAAAGGAAGTCCCACGGCGAAGAGCCAGAATAAAAAGGTACTGTCCGGGATATTGGAAAGTCCGCCGTTTGCTGCGGACAATCCGCCGAAACCGAGAACAAGAATACCCGCTACCAGCAGGCAGCTGAGAATCATCACCATCCTTCCCTTTTCCACCCCGAAGCGGATAATAAAGGGAAAGGACAGAAAGGAGACGAATCCCACCGGCAATACCCCGGACAATGTAGTTGTCAACAGTTCTCCTGCTTCCAACTGGGGATGAAATGCCATCATCACCAGATTGAACAGGAAATTGAGAACCAGAATAGTTGTCATCAGCAGCAATGTCAGCAGATATTTTGCCTGCACCAGCTGCCGCCGGGATACCGGCCCCGCCAGAGCAGCCCGGTCCCATTTGTTATACTGGTCATAGTTCCAGGCGGACAGGGGAAGAGTGAGAAGTATCACCGAGGTCATGCTGACAAAAAAGGAAGCCATCCCGCTATAGGCCCCCACAGCCCCGAAAACCAGCAGATACAAAGTGTAAATGCGGGCATAACGCTTCCACAAATAAAGATCCTTGAGAATCAGTCCCTTCATGGTTGGTCAGCCTCCCTTACCACAAAAGCCATAACATCTTCCAGCGTGGGCGCATCCACAGTCAGTTCCGGATAGGCTTGCTGAAAGCCACGTCTGTCCTTCACCAGTGCCTCAAAGCCAAAAGAACCGGTGCGAAGTCCCGTCAGCAGATGCTCATCCAGGCCCTCCAGCTGCTGCCGGCGGCCCTTCAAAATGCCGTATTCTTCCAAAAGCCGATCTTTTTCCGCTGTCAGAAGCAGCCGTCCCTTATGGAGAAAAGCTACTTGATCGGCAATCTTTTCCAGATCGCTGGTGATATGGGAGGACAGCAGAATGCTGTGATGCTCATCCAGCATAAATTCCCGGAACAAATCCAGAATTTCCTCCCGCACCAAAGGGTCCAGTCCGCCGGTGGGTTCATCCAGCAGCAGCAGCTCCGCTCCATGGGAGAGGGCGGCGGCGATGGACAGCTTCATCTTCATGCCCCGGGAAAAATCCTTTACCGGCTTGTTTACCGGCAGATTCATCCGCCCAAGGAGAGCCTGAAAACGCTCCGGCTGCCAAAGACCATACATCCCAGCCAGGATGTTTCCAATCTGTGTGGGGGTGAATAGTTCCGGATAGGGACACTCGTCAAAAACCACGCCTACCTTCTCATGAGTTTCCGCGTTTTCGGGGGAACTGTCCAGCAGGATGGTCTCCCCGCTGTCGCTGCGGGTCAGCCCCAGCAAAAGCCGGATAAGTGTGGTTTTGCCCGCTCCGTTTGCACCCACCAGCCCCATCACTGTTCCCCGGGGCAAAGCCAAATCCACCGGACCAAAGGTGAAGCCGGGATATTGTTTGGTCGTTCCCGTCAGGGAAAAAGCCCATTGTTCCATCATATTCCTCCAGTTCTTTGGAGGGCCTCACTCCTGGGCGCTGAACAGCAGCCGGAGTATCTCCTCCATCTCATCCAGGGGGACGTCCCCGGCGTGGGCCGCTTCCACCGCCCGCTGGAGATGCTCCTCCACTTCCAGGCGGTGCCGCTCACGCAAAGCTTCCGGGTCTACCCCAGCCACGAAACAGCCCTTGCCGGCCATGGTGGTGATCAGCCCCTGCCTTTCCAGCTCCTCATAGGCACGCTTGGTGGTGATGACGCTGATCTCCAGCTCCCGGGCCAGCTGCCGCATGGAGGGCAGAGAATCCCCTTCCTTCAGCTGACCGGTAAGAATCAGCTTCTTGATCTGGGTGACGATCTGTTCGTAAATCGGCACGCCGCCGCAGTTGCTTAAAACGATTTCCAAATCCCCTTTTTCCCCCTTTCCTTCCAAAGAAGGCGCCTTCTCCGGAAACGAACTGTATATACTGTACATATACAGTATCACATAGCTGAGAAGCTGTCAAGTTGAAAACTGAAAAAATTTTAAATAGCCTCCCAAAAGGCATGGGGACAGGACGCAGTTTTGCAAGGAGAAGCGGAAAAGAGCAGGAGATTCCACAGGCATTGTGGAATCTGTTTTGAAAACTTGTGAAAAACTCGTGAATTTTCCCCAAGGTTTTTCCGGAAAAAGAAGGATTCTTGCTTTTTCGGTACTGGTAGGGTACAATAGTCCTGCCCAATGTGAAGAAAAATCCCGAAACAGATCGTTTTATGATCCGGAGAACCGGATTTTTGACAAAATGGGGAAATTTTGCCCCATGTTTGATGGAGGAATGAATCCATGGCGGAACAAATGCCAAAAAAGAAACGGAAAAAAAGCGGCTGCGGAATGATTCTGCTGGTGATGGTGCTGCTGGTACTGCTGGTTTGCGGTGGGCTGCTCCTCTGGGTACGGGGGGAGATCAGCGGAAAAAATGGTGGGGAAACTGTAACGGTGGAAATCCCCCAGGGCGCCTCTACAACAACCATTGCCAACCGTCTGGAAGAAGCGGGAGTGATCGGAAATCCCATGATTTTCCGGCTGTATTCCAGGTTTGTGGCCAAGGCCGATGGAACCTATCAGTACGGCACCTTTGAACTGGCCCAGTCCAGCTCCTATGATACCATTATTACCGCCCTCCAGCAGACTGCTCATTACCAGGAGACGGTGACGGTGACCTTCCCCGAGGGCTACAATGCCTTCCAGATGGGAGATGTACTGGAGCAAGCAGGCCTGTGTACTCAAGAGGAATTCATTGAGGCGGTCAATACCCATGACTTCGATGTGGGATTTTGGGACGAGATCGGCAAAGATCCCCTCAAGCTGGTGCGGCTGGAGGGATACCTTTTCCCTGACACCTATGAGTTCTTTGCTGACGAGGATGTGGATTCCATCATCACCAGAATCCTTAAAAATTTTGAAACCAAGGTTCTTACTGATGAGCGCCGGGCGGAAATTGACGCCTCCGGCTATACGCTGGATCAGCTGGTGACCCTGTCCGCCATTGTGCAGAAGGAATCCTTTGAAAAAGATGAGATGGCAACGGTGGCCTCCGTGTTCATCAACCGTCTGCAGCCGGATTCTCCTGTGCCCCGCCTGGAAAGCGATACCACCGGCAACTATATCCGGGATTATCTGCTGCCTTATCTGGGAGGAGAGGCCAGCGAGGAACAGCTGAATTTCTACGATTCCTACGCTGTTTCCGGTATCCCAGGCGGCTGCATCGCCAATCCCGGTCTGGATGCCATTGACGCGGTGCTCCATCCTGCTGACACCAATTACTATTATTTTGTCACAGATATTGAGTACACCTATTATTACGGCGTTACCTGGCAGGATCACCAGAACAATATCGCCAAGGCCAAGGCGGTAAACCTGGAACACGGTAAGGTGGGACTGTGATCGGAATGGACTATCAGCCCCTGGAGCGGGAATTCTTTCTCCGGGACAGCGTTACACTGGCCAAAGATCTTCTGGGCCGGCTGATGGTGCGGACAACGGAAGAAGGAATAACCGTTTGCCGCATCACTGAAACGGAGGCCTATGCCGGTCCTGACGATCCGGCTTGTCACTCCTATGGCAGAAGGGCTCCCGATGGCCGCACCAATGTGATGTATCAGCCGGGAGGAGCGGCCTATATCTACCTGATCTATGGGATGTACAGCTGCTTTAATGTAGTTGCGGGCCCAAAGGACTTTCCTGAGGCAGTGCTGATCCGCTCTGCCCAGCCGGTGGAGGGAACAGCCCTGATGACTGCCCGTCGGAAAGGTGCGGCGGAGAAAAATCTTCTTACCGGTCCCGGAAAACTCTGTCAGGCCATGGAAATTACCAAAAAGCTGTACGGCGTTCCATTGTGGCAGAAAGGAGAACTGTTTCTGGCTCAGGGGACTGCCGTAAAAGAGGAAGAAATTGCCGCTGGGCCGCGAATCAATGTGGATTATGCTGGTGAGGCGGCTGGTTGGCCCTACCGTTTCGTGATCCGGGAAAGCCGGTATCTGTCTGTGCCTATGAAAGAGAAAAATGCCGCTGCTGTCAGTGTTTAAAGGAATCAAAAGCTGGAAGGACAGCAGAAAACAGTGCAATTGCTGCTGACTGGAAAATTTGGCGACGATAACTGACGAGAAGGGCTTTCCTGATTTTTAAATGACAAATCTAAAATGCCCGCTGACGCTTAAAACGTTGGCGGGCATTTTTGTTGTCAATGGAAACCACCGGCTCTGCCGGTGGAGACATCCCATAAAAACTTTAGCTTCAAGCATCGAGCGAAGCGAGCTGCAAGGAGCAAATTTTCGTCCATGGAAAAAACTTACAAGGAACGTCAATTGCCCGTTTACGGGCTGCGGAGCAAGTGATGCAAGCGAAATAACATTCAGTGCGTCTTAAGACGCGGGCCGGTAATATGCCCTTCTAGGGCTGGTGCAAACCACCAGTTCAACTGGTGGTTTTGATTGAAGAGAAATAGATTTAGTCGGGAGAGATGCCCTGTCAGGAATGCTGCGTTTTATCATTGGATGAAGCAAACTGCCGACAGCGAATCTTTAGAAGCAAAAAAAGATTGCTGGGAGTTGGTTTACAGGCTGTGAGGCGAGGAAAATGATATAGGCGCTGTGTCTAAAGGGGCTTGGCGGATGAAGACCCTTATAAATCCTGATTAAACCAGTGGATATGATTTCCGCCAAAGAAGGGAGACAAAATCTGTTTTATCAGGGGAAAGACACGGATGCGGGGGAACAGGGAGAAAAGCTGGGACGGAATCTGGAATGGCCGCTATGATAAAAACTGCTGTACAGGCGAAAAATGCCAGGCAGCCGCAACCAGATGAAAAAGGGTGGAACGGTGATAAAAAGCTGAGAGGAAAAGGGTAAAAAAGACTGATATACTGAGACTGTGAAAAAAGGACCTGAGGAAAGCCTCCTCTGCCAGACGGTGGGTGGATGTATTCTGAAGGGACTTTTTTCTTTTTTGTTTGGCAGGCTGCCTGATGGGAGCAGGCAGGCGGCAAAAGAAGGGAGGAATGGAATGCTGACAGAATACAGCGAGAAACAACGTCAGGCGGCCCGGATGCTTGCACGGCCGGATGATCACCGGACGCTGCGGGAAATGAGCGAGCTGTTGGAGGTTCCGGTAAGTACGCTGTGCCGATGGAGAAATGATCCAAAATTCCAGAGCTATCTCCAGCAGTTGACGGAAAGATATACCACCCCCCAGGGGGAACGGCAGCGGATTTGGGAGGCTCTGGTGGCCCAGTGCGAGGGAGGCAATGTTTCCGCCATCAAGCTGTATTTTGAACTGAGCCGGCAGATGAATGAGCAGGATCGGGGAGAAGAGGATGAGTCCCTCCTTGAGGCATTGCGGCAGGGGGCAAAGGAGGTGTGGGGTCATGTTCCTGCGATTTAGCCCACGGCAAATGCAGGTGATGACCTGGTGGCTGGCCCCGGAAACAAAGGACCGGTATGACGCTGTTATCTGCGATGGCAGCGTTCGCTCCGGCAAAACCCTGGCAATGTCCATCTCCTTTCTGCTGTGGGCCATGACCACCTACGATCAGAAGGATCTGGCAATCTGCGGAAAAACAGCGGCAGGAGTGCGGCGCAATGTCATAATCCCCTTGCTGAGGGCGATGTCATCGGTGATGGAATGCCGGGAACAGGTGAGCAGGGGAGTGCTGCTGGTGTCCTGGCAGGGACGGCAAAATCGGTTCCACCTGTTCGGAGGGAAAGATGAGGGGAGTGCCGCTTATATTCAGGGGATGACCCTGGCGGGAGTGCTGCTGGATGAGGCGGCGCTGATGCCCCGCAGCTTTGTGGAGCAGGCCCTGGCCCGATGCAGTGTGGAAGGATCACGATTTTGGTTTAACTGCAACCCGGAAGGCCCCGGACACTGGTTCTACCAGGAATGGATCTGCCGGGCGGAACAGCGGCGGGCGCTGCGGCTCCACTTTACCATGGCGGACAACCCAAGCCTTTCCACAGCCATGCGCCAGCGGTATGAGAGAATGTACACCGGCGTATTCCACCGCAGATATATCCTGGGAGAATGGTGTGCCTCTCAGGGGCTGGTGTATCCCATGTTTGATCCCCAAAGACATCTGCTGCCGGAAGAGAACAGGCGCTACGTCCGCTACTGGATCAGCTGTGACTATGGTACCGCAAACCCCATGTCAATGGGGCTGTGGGGCCAGTGGGAAGGAAAATATATCCGCATTGCTGAATACTACTACGACAGCAGAGCGCCCGAAAATGGCGGCAGACAGCAGACGGATGAGGAGTACTATGAGAAACTGGAACAGCTGGCGGGCGGCAGACTGGTGGAACGGGTGATTGTAGACCCTTCCGCCGCCAGTTTCATCCAATGCATCCGACGGCATGGGCGCTTTCCGGTGGCGAAAGCGGTCAATGAAGTGGTGGATGGTATCCGCCGGGTGGCAGGAGCTTTGGGAAAGGGAAATCTGCTCTTCCAGCGGTGCTGCAAGGACACTGTGCGGGAGTTTGGACAGTATGTATGGGATGAGACTGCCCCCGGAGACCGGCCCAGAAAAGAACATGACCATGCCATGGATGATATCCGTTACTTTGTATCCACGGTGATGGACCGGCCCGGTGGGGTCCGTTTTTAAAAAGGGAAGGAGAAAAAGATGGAATTAAAACAGGCGAAGGACCTGCTGGAGGAGTATCTGCCCCCGTGCAGGGACTTTCTGGAGCAGGCGGCCCGGGGGATGGACTACTACCAGGGCAGATCATCCATCATCCGGCGGGGAATGCCGGGACTTGAATGGATGCGCCAGTGGCAGCGGGACAATGGGAAAAATCCTCTGAGAACAGCGGATAACCGTATTCCGGCCAATTGGCACCGGATTTTGGTGGATCAGAAGGTGGGATATCTGTTCACTTATCCGCCCCGGTTTGATCTCCAGGGGGGAGGCGCTGAACTGAATGCCCGGGTGCGGCAATGTCTGGGAGACTGCTATGAAAAGGTGCTGCGACAGCTGGGGACAGACGCCAGCAACGCGGGACGGGGGTGGCTCTGCTACTGGTACGATGAAGGAGAGCCCTTTGGCTACTGGTTTGTTGATCCGCTGGAGATCACACCGGTGTATGACCCCACCAGCATCCGTCCCCGGCTGAAAGCGGTGATCCGCCAGGTACGGCCGGCACCTGCCGAGCAGCTCAAACCAGGTGAAATACCGCCTCTGCGCACCGAGATTTGGACCGATGAAGAGCTTACGGTACTGGTGGGAGAAGGGGACAAGATGGAAGTGACACAGGTGCAGCCCCACCGCTATGGCAGGCCGCCCTTCATCGAATTCCCCAACAATGAGGCCCGTGCCGGGGATCTGCTGCTGTATCGCCCTTTGGTGGATGCCATCGATAAGGTGCTATCCGGTATGGCCAATGACCTGGATGATATTCAGGAAATTCTCTTCGTCATCCGTAATTATGACGGTCAGACCACCTCCATCGACTATGTGGAACAGCCGGATGGTACAGTCAAAGAGGTGCCCAGGCAGCTGAGTGTTCTCCATAAGGCCAAGCTGGAAAAGTATTTTTCCGTCAGCGGTGACGGCGGTGTGGAGGTGCTCAAAGCCGAAATCCCCTATGAGGCCCGAGCCGCTTATTTACAGATGCTGACCCGGCAGCTTTACGCGACCGCTATGGCGGTGGACCCCGCCCCCGAGCGGACAGGAAACCAAAGCGGGGTGTATATTGAATTCCTCTACTCACTGCTGGAGCTGAAAGCGGGACTGATGGAAACAGAATTCCGCCCCGCACTGGCGGAGTTTGCCCGGGCAATCTTACAGTATCTGGGGGAAAAGCGTGAACTGGTTATACAGCAGCTTTGGACCAGAAATAAACCCCGCAACGATACCGAGGTGGCGGATATACTGGTCAAGACGCCGGATGAGGTCCTCAGTCCTGAGAGTAAAACCCGGCTTCATCCTTTGGTGGAGGACTGGCAGGCGGAACGGGAACTGATCAAGGAGCGAGAAGAAGGCTGAAAAGACATGAAAATAAGTCGTGCAGTGTGATGAAAGACGGATAATGTCTTGTGAGGAAATGGGGAGTAAGATGCCCTGCAGCTATCGTTTCCAGGAAGGCGAAAGAGCTCCACGATGATTGTCTGAATGCATAAGCCGATATCTTTTCCGCTTTTTAGAGGATATAGGCTGGAAAATCAAAAATAGACAAAGAAAAAAAGACCCCTTTGTTTCATCAGAAAAAAGGGGCGGAAAGGGAAAAATGAAACAAATCATTAAAATTTTGGAAGAAATGGGAATTGCCCTTACTCCCGCGCAGAAAAAAGAACTGACGGAGAAAGGAAGCAATCAGATGCGTTCCGCCGCAGATTATACTGCCCTGGAACAGCAGCTGGCGGTGCTCCGCCAACAGATGGAGGAGCAGCAGAATGCCCATAATCAACAGCTGGCCCGGATGAAACTGGATGGACAGCTGGCCCAGCTGGTGACGGAGGCGGGCGGCAGAAGCTTACCTGCCGTTAAAGCTTTGCTGGATATGGACCGCTTCCTGGAAAGCAAGGAGCCGCAGCAGGAATTGAAGGAAGCCGTAGAACAGCTGAGACAGCAGCAGAGCTGGCTGTTCCGGCAGGAACGCAATCCGGCCCCTCCGCTGCCGGGAAAGCCTGCCAAAGCAGAGCCGGGGGATCTGGAACAGTGGAGGCAGGAGGCAGGATTGCAGTAAAACTGCAAAGCGATATTTATGGAGTAGGAGGATAGGATTCTTCCGACTGGTCTTCTTCCGACGGGAAAAGCTCCAGGGGTGGAGGATCGGAGGCCAGGTACAGCTCCTCACATTCTCTTTGAGCCGCAAGAAGAATTCGTGCAGCTTGTTCCGTGGCACGAAACATGATGGCATAAAGTTCCCGATAATCGGGCATGAAAATCACCTCGTTAGTATAGTCTAGAACAAAATAATCTAAAATGCAAGAGAACAATTTGTTCTTACCTATACTAAGTTTGGTGATGTGAATGAAACGATATGGACGGATCAGGGCGCTCCGGGAGGACGCAGATTTGACCCAGGAAAAGGTGGGAAAGGCCATCGGATTGCCTCAGCGTACCTATGCTTATTATGAAAGCGGGCAGCGTATGATCCCACCCTGGGTACTGTGTGCGCTGGCGGACTTTTATCAGGTGAGTGTAGACTATATCCTGGAACGGACGGATCGGAAACAATGGCCTGAAGGATAAAAAACAGAGAGGAAAGCAGAGACAAAAACAGTTATACTGACATTGTGGAAAAGGGGACCGGAAGAAAAAGCCGGATCTGTACAGGGAAAACCTGATGGATCCGCCAAGCTTCCGGTTCCCTTTTGCGCTGCTCCAAAGGTAAAAAGGAACAGGCGCGGCAGCGTCCCGTCCCAGGCCGCCGGAGGGCGGCGGAATCCACAAAAAAGACCGTTCCAAAAAGAAAGGAATATCAAAAAACAAGGAGGAACTAGTATGGCAACAAACAATTTTGCAGAAAAGGCAGTGCGGTTCACAGGTGTGCTGGATGAGCTGTACCGAAAGCAGGCGATTACCGCTATGCTGGACAGCCCGGCCCTGGCCCGCCAGTTTGTGGGGGCCAACCGCATCAAGCTGCCCAAAGTGTCGGTGGACGGCGCCGGTACCTATGACCGTGATGCCGGTTATGCCCAGGGGGGTGTCTCGGTTACCTATGAGGAACATACCCTTAAATACGACCGCGGCCGCAAATTCCGGGTGGACTTCGTGGACAACGACGAATCCGCTTTCAGCCTGTTCCGTCAGGTGGCCGCCCAGTATGTCCGCACACGGGAAATTCCGGAGGTGGATGCGATCCGCTTTATGGAGATCTGCGCTGCTGCCGCTCGGGAGGAAACACTGGGTACTGTGGTGGAAAAGGACCTCTCCTCTTCCGACAAACCGCTGGCACTGCTGGATGAGGCGGAAAAAATCCTCAACGAGAAGGAGGTACCTGAGGAGGGTCGTGTTCTTTTCTGCTCCGGTGATTTTTATGCCCTCCTCAAAGGGGATACCGCCATCGCCCGCCGCCTGGATGTGGCGGAGAATACCGGCGGCATTGACCGCAGAGTGCTGCTGCTGGATGGTATGACCCCTGTGATCCGGGTGCCCAGAGCACGTTTTTGGTCTAAGGTAAAACTGCTGGATGGCTCCACCGGCGGCGAGACAGCCGGCGGCTATCAGCCCATTACCAGTGAATCCAAGGGCATCAACTTTATCTACGGAAACAAGGCGGCCATGCAGGGTGTCCTCAAGCGCAATGTCTCCAAGATCGTCACTCCCGACCAGAACCAGAGTGCGGACGCCTACGACATCTTCTACCGGGTCCACCACGACCTCATTGTCCGGGACAACGACACTGCTGCTCTTTACGTCCATACCATGTCCACTGCCTATACTGGCTGACCAAAGGGAGATGAGCATGGCGGAACATAGGGAAAATGTGAGGGAACAGGTGGCGGAGATCCTGGAAAACTGGAAGACCCTGGGATGGTGGGGTGAGGAGCAAATCCCTGAGGAACAGGCGGCGCTGCTGGTTATTTCCTGGACGGCGGACCGGATGCTTGCCTGGTGCAATATCCCTTTGGGCGCTCAGGTGCCTCAGGGAATGAAAGGGATCTGGACTGAGCTGAGCTACGCCCAGTGGCAATGGCTGCTGGAAGGCGGGGACGCCGTGGGGAATGCGGTCTCTATCACCCAGGGGGACACCGCTGTCCGGTTCCGGGAAAGCAGTGAGGACGATCCCGTCAGCAGGGGGCTGGAACGGCTGCGGCCCTGGCGGAGGCTGCCATGAGCGCCTCTGTGTCCCCTTTGGGAAAGGGGAAGAAAAGTCTGGAGCTACTGTACCGGGACCGGTGCAGCCTGTGGCGGACTGCAATTGAAAATCAGGTGAGCCAGTGGAAGCAGCTTTACCAGGAGTTGCCCTGCCATCTGTCTCTAGAAAATATGGGGCGGCATCAGCAAACCGCAGGTCCCGCTCTGGTGGAGAAACGGTATACCCTCTTTCTGTCAGCAGGAAGCGATATTCACTCCGGAGACAAGGTGGAGGTGGTTCATCAGCGGCAGCGGGTGGAAGGGATGGTGGGACAGGTGCACCATTATGATCTTTGCGTTCAGGCGGCGCTGGAGGAAATCCAGGTGATACCCATCCCGGAGGAGCCAGGCGAGAGCGGCAGCTGAGAGGTTTTCCAATATCCTGTTAGACAAAAGAGAAACAGAGTTTAGTGGATAAGGTATTCCCTGACGTTGGAAATGTATGGAGAATCAAAAAATGGGGAAGAAGCGAAGCCTTTATCCGTGGAGCATGAGAATTTGTAGAAAGAGCAGCTTCTTTTGTCAGAGAAATGCTTTTGCTTGAGGAGAATTAAGGTTTTACGCGGGACCGGGGGAAGGCAGCCCGCTTAGGGAGAAAAAGGCCCCGGCAGTGTCCCGGACAAGAACCTGTTCTAAACCGGCGGTGGGGAGAAAAGCTCCGCTGCCGGTTTTTCTATACAAAGGCGGAGAAACATCACCCCATGGGAAGACAGAGGACAGCAGAAAGAAGAAACCGGCAGGGTGAGGAAGGCAAAAGGCGGGAGCGGCGGCCCAAAAGGTTGGTTTTTATAGAGGTGGATCAGATCCATCCAGGAAAAATGTGTTCCTCCACGGTCTGAAAAAGAGAAGCTGTACTGGTGAGTGAATAGAAAAGGAGCTGGAATGAAGATGGAGTTACCGAAAAATATAGTTCTGGAGCCGGAATTGGTCCGGCTGCTGGAGACAGGAGAGAGCCTTCCCTTATGGGACAGGCTTCGCCTGGCCGTGGCCATGGAGGCGGCGGAACGATTTCCGGAAACTCCTGTCTGTCTTCAGCCCCAGGCTCAATCCCCGGCACTGCCAGCCTGTTACCTTTCTGTTGGAAAACTGACGGAAACACGGCGTATGGAAACCATCTCAGCCTACGCCGCCCAGGTAACGGTCCGGTGGGAACCGGGAAAAAGACCGGGAGCTCCCGCCCTTCTGGATCAGGCAAGGCGGCAGCTGATGGAGGGCCTGAAACGGCTGCCTCTGAGAAAAGATGCCCCTCCCATGGCGGTATCCGAAATCACCGGGGAGGAACAGGATGGAGCGGCTCTGGTGACAGCAAAGGTCCTCCTCTGGGCGGAACAGCTGCCGGAGGAGGAAGAAGGACCGGTGATCCGCCAGGCGCAGCAGCAGGTGGATGCGCTGGAACAGTAATCTATAGCAGGGGAATACGGAGGGGGTACGGCCAAAGGGACGCGTCCCTTTGGAATCCCATTGTTGTGGACGCAGCGATCTGGTTAG
Source organism: Angelakisella massiliensis (assembly GCF_900104675.1). Classification (GTDB taxonomy): domain Bacteria; phylum Bacillota; class Clostridia; order Oscillospirales; family Ruminococcaceae; genus Angelakisella; species Angelakisella massiliensis. The sequence goes on along the minus strand of NZ_LT629944.1, from coordinate 189,166 downwards.
TCAGAGAAAATGCCTGCCGTTGTTTGGGCTGGTACCTTTCAGTTTTAAGGGGAACGGGCGGGAGGGATAGTTTCTGCTCCTGGTCTGACGGGGGCAGTATCGTCCGCTCGCTATTTGCCCGGGTAAAGCCGGACAAAGCCGCTCGCTGCTTTCTGCGGGGGGCGTTTGTGCCGCTATTTTGAGTGGAGGATGGGCGGAGGTTTGTACCGGGAGTTACGGCCAAAGGGACGCGTCCCTTTGGAAACCCGTTGTTGTGGCTGGAGCGATCTGGCTAGTCAGAAAAGTGGGTGCCGTTGTTTGGGTTGGTCCCTTTTAGTGTTAAGGGGAACGGGGTGGAGAGAAGGTTTCTATGACTGGGGCGGCGGGATAGTATCGCCCGCTCGCCGGTTGCCCAGATAACCTGGACAGGTCCGGGTAAAGGCGGACAATCCACTTGCTGTCTTTGTGGGAAGGATTTCGGCGGTTCAGCTGGTGTACGGGATGATCCGCAGGGGCGCAGTTTATTCTTTTATTGCATTTTGGGAGCGGGAAAGGTTTGGCCAAAATGTTCAGATAGAAAATCAGTTCAAAAGCGGAGAAACAGAAGGACCGAAGGAGTTTCGGCGGGAAAAGAAAGGAGAAAAAAATGATCGAAATGATTTTGCCCGGCGTACAGGTGGCAGTGGAGGCCGGAGAACGGCAGACTTCCGCCGGAGGCGAGGGAATCGTAGCGATGGCGCTACCCCTCAGCTGGGGTGACAAATGGAATGAGATCACGGCGGGGAGCGACACCACCAAAAGCCTGGGGTGGCCGCTGACCGCCCTGGAAATGAAGCTGGCGGCGGAAGTAGTGAAAAACGCCAGCCGCCTGCTGCTGTACCGGCTCAACACCGGTGAGCAGGCGACCGCGGAGATCGCTTCCGGTGTGACGGCCAAGGCGGTATGGGGCGGCGTCCGGGGCAACAGCATCGGTGTGACGGTGACGGGAGAGGAGGCGCCCTTTACCCTGGTGACCAGCCTGGATGGGGTGGAACAGGACCGGCAGAGCATCAGCACCATTACCGACTTTGTGCCCAACGGTCTGATTACCCTGGAGGGAGAAGGAACCCTGGCGGCGGCATCTACCACCCTCACCGGCGGGCTGGATGGGGAGATGACCGAGAGCGAGGCCATCTCCGCTTTCCTGGCGGAGCTGCCGGAGAAGGAATATGCTGTGATCGCTTACACCGGCACCGATGAAACCGCCCGGGCCGCTGTGGCGGCCTTTGTAGAGCAGCAGCGGGCGGCTGGTGTGATGATCCAGGCGGTGGTATCCGGCGGGAGCTGGAACAGCCGGGCTATTATCAACTCCACCGTGGGCGGCTCCACGGCGGGATATGATCTGACAGCCCCGGAAGCCTGCGCCACTATGGCGGGCATTCTGGCGGGGTTGGACATTTCCGGCAGCGCCACCCATACCCCGGTGACCGGCTGGACCGCCGTCAACCCCAGACTGACCCTCCAGGAGCAGGAGCAGCGGACCAAGGCGGGAGAAACTCTCTTTGTTTGGAGCCATGGTCAGGCAATGGTGCTGTATGACCTGAACAGCCTTCACGCCTTTTCCGCACAGGCCCCGGAGGACTTCCGCAAGGGCCTGGTTTCCCGGACGCTGGACCGCATCGCCACCGAGCTGCGGTATCTGCTGGATACCAGGGCGGTGGGGAGAATCCGCAACACCGTTTCCGGCAGGGCCCAGATCAAGGGGATGGTGGTGGAGCTGCTGCGGCAGAACTACAGCGACCCCGGCTATATCGAGGACTTTTCTCCCGATGATGTGACCATCACCCCCATGACCGCCAGGGACAGCATCCAGGCCAGAGTGGGCGTGCGGGCCGCTGACACGGTGGACAAGGTGTATCTGACCATTGTTTCCCAGTAAGGGGCAGGAGTGAAGAAATTCCCGCCCGGGGAGAGGGACCTGTTTGGGGCGGACAGGTTTTAACCTGAGAGAAGGGGAAGTGCTTCGACCAGGATTTTTCGGGCGGGAAAGGCTCCAAGTCAGGAAAAGAAACAAAAGAAGACGGTCATTCAAAGCGGAAGGGGCGGAAGGGAAATACCGGAAGCCCTCCGGCGGGAAGGACAGCTTTAAGACAAGGCAAAAAGGGCGGGACCGGTGGAAAGAACAGCCGGCCCGCCCTCAGGAGAAACAATAATTACCCCGGAAAACCGGCCCAAAGAAGAACCGGCGGGGCGAAGGACCGGGGCGGACAACCGCTCCGGGAACAAAAGGAGGAAACAAGATGAGCGACAGAACTTTGAGCAGCATCCCTTCCGGCCACGACGGACAGGGGTACGTCACCATCGGCGGACGGGTGGTGGAAGCCCTGCGAATCCGCAAGGTGGACGCCCGGGTGGATATGACCAAGGAAAGCAAGCGTTTTTTGGGGGAGCGGATGACCCGAAACGCGGTGCGGGGCATGAGCGGCAGCGGCAACCTCAGCTGGTACAACAGCACCTCCGCCCTGGCACAGGCGATGGCGGAGTATAAGGCGGGGGGCGAATATCCCCAGCTGACGCTGCAATATTACGCGGAAACCCCTTCCGCCGGACGGCAGGAGGTGATCCTCCGGGGAGTAATCCTGGAAAACGTCTCCTTCGGCGCGCTGGACGACGGCAGCGACGAAAGCCAGGTGTGCGAGAGCCCCTTTTCCTTTGACGATTTTGATATTCTTTCGGCCTATAACGGCTGAGGACCGGAGAAAAGGGAAAGGAGGGCAGGGGGATGGAAAAAGACAATCAGGAGCAGGCCGCTATGGAACTGGCGGAAACGGGCGGGGCGCTGGGACTGGAAGTGCCGGAGAGTATGGAAATCTCCATTGATGAAATCGCGCTTCCCGAGCTGGCCCATTTGGGTACCATGGAACTGCTGCTGCAAGCCTGCGCTAATCATCTGTATAGTTTGGACAGGATGCAAACGGCGTGGATGAATGCGATGCTGGTGGCGGAGCTTCCGCACTTTTCAATAGGTGGGGGAGGTGGCGAAGGAGGAGAGAAAGATCTTGGAAGCAGTATTACTGATGGGTTGAGCAATGCTTCCTCAATAGTATCTCTGCTGTCATTATTTGGAAAAACAATAGGGAGTCTCACACTTCCTCAAGTCGCAGGAGTGACATTTTTGGGGACGATACTTTTGGATCGTCTGTTTAGCGGTGATGGCAAAGAAGGAAAAGATAAAAGCAATGGCGAAGAGAGTATCCAGGGCTTTGAAAATCTTCAGGAAACGTTACTCTATGAATTAGCCAAGGGAGAAACCTTTGGAGAAACTTTTTCTGAGCAATGGCATGCGAAGATGGGACGTCCATTAGAAGAAAAAATGCTCAAAGAAACGTTGGGTGTTGTGCCACAGCAGATGCTGCCTTGGGAATATCAAAAATATGGTTACGACTATACTACCAAAAAAGATTTGACTGAGGAGCAAAAGCAAAAAGCAGAAGAAATATTGGAGATGTCCAAAAGCGAAATTGACGCTTATATTGCAGACCGAATTAAAGAGGCCACAGAATGGAGAAGATGGGGACCGGAAGACGAGGACCCAACATATGAGTTTAAAAAAATGTTGGAAATAGGTCCATATCAGACGGAACAATTGGATGTGCCATTGGAAACACAGAGCAAACAACTTTCTGCCGTTCAACCAGAAAGAACAACAAATATTAGTATTACATGCAATTTTGACGAATGGAAGTTTACAAAGGACGACATTAAAGCACTGTCAGCACAGTTGGCGGCAGACCTGAGTGAAGAAATCAGTTCAGCAGGAATGGAAATTGCAAGCTGTTAAACCTTTAAATCTGTTTTTTTCAGGAACCAGAGATGTACCACATTCAGTACAGAATTTCTTGCCTGGGCGTACATGATGGCCGCAGGAGGGGCAAATGGTTTCCAGAAGGGGAGCGCCGCAATCACCGCAGAACTTGTCCTCGGGTCGGATGAAACCATGGCAGCCGGGGCAGGTAGAGCGGGGAAAGGTGGGGTCTTCATACAAAATCCGGTTAAATGTCATGCTGCCGGAAGGTGCGAAGACTTGAACGATATTTTCAGGGCCAACTTCCTCTATGGCACGATCAAAAAAGGGGAGATTTTCAATTTTGATGTTATCACCGAAAAGATTGTTAAAGTAATAGTTTGCTAAACGCAACATAAAAAGCAACTCCTTTCAAAATCGAGTGTTCAAAACGGCTATTCTTCCACCAAGCGTTTACCGCATTTGGAACAGAATTTAGCGCCGGGCCGTTCGGTATGGCCGCATTTGGGACACAAGGTCTCTTTTAAAGGCGCGCCGCAGTGAATACAGAAATCATCCTCAGGACGGATGAAACCGTGGCAACCGGGACAGGTGGAACGGGGACCGGAAGGGTCCTCCACTAAAATGTGGGTATTGGGATAGGAAGTATGATGGCTTTTGAAAATCTGAATGATATTTTCTGCGCCAAACTGATCGATTGCCTGGTTAGCCAGCTCATCATTGCGAGCGTCAAGGTTCGAATTCAATAAGCCGGAAGGATAAAGGCCTTTAAAACGCAACATAAAAAGAACTCCTTTCAAGGTTTTTTTATTTATAAAACCGATTTTGATCGATTTCATTCAAAGAAAATGTGAAAATAAAGTTTATGTAGAAGGGAAAGGCTGGAATAGTATGATATGTGATCTACGGGGAAAAACGCAAACGGTGAGACAGTGGAAAGCACTAACACTATAGCGGTAGTACAGCAGATGCAGGTGATGATCAACTGTAATTTTGACGGTGTGGAAATGATCAGGGAGGAGATCAAAAAGCTGGCGGAGCAGATGGCAGAATGTTTTGAAGATGCAGCGGAGGATGCGGGGAATGAAGAATCTTAAGGCTCTATAGATTTTACCTTTAAAACAACTAAGGGAGCACCGCATTGGGAACAAAACTTAGCCCCTGGACGTTCTGTATGCCGACAATGGTGACAAACCATTTCCTGTAAAGAAGCACCGCAATGGATGCAAAATTTATCCTCAGGGCGGATGAAACCGTGGCAGCCGGGGCAGGTGGAGCGGGGAAATGTGTCGTCTTCATACAGAATCCGATCCGCAATGGAACAGTCTATACCGAGAAAATTTTCTGTTCCAATTTTTTTTATAGCACCATCGAATTGTGGTAAATTGCCAACGTTAACATTTTGGGTGGAAAATTTAGTGCAGTAAAAATTAGCCAGACGTAGCATAAAAAGCAACTCCTTTCAAAATCGAGTGTTCGAGACGGTTATTTTTTCTCCAACAAATTTTTGCCGCATTTGGCGCAGAATTTTTTGCCTGGACGGACATGGTAGCCGCAGGAGGGGCAAGTGGTTTCTCGAAGGGGTGCACCGCAATCGCCGCAAAACTTGTCCCCGGGACGGATGGAGCCATGGCAGCCGGGGCAGGTGGAGCGGGGGCTGCGGGAAATGAAGAATCTTAAGGTTCTATGGACTTTACCTTCAAAACCAGCAGAGGCGCACCGCATTGAGTGCAGAATTTCATACCAGGGCGAACAGTTGTGCCGCAATGACAGCAGTGGGTCTCATTCAAGGGAGCGCCGCAGTGACCACAAAAGGCATCTGTGGGACGAATAAAGCCATGGCAGCCAGAACAGGTGGAGCGAGGAAGAGTGTCGTCTTCATACAGAATCCGGTCTACCATAGAACGTTCCAGACCCAGAAAATTTTCAGCACCAATAGCCCGGATTGCTCCATTAAAATGATATACGTTTTCAATTTTTACTTCTTCACTGAACAGTTTTGTAGGTGTAATATTCGCCAGACGCAACATAAAAAGCAACTCCTTTCAAAATCGAGTGTTCAAAACGGCTATTCTTCCACCAAGCGTTTCCCGCATTTGGAACAGAATTTAGCCCCTGGACGCACATGGTAGCCGCAGGAGGGGCAAGTGGTTTCTCGGAGAGGAGCGCCACAGGTCATGCAGAAATCGTCTTCCGGACAAATAAAGTTATGACAGCCGGGACAGGTGGTGCGGGGACCGAAAGAGTCTTCATAGAAGATATTAGTGCCAATGTGATCCGAAGCAATTTGTACGATGTTTTCTGCACCTACGTCATCAATTGTTTGACGAAGAACGTCATTTTCCGGAACTAATTTAAAACTTGTTCCGTGAAGGATTCTTTTTGTTTTTAACATAGTGACTGTCCTTTCTTTTCGTGCTTGAGCCGTTGTTTGATAGAGATAGGCTGGAGATGAGACACTTCAAGGAGCAGAAGTGATGAGTGAGGTGCCGCATTTGGTGCAGAATTTTTTGCCTGGACGGACATGATAGCCGCAGGAGGGACAAACGGTTTCTCTAAGGGGAACACCACAATCACCGCAGAAGTCATCTTCCGGACAGATGAAACGTCCACATCCAGGACAGGTGGTACGAGGACCGGAAGGGTCTTCATAAACCAAAGTGGTGATGCCGCTGGCTGTGTCAATCTGTACAACATTTTCCGGGCCCAGTTCCTCAATTGCCTCAGACACATAAGGTTCAGATCTCCACATTTTTGATTTGAAATTAAAACCTTTCATGATTTTTGTGATTTTTAGCATTTTAAATCCCCCTTTCAAGGTTTTTTATTTATAAAACCGATTTTGATCGATTTCATTCAAAGAAAAATGTGAAAATAAAGTTTATGTAAAAGGAAAAAGCTGAAATAGTATGATATGTGATCTACGGGGAGAAAAACAAAAGGTGGAGCTGTAGGAAGTACCGACGCTGCGGTGGAAGTACGGCAGATGGAGGTGACGATCAACTGTAATTTTGATGGTGTGGAAATGACCAGGGAAGAAATCAAAAAGCTGGCGGAGCAGCTGGCAGAATGTTTGGAAGATGCAGCGGGGGCTGCGGGAAATGAAGATTCTTAAGGCTCTATAGATTTTACCTTTAAAACAACTAAGGGAGCGCCGCATTGGGAACAAAACTTAGCCCCTGGACGTTCTGTATGCCGACAATGGTGACAAACCATTTCCTGCAAAGAAGCACCGCAATGGATGCAAAATTTATCCTCAGGACGGATGAAACCGTGGCAGCCGGGGCAGGTGGAGCGGGGAAGGGTGTCGTCTTCATACAAGATTCGGTTGAATGTTACACCGCCGGAAGGTGTAAAGACTTGAACGACATTTTCGGGGCCAACATCCTCTATGGCGCGATCGAAAGAGGAGAGATTTTCAATTTTGATGGTATCACCGAAAAGATTGTTAAAGTAATAGTTTGCTAAACGCAACATAAAAACAGCTCCTTTCAAAACGGTTATTCTTCCACCAAGCGTTTACCGCACTTGGAACAGAATTTAGCGCCGGGCCGCTCGGTATGGCCGCACTTGGGGCACAGGGTTTCTTTTAAAGGTGCGCCACAGTGAATACAGAAATCGTCTTCATGGCGGATGAAACCATGGCAGCCGGGGCAGGTGGAGCGGGGAAAGGTGGGATCTTCATACAAAATATGACTTCCATCAAACGAAGTATCAATACCTAAAAAATTTTCTGCCCCTATGAGTTGAATCGCAGAATCAAAAAGATCGTCATTTGTAAGGTGAAGATTGGAATTTACAAGACTTTTAATGCAAAGACGAGCGTGGCGCAGCATAAAAAGCAACTCCTTTCAAAATCGAGTGTTCAAGACGGTTATTTTTTCTGCACCAAATCCTTGCCACATTTGGTGCAGAATTTCATGCCTGGGCGGACATGATGGCCGCAGGAAGGACAAACGGTTTCCCGAAGGGGTGCACCGCAATGACCGCAGAAGTCATCTTCAAGGTGGACATATCCCCGACAACCAGGGCAAAAATCTTTGGGCCCATCAGGATCATCATAAAGGATCGTTGTCATCCCCATTCGAGTAGAGGAGTAGATACTGCGGATATTTTCGCTGCCGACTTTTTTTACGATTTCATCAAAGCTGGCTTCATCAGATAATCTTGCTTTTTGGGGGGAAAACATATTTTCAAGTAAAGTTCCCAGCTTAAGCATGAAAAAGACCTTCTTTCGTTTATGATAGAGGGTATGTAAAGGGGACGGGAAGAAACAAAGCAGAGGAAGGTGGCAATCAATTGTAATTTTGACGGTGTGGAAATGACCAGGGAGGAGATCAAAAAGCTGGCGGAACAGCTGGCAGAATGTTTGGAAGATGTAGCGGGGCTGCGGAAAATGAAGATTCTTAAGGCTCTATGGACTTTACCTTCAAAACCAGGAGAGGCGCACCGCATTGAGTGCAGAATTTCATACCTGGGCGAACAGTTGTGCCGCAATGACAGCAGCGGGTCTCATTCAAGGGAGCGCCGCAGTGGCCGCAAAAGACGTCTGTGGGACGAATAAAGCCATGGCAGCCAGGACAGGTGGAGCGGGGAAGAGTGTCGTCTTCATACAGAATCCGGTCTACCATAGAATTTTCCAGCCCCAGAAAATTTTCAGCACCAACAGCCCGGATTGCTCCATTAAAATGAAGTAGATTTTCGATTTCCACTTCTTCACTGAACAGTTTAGTAGACGTGATGTTTGCCAGACGCAACATAAAAGGCAACTCCTTTCAGAATCGGGTGTTCAAAACGGTTATTTTTTCTCCAATAAATTCTTGCCGCATTTAGTACAGAATTTCTTGCCTGGGCGGACATGATGGCCGCAGGAGGGGCAAACAGTTTCGTGGAGAGGGGCGCCGCAATCGCCGCAAAAGTCATCTTCAGGGCGGATAAATCCATGGCAACTGGGACAAGTAGAACGGGGACCGGAAGGATCTTCATATAGAATTCGGTCGTAGTTATGGGGAGAAAAGACCTGGAGAATATTTTCGGCACCGATTTCCCTGACGGCTCCATCGAAAAATGGGAGATTTTTAATTTCAGCATCATCACTAAAAAGTGAACTGGAGTAATAATTCGCCAGACGCAGCATAAAAAGCAGCTCCTTTCAAAATCGGGTGTTTAAAACGGTTATTCTTCCACCAGACGTTTACCGCATTTGGAACAGAATTTGGCGCCGGGCCGTTCGGTATGGCCGCATTTGGGGCACAGAGTCTCTTTTAAAGGCGCGCCGCAGTGAATGCAGAAATCGTCCTCAGCACGGATGAAACCATGGCAGCCGGGGCAGGTGGAGCGGGGGCCGGAAGGGTCCTCCACTAAAATGTGGGTGTTGGGGTAGGAAGTGTGATGGCTTTTGAAAATCTGAATGATATTTTCTGCGCCAAACTGATCGATTGCCTGGTTAGCCAGGTCATCATTGCGAGCGTCAAGGTTCGAGTTCAATAAGCCGGAAGGATAGAGGCCTTTAAAACGCAGCATAAAAATAACTCCTTTCAAAAGCGGTTATTCTTCCACCAGACGTTTACCACAATCAGTACAGAATTTCTTGCCGGGACGGACAGTGGTGCCACATCGGGGGCAGAGTGTTTCCTGGAGCGGCGCGCCGCAATCGCCGCAGAACTTGTCCCCGGGGCGGATGAATCCGTGGCAGCCGGGGCAGGTGGAACGGGGACCCGAAGGGTCCTCTACCAGGAGGTGAGAGTTGGGAAAAGAAATTTTAGAGCATTTAAAGAATTGAATGATGTTTTCCGCACCTATTTCGTCAATCGCCTGGTTCATCAGTTGATTGTTGCAAATGTCCACTTGCGAAGAAAATAAGTCACTGGCGTTGAGATCTTTAAAACGTAACATAAAAGCAGCTCCTTTCCACAAAAAACACACAATGATAAGACTAATATAGCATAATATTCACAAAAATGTAAAGAAAATGGAGGATGTTTTGGATGAAATCATTTCTTGCGTATATGAACCCTGCACCCCGGCAGCCCCTGCGGATTACCCTTTCGGACCGGTTCTCAGATGAGGATGGACAGCCTCTGGTGTGGGAGCTGCGGGAGCTGGACCCCAGAGAGGGTACTGCCGCCCGGGAAAAAGCCCACACCGAAAATGTTCGGGATCTGATGCTGGCCTGCGCCGCTGAGGCGCTGGTTTGTCCCGATCTGCATACCAAAGAGTGCCTGGATGCCCTTTCCCAAAAGGCGGGGCGTGCGATCCTCAATCCCCTGGACGGGCTGCGGGTGCTGCTGACCGACGGGGAGGCTACCCGATTGGCGGCGGCTTACAGCCAATATCTGGGAGGTAAGGGCTTCTCCACCCAGGTGAACGAAATAAAAAACTGATCCGGCAGGGGGATGATCCTCTTTGGAGGGGCGCTCATCTGGCCCTGCAGCGGCATCATATCGACCCGCAGCGGTACCTGGAAATGTCTCCTGCCGCCCGGGCTTTTTTATTGGCAAGCGATCTGATCGCTACAGAGAAGAAATGAGGCGGCTTGTCCGCTGCTTTCATTGAAAATAAGTTGAATCACAAAAATAAGCGCCTGCGGCAGACACCGTAAGGCGCTTTTAACATAGACAAATCGCTGCGTCACCTGTGTGGAAGCGAGACGGTCAAAGAAAGGAGGGAATGTTTATGGTGACAGTGTATTACGGGGACTGTGTACTGTATGGCGTGGAAACGGTAAGCCTGACCATGGCGCGGCCGGTTTCCGCTTATGATGGGCTGGGACAGGGAGAGTTTCAGATTCCGGGAGCCAGAAAGCTCCGACAATGGACTTTGAAATGCCACTGGAGCGATCAGGACGATATGGGTACCGAAGACTGGACCAAAGGTTCCCAACTGCTGGAACAGCTCCATGAGTGGATGGATGATAAACGGGCCCGGAGACTGGTGATATCCGGAGACAGAAGGAGAGAATCAGCTTCGGCCTGCTTGACACAACTGGAGGTACAGCAGAACTATGAAGGGGTCTATCAGGTGACGGTGCGTTTGACAGAACATCGTCGGGTGGAGGTGCAGCAGACCGACATCCCCCCTTCCACACGTCCGGGAATGCCGCCGGAGGACCCGGGCCCCTGGACCCTTAGCTCCCCCATGGACGCGGTTTCGGTACTGCCGGATGGGGAGGAAGAAACCTGGTATTGGTATTCTGAGGATGAGGAGCGGCTGGTGAGCACCAATAACCGGGTGATGGTTCCATTGGGAGTGCCGGTTTTCCGCAGCAGGGAGGAATATAACAGCTACCAGAGCAACGCTAAGAATCCCACTGGGATGATGGAATTGCAGCAGTACCACAGTGACTACTGGGACTGGAAACTGGGGCATCCCGATGAGGACAAGACCTTTTCCCAATGGAAGAAAGAATATGTCGCAAAATGAGAACAGGAGGGAAGCCATGATTCTTTTTGATGACCGGGATTATGAGCCGGTGATCACCCAGGCGCAGTGGAACACCAGCCGCAATGACGGGGCGGGGACACTCACAGTCACCTTTCCAGCCGGCAGTGCCCCCCTTCCTCAGCCGGGACAGCAGGTGGTCTTTTCCAGAGGCGGAGAGGGGATCTTCTGGGGATGGGTATTTCGCAGCCAGCAGGACAGGAAAAATGCAGAGGTCCTTTGCTGCGATCAGCTGAGGTATCTGAGAAACAGCGATACAATCTACCGTCCGGCGGAAACCTTAGACCGATTTCTCAACCGGGTATGCGCCGCAGCGGGAGACCGTATCCGCCTGGGTACGGTGGAACAGTGTCAAACACCTTTGAGCCCCTATCTGTTTGATAACCGCACCAGGCTGGATATGCTCTATCAAAGCATTCGGGAAATCAGGCAAGCTACTGGTCTTGTTTATATCCTTCGGGATTCTTTTGGAGGCCTGGAACTGCGGGAGGTGGGAAGCCTGCTGCTTCCCCTTACCTTGGGAGATGGCAGTCTGGTGACAGGATACCGGTACAGCGGAGACCTGGACGCTACCGCCAACCAGGTGCGGGTGCTCCAAAGCAGTGCTTCCGCCGGTATCATCCAAAGTGCCTGGGCGGAGGATACAGCGTCGGTGGCCCGATTTGGCCCTTTGACATTGGTGGAAAAGGCGGACCGGGGGATGACGCTGCCTCAGATGCAGCAGCAGGCCATGCAGCTGCTGCAGGCAAGACGGGGATTGCGGCGAACCCTCCGCCTGGAGGCTATAGGGGAAACACGGGTGCGGGCAGGCAACAGCGTCCGGGTGGTCATCGGAGAGCTGGAACTGGATACCTGGGCGCTGGTGTTGTCTGCATCCCATACCTTTAACACCCAGGGCCATCGGATGACGCTGGAGCTGGAATGGAGGGAAGAACCATGAGCAGTCTGCTGCGATGTATCAAGGAAATTATCCGGGATTATCTGTCCAATGAGGCCCTTAGCGACCTGCTCTATGGCAGCTGCACGGAAGGCGGATTGCTGCTGGACGACCAGATGACCTGCATTCCCTGGGAGATGGTGGATATCCCCGCGGGGCTGCGGCAGGTGGAAGGAAAGATTTCCTTGTCTGTGAGCCGTGAGGACCGCACCGCAGAAGGATTACCGGTGCTGGATGCCCAGCCGGAGCTGGAACGTCTGACGCTGCGGGAGGCCCCTGTGGTACTTCAGTATGGGTTACAGCCGGGAGACCGGGTGGCGGTTTGCCGCAGCCATGGAGGACGGCATTATGCAATCGTCCAGCGGTTGTAGAAAACGTTGTGAAAGCAGCGGACATCACGGCCGCCGAAAGGCGGTGGAAGCAAGAAGGAGAAAAACATGAGTGTGCTCAAAACCTATACCAAACTGCCGCCGCTGGTTCCATCCCATACTTTCCGGGTCACTGAAAGCGGTATAGAGGGGACAGTGGATGGCTTGGAGGCGGTTGTACAGGCCGCACGGCTGGCATTGCAAACTCCCAGGTATCATTTTCAGATTTTTTCTGAGGATTACGGCAGTCAATTGGAAGAGCTTGTGGGAAAGCCGAGAAAATACGCGGAAGGTGTGCTGGAGGAGCTGATTACCGAAACACTGCTGGAGGATGACAGGATTTTGGGGGTCCGGGACTTTTCACAGCAATTCCGGGGGGAAAAGGCAGAGGCATCCTTTACGCTGGAAACCACTCTTGGAAGCGTGTCTATGACCTGGGATCAGGAAGAAAGGACGTGATCATGTGACAATCAAAACAGAGCAGGAACAGCTGCTGGCCCGGATGCTGGCCCAGGTACCGGATGAACTGGACAAACGGGAAGGCAGTGTCATCTATACCACTCTGGCCCCTGTGGCCCAAATGCTGGCCCAGCAGAATGCCATGCTGGAACAGATGGAAAGGCTGCTGTTCGCCGATACGGCCGAAGGAGAATGGCTGGACCGCACAGTGACAGACTTTGGGCTTGTCAGAGAAGAGGCCACGCAGGCAGTAAGGCGGGTGATCCTTACAGCCAGGGAAGGCGGCCCGCTTTCCGGCTGTATTGGACTGCGGGTGGCCGCTGATGGCCTTGCCTTTGTGTTGGAGGAGGAAGAAGAGGCAGGAAGCTATCTGGCCAGGTGTCAGACCGCCGGAACAGCGGGCAACCGGTGCGGCCCGGACATCCTGCCCATGGACTATTTTACCGGACTGGGCGGCGGCAGAATGGAAACAGAGCCGGTGATCGCAGCCCGGGACCAGGAGACGGATGAACAGCTGCGTCAGCGGTTCCGCCAGGCGGTGAGCCAAACCCCTTATGGGGGCAATATTGCGGACTATGAACAGAAAACACTCGCTGTTGAGGGCGTAGGTGCTGTGGCAGTATTCGGCGCCCAGGTAATGGGAGCGGGAAAGGTGGGGCTGGTCATTGGTGATGAGGAAGGTCATGCCGCTAGTTCTCAGCTGGTGGAACAGGTACAAACCCTGATGGGGGTGGACGGGGATGGTATCGCACCCGTAGGCCACACGGTCACAGTGACTACGGGTGAAGAACTGGAGGTGGCGGTTTCCGCGGCACTGCATCTGCGCAGCGGAGAAAGCTTCGAAGTGGTACGGCCACTGGCGGAAGCAGCGGTTGAGCAGTATCTGGAGAATATTTCCTTTAATGAGGATACCATTTTTGCCGCCAGACTGACCTCGGTTTTGCTGGGATGCAGCAGCGCTGTGGCGGATGTGACAGAAGTGACCATCGGAGGAAAGGCAGGAAATCTGCTGCTGGAAAAGACTTTTGACCATTGGCAGCTGCCCCGATGCGGTACGGTCACCATTACCCAGAACTAAGGGAGGAAAAAGGGTGAGCAAAACATTTTATCAGCAGTCCTCCGATTACCTCTCCTGTGTGCCTGAATTTTGGCGGCGGCTGCCTCAGATTCAGGCTATTGCGGGGGCCTGCTGCCAGGAGCTGGACCGGAGGTTAGAAAGAGCAGGCCGGATCATCGACAATCGGTTCCCCTCCACAGTAAATGAAGAGGGCGCGGCCAGATGGGAGCAGCTGTTGGGTTTGACGACTCCACGGGATGGAACGCTGCAGGGCCGAAGAGATCAAATCCGAGCATGCCTGATGAGCAAGCCCCCCATCAATCTTCGTGCTCTTGAGGTGATCATTGAGGCGTACATGGGAGTGCAGGTACAGATGGAGGTGGAGAATTACCTTTTGTCCATTACCTATCGCGGAGAGATCCGCCAGAAGGATCTGGCACCGCTGATGGAAACCCTGTACCGTCTGATCCCTGCCAACCTGTTGGTACAGATTGCCTATGCCTATCTTATCTGGGATGAGCTGGATCAGCAGAATCTCACTTGGGATCAGCTGGATGCCAAGGGCCTTTCGGTGGAGGAGCTGGAAATGGGAACATGGGTGACAGAGCAGAAAACTACTTCATAATAGAAAGGAGAGAGGATTTTGGCAGAAATCGTAACCCTCTTTGAAGGAAATGAGGCGGTGAGCCGGGAAAACTGGAACAACCGTCTGACACAAATTAACCAGAATGCTGAAACCCCCGCCGGCGCTCAGGAAAAGGCCGATGCGGCCAAGGCTGCGGCCATTGCCGCCAGCGACCCCAAAGGCAGCGCCGCCGCTGTTTCATCCGGCGTCACCGGAGGAACCATCAAGGCCGCTAAAGCCGCCGCCGCTGATACCGCCGCCAAGCTGACCACCAAGCGAACCATTGCCCTCAGCGGAGGCGCTACCGGCACCGCCACTGGCTTTGACGGCAGCGCTAACATCTCCATTCCTGTAACGGGATTGGATATAAGCAAGGCCACAGCCGGTACCTTGCCGGTGGCAAGAGGTGGAAGCGGCCTGACCGCCGCCCCTTCTCTGCTGGTGAATCTGGCATCCACCACCGCTGCCGGTATCTTTTCGGCGTCTCCCCGGCCGGGAGTGACCGGTACCTTGCCGGTGGCCAGGGGCGGCACCGGGGCCACCAGTCTGAGCAATATCACTGTGGGCAACGCCAGCAAGTGGGGCAGCTACAGCATCTGGAAAGGCACCCAGGCCCAGTACAACGCCCTGAGCAGCAAGAGCAGCACCACGCTGTACTTCATTGTGGGGTGATGAGATGGGGCTGAATATCGGAACGGCGGGGCTGGATAACCTGATGTTGGGAAACCAGGAAGTAGATAAAGTCATGCTTGGAACAACGGAAGTGTGGAGTAATAACAAATGGGCAACACAGGTGTTTTATTCTGACGAATCAAAGATCATATCTCTAGATCAAGACACCATGACAATTATAAAACAAGTTACAAATAATGTTATGACACCAGCCCCGTACAGCGTTAAATGCTATGACATATCCGGCAGCTATAAAAAATTAATTCTAGGAAGGTGGAACGGTACATCCAGTTACGGTAACTATGAGCTTAATCCGGATACACTTAGCGTATCAAGCGGCATCATCCAGATGGAAGCTTCCGTCATAGCTTCCATGAGATCGTCTAGGGGAAACTTTGGCGGAACGTTAAAATACTTTTGGTTTATAGCAACGGATAACGCCAGAGATGAGGTAGCGCATGTATTCGACTCCCAAACATATTCACATATCGTATCGACTAGTAGTAATACTCGGTATTTTAGAGGTGAGCCGGATGGTTTTTTAAATAATGGTTATACGATAGCCGAACTGGAAGATAATGACGGCGCTAGTTATCATTGTATATATAAGCACGAAATATCTGCAAGTGGCGTAACTTTTTTGGCTTCTGTAGATGATGCGAGACAAAGTTCATCTACAGGCGGAATGTTCGGAACATCCAAAAAATTATTCAGCGGAATAGATGATGCATATGTAGAGCATGATCCGCAATCCATGACGATTATCAAAACGGGCACATTTCCAAATGGAATAGATATCAGCAGACTAAATAAGGCTGGAATAACCGGAATGAAATAATGAAAGGAGTATAAATTATGAAATACCTATATACAAACATCCAATTGGGAGACTTGCTGGAGGTAAACGGAATCATCCACTGGGAACAGCTGGGTTTTTCCATCAAGAGCGTCCGCAGCAGGCAGATTCAGGGCGAAGACAGCAGCGGAAATTTTATCAGTCTGCTGCCGGTGGAAAATGAGGCGGTTTTGGCGGAGCATATCGCCAGGGTACAGCTGGAATCCTCAGAGTTTGTCCGGATTGTGGGCGATGAGGAATATGAGACGGTCAAAGCAGACATTCTGGCGGTGCGCCAGGTCCGAGAGGAGGCCGCCGCACTCACCCCAACCGATGAGGACCTGTACCGGGCTTCCGTCCTCAAGCTGCTCACCGAGATCAAAATGAATGGACAGGGAGGAACAGACAATGTTTGAACTGATCAAAAAGTATTACCGCATGGGCATTTACACTGACAAGGACCTGGAAACCTTTGTGGCGGCGGGACAGATCACCAGGGAGCAGGCAGACGAGATCCGGAAGGAGACTGCCTGATGAGCCAATGGATGGAACGTTACTGGCTGGAAGTCATTTTTGCAGGAGCACTGACCGGCCTGGGAATATTGCTGCGTCGGATCAACCGAAAGCTGGAAGAGTGGATGCGGGAACATGAAGCACTACAGCTGGGAATGCAGGCGCTGCTGCGGGACAGGATCATCTGGGCGTACAATCATTACATGGAAAAGGGCTGCTGTCCTATATACGGACAGGAAAACATACACGCAATGTACGCACAGTACAAAATTTTGGGCGGAAATGGTGCGGTGACCAAGCTGGTGGAAGATTTGGAGGATCTTCCGGCTTCGGTGGGCAGCCGAGGCGGTGGAAATCAGGATCAAACCTGAAAGCATAAAATGAAGCGTGACCCGACAATGCCGTCGGGCCCGGAAAGGAGCATAACTGTATGAATTTTGATGTGGGCGCTTTGAGCGCATATTGGGCCCCCATGATCGCGGGGATCTGCCTGTGTGTGGGAACTGTTGTGAAAAAGTGGCTGTCGGATGTGGACAACAAATATATCCCTACCATCAACGCGCTGACGGGACTGCTGGTCTCTGTCTGGATGGCAGGCTGGACCGTGACGCCGGAGGTGGTCCTCACAGGAATGTTCAGTGGTTTGGCATCCACAGGTTTATATGAAGCTTTTCGCAACCTGTTGGAAAAAAAGGAGAAATGACCCATGGGTAAAAAAATTTATCTTTCCCCAGAAAGACGGATTGCCCCTCATGGAAAATATTGGGGCATGGAGCTTTATGAGCATGATCTGTGTGGGGATATCGCCCAGAAAACCGGCGCGGCGCTGACCAAAGCTGGATTTCAGGTGAAGGTGCAGGATGATCCCGCATTAACCATGGAGGCCCGGGTAGCGGAAGCGGTGAAGTGGGGAGCGGACTGTTATCTGCCTATTCATACCAATGCCAGCACCAACGGTACTAAAGAGGGAACCGCCCGGGGACCGCTGGTACTGGCCTACAACCATCCCACCAGCCTGGCGGCCTGCAAAGCAGTCTACGAGGCGCTGCTGGAAATCTATCCTGAAAAAAGCAAGGGACGGGGCGTACAGATCAACAGTACCTTCTATGAGATCATTCGTACTCCCATGCTGTCTGTTTATCCTGAGATTGCTTTCCATGACAATGGTGTGGATGCCAAATGGCTGTCTCAGAATCGGCAGGCCATCGCAGAAGCGCTTTGCAAAGGTCTGTGTAACTATTATGGGGTGCAGCAGGGGAATGAACCTGCCCAGGACCTTCTCCAGGAGCTGGAAAGAGAACGGGCGCTGCGCGCTTTGGCAGAAGAAAAATTGGCACGAATCCAGCAGATCTTAGACTGAAATAATCACTGTTTTCCAGCAGACAGTTGAATAATTGGGGAAAATAGAGGAGTAAAGGGGTGAAAGGCACTGGATGGGAGAGCTTACAGTCATGTGATGGAAAAAGATACGGCCTGCCGATGCCGCATCTCTTGACTTCGGTGGCGCGCTCTTTGTACCTGCCAAAGACTTTGGGCTTTTTTCAGCAGTTCTTTCAATATGCGAAAATGTTTTTTTCTGGAAAAGAAATAGCTTTGAAGGCAGCTTTTATGGTATCATGATATTGACCAAGGTTCCGGCTGATAAAGATGCAAAAAGAAAGGAGCATGGACATGAAACAACTGCTGAAAGCTGCCCGAGTATACCTCAGACAGATGACGCTGTGGGATGTGGGACTGTTGAAACTGTGCTTGTGCGCAATGGGAGTGATCATCGGTACATTCGCGCCAGCCGGAAAGAAACGGATCATTCAGGCAGGAGCAGGGTTGATTTTTGTTGTGACCTATGTTCCGCTGATGATTCGCTTCTTTGCCGCACTGGGCAAGGGAATTTCTTTTGACCAGTAATGAGAAATAAATGAAAGCGGTGGTTCCCTGGATCAGTCTGACCCTCGGGAGCCGCCGCTTTTTTTGTTGCATTATTGTTTTGCATACGGAGAAATCAATCATCGCGAAAAAAGAGTGCTGGGCCAAAATGCAGCTTTGCTGGGGCTGTATGTAAAACGGATGACTTCAGTGCTGCGTACCATTGACGGATGCCGGCAGCCAAAAGCGAAGGCGGCCGGGAAGTATTTTAGCCTCCAGATGAGATACCAGGCAGGTCTCCCCATCCATACAAAAGGTGACAGGTTGAGAGAATTCTGCCTTGATTTGCCGACATTGCTGGTAGCGGATCAGTTTTGTCAGAGCCGGGTCTTCCAGATGCTTTCCTTTCTGATAGCAGGGCAGAAGGCGAAAGATCGTTCTTCGATCCAGAAGCTGTACCATACATAAATCCAGTAATCCATCGTCCGGCCTGGCCTTGGGAAGTCCATGAAAACCTCCGCCATAGTAGCCGCCGCTTCCCAATGCCAGCAGCATAAGCTCCAGATGTTCCGGCTCTCCACCGTCGATGGAGATGGAGGCGGAAATGCCCTCAATTCGGATCAGATTGCGAAGAATGGATAATAAATAAGCCCCTGAGCCGCTTACCAGTGGCAGCCGTTTGAAATACTCCTTATCCCGTGCCACATTGGCATCCAAACCTGCGTTGCATAGATTTACCGCCAGAGAGCCATTGACCTCAATCAGATCCATGACCGACGTGTGCCCGGACAGCTGGGCTTCCACAGAGGAGAAACCAAGGCCTGGAAAATTGCGGACAAAGTCGTTTCCGCTGCCCTTGGGAATCACACCCAGGGCGGCGTTTGGAAACCCGTCCAACCCTGTTACCATTTCCTCCAAGGTACCGTCTCCACCGCAGGCGAAGAAAACCAGCTCCTCCTGGGGATGAGAGGCACAGTATTGAGAACAGAAAAGCGCAGCGTCGCCTGTACCTGTAGTCAGGTGGATCACGGGGCGGTTGGAAATGCCTTCAAAAGCCCTGCGGATTTCCCGGATCAGCTGGGCAGATGGGTCCCGTTTGCCGGCAGCAGGATTGATCACAAAAATAAACTCCATCAACAGACTCCCCTTATACGGTTTTTAGGGTTTATGATAAAATTTGAAAGATCAGCCACAACAATAACAAATGAACCGGATAGAAGCTGTAAAAAAATCGTTTCCAACTTCTGCCCCGACGGCCATTATAAAAATGCAATGGAACCAGTGCGGCAATTCCAGCCAGCTGCACCGGCCAACCATAAATGACACTGAATAAAATGCAGTTGATCACCAGAATACCACCGGCAGAAACAGGCTCCTGTCGTTCCAGCGCCAAGAAGAGGAGCACAATGGTGGCAACTCCCAAAAAACCATAGTCTACCGCAAACATATCGGCGGCGACCAAAGGAAGCAGTGAGAAAAATCGTCGATTCCCCTGCAGCTGCCACAGACGAATGGCCAGGGCTCCAAGAAATAAGGTGAAGAAAATGTTCTGCCCGGAGGGGGAGAAAATGGTGCCGAAGCAGAAAAGATCGAAAGGAATTTCTGAGATGATTCCACAGCATAGCAAACGCTGTATATAAGCGTCCGGATCGTGGGTTTTGCGGCAGCTTTCAGCGGTGAGAAAGGCAAAAATGGGAAAAGCCAGTCTCCCAACAGCCCGAAGCAGGATGCTTTGAGGGAAGAACAACATTCCCACATGGTCCAGGGTCATGGAGATCACAGCCAGAATTTTAAGGGAAAAGGTGGTCAATCATAAAGCCTCCTTGAAAAATGGACAGGTAAAAGCCATCAGCGGAATTTTTTATGGCGTAGCGATTTCATCAGTACACAGGTAAGTAACTTCTGGTAATGCGGCAAAAAGGGTTCTGTATGGTATGGTTTTCCTAGCATGATTTACAATACACAAGCAGAGCGCTGTGAAATGAAAACACGACAATCTTTTTTCAAAAATCAGATCCGCACAGTACCTTTTTATCTCCCCTTGGCAGACGGCGTTTTCCTCACAGGGGCGATGAGGTATATTTGTTTGTTATTATATCATATCGCCGGAGCTTTGGAATCACCTGCCTGGATATCATTGGCGGATAATTTCTTCAGGGAGAGGATGCTTGTGCCCTTCTCCGGAACTGCCGCAGCTGAAACAAACAGTATCAGCAAGATGCACTGTGCTGCCGGCGATTGACAGGAAAAAAGCTTTTTGGTAAAATAAATAAGAATTGTCGGCACAAGCCGGCCACACCGGCAGGAAGCCGGTTTTTCCCCCACGCTACCGCCAAAGAGGCGGCATATCACTGAAATAACAGTGCAGAAGGCTGTTTTGCCTGTCCCCGAGGGACGGGTGAAATGGCCTTTTCTTTTTTGCTTTGTTTTATGGCAGAGGAAAGAAATGAAGGAGGAAAGCCTGTGCTTTTGGAACAGATTGAGGCAGCCTGGACCGGCAGCCAAACCAATGATACAGCCATGACCGCCTGGTGGGACGGAAGGGCGGCCAGCTTTGCGGAAAACTCCCGACAACTGCCCCGGCGGGAAAACAGCCTTACAGTCCGTCTGTTGGAGGATGCCGGGATGATCAAGCCTGGCGGCACCGCTCTGGATGTGGGCTGCGGGGCGGGAAGATATTCCTTTCTGCTGGCAGACCGGGGGATGAAGGTCCATGGGACGGATATTTCCCCGGAGATGATCCGGTTTGCCCGGCAGCGGGCAGAGGAGGAAGGAAGCACGGTCACCTTTTCTGCCGACAACTGGCGGCAGGTGGAGCTGGCACAGCGGGGATGGGAAAGAGCCTTCGATCTGGTGCTGGCCAACACCACTCCGGCCATCTGCTCCGCCGAAACCTTCCGCAAGCTGTCCCGTGCCAGCCGGAACTGGTGCCTGCTGACCAAGCCCACCCGCCGGACCAATTCGGTGCTGGATCCTCTGCGGCAGCTGATCGGGGTGGATACCGACCTTGCCCGCCCCGATGAGGAATTGGCCTATGGGTTCAGTCTGCTGTGGTTGGAAGGATATTGTCCCCGGTTGGATTATGAGGTGCAGCATTGGAACCATGTGCTGCCCCTGGAAGAGGCGATTTCCTTTTACACCCGCCGCATGGCTACCTTTGGGCAGCTGGATGGGGAGAAAGAGCGGCAGATCGCCGGATATCTGGGGAGTATTGCCAGGGATGGTATGGTGGAAGAAGAAACGGATACCACCATCACCGCACTGTACTGGCAGGTAAAATGACAATAAGGGAGAACTGACAGATGAACAAGGAACTTTGGGATAAAGCGGTGGCCTTTCACGGCCATCAGTGCCCGGGACTGGCCATCGGTGTCCGGGCGGCGATAATTGTGTTGGAGAAATTTGCTGCTGATCGGGCGGAGGACGAGGAGTTGGTTTGTGTCACCGAAAACGACGCCTGTGGTGTGGACGGTATTCAGGCCATTCTCAGCTGTACCATGGGTAAGGGAAATCTTCTCCTGCGCCCCACCGGCAAGCAGGCATTCAGCTTTTTTGAGCGAAAAAGCGGGCGCACCCTTCGCCTTTACCTCAAGCCTCTGCCGGAAGAGATGACTCGGGAGGAAAAGATCCGCTACATTCTGGAGGCTCCAGCTGAGGAAGTGTTCACCTTCGGCAAGCCTTCCTTCCAGCTGCCCGAGCGGGCGCGGCTGTTCCGTACCGTCATCTGTGAACAGTGCGGCGAAGGGGCGCCGGAGCACAAGATTCGCCTCCAGGATGGGAAAAAGGTCTGCCTGGATTGCTTTAAAGATTACAGCCGGGGCTGGTAAGGAGAGAAAGCGTGAAAAAATTTTCCAGAACCATTTCACTCATTGCAGCGGTTGTGCTGACCCTCTCCTGCTGCGGACAGACTTCGGTTCCAGCCACATCCTCCGCCGTCTCTGTTCCCGGTGAGGAAATCGCCTCAGCAGGACAGCAGGCCACCCGCACTGTCACCGACCTGATGGGTCGCCAAGTGGAGCTTCCCCAGGAGATCGACTCGGTCATCTGCACCGGTTCCGGCGCTTTGCGGCTGGTCTGCTACGCCCAGGGAGCCGATCTGGTCACCGGCGTGGAGGATACTGACAAGAAGCGGCAGATTGCCCGGCCGTATAACTATGTCTATTCCCCTCAATTTCAGGACCTGCCCAGCATCGGCAAGGGTGGGGGCAGAGGGTATACCGCCTATGAGGAGGAGATCATCTCCCTCCAACCGGATGTGATCCTCACCGCCTACACCAGCGACGCGCTGGAAGAGTTGGCAGCAAAAACAGGGATTCCAGTGGTATCCATCGGCTACCAAAGCAATCTCTTTGACCCCTCCGTATCCCAGGCCCTCACCCTGGTGGGCCAGGTGCTGGGACGGGAGGAGCGGTGTGCCCAGCTGGTGGAGGCTATGGAGGAAATAAAGCAGGACCTGGCGGAACGGGCCAAGGACATTCCCCAGGAGGAAAAGCCTTCCGCCTATGCCGGAGCTGTCACCTATTCCGGCGGCCATGGCTTTGGGGGAACCTACAGTAATTTTGGCCCCTTCACCGCCATCGGAGCGGTAAACGTGGCGGACGGCATCCGTCAGGAGGGGGGCTTTGAGGTGGACCTGGAGCAGATTCTGGCATGGGACCCGGACGTGATCTTTCTGGACCCGGCCAATATGTCTTTGGTTCAGGATGAATATGCCAAAAATCCCGCCTATTTCCAGTCTCTCCGGGCGGTGCAGGAGGGGAAAGTTTATGCTCTGCCCTGCTTCAACCAGTACGCCACCAATATTGAAATCGCCATTGCCGACGCCTATTATGCCGGAAAGGTGCTGTTCCCGGAGCAGTTTGCCGATGTGGATATGGACCAGAAGGCGGATGAACTGCTGGAACTGTTTTTAGGCGCAGCCTTTTACAGCGAGATGAAGGAGGCGGGTCTGTCCTTTGAACCCATCACCATTGGCCCATAACCCTTCCCCCATGGGGGAGTACCGGCGCTATCTGGGCCGGAAGATATTGCTGCTGGCAGCTTTGGCGCTGGTACTGGTGGGGGCGGTGCTGGCCTCCATCCTGGCCGGTTCCTCCGGGCTGACCCTGGGGCAGGTGCTGGCGGCTCTGGTTGGCCGGGGTACAACGCAAACCTCCACCATCGTTTGGAATGTGCGGATGCCCCGGATCGCCGCAGCTGTGGTGGTGGGCTGCGGTCTGGCTGTGGCGGGCTGTGTAATGCAAAGCGTCCTCCACAATCCTTTGGCCTCCGCTTCCACTCTGGGGGTCTCTCAGGGGGCTTCCTTCGGGGCCACGGTGGCAATCGTCTGTCTGGGAGCGGGAGCCCAGCAGGGCAGCTCTACCAGCGGCACCATCACCATTTATAATCCCACACTGGTGACCTTCTGTGCTTTCCTTGGGGGGATGGTGACGGTCTGTGTCATTCTGGCCCTCTCCCGGGTGCGGATGTCCACCCCCGCCACCATGATACTGGCTGGTGTTGCCCTTTCCTCTATGTTTACCGGCGGCGCTACCCTGGTGCAGTATTTTGCCGATGATGTGGTGCTGGCTTCGGTGGTCTACTGGACCTTTGGAGACCTGGGGCGGGCCGGCTGGAACGAAACCGGACTGATTTTTCTGGTACTGCTGGTGGCTTTCGCTTACTTTTTGCTCCACAGCTGGAGCTATAACGCTCTCCAGAGCGGCCCTCAGACAGCCAAAAGCCTGGGGGTGCCGGTGGAACGGCTGACCCTGGTGACCATGACCCTGGCGGCCCTTTTATCGGCAGCGGCGGTATCCTTTGTGGGGATCATCAACTTTGTGGGCCTCATCGCGCCTCACATGGTCCGGCGGCTGGTGGGCAGCGACCACCGCTTCCTCCTTCCTGCCTCGGCACTGGCGGGGGCCAGTGTGCTGCTCCTCAGCGATCTGCTGGCCCGGGTGGCGGCCTCCCCCATGGTGCTGCCCATCGGCGCGGTCACTTCTTTTCTGGGAGCGCCGCTGTTTCTCTATCTCATCTACAAGGGGGCGAAATGAATGCTTTCGGTGGAAAATCTCACCTTCGGCTATACCGCCTCCCGTCCTGTGCTGGAGGGAGTGTCATTTGAAGCTGCGAAGGGGCATTGCACCGCCATTCTGGGCAATAACGGCGCGGGCAAAAGCACCCTTGTTCAGTGCCTGTGTAAGATTCTTACCCCAAAGTCCGGCAAAGTGCTGCTGGATGGACAGGATCTGCTGGCCTGCTCCCCCCGACAGATTGCCCGGCAGGTGGCCTATGTGGCACAGTATGGAGAAGCCGCCCGTTTCACAGTCTTTGATACGGTGCTACTGGGACGCAAGCCCTTTATCCGCTTTTCTCCCACGGCGGAGGATTACAGGGTAGTGGAGGAGATTCTGGAGCGGATGGAGCTGACGGACCTTTCCATGGCCTATCTGGATGAGCTTTCCGGTGGGCAGAGGCAGAAGGTGCTGCTGGCCCGGGCTCTGGCTCAAAAACCCCAGGTGCTGCTGCTGGACGAACCTACCAGCAGCCTGGACCTGAAGAACCAGCATGGGATGCTGGCTCTGGTTTCACGGCTGGCCCGGGAGGAAGGATTGACTGTACTGCTGGTGATCCACGACCTGAATCTGGCCCTGCGGTACTGTGACCGCTTTGTCCTGATGGAACATCATGGAGTTCGGGCACAGGGAGGCGTGGAGATCATGACCGGAGAGCTACTCAGCCAGGTGTACGAGATGCCGGTGACAGTGGAACAAAGCCACGGCTTTCCAGTGGTGGTGCCGTTGTCACCCGTTCAATCATTGGCCTCCTGAGAACCTCAATCTCTGAAAGGAGACGCAACAGATGGAACTTTCTGAATTTTTCGCTGAAAATCCCACTGTCGCCCTGGGCTTTTCCGGGGGTGTGGATTCCGCTTTTCTCCTGTGGGCAGCCCTCCATTACGGCGCCCAGGTGGAGGCTTATTATGTCAAAACCCCCTTTCAGCCCCGGTTTGAACTGGAGGATGCCCGGAAGCTGGCCGGTCAGCTGGGGGCTAAGATGACGGTGCTGGAGACCGATGTCCTGGATCTGCCCCAGGTGGCCTGTAATCCCGGGGACCGGTGCTATCACTGCAAAAACGCCATTTTCAGCCTCATCCGGCGGCAGGCGGCGGCAGACGGATGGCCGGTACTCATAGACGGCACCAATGCCTCCGATGATGCCGGTGACCGCCCGGGAATGAAAGCCCTGCGGGAGCTGGAGGTCCGTTCCCCTCTCCGGGAATGCGGCATCACCAAAAAGGAAGTGCGCCGGCGCAGCAGGGAAGTGGGGCTGTTTACCTGGGACAAGCCCGCTTATGCTTGTCTCGCCACCCGGATTCCTACGGGGAGGACCATTACCCACAGCCTCCTGGAGCGGGTGGAACAAAGCGAGGATGCTCTGTTTCAGTTAGGCTTCACCGATTTCCGGGTCCGGGTGCTGGGAGATGCGGCCCGACTTCAGCTGCCGGAGGACCAGCTGCAAACTGCCCTGGACCGGCGGGAGGAGATTCGTGCGGCACTGGCTCCGGCCTTTTCCCAGGTATTGCTGGATCTGGAACCGAGAAAAAAGGAGGGAGAGTAAAGTGACCCAAAAGGAAACGCTGAACCTGTTGGAGCAGGTGAGTGCCGGAGAACTTTCCCCCCAGCAAGCGCTGCTCCAGCTGAAAATGGAGCCCTTTGAGGAGCTGGGTTTTGCCAAGGTGGACCATCACCGGGGCCTGCGTCAGGGAGCCGCCGAGGTGATTTATGGCGCGGGCAAAACCCCGGAGCAGATCAGAGCCATCGCCCAGGCCATGACCGACCGGGGAGAGAAAGCAATCCTTATCACCCGGATGGCGGTGGAAGCGGCGGAGCTGGTGGGAAAAAGCCTTCCCCTGCGATACGACCCTCTGAGCCGGGTGGGGATTGTGGGCCAGATGCCCGAGGCTGATGGCATCGGAAAGATCGTGGTGGCCACCGGAGGCACCAGCGATATGCCGGTGGCGGAGGAAGCGGCTCTCACCGCTGAGGTGCTGGGCAATGAGGTGGTGCGGCTGTACGATGTGGGGGTGGCGGGACTCCACCGGCTGCTGTCCCACATGGAGGAGATCATGAGCGCCCGGGTCATCATCGCCATCGCTGGAATGGAGGGGGCCCTTGCCAGCGTCATTGGAGGGCTGGCGGATTGTCCTGTCATCGGCGTCCCCACCAGTGTGGGCTACGGCGCCTCCATGCACGGCCTTTCCGCCCTGTTATCCATGCTCAATTCCTGTGCCAGCGGCGTCAGCGTGGTGAACATTGACAACGGTTTTGGTGCGGGTTATCTTGCCAGTATGATCAACCATATGGAGGGAAAATAAGATGAAAACGCTGTATCTGGAATGTAATATGGGAGCTGCCGGCGATATGCTCACCGCCGCCCTCCTGAAGCTGGTACCGGACAAGGAAGCATCCCTGGCCCGGATCAATGCCATGGGCCTGCCCGGTGTGGAGGTGCGGGCGGAGCCGTCGGTGAAATGTGGTATCACCGGTACCCATGTTACCGTCACCGTGGATGGCCAGGAGGAAGAAAGCTGCGATTTCCATCATCATGACCATGAACATCCCCATGATCACGAACATCCCCATGATCACGAGCATCCCCATGATCACGAGCATCCCCACGATCACGAGCATCCTCACGACCACGAACATCCCCACGATCACGAGCACCCCCACGATCACGAGCACCCCCACGATCACGAGCATCCTCACGACCACGAACATCCCCATGATCACGCTCATCCTCATGACCATGAGCATCCCCATCTTCACACTCATCCTCACGGTCATGGCCCCCATAGTCATTCCCATGCCGGTCTGGAGGAGATCCGTCATCTCATCGGTCACTTGCAGGTGAGTGGTTGGGTCAAGGATCAGGCACTGGCGGTATATAAGCTGATTGCCGAGGCGGAAAGCCATGCCCATGGGGTGCCGGTGGGATATGTTCACTTCCACGAAGTGGGCGCCATGGATGCTGTAGCCGATGTGGTAAGCTTCTGCCTTCTGATGGAGGAGCTGGCCCCGGAGCAGGTGGTGGTTTCCCCGGTTCATGTGGGAAGCGGTCAGGTCCGCTGCGCTCATGGTATCCTGCCGGTTCCCGCTCCGGCCACCGCCCATATCCTTCAGGGGGTTCCCGTTTATGGCGGCGCGGTGCAGGGAGAGCTGTGTACCCCCACCGGCGCGGCGCTGCTGCGGCATTTTGCCACTTCCTTCGGTTCCATGCCGGTGATGACCATTTCCGCTACCGGCTACGGGATGGGCAAAAAGGACTTTGAGTGGGCCAACTGTGTCCGGGCCCATCTGGGCAATACCGATGGGGAAGGGGACCAAGTACTGGAGCTGAGCT
The DNA here is from genome assembly GCF_900104675.1 of Angelakisella massiliensis. Lineage (GTDB taxonomy): Bacteria > Bacillota > Clostridia > Oscillospirales > Ruminococcaceae > Angelakisella > Angelakisella massiliensis. Next base: position 161,247 of record NZ_LT629944.1, on the reverse strand, counting down.
GCAACCTGGACGACATGACTCCAGAGGCGCTGGGATATGCCCAGGAGCTGCTGATGGAAGCGGGAGCGCTGGATGTTTTTACCACTCCGGCGGGGATGAAAAAGAACCGCCCCGGTGTACTGCTTACCTGCGTCTGCCGGGATGGGGAAGGAAAGAAGTTTGCGGACCTGATGCTCCGGCACACCACCACTCTGGGAGTGCGGGAAAAACAGTGCCGCCGCTATGTTCTGCTCCGGGAGATCCTTACCCGTTCCACTCCTTATGGAGAGATCCGGGTAAAAGTGGCCCAGGGGGACGGCTTTACCAAATCCAAGGCGGAATATGAAGATGTAGCCCGGGCGGCCCGGGAGCATGGTGTTTCCATCAGCCAGGTGCTGGAAGCGCTGAAATAAACGGTCACAGCCGGTGAAATCTAATGGGGTTTTACCGGCTGTTTTATCATAATGGTGAGGAATTTTATCTGTGCTCCATCTTTGTAAAGGAATAGGAGCTGCTGGATATGCATAGGAATGTACAAACAACCAAACGGGAAAGGGCAACAGCATAGCGGCTGTGCCTCAAACAGCCGGAGATACCAGCAGAAACAGAAATCTTCCGGGAATTTCTGAACGGACAGTATCTTTAACAAGATTTTACCTTAGAGGGTGAGAAGAATTTTCCCGTCCGCGATACAATAAAAACAGTCAAACATAGAAATGCAGAGAGGAGCGTTGGCCGATGTGTGCTCAAATAACAGGTACGGGCTTCTGTCCCGATAACTTGCACCCCTCTCTGCAACAGGTTAAAATCAGCCGGAACTTTCAATGGGGCAGGCGCTGCTGCTGACTGCCCTCAGAAGGTCCGGCTGTTTTTGTTTGTTGATTTTCTGTGGGTATGATTCCATCTTTGAAAGGAGCGTTTTCCTATGATCCCCTGCAAAAATACCTGCCCGGATTATTTTGAGGGCTGCCACAAAACTTGTGCCAGGTGGAGAACCTACCAAGATCAGAACCGGCTCCGCCGGCAGGCTCAGAAAGCCTACCTGGAGTATCATACCCGCCGGTGCAACGCAGTCATCCGTCAGTGCCAGGCGGTATCTGCCAGACCGGTTATCCGGTAAGCAAGGTATATACGAAAGTCAAGCTGCGGCAGAAACCAATGAAAAGCGGGCAAAGAAAAAACTTTTGACTTTTCGTATGTCCTGCTGGAGAAAAAAGCAGCGAGCGGCTTTGTCCGGCTTTACCCGGACCAATAGCGAGCGGGCAAAACTGCCTGTGCCGGGACAGGGGCAGAGCCTTTCCCTTCCGCTCGTTCCCTTAAAACTGAAAGGTACCAATTAAGACCGTGGCAGGTACTGTTTCAGCCTAACCAGATCGCTGCAGCCGGGGCGATGGGTTTCCAAAGGGTTGCGACCCTTTGGACGTATCCCCCTTTCTCGTCTCTTCCTCGGATTTTCCCGCAAACCAAAACGGACCCTTCCCAATTCATCCGGGAAAGGCCCGTTTTAACTTTTTGCAGCGCTTACCGCTCCATTTTTTCCAGCAGCCGGAGGATTTCATCCAACTTCTGCTGCTTGGCCTGTTCGTCGCCGCTTTCCATGGCCTGGGCAACGCAGGACTCCATATGTGCCCGGACTACCTCCCGGTTGGCTTTGCGGAGGATGGCTTCGGCAGCCAGAATTTGATTGGCGATGTCGATGCAGTACTGATCTTCATCGATCATCCGCAGCACCCCATCCAACTGCCCCCGGGCGGTTTTTAACAGACGGCTGACCTTTTCATGGTCCGCTTTCATAGCCTCTCCTCCTTATTGGATGGAGATGACGTCATAACCGGCCTCGGTAACGGCGTCGGTGAGAACCTGGTCGCTCACCTCTTTGGTGAGGGTGATAGTAGCGCATTTGGCCGCCAGATCCACAGTGGCGGAAACGCCGTCAATAGCATTCAGGGCTTTTTCCACACGGGCGGAGCAATGGCCGCAGGCCATACCTTCAATGATCATTTTCTTTTCCATGGTAAAAGTTCCTCCTTGTAATTGCTCATTGGATGATGATTGTTTTATTTCTTCAGAGACAGCGCAGACCGTCTCCTGAGGAGCAGAATCAACTGGGCAGCTCCCATTGCAAGCGGCGGCAGGGGCCTTTTCCCGGGAAGCGGAATCCACCGGGCAGGCTCCGCCGCAGGCGGCAGCGGGGGCGGCCCATGGAGCCTTGAACAGTTTTAACCGCAGGGCATTGCTCACCACACACACCGAGCTCATGCTCATAGCGGCGGCGCCGAACATGGGATTGAGCTTCAGCCCCAGGGAGAGATAGAAAACGCCTGCCGCCAGGGGGATGCCAATGGAATTGTAGAAGAAGGCCCAGAACAGGTTCTCCTTGATATTGCGGATGACTGCCTTGCCCAGACGGATAGCGGTAACGCAGTCCAGCAGATCGCTGCGCATCAGCACCACATCGGCGGATTCAATGGCGATGTCGGTACCAGCTCCGATGGCCACACCTACATCGGCCCTGGTGAGAGCGGGAGCGTCATTGACCCCGTCGCCCACCATGGCCACTTTATGGCCCTCCTCCTGGAGACGACGGACATGAGCCTCCTTGTCCTGGGGCAGGACCTCGGCGATGACCTGTTCCACGCCCACCTGACGGCGGATGGCCTCAGCGGTACGGGCGTTGTCTCCGGTGAGCATCACCACATGGATTCCCGTTTTTTTCAGCTCTTCAATTGCCTTCTGGCTGGTGGGCTTGACCACGTCCGCTACGGCAATAATACCTAACAGCTTGCTGCCTGAGGTGAAGAACAGGGGCGTTTTTCCTTCCTCTGCAAAAGCCTCTCCCTTACCAGCAAGGCTTTCCAGAGAAATCCCGTTCGCCTCCATCATTTTCAGATTTCCTGCCAGCATGGCCTGGCCTTCCACCGTGCCCAGAACACCCTGACCGGCTACGGCAGAGAAATTTTCCGCTTGGGGTAAAGTCAGATTTTCCTCAGCGGCCTTGGCCACCACAGCGGCGGCCAGAGGATGTTCGGAAGGCTTTTCTATGGCGGCGGCCAGCCGCAGCAGCTCTTTACCATCCACTCCGGGAGCAGGGAGGATATCAGTGACGGCGGGCTTGCCCTGTGTAACGGTACCAGTCTTATCCAGCACCACAGTATCGATCTTGTGGATATTTTCCAGGCTCTCGGCGGTTTTGTAGAGGATGCCCAGTTCCGCGCCTTTTCCGGTACCTACCATAATGGCAGTGGGGGTAGCCAGCCCCAGAGCGCAGGGGCAGGAGACGACCAGCACCGCAATTCCGGTGGACAGAGCGTGTTCCAGGGAATAACCCATTGCCAGCCAGATGAGGGCAGCGGCCAGCGCAATGGTCATGACTACCGGTACAAAAACGCCGCTGATACGGTCCGCCAGCTTGGCGATGGGCGCCTTGGAGCTGTTGGCATCCTCCACCAGCCGTACGATCTGAGCGAGGGTGGTGTCTTCCCCAACCCGGAGGGCCTGGAAGGTGAAGTAACCCGACCGGCTGACAGTGCCGCCGGTGACCCGGTCGCCCGCCGCCTTTTCCACAGGCAGGCTTTCACCGGTGATGGCGGATTCATCCACAGCAGCGGAGCCCTCCAGCACCACGCCGTCTACAGGGATGCTTTGCCCGGTGCGCACCACCAGTACATCCCCGGCCAGTACCTCCTCCACCGGCACTTCTTCCTCCACGCCGTCCCGAAGACGGGTGGCGGTTTTGGGCGCCAGGTCCATCAGTTTGGCGATGGCGTCGGAGGTGCGGCCCTTGGAGCGGGCTTCCAGGAATTTTCCCAGAGTGATGAGGGTGAGAATGGTGCCTGCGGATTCAAAGTACAGGTCCATGGAGTACCGGGATACCAACGCTTCGTCCCCATGGCCCAGCCCCCAGCCAATGGCGTAGATGGCTGCTATACCATAGATGACAGCGGCAGAAGAACCCACAGCAATGAGAGAATCCATGGTGGGACTGCGGTGGAATAGGGCTTTGAAGCCGTTGATATAGTATTTGCGGTTGATGTACATAATGGGCAGCACCAGCAGCAGCTGAGTGAAAGCGAAGGTGATGGCGTTGGCGTTGCCGTGGAAAAATTCCGGCAATGGCAGACCCATCATATGGCCCATGGAAACATACATCAGGGGAATCAGAAAAAGAAAGGACACTTTCAGCCGCAGTTTCATGGAGCGGATCTCCTGGGCGGCAGTGTTTTCATTTTTAGAAACGGCAGCGGCCTTTTTGGTGGCAGCCAGAGAAGCGCCATATCCGGCATCCACCACCGCGGCGATGATGGTGTCGGCAGAAGAAACGGTATCATCCCAACTGACCTGCATGGAATTTTGAAGCAGGTTCACCGTTACCTGAGAGACGCCGGGTACCTTCTGCACCGCTTTTTCCACATGAGCGCTGCAAGCACTGCAGGTCATGCCGGTAACATTGAATTTTTGTTTGTTCATGGAAAAGCTCCTTTTCACTCTTGAGGCTCCCAACAAATCACCCCCACCCTGGGGGGGTGTCACTGACGAGCTTATTGTATCCTGAATGAGTATATTTGTCAAGAGAAAAAAGAAATTTGCTCATGGGAAGAAGTGCTGCGTGAAAGAGAAAATCAGCCTCGCCAAATGCATGATATCAATAAAATAAGAATCTTTTTGAATGCTCGGGAAAGGATTTCTGTCTCTTGATTTTCCGCTGCATCAGTGGACAAAACATTATCTGACAAAAGAAAAAAGAAACCTTCTGCAGCAGATCATTTCTGTAAAATCAACCGGCCGATCTGCTGCCTGCTGCAGGAGAGATGTGATAAAATGCCCCAAAAGAAATTGATTTCACACCAATTACTCCCAAAAGAAGATCTCCTCCACCCCAAGTCCCAGCTGCTTTGCAATTTTCATCGCAAGCTCCAGGGAAGGGTCATATTTGTCATTTTCGATAGCGATAATGGTCTGGCGGCTGACCCCCAGCAGTTTGGCAAGATCCTCCTGGCGCAGTCCTGCTTGTTTTCTCAGCTGTTTGACGATATTTTTCATGGGCTTATGCCTTCACCAGGAAATAGGTACCCGCCGACAGGATCACTGCTGTGACCACAATGGAGAGGATGATGGACCGCAGCAATAGATTGGGCTGACGGTATTCTTCGTCTCCCTCCACCATCTTCTGTTTCAGCCCCATTTGTACAAAGCTTTGCACACTGACAGCGGCGCAAAGAATCAGGGAAGGAAGAGGATTGTGCTTTGCGCCATACGCGAGGGTCTGCCAACTGTTAAAAAGCGTCCATCCGCACAGCATCAGCAGTGCGACACGATAGCCCCATTCTTCTGAACGAAGTTGAATGCTGCGCTCCATTTCATCCATTTTTTTCATTGGGATAACCTCCTGACGCAAAATGTTAAATATACTTTACATTTTGAGGATACAGGAAAAAGAAGAAAATGTCAAGAGCTCTTAATATTAATTCCGCGAAAATGCGGTTGACAGATGTTTGCATATCTCCAACGGCGGATTCCAGTATCAATCATGGGGACAGATACTTGTGAAAAGCAAAAAGCCATGCCCCGCTGCGAAGCAGGACATGGCCATTTTTGCTATTGCGGATAGAATCAAACCTCCACCATCAGTTCCATCAGGGGAGCGTGCTGCTGGGCGCCGTAAACATCGGTGTCCAGGGAGGTGCCGGAGGAAATGGTCCGGGCAAAGGTGATCTTGAAGCCCAGAGCCGGGTCAAAAAAGACAATGTTGGTGATCCGGTCCGGGGTGATGCCGTAAAGCCGGGAGACCAGCTCCTTGTTGATGATGCCGCTGTTTTTGATTTTCTCGTAAATGGCAGCGTCATCGAAGAGGCAGTCCAGAGTGATTTCAAAGGGGCCGCTGTTCTTGGAACGGAGAACTTTGGCCACATCGTACAGGCGCTTTTTCATTCTTTGTCGCCTCCTGTTCTCATTTCCAAGGGGAACATTTCACAGCCGTCCCGAACTTCCATCAGATGATAGACCGAGAACTCATACACAGGACCGAAGGGAACATCGCTGGGAGCAAAGGGAAAGGCAAGATTTCCGGCGGTGGACTTTCTGCCCTCGTAGCCATAGTGGAGGAAGGTGGAACGGACGGTGGCACAGATGGCGTTTGCCCGCTCCTGGCTGTCTGCCAGCACTTCAAATACCACACCCACTTCATGGGGCAGGTCATCCCTGCGGGGCTCCAGTTTGCCCATCACACCATCGATGCCGTAGTTGAGGAAGTGAATACGGAAGGAATCCTGGGGCAGCTCCTTGTAATAGTTCCGCACTTGCTTTTCTACCAGAGCCTCCACCTCTTCCAGTCTGCCAATGAGGAGAGGATCGCGGATGCCCGCTACCACAAAGGTACGATAGGCTACCTGCATGGCGCCTTCCAGCTTGATGTAGTATGGATCGGTGGTATGGATGCGGCTGCCGGTGACAAAGACGCTGCGGCCGTCTTCCATCTGGGTAAAGGTGCACTGTTCCAGATCCAGCACAATGCCGGGACCATGGAGCAGGTAAGGATGATCCTTTTCATAGAAGGTGTGGGCCGCTACGGAAGTACAGGTGCAGCGGCGCTCGCTGGAGAGGGGAGTGACCACAAAGCCGTCCTCCCGGATAGTACCCAGCATACAATCCTTGGTAGTGCCGGGTTCGGCGCACAGGGCGGCGCACTCCAGGATCTTTCCGGCATGATAGCCGTAGGCCAGATTGAAGCCATGGAAAGCGGCCACAGCGGCGAAGGGGGAGGGATCGTAGGCACGGCCGCAGAGAATGATGTCAGCGCCGGTCTCCAGCGCCTTGACGATAGGCTCATGACCCATCTGAGCCACCACAGCGGTGGTGCGCTCCAGGCGCTCCGCAGTCAGTTCCGGTACCGCCATCCCCAGAGGAGTGACTTTGCCTTCCGCCAAACGCTGGGCAACTACTTCCTTGGGAATATCACCCCAGACAACAGCCACTTTTTTATCTTCATAGCCGTTTTCCTGGAGAATTTCCCGAATGATACTCCAGGTCCACTCCACATGGACCCGCCCGCCGGAACCACCTGCGGAACCGATGACAACAGGGATGCCGGCCCTGAGACCATTGAGGATCATGATCTCCAGGTCTTTTTTACAGGCCTGGCGGCTGACGATAGCCACCCCGGCCCCCAGCTTGTGAGGACCGGCGTCGGTGCTTCCGGCATCTACCACGATGGCGTCGGGATGATGCTCCATTCCTGCCAGGAAGGAGCTTTCAGGATAACCGTAACCCAAAATCCCACAGGGGGAAAGGATTTTCAGCTCTTTCATATTACTTACAGCTCCTCCACTTTGAAGTCACCGAACAGGGTGCGTCCGATGGTGATGGAACCACAGCCATACATACCATAAGAGAAGGAATCGTCCTCCACAGTCAGCAGCTTGCGGCTGTCCACTGTCAGGGAGATGGTGCTGCCCTTTACTTCCAGCTCCAGCAGATAGCTGCGCTCCGGCTTCCACTCAAAGGGAGCCTCGGCCAGTACCGAGAAGCCAAAGTCATTTTTGTAGATCCGGACAGTGCCGTTTTCGCACAGACCAGCGGCATAGCCGCGCATCGCGCCCTGTGCCCGGGCCAGAATCAGGTGGCAATCACCGTTGAGGGGAGTGACGGGAACAGAAACTTTATAATCCTTGCTGTAGTAATTGCCTGCATAAGCGAAGGAAGGCTCGCAGCGCATCAGAGACAGCTTACCATCTTCCTTCTCCCAGGCGCCATGATCCACCGAGAAGGGAGTGATGCTTCCCAGCTCCTTGGCCTGCTTGGCGATGGCGATGGTGTAGGAAGCCTTGCCGGAGATGGAGAACTCATCCAGATACATGCAGCCCAGGGTCTTGGCTTTGGAAACGGAGTAGCCCTCAATGACAAAGCCCACCTCATCAATGAGGTCGCCGCCCACATCGGGGATCTGGAACTGAACAGTCATCCACTGACCCTGTACCAGCTTAATGTAGCCCTGGAGGTGATCCTTCTTGTCGCTGGTGGTACGGACATAAGGAGCGATACCCACAGTCTCCCAACCGGTCCACTGATCCAGATAGAGCTGGAAGGAAACAGTCTGGCCGGAATAAACAGTGGGGGTAAAGACAGGGCTGTAGCGCTCATCGGAGAAATCGTCCCGGCGATAGAAGGGTTTGTAGAAAACCTTGCACTGGTCGCCCCGGCTCATACGGTCCACCAGGATCTTCAGAGAACCGCTGCCGGCAGCCGCGTGCTCGGTGCTGTGCCAGGCTTTGCAGAAGAAGGGATCGGACAGGCGGATATTGTGGGTGGAACCGGGCAGTTCAAAGTCAAAATAGACTTCTCCGGGCCGGAAGCTCTCAGCCAGGCTGGAGGGGACCTCCTCCCCGGCCAGACGATAGCCCAGAACAGCCACTTCTCTGGCATAGGAGGGGATATCCAGAATATTCAGGTAGCCGGAAATACCGGACAATACCAGGCCGTCATTGATGGGGCCCCGATAACGCTCAGGGAGATTTTCGATGCCGCAGGCCACGCCCAGTACGGTACCTACGTTACCAGCGTTGCAGTCGGTATCCCAGCCGCACATGGTGGCGATCTCGATGGTGCGGGCAAAATCGCCGCCGCCATAGATCATGGACAGCACGCAGACACCGGCATTGGGAATGATGTGGCAGACGCCGCCGAACTTGTCATAACCCCAATCCCGTACCAGCATCTGGTAGCAGTCTCTCCAGTTATGGGGATGGGCCTTGTGGAAGTCCAGCACAGCGTGAGCCACTTTGGCATAATCGCTGTCGCCGGGGATCTGAGCAAGACCCGCATCAATGATCTCCCGGATATCGCTGGTGGTGAAGGCTTTGGAGATCGCGGCGCAGAAGAAGCGGGCGCCCCAAACGCCGTTGCCGTCATGGGAAACGCTGGCGGCCACCTGACCATAGTCAGCAGCTTTGGCGGGGTTATCAGGATTGACCAGACCCCAGGTATCAATGAAGATCTGCCCGCCGATCTGCTCGGCGATGATCTTGCCGTTCTGTTCAATGGAGCCGGATTTGGGAGCGGGGATACCGGCCTTCAGGTTCAAATAAGCGGTGTGCTCGGTGCTGCGGCCATAACCGCCCCACCAGAACATGCCGACGCCTTCACGGGCGTAGTTGAGCCAGGCACGGGCCACATCCTGAGGCTCCAGCGGCCGGTTGGCGGCATCATCCCACAATGCCCTCAGGAAGAAAACGGGACCATTTGCATCGTCGTCAGCGGCGAAATTTTTAAATTCCTTGACGTAATCGTGGATATCGCCGTATGTATTGCGGATTCTGTCATAGGTCCAGATGGTAGGCTCTACCGGAGCGCCCAGCCGGATGCCAATGTTCATGCCCAGAAAACCTGCATAAACTTTTTCCAAATAGCGATCGACCATTTTTGAGTTACCTCCTGAAACAGCGTGTTGTTGTTTCCGATTTCATAAAGAAACCGGTTTCTCTCACAACCATCATTATAGCCAGAAAAAAAGGAAAAAACAATGGGCCAAAATACATAATAATTTGAACAAACCTTTATGACAACTACTCAAAGCGAAAGAAAAGCTGGAAAAATCAATAAAATCACTTGTGTTTGCTTCGTGAGCATTTTATAATCAAGCTAAAGAGAAAGGAAAAGGCGAATGCGCTTTTTTTCGAAACCAGTTTCGTAAAATCAAGCAAGGAGAGAGACTGAAATGCAAAAAAAATACAGCATTGCAGATATCGCTCAGATCTGCGGTGTTTCAAAGGCCACGGTCTCCCGAGTGATCAACGATAAGAATGAAGGCGTCAGCAAGGAAACCAGACGCAGAATCCTTAAAACCATGAAGGATCTCAACTATCGCCCAAGCACACTGGCACGGAGTATCACCACAGCACGTTCGGGCATGGTTGGTTTGATCATTCCCGATGCCTCCAACCTCTTTTATCCTGCCATCATCCGGGGGGTAGGGGATTGCCTGGACGAAAACAACTATTCCATGTGCCTTTGCAACTCTGATTCCGACCCTAAAAAAGAAAAGACGCACTTATTGTCCATGGTGGACCATCGGATGGATGGTGTGATCCTTTGCTCCGGTATCTCCAATGACAGTTTTCTGGCGCAGTTCAGCAAATATAACGTACCAATTGTGCTGATCGGCCGTACGTTTGATCTTTATCTCAGCGACGGCAGCGTTACAGGCGACAATGTCAAAGGAGCATTGCAGGCGGTGCAGTATCTGATCCAGTCGGGGGACCGGCGGATTGTATATCTGGATGGTACGGAAGGGGTTTCCGGTGCCATTCAGCGGTATGAGGGCTACCGGCAAGCGTTGGATGGCGCGGGCATTCCGCTGGATGAGAAGCTGGTGGGCTTCGGCTCCTTTTCCATTGAATATGGTTTTCAGGCGATCAATGGTCTGCTCAGCCGCGGGGAAAAATTTGACGCGGTTTTTGCAGGAAGCGACCTGATTGCCATCGGTGTGGTAAAGGCTCTGCAGAGAGCAGGAAAAAAGGTGCCCCAAGAGGTGGAAGTGATCGGCTTTGACGGCATTGAGCTGTCGGAGATTTTTGAACCGCAGCTGTCCACGGTGGTCAAACCTCATTATGATATGGCCCGGGAAGCCGCGCGTATGCTGATGGCCATTATCAATGGTCAGGAGGGTGGGCTTCGCCACATTACAGTGGCTCCCACGCTGACGCTGCGCAGCACCACCAGGCCCAGAAGCAATAAAAAATGATCATTTCTCTGTGAAGAGCTGCAGGGAAAGAGCTTTTATCAAAGCGAAACAAGAAAATACAAAATGAGGCTGAAAGTAAAATTTCAGCCTCATTTTTTGCTTGTTTTGACGTAACTGGTTTACGATTTCAGTGAACCATAAAATGTTCCCTTAGATTGCAGAAAGCCCAATCTTTATAAAAATAAATAAAAAATTGTCAATTAGAAAGAGTTTTGTAGGGATAATACAAATATATCGTTCCTTTTTTGGGCGAGTATCCCCTTGAAAACGCCCAAAAAGATATTTATAATGAAAAACAGTGTACGAAACCGGTTTATCTATTTCTTTCGTCGATTACTGCTTTTTAAGGCGAAAATCCATGGAAACAGGAGGTCAGCAGATGAAAGCAAAACAACCAGTCATCATCAATCAGCAGCCAGGATGGCGTCGGGCTCTGCATCAGATGTGGGCGGACAAGGTCCTGTATCTGTTGTTGCTGCCGACACTGATTTACTTCATTTTGTTCCGGTTGTGGCCAATTTGGAACCTGCGGATGGCTTTTTACAACTATCGTGCCAGAGGTCCGTGGGAATGGGTAGGGCTGAAATGGTTCAAGATGATTTTTGACAGCTCTGCCTTTGGGGACATTTTGTGGAACACCCTGGTCATCAGCTTTATGAAGTATGTGCTGCTGTTCCCATTCTTCGTGATTTTCGCGCTGATGCTCAATGAGATCCGTTCCACCCGGTTCCGCAAATATGTGCAGGTGGTCTCTTATCTGCCTCACCTGCTGTCTTGGGTGGTTATCGCCGGTATCTGGATGGCGCTGCTCAATCCCAGCACCGGTGCGGTCAATCAGCTGATGGGCTTCTTTGGCATGGAACCGGTTGACTTTATGACCGATAAGGGAGCCATCCGCTGGGTGCTGTTCTTCTCTGAAGGCTGGCGCAGCCTGGGATGGGATTCCATCGTCTATTTCACCGCCATCCTGGCCATCAGCCCTGACCTGTATGAGGCCGCGGCCATTGATGGCGCCAACCGTCTGCAGATCATCAAGAGCATCATTTTGCCCGCTTTGGTAGTGCCCATGACCACCATGTTCATCCTGAACCTGGGCTTCTTTATGTCCGCCGGTTTCGATCAGGTGTTCAACTTCACCAACCCCGCTGTCAACAGCGTCATCGATATTCTGGACACCTACATCTACCGTCTGGGTCTGGAGAACGGACAGTATTCCCTGTCCTGTGCCGTGGCGCTCATTAAGGGCCTTGTGGGTGTGGTACTGGTGCTGCTGACCCATGTGGCATCCAAGAAGGCCACCGGCAAGGGTGTCTGGTAAGGAGGGGAGAAAAGGATGAAACAGCCAAAACGCAAATATAAAATCAGTCTTTCCCAGATTGTGCTGATGCTCATCATGTTCCTCTTTACCCTGAGCATCGTAATCCCCATGCTGAATATGCTGGCCCGCAGCCTTTCTGATCCCAAGGTTTCCGGCTCCATGATGGGATTGGAAATCATCCCTAAGGATCTGAATTTCATCAATTATCAGGTCATTGCCAGCAACCCCGTTATCGTACCTTCCTTGTTCAACTCCATCTTCATCACTGTGGTGGGTACGGCGCTGAATATGCTGCTGACCATCACGGCCGCCTATGTCATGACCCGGCCGAAGCTGTTGGGTAAACGGGTGCTGATGGTGTTCTTCATCATCATGATGCTCTTCGATCCCGGTCTTGTTCCCGAATACTTCGTGGTCAAAGATCTGGGGCTGATGGGCAGTCAGTGGGCCGTTATTCTCTCCATGGCCGTTAATGTTTATTATCTGGTTATTATGATGCGCTACTTTGAGGCGGTCCCCACCTCCCTGTTTGAGGCGGCCACCATTGACGGCGCGGGACATATCCGGATGCTCTTTTCTGTGGCGGCCCCCCTGTGCAAGCCCGGTATTGCCACTTTGACCATGTTCTATGGCGTTATCCGGTGGAATGAATACCTTCGTTCCGGTGTCTACATCAGTTCTCTTTCCAAGAGCCCCCTGCAGGTGGTACTGCGGAAATTTGTGGTGGATGGCGATGTCACCACCCTCATCGGTACCCAAAACCTGCTCAACTACAATGAACTGGCACAGATCGATTACACCGCTCTGCAGTATGCCGTTATGATCGTAGCCATCATCCCCATTTTGCTGATCTATCCCCTGGTACTGAAATATTACACCAAGGACATTATGGCCGGCGGTGTAAAGGAATGATTCTTTTGGTCTCTTTCCCGCCGTGAAGCGGGAATAGCAGATAAAACCACAGTGTATCGCGAACCCCAAATGATTGTTCAGGAGGTTAAGAGAATGAAAAGATTGTTGTCAATCGCCCTGGCGGCCATGATGACCATGGCGCTGTGCACCGGTTGCGGCGGTTCTCAGGAGGAAGCATCTTCCGCTGCGTCTCAGCCTGCCAGCTCCGGCAGCAGCACTGCGGCCCCCACCGGAAGCAGCGAGTGGCCTGATATTGGTTCTGCTGATGCTCCGGTTACCGTAAGCCTGCTCATCAAAGATGTTCTGCCCACTGAGGAGGACGTCATTGAGATGGAGAAGGTTGTGGAGGAGAAAATGGCTTCCCACGGCCAGTATATCGATCTGGTGATCGTGGAGCCCCCGGCGGGTTCTTATGGCACCGCGGTTCCTCTGGGCCTGCGTACCGGAGAGATCGATGCGGACATCATTTATTTCCAGGGTGGTGACCTGGCTATCGCCCAGGAGGGTCTGCTGGAGGATCTGACTCCTTATGTGGAGGGCTCCACTTTTGTCAAGGAGATCATGCTTCCCGTCAATGAGGCTCAGATCACCAACTATCCTTACCTGCTGTGGCTGGAGCCTGCCCGTACTCCCGTCCCTGTCATGCGTAAGGACTGGGCGGAATCTCTGGACAGCTATGCCAAGCTGGTGGAAGATCCCACTGTGGACAACTACTATGCTCTGTTCAAGGAAATGAAGGACAAGGGTCTGGTGGAATATGCGCTGACCACCGATAATGCCAACAACAACGGTGATGGCAACCTGGCCCGGATCAACAGCATCTTCAATCAGGCTTTCGGCGTTACCGCCACTCTGGTAAAGCAGGATGGCAAGTGGGTATTCTCCAAGGCTACAGAGGCTGAGAAGAACAAGCTGGAGTTCTACGCCAAGCTGTATGCAGAGGGCCTGCTGGATCCCGAGTATCTGACCAACACCTGGGATGTCATGGAGCAGAAGTTCTATGACGGCAAGGCTGGTATGATCGCTGGCAACGCTGGTGACACCATCAAGATCTACAATGACAAGATGGTATCTGTTCAGGGCACCGAGCTGGTGGCGCTGCCTCCGGCCAAGGGTGTTGCCGAGGGTTACTCCGCGGTGGATACCACCAAGGCTTCCCGTGGTTTTGCCATCAATGCTTATTCCGAGAACAAGGATGCCGCTTGGGCTTTCCTGGAATTCATGGCCAGCCCCGAGGGACGTATCCTGGATAAGTGCGGTATCGAAGGCAAGCACTACAACATCGAGAACAATCAGATCGTCTTTACCGATCGCTTCCCTGAGTGGTGGTCCCGTATTCATCCTACCACCAACAACTTCAACCCCGAGCCTCCTCTGGCCGAACCCATCTACAGCCAGGCTGCTCAGGATTCTTTGACCCTCTCCGATCAGTATTATGTAGAGGATGTCAACGTGCTGGTTCCCGAGGAGCTGACCGCTCAGTGGGATGCCATGAAGCTGCTTTATGATGAGTATTCCGCCGACTTTGTCAGAGGTGTCAAGCCCCTGTCCGAGTTTGATGACTTTGTGGCGGAGTGGAATGCTGCCGGCGGCGACGCTTTCAGTGAGTATCTGGCCGGTGTGCTGGGCTGATCCTCATTTGAAATCCCTTGGAACAAAAGCAATACGGAAACTGAGCCAGGGGGCTTGAGGCCCCCTGGCGGATCATCAAACTAACAAAGCTGGAGGTCCATTCATGAGAACAAGAAAAGAACTGGCGGCAGACCCTGCACTGGCCTTTGAGAAGGCATACGGCGCCCTGTCCGGTCTGGCCATCGGAGACTCCCTGGGAGACGCGTGCAGAAAGCAGGAAAATCGTGTCAACTATGGTTTCACCACTGACTTCAACAAAGGCGCTTCCTGGAGCACCGATGATACCGAGTTTGCTCTGCTCACCGCAAAGACCCTCATCAAGTGCGGTGGCGAGCTGACCAGCGAAAAGGTAGTCGAGGCCTGGCTGGAGGATGTGGCGGTACAGGATGAATTCAAGCGGGGCGGCGCCAGTGAAATTGAGGCTGCCAACAATCTGCGGAAAGGCCTGCGGCCTCCCCTGTCCGGCAAGTTCAATACCTATCATATGAGCGATGGTTCCGCTATGCGGATCGGTCCGGTGGGAATCATCTGCGCCGGAGATCCGGAGCGTGCGGCCAAGTTGGCGGAAATCGATGCCTCTGTCAGCCATTACAGAGATGGTATCTGGGGCGCCCAAGCAGTAGCTGTGGCTGTCTCTCTGGCGATGGTGGATGCCTCCATGGATGAGATCTTTGACGCTGTGCTCAAGGTGATTCCCCAGGAATCCTGGCTCTATTACAACATGAACCGGGCTTTCCAGATCGTGGATGACGCCAAAGGCTGTGTCATGGATGCCTGGATGCCTCTCCATGATGAGCTGTTCACCACCACCTGGGCCACAACTGCTGAAGCGCTTCCCTCCGCGTTTGCCTGCCTGCGGATGAAGAACAGCAGTTTCCGGGAAGGTGTACTGCTGGCCGGCAACTTTGGCCGGGATGCTGACACCATCGGTGCGGTAGCAGGATGCGTTTTGGGAGCCAAGTACGGCATTTCCGGTATTCCGGAGCGCTGGGTGGAAAAGACCCGCTATCCCACTGGTACCTGCCTGCAGTTTGCCGCTGGCGTAGATATCAAGGACATGGCGGAAAAACTGGCTGCTCTGATTGTTTGATTTTGTTTCCATCATAAGAGCTCAGCTGAGGCGGCGCGGTTTTGACCGCGCCGCCTTTTCCAGCTTTAAGCGGGAAGGGAAGGATGGACTTTCCCTTCCAATGGTTTTATAATAAGAAAAAAGGATTTCCGTTGCAGTGTTACTGAAAATGGTGGAGGAAAAGGAATGGAACAGCGTATTTTGGTTATTGGCAGCCTGAATATGGATATGGTGGTAAACGTAGAGCAAATGCCCCTTCGCGGAGAGACCATCATGGGCAAATCCCTGGCCTATGTGCCTGGCGGAAAGGGCGCGAACCAGGCTTGTGCCGCGGGAAAGCTGGGAAAGAATGTAGCGATGCTGGGATGCATTGGAGATGATGCCAATGGCAGCATTCTGCGGGACAGCCTGAGCGCCGCCGGGGTGGATGTTTCTCCTCTGGTTGTCTGCCCGGGTGTTCCTACAGGCCTGGCGGTCATCACCGTGGACAGCACGGGGGGAAACAGCATTATTGTTATTGCTGGAGCCAACGGACAGTGCGGTCCGGAGGTCATCCGTGCCCATGAGCAGCTGATTGCTGACCATGACATTATTGTACTTCAACTGGAGATCCCCATGGAGGCGGTAATGGAAGCGGTGCGTCTGGCCAAGGCCCATGGCAAGACTGTGGTGCTCAATCCCGCCCCGGCGCCGGACAGCCTGCCGGACGAGCTGCTGCGGTCGGTGGATTATTTCACACCCAATGAGACTGAGCTGGCGAAGCTTTCCGGTATGTCCACCGATACGGTGGAACAGGCGGAAGAGGCTGCGGGAATGCTGATCCGCGAGAAAGGTGTGGGTGCGGTTCTGGCGACCATGGGCAGCGCAGGTGCTCTGTTGGTGACCAAGGAGGGAGCGCAGCTGATCCCGACCAAAAAGGTCCAGGCGGTGGATACCACAGCGGCGGGAGATACCTTCCACGGCGGATTTGTTACCGGATTGGCGGAGGGACGTTCGCTCATGGACGCCATCCGGATGGGCAATACAGCTGCCACCATTTCCGTCACCAGAAAAGGGGCCCAGACCTCCATCCCCACCCGGGAGGAAGTAGACGCTCTTCTGTAATGGGCAAATATCGCAAAAACGTTTGCAGCTGCCTTAAAGAAAACAAACAGCGCCGCGGAACTGGCTTGATAGCTGGTTCCGCGGCGCTGTGCTTTTCATTTTGCAGAGATTGGTTTAACAAAAAATCTTTTTTGAAATTATCCTATTTGGATATAAAGCGTATTTTATACAGATAGAAATTATTCTTCCACCGGAATCTCCACGCAGGAAGCGTTTATGCCGCCCCAATGGAGGGTAATGTTGGCTTTGCGACGCTCCTGGCTGTCAAAGCCCAGTTCGGTGTTGCTGTTGGGGAAGATAAAGTTCTTGGCGCTGGAGGTGATGGTCAGACGCATCCGGTGGCCGGGAAGGAAAGTGTTGGAGATTTTGGTGGTACGCACAGGAATTTTATACACCTGTCCTGGTTCCATATATTCCGGCTGCTCGAAGCTGTTGCGGTACTTGGCGCTGATGACGCCGTCCGCCAGCTTGACGGACCGTCCGTTTTCGTCCACATCGGTCAGGCGTACCACAAAATCGGTATCCGGGCAGTCACAGGAGACATAAAGGGTTGCGCGCAGCTCGCCGGTAACGGTGAGAGGAGCGGTGAGCACAGGGGTGGTGAAGGAAAGGATATCTGCTCTGCCTTCCTCTTTGGTGTAATCCTCCGGTACCTCCAGCTCGTTTTCAGACATATCCACAATATGGGTGGCCGGATTTTCCGGGTCATAGACATAGCCTTCCACACCGCTGTCCCCAGGGGCCTGAGCACTGAGCAAACCGGCGCCGCAGCAGTCCCCGGTTCCGGCAGCGGGAGCGGAACCGCTCTGGAGATAATAGGTGCAGACCTTTGAGCTTTCCACCGGCCAGCTATCCGCTGTTTTCCAGCGGTTGTCTCCCAGAGTGTAATACTCCACCGCAGGAGTTTTCTCAATGCCGTTGTCCACGCCTTTGAGGAAATGCTCCAGCCACAGCATGCACTGGATGTCCATATCATAGCGCAGAGCATCTTCACCCAGCCAAACCTTATGAAGGTCATAGTTGGCGTTTCCGCTGTGCATCCAGGGACCAAGGATCGCTTTCCAGCTGCCTTTGGGCCAGTTTTTCACCAGCTCCAGGGCCTCGGTGGTACCCATACCGTTGTCATCAAACCAGCCGGACATGATCAGTGCCGGCACCGCACCGCCCTGGTAGCGCTTCTGCCAGTTGGACATCTTCCAGAATTCGTCCAGATCCCGGTGTTTCAGCCAGTGGGAGAGGAAGGGCACCTCGTGTCCCAAAGCTTTGACGGGGATATCCTTCAGGGGACGGATGTTCAGCACCTCATCCCAGTCATCCCGGACCATCAGATCGGGACGCATCCGCTGTTCTGTCATGGCGAAGGCCCAGGCCAGCATACCGGAATTGAAGCAGCCGCCCCGGCGGGGGATATCCACAAAGGCGCTGCCGGCGCAGACGCTGCTGAGCATAGCTTTCAGATGGGGATTGCCGCTGGCCGCCGCTGCCCACTGTACATATCCCAGATAGGAGCCTCCGGTCATAGCCGCCTGGCCGTCGCTCCACTCCTGAGCAGCCATCCAGTTAAGGGTGTCATCGCCATCCTCAATTTCATGATATTGCGGCTCCCATTCTCCGGTGCTGTCCTCACGGCCCCGCACATCCTGGATGATAACAGCATAGCCGCGGTGCAGGAAACGGAAATAGCCTTCCGCCCCCTTCCCCTTTCCATAAGGGGTCCGCACCAGTACAGAGGGGAAGCGGGTGCGGATGGGATCAACCGGCAGATAGACATCGGTGGCCAGCTTTTCGCCATCCCGGGTCGGCACCTGGAAGGTTCCCAGCATCCGGATGGGGAAGCAGGGCCCTGGCTGATACTCATCGCCATCTGCGATGGTGCCGGGGAAAACCTGTTCCCACAGTGCCACAGGGGTCTGCCGCTCCATTCCTTTCTTCACCAAAACAGCGGTGTAATCCCGACCGCTCATCACTACCGCGAAAATAACGCCACCCTGATGAAACAGATCCATGGGGAATTTGATATCCCGCTGGAAATAGGCTTCACCCCGCCGTGCCTGGAACCGCTGACCGTTTTCGGTGACAAACACTTCCGGAGCGGAGGACATTTTGCTCTCATATTCCTTACGATGCTGGAAGAAGGAAAGCATACTTCTGTTGCACAACACCTTGAAAAAAGCGTCGTTTTCCTCAGTGAGGGGAGCTTTAGGAAGCCACTGTACGGTTTTTTCATCCAGTCGTTCCACCATCAGGGAAGTGTCGTCCTCCAGGAACTTTCCGCAAAGCACGCCGGAAAAATAGAAATTCCACTGTGTCATGGTCCGTTCTCCTTTTTTGTTTTAATCAGCTGTGATTTTCCATCCAAACAGGAGCTCTCCATCTCCTGTCATACCAAAGGCTTTATCTGCGCTTCTTTGGAAATGGCTTCAAAGTCAGAAGCCGTAGAAAGATCAGAAGCCGGGAAACAGGCGGAGAGCCGTGTGCCGCTTGGTTTCGTACTCAGTATAGCTGAAAAGGAAAATCAAAACTACATATTTTTAGTGCTTCAACGGCGAGGGATGCCCCGGGATCCACAGTGACACGGAATAACCATGTTCACCCTCCCAAGGCGTTCCCCCGCCGAAAAGCTTAAGAAAAAATTTTTACTTGAAGACTGTTATGCCACTCCGGCCAGGGCACGCACCAGATAAGCGATGGCGATACCGCAGTAGTTGCCGCAGACAGCGCCGATGATACCCATCAGCAGGCCGACGCTGATCAGGCTCTTCCACTTGGCGCCGGAAGCAACCAGAGCGGCGGAAGTACCGTCGGCGATAGCGCCAACGATGCCCAGCAGAACGTACTCATACTTGATTTTCAGCGCTCTGGTGATGATCAGATGGAGAACCAGGCTGAAGAAAATGACGCAGAAGCACAGAGCGGTGATGGCGAAAGCGGAACCCAGGAAGCCCTGAATATCCACAGAGAAGCCCACCACGCACAGGAACATCATACCAAAGAACAGGCCCAGGTTGTTGGCGCCTCTCAGCTGGCGGACAGCAGGAACCTGCGCTACCAGGATAGAGAGGGTGGAGATGAGCAGGATGCGTCCGGCGCTGGCGAAATCAGCGCTGAAGAAGGTGGAAAGCTTGGTGGAGATGGCAACCACGGAGGCGGCAATGGCCAGCAGGATGGCGATCTCCTTGATGCTCCATTCCTGAGCTGCCATCAGCTCAGTGTGGCTGCCGTCGCCCTGCAGTTCCTCGTCGGTGAAGGAATAGGGCCAGAATTTCTGCCACTTTTTGGAGTTTTTCATCAGCGCGGGAGCCGCGAACATCAGAATCAGAGAAGGCATACCGATCACATAGTCAGCAGCATTGGCCGCGGCGATGGTGGAAGCGGAGGCGTTGAGGCCGGTGGCGATGGCGGTCAGGTTGGAGCTGCCGCCGGTATAGGTACCCACGAACATACCGGCCACTTTCCAGCCCTCATCGATCTGAGGGGCGAAGATGGTACCGAAAATCAGGGCCACCAGGCTGACGCTGAACACCGCGGAGGCGATGGACATCAGCGGCTGCCGGGACATTTTGACGATCTTCTTGAAATCCACGTTGAGCAGATACAGGGAGATGGAAATGGGAATGCAGTAGGTGGAAATGGTACCGTACAGCGGGCAGTTATTGGTAACGATTTTCAGGTTGACCAGGATGATGCCGGCAACGATAACGAACAAAGCGGGGCCCAGTGTCCGGAAGCCCTTGAATTTTTGTACCCAGAAAGCCACGGCGATCATGCACAGCACTACCGCCAGCATGCTTTCAGAGGTTTGGAACAGAGGAAACATAGGTCACTTCTCCTTTTCTTCTTTCTCAAAGGGGGATATCAGAAGGAAATATCCAGGCCCAGACCGGGTTTCTCGGAGAGGGTGAACTGGTCGCCCTTCCGCTCAAAGCCGCCGGGCATACCATTGTCAGCGTCTTTATAATAGAGGAAGCTGTCGCAGTCCGCTTCGGTGATGTTCTTCCGGGAAGCCACCAGGCTCAGTCCGGCGGTGATGGCGATCTTGGTTTCCAGCATGCAGCCTACCATGCAGGTGATGCCGAAATTCTCCGCCAAGGTGCTGATCTGAGCGCCGCGATAGAGGCCGCCGCACTTCATAAGCTTGATGTTGAAGATGTCGGCAGCGCCCAGCTTGCAGGCTTTGGCCGCGTCCTTGGTGGTGTGGATGGATTCATCCAGCATCAGCTGAATGCCGGTGACATGCTGCTTGAGGTAAACAGCGCCATCCAGATCCCAGTCAGGCAGGCACTGCTCCACCGCCTCGATGCCGTATTTCTTCATCCCTTCCAGGGCATAGATGGCTTTGCTGATGGTATAGCCCTGATTGGCGTCCACCCGCAGACGGATGGAGGGACCTACCGCTTCCCGGATGAGGCTCAGGGTGCGCAGATCCTCGTCGGGATCGATGCCCGCTTTGATTTTCAGAATCCGGTAGCCCTGGTTGTGGACATAGTCCGCCGCGGCTGCCGCCATCTTCTCAGGAGTGCTGATGCCGATGGTCACATCGTTCTGTACCACCTTCTGGTAACCGCCCAGTACACGGTACAGCGGCTGGCCCATCACTTTGCCCTTGATATCGTGGAGGGCAATATCCACAGCGCACTTGGCAGAGCCATTGTCGTGAATGAGGCTGTCCATCATGGCATGGATCTTCTCAATATCCAGAGGATTCATACCAATGAGGCCGGGACGGAACATTTCCAGTACAGCGATGGTGCCTTCGGCAGTCTCACCGGTGACAGGAGCAAAGGGAGCGGCTTCTCCATATCCGTCAATACCCTCATCGGTTTCGATCTTGATCAGAACGCTTACCGAGTGGGTCACCTCGGCAAAAGCCACCTTAAAGGGTTCTGTCAGCTCGATGTAGAATTTCTCAATTTTCACGTTGGTAATTTTCATACTCGATCCTTCTTCCATTTCATTTCTTCATCGAGGCTCGTTTGACCCGCGAGGCGCTCGATGCTTGCAAACAGTATAGCAGACAAAACGCCAAAGTGGAAGCAAAAAAATTGCGCAAAACGCTAAAATCGTCGAAAAATCTATCTTTTTTTTAATATTTTTCTTTGAATATGGTGGAAATGTGTCAAAAAGTGTCCTTCTGTCCCTTACAACGGTCCCTTTGTTTTTCTTGCCACGCGCAGCGGGATGGCTTATACTGATTAAAATGAAAGATTATTAAATGGAAGCGTCAGGGAGGAAAGACTAATGCAGGCGGTGGGAATCATTTTGGCGGCGGGGCTTTCCAGCCGGATGGGACAGCTGAAAGCGCTGTTGCCGCTGGGAGCAGAGACGGTGCTGGGACATCAGATCCGTGTACTTCGTCAGGGGGGAGCGGAGCGGGTGATCGTGGTCACCGGCCATGAGCGGCAGACGCTGGAGCCGGAAATTATCAAAGCAGGCGGAGAGGCTGTCTTTAATCCCCAATACCAACAGGGGATGTTTTCTTCAGTCCTGACAGGATTGCGGGCAGCGGGGGAGTGTGACTGCATTCTGCTGCTGCCGGTGGATTGTCCTCTGGTGGAAGCGCCGCTGGTGGCCTCGCTGCTGGAGGAGTTCCGCCGCACAAGGCCCCCTGTGCTTTATCCGGCATATCAGGGCAAGAAGGGGCATCCGCCAGTCATTGGCCGCAGCTGTTTTTCCGGCATTTTTGCCCATGACGGCACCATGGGGCTGCGGGGAGCGCTGGAACAGTGGAAAGACCAGTGGAAACTGATGGAGACAGATACAGCGGGGGTGGCGATGGATATGGATACGCCGGAGGATTATCAGCGTATTTTGAAATTCATCTGTCCGCAGGACACAGAGCCCCGCAAGCCTTGACTTTTTCTTAAAAGAAATAGTATCATAAGCTTACAGTTACTTTATTTTTTGCAAATCAACTTTTGCGGATCAAAGGAGTTACCATGAAAAACGGAGTTCGGATGTCCGATATAGCCCGGGCACTGGGCGTCAGCAGCGTAACGGTTTCCAAAGCGCTGGCGGACAAAGAGGGTGTGGGTGAAGAACTGCGCGCCAAAATCAAGGCCACCGCGGAGCAGATGGGCTACAGCTATGTGCCCACCATCGGCAAGCTGGCGGCGGACTGCACCGGCACTGTGGGAGCGGTCATCGCCCAGCGGTATACCAAG
This sequence comes from Angelakisella massiliensis, assembly GCF_900104675.1. Lineage (GTDB taxonomy): Bacteria > Bacillota > Clostridia > Oscillospirales > Ruminococcaceae > Angelakisella > Angelakisella massiliensis. The sequence continues at coordinate 138,337 of NZ_LT629944.1, read as the reverse complement.
CCGGAGCATTCCTTTTACTGGTCTATGTCCCAGAATGTCATCCAATCGCTGAAGAAAGCCAGGCATCTGGGGCTGATCGAGATCGTAAGGGAAGAAGAGGAAAGCGCAGGGATTTTGCCTCCCTTTGCAAATACGGGACGGGTGGACGGTATCATCGTATTGGGCACCATGTCCACAGCGTATTTGAAAAAGCTTCATCAAACCGGGCTTTCTCTGGTGCTGGTGGATTTTTACAATGATGAAGTGCCGGCTTCGGCAGTAACGGCGGACAGCTTTCTCAACAGCTTCCGCATCAGCAGCTATCTGTATCAGATGGGCCACAGAGAGATCGGCTTTGTAGGCAGCCTCTGGGCAAACAGTGGGATTCAGGACCGCTTTTTCGGTTATTGCAAAGCACTGCTGGTTCACGGCCTTCCTTATTATGAGGACTGGATTCTGGAGGATCGGGAGGATGACAACTTCCGCCAGACCTTCCAGCTGCCGGAGCATCTGCCCACAGCATTTGTCTGCAACTGTGACCAAACTGCCTATCATTTTATCCGGTATCTGCAAAGCCAGGGCTATCGGGTGCCGGAGGACATATCGGTGGTGGGATTTTATGATTATATCTTTGCCACCATGTGCGACCCTCAGCTGACCACCATCTATGTGGATCTGGCGGCGATGGCGGAAGAAGCGGTAAGTGCGGTATTTCGGCTGCGCAATGGCCCGGGGCAGGCGGAAACCATCACTGTAAAGGGAAAACTGGTCTGCCGGGATTCTGTCCGGCGGCTGGAACCGATGTGATCCGCTTCCAAAACAGATAAATGGAAATAGAACCGCTGTGCCTGGTCATTTTGGACACAGCGGTTTTGTCGTTTGGGAAACCTTGTTTGCCATCATGCTTTAGAGGAAGTAAAAATGAAAAAATATCTTTATCCTGCTGCCATAGGCTGTACCGTTCTTGGTTTTCTGATACTTTTGTTGTTGATGTTTACGGGCGTCGCTTATCCTCATCCTTTTTTCACTGTGGGAACGCTGGTTGGGATGGGGCTGATTTTCACAGCGCTGTTTCTTTGGGCGGTATACTGGCTGATGGAAATGATCCGGGCTGTCCGTGGCGGTAAGGTGCTGCGGATTCTTTTGCTGCTGCTGATTGCTCTGGTATGTCTGTATTCCTTTTTCCGGCGGTAATGCCGGTGATATGGGAGCGCAGCCTGCTTTCAAAGAGAAAAGGAGATTCAAAATCATAAGGACATGCGCCTGATTGCTATCCCGCTCCCATTGGGTGGGAAAACCGGGGGATCGAACTTGATTTTATCGGCAGCCAGGTTCGCAGTCAGGGTTACTCAATACTCCCAGAAAGTGTGTTGAACTTTCACAGTACGCTCAAAACACCTTTTGCCTGAAAATTGGGGGACGAAGTGCATTTCGTCTCCAAACTTCAGGCAAGAGGTGTTTTTTGTTGCGGGAAAGAAATAGCTGGGCAAGATTGATATTAAAATATCTACTTAGCTAAATATACAAAAATATTTAAGTAAAAAATTGTAGATAAAAAACTTAATAAAGTATTGACATGTAACTTAATAAGCGTTACAATTTTAACGAATAATGCGGGCGTGATATGAATTGCTTGTATCTGCCCCATTGGCTGACAAAAAGTACACAACAACAAACCGGCCTTTTTCAAGCCCCGAGGCAGGGGAAGGGCCATGGAGGAGAAGTGACCATGAAATTTGTTGGAACCAGCCGGCCTATCCACGACGCGGTAGGCAAAGTGACCGGAACAATCCAATACGCGGGGGATATGGAGCTGCGGGGAATGCTTCATGCTGCGGTGCTTTTCAGCACCATTCCCCATGGCATTGTCAAGAGCATCGACAGCTCCGCGGCCCTGGCTCTGCCCGGCGTGGTGGATGTGCTGGATTGCTTTAACACCACCCAAAAGGAATACAGCCGCTATCAAACCCAGTTCCGTCAGGATCTGGTGAAGAATGAGCGGATTTTCAATTCTCATGTCCGCTTTGTGGGAGACCGTGTAGCCGCTGTTGTGGCGGAAACTCCGGAAATCGCCCGGGAAGCGGTGAGACTGATCAAGGTGGAATACGAAGAGCTGCCTTATTCCCTCAACCTCCAGGACAGCATGAGCGGCAAGATCGACAACGTTTTTCCTGAAGGAGCGGTTTTCGGCGAGTATCATCATACTGTAGGCGAGAAGCCGGAAGGAGATCTGGTGGAGATTGAGACCACCACCGATATCGGCCGTATCAACCACGTCTGCATGGAGACCCACGCCTGCGTGGCCGATTACAACAAATATACCGGGGAGCTGACCATCTGGTCCCCCAACCAGGCGGTGTTTGGTATCCGTACCATGGTGGGCGAGCTGTTTGAAATGGATTACAACAACATCCGCGTGGTCAAAACCACCATGGGCGGTTCCTTCGGCGGCAAACAGGAATGGGTGCTGGAGCCTCTGGCCGCCGCTGCCGCCATCCGGGTGGGACGTCCCGTGAAGGTGGTATATAACCGCAGCGAGACCATGATCTCCACCTACAGCCGGGCGCCCATGCACTTTGATACCAAGTTCAGCTTTACAAAGGATGGCAAGCTCCAGGGCGTGGAATGTGATCTGGCGCTGGATGCCGGCGCCTATGTAGGCAACTCCATCAACTATGCCCGCACCGTGGCCCACAAGATGTTCCGGGTCTACAAATATCCCTACTGCCGTTTCTCTTCCCGGGCGGTCATCACCAACACCATCGTCAACGGCGCTTTCCGCGGATGGACCGGCCCTGAAGCGGCTATCATGCTGGAGTACAACATGAACGTGGCCGCCAAACGGCTGGGCATCGACCCCGTGGAACTGCGGATGAAGAACGTCATGCGGGAAAACGATATCGATCCCATGTCCAATACCTCTCTGGGCAACTACAAGATCTATCAGGCACTGGAACAGGGCCGGGATCACTTTGAGTGGGCCAAGAAGAAAGAGGAAGTGGCCCGATTCAACGCTGAGAACAAGCGGTACAAGAGGGGCCTGGGCGTATCCGTCGGCGGCCATGTGAACAACTTCTATCCCGGCAAAACCGACTTTGCCCGTGTGGAGATGCGCCTGAATGAAAGCGGCACCGTCCGCTGCAACATGACCCTCCACGATCACGGCTGCGGTACCGTCATGGCCATGAAGATGATCGCTGCCGAAGCTCTGGGCTTACAGCCGGAGCAGGTGCGGATTCTGGAAGGAGATACCGATTTCACTCCTCTGGATGTAGGCTGCTTCTCCAGCCGCACCACCTATGTTCTGGGCCGGGCGGTGGAGGACTGTGCCGCCAAGCTCAAAGAGCGGATGGCGCGGCACATCAGCGAGTACACCGGTGTTCCGGTGGAGGACCTGGTGGTGGAGAACCAGAAGGTCTACTCCAAAAAGGACCCCAGCATCTCCTTTGCCTGGAGCGATGTGGCGGATATTTCCCAGCAGAAGATCAAGCGGGAGGTTTTTGTCAGCCACGAGTACATCCCCACCACCAATCCCGGTGTGGCAGGCGCTCACTTCGCGCTGGTGGAAGTGGATACATATACCGGCATGACCAGAATTCTGGATTACCTGGCGGTTCACGATATCGGCCAGGCCATCAACCGTGAGATGTGTGTGGCCCAGACCCAGGGCGCTGTGGTGATGGGCGCCGGCGCGGCTCTTTCCGAACACGTCCTTATCAGGGACAACGGTGTGCCCAGCGGCAGCCTGAAAGATTATCACGTCATCAACTCCTTTGAGGCCCCCAGCGTCAAGGTAGAGTTCATTGAGGACGGCGGTACTGAGGGCCCCTACGGCTCCAAGTCCATCGGTGAGGTGGGACATAATCCGGTTTCCGCCGCGGTCATGGGTGCTGTCAACGATGCTCTGGACAGCGAACTGAACTTCATCCCCCTCAATCCTGACGCCATCACCAAGTATCTGAGATCCAAGGAGGTTCAATAAGATGAAACTGACCTTTGTATTAAATGGAAAGACCACTTCCCTGGAGGTGGCTCCTGACAAGCGGCTGTTGGATCTCCTCCGGGAGGATCTCCACATGACCGGGACCAAGGAAGGCTGCGGCGAAGGAGAATGCGGCGCCTGCACCGTCATCATCGACGGGGAAGCGGTCCATTCCTGTCTGGTGCTGGCCTGCCAGCTGGAGGGCCGCAGTGTCCTGACCATTGAGGGACTGGCGGAAAACGGGGAGCTGGACCGCATCCAGCGGAACTTTGTGGAGGAAACCGCCGTCCAGTGCGGCTACTGCACCACTGGTATGATCATGTCCGCCAAGGCGCTGCTGATGCATAATCCCCATCCCACAGTGGAAGAGATCCGGGTGGCCCTTTCCGGCAATATCTGCCGCTGTTCCGGTTACAGCCAGATCATCCGGGCTGTCCAGCGCACCGCACGGGAAATGGAGGAGGAGCAGGCATGATGAAGAACTATCATCCCAACAATATGGAAGAACTTTGCCGGGATCTGAGTCAGCTGACCCCTGAGAGCAAGATCATCAGCGGCGGCACGGACCTGATCATCCGTCTCCACAGCGGAGCGGTGAAACCGGACGCCCTGCTGTATATGGGCGGCGTCAAGGAGTGCCGCACTGTGGAGGAGAAAGAGGACTATATAGAAATCGGTGCTGCCTGCACCATGACCCAGCTGGAAAAATGCCCTCTCCTCCGCCCTGAGCTGGGAGCTATTCCTGACGCGACAGGAGATGTGGGTTCGCCTCAGATCCGCAACAACGGCACCATCGGCGGCAATATCGCCAATGCCTCCCCGGCCGGAGACACCCTGCCGGTGCTGTGGATGCTGGAGGCCCAGGTGGTCATAGCCAGTCCGGCGGGACTGCGGGCAGCCCCCATCCATGAAGTGGTGCTGGGCCCTGGTCGTACCTCCCTGGGCCATCAGGAAGCCATCGTGGCCTTCCGGGTGAAAAAAGGTGCAGGCTGTACCGCTTTTGTGAAGCTGGGCTTCCGGGGCAAGGTGACCATCTCCCGTATCGGCCTGGCGGTGCGTCTGGATCAGGATGATCAGGGTGTGGTTCGCTCCGCCCGGATCATCGCCGGAGCCATTTCTCTCACTCCTGTGGAGGTGACCGCAGCGGAGGAAGCGCTGGTGGGCAAGGCTCTGACCCATGAGACGGTAGCCGCTGCCGGCAAGGCTTTGTCCGACCTGATCATGAAGATCACCCCTGAAAAGTTTGACCGGGACTACAAGGTCTGGGCCGCCAAGGGTGTGATGGAGGACGTACTGGCCAAATTCCACTGAACGGTGAAATGCCGTTCTTATGGCGGAAGATGAAAACCGGTTCCATTGGAAATTCGGTTGAATGGATCCACAAAAACCGGCTTCTGCCCTGACCAATGCTTTCTCCCAAAAACGGAAAGCAGATCCAAAAGGCAAAAAGCAGCAGCCTGGCCAGTTTTCCACCGCTTTGCAAAGAACTGGTGGAAGAAACGGTCTGAAATTTCCCGGGCCGTTGAGACAGAAGAAAAGAGGAGAGCAACATGGAACGCAGACAAACTGATTATTTTCGCTTCACCTTGCTCAGTGTCCTGGGAATCGTGTTATTTTTTGTTCCGGTGATAGGGGGCAGTGCCCCCATCGTCTGGGCTTCGGGACAGTTCAAGGCCCTCCTGGGCCGGTGGGTGGTGCTGCTGCCGGTGCTGTCCTGCCTGTCTCTGGCAGTGTTTGTGGTACTGGGAAAAGGTCTGAGGCTGGAACCCTTTCGGAAGTATCTGCAGCGGGAAGGTCCGGTGAAGGTGGGCTTCTTCTTCTCCACCGCCCTGCTGATTGTACTGATTCTGCTGGGTGTGGGTCCGGCGCCTCTCCAGGACCCCAATGTGGGAGGAAAAGTGCTGGAGCTGGCTTCCACCGTCATGACCACCATTATCCTGGCGGGATGGGGCGTGGTATTCATCCTCAAATCCGGTGTGGTGGAGTTTGTCTCCATTCTGGTGGAACCGGTAATGCGCCCCCTGTTTCGTCTCCCCGGTGAAGCGGCAGTCAACTGCCTGTCCTCCTTTGTCTCCTCCGCCTCGGTGGGCGTATATTTCACCGAACAGTATTATCTCTCCAAAAGCTATACCCAGCGGGAAGCCTGCTCCGTCATCGTCAGCTTCAGCGTCATCAGCGTGGGCTACATGGGGGTGCTGGTGTCCATGGCGGGCATTGAGGGGATGTACAGCCAGGTGATTCTGTGGAGTTTTATCCTGGTGCTGGTGATGGCTATGATCTGCGTCCGGATTCCGCCCCTTTCCCTGAAACCGGAGATTTATGCCGACGGCACTCCCCAGACTCCCGCAATGCGCCGCCCGGAAAAAATGACCTTCAGCCAGCGGTGGCGCAAGGCCCTGGACGCAGGCGCGGAAAAAAGCCGGGAATTTACCTGGAAAGCCTTTTGGGGCAGTCTGGTAAGCGCTCTCTGCTTTGCCCAAAAGATCATCGGTGTTATGATCACCTGTGTGGTGCTGGTGCTCACCCTGGTCCACTATACCCCCCTGTTTCAGTGGCTGGGCAAGCCCATTGCCCCCATCCTGGCGCTGCTGGGGCTGCCGGACGCCGCAAAAATCGCGCCGTCAGTGCTCATCGGCATTGTGGAGGTGAGCCTGCCCTCCATCAGTATCGCCGGCCAGGGAGTGGCTCCCCAAAGCGCCTTCTTTGTGGTGCTGCTGTCGGTGATACAGATTATCTTCTTTACCGAGGCGGGCAACGCCATGCTGGGCTCCCAGGTGCCCATCCGTCTCAAAGACCTGCTGCTGACCTTTGTTGTGCGCACCGCTCTGGGGATTCCTCTGGCGGCGCTGGTATCCCATCTGGTGTTTTGAAGCTGTGTAATCCGGCCTGTGGCCGAATGTAGAAAGGGTGTACTTATTTATGACTGAGAAAGTCGGAACCAAAGGCATCGCGAAATTTATCATCCTCAGCCTCATCGGTATCTTTTTATTCCTCATCCCCGTCAGCGGCGCGACAGTGCCCATTGTGGTGTTCATCAACACCATCAAGGCTTTCCTTGGGCCGATTCTCCCTATTTTGGTGGTGATCTCCCTCTCTGTTCTGATGTTCACCATCTTTATGGCCAAAGTGGTCAAATCCCCCAAGTTTGTGGAGTTCCACAAGGATGACAAACCCTCCAAATTCGTCTTTTACATTCTGGCCTTTATCTTTGTCCTGTGCATCCTTCTGAAAGTCGGCCCTGCCTCCATCTTCCAGAATCCCGACATAGGCGGACAGGTGATCACCCTGGCCCAGAACGTCATGCTCACCGTCACCATCGCCGGCTGGCTGATCATCTTTATGCTCAAGTCCGGTATCGTGGAGTTCCTGGGCACGCTGCTGGAGCCTCTGATGCGCCCCATCTTCAAAATGCCCGGTCAGGCTGCTGTCAACTGTCTGTCCGCCTTCATGGTCTCTCCTGCTGTAGGCGTTTATATGTCCGATCAATACTACGCTTCCGGCATCTATACCCGGAAGGAAGGCATGACCGCCATCACCAACTTCTCCACCGTCAGCGTGGGTTATATCAGCGTGCTGGCCGCCATGGCCGGTGTGGAGGAGCGCTACGGGCAGATGGTTATTATCACTCTGCTGCTGGTGTTCTTCATGACTGCTGTCACCGTACGGATTCCCCCTCTCTCCCTGGTAAAGAACGAATATATTTCCGGTGAAGAGGAAAAGCCTCAGCCGGTCCAGGAAGGCAGCCGTTTCCAGCGGGCTTTGGCCGCCGCAGCCGCCAGAAGTGAGGAGTTTACCCTCAAGGCCTTTGTGGGCAGCCTCCTCAACGCCCTGAAATTCTCTCAGCGGATCATCGCCTATATGATCCCCATTGTGGTGGTTACCCTGACACTGGTCCATTTCACCCCTGTGTTCACCTGGTTGGGCAAGCCCATTGCCCCTATCCTGTCCCTGCTGGGAATGCCTGATGCCGCGGCTATCGCTCCCGGCGCCCTGCTGGGCTTCATTGAAGTGAGCCTCCCTGTCATCGCCATCTCCGGCCAGGGTGTGGCCCCTCAGAGCGCTTTCTTTGTGGTGATGCTGGCCATCATGCAGATCGTCTTTATGACCGAGGCGGGCAACGCTATGCTGGGCTCTTCCATGAAGGTGAAAATGAGCGAGCTGGTGCTGGTGTTCATCGTCCGTACCATCATTGCTGTTCCTGTTCTGGCCCTCATCTCCCATCTGTTGTTCTGAAATAAGTGAAAAAGCCTCTTCTGTGGGAAAGATAGATGCTTGTTCGCCGCCCGCCCTCTGAGGATGGCCCTTCCACTGCCTTCCAAAGCGGACGGGCGGCTTCTTTCCCCAAGGTATCCGGGAAAAACTTTTTACCTGTCCTAAAGTCACCATTCGTCTGTCAAAGGAGGGAGTGTCATGAAAAAGGACGCTGAAAATAAACAGGTATTGCTCATCGGCAGCGGCCATACAGCCTCTCGCCTTCGCCGGAAACTGGGCAGCCTTTGCGGTCAGCGGTTGTTTGTGCTGGATAAGAAAGGACCGTCGGCTCCCCGTGAAAGCTGTACAGGGTTGGATCTGGTGATTGCGGCGGATTTTCCCCTGTGGCTGGATGTGGAAAAAAAGCTTCCCTATCCCACAGGGAAAAATACGGTGATTTTGCCGCTGCTCAATGATCCCAATAAGGGCGAGTATCTGGCACGTCTGGCAGGTTCCCAGCTGCTGCTGCCCAATGTGTTTCTCCGCCATGGCGGGGGAGAGAGCGGCGCAGGGCTGATTTTGTTTTCCAGGAGCCAACTGGACCGTCTGCGGGGCAACTATGGTTTTGCCCTGACGCTGCTGAAGGAGGCGGGGATCGCCTGCCGTTTTCAGTGACAGGAAAATCCTTCTTTGCCCTGACAGCTGCCGAGACAGTGAAAATTTTGCATAAAGGCACCGCCCCTGACCGGAAAATGTTCCTGTCAGGGGCGGCCTTTTATGCAGCAAAATCATTTTTATGAGGGAAAAAACAACTCCTGGTTCAGTTCTTTCACCAGAACCTGTTCTCCCATGCCCTTTTCCTGAGGAAAATCCACCTGAACCAGCCGATAACCCTCCGAATCCAACAGGCGCAGAAAGCCGACGCCATCATTGGTCAGCAGCAGGGAATCTCCCCCGCCCACCAGATTGGGCGTTCCCTGAAAAAGGGAGGAGGGGAGAGTATAGTGCCAGCTTTGGCCTTTGTCCGTATCATAGAGGTTTACCCAGAGAATACCGGAACTGTCCTCAAACAGTCCGGTCAAGATCCATCGGCCGTCAGCGCTGATGGCGGCGGCGTTTTCTTCCCCCCTGTTCTTGAGGGTGAATTCCTTGACCTGACCGGCCTCCAGATTCACCAGGGCCACTGTTCCGTCACCCTGGGTTTCCTGATCCTGGGACACAAGAATTCCCTCCTGCCAGACTGTGGGGTAAGATCCATTCAGCTGTCCCTGGAAAAGGATCTCTCCCTGGCTGTTTACAACGCAGGTGTATTTCTCTCCCTCTTCTCCCCGCAGGGCGACGGCAAAAAGCCCCTCCTCCAGGGGACGAACCAAGGTCACATTCCGGGATTCTCCAGGGAGGAGTGTGACCGGCTCTCCATTTCCTTCCAGCGGGATCAGCCGCAGCCCTTTCCCCGGTACCGCCAGAGAGGCGCCGTCCCCGGAAACACGGGCCGATGGCAGAGAGACATCCTCCGCTGTGGGAAACGTCCATTTTTCTCCGGTTTCCAGGTTCTGTTTGATCACGGAATCTTCTGTGAGAAGATAGACTTCATCATTCCAGCAGTCCATCCGCAAAATCCGGGAATGCTCCGTTATAACCGTTTCTTTCTGAGAGGACAGTTCCAGCGACACCAGGCGGCTTTTTTCCCCTCCTGCAGTGAGCAAAAGAATTTTGTCCCCGTCGGGGGTGAGGGCTATCTGTTCCAGAGAAGGGAATTCTTGGGACAACACCAAGCTGGTCAGGTCGGTAAATACCGCCTCCTCCGTATTGGAGCCGGATGGGGTGGAAGAGGAAGCGGAAACCGATTGAGAAGAGGAGGAGGAATCCTGATGAAAAACTTCCGGGGAAACGTTTTGCTCCGCCGTTGGAGCGCAGCCGTTCAGTATCATGGCCGCAGCCAGCAGCAAAGATGAAAAAGACAGAATCGTTGGGACTTTCATCATGATGCCTCCTTACTCTTGGTGTGTTTTGTGAAAAAGTCTTTTCTCTTTCACTATAGGAAACGAAAAGAAGTTGGATTTTATTGTAAAATCCAACTTCTTTCTTTGCAAAAGCTTCACGCTAATTGTTCTGCTCCAGCGATTTGTCAGAATCATTGAGGCAGCTGGAAACGTCGTTTCCGATTGGCTTTGTTTTTTTACAGCGCCGGTTTCCCTGACAGGAAACAGGGGAGAAAGTTTTGCGACAGGATGAGTGTCCATAAGGGTAAAAGGGCGGCTTCAAATCCCAAAGGCAGACAGGATGGTCACTGCCACCGGAGGAATCAACAGGGCGGGGAGAAGATTGAGCGTCTTGATCTGTTTGATGCCCAGGATTCCCAGACCGGAGGAGAGGATAAGGACCCCTCCCACAAGACTGATTTCAGTCATCAGTGTGTCGGTAACAAAAGGGGCGATCAGCCCCGCCAGCAGGTAAATGGCTCCCTGCCAGCAAAACAGAACCACCGCCGCCAGGGCGATGCCGATGCCGAAGGTGGAGGAGAGGACGATGGAAGTGATACCGTCCAGAATGGCGTTGGTGAACAGATAGGTATGATCCCCCTGGAGGGCGCTCTGGATAGGCCCGAGAATGGAAAGGGTGCCGGCGCAGTAGAGCAAAATAGCGGTGGACAATCCCCGGGCCAGATCGGAGCCCCGGGAAATATGGGAAACCGCCCGCTCAAAAGCCGTATCCAGAGAAAGTCGGGTGCCGATAACGCCTCCCAGAGCCAGGCTGACAATAAACAACACATGATATTTGGACTGTGGCATGGCCTGAACGATGGAATTGATGCCTAGAGCGGTGGCGGCAAGGCCCATGGCGTCCATCAGGGCGGACTTGTATTTTTCTCCGATCCCCTTGCGCAGGGTGCTGCCGATGATGCTGCCGGCAAGGATGGTGGCGGTGTTGGCAATGGTTCCGATCATTTCATGTTGCTCCTTTACAGTGGCTGAGAGGTGTTTTTATTCATTAATGTAAGCCAAACCGGCGGCAAAGTCAAGTTTTTGCTTTGCTGTATTTCTTTTGTGCTGATGAAGCCAGAGATACTCTGTTTGGGGCCGGTAGGGAAAAGATGCTTATCACAGCACTGGAAACAGCGGTAGAAAGCAGGCTCGTTATGGATGAAAACAGATGAGATTAGTTCCGCACATTTTCTGCAAAGAAAAAAGCCGGGTTTCCGAAGAAACCCGGCCCACGATCACTGAGGGATCAGAATGTTACTGCATGGAAGAAGAATTGGAGTTCTCATAGGACTCCACCATCTTCTTGACCATCTCGCCGCCGATGCTGCCGGCCTGACGGGAGGTGAGGTCGCCGTTATAACCCTGCTTCAGGGTAACGCCCACAGTCTGGGCAGCCTCGTTCTTGATCTTGGACAGAGCTTCCTTCGCTTTCTTGTTAGCCATAATGAAAATACACTCCTTAAAAGTAGTTGTTGAATTTGATGTTTTGGCGTTTGCGCTATTATTGTGTGCGCACTCTTTCGGGATATAACAGTCAGTTTTTGACAAAAATGTGAAAGAAAATTTTCTTGCCCCACCAGGCGGAGAAAGGAGAAACTTGATTGGTTTTTTAAAAAAAGAAAGATCGGCAGGAAGATATCATCGCGGCATTGACAAGGGCCGCTTTTGGATGCTAAAATACAACAGTAATGAGCAATGGCGTTCGTTTTCAGGGGGAAGGTGCCCTCTGTTTACGAACGCTTTTCCATTAAAGAAATGGGAGAAGAGTGTGGGGAAAGGTTTGTTTTCAGTTTCTTCTCTCCCATCTGAAGGCTGCCGGGATCAGTTGGCTGTGCCATGGAAAAGCGTATCCCTGAGCGGCAGGATTTGAATTTCAGGAAAGCGGGTGTTTGTATGAAATATTCTCCCCAGGAAGTACTGCAATACGTCCGGGAGGAGGACGTTAAATTCATTCGTCTTGCCTTTTGTGATATTTTCGGCAGACAGAAAAATATTGCCATCATGCCGGGAGAACTGCCCCGGGCCTTTGAACATGGCATTGCGATTGATGCTTCCGCTATTCGGGGCTTCGGGGATGAGACCAGATCCGATCTCCTTTTGCGGCCGGACCCGGAGACACTGACAGATCTGCCCTGGCGTCCGGAGCATGGGCGTGTGGTACGGATGTTCTGCTCGGTTTGCCATCCTGACGGGACCGTGCTGGACAACGACACCAGGAGCCTGCTGAAAAAGGCGGTAGAGCAGGCGGAAAAGCAGGGAATCCACTTTTTCTTCGGTTCAGAGCTGGAGTTTTATCTTTTCCGCCTCAACGAAAAAGGGGAGCCTACCAAAGAGCCTCATGACCAGGCGGGATATATGGATGCGGCGCCGGAGGACAGAGGAGAAAATGTCCGCCGGGAGATCTGCCTGACTCTGGAGAGAATGGGCATTTTCCCCGAAAGCTCTCATCATGAGGAGGGCCCGGGCCAGAACGAGATCGACTTCCGCTATTCCAGGCCGCTGAACGCGGCGGATGACGCCATGACTTTTCAGACAGTGGTCAAGGCGGTGGCGGGGGCCAATGGACTGTGGGCGGATTTTTCCCCCAAGCCTTTGACAGGACGGCCGGGAAACGGATTCCACATCAATATTTCCGCCCGCAGCGACAGTGGAGAAGATCTGCTGCCCTGGATCATCGCTGGTATTCTGGAAAAGATTCCGGAAATGACAGTTTTTCTTAACCCAAGTTCTCAATCCTATCAGCGGTTCGGCAGCGCCAAAGCACCCCGGTATATCTCCTGGTCACAAGAAAATCGTTCTCAGCTCATCCGGGTCCCGGCGGCTGCGGACGCCTATCGCCGGGCGGAGCTGCGCTCGCCGGATCCCATGGCCAATCCGTATCTGGCTTTTGCCCTGCTGATTTATGCGGGTCTTTATGGCATTTCCCAGAAGCTTCCCCTGGTGGAACCGGCAGACATCAATCTGTTCACTGCCCCGGGAGAAGTGCTTCAAAAATTCAAAGCCCTGCCGGAAAGCCTGCAGGAAGCGGCGGCAACGGCCAGAAACAGTGATTTTATAAAACAGAGGATGCCGGCTGGTTTGGTGGAACTGTACTGCGGACAACGATGAAGATTTGCTGTAGAAAATAAGAGAAGGGGAGGGAAGCTGCGATGAGCCTCAAGGAACGGTCCTACAGTGTTCTGCTGGTGTCAGCGTCGGAAAGCTTTAATGGGGCGCTGCTTCCGCTGCTTTCCGGCCCTCCTTATACTTTGGTGAGACAGGAGGCCAGTGTGGGTGCGGCCAGACGGGCTCTGCTTGAAAAGGCGTTTGATTTTGTTATTGTCAATGCTCCCCTGCCTGACGAAACCGCTGTGGGTTTTGCGGTGGATTTGTGCCGGGAAGGAGAATCGGTAGTATTACTGCTGGTCAGACGGGAGATGTATCCGGAAATTTATGATCAGGCAGCGGAGCAGGGAGTTTTTCTCCTGCCCAAGCCCACCTCCCGGCAGATGGCGATTCAGGCGTTGGAATGGATGGCAAGTGCCAGGGAACGGCTGAGAAAAGCGGGGAAAAAGACCCTGACCCTTGAGGAAAAAATGGAGGAGATCCGTCTGGTCAACAGGGCCAAATGGCTGCTGATTGACAAAGAAGAGATGACCGAACCTCAGGCCCACAGAGCCATTGAAAAACGGGCGATGGACCGCTGCCTTACCCGCCGTCAGGTGGCGGAGGATATTATCAGCAGCTACGGTGCCTGCTCTCCATCCAGGAAGAATCCCTGATATTTGCGCAAGCGTTTTAAGCACATCAGGAATATCGCTTTAGTGGGAAGGGATAGTTCCTTCGGGAAAATCTGATGTCCGTCATCTGAAGGATACAGTTTCAAAAGAGCACTCCCTTTGGGCACAGCTTTTTCCAACAGCTTTTGCATACGCTCAGCAGATAAAACGCCCCCGGTGGTTTACCACCGGGGGCATCAAACTGTAGAAAACCTGTTTCCAAGAAAAAATTCAAAATCATAAAAATCAGGACATGTGCCTGATTTTTATACCACGACCCGCGCCCACCGGGGCGCGAAACCGGGGGTATCGCCGCTGGTTTCGTCAGGAACCAAGCGGCGTATCCAGGGGGACTGGGTCCCCCTGGAAGTGTGCCGAATGCCTTCGGCACACTCAGAGGGACATGTGCCTGATTTTTATACCACGACCCGCGCCCACCGGGGCGCGAAACCGGGGGTATCGCCGCTGGTTTCGTCAGGAACCAAGCGGCGTATCCAGGGGGACTGGGTCCCCCTGGAAGTGTGCCGAATGCCTTCGGCACACTCAGAGGGACATGTGCCTGATTTTTATACCACGACCCGCGCCCACAGGGGCGCGAAACCGGGGGTATCGCCGCTGGTTTCGTCAGGAACCAGAATCGTATCCAGGGGGACTGGGTCCCCCTGGAAGTGTGCCGAATTCCTTCGGCACACTTAAGGCCCCCGGTGGTTTACCACCGGGGGCCTTTGCTGTCTTTCAAAAAGTTATTTCAGGAATCCTTCGATGATCTTGGCTTCCGCCTCTTCAGGTGTGAGGCCAAGGGTCATCAGCTTGATCAGCTGTTCACCGGCGATTTTGCCGATGGCGGCTTCATGAATGAGGGCAGCATCCACATGGTTGGCAGTCAGCTCAGGAATGGCACTGACCACACCCTGATCCATGATGATAGCGTCACACTCGGAATGGCCGGTACATGCCACGTTGCCGTTGATGCAGGAGCGGAACAGCTGACGGGAATGATCCCTGGCCACAGAACGGGACACCAGGTCCGCGCCGGAGCCTTCCCCATTGAGATCCACAGTGAAGGCGGTTTCAGCGTACTGCTCCCCGTGGGTCATCAGCTTTTCTTTCACCACCACTTTAGCCCCCGCCGCTACAGCAGCCTTGGTGATGCGCTTGGTGGAATCCACGCCTTTGATCTGCATGGTGTCCATTTCCAGATAGGAGCCTTCGTCAAGTACGATATAGGTTTGAGGATTGATCAGCCGTTTGCCGGTGCCTTTGCCGGTGCCCACATGCTTTTCCACATACCGTACCCGGGCATTTTTGGCCACGGAGAAGCTGTGAATGCCGTTATGGACAGCGTCCTCCTCTCCTTCGCTGTGAACGCCGCAGCCGGCGATGATGGTTACGTCCGCGTCTTCGCCGATGATGAAGTCATTATAAACCAGGTCATTGACGCCGCTGTGGGTGACGCAGGCAGGAATATAAATTTTTTCTCCCTTGGTACCGGGTTTGACGATAATGTCGATGCCGGGTTTATCCTTTTTGGGAACGATATCCACGTTGGCAGTGGACTGACGGCCCGCGCAGCCGCTGTCCTCCCGGATATTATAGGCCCCGTCGGGTTCCCCTTTCAGGTCCGCGATCATGGCCAGAAGGCTTTTGGTAATCTCATTCATGGTCGTTGACACACTCCTGTCCGCAGCAGAATTTGCACTTGCCTCCCAGCAGTTCGGGGAGGACATGGTTTTTGGACCCCTGGGCGGCCACCTTTCCGTCTGCCAGAACGATGATCCGGTCCGCCACATCCAGGATGCGCTCCTGATGGGAGATGATCATCAAAGAGCCCTTCAGTTCCCGGCGCAATTTATGGAAAACATCGATGAGGTTGTTGAAGCTCCACAGGTCGATGCCTGCTTCCGGCTCATCAAAGATGGACAGGCGGGTGCGCCGCGCCATGATCATGGCAATTTCGATCCGTTTGATTTCACCGCCGGACAAGCTTCCGTTTACTTCCCGGTCGATATACTCGGAAGCGCACAGTCCCACTTCGCACAAATAGGTGGAAGCCTGCTCATCGGTCAGCTGCTCGCCTGCCGCCAGATGAAGCAGCTCCCGGACCGTCAGACCCTTAAAGCGTACCGGCTGCTGAAAGGCGAAGCTGACCCCCATTTTGGCCCGTTCGGTGATGCTTTTATTGGTGATGTCCACTCCGTCAAACAGGATCTGACCGGAGGAGGGCTGAATGATACCAGCGATGACCTTGGCCAGGGTGGATTTTCCGCCGCCGTTGGGGCCGGTAATGACCACCAGCTTGCCGTCATCCACTGTAAAGCTGACGTCGTTGAGCAGCTCCGCGCCGTCTTCCACAGTCAGCGAGATGTTTTTCAGTTCCAGCATTTTTCTGCTGCCTCCCGTATTTTGATTTCCAATTGTAGATTTAATTGGTAGACAATTATTACAATACACTTTTCCCTATCATTTGTCAAGATTTTGCCGACATCCCCATCCCTATGGAAAGACAGCTGAAAATTTCAAAGCCCCATTCAAATGTGTAAACGCTGCCTGGGGCAGGAAGGCCGAAAAAACGGAGGAGCAGAACGCCTTGACAGCCCGAAGACCCATATGACATTTTTGATGTATGGAATGTGATCAGATGCGCCTATTGGTTTTCCCGCTAAACAGCAAAAACGGGCGCCTTGCACCCAAGTGCAGCAGCGCCCGTGTCAGTTTGTTTTATTTCAAAAGTCTGAGGGAAGGAAAGAACCGTTTTGAACAAAGCAGATTGAGATGCCCGGAAAACCGGTTCAATCGTTGCTTTGGACAGAAGGCTTGAGAAAAGCCATCAGCAGCATTCCGATTACAGAGCCCACAAGGAGAGCGGCCAGAAACATCAAAGGTTTTTCCATCACCGGCAGCACAAAAATCCCCCCGTGGGGAGCGGGCAGCCGGCAGCGAAAGGCCATCGTCCAGGCTCCGGCTACGGCAGCGCCTGCCACACAGCTGGGAAAGACCCGCAGCGGGTCTGTGGCGGCGAAGGGAAGCGCGCCTTCTGTAACAAAGGAAAGGCCCAGTATATAGTTGGTCAGGGCGGATTGACGTTCTCTGGGACGGAAGCGGTTGGGAAAGAAGGTGGCGCACAGGGCGATGGCAAGAGGCGGCACCATGCCTCCAGCCATAATGGCCGCCATAATGGCGGAAGGCAGCAGATCGCCGCTGGGACTGAGGAGGGAAGCCGTACCGAAGAGATAAACCGCTTTGTTGACAGGACCTCCCATATCCAGAGCCATCAGGGAAGCCAGGGCAGCGCCCAGCAGCATCCCTCCGGTAGCGCTGATATTTTCCAGGGCGCTGGTGGCCAGCACATTGAGTGCGGCCAGGGGAGGATTAATGAAGAACATAACGGCAAAGCCGATGATCAAGGTGCCCAACAGAGGATAAAACAGCATGGAACGGATGCCCTCCACACTTTTGGGCAGTGGGGCGAAAAGACGGCGCAGCAGCTGCACCAGATATCCTCCCAAATAACCCGCCAGCAGGGCGCCCAAAAATCCGGATCCCCCTGCGCTGGCTAAAGCGCCTCCCAGAAACCCTACCATCAGCGCGGGCCGGTCCCCGATGGACACAGCGATGTAACCGGACAAAACCGGCAGCATCAGCCGAAAGGACTGCAAGCCCACCGTCCGCAGAAAGTCTCCTACAGAGGAATTCTGCCCCAGTGTAAACAGGGAATCCCCCGGAGCCAGCAGGGTATCGGCCAGAAAAGACAGGGAAATGATGATTCCCCCGCCGATGACGAAGGGGAGCATATGGGAAACGCCGTTCATCAGATAACGGTACCACCGTCGGGGCAGGGATTCCCCGTGAATGGGTCCGCCGTCCGGATCGTTTTTCAGCAGCAGGTCGGTAATTTGAGGACGGGTTGTTTCCTGAAGCATCCCGCCTCCGTCCACAGCCCGCAGCAAAAGCTCCCTGCTGTGATGAATGGCGTAGGAGGTACTCACCTGGATCACAGGACGGCCATTGAAGCGATCCATTGGAATGTTGCGGTCGGCGGCGATGATGATACATTCCGCCTGAGCGATTTCCGCTGGGGTCAGGCAATTCCTCACACCTTCCGCCCCCTGAGTTTCCACCTTCAGAGACAGCTGCAGCTCTTCAGCCATGTTTTCCAAAGCCTGGGCCGCCATATAGGTATGAGCGATCCCTGTAGGACAGGCGGTTACAGCCAGCAGACGATACCGGCGGGAACCGGTTTTTGCATCTTCTGCCGTTTCCGGTGCGTTTTTTGAACCGGCCGGAGTTTGTTCCGCTTCCAGCAGTGCCTGGCGAAACTCCCTGGCGTCAGCCGCCAAAATCAGCTTTTGCTGCAGATCCCGGTTCATCAGCAGCCGGGCAAGGGTGCTCAGCACAGAAAGATATACACCGTTATCCTGTTCCGGCGCGGCGATCAGGAACAGCAGCCGAACCGGCTGACCGTCCATGGAAGCATATTCCACTCCGTCAGGAATAGTCATAGCGGCCAGGGCAGGACGCAGTACAGCGGAGCATCTGCCATGGGGGATTGCCAGACCGCCGCCGGCGCCTGTAGATCCCTCGGCTTCCCGCCGCAGGACCTGTGCCAGAAATTGTTCTTCACTGGAGAGGACCTTTTCAGAGCGCAGCAAACGGACCGCTTGCTGAAGAGCATCATTTTTATCCGCTGCATGAGCGCCGGTCAAGATCTGTTTCTCCGGCAATAGATCGGAGATCAGCAAATAAAATCCCCCTTTCTGTCCCATTTATTTCATTGTAGCAGAAACATCTGCATTTTGATACTATTTTATAGACAACTTTACGGCAAAAAGAAAAACGCGGTCGAAATACCGCGTTTCAAAAGCTCTTTTCTGTAAAAGAGTGTCCCTGGAGAGACTTTTTTATTGCTGATAAAAATAGGTGGAGCCATCCACTTCCCGGCACCAGGGAGCCTTGGCCAACACAGCAGCTACCGCCGCTTTTTTCAGTCCGGTGGCCCGTACAATTTCATTCATGTGGATCAGCTTGGAAGCGTTGGCGCGGAAGTAGGCTTCCACCACCGCAGAATCCTCCTCCTTGACCGCCTGAGGCGCAGCGGCTTTTTTCACCGGTGTGCTCTCAATAAAATTGCTCTTCTGGTAGGCACGGTAAACCGCCTGGATACGGCTGACAATTCCCACCGACAAATCGGCTGCGATGCCCAGTTCCTCAAAGGAGCATCTGGCCAGATCATCCATTGTCACCCAGCCCCGCTGGTTACAATATTTCAGAAATCCTGCATAAGCCTCGCTGGTATAGATATCCTTGATCCGATCCGTATCGGATTCCTCCTTTCTGTCTTAAATACATCTCAAACACTAAATATTCTATCCGAATTTTTCCTCTGCCGCAAGACTTGACATTTTTCCCCTTTATTGCTAGGAGAGATTTTTTTGAAAAAATGTCCGCTTTTGGCGGATAAAACAGTTGCTTTTTGGCTTTGGCGGGATTACAATGTCTCAGGTAATCCTGGCTTTTGGAATTCTGGGGACAAGGAGCGGTCCAGCATGAGCGTTTCACAGCAAATTATATTTTTTACTGAAATCATCGGCACGATTGCCTTTGCTTTTTCCGGCGCCACCGTGGCCATCCGCCGCAGGATGGATATATTCGGCGTACTGGTATTGGGGGGATGTACCGCAGTGGGCGGCGGTTTGATCCGGGATCTGATCCTGGGAAACATTCCTCCCAGTATGTTCCGCAAACCGGTATATGTGGCTGTTTCAGCAATCACCAGCCTGGCGGTTTTTATACTCATACGCAGGAATAATCATCTGCTGGAGGAGGAGGGCAGCCAGCGCTTCCTTCGTTTTATTGAGCTGATGGACGCCATCGGTCTGGGAGCATTCACAGTGGTGGGCGTGAATACCGCTGTGGAGCTGGGATATGAAAACAATTCCTTTCTGATGGTCTTTGTGGCGGTTCTCACCGGTGCAGGCGGCGGTATCCTCCGGGATGTGCTGGGGGGGATTACGCCCATCGTGCTGCGCAAACGGGTATATGCTCTGGCCTCCATTGCCGGAGCGATAGTACATTTGATGCTGATGAAACCGCTGGGATCTCTGGCCATGTTCGCGGGCGCGGGAGTAGTGGTGCTGATTCGCTTTCTGGCAGCCCAGTACCGTTGGGACCTTCCTGTGGCTATCCCCAAGCATTCCAGCACCGGCACCTGAAGGCTGTGACCAACTGGTAAAACCGGCAAGTATCAAACAAAGCTCTCCATCCACAGACTGTCCTGGATGGAGAGCTTTTGCTTGAGAAACATATTCAAATGGTTTCAGTAGTTTCCCGTTCCAGCCACTGGTACAGGTCTTCGTAAACCTCTGTACGATTGATTTCGTTGAACATTTCATGACGTCCGCCGGGATAAAGCAGCAGCGTTACGTCATCCAAGCCCCGTTTAAGCAGCTTTTCCGCCACTTCCCGGGGCCCTTTTCCATAATTGCCCACCGGGTCCTCCTCACCGGAAATGAGCAGTACCGGCAGGGTTCGGCGCACAGCACCATACCATTCTTTACGGTTGCACAGCAGCAGCATCTGAAACAGATCGTAGTAAGCGGACACGCAGAATTTAAAGTTGCAGTAGGGGTCCTGGACATAAGCGGCGCAAATATCCGGGTCCCGGCTGATCCAGTCCGCCCAGGTTCTGGGATGGTGGATACGGCGATTGAAGGATTTACTGGCCGCGCCGTATACAGCGTTGGAGACATAACGGGGGCCATGGAGCACAATGGAAGAGGCAGCCATGGATTTACCGGCCAGTGCGGCGGGAGTGGTGCCTGCTGTACCGCTGAGAATCAGTCCGGTGATGTTCATGCCGAAAGCGTGAAGGTACATCCGGGCGATAAAAGAGCCCATGCTGTGCCCCAGCAGATACCAGGGCAGCCTGGGAAAGCGGGGAGCAAGCTTTTGGCGCAGCAGCTCCAGATCCTCCACCAGATAGCTCCAGCTGCCGACATTGCCAAAATAGCCCAGCCGTTCACGGTTGAGCAGAGCGGTATTTTTATGGCCCAAATGGTCGTTGCCGCAGACGGCGTAGCCGCGGTCGCAAAGATATTGCGCCAGCTGCTCATAGCGTCCCACATACTCGCACATTCCGTGGCTGATCTGGACCATACCCTTGACGGGAACATCATCCTCCGGCAGGAACAGCTTCGCGGAAATGCGGCTGCGGCCATTGGAGGAAAGATAGATAACGGTTTCCTTCTTCATGATGACACCTCAAAACATATGGTGCGGCCTTTACGCGATCACCCGGTCCCGAAGAGTGACAGGACTGAGCTTGCCGTCATGGTCCACAGTAAAAAAGGAAACCTGCTCAAAGCGCATCCAGATTTTGTGAAGAAGGGAATTGCTTTTTTGGGGCAGGCCGGTGACCACATTGGAAGGACGGTTATCCCGAATCAGTTGGGTGATGAAACGGGAGGGCTCGTCGCTGTAATGAATCATCATTGCCGCATCGTTCTCTTTGGATATACGATACAGATATTCAATAGCCTCAGGATTCTGCGCCACGCCGGCGGCGGCCACGTTGATGACCTCCAGGGTGGTGCCGTCCCGCTGGGCCAACTGACGGCCGGCACGGATAAGCCGCTCACACTTGAACTGATCGGTTACCAACACCAGCGTCAACGGTTGGAGCGCCATGCCCATTTCCGTCCTGCTTTTCAAATCCATCGACCCCCGTTGAAGTTGTTGACTGACAGATGGTGCCCTTTATGGAGGGGCATCACCGCTGTCTGGAGGACAATTTTCGCAAAAGACCTCCAGCTTTTTTATTATACACCTTATTTGTAGAAAAAGAAACCGCCCCGGGGAAAGATTAACTGAAAGTTTGCAATTGGGGCGCGAGAAGATTTCCAGCCAATGATTTGACAAAGGGGCTGTTCCGTTGTATTATGTTTTTAGTTATGTTTTCTAAAGGTGAATTTATCCAAAGCGTTATTTTTGTATGGAAACCACGGGCCGCGGCTGCGGCTTTTATAGAGGTAGCAGAAGACGGAAAAGGAGAGAAAGAATAATGAAGAATGAAAAACCAGTATCCAGTTCAGTCATTAATCGGCTGCCCCGTTATTATCGCTTTTTAGGGGAGCTGTTGGATAAAGGCGTCACCAGAATTTCTTCCAAAGAGCTTTCCCAGCTGATGAAAGTTACTGCCTCTCAGAT
This sequence comes from Angelakisella massiliensis, assembly GCF_900104675.1. GTDB lineage: Bacteria > Bacillota > Clostridia > Oscillospirales > Ruminococcaceae > Angelakisella > Angelakisella massiliensis. The sequence goes on along the minus strand of NZ_LT629944.1, from coordinate 116,240 downwards.
CCGACAGGATCTCAACTGCTTCGGCGGTTTTGGCCAACAGGGCTACGGCTATAATGTAGAGCTGCTTCATCGGGAGATTGGAAGTATTTTGGGTGTGACCAATCTGACCCCTGCCATTCTCATCGGCGCGGGCAATCTGGGTAAGGCCATTGCCAACCAGGTGGACCTGCGTCGCTGCGGCTTCCAGCTGATCGGAGCTTTTGACCGGACGGATGGAACCGCCGGACAGCAGCTGGCCAACCTTACCATTCAGGACATTTCGGAGCTGGAGGATTTTTGCAACGTACACCATCCCCGTATCGCCATCATCTGCGTTTCCAAACAAGCGGCGGAGAGTTTGGCGGACCATCTGGTACGCCTGGGCATCATCGGGTTTTGGAATTTTTCCTCTTATGACTTTGCCTACAGCCATGAGAATGTTTCCACTGTCAATGTTCATCTTCGGGATAGTCTGATGACACTGTCCTATCTGGTGAGCCATCGGGACGATTCCCCCTCCTGCTGAAAGAGAAGCTTTGATTTTCGTCAGCTGTGTGCTTTGTTTGAAGGACACAGCTGGCGTTTTTGCGTATCACAAGAGATTTTTTGGGGAAACCTTTGTCCTGCTGTAGACTTTTATATAGAAAATGCTATAATAATGGATGTTATTTGTTGATTTTTGACCGATTTTTCATGTAAAAAGCGAATTCAGCACAAACAAAGCAACGGAACAGGCGGGATAAATTTATGGAAATTATCTTGGTTGGCTGCGGAAAAGTGGGCATGGCCCTGGCTCGTCAGCTGAGTGAGGAAGGGCACAGCGTAACGGTAGTGGATACCAAGCGGGAGCGGATCGAGCGGGTCACCGAGGAATTTGACGTTATGGGAATTGTGGGCAACGGCTCCTCCATTAACGTGCTTACCGAGGCGGGAATGCAGGATGCCGATCTGCTTATTGCGGTAACAGGCTCTGACGAGCTGAATTTGCTGTGCTGTATGTTCGCGAAGAAAGCGGGACATTGCCACGCCATTGCCCGTGTGCGCAATCCCGCTTACAGCCATGAGCTGGATTTTATCAAGCAGCAGCTGGGCATTTCCACCATCATCAATCCTGAATTGGCGGCAGCCACTGAAATCTCCCGTCTGCTTCGTTTTCCCGCTGCCAGCAACATTGATACCTTTGCGGACGGCAGGGTGCGCCTGATCAAGTTTGAGCTTCAGCCCTACCATGGCCTGGACGGAGCTTTTCTCAAAGACATTCCCGGCCGGGTGGGATGTGATATTCTGGTGTGCGCCGTGGAGCGGGGAACGGAGGTCATCATCCCCGGAGGAGATTTTATGCTTCAAAACGGAGATTTAGTCTCTTTCCTGGCCACCCATGAGAACGCGGTGGATTTTTTTGTCAAGCTGAAAATGCCTACCCATCCTGTGCGCAGCGCCTTGATCGTGGGAGGAGGAACCATCGGTTATTATTTGGCCAAGGATCTGACCGCAAAAGGTATCCGGGTGCGGATCGTGGAGCGGGATGAGGAGCGGTGCGACACACTGGCGGAGCTTTTGCCGGATGCCACCATCCTGCATGGAGACGGTACCGACCGTCAGCTGCTGCTGGCGGAGGGCCTGCCCATTGCGGAATCCTTTGTTTCACTGACCAATATGGACGAAGAAAATATTCTTTTGGCCCTCTTCGCCAAAAAGCACAGCCACGCCAAGCTCATTACCAAAGTCAACCGTCTGGAGTTTGATGACATTCTGGACGGGCTGGACCTGGGGAGTGTGGTATATCCCAAGTACATCACCTGCGATTTTATCATTCAGTATGTCCGTGCGCTTCAAAACAGGGCCGGAAACAATCTCAAAACGTTGTACCGGATTCTGGATGACCGGGTGGAGGCGCTGGAGTTTACGGTATCGGAGCAATCGGAGATCACCGGTGTCCCTCTGCAGCAGCTGCCGCTGAAAGGAAATCTGCTGCTGTGCTGCATTACCCGGGGGGACCAGGTGATCATCCCCAGAGGCGGAGACTGCATTCAGGTGGGAGATTCCGTCATTGTGGTGACGCTGGAACGAGGGCTGCATGATCTGCGGGATATCATTGCTTGTTGACGGAGGACCGATATGAATCTGCATATGGTCATTTATCTGCTGGGATGGCTGCTGCTGTGCGAAGGGGCGCTGATGGTCCTTCCGCTGCTGGTGGCGTTTTTGGATATGGACAGCGGTATTTCCGCCTTTATGATCACCATTGCGCTGTGTCTGCTGCTTGGATGGCTTATGGTCCGCCGCAAGCCGGCCAAAAGGATGCTGTATCTCCGGGAAGGCTTTGTGGTTACAGCCTTGGGCTGGATCGTCATCAGCGTCTTTGGAGCGCTGCCCTTCTTGTTTACTGGGGCAATTACCGATCCCATCAGTGCCTTGTTTGAGACGGTGTCCGGTTTTACCACCACCGGCGCCAGCATCCTGACGGATGTGGAGGTGCTGCCGCGAAGTCTGCTGTTTTGGCGCAGTTTCACCCACTGGATCGGGGGTATGGGGGTACTGGTGTTTTTGTTAACGCTGCTGCCCCTGACAGGAGGTTCCCACATCAACCTGATGCGGGCGGAAAGCCCCGGCCCTCAGGTGGAAAAGCTGGTACCCAAGGTACAGTCCACAGCAAAGATCCTTTACGGCATCTACATCCTGCTGACGATTTTGGAAATTTTGCTGTTGCTGGCGGGCAGGATGCCCTTGTTTGATGCTGTTACCACCACATTCGGTACAGCAGGTACCGGGGGCTTCGGCATCAAAAATAACAGTATCGCTGGATATTCAACTTACCTGCAAAATGTAGTAACAGTGTTTATGATCCTCTTCGGGGTCAACTTCAATTTCTACTTTTTGCTGCTGCTGCGGCGGTTCCGCAAAGCCTTTTCCATGGAGGAGGTTCGGGCTTATCTGCTGATTATTGCCGCGGCCATCCTGATCATTACTCTCAACATTCGGGATATGTATGAAAGCCCCCTTCACGCCTTTCAGCAGGCGGCCTTCCAGGTGGGTTCCATCATCACCACCACCGGTTTTTCCACCACCGACTTTGATTTGTGGCCGGAGGTGTCCAAAACTATCCTGGTGCTGCTGATGTTCATCGGCGCCTGCGCGGGCAGTACCGGCGGTGGTATCAAGGTTTCCCGCTTTACCATTCTGTTCAAGTCCATCCGCAAGGAGCTGCATCATTTCATCCATCCCCAGCGGGTGGAGAAGATTGTAGTGGACGGTCATACCGTCACCCATGAGGTGCTGCGGTCCATCAATGTGTTCCTCATCACTTATTTTGTGGTTTTTTCCGTGTCTGTATTGCTGGTGGGCTTTGACAACCACGATCTGATCACCAACTTCACCGCTGTAGCCGCTACCCTCAACAACATCGGTCCCGGCCTGGAGCTGGTGGGTCCCATCCGCAACTTTTCCCTGTTTTCCGGGGGCGCCAAGCTGGTGCTGATTTTTGATATGCTGGCGGGACGTCTGGAGCTGTTCCCCTTGCTGCTGCTGTTTACCAAGGAGACCTGGAAAAGATTCTGAATTTTTCCCAAAACCTAAAATGATAAAGAAAGACCCTGGAGCGTGCCCGTTTCTGACGGACCGTATCCAGGGTCTTTGGTTGTTGGAATACCTGGCGGGAGTTTTAAAGACTCCCCCTTGCTTCCAGAGCGTCCTGCTGGCGGCGAAGCTTCAGCAGAACGGAATCCTCGTCCGGCTGCACCATATCCCAGGTGAGTATAGTTCCCTGAGGAATATCCCGGAGCACTTTGACCCCCGGAGAGGTCAGCCCCATGGGGAAGGCATTGCAAGCTTTCGCCTCAGTTCTGGTGAGGATGGTGCCGTAAGAGGTATATCCGCCGATTCCATCCAGGGTTTCTCCAGCTTTCAGATCCCGTTTGGCCACAGCCACAGTATCGGCGTAGGGAGCTCCGGCGGCGGGGAGGATGGAACCTTCCCCATACAGCACTGCCCGGAGGATAGTCCGGGGGGTCTCCAGACTGGTGAGATGATAGGGACGGTACAGCAGATAATGGGGGCCTTCTCCCTGGGAGAGATAGGCAAGCTCCTGCCGCAGCTCCTGGTGGGGGGTGGTGTAAATGAGAAATACCCCGGGCGCCACACCGTTTACATACTCCACAACACCGTAATGTTCCAGGATGCCCCCTTCCTGCCGTGTCCGGTACAGCCGGAGGAGATCGTTCACCCCTCCCGCAGGGCCGTGAGCCCCCGGGCAGTCCGGCTGGAAACCGGTGGCGTTGGCCATGGCGGTCATCTCCACCATGGTTTTGGTGCCGTCCTGAAAGGAGGCCAGCATCCGGGGGTTCATCTGATGGCGGGCAGCGGCTTCGGCGGCGGTATCGGGATTGGAACTGTAGTTGAGGGGGTTGTTTTTTCCCTTGCCGATGACCAGGGGGGTCACTCCCATGGTGAGAGCAAAGTCATACAGCTCCATCACCGCTCCAGGTTCATCCCCGGCGGAGCCGGTATATACCACTCCCGCCTGGCGGGCCATACGGGTCAGCAGCGGACCCGCCACCACATCACTTTCCACGTTGAGGGAAACAATGTGCTTTCCCTCCTGGATGGCCTGGAGAGCGATGCGTCCCCCCGCTTCCGGGGAACCAGTGGCATCCACCACCACATCCACCATCCCCACCTGAGCGGGGAGACTGTCATCCTCGCTGAGAACGGTTTTCCCTGCCTCCAGAGCCGCCTGGGCCTGCTGGGGAGAGGAGGTCTCCACCAGATCCAAAGGAGAGAAGCCCGCTTCCAGCAGAATTTTTTTGGCCCGCTCCGGTCTGTGGTCCACCAGTACCCTGGGGCGGAACCCGGGCAGGTGAAGAGTTTGGGTCAGCAGCGCCCGTCCCATCTGCCCGATGCCCACCAGCCCCAGGAAAATGGGACCCTCTCGCTCCAGGCGGGTCATAGCTCCGCTCAGTCCATATGCGATCATATCGTTCCTTCTTTCTGCGCCTGCTCACTCCATGGGTCCGCCAGGGTGTGGCAGCGGTAAATTTGCCAGTCTTTCTCCAAAATAAGATGATCCAGAGCCCGGTTTGCCGCGGCGCTGTCAGGAAAGATGCCGAACACCGCCGCTCCCGCTCCGGTCATGGAGGCGCCCCAGGCCCCGGCTGCCAGCAGGGAATCCTTGGCCTTTTTCAGCAGTTGGGGAGCGGGTACCGCCTCTTCAAAGTGGTTGAGAAGTCCATGGGTGATCTGCCTCACATCACCTTGCTCCAATCCCTCCAAAAAGGAGGTGAGGGATATGGGAGTGGGGATTTCGGGGCGGCTGTCCAGACGGCGGTACATCTCCGGAGTGGAAAAAGAGGCGGGAGGCATCAGGATGATCAGCTCCAGCTGGGGGCCGGCGGGGAGGGGGGAGAGGATTTCTCCAATTCCCGCCGCAAGGGCAGGCTGTCCCAGCAGGCAAAAGGGAACGTCCGCCCCCAGGGATTTGCCCAATTTCATCAGCTCCTCCAGAGAGAGGGGAAGCTGAAACATCCGCGCAAGCCCCAGGAGAGTCCCGGCGCAGTCGCTGCTGCCTCCCCCCATGCCGCTGCCCCAGGGGATCTGCTTTTCCAGCTCCAGCTCCGCTCCGTCCAAAGCAAAGCGGTCTGCCAGCAGCCGCCAGGCCCGTACCACCAGGTTATCCTCCCCGGAAAGTTCCGGTATGGAGCAGTGAAAGCGGAAGCCGGAGGGAATCCTTCGGATGGTCAGCCGGTCCCGGAGGCTGACACTTTCCATCACCGAGCGGATGTGATGATAGCCATCCTCCCGACGCCCGAATACCTCCATGGTGAGATTGATTTTGGCGCAGGGAAAAAGGGTGAGAGTATCCATCAGCCTACCTCCTCCGCCGTTGCAATGCAGAAAACGCTGATGCCCAACCCTCTTCCAAAGTCGGTCAGCTGTTCTCCTGAAGTGGCGGTGATGCCCACGGAATTTTCCCCAAGGCCGGTCAGCTCCCCGATGGCCCGACGCATCTGGGGAATGTAAGGGCTGATGATGGGACGGGCGCACTCAATGGTAAAGGAGAGATGGGTCAGCCGTCCCCGGAGATATTTTAACGCCTCCAGCACATAGACCCGGCTGTTCTTTTCTCCGCTGCTGCAAATAATGTCCGCCCGGGTGCCCAGGATGTTTTCGCAGGTGATGCCGGAAATGGCGTTGCACAGGGCGTGGAGCACCACATCGCCGTCGCTGTTGGCCGACAGGCCGGGACAACCGGGAAAGGTCACGCCACCCAGAATCAGAGGCTTGCCGGTGGCGGGTTCCTCAAAGCGATGGCTGTCCTGGCCGATTCCGGTGCGCCAGACAGAGGCGGGAGCGGGGCGTTCCTCTTCCCGGCGGCAGAGGGCCAGGGCGTGCTGGTAGTCCTCCGGCCGGGTGACCTTGAAGTTGTCCCGGGAGCCCATCACCACCTGGACAGGAAAGCCCGCCTGCTCCATTACCATGCAGTCGTCAGTGAGAGACGGGTCCAGGGGGTCCGCTTGCTCATAGGCTTCCAGCAGCAGTTTTCGCCGGAAGGTCTGAGGGGACTGGATGAGCCAGGTGTCCTTTCGTGGGGTGGTATAACGAACCATCCGTCCGCTGTCACACACCTTGACTGTATCCACTGCCGGCACGCCGGCCACAGCGGCCCCGGTCTCCAAAGCCCCGGCAAGGCACCGGTCAATGACCTCCCCGCTGAGGAAGGGCCGTGCCCCATCGTGGACCAGCACCAGGTCTCCTTCAGCGGCTTTCACTCCCAGCAGAGAGGACTCGCAGCGGCTCTCTCCCCCGGGTATGACCGTCAGTCGTTCTTCGCCGGCAAACAGTCCCCGGCAGAATTCCACCCGGTCCTGCCGCGCCACCAGTACCACGGCATCCACCGCCGGATGCTCCAGAAAGGCGTGAACACTCCGCCACAGCAGCGGATGGCCCCCCAGGGGCTCGTACAGCTTATCCCGAAAACCATAGCGGGTACTGCTTCCCGCCGCCAGGATGACCGCCTGAACGGTTTGATTTTGCAGCATACCGTCACTCCTTGCAACTGATTTTGATTGTTGTCTGATTCTACATTCTACCATGGGCAGAGGGGGATTTTTTTAAATATTTTATCAAATTCCTGTAAAATTCTTTCTTTATTTTTTGCACCTTGACAATTCTGCTTTCAGGTCCGTATACTGATATCATTGTGATCCGATACTTTGCAGCACAAGCGATACCCCCAAAAGGAGGCGTCCGATGATGGAACAAAAAGAAGACCAGCTGCTGCTGGTGGATTTATATGACAATGTAACCGGTTATGCTTTCAAATCAGAGGCTCACCGCAGGCCGATGCTCCACAGGGCATTTTCGGTATTTCTTTTCCGTGGGGAAGAAATGCTTCTTCAGCAGCGGGCAGAGGAGAAGTATCATTCCGGCGGTCTGTGGTCCAATGCCTGCTGCTCCCATCCCAGGCCGGGGGAGAAGCTGGAGGAAGCGGTACGGCGGCGCACCATGATGGAGGTAGGAGCGGACTGCCCCATGACAGAGGTGTTTTCCTTTGTTTATTGTCACCGGTTTCATGAGCAGCTGTATGAGTATGAGTTCGACCATGTTTTTGTGGGAGAGTATGACGGTCCTCTCCGTGCGGAACCCACAGAGGTAGCCCAGCTGCGATGGGTGCCGATCCCCCAGCTGGAGCAGGAGCTTTTGACCCACCCGGAACAGTTTTCCGTCTGGTTTCTCACCGCCGCCCCCAAGGTGCTGGCTTTGAGGCGGGAGCAGGGGAGAAATGGGGAACAAACAGGAAAGGAAACGGATTGAAGCCCATTTTCAGGTGGCTTCAGCGTCTTCTCCATCAGACTTTGCTTCCCCAATCAGGGTGGATATGTGGTCGATTTTTATGCCACGCCCCACGTCTACCGGAGCGCAAAACCGGGGGACCCAATACCCCCTGGATATATGTATCCAACTTTTTCGAGATGTTCAAAAGGAGGAGTATCCCATCACAGGATACTCCTCCTTTTTTATCTTTTTGTTTATTTTGAAAGCCTGTCTCAGCCCAGAGCCTTGATGCTCTCCAGGATCTTTTCCAGGCGGTCCTTCTGGGTCTGGAGGCGGGCTTTTTCCGCTTCCACCACCTGAGCGGGGGCCTTGGCCACAAAGCCGGGGTTATCCAGCTTTTTGAGGACAAAGTCGATATCACTCTGGCACTTTGCCCGCTCCTTTTCCAGACGGGCCAGCTCCTTTTCCCGGTCGATCAGGTCGGACATGGGGATAAAGGCACGGGCGGCGGAGGTGATGACCTGTACCGCTCCCTCAGGAGAGAAGGGCCCGCCCACCTCTACATGGGAGGCGGAAGCCAGACGCATGATGAAGGGAGCGCCGTCCTCAAAGACCTTGGGCTCGGCGGTCTCGATGCACACCTTGGCCTTCTTGCTGGGGGGGATGTTCATCTCGGCACGCTGATTGCGGATAGCCTTGATGATGTCCATCACCTTCTGGAAGTCCGCTTCCTCTTTGGCGAAGGTCAGCTCCTCACTGTAGGTGGGCCACTGGGAGACCATAATGCTCTCTCCCTCTCCCTCATGAGGCAGGTTCTTCCAGATCTCCTCGGTGATGAAGGGCATGAAGGGATGGAGCAGCTTGAGGGTATTGGCGGTGACATATACCAGCACCTGCTGGGCGGCCAGAGCGGTCTCTCCGCCGGCCTGGAGGCGGGATTTGGTCAGCTCGATATACCAGTCGCAGAGGATATCCCAGATGAAGTCATACAGCTTCTGCACCGCGATGCCCAGCTCGAACTTCTCCAGGTTGTCGGTCACTTCCTTGACCAGGGTGTTGTAAAGGCTGACCACCCACTTGTCCTCAGTTTCCAGCTTCTCCGGCAGACGGCAGCTGGTGATCTCATCGGAGAGGTTCATCAGGATGAAGCGGCTGGCGTTCCAGATCTTGTTGGCGAAGTTCCGGCTGGCTTTCACCTTGTCGTCAGAGAAGCGCATATCGTTGCCGGGGCTGTTGCCGGTGGCCAGAGCGAAGCGGAGGGTATCAGCGCCGTACTGGTCGATGATCTGAAGGGGATCGATGCCGTTGCCCAGGGATTTGCTCATCTTGCGTCCCTGAGCGTCCCGCACCAGTCCGTGAATGAGGACGGTATCGAAGGGGGTCTGTCCCATCTGCTCGCAGCCGGAGAAGATCATCCGGGCCACCCAGAAGAAGATGATGTCGTAACCGGTGACCAGGGTGTTGGTGGGATAGAAGTAATCAAGCTCCGGGGTCTTGTCCGGCCAGCCCAGGGTGGAGAAGGGCCACAGAGCGGAGCTGAACCAGGTGTCCAGGGTGTCCTCATCCTGGGTCATGACGCCGCCGCACTTGGGACAGGTGTGGACCTCCTCCCGGGAGACCACCATCTCGCCGCAGTCGGCGCAGTAGTAGGCGGGGATGCGATGGCCCCACCACAGCTGGCGGCTGATGCACCAGTCCTTGATGTTCTCCATCCAGTGATAGTAGGTTTTGTCAAAGCGCTCAGGAACAAATTTGGTCTGGCCGGAACGGACCGCCTCAATGGCAGGAGCGGCCAGGGGTTCCATCCGCACGAACCACTGCTTGGAAACCATAGGCTCCACAGTGTTGTGGCAGCGGTAGCAGGTGCCCACCTCATGCTGGAGGGGCTCCACGGATTTCAGGAAGCCGCCGGCCTCCAGATCTTCCAGGATGGCCTTCCGGGCCTCCATGGTGGTCATGCCGGCGTATTTGCCGCAGTCCAGTACCTCCGGCTCACCGGCGGCAGCACGGCCGCTGGCAAACAGCTCGTCGGCTGCGGCCTTGTCTGCAGCTCCGGTCATATGGCCGTCGTAGGTGAATACCCGAACGATGGGCAGATCATGGCGCTTGCCCACTTCGTAGTCGTTGGGGTCGTGGGCGGGGGTGATCTTCACAACGCCGGTGCCCTTCTCCATGTCGGCGTGATCGTCGCAGACAATGGGGATCTCCTTGTTGAGCAGGGGCAGGATCACATGGCAGCCATGGAGATGAGCATACCGGGGGTCAGCGCCGTTGATGGCCACGGCGGTATCGCCCAGCATGGTTTCAGGACGGGTGGTGGCCAGCTCCAGCATTTCGCCGGTTTCCTTGACAGGGTAGAGCAGGTGCCAGAAATGGCCGTCCTGGGTCTGATACTCCACCTCAGCGTCGGAAATGGAGGTGTTGCAGTGGGGGCACCAGTTGACCATCCGGTTGCCCCGGTAGATCAGGCCCTTTTCATACAGGCGGCAGAACACCTCGTTGACCGCCTTGTTGCAGCCTTCGTCCAGGGTAAAACGCTCCCGCTCCCAGTCGCAGGAGGAGCCCAGCTTTTTCAGCTGTTCCACAATGCGTCCGCCATACTTTTCCTTCCAGGCCCAGGCCCGCTCCAGGAATTTTTCCCGGCCCAGGTCCTCTTTGGTCAGCCCCTCTTCCTTCATGGCGCTGACGATCTTGGCCTCGGTGGCAATAGAGGCGTGATCGGTGCCGGGGAGCCACAGGGCGGAATAGCCCTGCATCCGCCGCCAGCGGATGAGGATATCCTGGAGGGTCTCATCCAAAGCATGGCCCATGTGCAGCTGTCCGGTGATGTTGGGTGGGGGGATGACGATGGTATAGGGGGTCTTTTTGGGGTCCACGTCGGCGTGAAAATAATTCTTCTCCAGCCAGAAAGCATAGAGACGATCTTCCACCGACTGGGGATCGTACACTTTAGCCAGTTCTTTAGCCATTCTTTTACCTCCTGCCGCGGGCCTTGCCGCCCGCGTAGTTTTGTTTTTCCAGGGAACAAAAAACGTCCCGCCGCTTGCGCGACAGGACGTAAAAGGTTCTTTTACGCGGTACCACCTGCGTTCGCCCCCTGAAAAGGGGCGCACTCCACCGGAACGGAAACCATTCCGAGACCTTTGATAACGCGGGGACGCCGCGCCGGGGACTACTGAAAACCGCAGTTTCTTTCGATCCGGGACTCCAAGGCTACTTCAGCAGGTCCCATACGCGGCATTTTCAGCAATCCGCCGCTCTCTGAGGAATGGGTGTGTCTGCTTACTACTCCTTTTCACAGTCTTTCCCTGAAAATTTACACCTACACCATATCACGCCGGGGGGTAAAAGTCAAGGAAAACTTGGTCTTTTTAAAGGAAACACTCCATGCTTATTCCAGGTTCAGGTGATTGGAAAGAATGTAGTTGGTCAGGAAGAAATATCCCACACCCATCAGGATCTGGAGCACCAGGGAGAGAATCATGATACCGTTGAGGAAAAATCCCATTTCCGCAGTAGTGGACAGATTGGTGCCGGTAAGATTGAAGCCGGTGGTCAGGACGCTGGAAATGGTATTGGTGATCATGGACAGAGCGATATAAGCGCCGACAGCACCCACGATGCGATGCTTTTTAAACAGCTGCCCCAAGGCGATGGCCGCGTAAATCATCAGCGGGCTGGCCAGGGAGGAGACGATGATGGACAGCACCATCATCAGCGAGAAGCCGGCGGGATTCACACCCAGCTGCCGGAAGATGAAGGAAATGGGGTTGCCCACTTCCCGAAAGAACTCCTGAAGGGAGCGGGCGGCCTCTCCCTGATACACCACCAGCATGACTGACAAAAACATCATGATCCAGCCCATCAGCTGCCAGGCGGCAGCTACCAGCAGTTTGGAAAGGATGAGGTGATGGGTTGGCACCGGTAAGGTATGCATCAGATAGCCTTCACGGCCGGTGAGATTTTTGTAAAACCGCTGCACAACCACCACCAGACCGATGATGATGACACTGAAGATCACCAGCACATAGCCCACCATCACCACACCTACCACAAGATCATAAAAGGCTATGAAGGAGGGATTGATGGGGGCGCCGTCCATCATTCTGCTCAGAGAAAGCCGCCCCACCAGGGAGAACACCAGCAGTACCACATACAGCGGGATAAAGATCCGGGCTGTGGATTTGAATTCATATTTCAGCAGTTTACTCAGCATCTGTATACCTCCCGGAACAGTTCGTCCACCGATTTGCCCTGTTTTTCCCGGATGTCATCCACGGAGGAGACCATGGCCACCTTGCCATAGGCCAGGAACACCACATCATCCAGCACCCGTTCCACATCGCTGATGAGGTGGGTGGAGATGATGACGGTAGCATCAGGATTATAGTTGCCGATGATGGTGCTGAGGATATAATCCCGGGCAGCCGGATCCACACCGCCGATGGGCTCATCCAGCAGATACAGATGAGCCTGGCGGCTCATGACCAGAATCAGCTGCACCTTTTCCTTGGTGCCCTTGGAGAGGTGTTTCAGACGGGCGTGGGGATCGATTTGCAGCCGGGAAAGCATATCATAGGCTTTGGCAGAGCTGAAATCAGCGTAAAAGTCGGCAAAGAAGGCGATAATGTCCATCACCCTCATCCAGTCGTTGAGATAGGTGCGGTCCGGCAGATAGGAGATCATGGCCTTGCTTTCCTTACCGGGCCGGTAGCCATTAATGAAAATGTCCCCATGAGTGGGGGTAAGCAGACCGGCGATCAGCTTGATCAGGGTAGTTTTGCCGCTGCCGTTTGGTCCAAGCAGCCCTACGATCCGTCCCCGCTCCAGGGTGAGGGAGATATCGTTGAGAGCCTGGATATTGCTGTAGATCTTAGTCAGGTTCCGGATCTCCAGCAGGGGGAACCTGTTGTCGGTATTCATTCTTTTTCCTCCTCACTCAGCTTGTCTTTGATGATGGCCAGTACCTCTTCGCGGGTCAGACCAATAGAGCGCATCTGTCCCAGAAACTGCTCCAGATGCTGGGTTACCAGCTCTGTTTTCAGCTGATCCAACAGCTGCCGGTCCTCAGTAATAAAACGTCCGCTGGTTCTCTGAGAAAAAACCAGCCCCTCCCGGCCCAGTTCATCCAGAGCTTTTTGCATCGTATTGGGGTTGACCTTGGCTTCCGCCGCCAGGTCACGCACCGAAGGCAACCGGCTTCCTGCCGGCAGTACGCCGGAGATGATCCCCAGTTTGATCTGCTCCAGCAGCTGAATATAAATGGGTCTGTCCCCTTGAATCTGCCACTGCATCCCATCGGCTCCTTTCTGATTATTGTATTATGAAACTAATACAATAATACGATATGAATCAAATTTTGTCAACATGGGGACACAAAGAACTTTTGAAAAACCGGGTTTATCCGGCCCTCAGAGTATGTTATACTGAAAACATCGGAAAGCCATCTGCTCTATATAACGAAGGAAAGAAAGAATTTCTTGAGGCTTTTGGAAAAAAATGATTTTTTTGTATCTGAAAAAGTCAGTTTCGTACCATACTTGCAGAAAATGGTAAAACCTTTTGCAAAAGGAAAAAGAGCCGCCGTCTTGATTTCCTTTCAGGCCAGGGGTGGTCCGGTATTTTGTTCATGAAATAACGGGAGGAGCGGAAAACGGATGCAGGTGACCCATCTGTTTTTGGATGCGGACCAGACTTTATTTGATTTTGAACGGGCGGAGCGCGCGGCCTTTACCGCCATCTGCCTGGAGTTGTCGCTGCCTCATGATGGGCAGCTGTACCAGCTGTACAGTGACATCAATGCCAGAATGTGGGCCTTGCTGGAACAGGGAGGCATCACTAAAACCGCCCTTCGCCGGGAACGGTTTCGTCTGTGGCTGGAGGCGGCAGGATTCTCAGCGGACCTGGAGGCCCTCAGTGACGGATATACCCGTTACCTGGGGGAGATGGCTTTTTTGTTCCCCGGGGCTGAGGAATTTTGCCGGGCTGCCGCGCGCAAGTATCCTCTTTACCTGGCCACAAACGGTATTGCCGCAGTGCAGCGGGGAAGGCTTGCCCGCTCTCCTTTGGCCAATGTGTTCCGGAAGGTATATGTTTCGGAGGATTTGGGATGTGAAAAGCCCAGCCCTGACTTTTTCCTGCGCATGTTGGCAGATGCGGGAGCAAAGGCGGAGAATTCCCTGATGGTAGGGGACTCACTCCGGGCGGATATTTCCGGAGCTCAGGGAGTGGGAATGAAGGCCTGCTGGTACAATCCCCATTCCGTTGGTGCGGGAAACGCAAAGCCGGATTACATTGTCCACAGCTATGAAGAGTTGTACAGGCTGCTGGAGCTGTGAGGAAAAATGACCGCCGCCCTTTGGAGTGCACCTGTATATTTTCAGCTGAGTTCTTCTGTTTCAGGGGAAGAATGAAAGAATCTGTTCCAATAAAAAAGACCGGTATCTTTGTTAGACCGGTCCAGGTTGGGGGTAAATATCAGGGAACGTCCGGAGCAGCACAATGGTAAGAACCACTGCCGTCTCCAGCGCAAAAAAGTAAATCAAAGCAGCGGCCAATCTTTTGCCGCAAGCTGGATGGTACAATTTCGGTGGTGTACTTTCAGATGGAAAAATCCCTTTGATCGCAGATGACTGGGGTTCTTTCCCTTTTACAGATTTTCAGACAAAAAACGGGCCGGAGAGTAAAGTGAAGTGACCCCAAAAAGTTAGACAATATTTGAAAGTAAAAATTGTCTAAGCAGCCGAAAGGGCTTGTTGTCTGTGAAGAGCAGGCGGCAAGCCCTTCAGCTTTGCCTTGATGCGGCGGTTGTTGTAGTAATCCAGATAGTCCAGCAGTTCCCGCTTGAAGTGCTCCATAGATTCAAATTCTTGCAGATACAGCAACTCACTTTTGAGTAAGCCAAAGAAATTTTCCATAACAGCATTATCCAGACAGTTACCTTTGCGGCTCATACTCTGTTGAATTCCTTTCTTACGAAGCATACGCTGGTACTGCTTATGTTGGTATTGCCAACCTTGGTCGGAATGAAGGATTAACTCTGTTGCATCTGGTATTGTTTCAAAAGCCTTATCCAGCATGGTAGTAACCATACTCAGAATCGGTCGGTCAAAGATGGCATAACTCACCAAATACCCGTTGTGTAAATCCAGGATTGGAGAAAGATAGAGCTTCTGGCCAAATAGGCTGAACTCTGTCACATCGGTGACCCATTTCTGGTTTGGCTCTTCAGCACAGAAATTCCTGTTTAGCAAATTAGGAGCAATTTTGCCCACTTCTCCCTTGTAAGAATGATATTTCTTGATTCTGACACGGCAGACTAAGCCTAATTCTTTCATAAGCCGCTGGACAGTCTTGTGATTGCAAATAAATCCACGGTTATGTAACTCAGTTGTGATACGGCGGTACCCATACCGTCCTTTGTTCTCGTGGTAAATCAGGGTGATTTCTGCTTTGACTTCCTTGTATTTGTCTGGTACCCTCATCTGCTTCAGATGATAGTAGAAGGTAGCACGAGGAAGTTGAGCGATTTCGAGCAGAAACGACAGCGAGAATTCATGCCTCAGTTTTTGAACTACCTGCGCTTTTTGTGCTGGCGTCGCTCTTCTTCCAAAACCAAGGCTTGCAAGTTTTTTAAGTAAGCATTTTCTGCTCGTAGCCGCTGAACCTCAGCGAGTAAATCCTCTTCCACTTTGCTTGGCAGTCTCTCCGTTTCGCCCGTACTCCTGCGTCCTCGACGCTCTATAGCAAGGCCTTCCGGACCTTCTTCCAGATAAATCCGTTCCCAGCTTTGAATGCGTCCATGTCCATGGACTTCGTATAGCTTGGCAGCTTCCTCATAGCTAAGGCCATCTTGCATGACTGCCTCAACCACCTGCTTCTTGAATTCTGGTGTATAACGTTTGTTTGGTATTCCTTTTGGCATAATAAAGCACCCCACTTCTTAGTCAGTATATCATACTGTCTAACAAATGGGGTGCAGTTCAAAAGTCTCCGGCCCGTTTTTTTCAGTCCATTTTCGCTGTCCCTGCGACGGAAGATGTATAGGAACGATCCATCGTCACCACAGCGTAATAGTGAGGAGAAAGGGCTTTGATTCCCTTTTCAATCTGCTCCAGCAGCTGAGGATTGGTGACAGTACAATCAAAAGGAACTGTGACATCAAAAATCAGGTTGCTGTGGGTTTCGCCCCGTACCAGGCGGAAGTCGTGGATGGTCAGGGAGGGATCGATCTGCTGGACCAGCTCAGCCACCTGCTGGCGGAGGCGGTTAACCTCCGGATCGTCGGTGACCACAGGGTCCAGATGGATCACCAGGTGGACCCCCATTTCCTCCAGAATCTCCCGTTCGATATTGTCGATCATGTCGTGGCTTTTGAGAATATCCTCATTGGCCGATACCTCCGCGTGAACCGAGGCAAAGCAGCGGTTGGGGCCATAACTGTGAACCATCAGGTCATGGACACCCAGAACACCCTCGTGATTGGATACAAAGGATTCGATATCCTCCACCAACTGCTGGGTGGGGGCGTCTCCCAGCAGCTTATCCAGCGCTTCCCGGATGATGCCGTAGCCGGAACGGAGGATGAATACCGCCACCACAAGACCCATCCAGCCATCCAGGGGATAACCAATGATGGGGCTGAGAATAACCGACAGCAGCACAGCGGAGGTAGCCATTACGTCGGAAAGGCTGTCGGCGGCGGTAGCGGCCATCATGGAGGAATTGATCCGTCGCCCCAGATTGCGGTTGAACAAATATAACCACAGCTTCAGCAGAATGGAACAGACCAGCACCACTGCCATCAGCAGGTTGAATTCCACCATTTCCGGATGCAGAATTTTTTCCACAGAGGATTTGCCCAGCTCAAAGCCCAGCATCAAAATCAGCAGCGCCACCACCAGAGAGGAGATGTATTCAATTCTGGCATGGCCGAAGGGATGCTCCCGGTCTGCGGGACGGGAAGCAAGCCGGAAGCTGAGCAGAGAGATGACCGAGGAACCGGCATCGGACAGGTTGTTGACGCCGTCGGCGGTAATGGAAACGCTGCCGAAAATGGTACCGGTGATGAACTTTCCGGCAAACAGCAGGAGGTTGACCAGAATACCCACTGTACTGCCCAGACGGCCATATAGTTCCCGCACTTTGTTGTTGGTGACCTGTTCGTGGTCACGAATAAAGGTCCGCACCAAAAAATCTGTCATATGTAGCACCCTCCCAAGAAGCTTGCGTCAAACAATTCTTTATATTATAACTTTTTCCTGATTTTGTTGCAACTTTTTTCTGAAAGATCCTTCTGTGTCAATATCCTCTCATCCATTGCGCCATGGGAAAAAAACGTGGTATACTGGGCTGTATATCCCAGAGGTGTCAGCTGCTGTTTGACAGAAGGCGACAGGGCTTTCCGGATGTTTTCCCGACAGTTTGCAGATGTTGCTTTTTTCTCAGTTTTCACAGGAGGTCAGATCATATATGACAATGACAGAACAGATTTTATTGATAGCGCTGGGTATTCTGGTGCTGCTGACGCTGGCGCTGCTGGCGTTGGTGATCGTACTGAGCAGCCGGGTCAGCGCTTTGAGCAACCGGGATGTTCTGAACAAATGTGAGGAACTGCGCCGGGAGCTCAATGAAGGGCAGAGAGGACAGCGGCAGGAGCTGAGTGAAGCCACCCGTTCGGCTATGGAAGCGGTAAGCCGTCAGTCGTCGGTGCAGATGAATCAGCTGGAACGGCGTTTTCAAAGCTATGCCATGGAAAATGAACAAAAGCTGGAAAACATTCGTCTGACAGTGGAAAAACGGCTCAATCTCATTCGCCAGGACAATACCCAGCAGCTGGACGAAATCAGAGCCATTGTGGAGCAAAAGCTGCAAAAAACTTTGGATGACCGGATGACCCAGTCTTTCCAGCTGGTCAACGAGCGGCTGGAGCAGGTTTACACCGGTCTGGGCGAGATGCGGACCCTGGCGGTTGGGGTAGGGGACCTGAAAAAGGTCCTCTCCAACGTCAAAACCCGGGGCATATTGGGAGAAGTGCAGTTGGGAGCGATTTTATCGGATATTCTGGCGCCGGAGCAGTATGGGGTCAATGTGGCCACCAAACGGGGAAGCCGGGCAGTGGTAGAGTTTGCCGTGCGTCTTCCGGTCCAGAATGGGGACCCGGTCTGGCTGCCCATTGATTCCAAGTTTCCCGCTGACGCCTATAATGATCTGCGGGACGCGGCGGACAGCGGTTCGCCGGAAGCGGTCCAGCAAGCCGCTTCGGTGCTTCAAAGCCGGATTCGCGCCTTTGCCAAGGATATTCGGGATAAATATATCGACCCGCCCTATACCACCGATTTCGCCATTATGTTCCTGCCCTTTGAGGGACTGTATGCCGAGGTAGTGGGGCGGGGGATGGTAGAGCAGCTGCAGCGGGATTATCGGGTGAATGTGGCAGGTCCCAGCACCATGGCTGCCCTGCTCAACTCCCTGCAGATGGGCTTTCGCACCTTCGCCATCCAGCAGCGCAGCGGCGAGGTATGGCAGGTGCTGGGGGCTGTGAAGACAGAGTTTGACCGGTTTGGAGCGGTACTCCAAAGCACCCGCAGCCGTTTGGAGCAGGCGGAGCAGGAGCTGGACCGTTTGGTGGGAGTGCGCACCAGGGTGATCCAGAAAAAGCTTCAGCAGGTAACCGCTCTGGAGGCTGGAGCGGCCCGGGAGCTTTTGGGGGAGGAAACAGAGGAATAAAGGTGCTTTCTCCTGGGAAACGGGGAAAGGGGTTGTATAGCGGTTTGATTTATACTATAATACATTTATAGAGAATGACTGTGAAATGTTTTTGTGCATTTCAAACTAATATGCAGCCTTGATTCTGGCAGTAATACGGAGGAAGAGCAATGTCCCATCAGGAAATGGAGTCGATGAATGAATTATTGTCCATGACGTCCTTCCAGCTGGAAGAATACGTCGCGCAGGCACTGGAGAATAATCCTGTGCTGGAAGCGGACGAGCATTTTACACCCCGGGATGAAGATATCATTCCCGGGGACCGGCCGCTGTCTCCATATGGCAGAAATGTGGCGGCAAATCCCACCCTGAGAGATGTGCTGATGCTCCAGCTGATGACTACGGAGAAAACAGTTTTGCTGCCGGTGGCGGAATATATTATTGGTTGTCTGGACCGAAAAGGTTATCTCAAACGTTCCATCGAAGAGTTGGCGGATGAAACCGGTCTTTCCCGTGAACAGGTGGAGCAGACAGTACAGGTGCTGCAGGGATTTGATCCGGCGGGCGTATGCGCCGGAAATCTTCAGGAGTGTCTGCTGCTTCAGCTGCGCCGCAGGGAAGATTGTATGCCGCTGTCCATTCGTATCGTGAAGGATTTTCTGGAACCTTTGGCCCGGGGCGAGCTGGAACAAATCGCGGAGGATACCGGCAGCACTGTGGAAGAGGTTCGCCAGGCGCTCAAAGAGATTCGCACCCTCAATCCCAAGCCCGGCAGCAATTATTCCAGCCCGCAGCCGGTTGTACTGCCGGATGTGAAAGCAGATCTGTGGGAGGGCAGTTTACGGGTGTCGGTGGTGTCTGGCCCCCGATTGGCCATCAATCATTATTATCTGGAGCGCTTGGATCTGGTGGATCAGCTGACCCGGGAATATCTGGACCGGGAGATTGAGGAAGGGCGGCAGCTGATCGGCCGTTTGCAGCGCCGGTGGGAGATTCTCTCCCAGGTGGCCCGGTGGCTGGTTGCCGGGCAGCAGGAATTTTTGTTTCATGGAAAGGAATTGCGTCCATTGACTGCGGCTGATGGAGCGGCAGCGTTGGGGCTGGAGGAAAAAACAGTCAGATTGGCTGCGGAAGGGAAATATCTTCAGTATTCCAAGGGTTCCATTTCCCTGACCTCGCTGTTTAAGGACAGATAAAATTTTTATATTGAATTGGTTTCAGGTACGGAAACTGTAAATGGTTTCCGTACCTGTTTTGTTTTGGTAAGGAAATCACCGGTTCTGCCAGTGAAGATATATCATAAAAAGTCCTGGCTTCAGGCATTGAGCAAAGAAACCGCTGTCAGGGATAGGAAGTGTCCGCTGGAACAGTGGCGGCCCGTTTGCGGTCCGTGGAACAAGGAATGTGAGTGAAATAAAAATCCAGTGCTTCCTTGGCGCACATACTGGTAACAGACCCTTACAGGACCAATTCGAGATACTGGCTGATTTGGCGGCTATAGTTGTAATTAAAATACAATATGTATAATATCTAAAAAATAATACATTTTTGAGAATATTCCGCCTTCCAAAAGGACTTTTTAGAAACAAATGGGAAAAAGCAATGGAAAATATCACAGGCACCCATTGATAAAAAGGAGGAGCCAGAAGAAAGAACTTTGTTGATTTGGATAAATTTATTCTACATTATACTTCTAGTATTATCTTTCTTCAGGTTCCTGCCGCCCGCCTGCGGCATAACATAGTATTGCACCAATATAGGAGGTGATTTTATGAATGACGCTTATCGCAATCGCTGTTGCTGCTGTCCCGGTCCCCAGGGTCCTGTAGGCCCCCAAGGCAGACCCGGTCCTGCGGGTCCCATGGGTCCTCAGGGACCGATTGGTGATACCGGTCCCCAAGGCCCTGCCGGCCCGCAGGGTGAAACTGGTCCCCAAGGTCCCATTGGACTGCAGGGACCAACCGGTCCCCAGGGTCCTGCCGGCCCGCAGGGTGAAACTGGTCCTCAGGGTGAAACCGGTCCCCAGGGTCCTGCTGGCCCGCAGGGTGAAACTGGTTTGCAAGGCCCTGCTGGCCCCCAAGGTCCTACTGGTCCCCAGGGTCCTGCTGGTCCCCAGGGTGAAACCGGTCCTCAGGGCCCCGCTGGCCCTCAGGGTGAAACCGGTCCCCAGGGCCCTGCTGGTCCTCAGGGTGAAACCGGTCCCCAGGGTCCTGCTGGTCCCCAGGGTGAAACCGGTCCTCAGGGCCCCGCTGGCCCTCAGGGTGAAACCGGTCCTCAGGGCCCCGCTGGTCCTCAGGGTGAAACCGGTCCCCAGGGCCCTGCTGGTCCTCAGGGTGAAACCGGTCCCCAGGGCCCCGCTGGTCCTCAAGGCCCTGCCGGTCCTCAGGGCCCTGCTGGTCCCCAGGGTGAAACCGGAGCCCAAGGCCAACCCGGCACATTTGCAACCAACACTTGGTACCACAGTTGGCAAAATGATAGTGTCAGCAATCAAGCGATTTCGGGTGGAGTTACCCTCGCCAATTCCGAATCGTCTTCGCCCAGTGACTTTTTCAGCGACGGTGTAGGGGTGCTCATCAAGAAACCCGGAACCTATCTGGCACTGTACAATGTTCAGGTCCCGGCTAATGTATCCTTGAATACAACCTTCTCTTTGCAGCAGAATAATCAGAATGTTCCTGGGATGATTGTACAGGTCAGTCGTTCCGAAGACTCCGACAGTGCGGTTTACAGTGCCCAAGGTACGTTTAATGCTGTGGAGAATGCCACCCTTCGCCTTTCCTCCAAATCGGTTATCAATTATACAGGCGCACCCAATCTGACTCTGCTCAGTTTAACACTGATCCGTTTGTCTGGAGACGATTCAGCTGCCCAGGCGGGCAGCACGTCCTGATCCTGCTTGACATCAAAAAAGATGCCTGTTGGATGAAAAGAAAAACCCTTGCCCGAAAATAGAGGCGGGGGAGAAGCACTTGGCTTCTCCCCCGCCTGAGTGTGCCGAAGGAGTTCGGCACACTTCCAGGGGGTATCCAATACCCCCTGGATACGCCGCCTGGTTTCTGACGAAACCAGCGGCGATACCCCTGGTTTCGCGCCCCGGTGGGCGCGGGTCGTGGTATAAAAATCAGGCACATGTCCCTCTGAGTGTGCCGAAGGAGTTCGGCACACTTCCAGGGGGACCCAGTCCCCCTGGATACGCCGCCTGGTTCCTGACGAAACCAGCAGCGATACCCCCGGTTTCGCGCCCCGGTGGGCGCGGGTCGTGGTATAAAAATCAGGCACATGTCCTGATTTTTATGATTTTGAATTTTGTTTTTTCTTGGAAAAAGGGTTTTCGACAGACAGAGACGGGGGAGAAGCACTTGGCTTCTCCCCCGTCTCTATGATAGAGTGAAAAAGAATGAAGATGACTAAATTAGTTGCAGATGGTCTTTTCGGTTTCGGCATCGAAGAAGTGGGTCTTGTTCATATCGATGGCAACCTTGATGACATCGCCGGGCTTGTAGGTGGAACGAGGAGGAACCTTGGCCACAATGTTGGTGCCCTCCACTACCATGTAGATATAGATCTCAGCGCCCATCAGCTCTGCAATTTCCACATTGGCTTCCACTTCCAGTTCACGGAAGTTGGACAGGAACAGCTCATCGTCATGAATGGCCTCGGGACGGACGCCCATGATGACCTTCTTGCCGATGTAGTTGTCGAAAACGCCATCAGCAGTTTTGCCCTTGGGGATTTCCAGGCTGTATTTGCCGAAGTTTGCAAAGAGCGCCTCGCCCTTCTTCTCGATGGTGCAGTCGATGAAGTTCATTTGAGGAGAACCAATGAAGCCGGCGACAAACTTGTTGCCGGGGCGATCATACAGATTTTGAGGAGTATCCACCTGCTGGATGACGCCGTCCTTCATAACCACGATGCGGTCGCCCATGGTCATAGCCTCGGTCTGGTCGTGGGTAACATAGACGAAGGTGGTGCCCAGCTTCTTATGGAGCTTGGTGATCTCGGTACGCATGGCGGCACGGAGCTTGGCGTCCAGGTTGGACAGCGGCTCGTCCAGCAGGAACACGGCGGGATCACGAACCATGGCGCGGCCCAGGGCCACACGCTGTCTCTGACCACCGGAAAGCGCCTTGGGCTTACGGTTGAGCAGATGGGAGATGTCCAGAATCTTGGCGGCTTCCTCTACCTTCTGCTTGATGGTCTCCTTGGGGACCTTCCGCAGCTCCAAACCGAAAGCCATGTTCTTGTAAACGGTCATATGGGGATACAGAGCATAGTTCTGGAACACCATGGCGATATCTCTGTCCTTGGGTGCCACATCGTTGACCAGACGGTCGCCGATGTACAGCTCGCCTTTGGAGATTTCCTCCAGACCGGCGATCATACGCAGGGTGGTGGACTTACCGCAGCCGGAAGGACCAACCAGAATGACGAACTCCTTGTCCGGGATTTCCAGATTGAAGTCATTGACCGCAGTGACGTCGCCGGGATAGATTTTGTAAATATGACGCAGGGAAATGCTTGCCATGAAAAGGCCTCCTTTTGTATCAGTTCCGCTAAAAAAACATCAACGAAAGGTGATGTTTTTAACTCATGTACCCATCTTATCATCCTCTGTCCCCTGAGACAAGGGTAAGTAATTGATATACCCTTGATTTTCTCCTTTAAAAAGGGTAAAATCTTGATGGATTATATGAAGAGCCATTGAGGCGTCAAGGGGGCGGAGAAATGGAAGAGGAAAGCTTGGCTATGCAGGCAAAGCGGCTGATTGAAGAAGAGTATCCTTATCTGGATGGAGTGGAGGATCTGGCGGACCGCATTGCGGTGAGCAAATGCCATCTGATCCGTTTGTTTACCCGGGAATTCGGCATCTCGCCGGGGCAATATCTGATCAAAGTGCGCATCAACGCGGCCCGGCAGTATCTTTTGGAACGGGAACATTCGGTGGAGATGATCGCGGGCCTGGTTGGCTTTTCAAACGGCAACTATTTCTGCAAGGTGTTCCGCCGCCTCAATGGAATTTCACCGGGAGAATTCCGGCGTACGCATCCGTCCGAATCAACAAAGGGCAGTATTCCCGGAGAAGATGAATCTTATGTGTAAAGGGCGCAAGCCGTGAAAAAAGGGAGAGTGAAGCCCATGGAGCGGCTCAGCAGCGGCTACCGGTGGACCATTTGGGCCTGTTATGGGGGATATATTGTACAGGCGGTGGTGAACAATATCAGTCCTTTGCTGTTTGTGCTTTATCAGACACGGCTGGGGCTGAGCCTGGGCAGCATTTCCCTGTTGATTGCCGCCAATTTTGGTTTTCAGATCATAACAGATCTTTTGGCGGTCCGATATGCCGACCGCTTGGGTTACCGCCGGTGTATGGTGCTGGCGCACCTGTGCGCGGCGGCGGGACTGGTGGGCATTGGACTGCTGACACCTTTATCCTCCCGTCCGCTGTTGGTGCTGCTGCTGTCAACGCTGCTTAATGCTGTGGGAGGCGGTTTGCTGGAGGTGCTGGTCAGCCCCATTGTGGAGGCAGTTCCTTCCAAAGAAAAGGACAAGGCTATGAGCCTGCTGCATTCCTTTTACTGTTGGGGATGTGTGGCGTTCATTCTTTTGACCACACTGGGCCTGAGGCTGGCGGGAGAAGAAAACTGGGGGCTGATTCCTTGCTTTTGGGCGCTGCTGCCGCTGGTCAACGGCTTTGTCTTTACAAAGGTGCCCATTGGCAGGCTGGTGGCGGAGGGTGAGGAACTGCCGCTGAAAAAGCTGTCCTCCATGAAAATGTTTTGGCTGCTGGCTGCGGTGATGGTTTGCGCCGGGGCAGCCGAACAGTCTATGTCCCAGTGGGCTTCCTATTTCGCGGAAACAGCTTTGGAAGTGGATAAAACCATGGGAGACCTGCTGGGGCCCTGCGCCTTTGCGGTGCTCATGGGCGGTGCGAGAGCCTTTTATGGAGCGTCAGGAGAGCGGCTGCGCCTGGTTCCGGCGCTGATGTGCAGCGGGGGACTGTGTGTGGTCAGTTATCTGCTGGCGGTTTTCGCGCCGCATCCTCTTATAGGGCTTTTGGGCTGTGCCCTTTGCGGGCTTTCCGTGGCGCTGATGTGGCCGGGTGCCATCAGTCTCAGCGCGGCGGCCTGCCCGGCGGGAGGGACGGCGATGTTCGCGCTGCTGGCTTTGGCAGGGGATTTGGGTTGTTTTACCGGCCCGCAGCTGGTTGGTCTGGCGGCGGAGCTGTCACCTGAAATGGGCCTGAGGGCAGGTCTGCTGGCGGCGGTAGTGTTTCCGGTGCTTTTGATGGCGGTGGTTGGCAGCATTTCCCGCGGGAAGAAGATCCCATAGAAGCGGGAAGGGAAAAGAAGGAGAAATAGTGCCCCCTCATATCCCCTGGACAGAAAGAAATTTTTAACAGGAAAGCTCAGGTTAAAAGTATGTGGGGAAAACGGCTTATAAAGGAAAGGATGAGCAGCATTATACAGCGTGAGATCAAATATATGGATGAGACCCAGGAAAGTAAATTGCGTCTGAATGATGCCAGACTGGTAGATCTGGTTCGGGAGTTTGCCAAGATAAAGACCCTTTACAGCTGTGCGCTGCGGGAAGTGACCACCAAGTTTGAGGTGCTCAATGAGGATCTGTCCACCCGGCATAACCGAAATCCAATTGAATTTATTACTTCCAGGATCAAAAGCCCGGAAAGCATTGTCAACAAATTGCAACGGCGGGGATTGGAGCTGAGCCGGGAATCGGCCGTGGAAAATCTCAGCGATATTGCCGGGGTTCGGGTGATCTGCTCTTTTATCGAGGACATCTACCAGGTTGCGGAGATGTTCACCCGTCAGGATGATGTGAGGCTTTTGGAGGTGAAGGATTATATCAAGCATCCAAAGCCCAACGGCTACCGCAGTTATCATATGATCGTGGAGATTCCGGTATTTTTTGCCGACAAAAAGCGCAACGTCAAGGTGGAAGTGCAGCTGAGGACCATTGCGATGGATTTTTGGGCCAGCCTGGAGCATCAGATGTACTATAAAAAGAACCAGGAGGATTCCGGGGAAATTGCCTCCCGTCTCAAACGCTGCGCCGAGATCATTGCGGCCACGGACCGGGAAATGGAAGAGATCGGACGTCTGCTTTACGCGGCGCGGCAGAAAGAGCTGGAGGAGAAAAAGGAAGCGTGATGGACCGTTTTGCCGGCTGCGGGGAAACGTCCCCCAAGGCAGTGGTGATTTAAAGCCACAGACAAAGGAAGATTGGAGGACAGGCTTATTTCCATCCCATCCCTTGCAGAAACCTGTTTGGTTCTATGTATGGGGACTGCTTTGCTGAGCCGCAGAGGAGTTTTTAAAATACAAAAAGTTATATTTTGTAAAAACAAAACAAAAGGTATATTATGATTTACCCTTTATCAGTTTGAGAGGGAAGAACAGCAGGGCTTTCCGCTCCATTTCTCTTTTCCACCCGCTATTTTTTCTTCCACCTATTTTTGCGGCCTTTGTCTGCCTGATCTTTTTTAGTTTGTATGACAGCTTCTTGTAAGAGGGGTTGTTCTCCACGTCAGTGGGTTTCCAAAATCTTTTAAAAGATTTCGTTTGATACGCTGAGGCGGCGGCCTTTGGAATATTTCCAAAGGCAGCCGCCTCATTTTGCTTTTATTGGATATGCTCCTCGGCGCAGTTATCCAACACCTGTGGGCCAGTACGGCCTCCGTCGGATATATGCTGCCGGGCCATGCCGGTGCAGTCGAATTTGGGACACAGCCGCTTGCCTGGATCAGCTGCAAGATCAGGCCCCAGGGAGATTTTTTTCTCCGGTTTTATGGCGTTCTCACCGGCAAATTTTTTTTGATTCATCCGCTTCACCTCCCTCTATCATCATGCCCTGAAAGAGGAAAGATACCACAGGCGCTTTTTGTCAAAATAAAAATAAAATTTTTCACCCAGCGGACGGCTTTGTCCTGGCTTGTGGAAGAGAGAGACTGCGGAACAACAGATCTGCCTTAACGGCGCACCAGCACAAAACGGCTGCTGTGATGGAAGCGGTTGGGAGGAATACCGGCATCCTCATGGTTGGAAAGAACCTCTGGATGGAACACGACGCTGGAAGCCAGGCATTCGGCGTGCTCAAACAGGCAATCAGCCAGGGGCACGCTGGGACCGGTAAGGATTACCCGGGCGTTTTTGCTCAGTTCCAGCAGCCGGGGCATGGTTTTGTTGGCAAAAGCGGAGCCGGTGATAAAAACAAAGTCCTGCCCAGGCAGAATATATTCACAGGCACTGTCCGGCAGGTCTCCGGGACCGGGGTCCCGTTCCAGCACCGAAAGGGTACAATGGGGTGCAACCACCGTGTCCAGTCTGGGGAAGCGGCCGATGACGGCTACCTTTTTTCCCTCCAGCTCAGGCAGATACTGTTCAAAAATATCGGTTTCAGGATCGCTTTCCTGCCAGCCCATATTTTTGGCGTTTTGGGGCGTGTTATACCAGGCATTGATGGCGGCCATTCCCACTGCCGCCTCCAGAAAATTCCAGGAAGTGACCAGCTCCGCAGCTTGACGAAGGGGATGTCCTACTGCGTTTCGGATGGCATCTGTCTCAGGACATTCCCCCTGGCGCAGAAACATGGCCACACCGGCGGTTCCCTGCGCGGTGGTCACCATTGTCCACAAACCGGGCCGTACCGATGTGATGACAGGACTGTCCTCAGGGATTCCTTCCAGTAATTTTTTATAGAGACTCCACATCATCCATTGCTCCTTTCAGCAGCCGGGGCGGCAGGTCCTGGACTTTGACCGCCACCACATAGCCGTGTTTGACATTGGGCAGATAGTACCCATTTTCCGCCTTGTGGGAGGCCAGATATTCTTCCAGCTGAGAGGCGGTGGGATGAAAATCAAAATAATATTCCAGAAAGGTTTTCACTTCCTCCTCATCCCGGAGCCATTGCCCAAAAGGAAGGGAAAAAGGAGTTTCCTGATATGGCACTCCCAGAGCCTGAAGTACCGGAACAACGGTTTTGTGGTTTTCCCGTCCCCGGTACCGGGCACGCTGAGGAAGATAACGGTTGAGGTCATAGCTGTCATTTTCCTCGTTGGAGGCAGGCATTATCGAAAGGATGACCTTACCGGCCAGTCGGGAGAGCACTGGCAGGTTACGTCCCAGACCGTTGCAATAGCTGAGCACCACAGCGTCCGGGAGGGGATGTGGCTGCCACAGGGTCCAATCAGCTTCCAGCGTCTCCAGGTTGGTGATGTTCCGTCGGAGGCAGTTTTCCGCCAATCGGCCCAGGGCAGGTGTGCTGACGTCCACACAGATCATCCGCCGGCAGAAGGAAGAAAGCTCCATGCTCAGGTAACCCAGGCCGCAGCCCAGGTCCGCGATGGTATCGCATCCTTCCAGGTAGGGCTGGGCCAGGCAGGCCACACGCCGGTGAAAGTCGCAATGAAGAGCAGCTTGTTCGTACCAATCCATGCTTTGGTCGGTCCATTGAAACATTTGGCAGACATCCTTTCTCAAAGGGCAGCTGGACTTTTGAGGGCTGCGGTGGTAGGATGAAGTAAATCATTGGGTGCGCTACAAGTCTTTCCGGTACAAAAAGCAGATACAGAAACGGCTTGAACCTTTTGGGCGCCCAAAGGGATGCCGGTGTGTGCCGGTTTCTGTAAAGGGGTAAGGCAAACGATGAAAAAACATCTTTTTTTGACAGGTGAAAAACAGGTGGGCAAAACCACCGCTATTGAAAAGTTCCTGGAAATGTGGCCAGGAGAGGTGGCTGGCTTTGTCACACGCTCTCAGGTGGATCAGCAGGGCAGACGGGTGTATGTCTGTTCCCCCGATGGCAAAAGGAAGATGGAGGCGGTCCATTTCACAACACCGGAACATAAGGAGCCCTGTGACCCCAGGGCCTTTGAGGGATTGGCAGTGGAACTGCTCAGACAGAGCGCCCGCCCCGGATGTGTGACCCTGATGGACGAGTTGGGCTTTATGGAAAGCGGTATCCGTCCCTTCACCCAGGCGGTGCTGGAGCGGTTGGCTCTTCCCTGGCCTGTGCTGGGGGTATTGCGGCTGGAAGATAATCCGTTTCTCCGGTCAGTGGCAGAGCATCCCATGGTCCGGGTAGTGATGGTGACAAAGGAAAACCGGGACAAATTGCCCCGGTTGCTGTACCAGTATTACACCACGGAAGATGACTGGCCGGAGGAGTAAAATGTTTTATTGTTCAAATCCCGTGGGTCAGGAGAAAGAGGCTGAGGCTGCCGCCCCAGCCTTTTTGCTGCTCCGGTGGGCTCAGTCCTGGGCGGGCTTGTAGTAAGCGCCGTCGGCACAGGCCCGGCAAAGGACCCGTCCATTGCGGATGATGTGCTTGCCATCCAATACGGATTCTCCGCACTGACTGCATACGGCTGTGGCACAGGGAGGTCCGGGCAGATCGCCGGGAGCCATGTCCACAGTTACCCACTGAACGTTGAAGAGATCCTCATCCGTAAGCTTGGAGAAATATTCCACCAAATCAGCGCCTTGGGGAGCGTAGTGCTTGCCGTTGGAAGAAATACGGACGGCCTTGTTTGTTTCCAGGTCCACAAAAGTGGCGGCCATTTTACCGTAGTTGAGCCATTTCAGGGTACGGCGGCCCAGAGAACAGCCGGTGACAGTACCGATGGCATCGGTGATGCAGCGGTCGGTTTCGATGTAGCAGATCAGGCGCTTGGATTTTTTGGGCTCCTCAATGCCCAGCAAACGCAGAGCGTACCGGGCCATGCGGACGCCGCTCATCTGGCCCCCGCAGAGATGTCCGTGAAAGGCTACCGCCTCCTGCAGATCCTGTTCAAAGGTGTTCATTTCAAATTCCTCCTTCAGTAACCGGTAGATCCGGCATTTGAACCGATAAAAAAACCTCCCCTTTGAGGGGAGGAAAGCATTCTGACGCACAATTCATCCAGGGCGGGGCCGTGGAGCGGGCAGCGGTGCTTTTCCTTTTCAAAGGGAGGAAGGCCAGGGAGTTTCCTCCGGGACCCTGGCGCCGGTTGGGCGCGCGGCTTTTGACCTTGGGCAAAGCCTGTAGGTGAAAAAAGCTCGGAAAAGTATCAAATTTGCGATTATTTTACCATTGTGGGAAACTTTTGTCAACCTTTGTTATCCCTGGAAAAGCTTCATGTGGAGAAGGGTTCTTCCGTCCCATCGGGATTGAACTGATACCCCATTCCCCAAACAGTGCGGAGAAAACAGGGATTCTTGGGGTTTTCTTCAATTTTGGCGCGAAGATGGCTGATATAAACCATCACCGCGTTGCCGTCCACGATCACATCTCCCCACACATGGCGGTAAAGCTGCTCTTTGGTAAAAACCTCCCCCGGATGGTCCAGAAACAGCTTCATCATGATATTTTCCTTGCTGCTCAGGGGGATTTCCACTCCGTTTTTTTCCAGGCGCATGGTATCGCTGTGATATACAAAGGGACCGGCCACCTGGGCCTGAGAATTTTGCTGAACGGCTTTGTTGCGGCGGATGAGGGCTTTGATTTTCGCGCCCAGCACCACAGGATTGAAGGGCTTGGCAATATAATCATCCGCCCCCAGCTCCAGCCCGTAAAGGGTATTGTCCTCCTCGGAGCGGGCGCTGAGGATCATGATGGGGATCTCATTCTTTTTCTCCCGCAGCTGCTGCACCACCGCGAAGCCGTCCATTCCTCCCAGCATGACATCCAGCAGCACCAGATCAAAGGTTTTTCCGTAGCTCAGCAGTGCCAGAGCCTCTTCGCCGCTGGCAGCGGTTTCCGCCTCCAGCCCGATACGCTCCACCACCCGGGTGAGTACCTTGCGGACAGCGGGTTCATCGTCTACGATCAATACCCGTTCCTTCGCCACGGCGATTCCTCCTTAGGAAGCAATGATAATAACGTTATTGTATCATATAAAGGGATGGGTTGTACAGAAAAAACTA
Organism: Angelakisella massiliensis; assembly: GCF_900104675.1. Lineage (GTDB taxonomy): Bacteria > Bacillota > Clostridia > Oscillospirales > Ruminococcaceae > Angelakisella > Angelakisella massiliensis. The sequence continues at coordinate 85,860 of NZ_LT629944.1, read as the reverse complement.
TGCGGCAGCAAAAAGGGGGAGGCAAAATTCTCAAACAAAGGAAAATTTTACAAAGACCGGACGTTTTGTAAGGAGGCAGGAGCCGTCCTGACCAAGGGGGGCTTTCCTTTCTTTTCGGGGTGTATTACAATAAAAGCCAGATCACCGAACGGGGGACGGTTATGAAGTTCAATTGGATCAAAACGCGCAGAGGGCAGAATCTTGTACGGCTGATGGCTCTGCTGACTACAGCGGTACTGATAGGCACATGGATCATCGCGCCTCTGTACCGGCAGATGCAGCAGAAGGAGATTGACAGCCAGCAGCATCAGTTGACGGTGCTGATGACTTCCGCTGCCAGCAATTTGGAAAATTATCTGAACAACTATCGAAAAGATTTCGATGTCATCCGGGCAAATCCCCAGTTTGTGGAGGGAGTAGCGGAATATTTGTCCACTGGCGAGGATGAAACCCTGTTGGATTTTCTGGATAACTATAATGCCGCCACCGGCAGCTTTGTTGCGGATATCATGCTTACCGACGCTCAGGGAGAGGTGCTGGTAACCACCCGTAAGGAAGGCCCTTATACGAATCTGACCCCCGATGCACCAGCTGCCGGTTTGCGGGTGTATGCCAATGAACAGGGGGAGCTGTATCTGGCCATTTCCGCCTCTGTGGGAACCAACCATCGGGTACAGAGCATGGTGGATGTGGAAAGAATGTGTGAAGATACCGCGTCCCTGGTCTCCATTGGCCAAAGGGGTTCGGTTTCCCTGTGCCATTCCAGCGGAATAACACTGGTCCATGTGGATTCACAGGTGGTGGGCAGTTCGGCGCTGGAAAGCTGGCGGCAGCGGTATGGGCAGCTGGATCTTTCCGGTGAGGAGGAGCTGCTGGAGAGGCAGCTGCGGGGAGAAGCGGGAACTGCTGTCTATCAGTCCTATTGGTGGCAGGAGCAGCCGCCGGCTCCCGCCAAAAAACTATGCGCTTTTGCGCCCCTTTGGATTGGCAATGATTTTCTTTCCATCAGTGTTGTGGCGGATTTCAATGAGATTATGGCGCCGATGAATCAGGCGTTGATTTCCATTGGCAGCGTACTGTTCATTCTGACGGCCGCCTCGGCGATCATGGGGACACTGCTGTATTCTGTCAGCAGGAAGAAAAAGGGGATGGAAGAGGAAAACCTGTATCTGCGTCAGCTCAACGATTCTTTGGAGGAGCTGCGGCGTAGTGAGGAAAAGCTGCGGCATTTTCAGCGTCTGGAGACCATCGGTACACTCACCGGAGGTATGGCCCATGAGCTGAATAATCTTCTGACCCCCATCATGGCCTGTTCCATGATGCTGATGGATGATGTAACACCGGGGCAGGAGCAGGCCTATGAGGATGCCAGGGAAATTTATTCCGCGGCGGCCCGGGCAAAGGAGGTCATCCAGCAGTTCACCGCTCTCAGCCGGAAGGATGGGGAGACCACGATGAAAAATCTGGATCTGGAGCAGGTCGTTGCGGATGCGCTGAAGATGGCGGTAAGCGCCAAGCCCAAGGGAGTGGAAGCCCAGTGCAGCCTTTGTCTGGAAGGGCGGCGGATCATGGGCAGCGAGACCCAACTGGGACAGGTGGTTTTGAATCTGGCGGTGAATGCTTATCATGCCATTGAACAAAAGGGTGGGCAAGGACATTTTCGGGTCACAGGTACTTTGGAGCAGCGGGTGGATTCCCCCGGAGAGTGGGCGGTGCTCACCTTCCAGGACGACGGCTGCGGAATGGAACAGGGACTGCGGGAACGGATCTTCGATCCCTTCTTTACCACCAAAAAGAACGGGGAAGGGACCGGTTTGGGACTGTCCATTGTACAGAGCATTATTGAAGGACATCAGGGCTCCATTCAGGTGGACAGTGTTCCTGGTGAGGGAACCGTATTTACCATTCGTCTGCCGGTAGGGGTCGCCGCCTCCCAGGGAGAAAGCAAGCGTCAGGGCGAGCCCCTCCAGGTGCTGCTGGTGGAGCCGAATCCAAAGGTGCTGCTGATGCTCCAGAAGGCACTGCGTCAGGAGGGCTGTGAAGCCATCAGCTTCCGGCGGCAGGAGGAGGCCCTGGAGGTTTTGCGCACGGAGAATACGGTGGATGCCATCGTATTGGGATGTGACGCCTCCGGAACGGCTGAAACACAGTTCGCCCTGATGGCCAGAGCCTGCCATCCCGAGGTGCGTATCCTTCTGCTCACCGGCTTTGTGGACCGTCAGGTGGTGGAAAACGAACGAAAAGGCATCATTGACAGCTATCTGGTCAAGCCGGTCCGGGCCCAGGAGGTATGGGACAGACTGCGCTCCCTGTTCCCATAAAAGAAAACCATAAGCTATCCCCCTTATTGGCAGGACCGCAGCACAGGTATCCCGTTTCAGACACGGTGGCACGGAGCCTCTCTTAAAAATAAAGCCCCTCATGGATCAGACTGCTGAACACAGCGATCCATGGGGGGGTTAAATATCAGGCAGACCGGCAGTCAGAAGCAGCGGAAAAAGTCCCGGATAAAGGTAAGGGCGGCTCCGGCTGCGGAGGGTTCCACAGGATATCGGCCGGCAGTCAGATAGCTGCACACGTCATCAGCACCGGAAGTCTGGTCGGAAATCATGCGGCGCAAAAAGCTGAGATGGGGCGCCAGAAAGCTGCCCACTTCTCCGCCCAGCACCACGCCGCAGTCGAAAATGGCATGAAGCTGTGCGGCAGCCCGGCACAGATGTCCGCTGTAGGTTTGCCAGACATTGCAGCAGGAAGGGTCCCCGGCTTCCACCAGCTGGAAGAAGCGTTCCAATGATCCTCCGGCTGCCTGAGCCAGCACCTGGGAAGAACAGCAGTCCTCCAGTCGGGCTGCCCGATCCTGTCCCTGAGCGTCCTTGCTGATGACGGCAAGCTGCCCGAAGTCACAGCTGTGCATCCGGTCACCGGAGTATAGCTGTCCGCCACAGGAAAAGGACCCGCCGACGCTGCTGTTGAGAGAAAGATATACCAGGTTTCCGGGATTCTCCTGATCCCAGAATTCTGTAATGGCTGCCGCATGAGAATCATTGAGAAACCGGCAGGGAAGCCCGCAGCCGGAGAGGAGCATCTCGGTTTGCAGATTGGAAATGGCGAGACTGCGAGAAGAGATGACGGTGGAACAGTCAGCGGAAAGAGAACCGGGCAAGGTTACTCCTACCCCCAGGATCCGATCCCGTGGCACAGAGCATTTGACCAAAAATTCCTCCAGGGACCGGCGCAGCTGGGACAGATATTCCTCGTCCAGGGAAAAATCCTTTTTCCATACCTGCTTGGAAATAATTTGCCCCAGCAGATTGACGCAGACCATGGTGTAGCGCTGGGGAGTGATGCTCAGTCCCACAGCGGCTCTGGCGTTGGGCACAGGAGCGATGGCTGCGGCTTTCCGCCCTCCCGTAGAAGCGAAAGCCTCCTTTTCTTCGGCCAGTCCAAGAGCAATCAGTTCCCGCACGTTTTGTGCCACCGTAGGCAGACTGATATCCAGAATCTTAGAAAGTTCCTGCTTGGAAACCCGTTGAAACTGAAGCAGTTGGCGGTAAACCTTGCGGCGGTTCACACGCTTGACATCCATATCTGGAATTTTTGAAGCCATTCTAATCACCTCTAAATCGTTCTTCGCTATTTTCACGGGTTTCGGCCGGAGCTTTGAAGAAAACCGGAAAAGAAAAGCGCAATAACAAAATCATCCAAATTATTGAATATATTTCTATTTTCTGTTTTAAAAGCAACAGGCCGCCCTGAATACAGGACGGCTCAGATTGTAGAAAAACCTGTTTCCAAGAAAAACAAAATTCAAAATCATAAAAATCAGGACATGCGCCTGATTTTTATACCACGACCCGCGCCCACCGGGGCGCGAAACCGGGGGTATCGCCGCTGGTTTCGTCAGGAACCAAGCGGCGTATCCAGGGGGACTGGGTCCCCCTGGAAGTGTGCCGAACTCCTTCGGCACACTCAGAGGGACATGCGCCTGATTTTTATACCACGACCCGCGCCCACCGGGGCGCGAAACCGGGGGTATCGCCGCTGGTTTCGTCAGGAACCAAGCGGCGTATCCAGGGGGACTGGGTCCCCCTGGAAGTGTGCCGAACTCCTTCGGCACACTCAGAGGGACATGCGCCTGATTTTTATACCACGACCCGCGCCCACCGGGGCGCGAAACCGGGGGTATCGCCGCTGGTTTCGTCAGGAACCAAGCGGCGTATCCAGGGGGACTGGGTCCCCCTGGAAGTGTGCCGAACTCCTTCGGCACACTCAGAGGGACATGCGCCTGATTTTTATACCACGACCCGCGCCCACCGGGGCGCGAAACCGGGGGTATCGCCGCTGGTTTCGTCAGGAACCAAGCGGCGTATCCAGGGGGACTGGGTCCCCCTGGAAGTGTGCCGAACTCCTTCGGCACACTCAGAGGGACATGCGCCTGATTTTTATACCACGACCCGCGCCCACCGGGGCGCGAAACCGGGGGTATCGCCGCTGGTTTCGTCAGGAACCAAGCGGCGTATCCAGGGGGACTGGGTCCCCCTGGAAGTGTGCCGAACTCCTTCGGCACACTCAGAGGGACATGCGCCTGATTTTTATACCACGACCCGCGCCCACCGGGGCGCGAAACCGGGGGTATCGCCGCTGGTTTCGTCAGGAACCAAGCGGCGTATCCAGGGGGACTGGGTCCCCCTGGAAGTGTGCCGAACTCCTTCGGCACACTCAGAGGGACATGCGCCTGATTTTTATACCACGACCCGCGCCCACCGGGGCGCGAAACCGGGGGTATCGCCGCTGGTTTCGTCAGGAACCAAGCGGCGTATCCAGGGGGACTGGGTCCCCCTGGAAGTGTGCCGAACTCCTTCGGCACACTCAGAGGGACATGCGCCTGATTTTTATACCACGACCCGCGCCCACCGGGGCGCGAAACCGGGGGTATCGCCGCTGGTTTCGTCAGGAACCAAGCGGCGTATCCAGGGGGACTGGGTCCCCCTGGAAGTGTGCCGAACTCCTTCGGCACACTCAGAGGGACATGCGCCTGATTTTTATACCACGACCCGCGCCCACCGGGGCGCGAAACCGGGGGTATCGCCGCTGGTTTCGTCAGGAACCAAGCGGCGTATCCAGGGGGACTGGGTCCCCCTGGAAGTGTGCCGAACTCCTTCGGCACACTCAGAGGGACATGCGCCTGATTTTTATACCACGACCTGCGCCCACCGGGGCGCGAAACCGGGGGTATCGCCGCTGGTTTCGTCAGGAACCAAGCGGCGTATCCAGGGGGTATGGGATACCCCCTGGAAGCGTGTCGAATTTTTTCGACACGCTCGGCCGCCCTGAATACAGGACGGCTCTGTATACGGTCTTATTTTATGTCGATGGGTTGAGAGGAAGCGAGGTAACAGCCCAGACGGTCTGTTGTCACATGATGAGCGCCATCATGGTAGGAAGAGGAGACGGGGATCAAGTTGCCGCCTTCCAGCAGGTAAAGGTAAGGGCGCCCAGTATAAAAGATCAATTCTCCTGCCTGGTCAAAGACGGGGGTGAACAGCACATTCAGCACGTCAAAGCTGACGCCGTGCTGCTGTGCCAACGATTCAATCACATCTGTGTAATCGTTGCTCCAGCCAGGGAAAAAGGTGCGTTTTTCAGACAAGGGAAAAGTGAAGGAAGCCGTATCCTCAAACAGCAGCTCTCCCTGCTGTGCCTCTTCCGGGAAGGTCACAGCCTCCAGCTGATCTTCCAGAGAAACCGTAACAGGCTCTGACGCTGTTTCGCACAGATACGTCCGCAGCAGAAATGTATTATAGCAAAGCAGAGCGCCGGTTTCCCTGTTGACACAGCGCAGGAGGTAACGGACAGTATTGCCGCCCAGTGGAGCGACAAAACCATCTTCCGCTTCCACTGTCAGTATGGGGGTCCCATCCTCGTCCTGGGTCAGTTCAAAAACCTTCAGGCCGTCCTCGCCCTCCAGAATTTCAGCTTCCAGCTGATAATGTTCCCAGAATCCGGCGGGTAAAGCAAGCCCCTGAACGTCTGTGTTGAAATAATACTGATAGGTGCGTCCGCTTAAATGCCACAGATCATCGTCAATGACCGCCAATTGCGGAACAGGGTCCTCAGCGAAAACCATCACTACCCCGGACAAGGCTGACAATGCAATCAGCGCCGCCAGCAGAAAGGCCAGAATCTTTTTGGCAACAGTGCGGTTCATAAAAAAGAAACTCCTTCTTACAAAAATTGCAATGTACCATAAACCGGTCAGAATACCGTGTTTCATATCATACCTTACCATCATAAACGAAGTGTCGGCCTTCGTCAAGAAAATCAAAGGAAAATTTATGGTTTGGTCATAACTTTTGCTGTTTTTCCAATTGTTTTTTTACTTTTGATCTTGGGTATGGGTGACTTTTTTGATCATAATATGCCGCATTTTCCCGCCGTATTTCATCTTGGTATCCGCAATGGAATAACCCATGCGGAGAAAACTGGTCAGGCTGGCGTGATTTTCCGGGGCAACTGTAGCCAGAGCGAAGCCGATCCCTTCAGGGAGCAGCCGTTCAGCCTGCTCAAGCAGCAGCTTTTGCAGACCTCTGCCGCGGAAATCGGGATGGACCACCACTGATTCCATATGGGCGCAGCGGAGAGCGTCCTGTGCAGAGAGCCCGGCGTCCTCCGCCAGATTATCCTCTGCATTACCGGGAAAGCGCACCATCAAATATCCTGCCAGCTGTTCTTCCTCTGCCAACAGGATCATCCCTTCCTCTTTAAGATGCCGTTCCAGCGACTGACGGGTTTCAGGGATAAAAAGGGATGGATCCGCAAGAGAATGGACCACCTGCTCCATCAAAGAAAAAACAGCATCCACATCAGCTTTGTCAGCAATACGGAAAGAAAACATCAGCATATCCTCCTTGATCAGTTCCAAACAGGCAGCAGCTGTCCAGTAAATGGTTTGCAGCACACCATTTCGGGCATCACTGGTATCCCCGCTGTCTGTTATGAGAGTAAAAACGAAGCCCGGCACTCAATGGAAAAGTCTCAAACTTATTTTGAGATTCCGACCTTGCCCCATTGTAGCTTTCTTCAGGGGACATTGTCAATGTGAAAGAACCGGAGCCCTCAAAAGGACCCCGGTTCTGTGGATGATGTACTGGTAAAAGAGAAATTGTGCGGCAAAATCAAGCGGCAGCCTCAGAAGAAGAGGTGGTGTCGGCAGTCTGAGCCTCAGAGGTCTCAGCAGATTCTGTGGCAGAGGAAGAGGCATCGGAAGCGGCGCTGTCAGAAGCGGCAGCCTCAGAAGAAGTGCTTTCCTCCAAAGTAGGAGTTTCGCTGGAAGAGGTCTCGCCAGAAGCGGCAGACGCGTCGGAAGCAGCAGCGTCACTGGAAGCGGCAGATTCGCCGGAAGCGGGAGTCTGGACCAGTTTGGTCACCACGGCGCCGGAAGTATCCTCGCCATCAATGGTACCGGTATAAGTAATTTCCAGAGTGTCGCCGATGGTCATACCGTCCACTTCGGTTTTATCAGCGTCATCGGGAATAGTGAAGTTGAGCGTGAGACCATCCTCAGTTTTGATCACTACGGAGTTCATGGCGGCATCCTCAATCACACCGGTAACGGTGCTCACCTCGCCGTCATCGGCATTGGAAGCTTCTTCAGCTGGTTCGCTCTCAACGGAGGAGGACTGTGAGGAAGTGGAACTCTCTGAGGAAGAGGAACTGCTGGAGGAACTGCTGGTACTGCCGCAGGCAGTTGCGGTCACCAACAGAGCGGCCATTAAAGCGGCAACGATCATTTTTTTCATAATAAAATCTCCTTTTGCATTCATTCTGCCGGACCAAAACGATCCTGTCCGGGACCGAAGCTGTCTGCCGGTACGGCAGTGTGAAGGTCCAGCTTCGATGCATTCAGTATACGTTGATTTTTTGAATAAATCGTGGTTAGGGACTGAACGATTTCAAAGAATCATTTAAATAAATCCTGAAAATCAAATGTAAAAAATGTCCCTGTTGGTTGAAATAGCTGACAAAATGAAATCATTTTGGAGATAAAAACCATTGATATCCCACAAAGGCCAGTTTTGGCGGCAAAAATCAAGGCTACAAAATTGAAAGCCTTTTGACACCTGCATGACGCAAAAGGAAAGGAGGATGTATTTGGAACAAAAAGTGCATTTTTATTCTGAGAAAAGCAAAATGAGGAAAATGCTGTAGCGGCGCTGAAAGGAAAAAATGACGGCAGGCAGAAAACGGAGCGGCAAAAAGCCCCCGGAGAAAAAACTCCGGGGGCTGAAAAGATAAATGTGTGGATTATTTGGCCTGGGAAACCGCCACAGCGCAGGCAACGGTAGCGCCTACCATGGGGTTGTTGCCCATGCCGATCAGACCCATCATCTCCACGTGAGCGGGGACGGAGGAAGAACCGGCGAACTGGGCGTCACCATGCATACGGCCCATGGAGTCGGTCAAACCATAGGAAGCGGGACCGGCAGCCATGTTGTCAGGATGCAGGGTACGGCCGGTGCCGCCGCCGGAAGCGACGGAGAAGTACTTGACGCCGTTCTCGAAGCACCATTTCTTGTAGGTGCCGGCCACCAGGTGCTGGAACCGGGTGGGGTTGGTGGAGTTGCCGGTGATGGACACATCCACTTTCTCCAGCTTCATGATAGCCACGCCTTCCAGAACGTCGTTGGCGCCGTAGCACTTGACCTTGCTGCGCTCACCGTCGGAGAAGGGAACTTCCCGGATGACCTTTACCTCGCCGGTGGCGAAGTCAAAATCAGTCTCCACATAGGTGAAGCCGTTGATTCTGGAAATAATGTAGGCAGCGTCCTTGCCCAGACCGTTGAGGATGATCCGCAGATTTTCCTTACGGGCCTTGTTGGCGTTGCGGGCAATGCCGATGGCGCCTTCAGCAGCGGCGAAGGATTCGTGGCCTGCCAGGAAGCAGAAGCACTTGGTCTCGTCACGCAGCAGCATGGCGCCCAGGTTGCCGTGGCCCAGACCAACGGCCCGCTGCTCGGCGACAGAACCGGGAACGCAGAAGGCCTGCAGACCGATGCCAATGGCCTCAGCAGCCTCAGCGGCGGTGGCAACATTCTTCTTCAGGGCCACAGCGCAGCCCAGGGTATAAGCCCAGACAGCGTTCTCAAAAGCGATATTCTGTACGCCCTTGACGATGCTCTCCACATCAATACCTTTGGAAAGGCAGAGGTCTCTGGCTTCCTCCAGAGTGGACATACCGTATTCCTTGAGGCAAGCCTCGATTTTGGGCATTCTTCTCTCTTGTCCTTCAAACTTAGCCATGATATTACCTCCTATCCTTTCTTATTCCTCGCGGGGGTCAATGTATTTGGGGGCGTCGGCATATCTGCCGTAAGTGCTGATGTTCTTTTCAAAGGCCTCCTTGGGATCGACGCCATGACGGATGTCCTCCATCATCTTGCCCAGGCGGACAAACTTGTAGCCGATGGCCTCGTCATTCTCATCCACCGCCACGGACAGGATGTAGCCCTCAGCCAGCTCCAGATAGCGCACGCCCTTGAGCTTGGTGGAGAAAATGGTACCTACCTGAGAGCGCAGGCCCTTGCCCAGATCCTCCAGGGAAGCGCCGATGGGCAGGCCGTCCTCGGAGAAAGCGGTCTGGCTGCGGCCATAGACCAGCTGTTTGAAGATCTCCCGCATGGCAACGTTGATGGCGTCGCACACCAGGTCGGTGTTCAGGCATTCCAGCAGGGTCTTTCCGGGAAGAATCTCACCGGCCATAGCGGCGGAGTGGGTCATGCCGGAGCATCCCAATGTTTCCACCAGAGCCTCCTGAACAATACCCTCCTTGACATTCAGGGTCAGCTTGCAGGCGCCCTGCTGGGGAGCGCACCAGCCGATACCGTGGGACAGGCCGGAAATATCCTTGATTTCATAGGCCTTGACCCATCTTCCCTCCTCAGGAATGGGGGCGGGACCGTGGTTGGGGCCCTTTCTGAGAGTGCACATACTCTCTACTTCGTGGGAATAGTTCATGATCCTTGCTCCTTTCAACAGCGTATTGGTAGATTGCCGATGGTTTACCATCGATTATTATAACGACCCGTCAACTTTTTATCAAGTAGGTGGAAGAAAGTTGAAAGGAAAATCCCTTTTCTGCACTATTTTTTACGCTTTGGCAATAGAATCGACACAGAATGGTTTGACAAGGGCAGGCAAGAAAGGGTAGAATAAAACGAATGCTTGGAAGCAATTGGGCTTTGGCCCGCAAAATACCGCCGGACGGGGCGCTGCCGCTGATGGCGAGAGAATCATGAGGTGATCTCACAGATGGGATTTTTGGAAAAGCTGTTCGGTTCCTATTCGGAGAAGGAGCTCAAACGGATACAGCCCAAGGTCAACGCTGTGCTGGCGTTGGAGGATAAATTCTCCGCCATGAGCGATGATGAGCTGAAGGCCATGACCCCCCGGCTCAAGGAGCGCCTGGCGGCGGGGGAGACTCTGGACGATATCCTGCCGGAGGCCTTTGCCGCCTGCCGGGAGGCTGCCTGGCGTGTGCTGGAAATGAAGCACTTTCCGGTACAGGTCATCGGCGGTATCATTTTGCATCAGGGACGCATCGCGGAGATGAAGACCGGTGAAGGCAAGACCCTGGTGGCCACCCTTCCCGCCTACCTCAACGCTTTGTCCGGCAAAGGCGTGCATATCGTTACTGTCAACGATTACCTGGCCCGCCGCGACAGTGAGTGGATGGGCAAGCTGTACCGGTGGATGGGCCTGACAGTGGGCCTGGTGGTCAGCGGAATGGAGCAGGATGAAAAGCGTGCCGCCTATGCCGCCGATATTACCTATGGTACCAACAACGAATTCGGTTTCGATTACCTGCGGGACAACATGGTGGTTTACAAACAGAACCTGGTCCAGCGGGGATTCAATTACGCCATCGTGGACGAGGTGGACTCCATCCTCATCGACGAGGCCCGTACTCCTTTGATCATCTCCGGCCAGGGGGACAAATCCACCGATCTTTATGAGCAGGCGGACCGTTTTGCCAAGACCCTGAAGATGATGAAGGTCAAGGAAGTGGACGCCAAGGAGGAGCAGGACGACATCGAGGCGGACTATATCGTGGATGAGAAGGCCCGCACCGCCACCATCACTCCCAGAGGCGCCCAAAAGGCGGAGGAATATTTCCATATCGACAGTCTCAACGATCCGGAAAACCTGACCCTGGCCCACCACATCAACCAGGCCATCAAGGCCCGGGGCGTGATGCAGAAGGATGTGGACTATGTGGTCAAGGATGGCCAGGTGATCATCGTCGATGAGTTCACCGGCCGTCTGATGATCGGCCGCCGCTATAATGAAGGACTCCATCAGGCCATTGAGGCCAAGGAGGGGGTCGGTGTGCAGCGGGAGAGCAAGACCCTGGCCACCATCACCTTCCAGAACTTTTTCCGGATGTATGACAAGCTTTCCGGTATGACCGGTACCGCCATGACCGAGGCGGACGAGTTCCGGGAGATCTACCGTCTGGATGTGGTGGAGATCCCCACCAACAAGCCGTTGATCCGGAAAGATCATCCTGATGTGGTTTACAAGACCGAGAAGGGTAAATTCAACGCCGCCATCGAGACCATCGTGGAGTGCCATCAGAAAGGCCAGCCCATTCTGGTGGGTACCGTTTCCATTGAAAAGTCGGAGATCCTCTCCAATATGCTCCGGCGCCGCGGAATCCAGCATGAGGTCCTCAACGCCAAGTATCATGAGAAGGAAGCGGAGATCGTCGCTCAGGCCGGTAAGCTGGGAGCAGTGACCATTTCCACCAATATGGCCGGCCGTGGTACCGATATCATGCTGGGCGGTAACGCCGAGTATCTGGCCAAAGCGGACCTGCGCCGGGAAGGAATGGCCGATGAGCTTATTGAGGAGGCCACAGCCTTCGGTGATACTGATAACCAGGAGATCCTGGAGGCCCGGAAGCGGTTCCAGGAGCTGCTGGCGGCCCATAAGGCCAAAATCGCCCCCGAAGCCGAAAAGGTACGGGAAGTGGGCGGATTGTTCATTCTGGGCACCGAGCGCCATGAATCCCGCCGGATCGACAATCAGCTCCGCGGCCGTGCCGGACGTCAGGGAGATCCCGGTGAGACCCGGTTCATCATTTCCCTGGAGGATGACCTGATGCGCCTGTTCGGCGGCGAGCGGGTCCAGTCCATGATGGACAGCCTGGGCGTGGATGAGGATATGCCTATTGAAAACAAATTCCTCTCCAATACCATTGAATCTTCTCAGAGCAAGATTGAGGGACGCAACTTCCAGATCCGTAAAAACGTTCTTCAGTATGACGATGTGATGAACCGTCAGAGAGAGATCATCTACGGCCAGCGGAAAAAGGTGCTGGACGGCGAGGATATCAGCAGCAATATCCGCACCATGATCGAGGAGACCATTGCCACCAGCGTTGACCAGTATCTGCTGGAGAATGTTCCCAAGGATGAATGGAATCTGGATGGTCTGCGGGACTATTATCTGGGCTGGCTGACAGTTCCCACCGACTTCCGGTATGATACCGCTCAGCTGGAGCAGGTGGATCGGGAACAGATCCGCCAAACCCTCATCGACCGGGCCATGAAGATTTATGGTGAAAAGGAGCAGATGTTCGGTTCCGAGCTGATGCGGGAGATTGAGCGGATGCTGCTGCTGCGGAATGTGGATACCAAGTGGATGGACCACATTGACGCTATGGAGGAGCTGAAGCGGGGCATCGGCCTGCGGAGCATCGGCCAGCGGGATCCTGTCATCGAGTACCGAATGGAAGGCTTCGAGATGTTTGAGCAGATGACCGAATCCATCAAGGAGGACACCGTCAAGCAGCTGATGCTCATCCGTCTGAAGAAGGAGGAGCCGGTCAAGCGGGAACAGGTGGCAAAGCCCACAGTAGCCACTACTGATGGCAGCGAGGCCCGTAAACCTGTCCGCAAGGGCGCCAAGGTGGGACGGAATGATCCCTGCCCCTGCGGCAGCGGCAAAAAGTATAAACATTGCTGCGGACGCTGAGTAAGGCTCAGCCTGGCTGACAATAAAACCGAATAAAGCAGGAAAGCGGCGGGGGATTTTCCCCCGCCGCTTTTTTGCTTGCTGTAAGCAATGCTGAAAGGAAAACAGAAAGAGAAAGGCGTTTTTCTTGTGCACAGTGGGGGAAATGTGTATAATTGTTCCAGATGCACAGTAAAGGAGACGGGCAGAAGGGTGAGAAAAGGGAGAAAAAAGAGTGTAATTGCTGGGCTGTTTGCCAGCGGTCTCAGGCAGCTGCGGCTCAACTATGCATTCCTGATCATAGTTTTTCTTGTAGGTTTTGTGGGACTGTATATTGTCACCCAGTCGCAGTTTCAAAACGCTCAGTTGGCCGGAAGCGAGGTAGCGGCCAGATTGGCCAGAGACCTGGAAAATCAGGGAATGAAGCATCAGTTTGCCCTTGATAATGCTGCCAGAGCCATTGACGCCATGAAAAAAGAAAATGCCGCAGCCGCCCGGATTACCCAATGGCTGGAGGAATATCTGGTGTACATGAAGCAGTCGCTGGATATTGCCGACACGGATATTTATTGCTATGTGGATGGTCAGCTGCTGGCCGGTACCTATTGGGAGGGAGACGCCACCTATGACGCGGCTTCTACCCAGTGGTATCAGAACGCGTTGGAGAATCGGGGAGAAGTGGCTTATACAGATGCCTATATCGATGTGGTAACCGGCAATCTGGTGGTTACCTTGTCCCGGACAATTGACAATTCTGATGATGTAGTGGCCATTGATCTGTATATGGTGGATAAAAACCGGGGCAGCGATTTGGAAAGCCTCCCGGAAGGCTCCCTCTGGACCATTTATGATGCCAAGGGTACCCTGCTTTCTTATGCCGGCAATCATGTGGACGATCAGAATATGGGGGAGGAATATGTAAGCTATCTGTTTGAGGAGGCGCAGCAGGGCGCTGCCGCTGATCCTGAAAGCTATGTGCTGGATCCCCAGGGGCGAAAACAGGGAATTTATTCTTATACCACAGATTTTGGCTGGGTTTCTGTTATTACCATTCCCTATGCCAAGCTTCTTGCCAATGCCAGATTGATGCTGTTCTTCTTTTCCGGAGTTCTTCTGCTCTATTTGGCACTGGCGGTAGCGGCCTTTCTGCTGCAGCGGGCCAGTGAGGAAAAGAATAAGCAGTATGAGAGCGTTATTCAGGCGTTGAGCAATATGTTCTACGCCATGTTCCTCATTGACATGGACGCGGGAACATTCCAGATTTTTCGTCCGGCGGAGGATCTTCTTCCCAAATTGCAGCAGAGTGACAGGTATGAACATCTGCTGGAGGTCATTGAGAGTGTGATCCATCCTGATATGGAACAATCTTTGGCTGAAACCTTCAGCCTGGAAAATATCCGCAAGCTGGTGGAGGAGGACAGCAACGGTTTTGGCGGAGATTTCCGCAGGCGCTTTGGAAACCATTATGAGTGGGTGAACATTCAGCTGCTGTTTGACAAGGCCCTTTCCCGGGGACAGGCGATCCTTGCTTTTAAAAAGATCAACGCCAGAAAAGTGTCTGAGATTGAAAAAAACCGCCTTCTCCAGGAATCGCTGGAAATGGCGCACCGCAGTATGGATTCCCGCAATCAGTTTTTTTCCCGCATTTCCCACGACATGAGGACCCCCCTCAACGCCATTATCGGTTTGTCCGGGCTGGCGCTGCGGGAAGGGGATTCACAAGAGAAAAATACCGATTATTTTCGTAAAATCAACGATTCCAGCAAGCATTTGCTGCTGCTGATCAATGATCTGCTGGATCTGTCCAAGCTGGAAAGCGGCGGCTACAATTTTAAAGAGGAGCCTTTGAACCTGGAACATCAGGTACAGCAGTGCGTGGAGCTGTTCCAGGAACAATTACATGACCAAAACAAGGAACTGACCGTAGAGATCCAACTGAAGGACCGGACTGTTTGTGCAGACGCCATGCGTCTGGATCAGGTGCTCAACAACTTGTTGTCCAACGCCGTCAAATATACCAGCCCCGGAGACAAGGTGGGTGTGCGGCTGTGCCAGCTTTCCGGGAACGATCAGGATAAAATGGTTTATCAGCTGACGGTATGGGATACAGGCAAGGGGATGAGCGAAGAGTTCTGCCGCCGGATCTTTGTTCCCTATGAGCGTGAGGAACGTTTTGGGGCCGCTAATGTGATAGGAACCGGATTGGGAATGCCCATCGTTCATACACTGGTTACGCAGATGGGCGGACAGATCAGTGTGGAAAGCAAATTGGGAAAGGGCAGCACCTTTGTTGTTACCATACCGCTGCGGGTATCCAGAGAGCAAGCGGGGGAAAGGGAGCACGAAGAACTTTCCACATTGGGACAGCAAGAAGATTTTTCCGGCAAACGGATATTGCTGGTGGAAGATAACGCCATCAATATGGAGATTGCCGAAGAGCTGCTGAAGATGCATGGTCTGGAGGTTACAAGGGCTTGGAACGGGCAGGAGGCGGTGGACGCCTTTGAAAATTCTCCCCCGGGATATTTCCAGCTGATTTTGATGGATATGCAGATGCCGGTCATGGATGGCTGTACCGCTGCCCGGACCATTCGGGCCATGGCACGGGAGGACAGTGGGCGGATCCCCATCATCGCCGTGACGGCAAACGCCTTTTCCGAGGATATGGCGGATACGGCCAAAGCGGGTATGAACGCCCATATTTCCAAACCCATTGAATTTGATGTGCTGCATAAAACACTGTTGACTTACCTGGATGAAAAGGCCATGAAATAAAGAACACACAAGGCGAGGAGGAAGCAAAATGAAATTGGAACAAGCAGCCGATAGTCTGAAAATGGATTTGAAGACCACGCTGTCCCGCTTTGGGGGACAGGAGCAGCTGCTGATGCGTTTTCTCACCAGACTGCCTGGAGATCCCACTTTCCGGCAGCTGGAGGACGCCATGGCGGCAAAGGATTGGAAAATGGTGGAGATGAGTGCTCATACGCTCAAAGGGGTGGCGGCAAATCTGGGCCTGGAGGAGCTGCGCTTTGCCTGTGACGCTGTGGTTGTGGCAGTGCGGCAGGGCCGGACAGAGCAGCTGCCCCAGCTGATGCCTGCCGTCAGAGAAGCTTTTGAGTCAGCGTGCCGGATCATCGGGCAGCTGGAAGGATAAATCAATACATGGCCAGGGAAAAGCCCTGGGGAACGGAGTAAAGGATGATAGCAAGAGCTCTGGAAGAAGCAGAGGACAAACATCAGACACAGCGCCATGGAAGAAACACCATTTTGGTAGTGGATGACATGGAGCTGAACCGGGCTATTTTATGCGAAGCTTTCCGGGAAGACTATGACCTGCTGGAGGCGGAAAATGGCCAGCAGGCGTTGGAAATCATTTGCCGGGATCCCGACGCCATCGCGGCAGTGCTGCTGGATGTGGTAATGCCGGTGATGGATGGGTTCCAGCTGTTGGAGGAGCTTTATCAGCGGCAGCTGCTGTCCCGTGTGCCGGTATTCATTATCACAGCGGATTGCAGTGAGAAAAAAATGCGTCAGGGCTATGATATGGGTGTGATGGATATTATCAGCAAACCTGTAGTGCCCTATTTTCTGCGGCGGCGTGTCAGCAGCGTGGTGGAGCTGTATCAAGCCAGAGAACGTTTGAGCAGCCTGGTCAACCGGCAGGAAGAAAAACTGGAAATCCAGGCCCGGGAAATTCAGGAGCTGAACCTTTCCATCATTGAAGCGCTCTCCACAGCCATCGAGTTTCGGGACTGCGAATCGGGAGAGCATGTTCAGCGGATACATGATCTGACAGTGCAGCTGCTTGAGGGCCTTCGGGAGGGAGGCTTTGAGGGCTGCGCCTTCACAGATGAGCAGATTGAGCAGATCGCAACCGCCGCCATTATGCACGATGTGGGAAAAATCTCCATTCCTGACAGCATCCTCAACAAGCCGGGCAGGCTGACCCCCGAGGAATTTGAGGTAATGAAGACCCATACCATCAAGGGATGTGAGCTTTTGGAGAAGATTCCAAAAAGCAAGGATAATCCAATTTATCAGTATGCTTATGACATCTGCCGCCATCACCATGAGCGGTGGGACGGCAAGGGATATCCCGATGGCCTGCGGGGGGAGGAAATCTCCATTTGGGCCCAGGTGGTGTCACTGGCGGATGTTTATGACGCCCTGACCAATGAGCGGTGTTACAAGCTTCCCTTTACACAGCAGGAAGCCTTTGGGATGATTATGGGAGGACAGTGCGGCGCTTTCAATCCCAATTTGCTGAAGGCTTTTCAGACTGTGATAGGAGAGAAGGCGGGAGCCTGACAGGGACTGTTTTATGGGGCTGTGCCGCAGTTTCTCAAAGGGCATCGCTCTCATTTGCGGCACGCAGGAAAAGGAGAAGCAAAAATCTGGCGGCTGGAGAAATTCCGCCGCTTTTGTTTTGCAATATACATACTTTCATCTGGGGAAATTGGGATGAGGAGTGTATGAAACCTTCTTTTGCTGGACAAAATTGAAAAAAAGCCCTTGGAAATCCTTGGGACCGAAAGGAGAATCCAGTGATGAAAAAGCAAGTGGTTTTACTGCTGGCGCTGCTTCTTACAGGCTGCGCTGCTGTACAGATGAAGGAATTGGAAACTCCATCCTCCCATTCCCAGGAGCCCCAAAGCGTTATGGAGGAGCAAAGCCTTCTGCCGGAGACACTGAATGGGGAGAAAATGACGATCACAGTGCCCCAGGGGACGCTTCCCGATGTGCTGCCACAGGATTTTATCAATCTTGCCTCCACTGAGGCGCAGCAGCTGTGGGAGGAGATCGAACCATGGGAGTGGAAACCGGAGGAGTACAGCCAGGTGGAAGCGGAACAGCCTTCCCAGATGACACTGGAGAGCGGTGAAATATCTTTGCTTTTGCTGCCGGAGGGTATGGCTGCCGATGAGGAGAAAAAGCTTTTGTGGCAAACGGAGTCGGGAACCTGGGAAAAGCTGCTGACAGCATTGCAAGAGCAGGCGGCTTTGGGGGCCCAGTATCTGGACCCGGAGCGTACAATGGAACTTATGCTCAAAGGTGAAGTAACAGTCTCAGCCATGGGGAAGGAGTTTTCAGCTGCGTTGACCCAGGAGAAGGCGCAACAGCTGCGGGAGGCTTTGAATTTTCAGCAGCAGTGGGGATTTTTGCCTCAGCAGCCGGAAAAAACAGGCTCAGAATTGGCCCATGCCCAAGGCAGCGGCTATCAGGTGAGCTTTTATCAGAACTATGCCTCCATTACATGGGGAGAGCTGCCTCCGTGCTGGTTTCAGCTGCCCAAAGGGCTGATGACTTCGCTGACACTGTCCCTTTTGTCCATGGGACTTTGATGGGGAAAATGACTCAAAACAACGGATTGAGCATGAGCCACGGATATGCAGCAGGTGTGTTTTCAGACAGGATAAAAACGATGGAAAGCGGAGATGGGAAAGCTCTCTTTTGAAAGCGGTCTGCGCAGACCGGCAGTATCTTGGAAAAATCTCAGAAAAGAAAAACTGTTTTGTTAATTCAAAACGCCCTCTGTACAGGCAAAAAACTGCACAGGGGGCGTTGCTTTAATGATTTTGTTTTAGACGGACTGAGATCATTCCGGTGTTCAAAGCAGATGCTGGGGCTGAAGCTCATCCTGTTCCAGGCCGGAATGATCCGGCTCGAACAATCCCGGATGGCTTTCCAGACGGCGGGTAAGAACCTCATCCAGGAGCAAGGTCAAATCCTCACGCTGCTGTGAAGCCAGATGACCAAAGACCAGCTCATCCCACTCCACAAACAGCTCATAGATTTTGTGAAAGGTTTCCTCTCCCTTGGGGGTCAGATGAAGGACCAGTCCCCGGCGGTCGGAGGGATTGGGTTCCCGAATGGCAAAGCCGGTTTCCACCAGCTTGGCAATGGAACGGGTGGTGTGGCCGGTATCCATTCCCAATGCCCGGGATAAAGCGGTATGGGAGCAGCCAGGGTGTTTGCCTATGTAAATGAGGAAAAACAGCAGTCCTCTGGACAGCCCCATTTCACCCAAACGGGTGTTGCAGAAACGTACAAAGTCCTTCTGAAGGCAGATAATATGGTAGGACAGGGTGTGTTGCACGGGAAAGCTCCTTTCAAAGGAAAATAATAAACAGT
Source organism: Angelakisella massiliensis (assembly GCF_900104675.1). Taxonomy (GTDB): domain Bacteria; phylum Bacillota; class Clostridia; order Oscillospirales; family Ruminococcaceae; genus Angelakisella; species Angelakisella massiliensis. The sequence goes on along the minus strand of NZ_LT629944.1, from coordinate 66,711 downwards.
GCTGTAATCACAATGGTCATGGCCGGCCCATACATTCTGAAAAAATGAAAGCAGCCGCAGCTCCAGCGTCCATCAAAAGACATGAAAGGTGCCGGCGGCGATCCACAGAGCGCAAAACCGGCATGAAACCCACTTTTTGGCTATTATACCATGATTTTTCGCCATGGTCAAACGCTTTTGAAATGAATGGGCAGAAGCTTTTAAAAGTCAAAATCCCAGTGAAAAAACACTGAAATGCAGGAAAAGAGAAAAACTCCTGCAATTTTTTGTGACAATAACAGGGTTTTTCTTGATTTTCGCCTTTTTTTCCGGTATGATGATAGGGAATAACGGATGGGGACAGCGCCAACTTGCTTTTTTCTTTGGATTTGCCCAAAAGGAAAAAGCGGGCGAGGTCTGCCAGATGCAAATAAAATGCCCTTCCTCGTTGGGAGAAGAGCGGAATGGAGAACAATATGACCAACGATCTGCTGCTCAAAATCGAGCGGGAAATGCCTCATTTTTCAAAGGGGCAGAAGAGAATCGGTAAGTTTATCACGGAACATTATGACAAAGCGGCTTTTATGACCGCTTCCCGCTTGGGGGATACGGTAGGTGTCAGCGAATCCACTGTGGTGCGCTTCGCAACAGAGGTGGGTTTTGAGGGATATCCTCAGCTTCAGAAAAATTTGCAGGAAATTATTCGCAACCGGCTGACCACCGTCCAGCGGATGGAAATTATAGATGGACAGATCGGCAATGCCGATGTGCTCTCCAAAGTGATGAACCTGGACGCGGAAAAGATCCGCCGTACGCTGGAGGATATGCCCCGGGATGTTTTTGGCCAGGTGGTGGAATCCATTACCGCTGCCAGGGAAATCTATATCCTGGGTATCCGCAGCTCCAATATGCTGGCAAACTTTCTGACCTTTTACTTCAATCATATCTTTGCCCATGTCCGCAATGTCAGCAACAACAGCAGCAGCGAGGTCTTTGAGCAGATGGTTCGGGTCCAGAAAGGGGATGTGCTCATCGCCATCAGCTTTCCCCGTTACTCTCAGCGGACCCTGAAGGCGGCCAAGTTTGCCAAGAGCCAGGGGGCCACTGTTATCGCTATCACCGACTGCGCTTCCGCTCCTTTGGCGGAGGTGGCGGATCTGATGCTGTTCGCCCGCAGTGATATGGCCTCCTTTGTGGATTCGCTTGTCGCTCCGCTGAGCCTGATCAATGCCCTGATCGTGGCTGTGGGTCTGCGGAAGAAGGATGAAATCTCCAAGACCTATGCCACATTGGAGAAGATTTGGGATGAGTATAACGTTTATGAAAAAACAGATGGAACCGGGGAGAAGGAATGAAGCAGGATGATCTGATTGTCATAGGCGGTGGGGCCGCGGGCCTTACCGCTGCCGGTCTTGCTGCCAGGGAGGGGCTGAAGGTGCGGGTGCTGGAGACCCGGGAACGCCCTGCCAGAAAGATACTGGTCACAGGCAAGGGCCGCTGCAATCTCACCAACAACTGTTCCCCGGAGGATTTCCTCAAGAATGTCCGCCAGAATCCCAAATTTCTCACCAGCGCCATCTGGGGATTTCCTCCCAGCGCGACGATGGAACTGTTTGAAAGCCTGGGGGTCCCCCTCAAGACCGAGCGGGGCAACCGGGTCTTTCCTGTTTCCGACAGCGCCAGGGATATTGTGGACGCTCTGACACGCCTGATCCGCCAGGGGGATGTTTCCCTGGTCTGCGGCAAGGTTTCCCGCCTGCTGCTGGAGGATGGCCGGGCGGTGGGGGCAGCGCTGGAGGATGGCCGGGAGTTCCGTGGACAGGCGGTGCTGCTGGCCACCGGGGGCAAGAGTTATCCCGCTACCGGCAGCGACGGCAGCGGTTATGAGCTGGCCCGGCAGGCAGGGCATACCATCACTCCACTGCGCCCCTCCCTGATCCCCATTCTCTGCCGGGAGAGCTGTTGCGCTGACATGATGGGTCTGTCCCTCAAGAACGTCACCCTCACCCTTTGGGAGGAAGGAAAGAAGAAGCCCCTGTACAGTGAGCTGGGAGAGATGCTTTTTACCCACTTCGGCGTTTCCGGCCCGCTGGTGCTGTCTGCCTCCTCCTATATGAAGGGGCCGGCGGACCGGTATCGGCTGACCATCGATCTGAAACCGGGGCTGACCCTGGAGCAGCTGGATGCCCGTCTGCTGCGGGATCTGGGGGAAAACCCCAATAAAGCCCTGGGAAATCTGCTGGGGCTGCTGCTGCCCAGAACCATGGTTCCGGTGATGCTCCGCGCGGCGGAACTGCCGGGGGAACTGAAAGCAAATCAGGTGACACGGGCCCAGCGGCAGCGGCTGGAGCAGCTGGTGAAGGCATTTCCCCTCACTCCCAAGGGGCTGCGGCCCATAGAGGAGGCTGTGGTCACCAGCGGCGGAGTATCGGTCAGGGAGGTGGACCCGTCCACCATGGCGTCCAAACTCTGTCCCGGTCTTTATTTCGCCGGGGAGGTGCTGGATGTGGATGCCTATACTGGCGGCTATAATTTACAGATTGCATTTTCCACTGCCTGGCAGGCGGCCCAGGCAATACTTGAGAAACGAGGAATGAAAAAATGATCGCTGTTGCGTTGGATGGTCCCGCCGGAGCGGGAAAGAGCTCCATTGCCAAGGAGCTGGCAAAACGTTTTTCTCTGATCCACGTGGATACAGGAGCCCTGTATCGGGCTGTGGGGCTGTATATGCTCCGCCAGGGACTGGACCCCGCCGATGGGGCGCAGGTGATTCCACGGCTGCCGGAGGTACAGATCACACTGAAGTTCAGCCCGGAAGGACAGCGGATCTTTCTGGGGGAGGAGGATGTCTCTGAAGCCATCCGCACCCCCGAGGCTTCCAGAGCTTCCTCGGCGGTATCCGCCATCCCGGAAGTACGGGCCTTTCTGCTGGAACAGCAGCGGAAGCTGGCCCGGGAAAATCCGGTGATCATGGATGGACGGGATATTGGAACCGTGGTGCTGCCGGATGCTTCCATCAAGATTTTTCTCACCGCCGCTCCTGAGGCTCGGGCCATGCGCCGCTATAAGGAGCTGATGGCCAAGGGGATCGATACCGATTACGATACCGTTCTGGCGGAGGTGAAGGAGCGGGATTATCGGGATTCTCACCGTGAGACGGCTCCCTTGCGTCAGGCGGAGGATGCCGTTCTGGCGGATACCACAGAGCTGGATTTTCAGGGATCGGTGGAGCTGCTGGCCTCCATCATTGGGGAAAAACTGAATCAGGTCCGCTGAAAGGAGTCCACCGTTATGTTTTATCGTTTTGCCAAGTGGGTTACCACCATTGTCCGATTTTTTCTGGTGGACGTTACTTATATCGGCCAGGAGAACCTTCCGGAGCAGGGGGGATACATCGTCGCCTGCAACCATCGCTCTATGTGGGATCCGGTGCTTTTGGCTCAGGGAATGCGGCGGCAGATCAACTTTATGGGAAAGGCTGAGCTGTTCAGCAATGTCTTTCTCCGGTGCCTGATGAATCTGCTGGGTGTGATTTCGGTAGACCGGGGGACGGGAGATTCCAACGCCATCACCCGCTCGGAGGAAGTGATCCGTCGGGGCGGTCTGCTGGGCATTTTCCCGGAGGGAACCCGCTCTCCAGATGGCAAGCCGCTGCGCCCCAAGTCCGGCATGGCGCTCATTGCCCGGGCCACTGGAGCGGGGATCATTCCCTGTGCGGTGGTATATGAAAAAAAGACTGGTCTTCACCGCCGCCCCATTCGGGTAAAATACGGCAAACCCATCCCATATGAGGAGCTGGGCTTTGGAGATGATCAGGGCACCGCTTCTCTCAAGCGGGTCAGCAAGCTGGTGATGGGACGGATCATCGACATGATGGAGCTGCCCCCGGAGGAGCAGTCATGAGACAGATCATTACCGCCAAGTCAGCGGGCTTTTGTTTTGGCGTCAGCCGGGCGGTGGAGATGACCTATCAAGAGGCGGCCCTGGGCGGAACAGTGGCGACGCTGGGGCCCGTGATCCACAATCCCTTCGTCACCCGGGACCTGGAGGAAAAAGGGGTCCGCAGCTATGACACTGTAGCGGAGATTCCGGACGGTGCACGGGTGGTGATCCGAGCCCATGGCGTGCCGCCGGAAATTTACCGGCAGCTGGAAAACCGGGGTCTTCAGTGGAAGGATGCCACCTGTCCCTTCGTTCAGAAAATTCACCGGCTGGTGGCGCAGCAGCCGGAAGGAACCATGATTTTACTGGCGGGCGACCCCACACATCCCGAGGTCGTGGGTATTGCGGGCCATTGCAATCAGCCCTGTATCATCTTCCAGACAGCGGAAGAATTGATGGAAAAGTTGCAGGAACTGGAAAATAAAGGTGATTATTCCTATATAATGGCAGCGCAGACAACATTTCGCTTGTCAGAATGGAAGAAATCCACGGAAAGCGCAAAAAAAGTGTGTACAAATCTCAAGATATTTGATACAATATGTAAAGCCACTGTTGTCAGGCAGGAAGAAGCGGAAACGCTGGCCCGGCAAGCGGACGCCATGGTCGTCATCGGCGGCAGGCACAGCTCCAACACCCTGAAGCTGTACCAGATTTGCCAGGGACACTGCCCCACGGTATTGGTGGAGGAGGCGGAAGAGCTTGAACCGTTTCGCAATCTTTTCCATGCCGCGCGTATCATTGGAATTACTGCCGGTGCTTCGACCCCGGCTTGTATAATTAAGGAGGTTCAAAAATCCATGAGCAGACTGGATAACATCAACAACGACATGACTTTCGAGGAGATGCTGGAGCAATCTTTCAAAAGTACATATAACGGGGAGAAGGTAACAGGTATCGTCACCGGCATTAAGCCCAACGAGATCTCTGTGGACATCGGTACCAAGCACGCCGGTTATGTTCCGCTCCATGAACTGACCGACGATCCCAACGCCAAGGCGGAGGATCTGGTCAAGGTAGGCGACGAGATCGAGCTGCTGGTCGTCCGGGTCAACGATGTGGAAGGCACCACCATGCTTTCCAAGAGACGTCTGGATGCTGCCGCCGGCTTTGAAAAGGTCATGAACGCCGGCGAGACCGGAGAGATCCTCACCGGTATCGTCACCGAGGTCATCAAGGGCGGCGTTCTGGTTCTTTCCAACGGCGTGAAGGTTTTCATTCCCGCTTCTCAGTCCGGTGTTCCCCGCGATGGCGATCTGAACACCCTGCTGCGTAAGGAAGTTTCCTTCAAGATCCTGGAGACCAATCGTCAGCGCCGCCGGGCTCTGGGCTCCATCAGCGCTGTCATCCGTGAGCAGCGCAAGGAGCTGGCCAAGGCATTCTGGGAGAATGTTGAAATCGGCAAGCAGTACACCGGTACCGTCAAGAGCATCACCAACTTCGGCGTGTTTGTGGACCTGGGTGGTGTGGATGGCCGCATTGGTCTGTCCGATCTGACCTGGCTGCGGGTCAAGCATCCCTCTGAGGTTGTTTCCATCGGCGATGTGGTCACCGTGACCGTCAAGGATCTGGATCCCGAGGAGAAGAAAGTTTCCCTCATCTACAAGAAGGCCGAGGACAATCCCTGGGAGAAGATCAAGACCCTCCATCAGGTGGGCGATGTGGTCACCGTCAAGATCATGTCCATCACTGCTTTCGGTGCTTTTGCCCAGATCATTCCCGGCATCGATGGTCTGATTCATATTTCTCAGATCGCCCGTGAGCGTGTGGAGAAGGTCTCCGACAAGCTGAAGGTGGGCGATGAGGTTCAGGCCAAGATCACTGAGCTGGACTATGACAGAAAGCGCGCCAGCCTGTCCATCAAGGCTCTCCTTCAGGACGAGGACACTGCCGCTGAGGAAGCTCCTGTCGAGGAGTAATCTTCCTTTGTTTCAGGCGGTGCTGTCAGATGACCTGCTTTCATAAACAAAGGCGGGCCATAGGCGGAGCGAGCTTGAAGTAAGCTGAATAAAGGGATTCCCTGTACGATATGTATGGGGAATCCCTTTTTGTCATAGTTGGGTGAAGCTCTATTAAAATATATTTTTCTGTTTTTATCACAGCTTTTTGATGTTCCGCATCAGCGCACACGCATCGCATTCCTGCCGCACTGCAGACCCCTTTCTTTCACCTTGGTAAACGTTTTGTGGTTGGGGGGACAGCTGCGGATTTTGGGCTTTCCCTTCTTTTTGATGAATCCCGGCCCTTTCCGGCAAGGCGGAAAAGCGGTTGAAATTACAATGAAAAAGCGTTATCCTCTATAGCAGAAGAATATGAAGAGGGGTAAGGAAATATATGATGCTGGCGAAAAAGGTCCTTTCAGTTGCGTTGACGCTGTTGATGATGTTATCCATTACGGGATGTACGGGCGATGCTGGAGCGGAGCCAGCTTCTGCTGAAAGCGGTGTGACACAGGAGGAATATGATGCGCTGCAGGAGCAGATGGAACAGCTGCAGCAGGAATTGGATGAGCTGAAACAGCAAGTCTCTTCCCAGAGCGAATCTGAGGCAGTCCCCGAAGAAGAGGAAAATTCCTCCTCCAGCAGTGCAGCTGCCGAGGCCTCCTCCTCTTCTGTTGCCGGGGAATCTTCTTCCTCCCAAAGTGAGCCCTCTCAGGCGGCAGCGGCCTCCGAAACGTCTCAGCCCCAGCCGGCCCAGTCTCAGCCGCAGCCTCAGCAGCCGGCTTCCTCCGCCAGCAGCCAGCCTTCACAGCAGACGGGAAATGGTCCTCTGGCAAAGTATACGGTCAATGTCCTGGACCCTGACACCCCTGCTGTGTCAGTTACAGGCAAAGCGTATAATGGTGGGTCCGCTTATGTATTCACCGATGGCAGCGGCAATGTGGTGGGAACAATTCCCGCCGAAATTCTGGGTACCATCATCCGGGAAAATGGCCTGAGCTATGCCGAGGCGGAGGAGCAGAAAGCCTGGTTTATTGAAAATTTTAATCTGTACCGGGGCCTGGAGACAGAGGAAATGGATATTCCGGTTTTGTCTGTACCGGAATACGATGCGGAAGAATTTGCCCAGGAAGTGATTCGCCTGACCAATGTGGAACGGGAGAAGGCGGGACTGGAGCCTTTGGTGGAGCATGAAACGGCCATGGAATATGCTCAGATCCGGGCGGAGGAGATTGCGGACTATTTTTCCCATGATCGTCTCAATGGAGAAGACGGCGGGATGTACAGCCATTATACCTTCATGGAGAACATTGCCAAAGGCTCCCGGACCCCTGAAGCGGTGGTAGAGGGATGGATGAATTCCCCTGGACATAAAGCCACAATGATGGCCGATTATTCCGATTACGGCAATGGAATGGGCGTTGGCGTATATCGGAAAAACGGTGTTATCTACTGGGTGCAGGAATTTTTGGCTTGGGATGCCAATGGATAAAAGTATACAGCACTCCGGAAAGGGAGGTTTTTCCCGGGAGAATAAGCCGAAGAGCGGAAATACGGGAAAAGACCAATGCCTCTGAGCAAAAACAAAATATTGCTTTTGGATGGAGTGGTGCGGCAGAGGCTGCGCCGCTCTTTTTTTATCCAAGATAAAAGAAAACTGCCGGAGAAAAATCCGACAGCGTCTTCAACAGTGTGAAGTTAGTTTTGGGCAAGCAAGTGGAATGTCCCACAGCGCCTGTGAATTTCTGAGTGTGTCTTTTGACTGGAAAGGAAAGAAAAATGGAAAGATGTCTTTACAGGGAAGGCCCACGGGACTGCTCTGCGGCGGAAATGTAGCCCAGCAGCGTGTTGACTGTTTTATGGAGAAGAACCATGCTTACGATAAACTCGATCATAATGCCGAAGCAAGCCATCAGCAACGGCAGAACTCCAAGGCTAAGGTCGATAAAACACAGCAGTCCGCCGAAGAACGTAATGCCCGTCAGGCAAATAAGCACCACATACAGATATTTCCATCCTCGGGCAATCCCACCGCTCAGTCCCTGGATCGCCTTACTATTTTCCTGATAAACAAAGCATTCTGCTGCCAGGGTAATGAGAGTATTGATGAGCTGTATCGCAGCGTAAAAAGTCAGATTCTTATAGGAGGGAAAAAATATAATGACCAGGATCAAAGGAAAGCAAACAATGTGAGCTATCGCTGGAATGCGGTAGCCGGACTGCGCTTCCGACAGACGAAAATAAATGATACAGTAAATGCCGATAATCAGCAGATTTGACAGAAGGGACGCCATAGGCGGGATGGAACTGACTTTAAAGGAGACTAGAAATACACCGATTACTACCGCAAAAATGATCTGTGCCAGTTCCAAAAAAAAGAGCCAACCCAGCCAGCGGGACAATATAGCTGCTTTTTCCACTGTGGGAGGCGGTACCTGTGGAATGGAAGCGGGGCGGACCTGGCGGGGAGGATATGGACTGGAGGCTGGACGGGGTGGGAAAAAGTCCCGCTGCGCCAGAAGCCCGCAATGATAGGCCAGGGAACAGGAGCGGCAGGTTCCATGTCCCTTTTCCCGACAGCACCGGGCCAGGGGGCAGACTCCCTGCACCGGCTGACCAGGTCCCCATTTACACCCGGGACAGCAGCGCTGAATAAAGTAGGAACATTGCATACAATTTTTTTCGCAATAGCTTTCCATGGGATGAACACCTCCCCGAAGATGATAAAAATGATTGGATTTTTTGAATATGGCGCCGGAAAGAAAATGCCTGTGGAAAGTGAGGTTGTATCCCGAAACGTTCCAAAAGACAAAGGCTGACCGCCCCATGGTCCAGACCCCATCTGGAACAGGAATCGCCTCACGGTCAGGGAGCTTGGGGACCGTTTTTCATTCCCCCAAGGTACCGGCCCAGTGTAACAGCTGTCTGAATGAGAAATATCAGCTTCAAAACCTTCATAAGCACCAGGCACAGCAGCAACGGCAGGAGTATGGGGGCCGGGATTTGATGATCCACAAGATAACTCATATAGGCGATTGAGCTGAAAAAGACAAGAAAGGGAAGGAAACAGTACAGGATAGCCCAACGTTTGGCCAGGCTTGGGCTCAGGGAAGCAGCGACACTTCGGTGAAAAAAGCAAGCCGCCCATTCTGCCAGGCAGAACAGAAGCATATACACCAGCATCATGGATGCCACACTGTTTTGACCGGATTCCAGACCCGCCATATAGATGGCGGCTAATGCGATTGGCAGCAGACACAGAGGACCGGAACCTGGGATATAGTAACCTGTATGAGCCCGATTCAGATAGAAATAGGCCAAGGAGAAAAACAAAGTGGACAAAGCAGCCAGAGAAACCAACATTCCCCGGGAAAGAGAATGGGAGAGGATGGGAGAAATGAGAAAAAACCATCCAAAAGACAGAAATTCCAACAAAGAAAGCAGACAAAATCCACGAAGCAGCAGTTCTGCCTGCTCCTTGGCAGGAGGTGGAGTCGGTGAGGAGATTTTTAAGGAAGCAGTGCCGGTTGGCCTCCAGGAAGGCAAGGAATCCTTCTGCCGCAGCAGATGACAGTTTTCCGCAAACAGGCAGGTATAGCATCCACGATGCCCCTTTTGCTGGCAGCATCGTGCCAGGGGACAGGCACGGGTATAAGGCATTCCCGGGCCGTCTTTACAGCCGGGACAGCGCCCTTGGTTTAGGTAGGAGCATTGGACGCAGTTTTTCCCGCAATAGCTTTCCATATATGAGAACCTCCTGCCGCGGCTCATTGAATGAGATGCGGCTCGAAAATGAAACCGCTGATATAAAGTTTATGTTTCAAACTTTCTGGAAACTTGTTTGCAGAAAAGAGAGGCAGTGCCCCTCCCATACCGGGCCGGGAAGATGGAACCTGGTTTCATCAGCGGTCAGATTTTGCGTACAGGGGTCAGATGCCTCTGAAAGCAGGTGAAACTTCCAGGACATCTTCCGTCCACATTTGCATTGTAACATGAAAGCTTTTGCTTCATCAAGGGACAGGGCATGAAAAAGAGCAGCATCCACCTTTTGGGGCTGTTGGTTCCTTCTGTATCCAATCAAATATTCTTCGGTCATTTCAGAAAAAGTCTCCGGACTTTCAGATCAATTGGATGGTTTGAGAAAAACGTATTCTCTACTGGTAATCAGCGGTTTTTTATTTTCTTGATCCGGTCAAATGCGGTACGCTTCATATTTATTGCTCTGGATTTCCGCACGGCAATAGGATACAATGGAAGCAAAGTCAGATCTGCTTTTTTAAAAGGAGGAACCAGCCATGGAAATGAGAACGCTCACCGGTACCGGTATCCGGGTCTCCCGGGCCTGTTTGGGAACCATGACCTTTGGGGAACAGGTGGAGGAAAAGGAAGCGATTTCCCTGATTCATCGGGCCCTGGACAGAGGGGTTAACTTTGTGGATACTGCGGATATGTATGTCAGCGGCCGCAGCGAGGAGATCACCGGCAAGGCTCTCCAGGGACGGCGGAATCATGTGATTCTGGCCACCAAGGTGTGCAATCCCTGCGGCAGCAGCGATCCCAATGATCGTGGCCTCAGCCGCCGCCATATCATCCAGGGCCTGGAGGACAGTCTGCGCCGTTTGCAAACGGATTATGTGGATCTTTATTACCTCCATAAGCCGGATTATGATACTCCCCTGGAGGAGACGCTGGATACCATGACCCAGCTGGTCCGCTCCGGAAAGGTGCGGTATGTGGGTATCAGCAACTATGCCGCCTGGCAGATCTGCGACGCCTTGTGGATCAGCGACCGCCGCAATGGCATTGCTCCCGTGGTCAGCCAGAATGTCTATAATCTCATCACCAGAGGTATTGAAGAGGAGTTGGCCCCCATGCTGCGGCACCATGGTATGGGGCTGGTGGTGTACAACCCCCTGGCAGGAGGGCTGCTGTCCGGCAAGCACCATGAGGGGGAGCCTCCGGCGGATTGCCGGTTCGGCCTCAATGGCGGTTATCGGCAGCGCTACTGGTCCCAGGAAAATTTCCAGGCAGTGGAACGGCTGCGGGAAATCGCCCGGGAAGGAGAAATGACCCCGGTGGAGCTGGCTTTGAGGTGGTGCGCCTCCAACCAGCAGGTGGATTCGGTGATTCTGGGAGTGAGCAAGGAAAGCCATTTGGAGCAGAATCTGGCTGCTATGGAAACGCCGCCGCTGCCGGAGGAGATGATGGAGCAGTGCCGTCAGGTATGGCTGTCCCTGGCGGGTACCCGCTTCCGCTACAATCGCTGAGGAGGTAAAATGGTGGAGAGTAAAACAGCAGAAACAGCTTTGGGGCTTCGTGTTCGCCGGATGAATACCCCTTTGGGGGAGATCATTGCCTTGGCGGAGGATGACGCTCTTCGGGGGCTTTGGTTCCGGGGACAAAAGTATGAAGGAATGGGCGGGGGGGACCCCGCTCTGTGGCAGAGGGGAGAGGCTGAGGACCCGGTTTTCCGCTCCCTGGAACGATGGCTGGATGAGTATTTTGCCGGGAGACAGCCCCAGGAGCCTTTGATTCTGCGCCCTGCGGGCAGTCCTTTCCGGCAGCAGGTTTGGCAGCTCCTTTGCCGGATTCCCTGGGGCAGTACAGTTACCTATGGGCAGCTGGCAAAGGAGATGGCCGTGCAGCTGGGACGTCAAACCATGTCTGCCCAGGCGGTAGGGGGTGCAGTGGGGCACAATCCCATTTCCATCCTCATCCCGTGCCACCGTGTGGTGGGAACAGACGGCAGCCTCACCGGTTACGCAGGCGGGCTGGAGCGGAAACAGGCCCTTTTGGCCCTGGAGCGGGGAGAAGTCCCGGCATACAGATAACGACAGAAAGAATGCCTGCCTGCCCTGCAAGGGTTGTACCGGTAATTTTCATCGTGTATAATAGAGAGCAGATTCAAACACAGGAAGGAAGTTGTCCCTATGGATTGGACTGACGTACAAATCATCATCCCCGTGGAGCATCTGGAAACGGCGGAAGCCATCGCCCAGATGGCGGTGCCTTATGGCATTTATGTGGAGGATTATTCGGATATGCTGGAGCTGGTGCCGGAGATCGCCCATATCGACCTGATCGATGAAGAGCTGCTGGCCCGGGACCGGAACACCGGTATTGTCCATATTTATATCAGCCCCGAGCAAAGTCCTGCTGAAGCGGTCTCCTATCTCACCCATCAGCTGGAGCAGGAAAAGGTTCCTTACACCGTCCGCACCAGCGCCGTCCGGGAAGAGGAGTGGGCCACTGCCTGGAAGGAGTATTACCACCCCACTCATCTGGGCAGCCGTCTGGTGGTCTGCCCCAGCTGGGAGCATTATGACAAGGCTCCCGAGGAGCTGGTCATCACCCTGGACCCCGGCATGGCCTTTGGCACCGGCACCCATCACACCACCCGTCTGTGCGCGGAGCTGCTGGAGCAGGTGATTCGCCCCGGGGATACAGTGCTGGATATGGGCACCGGCAGCGGTATTCTCTCCATTGCAGCGCTGATGCTGGGCGCTTCCCGGGCTGTGGGAGTGGATATTGATCCTGTGGCAGTGCGCACCGCCGGAGAGAACGCGGCGGAAAACGGCTTTGGTCCTGACCGCTTTGTGCCTCTGTGCGGGGATCTGGTCCATGACAAAAAGCTGGCGGAGGAAATCGGCGGAGAGTATGACGTGATTGCCGCCAACATTGTGGCAGATGTCATAATCGCCCTTTCTCCCGCCATTCGCCGCCATCTCCGCAAGGGCGGTTCGGTGGTGGCTTCCGGCGTCATTCTTCCCCGGCAGGAAGAGGTGCTGGAGGCGCTGACAGCGCAGGGCCTGACAGTGGTTTCGGTGAAGGAACAGGATGGATGGTGCGCCATCCACTGCACACTGTAAGGGGAGAAGGGATATGCCCAGATTTTTTGTTCCCCCCTTTGATGGGGAAATGGTGCAGGTGGGCGGAGAGGATGGACGGCATATCGTCAAGTCCCTCCGCTGCCGGATAGGGGAGGAGCTGTGGCTCTGCGACGGACAGGGGACGGATTTCCGCTGTACCATTACAGAGCTTTCCGGAGAAATGGCGGTGCTTCGGGTCATGGAGCGCCTGCCCTGCCGCAGTGAGCTTCCCGTTCGGGTCACCCTGTATCAGGCGTTGCCCAAAAGCGACAAGCTGGAACTGATCATTCAAAAGGCGGTGGAGCTGGGGGCGGCGGCCATTGTGCCGGTCCTTACCAGCCGCTGTGTTTCCCGGCCTGACAGCCGTTCCATGGAAAAGAAGCTGGAACGGTTGTCCCGCATTTCCCTGGAGGCCGCCAAGCAGTCCGGGCGGGGAGTGGTGCCGCCGGTTCGTCCTCTGCTGACCCTGGACCAAGCTTTGGAGGAAATGTCCCGGGACCAGAGGAGCGTGCTGTTTTATGAGCAGGCCACAGAACCCTTTGGACAGGTGCTGGCGGATCATCCCCGGTCCCTTTCGGTGCTGATCGGCGCCGAGGGCGGCTTTGACCCCCAGGAGGTTGAGGCGGCGCGGCAGGCGGGTTTGGCGGTTTGTACCATGGGTCCCCGTATTCTGCGGTGTGAAACCGCTCCCATGTATGCGCTGTCTGCAGTGGGCTTCTTTTATGAAAATCAATAAGCGGACCGACCGGAGAGGGGTAAAATAAGGGCCTCTTTCCGGTCTTTTTATAACATGGTCTGACCCACAGGGGAAGTTTCCCGTCTGGAACAGAAATGGTGACAATAGCCGTTCCCCAAAAGGCTTGCAGGATCCGCTTTATAAAAGGCTGAAAGAAATTTTCCATCAAAGGGGAGTTTTGAGAAAGACTGCCCAAAAGGAGTGACAATTTTTTGGGAAAAAAGGCGGCAGGGGCATCCTTCGGAGACAAGAATATGGTATAATGGTGAAAAGACGGACATCCCAGATACTTTTGTTCAGGATAATGTGTTCGGGGAACCGATTTTCATTCTGGAAAGGATGAATCCGTTCAAATCATATGTTCAGGTTTGTTCTCAAAGCATCGTTATTGTTTGGCGGATGCACCGTTTATATCCAAATGCAAGCATTACCTGAAAACGGAGAAGAGACTGTCAAAAGGGAAAAACGCTGCCTGCCCCGGCAAAATTTCAATAGCGGATGAGATTGTGAAAACCGTCTGGCAGAAAAGGTCCCTTACAAACAAATCACAAAGAGAGTTGTGGTGGGAGAAAGACAATGATCCTGCAAAATGCAAAAAAATGGTATCATGCTTTTTTGATTTTTTTAAAATGGCTGCTGCTGGCCGTTCTCACCGGCCTGGTAGCCGGAGGAGTAGGGGTCGTATTCCACAGCCTGCTGGAGTGGTGTGGAGAATTCAGGGAAAGTCATCCGGCTGTGTTGTGGGGGCTGCCTTTTGCGGGAGTTCTGATCGCCTGGCTGTACCATGTTATCGGTAAAGACCGGGACCGTGGTACCAATATGGTTATTACCGCTGTGCGGAGCAATGAGCCGGTTCCCCCCGCCACAGGTCCGCTGATTTTTGTTTCAACTGCTTTGACCCACCTGTTTGGCGGCTCTGCCGGACGGGAGGGCGCCGCTCTCCAGCTGGGAGGATGTATCGCCAGTGTGGGGGGCGGGCTGCTGAAACTGGATGAAAAGGACCAGCGGGTATTGGTGATGTGTGGCATGAGCGCGGCGTTTGCGGCGCTGTTTGGAACCCCTGCCGCTGCGGCTTTCTTTTCCCTGGAGATGGTAAGCGTCGGGGTGATGTATTACGCTGCCATTGTGCCCTGCACCATAGCGGCCTTGACCGGCTATCTTCTGGCGGGGGTGCTGGGTGTGGAGCCCACGGCCTTGCCCTATGCAGGCGCACCGGAAATATCCCTGGTGACAATGCTTCAAGTGGGAGTCTTGGGGTTATTGTGCGGTTTGCTCTCTATTTTGTTCTGTTCCACCATGCACCATACCGCCGGATGGATGAAGCGGTTTTTTCCCAATACGATGGTTCGGGCGGCCGCCGGCGGCTGCATGATCATACTGCTGACGCTGCTGTGCGGTACAAGAGATTACAACGGCGCGGGAATGAATGTCATTATTCAGGCGGCCTCGGGCACTGTGGTCCCCTGGGCTTTTGTTCTCAAGCTGATTTTTACAGCCATCACCTTGAGCAGCGGCTTTAAGGGTGGAGAGATCGTTCCCACCTTTTTTGTGGGGGCTACTTTTGGCTGTGCCGTCGCTCCCCTGCTGGGACTGGACCCGGCTTTCGGGGCGGCCATCGGCCTGACCGCGCTGTTCTGCGGTGTAACCAACTGTCCTGTCACCTCCCTGCTGCTGGGGCTGGAATTGTTTGCGGGCAGCGTATCCTATGTGGGCAACAGCTCCTTTTTGTTCTTCCTGTTGGCCTGCGCGATCAGCTATATGCTTTCCGGTAACTTCAGCCTTTATGGAGAGCAGATCATTGTTTATTCCAAACTGAAGGCGGAGTATATTAACGTCAAGGCTGATTGAGCGCAGAAAAAAGGGCAGCTGCGGATGGATGCCCATTGATAAGCAGCAGTGAATGGTTCATATGAGCGCATACGGCTGAAAGGGGAAGCGGGAATGAAATTCATCTGGCGAGGAAAATATACCGGTCCCCATCAGCTGCCTTTGGGAGTGCTGCCGGAAGGGGCGGTGCAGTATCAGGAGCCGGATACACCGGAGCAGCTGGCAAAAGCCGCTGTGCCCGATAGTCTTTGGATGCTGGTGCTGTGGCTGGCGTTGGGGGCGCTGAAATGCCTGCTGTGGCGGCAATGGGCCTTTTCCTGTTCCCTTTTGGGAATACTGTTGTCGCTGGCGCTGGCGATCCCCCATGAACTGATTCACGGTCTTTTCTTTCCGCGGAAGGCGGAGGTGGAGTGCTTTCAGGCCATTCGTCAGGGAATGTTTTTTGTGATTTCCACCTGTCCCGTTTCCCGCCGGCGCTTTTTATGGCTGTCTGCCGCTCCGACGCTGTTGTTTGGCTTACTGCCTCTGGGAGTGTGGATGCTGCTGCCGCCGGGAAGGTGGGAGCTGCTGTATACTTTGGGAGGAATGTCGCTGCAATTGGGCTGCGGCGATCTGCTGAACATTCACCATACCTTCACGCAGGTTCCGCCGGGGGCGATGGTGCAGCTGTCGGGGTTCCATTCCTATTGGTTTATGCCGGAAAGCGGAGGCAACGGATGAAAAAAATCAGTGATATCCGTCTTTATAAAAGCGATGTACCCAACAAAGACGGCAACAGCCTGCCCTGGCACCTGGACAACCGTAAAGCCAGCCTCATGGCCCATCGCACCGCGATGAAGCTGCGGGAACAGGGGTTTTCTCTGGGGGATTTTGATCATCTTTATCTGAACTTCACCCCCTGTCTGATGGCGGGAACATCGGCTCCAGCTGAACGAAAGACGAACGAGAGAAGCTGGTACCGCTATTATGATGTGGGGGTTGACCAAGGACTGTTTTGCCGCCTGGAAGAGGAGGAGACAGCAGTATTTTTGTCCGCAGCGCTGACGGAGGTGCTGATCACCTTTTTCGCTCCCGGGGAAGCCCTTGCCGCTATGGTCCAAAAGGCTGCAGAGGAAGCAGCGGTGAAAGGGCCGGAAATGCTTATGCGCTTCAAGGTCAAAAAGGGAACGAAAGCCCAGGCGACCCTTTTTCTGCGGTACCTGGACAACGGAAGCTATTGGCCGCTGCTGATGGTGACAGATTTGGAGGGCCGGGAGCTGCTGCGTCAGAATCTGCCCGGAACCAGGGACCTTTCCTCCCTGGGGGAAATCCGCCTGAGCAGCCGCAGGGTGACTGTGAACCCACGAAAAAACGCCTTTGCCAAAGAGCTCAAACCAATCAGCTTCTCCTTTTAAGCGCTATCGTATCCCGCACCGGACGATTTCACCGGCACAAAAAAAGCTGAGCGCTCGTACCTTTTGGCCTGCGAACGCTCAGCTTTTGTTGTGTAAAGAAAACCACGCGATAGTCGCGTGGTTCAAAAGAGCTTAAGCGGTGAAAAAGATAAAAAAACTCCTAATGTGTTAAAGTAAAAACGTGACCTGCCAGTTACGCTGAAAAACACATTAGGAGGACATTAAAATGCCAGAGCAAAATAACGTCACAAACAGTCTAGCACATACGAAGTGGAATTGTAAATATCATGTGGTATTTGCGCCAAAGTATAGAAGAAAAGTATTCTATAACGAAAAAAGAGCAGCAATAAGAGATATCATCAGAACACTGTGTCAATGGAAGGGGGTTGAGATTATAGAGGGAGAAGTATGTCCAGATCACATCCATCTGCTTCTAAGTATCCCCCCAAAAATGAGTGTATCGGGATTTATGGGATACCTCAAGGGAAAAAGCAGTTTAATGATATTTCAAAAGTTTGGGAATATGAAGTTTGCATATCGGAACCGTGAATTTTGGTGCAAAGGATATTACGTGGACACAGTAGGAAAGAATACAAAAGCAATAAAAGAGTATATCGAGAACCAATTAAAGATGGATCGAGAAAGTGATCAAATAAGTCTTTACGATCCCAGAGACCCGTTTACGGGTAGCAAGTAATCCTATGCGTGGCTGGCAGGCCAATAAAAAACGCACTTGTGCGTTGCCTGTAGTATTAGGGCTATGCCCGAAACGGAAATACCCCCCGCTTTGCGGGGGGATATTTATTCTGCTTGTGCAGAAAACAGGTGAAGGGCCTTTCAGACGGAAACGCTGGCAGTCTTAATCCGAAGACTGCTGCTGGCATGGAGCTATTCCCGCTTCCTCCAGCGCCTGCTGGTAGCCGGCCAGTATTTCCCCCTCCAGTATCTTTCGGGCGGCAGGGGTAATGGGATGGGCGATATCCCGGAAGGCGCCGTTTTCATCCCGTCTGCTGGGCATGGCCACAAACAGGCGTTCCGGGCCCTGGATCACCTTGATATCATGTACAGCCAGATCCCGGTCAATGGTCACCGATACCAGAGCCTTGAGGCGGGGATCGTCATACAATTTTCGGATGCGGATTTCAGTAACATTCATACTCAAAAGCCTCCCTTGTTTTGTCACAAAAAGTATGGTCCAAGGAATGTTTCTTATACCGGTGGAGACTGGAGAGAAGAAAAATATTTTCCGGTTCTTTCCTTTTCGTTGTCAAAAACCCCGCTTCGGGGTATAATATCCCCGAAAGCGTTCTTATACTATCCCAAGGGAGGAACTCAGTCTCCTCCGTCAAAAGCGGGATGACGGAACATAGAAAAGCGACGGCCGGGAGAGACCGGCAGGGAGTGTGGGCGAGAGATGAAAAAAGAAATCAAGCTGCCTCAGGGAGTTCGCCATATCCATTGCATTGGAATTGGAGGCTCCGGTATGTTTCCTCTGGTGCAGATCCTTCACAGCCAGGGATATGAGATCTCCGGCAGTGATAACAACGAAAGTGATATTCTCAATCTGGAACGTCAGATGGGGCTGCAGATCCATCTGGGGCACAGCCCCGAGAATCTGGCCGGAGCGGATATGGTGATGTATACAGCGGCCATCCTGGCGGATAATCCGGAGCTGGCGGCTGCCCGTAAGATGGGAATCCCCATGCTGGAGCGGGCGGAGGTATTGGGCGCGGTCTCCAGCCGGTATCAAAATGCTGTGGGCATCACCGGTACCCATGGAAAGACCACCGTTACCTCCATACTTACCCATATTCTGTATTTGGCCGGGAAGGATCCTTCCGCGGTTATCGGAGGCAAGCTGTCCACCATCGGCGGCTACGGCAGAGCGGGAAAGACAGATTTGTTTGTGTATGAGGCCTGTGAATTTCAGGATCATTTTCTCCGTACCTGCCCGGACGTGGCCATTATCCTGAATATTGACAACGACCATATGGAGTATTTCGGCACGGTGGAGAACGCTATGAAAAGCTACACCGCTTTTGCCAACATGGCTGGCCGGGTGCTGTATAATGGGGATGACGCCAACACCTGTACCGCTATGGAGCCGGTGGAAAAGGAGAAATACACCTTTGGCATGAGCCCGGAACGTGATTTTTATCCTGCCGATGTGGTCCGTCAGGATGGATTTACCTGTTCCTTTGATCTGATGCATCGGGGAGAGAAGCTGACCCGCCTGACCCTTCATATTCCGGGAGATCACAACATTCTCAACGCTGTGGCTGCCGCAGCGGAAGCCTGGATGCAGGGAGTGGCGCCGGATGAGATCGCCCGGGCGATGGAGAGCTTCCATGGCGCGGGACGTCGTTTTGAGCTGGTTGGCCGGGTGGATGGGGTGACCATCGCCGACGATTACGGCCACCATCCAGCTGAATTGACCGCTACCCTCAAAGCCGCTATGAATCTGGGGTACCGGCAGGTGTGGGCGGTATTTCAGCCCTTCACCTTTTCCCGCACCTATTTGCTGCTGGATGATTTCGTCAAAGCCCTGTCTCTGGCGGATCATGTAGTGCTCAGCAGCATTATGGGCAGCCGGGAAGTAAACACTTATAATATCCATTCCAGCGATTTGGGAGAAAAAATCCCTGGCTGCGCCTGGAGGGATACCTTTGAGGAAGTGGCCGAATATGTCATGAGCCGGGTCCAGCCGGGGGATTTGGTACTGACTATGGGCTGCGGCGACATTTATAAGTGTGCCAGGATGATGCTGCATATGGGGCGGCTGAAGGATCAGGAGCAGGCAGAAGTGGTTCGCTGACGGCAAAAGTGATTTTGTTTGGAAATTAAAACAGACACGGAATAACTGGGCGGCTGATGGTTGCAGTAAGTTTACCCCAACAGCGATTGCGCTTGAATGACTGTTACAGGAATGAAAATTGCGTTTGAGAAAATAAATATTCTCTGCGCAGTGAATTTGTGAGCTGCCCCAGGCTATGCAGACAATATAAAAAGCCAGTGGTGCGGAAATATTGGATTTCAGCAGGAGCGGCACAGCGTCAGCGGTGCCGCTCCTGTTTTCGTTTGGGTGTGCCGGTGGCTGCGAATTTGGATATAATGGTCTGTCACTCCATGGCCTCAGAAAAAGGGAGGCAGCAGATGTACTCCCCTTGGAGAAGTGCAGTCAATCAGCAGGGCAAAATGCTTGGAAAGACCATAAAAAATCAAAGCGCCATGGGGTTATTCTCCTCATGACGCTTTGTCTGTACACTGAAGCGAAAATTTTTCCGGCTCTGGCCAGGGATGTATCAATATGGCCCAATCTACAAAGGAACCATAAATCCATTATGGCGGAATTTTCTGATGTTACCCTTCCGCACCAGCCATTAAAAGCTGCTCCACAATCTCGGTAAAGCCGTTTTCAGTAGCGTAATACAGCGCGCTATGCTGCAGGTTATCCGTCAGGTTGACATCCGCGCCGTTTTCAATCAGCAGAGCGGTCATGTCATTGTGTCCCTCACAGGCAGCCAGAATCAGCGGCGTCTCGCCATCCAGATTTCGCAGATTGCTGTCCGCGCCGCCCATCAGCAGCGCTTTGGCAATAGGATAGTTCCCTCCAGATGCCGCATAGTGCAAGGGAGAGAAACCATCCCGCAGTTTCCGGTTGGGATCCGCTCCCGCCTTCAGCAGCATCTCCACCAGATAAACGTTCTGATTCTCGCACGCAATCAGCAGAGGAGTTTCTCCCCAATCGTTGGGAGCATCCAGATCTGTCTGGCCTGCGCGGATCAGCGCTTCGGCCACCTCGCTTTGATTCTGATGGCAGGCCTGATGCAGCGCAGTATTTCCTGCGTGATCCGTCTGTCTCTGCTGGTCCTCCAGCAGAACGATGACGTCCCGCATACCGTTTGAAGAGGCGTAGTCAAACGCATTGTGTCCGTCCTCATCTGTCAGCGTTTTATCTGCTCCAAGCTCCAGCAAAAACCGGCACGCCTCACTTTTACCGTACTTGGCGGCATAGATCAGCGGGGTCTGCCCCTGTCGGTCTGTCCCATTCAGATCTGCGCCATTGTCGCACAGCAGACGGATGATATTCTGTCCCTGGCCCGTGGCTATGGATATGAGCCGGAAAAGGCAGGCCGCAAAGCTGTCCACATGAAGCACAGCGGCGGGCTTTACATCTTCCCCGAAAACAATCGCTTTTTCCAATGGACGGGTCCTGATGATGGAGTCAAAGGCGGCGCCATTGATTTTGTCATGCGGGAAGAAAACCTGTCCTTCCCCGAAGCGGTGGGCAAGCTGATCGGCAAGGAGTTCTCTCCATCCGTAAAGCAGGTGGTTCCCTATGAGAAAAAAGAACGGGAGCCGCTGGTGCTGCCTGAAAAGGCAGACAACATGAAGCGGGCCTATGAACAACAACAGAATGATTCAGATTATGGTGTTTGAACCTGGGCGGGCGCCTTATACGACCATGCTGGAGGATTCTCTGGAACACCGGCAGGAACTTGTGGGCGGGGATATTGAGTGTATTCCTCTGCCCTGCGAAACGGTTCTCTGCTGCAATGCGTCCGGGAAACTGGCAGGTCTGCCGGAGAATCGACAGTACGGGCCGGATACCATGCACGGAACTTTTTTCCTCTATGGCGATACCCCGGAAGGAAGGGGCGTTTCTTTGACCGATGAACAGATCGCCATGTATCAGGAGTATTTTCCGCAGCCGGTCCCCGCAGCGGTATCCTTTGAAGTACGGTCCGCCGCCGACATGAAAGAGTTTATGAACCTCATGTTCGGCAAGGGATGGGACATGGACACCGGAGCCGGAGAGGATATGGAGGCAGGCCGATGAGCAAAATGTTTTCGCTGGTATCGCTATCCTCGGAATATGGGCTGCTGGTGGAATACTTTGCCGCCGGATGCCCTGACTGTGCGGAGGATCTTCTGGATGATGATGTTATCCGGGATGACCTGGCAAGTCAGCCGAGAGACAGCACGATCCGTGCAGAGGTGGAAACCTATCTCTATGGCGAAGGGGAAACAGTGCGGGCCAGTGAGGAAGATTTGGCTGATCTCAGCCGCCGCTTTGACGAACTGCGAGAGGCCAGTCAGCTTGACCGGATTGGCGCCCACAGCTTTTCCTTTCCCTTGGATACCCTTTCTCTTGACTTTGCCGAGGAACAGGAGGAATGGGAGGACGAGGATGATTTGGAACTATAAGACACGGCTCTGCTGAAAAGCAGGGCCTTTTTTTGTGGCAAAGAAAGCGAGGTCGATAAATTGCTTTTGCCGATTATTATGATCTGCGTCTGTGCGCTGCTGGGCGGTGGGACGCTGATTTTTCTGAAGTTGTCGGCCAAACACAAGAAATCGAAGAACAAGGACAAGGAAGAACTGGCCCAGATCACCGCTAATGAGTTTGTGAATGTGAAGGATATTCGGGGGAACTTCCTCTATACCCGTGACAATCTGGCTCTGGCATATCTGAAGATCTACCCGATCAGCACAGAACTGTTCAGCAAAAACGAAAAGCGGCTGATTGCCAAGCAGCTTACGGTGAGCCTGTCCAGCGCACAGTACCCGTTTCAGCTTCTTGCTGTATCCCGCCCGGTAGATATTTCTCCGCTGTTGTCGGAGCTGTCTGCCACACTCACTTCTTCTTCCGATGTGAAGCAAAAGGAACTGCTGAAGCAGGAAATCGTGGAAATGGGCGCCTTTGCTCTTTCCGGCGAGGTTGTGGAGCGGCAATTCTACATCAAGATTTGGGATAGGGTAAGCGATGGCGTTGAGCGCGATCTGCTTCAGAAGCTCAAGCTGCTTGGCGGATATTTTTCGGACAGCGGCATTCAGACCGAGATTCTGCAACAGCAGGATATTGTCCGGCTGTGCAACCTGGTCAACAACCCCGCCTAATATCGGCGGTTATGGATGTGGCCCGACCTCTATGGCGATTGTGGTATCCAGCCTGACAGACCAGACCGTTGATCCCCCCACAATGGCAGAATGGGCGTATCAGAACGGCTATTGGTGTTCCGGCAACGGGTCCTATCACTCGTTGATACCGGGGGCTGCGGAGGGCTTTGGGCTTCAATGGGAAAGCATCAGCACCGATGACCCGCAGGCCGTGGTGGATGCTTTGGCATCCGGGAAATTGATTGTGGCACTCATGTCAAAAGGCCACTTCACATCCAGCGGTCACTTTATGGTGCTGCGTGGAGTGACCTCTGAAGGAAAAATCCTGGTGGCCGATCCTGCCAGTAAAAAACGAAGCGAACAGGAATGGGATATATCAATCATTCTGGATGAGGCCAGAAAGGGCGCCGCAGCAGGCGGTCCCTTGTGGGCGATCTACTAAAGGGGTGCGATATGAATAACCGAAACAAGCTGATTGAACTGTTTATCTACATCGTGATCGTAGTGGTGGGCATCGTCCTCTTGCTGACCGGTGGGGCGGATGACAAAACCAGTGCTGAAAATATGGGAGGTGAATCCTATGCTGTTGTACTTGACGAGTAACCAGAAAAGCAACCTGATCGACCCCGCTGTGCGGAATATGACTCTGCCCGCCAAGAAACTGGTCGGCCGGTTCAGCCTGAAAAGTTTCGTTACCAAAGATATGCGCAATTATGCCAACGCCAAATTCTTTGTGGTGGATGCGGCGTGTATCGAGGAAAGCGGCAATGATTTCACCCTTGCCCTGCAATCCTTTCAGATGATGTTCTCCGCCCGGATCATCGTCATCCTCTCCGGTTGCGAGGATGTGAACGGCGAGGTACAGCGGTTACTGTCCATCGGCGTTGTGAATCTGGTTACAGGTGAAACGATGGAGGACGCCTTGGACGAGCTGACAGAGGCACTTTCCGAAGATGGGATGCAGCGGTATGTGGTAAAGGCTCCCGTCTACGAACAGCCAGTTACTCAGCGTGAGAAAGCCCCGGAGCCGGATGAAATTATTCCGTACCGCTGGAACGCCCGGAATATCCGTATTGCCGTGGCCGGTTCGCAGCGCAGAAGCGGCGTGACGGTGACGGCCTTTAACCTGGCCTCTTGGCTGGCGGCCAGAGGTGCGGAGGTGGCGTATATCGAAGTCAATCAGAACCGCCACCTGCAGCTCCTGCTGAACATCTACGAAGCGGCACCGGATGGGGAGCATTACACCATTGATGGGATCGACTGCTACCTGACCAACGAGCCGGATAAGGAGTATCAGTTTATCATCTATGACTGCGGCGTGATGCAGACGCCCACCTCTATTTTCCGTGACGCGGATCACCGGCTCCTGTGCGGGAGTGTTCTGCCCTATGAGATTCCGGTGTTCCACAAGGCGTTGTCCGAGTGCGGTTCGTTGGAAGTACGCCCGGTAGCGATCTGTGTACCGCAGGAAATTCAGGAATACTGTATGGAGCTCTTTGGGGAAGATGTGCAGATTGCGGCGGCATCCCACGACCTGTTTGCGAAACGAGCCAACGGACAGATCTACCGACCGCTGGTGGAGAAGTATATTGCAGGAGAAAAGCGCCTGTAACAGTAAGACATGATTGGGAGGATTGGAATATGGCAAAGTTTGAGTATATGCAACGGGCATTTTCTTCTGAACTGAAGCCCAGAGCGCGGCTTGTGCTGCAAGTCCTGGTTCTGCATTGCAACAAAGAGGGCGAGTGCTTTCCCTCTATCAAGACCATAGCTGCCAAGTGCGGCTATGGGGTGTCCACCGTAAAGCGGGCGCTGGATGAGCTGGTGAAGGCGGGATATATCGTCAAGCAGGCCCGGTTTGACGAGCGCAAGAACGGCGGCCAGACCAGCAACCTCTATACCTTATGCTCTGACTTGCCCTGCCCTGACGAGCCGGAAAACGCCCCTGTCTCGGAAGATGATGCGTCTGATGAATCCCCGGCAGTGCAGCCGGAAAGCGCCTCTGCGGATGCCTGTAACACCCCTGATCCCACACCTGGGGAGCAGTCTGCCACTTTGCCGACAGCGGATTCCTACTCCTTTGCAGATGGCTTTGAAACAAAAATCGGGCGGCAGAATTGCCGCCCGATTCGTATGTGGACTGGGGGGCAGTCCATTTTTATACCCCCTTGAACCGTACAGGTGAACAGATACTTACGGATGAAGAAAAAAGTAAGGGCTGTCCTGTTTCAGATACACTGGTGGTGTCAGAAGGATTTGTAGGTGTGAAAATGAGGGCAATATTGGGAAAGATAAACGGCAGGAGCCATTTGGCGCCTGCCGTCATTTTCCTTGATTGAGCCGTGCGATAAGACCAAGCAATATAATTAAATCATCATCGGATAATGTTCTGATTCCATCCAACGCCTTTCTGACAAGCTGTGGGGTGTTTTCGGTAGCGTCAAAAAATTGCAGGGGCGTTATTTCAAAATATTCGCAGATATTTAAGAATTGCTTCATGGAAGGCAATGCCCGGCCGGAGGAAATAGCCTGGATGTAGCCACGGTTTTGTCCCAGTTCCAAGCTCAACTGGTATTCAGAAATGCCTTTTTTCAACCGCAGCTCCGTGATCCGATTGCGGATAAATTCTTCGTCCATAAGTTCACCTCTCTGATTGTTAGCATATCAGAAAGGTTCCCTGGATATTGAACATTATTTGTGTTATAATTTGGCTGATAATTTTGTTTGCGCCTTATTAAATAAGTTATTTTTGTTTTATATGTGTTGACCGCTATTAGAACAGGAGGAAACCGCATGAATGAATGCGTTTGTGCCATTACTGGACACCGCCCAAGCCGGTTCAAGTTCAAATACAGTGAAGATTATGCCCTTTGCAAGAAGATTAAAGCCAATATGCTGGAGGTGTTCCGAAAGCTACATGATGAAAAGGAAGTTCGACGGTATTATGTTGGCGGCGCCCTGGGTGTGGATATGTGGGCGGCTGAACAGATCCTTCGTTTGAAGGAGCAGCCTGGATACGAAGATATTGAATTGTTTGTGGCCCTGCCGTTTGTCGGCCATGACGCCAAGTGGGATCAGCGCAGCAAGAGCCGTATGGAGTTTATCCTACGACATTGCAACAGAAAAGAGGTCATCGGAAACGAGAATTGCCGCGAAAGCTATGTCAAGAGAAATTGCTACATGGTAGATCAGGCCGATTATCTGGTGGCGGTTTATGACGATAATCGGAATATGCGGTCGGGAACCATGCAATGTGTCAGATATGCAAGGAAAAAGCAAGTCCCAGTAATTTTAATTCATCCAGATACAGCCCGATGTTATGACAGGAAGTGAAAATGATGAGTTTTTTTGAAATAAGTGGTCTGTTAGGGTGTGGAGTTTTACTGTTAGTAATAGTCCGTGCTATATCAATATACCATGCGCCAAAATACTTTTTTTGTATATTATGGATTGTTCTTGCATTTATGTTCAGCGCATCATTATTTGTTGCTTTTCCTCCAGTTTACATTTGGGGATTTAGTATATGCATTATTGTAGTCTATTTCTTGATTTCCAACCTTCAGAATAGGAAAAAGGTTAAGCGCTCAATCCCAGACCATACACCGGCTATATGTAATTGGATAACCGCTCATACGAAAAGGAAATATGATGTGCGTGTAGCAGAACGGATTATCCATCCAACAGTTATTGGTAATCTACACCCAATAGTTTTGTTCCCCAAAAATTTTGATAGAAAAGATAAAATTAGATTTTTGGATGAACTTGCACAGCAATATGTTTATATTCGATATTTTACTCAAATATTTAGAGTCTTAATATTTGTGACTTTAAGCATTCATTGGTTCAATCCTTTGGTTTGGGTTATGTATATCCTATCCAATCGTGATGTGACACTACTTTGTGATATGCTCACTACTTGCTCAAGTAAGGAAAGTAAATATTGTTATGCTCTTTCTTTAATTAAAAAGTCGGATACCTACAACAAAACAGATTTGAATGATAGAAAATAAAGAATACATTAAATGTAAAATAAATTTGAACAAGACAAATGTAGTATTGACTTTTGCGCAAGACAGTTGTATTATAAAAGCAACCCATAATACAACTGTCTTGTGAAGAAAAGAGGTGATTTGCATGGAGGTCAAACTGGGCGATAGTGAGATCAAAGTTATGGATGTTTTGTGGAAAGAGGGGGATGTACCAGCTAAGTATGTTGCGGATTTATTGAATGAACGATATGGTTGGAATATTAACACCACATATACCTTGCTCAAGAGGTGTATCAAAAAAGGCGTAGTAGAACGCAGAGAGCCAAACTTTATTTGCCATGCGCTAGTTTCCAAATCGTGCGTTCAACAACAAGAAACTGCCAAATTGATCAAAAGAGTTTTTGATGGTTCAGTAGATAAATTGTTTGTATCATTGCTTGGACAAACTAAATTATCTCAAGAACAAATCGAAGCTTTGAAAAAGATGGTAGAGGATAAATCGGGAGGCGATTGAGGAATGAATTTTTTTAGAACAACATTCCTCCAAATGGATTTTTTAGCCAGCATAATGATAATAGCAATTATTATTTTTCGTGCTATTGGAATCCATTATGTCCCCAAAAGAATCCTTGTGGTTTCTTGGTGCATCATAATTATTAGGTTACTTGTTCCGCTTTCTATTTCTCTTCCAGTTAGCATCCCAATACATGAGACTGTGCCGAGTACAGAGACTTTCATAGAGAAGGCTATGTCAGAAACCACTGCGTTGACTAATAATCTGCCTGATGTGCAAGCAGCAGATCATATTCCGCTTCAAATGGTACTATGGAGTGTAGGATTTGGGATATGTGCTTTATATTTTGGAATAAGTTACTTAATCTGCCGATATAAATTCTCTCAGTCCTCTCAGATAGAAAACGAGGTGATATTGTGTTGGTTAAAAGAACACTCTCTCAAGCGAAGGATTAGGATTCGCTCCACACCTAATATATCGTCACCTTTAACATATGGCATTGTATGTCCGACAATTTTACTTCCTTCAAATTTGGACTTCAACAACTCAAATGCAATAAACTTTATTTTGCTACATGAGTATATGCATATCCGATATTATGATAGCATTATAAAGTTCTTTCTAGTTATTTGCGTTTGTGTGCATTGGTTTAATCCTTTAGTTTGGATGATGTTTCTACTGGCGAATCGGGATATTGAGCTTTCTTGTGACGAAAGAGTGGTACTAACGCTTGGCGAAAAGTTAAAATCCACCTATGCATTGACCCTCATTGAGTTGGCAGACTCAAACAATTTGTTTAATCCCGTGTTAAATCATTTTTGCAAAAATGCAATTACAGAAAGGATTGAAGCGATTATGAAAATGAGAAAATCTTCTCTGCTGGCTACCACGTTGGCTCTGACCCTGATGTTGGGTTCTACCTCTGTCTTTGCCGCGTCCGCTGCCGATGAAGTGGATGTCTCTCCGAGCGACGCTTTTGCTCCTAATGCCATGGTTATGCAGGCTACTGATAATCTGGCCGCTGTGTCCACCACTTCTACTGCCTTCAATGCTTCCAATAAGGAAACGACTGCTGCTTCGAATGAGGCGGCCGCCAATGTTTCCGAGGATCTTGCGGAGATTCCTGCTCCCCAGAAGAACATTTCTCTGTCTCCCGGAACCTCCTTTAAGTATGACAAGACCTATTTTGAGGCAGGCACTCAAATCGACATCTACGCGAACTGGACTCCTACCAGCGTTAATCTGGATCTCGGCGTGTACTCGGCAAGTACTGGCTCCAAGTATACGGATACTGTCAGCAATGGCGAGGGCGGCGTTACGGTAACTATCAATAAGAGTGGTTATTTCTATATCTATGTTGCCAATACGTCTAGCTCCAAGAGCGCAGACATCAGTCTCAGCTACGCTTATTAAAGATAAGCAAGTTTGGTAAAGACTTTCGTTTCAAGTTACACCATGAACTAAGCACATAAAGCTCAACCCGATTCGTCAGTAAAGCATATAAATATGGCTGAGTATCTAAGTAGTACAAAGCCAAACTACAAATAGGAGGTTCTCACTTGTGGGAACCTCCTATTTTATTTTACAACATTGGCTTTCTACATCATATATGAAATAAATATCAGCAAGGCGGCAGCATAAAGGCCGCTCCTATATTAAGAAAAGGGAATGATGCCAGCCGCCTGTGTGCCGTCCGCGTAGCAGCGGACAAGGAGTAGCGATGCTATGGACAATGCCACCCACAGCTTTGGGAGGTTACTTTTTGTCCCACTCAAACGACACACGGCTTTCAATGGACAAATTTCAATAGGTGTTGGTCGGCGTTTTTGTGAGCGGGAGTTTGCCCCAAGTGGGGACAAACCCCCGCCTGCCCGTGCTGCCTACCCTATTGGACTTCTCAATGTGCATATCCAGAGAGCGGCTGATTTTGTATCCCGATACAAAGTCGGCCGCTTTCATTTAAGGCTCCCTGAACAAAGAATTAGGGAGCCGCCACCTCCGATTTGTTTTTCGCAAAAAACAAATCGGAGGTAACAGACTTGCAAAATTATCGCAAAAGCGACTATGCGATAAACAAAAACAGCCCTAATATCGTTTATCGCTTTCATAATGAAATCATAGAAATCACACTGGAGGATTATCTGAAGGAGAACCCTGACAAAACGGAACACGACTTTGCAGAGCTGAAAGCCCTGTCCGATCAAATCTACTATGAACAGGATCGGGCAGAGAGTGCCCAGACCCGCAAGGATGTTTCAATTCACGGTTTGGAGGAAACGGAGCATTGTGCCACTCGCGCTCTGGACGAAGAATGGGAAGAACGAATTGCAGACATACAAAACCGCAAGTATGCCTGGAAAGCCCTGAAGCAGCTTTTTACAGTGGGCGCATTGACCGAGATTCAGAAACGGCGGTTCCAGCTTCATGTTTTTCAGGGAATGTCTACCCGGCAGATTGGCCGGATGGAAGGGACAAGCCATCAAGCCGTTGCCAAGTCCATAAACCTGGCAATTGCCAAACTAAAAAAATATTTTGCGGCACAGGGCTGACACCCCTGCGGTTTCAGGACGATAGGTGAAAGGCATTCTTTCGAGTGTTTTCCTTTCGCCTGTTCCTTGACAACCGCATACTCATTCATCAGTAACATCCCCCTTTCCAGTGCGAGGAGCAAAAGCCGAATCAGGGGTCGCGCCATGATATACGGACATGGTGAGCAGATCCCACCTGATTATCATAAGCGGAAAATCTGTTTGCAGAGGCGTTCCGCATATTTCAGTGTTTGATAGGCTCCGCCGTGATCCCTCCACACCATAGCAATCAGGCAGTCCGCCCGGTCTACCATCCAGCGGTTGCAGGCGGTGATTGCCTTTTTGTAATGGATGCCCGCAAGCTCAATGGGGATCAGGATTTCGTCAAAGCTACTTTCAAAGTATTCCTTATCCGTGTTTAGCCGATGCTCCATGTAGGGCAGCACCAGAACCAGAGAGATTGCCTTGTCCGGGTGCCGGTGTTTTAGAGTACGAACCGCGCTGGCGCAAAGGGCGTCAAACTCTCCCTTGCCGCCCACATAGCAGGTCATTTCCTGCTCCGCTTCCAGCAGCCTTTCCAATATCTCCACCACCCGCGACTGGCCGAGGCCAAAGACTTCTCTGTGTCCCGCAAAAGTACAAACCACCATATCTATTTCCCCACCTTAAAAAGTTTATTTAATAAGCCAACCCATCACATAAAATTTGCAAAACTTAAAGTACATAAATTTTGAATTTACATAGTTTATTATATATCTGTGCCGGGTACTATACAATAAAGGAGGAATAAATATTAGGCGACGTACTGCGAGGGCAAATAGATGGAATTAGATTACAAAGAGATTGGAAAGCGCGTGAAGATCGCAAGAATACGGGCCGATCTGACGCAGGAAGCATTGGCAGAAAAAGCCGGGCTGTCCATTACCCACATGAGCAACATTGAAAACGGCCATTCCAAGTTGAGCTTGCCGATGGCGGTTGCGCTGGCAAATGTCCTGTCTGTTTCGGTGGATGAATTTCTGTGCGACAGCGTGATCCACTCCAAGGAAGTTTTCTCCCATGAGGTTCAAATGCTTTTGGAGGACTGCGACGACTACGAGATACGCATACTCACCGATCTGCTCAAAGCAGCCAAAGACACGATCCGCAGGGATATGAAGCTGAAACAGCAGGAATAGCGCAGGCAGTCACGATTGACCGTACTGCGCTACTCTTTTCTTACAATGCAAAGCGCCGGACGCACGGGCTGTATGCCTCTGCGTCCGGCGCTTTGTTTCGGGGATATTTCTACACATTTGGTTTCCGTTCCTACCTGGATTAAATAAATTCATTCAACCATCCAGACAACCGAGCCGGAGAAGTCAGATACGGCAGGGCTAACAGTGAAGAAAACCGCATCATCCCAGCCCAAACAAACTGTCAATAACAACAGGCTGAAGTGTAACCATAATCACAAACAAATACACTGTGAAAAATAACAGTGCATTGCAATGCTTAATTGCAGTGGTGTAAAACCTTTTGCGAACCGCTTTTGAAACTTCTTTATTTTGTTTTACAAAAAATTCACAAAGTAAAAATAAAATGCTCTTGCCTTCTCCATAAGACTGTAGTATTATAATGTCAACATCAATACTACTACAGTCTTATTACTTACATAGAAAGAGGATGATTTTATGGAAATCAAACTGTTCGATTCTGAATTGAAAGTAATGGATGTGCTTTGGAGAGAAGGCGATCAGCCTGCAAAGTATGTTGCGAAAACATTGACGGATGAACTGGGCTGGAATGTTAATACAACTTACACCCTGATTAAGCGGTGTATCAAAAAAGGAGCGATTGAACGAACCGAACCCAACTTTATGTGCCATGCGTTGATTCCAAAGGAGGACGTGCAAGAAGCAGAAACAAACGAACTTATCAACAAAATTTATGACGGTTCGGCTGATAAACTGTTTGCCGCTTTATTAAGCCGAAAAAAACTGTCTGCCGAGCAGATTAACAAATTGAAAAAGATTGTCGGTGATTTGGAATGAGGTGATGAGTATGAGCCTGCTGCATATGAGTTTTGCTGGTGCAGTAATGATTTTAGCAGTTACAGTCATTCGTGCCTTGGTCATTTATCGAGTGCCTAAAAAGACTTTTATGGTACTTTGGGGAATTACACTTGCACGATTACTCATTCCATTTTCTGCCCCTTCTGCGTTCAGCATATATACGTTTTTTGGGAAAAAAGAGCCGATCATAAGCAATGTAGGAGATACGGCAGTTACCACTTTGGGTCCAGCCATTCAAGAAGGACAAATGACTACTGCCCCCAATTATATTTCCCACTCTGAAGTCGCTGTTCCTATTTGGCCAATCATCTGGGCAATCGGAGCACTAATATGTGCGGTTGTTTTCTCGATAACCTACTGGAAATGTTATAAAGAATTTCAAACATCTTTGCCGATAGACAATGATTTTACACGTAATTGGTTAAGCAGCCATCACATTAAGTGTTCTATTCAAATTCGACAATCCGAATTGGTGTCAGCGCCACTCACTTTTGGTATCCTTCGGCCGGTGATCTTGATGCCCAAAACAACAGACTGGAACGATGAAAAGACACTGCAATATGTTTTAGCACATGAGTTCGTGCATATACGAAGATTCGATACCATAACAAAGCTAATTCTGCTGATTGCTCTTTGTGTGCATTGGTTTAACCCTTTTGTGTGGGTAATGTATGTTCTTGCTAATCGAGATATTGAATTATCCTGCGATGAAACCGTTCTCCACTTGTTTGGAGAAAACACAAAAGCCTCTTATGCACGAACTTTGATTGGTATGGAAGAAATAAAAAGCGGAATTACCCCTTTATGCAATAATTTCAGTAAAAATGCCCTTGAAGAAAGGATGACAGCAATTATGAAAACCAAAAAAAGAACCATCTTCTCTATCGCTCTGGCAGCATTGATTGTTGTTGGAACCACTACCGCTTTTGCGACTTCCGCAAAGGTAGAAGCCAGCAAGGATAACTCCACAACTCTCCTTGCAGGAATTGAAAGCACATATACCAAAGATGGAAAAACCTACTATGTCCTTGGAGATGGCAGCATGATGGAAGAATCTGAATATCTGAAAAAGTATCCTGTGCCGGAAGTAGAATGGTGGACATATGAGGAATACAAAGAATGGCTTGAAAACGAGAAAAAAGAACTCCAAAGCATACTCGGAGCAACAGGAACTGCAAACGGTAAGAAAATTGTTTGGACACAGGAAAAGATTGATGAAACCATCGCCATGTATGAGGAAATGCTGCAGGATATTAAGAATGGCGTGAAGTATTCCAAAACGGTGGATGGACAAGAGGACGTTCTGATCGCTATGAATCCAGGCCCAATTGACACAACCGTTGAGGTCTCAATGGATATTAATTCGACGGAATCGGATGAGCTAACACAGAAAAAAATGTTGGATTTATATGGAGATTATGGCATCTCATTTGATGAAAGCGGAAATATGTTGTTTCAAGGCGATTTGGTCAGATTGTTCTGGGATGGTGTAGACGCTGGCGACGGTGCATCTTCTGTCCTCTGCCAATATTACAACGAAAAGGGCACGGTAGATGTCCACACCGTCCGTGCTGTAATCGATAATGGTGACGGTAGCGTCGATCCTTTTGGTAAACTTATCAAAATTGAAAAGGATAGCCAGGAGGTGTTTGATCGTCGGGATATGGACGACTATCTGTCCGATGGACCATCCACCACCACGGCTTCGGGCTTTTCCAACTCCAATGATGGAACAAGTTTTGCAGAAGTGATGAAAAAATACGCAGAATTTGGAATCCGGTATGAGAGTGGCGACGGATTGGGGAATATCTATTATAACAATCAACTGGTGAAAACATTTATAGATAAAAACAAACAGGGCGATGTGTTCACCTTATCTTCCGAAGATGGCGGAGAAATCGTAGTTCATACGGTCTATGATAAAAAGGGAAATTTAACTGGTGTTGAAATTGAATGAACTTCTCCCGATATTTCTTTTGAAGGGAATAAGGCAAATGCAGTTAGCAAATCCAGCCGAGCCAGTCAACGGTCAAGATAAACGGGCATACGCCCGCCGTTGACAGCCCCGTCTGTCTTTGCTGGTGAGCAGACAAGGGGCGACAGCAAAGAGTGCTGCCGCCCTTCTTTTCTACCTAATTGGAGGTAAGCAGTATGGAAGAAATAATCGTCATTCGTACTTCCGACCCGGATGGAAGTGTCTTTCGTTCCATCCTGGAAGCCTTACAAGGAAAAGATGTTCAGATTCTCCATGCTGCTGACCTTGAGCTTTCTTCCCTGACTCTGGGAGATATTGAGATATTTCCAGAGCAGCGGCGGGTCATGAAGGTAGGTGTGGAGATCTGCCTGAACTACGGAGAGTTCTCTATCCTTTACTGCATGGCCCGCCGCCCCGGTCATGTGTTCAGCCGGGAGCAGCCCTATAATGCGGCCTGGGGCGAGGACTATGAATTAGGTACGAACACCGTGGACAACACGATCTGGCGCCTGCGGAACAAGCTGGAGCCTGACCCTAAGCACCCCACCTATATCAAGACCGTTTTTCGGGTAGGATATAAAATTGAAAAATAGCATATCAAAAACGCCGGGCGCAGGTGCCTGTTTGGCCCTGCGCCCGGTGCCTTTTCCATAAGC
Organism: Angelakisella massiliensis; assembly: GCF_900104675.1. Classification (GTDB taxonomy): domain Bacteria; phylum Bacillota; class Clostridia; order Oscillospirales; family Ruminococcaceae; genus Angelakisella; species Angelakisella massiliensis. Next base: position 32,410 of record NZ_LT629944.1, on the reverse strand, counting down.
TTGGGCATTCAGCTAAAAGTGCTTATACAATAATTTGTATTTTGCGCCTTGTATTGCTCTTTTGTGAGAACTATAATGAGCTAATTGGAGGTTGAGGATATGGATTATATGACGGTCAAAGAGACCAGCAAAAAAAGTGGAGCAGATCCCCGAAAAACAAAATTCTATTGAGTTGGTATCTTAATTCAACAACAATAGAAGTTAGTGATATGGTGTTAAATTTTCATCAGGAAGTGGCAAAGTATTTTCCAAAATTGCTTGGTGAAATTATATTGGATTAAACCAAATCTAAATAAATGTGTGTTACATTGTTTATGAGGTGATATTTTGAACGAGCATTCTGGAATTGCACGGGGTTCGGTATCGGGTGGAGAATACAGAATCGGGTGTGGTTTTTTCGGTAGTGTTTTGATAAAATTCAAGTAATGACAGATTGGAATAGGAAAAGGTGTAGAATAATGGTTAAGGTAATCAAGAAAGAATTTGTTGTGATTGGAAAAGAGGGCGCAACATTAGATGGTGAAGGATTTATTCAGAAATTGTGGGAAGATGCAAATAGCCATTTTAGTGAAGTAGCACATTTAGCAAAGAGAGACGCAAACGGGAATATTGTGGGAATATGGGGTGCTATGTCGGATATTTCCCACTCATTTAAACCGTGGGAAGAAGGTTTTAGTAAGGGCCTGTATCTGGCAGGAGTGGAATGTATAGATCATGCAGATGCACCTGATGGATGGACAAAATGGACGATACCAGGTTATGAGTATATTGTTGTTGAAAACTATCGGGGAGCTTTTGAAGAAACCATTGGACACATGAAGGAAGTTGGGATTCCTCTGGTCGGAGCAATTCACGATTATACTGATCCAGCAACAGGAAAAGGCTATCTGTATTTTCCGATCAGAGAAACTTCATAAAGAAGGAGATGTTATTTAGTCCTTTCCTCCCCTTGACATTTTCTTTAAATCGGCGCATACTTTTCATGTAAATATGAAAAGTATGAATTCAGGAGATGTGATACAATGTCTATGCCAAAAGGAAAGCACATATTTGGGACTGTTAAGGTTGGAGAGCGCGGGCAAATTGTCATTCCGAAAGAAGCGCGAGAAATATTTGACATAAATCCCGGAGACTCTCTACTCGTTTTGGGAGATGAGGAACAAGGAATAGCCATAGTTAAGGCTGATGTAATGAAAGAGGTTGCTATAAAAATTTTGAAAGGACTATGTCATTTTAAGGGAGATTACGATGATGAAAAATAACCTTTCAAGTGTTTTGCCCTTTCTCTTAGCAGCTGATTTAATTATTCCGTTTATATTGGCCCCTACTTATAAAGGCTATAGTCATTTGACACAAGTAATGAGTGTTTTAGGTAATTCAAAAGCACCGTGGCATTTACTCTATAATATTTGGCTGGTTGTGTTTGGGTTTGCAATTTTAATCAGTATCTTGCAGCTTTATCCTACTGTCGCACAAGTATCAAATTCTATATCCATAATGCTTTTTTCCGTCATTGTGATTTACGCCTTAGGCGGTTGTATTCTTTCTGGTTTTTTTTCAGTTGGGGAAACCAAAAGCCTTGAAACTCTTTCCGCAAAGATACATGGTTATGGTTCAGTAATAGGGTTTCTACTTTTAACACTTGCGCCATTGTTTGTAGGATTATATTTTTTCAAAGTGTCTAATGGGTTATTAGGAATTTTATCTTTAATTTGCTTTATCTTTGCAATAGTTTTTTTTGCGCTATTTGTAATGGCTGATAAGCCGAATTATAGAGGGGGAATGAGTTTTTGAAACTCTGAACCCGTTGCGGCACAATGGATAGGCGGTTTTGCGCCTCTCTTTTGATAACAATTTGATAACGCTCCCCATAGGCCGTATCATTCTGTATTCCCGGTGGATTGCAGGTGAAAAGTGTTCCTTTGCGGCTTGTGGGTGACAAAAACCATATTACAAAGCCCTTACCGATGGCAACATCGGTAAGGGCTTTTTGCCGTCTGTCAATCCTTTCCCAGCCTGTCCTTGAACGCTTCTACAAGGAAGTCGCTCAATTCCTTGGAGGGGACTTTGACCCATTTCCGGGTGGTGTCGTACTTGGGGTAGTTGTAGCGCCAACGGTCGTAGTCCTCCCTGGTGATCTCCCCGGCCTCCAGCTTCTTGGCTTGCTCCGCCCAGGCGGACAGCATTTCAAGCATATCAACATAGGTCTTGCCTTTGGACTTGTCCAGCTTCAGACAGATTTCGCCGTCAATCTCTCCGATGGTAAGGCCCCGTATGTCCTCCAGTGCAAAGAGGGTGTGCATGAGGCCAATGTCGCTGTCTATGTCAGGAACGGTCAAGGCGTCGGTGGAGACTTCAAAGAAGCCCGCCAGCGTCCTGGTCAGGTCGGCCTTGGGGGTGCGGCTCCCGGTTTCATACTGCGCCATACGCACATCGGCGGAGCGTTCCGGGAACCCCACCACCTGACCAAGATACTTCTGCGTGACACCTTTCTTATTGCGGAAGAAGCGAATACGTTCACCAATCGCCATAACTGCCAACTCCAATCTATGTAATGGGGACACTTGGAGTATAACAGATATGTTTAGAACTGTCAAGCGAAATATAAATAAATTTGTTTATATTTTCTTCTTGGAAAGCCTTGACATAACGGAATAGAGTTAGTATAATGAAGTCAACGTTAAACAAATAGCGTTATTATTCGAGAAAGGAGGAACCAGCATGGAGAACAAGTTTATCCGGGTGGACGAGGTAGCGGACGAGCTGGGCGTGTCGAGGCCCTACGCCTACAAGCTCATTCGGCAGCTCAACGAGGAATTGAAAGGAAAAGGCTTCATCACCATTGCGGGGCGGGTCAACCGCCAGTATTTCAACGAACGGCTCTACGGGGCCAGAAAGGAAGTGAACGAAAATGCCGGTATTTAAGGATGAAAAGCGAGGCACATGGTACGTCATGGCGTGGTATCGGGACTGGATGGGGGAGCGCAAGCAGAAGTGCAAGCGGGGCTTTCCCACCAAGCGGGAGGCCCAGGATTGGGAGCGCAGCTTTCAAATGCAAACCGCCGCTGACATGGATATGACCTTTGAAGCCTTTGTGGAGCTTTACACCAAGGATGTGCGGCCCCGGCTGAAAGAGAACACCTGGCTGACAAAGGAGAACATCATCCAGAAGAAGATTCTGCCCTACTTCGGTAAGCGGAAAATCAGCGAAATCACCACCAAGGACGTGATCGCATGGCAGAATGAACTGCTGGCCTATCGGGACGAACAGCGCAAGCCCTACTCCCAGACCTATCTTAAAACCCTGCACAACCAGCTCAGTGCCATTTTCAACCACGCTGTCCGCTTCTATGATCTGCGCTCCAACCCCGCCGCCAAAGCCGGGAACATGGGGACGGAGGAACGAAAGGAAATGCTGTTCTGGACAAAGGCGGAGTATCAGCGGTTTGCGGAGGCTATGATGGACAAGCCCCTCTCCTACTACGCCTTTGAAATGCTCTACTGGTGCGGTATCCGGGAGGGGGAGCTGCTGGCCCTCACCCCGGCGGACTTCGACTTTGAGGCCGGGACGGTGAAAATCAGCAAGTCCTACCAGCGGCTCCACGGCGAGGATGTGATTACCACCCCAAAAACCAAGAAAAGCAATCGTACCATCAAAATGCCCAATTTCCTCTGTGACGAAATGCGGGACTACCTGGGAATGCTCTACGGGGTCAAGAAGAAAGACCGCATTTTCACCGTTACAAAAAGCTATCTCCACCATGAGATGGACAGAGGGGCGAAAGAGGCGGGGGTAAAGCGTATCAGAATCCATGACCTCAGACATTCGCACATTTCACTTCTGATTGATATGGGCTTTTCCGCTGTGGCGATTGCCGACCGGGTAGGCCATGAGAGTATCGAGATCACTTACCGCTACGCCCACCTGTTTCCGTCCAAGCAGACGGAGATGGCGGACAGGCTGGACTTTGAAAGGACGGGAGCATAATGTCAGCTAAGAATTTGGACAATCACAACCGCTGGCGGAACAAGACCGTGGCGTTCCGGGTATCGCCAGAGCAGAACGAACAGCTTGAGATTGCTGTCCGCCTGTCCGGGCTGACCAAGCAGGACTACATCACCCGGCGGCTACTCAACCGCGACATTGTGGTGCAGGGCAATCCCAGGGTCTACAAGGCCCTGCGTGACCAGCTCGCCGCCGTCCTGGGGGAGCTGCGGCGCATGGAGGCCGGGGGCGGGGTGGATGATGAACTTCTCGCCACCATCCGCCTTATTACCGTGACGCTGGACGGCATGAGGGAGGATTGATAGATTGATGGATTCCAGAGAAACGAAAAGGACTGTCCCGGTTCCGTCTGCGCCAACAGACGGGGAACAGCCCAATTCTCAAACACCTGTCCTGAGTATATCAGAAGCGGCTACCGAAAACAACCCCCAGGATGAAAGTATGGAGGATATTCTTCGGGAGCTTCAGCGGACAAGCGACCCGGCCTACCTCCACACCGTTTCCATGAATGAACTTTACCAGAATGTCTACCAGAGCAGACCGCCAATCATTGACGGTCTGCTCTACCCTGGGACGTACCTCTTTGCGGGAGCGCCCAAAGTGGGCAAGTCGTTTCTGATGGCCCAGCTTGCCTATCATGTGAGCATGGGCCTCCCCCTGTGGGGCTACCCCGTCCACAAGGGCACCGTCCTCTATCTGGCGTTGGAGGACGACCACCGCCGCTTGCAGGGGCGGCTGTATCGGATGTTCGGCATGGACGGCACCAACGACCTGCTCTTTGCGATCTACGCCAAACAGCTCGGCCTGGGCCTGGAGGAACAGCTAAAGAAGTTCGTCCGTCAGCACCCCGACACCAAGCTGATTATCATTGACACCCTCCAGAAAGTCCGGGAGGTCGGCGGGGACAAGTACAGCTATGCCAACGATTACGAGGTGGTGGGCAAGCTGAAACGCCTTGCCGATGATTGCGGTATCTGTCTCCTGCTGGTACACCATACCCGAAAGCAACAGGCCGATGATAAGTTTGATATGATTTCCGGCACCAACGGCCTGTTGGGAGCAGCGGACGGGGCCTTTCTTCTTCAAAAGGAAAAGCGGACGGACGGCAGCGCCATCCTGGACGTGGCTGGGCGTGACCAGCAAGACCAGCGGATGTATCTCACCAAGGACAGGGAGCGCCTTGTGTGGGAGCTGGAACGGCTGGAAACGGAGCCGTGGGTGGAACCGCCCGACCCGGTATTGGAGGCCGTTGCCGCCCTTGTAACGGCGGACAGGCCCGCCTGGGGCGGCACCGCCACGGAGCTGGCGGCGGCTATCCAGACCGACATGAAGCCCAACGCCCTGGCAATGCGGCTGAATGTCCGGGCCGGGAGGCTGGCGGCGGAGTACCATATCCGCTATGAGAACAGCAGGAGCCATGCCGGGAGATGTATCACCCTCACCCTGGAACCGCCCCAGGCGTGACGACCGTGACGGCTGTGACGGCTTTTTTGAGAGCGGGGCGGTGTGTAAAACATCGTCACGGTCGTCACGGCTGTCACGGGGAGCGGGGTCAAAAGTCAAGGGGGCATACCTGCGGGTGGAGATTGCCGCAAGGCAATACAACCCGAACCCCTTGACTTTTGGCCCACGGAGGACACTGGCCGGGCGGGGGGAAAGGCTGTGCCTTTCCCCCCTGCCCAACGGCGAGTGTCAAAGTTTAGGCGGGGTGCAGGGTGCCCTTTTCAAAGGGCGGCCCTGCTGGGGGAGCCGTCCGCAGACGGCGGGGGCAAAGCCCCCACTCCACCCCGTAGGGCGCAAATGCGCTTTTGATGGCCGCAAGGCCGTCAAAAGTGCTTTTGCGTTACTTTCGCAGAAAGTAACAAAGGCCGCCGCTGGCGCGGCGAAAGGAGTGTTGATTTGAAAAGGACGATTAGTGCGATGGTGGGGCAGGGTTCGGTGAACCACAACAGCAGGGCGTTTAACGCCAAGAACACCGACCCGGAACGCTCCCATTTGAATATAACCTACTGCCACGAAAATATCAAGACGGTTTTCCACGAGCTTTTCGATGAGGCCCTCAAGCGGTACAATGATAAACAGACCAGGGCAGACCGCAAGATTGAGGACTACTATGAAAAGATACGTTCCAGCAAGCAGGAAAAGCCGTTCCATGAAATCATCCTGCAAGTGGGCAACAAGGACGACATGAGCGCAGAGAGTGAGGACGGCCAGCTTGCGGCGGCGGTGCTGGACGAGTACATGAGAGGTTTCCAGGAGCGCAACCCCCAGCTTCGGGTGTTCTCCGCTCACCTCCACATGGACGAGGCTACAAAGATGATTTTGGCCGAAGCATTTACCTATGCTTTTTGGGGCTGTATTGTCGGATGTGTAATCGGACTGCCGTTGAGCAAGCTCCTGTACGGTTTCCTTATTACAGAACACTTTCCTTATGCGACATGGAGTTTGCCCGTAACCTCTTTGATTGTCATTATTCTGTTTGTTATTCTGGCGGCGGTTGTCGCTGCGTATGCTCCGGCAAGGAGAATCAGGAGTATTTCTGTAACAGAAACTATCAATGAATTGTAATAAAAACTAAACTGCCGCACGACGGCAAAAGAAAAAAAGCCGTCGTACAGCAGCCCTTTAACACGCCCATACATCCAGCGGCGGCTTTGAGCAATCAAGGCCGCCGTTTTGCTTTGCCTGGATAACATGATCGGCGGCCCAGGGAGGAAATCGTATGAAAGAGATTATAGTCATCCGTACTTCTGACCCAGACGGAAGTATCTTTCGCTCCATCCTGGGAGCCTTACAGGGAAAAGATATTCAGATTCTCCATGCAACTGACCCGGAGCCTTCTGCCCTGACTCTGGGAGATATTGAGATATTCCCAGAGCAGCGGCGGGTCACAAAGGCCGGTGTGGAGATCTGCCTGAACTACGGAGAGTTCTCTATCCTTTACTGCATGGCCCGCCGCCCCGGTCATGTGTTCAGCCGGGAGCAGCTCTATAATGCGGCCTGGGGCGAGGACTACGAATTAGGCACCAATACCGTGGACAACACGATCTGGCGCCTGCGGAACAAACTGGAGCCTAACCCAAAGCATCCCACCTATATCAAGACCGTTTTTCGGGTGGGATATAAAATTGAAATTGCACATGGATGAGAAAAACAAAATTCTACTAATATGTTGTAGTAGAAACCATTGACATTTCTACACTGTTGTAGTAATATTAAATTGTCCAAGGTAGACGTACTTTGGATAAGGAGGAAATGTTTATGGATCGGTCCAAAAAACTATCAGAAACCGAATACGAAATCATGGAGGTGCTGTGGAACTCGGAAGCCCCCATGTCTGCTTCACAGATATTGTCGTACTTTGCCGAATATCGCAATAAGGATTGGAAAGCTCAAACATTAGCAACATTTCTGTCACGTTTAACCCAAAAAGGTTTAATCACATCAAAAAGAGAGGGCCGTGTGCCTTATTATTGGCCGATCAAGACGTGTGAGGAATATCATAAAAGTAATGCACAGCGAATCTTAGATACACTGTATGGTGGATCGATCAAGAATTTCTTTGCAGCACTTTATGGTGGCTCCCAGATGTCGGAGGAAGACCGAGAGGCGCTGAAACAATGGCTCGACGGGCAATCGTGAGAGGAGGCTGATTGTATGGCCTCATACTTGCTTCGTACCATTTTGTGCTTGAACCTTGTAGCAAGTGTGTCCTACCTTGTGTTTAAGGCATCGGCTTTTGCTGGCAGAAAACATATCAGTGAAAAATGGCGCTACAACTGTACCACAGTCATTATGTTCCTGTATGTTATCCCATTTTACAAGCTGCTGCCAGCATTCCCGAAAACATTAGCCGAGGCCGAGCCAATATCAGTGGTTGGGAACAAAGTTGTGTCTGGAATAAATGTACTCCCCCCTGAAAACTCTGTGGCGAGTATTACAGAAGCAAGCCCCAATATCATCAAAGATACTACTCTTAACATGAGTTTGGATTGGCAGAAGTGGGCATTGATTATTTGGATTGTTGTTGCTGGTGCCCTGGTTCTATGGAATGTTTTGGGGCTCCTTCGTTTCAGATACCAGCTCCAGCAGTCACAGACAGTTCATAATGCGCTGTTGCAAGAAATTGCAAGTCACTGTGCTGCAGGTCTTGGGATCAAGCAAAAAGTAGCTTTAAAGTTGCACTCCGCAATACAAAGTCCAATGCTGGTTGGTTTTTTTACCCCAACTATTATAATCCCAAATGCTGATTTGCAGCTTGATGAAGCACAGATGATACTGGCCCATGAATTAGTGCATTTTAAGCACCGTGCCTTATGGAGAAAGCTCTTAGCAGTTATTCTCCAAACAATCTATTGGTTCAATCCTGTAGTGTATCTCATAAAGCGGGATTTAGATCGTTTGGCAGAAACATCTTGTGATGAGCAGGTTGTTTGCCGAATGAATCAGGCAGAGCGTAAAAAGTATGGGCATCTTCTGATTTCCTACACAACTGTATTTCGTAACCCAAACAAAGTATCTGGAATTGCATTTGTTTCAACGAGAAAAAGGCTTGAAAGGAGAATTTTAACCATGTTGAATTCCAACAAGAAATCTCGTAAGACTGTCGTGGCCGCCTTGGCTTGCACTCTGTGCGCCAGCTGTCTGGGAATGTCTGTGTTAGCTGCTGAGGTTCCCTCTACCATCGACGTGCCCAATGCCGAACTGATGAATGTTTCTGATGTGAAGACGGGGGATATGGGCGAAGCCCGCTTCATTGAATCTGACGACGGTTTTGTTGATCTGTCCCAGATGAAACTGTCTACCGATTCCAGCGATTTTGCCAAGGTCATTGAGACCACCACAGGTTTCGCAGATTTGTCTCAGTTCAACCTCTCCACTGACGCTGCGGACAACATGATGTTCTATCAGGGAACTGTGTCGGCTAAGGCCGGCGAAGCGGTACCTTATGCTTCCGGCAACCTTTCTGGCGGAAAGGGATATGCTTTTGACTCTCAGGATCTGACCAAGGGCCAAAAAGTGACCGTAAATGCAAACTGGACTCCTACTTCTGCCAATGTTCAGATTGGTCTGATCGATAACAATACTGGCTATGGACTCGTAAAAACCGTTTCCAATGGCTCCGGTTCCGCATCCTTCGAAATTACCGGCGACGCCAACTTCTCTATCTTTATTGGCAATCTGTCTACCAGCAGCATCCACTTTGATGTGTCCTATATTGTGAACTGATGGTTTCTTCTGCATCTGGTCTACTATGTCGAGAAACCAAAATCATTAAGTAGAATGCAAGGCGGGGTGAGTTCAAGAAGATCTCTCCCCGCCTTTGCACATTTAGTACATTTTACATTTCTCGATGAAATCGTAATGAATTCTACCATATAAACTTCTATTGTGGCAGTTTACCCATCCCCTGAGATAAAAAGAGGTGAGGCCAATGAGGAGCTGCAAAAACAGAATCATACATAGTCAGCGCATAAAGCGGCCTTTGTCTTATGGATAAAGGCCGCTTTTCTTTATATTATCGATAAAATTCGAGGAGAATCGTCAAGATTCCCTATTTTTGAAATTTGCAAATACAAATTATCAGCAAGGGCGACAGCGTAGAACTGCCACATTGATGGAAGAAGGGGGATGATGCCAGCCGCCTGTGTGCCGTCCGCATAACAGCGGACAAGGAGTAACTGTGCTATGGATCAAAAAGTCCACAGCATTGAGAAGTTACTTTTTGTCCCACTCAAACGACACACGGCTTTCAATGGACAAATTTCAATAGGCGTTGGTCGGCGTCTTTGTGCGCGGGAGTTTGCCCCAAGTGGGGACAAACCCCCGCCTGCCCGTGCTGCCTACCCTATTGGACTTCTCAATGTGCATATCCAGAGAGCGGCTGATTTTGTATCCCGATACAAAGTCAGCCGCTTTCATTTAAGGCTCCCTGAACAAAGAATCAGGGGGCCGCCACCTCCAATTTGTTTTTCTCAAAAAAACAAATTGGAGGTAACAGAGGTGCAAAATTATCGCAAAAGCGACTATGCGATAAACAAAAACAGCCCAAATATCGTTTATCGCTTTCATAATGAAATCATAGAAATCACACTGGAGGATTATCTGAAGGAGAACCCTGATAAAACGGAACATGACTTTGCAGAGCTGAAAGCCCTGTCCGATCAAATCTACTATGAGCAGGATCGGGCAGAGAGCGCCCAGACCCGCAAGGATGTTTCAATCCACGGTTTGGAGGAAACGGAGCATTGTGCCACTCGCGCGCTGGATGAAGAATGGGAAGAACGAGTTGTTGACATACAGAACCGCAAGTATGCCTGGAAAGCCTTCGAGCAGCTTTTTACAGTGGGCGCTTTGACCGAGGTTCAGAAACGGCGATTCCGGCTTCACGTTTTTCAGGGACTCTCTACCCGGCAGATCGGTCGGATGGAAGGGACAAGCCATCAAGCCGTTGCCAAGTCCATAAACCTGGCGATTGCCAAACTAAAAAAATATTTTGCGGCACAGGGTTGACACCCATGCGGTTTCAGGACGATAGGTGAAAGGCATTCTTTCGGAGTGTTCTCCTTTCGCCTGTACCTTGACAACCACATACTCATTCATCAGTAACATCCCCCTTTCCAGTGCGAGGAGCAAAAGCCGATTCAGGGGCCGCGCCATGATATACGGACATGATGAGCAGATCCCACCTGATTATCATAATTGGTCTTGCATACAATCCTGTCCCGTATGAGCGAGTAACGGCAGCCTGTAAAAACCGGGCAGCACCCGGCGCGGCCATGATCGGAAAGGGGTATAATGGTACTCCTGTCCAGCCACAGATCACGCAATGGGGGCAGCTCGGAGAGATCCTCGGAGGGGTGAGATTCCCGTGGGCCGGTTCGCTGCTGGCCGCTGATGACTTCCCAATATGTGCGGGGTGTCAAGGACAAATGGCACATAGCAAGAAAACAAATCGGATTTTATATTTCGCCGGAAATGGGGCAGGTCTTATGGCCTGCCCTGTTTCCGGCTTACTTAATATTCAGGAGGTCAGCTTATGCGAAAGGCTATCCGGCGTGGCGATCTGTTCTATGCAGACCTGAACCCGGTGGTCGGCTCCGAGCAAGGCGGCATCCGCCCTGTCCTTGTTATCCAAAATGATGTGGGGAATCACTTTAGTCCTACCGTTGTTGCGGCAGCCATCACCAGCAGAAAAGCGAAGAACAGTCTGCCTACCCATATCCTACTTGAGAATGTGCCGGGGCTTGCGCCTACCTCTCTGCTTCTGTTGGAACAACTGCGGACAATAGACCGGCAGCGGCTCCGTGGTTACATTGGGCGTATCAGCAAAGAAAAAATGCTGGAGATAGATGCAGCCCTGGCAATCAGCATCGGCATAGGATACCCCAACGAAAGGAGGACTCACAATGTATGAAAATGACGGCGGCCTACTCTCTCCCAGAGATGCCTACCGATTGATGTTAAAAGACTACCCTGATGTGATGGACATTGGTCAAATGTGTGAGGCGCTTGGCGTCAGTACAAAAACCGGGTACAAGTTACTTAAAGACAGGAAAATTGAGTACCTGAAAATTGGACGGGCTTATCGCATCCCCAAAGCCCACATTCTTCGTTATTTGAAAATCACCTGCTCCACTTTTGCAGAGTAGCAGGCTATGGTGTCGATCTTCACCGGATAGACGCAGAAAGTTAACAATTCTGACGCGGATTTACCTGGAGTTTTGTTCTGTCCGATGATACAATAAAGGTGTCATTGGTAGGTGAACTCAATACCGCAAAAGGAGGAACAGATCAGTATGCCAGCGGTACACCTGCAAGAAAACAGCAAACTAATCTCCGGCCATGTGGCCGAGAAAAAAGGGTATCTCTATTGGGTTCTAAACCTTACCGATGAAAACGGTAAGAGAAAGCCCAAATGGATTCCCACCCATAAGAAAGTTAAGGGTAACAAGACCTGGGCAAACAATATGCTTCCCACCATCCGAAAGGAATGGACGGAAAAGCTGCTTCAGGAGGCTGCGGCCTCACAGCAGTCGGCTTCTCCGTCTGGCCCGTCATCCGCAGAGATTTCCTTTGTGGATTTCCTGTACCAGTGGCTTGAGTACAAGTACAAGTCTGCTACCGGACGGGTGATGGACAGCAAGCCCATCGAACTCTCGACCTATTCGGGATACGAACAGCAGCTTAATAACCCCATCGCCCCGTATTTCCAAGAGCATCCTGTCGCCCTTTGTGACCTTACCAAACAAGATATTCTCGCTTTTTATGAGAAAGAATTGGAACGGGTCAAGCCGACCACCGTTAAGCATTACCACGCTCTGATTCATGGGGCGTTGAATTATGCGGTTGACAAAAATCTGATTCCAAGCAATCCGGCTGACCGGATTATCATTTCCAAGCCTGAACCCTTCAAGGGTGACTACTACCTGGATTCGGAAGTCCTGAATCTGTTTGAAGTCATCAAGGGGCATAAGATCGAACTGGTAGTTCTTCTGACTGCTTTTTACGGCCTGCGCCGCAGTGAGGTTATCGGTCTGAAATGGAGTGCCTTTGACTTCAACCATAACTGCTTCTCCATCCGGCATACGGTAACAACTTGCAATGTAAAGGGAGAACGGGTCACGATTAAGAAGGACAAGGCAAAAAACAAATCCAGTCTGCGGACTTATCCATTGATTCCTTTTTTGAAAGAGCGGTTGCTGGAGGCCAAGAAACAGCAGGAAGAAAATCGCAAGCTGTGCGGGCGTTCCTACAACAAAGAATATCTGGGATATGTCTGTGTCGATGTGATCGGCAATCTTATTAAACCCAACTATGTGTCCTCGACCTTTGGGAAGTTGCTTGCCAAGAACAATTTACGGCACATTCGTTTCCACGATCTTCGCCATACCTGTGCCTCGCTTTTGCTGGCCAACGGTGTTCCGATGGAACAGGTAAAGGAGTGGCTGGGACACAGTGAGATCTCAACAACGGTGGATATTTACGGGCATCTGCAATATGCCACGAAAAAACAATCCGCCGCAGCCATTGAGCAGGACATTGTGGCGCCCATGCTGCAAAACCTATCGGCGGTTTCTCCATAAAAAAGAAAGAGGTCTACCAGCTTTTCGCTGGCAGACCTCATGGCGGAGATGGAGAGATTCGAACTCTCGCGCCGGTTTTGAGCCGACCTACCGCATTTCGAGTCATTTCCCCCTTGTGATTTTTGGTGGAAATTAAGCGAAGATGGAAGTACACAACGGAAGCCCAAAAGCTGCGGTATACTGCGGATTTTGGCTTCCGTTTTTCGTTTTTATTTGAACCCACAGGGCTTTCCGAGTTCTTCCCATTTTTGCCCCGAATTATGACCGGAGGATAGAACAAGGATAGAACTGGACGCCAGATTGGGGGTATTCACACCCATACCATTTCACGAAAATGCAAATCACCATTTTGATTAGACAACTTGATCTTATTTGAACCCACTTCAAAATCCAACATTTTACACACCAGTGAAGTACCTCACCTACCAATGACAGATGAACAAGAAAGTGAGTGCTGCACATGGATTTGACTAAGTATTACCCCGACATCGTCGCAAAGTATCCCGCCTATGTAACCAAACGGGAACTATGCGAGATCTGCCACATCTGTCCCAAGACCGCCTACAATTTGGAGCAACAAGGTGAGATTCCCTACACCATTGAGCAAAACCACCTTATCCGTAGCCACAAAATCAAGCTGACGGACATTCTTGCCTATCTCTATCGGCGTGAGTGCAGACAGGAAGCAGACAGTCCCTATATCTGTGCTATGAGAACATTCTATGACGAACACCTCTCTCCCTACTCAGACCTGCTTTCCGTAAAGGATATTCAGCAGATCACAGGCTTTTCGTCCTCGGCAATCGTGCGGTGGATCAGCACAGGGATTCTGAAGGCTTTCCAGCCTGGAAAGCAGTACACCGTCCCAAAGGATTTTATGCTGGACTTTCTGATAAGCCCATATTACCGCCGTATCCGCCGAAAGACCCCTCTCCAAAAGGAATTGATGGATACATTTGAGCGTCTGTGGCAGGAAAAAGGAGGCGAGTGATGTGGCACAGGTATCCAAGTATCGCTATTTGCTGAATCAGTACCCAGAAACAGTCCAAAAAGAGCAATTCCGCATTATCTGTCATATCAGCAAACGCACAGCTCGTTATCTGCTGCAATCCGGTCTGGTTCCCTGCGTACAGAGTGGGAAAAAGACCCGGAATTACACCATAAAGATGAAAGACATAGTTCGCTACCTTGAGCGCAGGGAAATCCACCCCGAAAAATACAAACTTCCCCCCGGCTCATATAGCGGGACATACGCAGTCAAGCCCCTGCTTCCCGAATCTGTGACAACGGAGGAACTGCGAAAATACTACATAGAGAGTTTCCGGGACATTCCCGACATAGTTTCCACGAGAGAGGCCGCGGAATTAACAGGCGCCACGGCATCTACGGTCGCAAAATGGATCAGAACGAAAAAGCTAAAAGCTCTTTCACATGGTCCGGCATTTATCATCCCGAAGGTCAATCTGATCGACTTTATGGCCAGTGACGCATACTTGAACAAACGCTTGAAATCACAAAAATTCCACGAAAATATAGGAGGTTTTCTATCATGGAAAGCGGGAAAATAATTGTTGTAGCCAACCAGAAAGGTGGGGTAGCCAAGACCAGCACGGTCCGAAATCTGTCCTATGCGCTGGCCGAGATGGGCAAGAAGGTCTTGGTAGTTGACTTTGACCCCCAGTATAACCTCACCACCAGCTTCGGTGTCCTGCCGACCCAGGCGCCCTATAATACCGGGACTCTTATCACCAACCTGCTTCTGGACGAATCTCTGCCGGATACCAACGAGTTCATCCAGAAAATCGGCTCTGTGGACTTGATCCCTTCCAGCCGATCTCTCACCGTTGCGGAGGCAAATCTGCTGATGACGCCGGACAGCAATGACTACCTGGCCGCTCTGCTGAATCCTCTGCGGCTGTCCTACGATTACATTATCGTGGACACCAACCCCTCTCTCGGCTCGTTGACCATCAACGCTTTAACGGCTGCCGACGAGGTAATTATCCCGATTGACCCAGAACTATTCGCTCTGACCGGTTTACAGGCGTTGGTGGACACTATCAAGAAAATCAAGCGGAAATTAAATCCCAGCATTGAGATCGGCGGTATCCTGTTCACCAAATGCAACAAGCGGACGAACCTGTATCGCCGTACATACGGTCAGGTCACAAAGGCGTTCCAATCGCTCCCCATCTTCAACTGTCAGATTCCCTACACGGTCAAGGTGGGGGACGCAAACAGCTACGGAATGAGCGTCATGGAACTGGAGCAGGCAAACCCCGCCTCTCTTGCCTATCTGGAACTTGCAAAGGAGGTGCTGGCAAATGCCTAAAATCAATCCGCGCATCAAGTCCATTGACGATCTTCTGGGCTTGGATGCCGCAGAAGAAAGACCTATTGAACCCACCCCTTCCGTATCCTTGCCGACCAAGAACACCATCATCACCCTTCCCCCGCAGGCCATTCGTGCTTTCCGAGGCCATCCGTTCCGGCTGTATGAGGGCGACCGGCTCAATGATCTGGTAGAAAGCATTTCGGAACATGGGGTCCTGAATCCCGCCATCATCCGCAAGATTGAACGGGATGAAGATGGCTTTGAGTATGAAATGCTGGCCGGTCATAACCGGCAGAACGCCGCAGCCATTGCAAACCGTGAACTTCCCTGTATCGTCAAGGAAAATCTTTCCGATGAAGATGCCTGGATTTATGTGATCGAAACCAATGTCCTGCAACGCTCCTTCTCCGAAATGCTGCCCTCCGAAAAAGCGGCGGTGCTGGCTCTGCGCTATTCCAAGATGATCTGTCAGGGGCGCCGGAACGATATTATCGAGGAACTGAAAAGGCTGGAAAACCCTGATGAAATCAGGGAAAATCCCACAAGTGGCACTCAGTGCCACAGGACGAAAAGCCGGGATATTTTAGGTGCTGAATACGACTTAAAAGGCCGCGCCGTTGCGAACTATCTCCGCATCAATGAGTTGATTACTCCGCTGAAAAGGCGAATTGATGATGCCGAGTTCCCGATTGTGGTAGCTGTGCAGCTCTCTTATCTGACCGAACAGGAACAGCAGATGGTTGACGATGTGCTTTCGGGAAGCGAGTACAAGGTCAATGAGGGAAAGGTTGTCCTGCTGCGGGAATATACCGGAAAGCTGACCCCGGAGCGTACCGAACAGATTTTGTCCGGCGAGTTTAACCGGAAACCCAAGAAATCCACGGCTACGGCGTTCAAGGTCAAACCGGCGATTTACAAGAAATACTTTACCGCCAGCATCAGCCAGAAAGAGTTCGACAGCATTGTGGACGAGGCACTTGCCCTCTACTTTGCTCAGAAAGATTAACTATTAAAAGTCAACCCCAAAAATGAATGGTGATGATGAAAAAAGAGATAGTTCAAAAAAGGTATAGCAAAGCTGAGGTCTTGACAGACCCCTGCTGGCTATTCAAGTAGTTGCACTCAAGCCGCTGGGCAATATGGCTGCTTGGATTTCTCCATAGCGAAAATAAGTCGCACCAATTTCTTGGCAGCATGGGAAAGTGCAATGTTGTAGTGCTTGCCCTCCGCCCGTTTCTTGGAGAGATAGGCGGCAAAAGTCGGGTCCCAGTGACAGACGTATTTGGTCGCGTTGTAAAGTGCGTAGCGTAAGTATCGGGAGCCACGCTTTTCCATGTGCGGGTAGCAATTCTTCAGTTGCCCGGACTGATAAGTAGAAGGTGACATTCCGGTATAAGCTAACAGCTTGTCCGGGGAGTCAAACCGGGTGAAGTCTCCAACTTCGGCCAGGATCATGGCCGCCATACGGAATCCCAATCCGGGGATCGTGGTAATGGGAGAATCGAGTTCATCCATTAAGGACTGAATCTGCTTTTCGATTTCTGCAATCTCGGAATCCAGTTCATGGACGAGCCGGATGGTGTGCTGTAATTCAAGGGACTTGGCGGGCATCCAGGAGCCAATAGAGTTTCTGGCGGCATTACGGATTTCAAGAGTCACATCCCGTTTGTAGCGGCCTTTGGATACCGTTTCAAGAAGTGCTTTCAACCTCGTCAAATGGGCTGCGGCAATCTGTTTAGCACCGGGAAACTCCTCCAGCAGGGCGTAGACAGAAGCAATATGCAGAGAAGGAACAAGCTTTTCCAGTTCCGGGAACAGGATACAGACCAGCCGGGCAATGGAACTTTTCAGTTTGGCACGCTCTTTCACCTTGTCAAAACGGTATCTGGTCAGTGACTTTAACTCCTCGTTGTGGTATGCTGTATCTGTGTAGGGTTTGAGGCCTACATCGGACAACAGCATAGAAGCAATCGTGCGCGCATCCACCCGGTCAGTCTTGGTTTTTCGCAGGCTGAAGCTCTTTCGGTAAAGATTTGTGCGCAAGGGGTTCAGGACATAGGTGGTCAGACCATTGTCAAGGAGAAACCCGAGCAGATTGTAGCTGTAATGACCGGTAGCCTCAAGCCCTACTTTTATTTTGTCCTTCGGTGTGGTACAATCCTGGATTCGCTGCAATAGGTAGTGGAATCCATCCAACGTATTGGAAATTGTGAACACATCTGCCAGGACTTCACCATCGGAGCTGACGATAAAGCAATCGTGCTTATCTTTCGAAACATCGATGCCAACAGAAACCACCATAACAGATACCTCCAACGATAAATATGTGATGCTGCATCCACAGTGCACCTTACTTTTGTAGCCTTGTTCCACATAAACCGTCTGGCGGTATTTAACTAATTAACAAAATTGTAAGGGGCTGTGGTTGGAACCTTTCTGAAACCATCTCGTGGTAGGACTTGAACACCAATCCACAGCATCCCTTACAGTGTAGCATATAGCCCTTGGAGAGGGGCTTTAATAACTACTACTCTATAATACAAGGACAGGAATCCGAGCAAGAGGCCGGATAACCGGCCATAATCACCAATACAGGAAGGAGGTCAGATACCGTTGAGAAATGATGAACGCCTGCGGACGATATATGAAGTCATGGCTCCCTATATCGTCCGAAATGAACACAACTGGCGGGATTATCTGGCATTTGCATCGCAGTTCCATAAGCACAGTTTTGACAACATACTTCTTGTGTACGCACAGGACGAGGATGTTTCGATTCTGGCAACACGAAAGCAATGGGCAGCCATAGGCAGAAATTTGATTCCCCATGCAAAGGGCGTTGCCGTTTGCGTCTACCGGAATGCCAAACTCACTCTTGACTATCTCTTTGATGTAAGCCAAACTACTGGCAAAGAGATTCATCCTACGGACTGGCAGCTTTCCGATGAAATGAAAAAGGCCCTGACCGAGCGCCTGTCGTATGCACACGGTTTCCCCAAGCAGGATTTTTCCCAAGCGCTGTATGCGATGGCAAGCGAATCTGTCGCAGAGAATTACAACCACTTTTTGCAGGAACTCAAGCAGGAAACCAAAGGCCATTTGTTCACCGAGATCCCGGCCGGTGGTTTTGAAGCCCAATACATCCAGCTTTTGACCGACAGCATTTCTTATTTCATCGGCAAAAAGTGTCACCTGCCGGATGAAGAAATCCAGTTGAGTGACGGCATGGCGACGGTCAGCCATTTTAATACACTCCCGCTGGTTGCACATCTGGGTACGGCAGTAACCGCCCTTTCCAAAGGTATCCTGTTAGAAGTAGAACGGAACATCAAGATTATCAATCGTGAAAGGATGGCACAACATGAGCAAACCGAATATCAATCTGAAATACAGGGAGCAGGACGGGATGATGCTTCCCGATCTGCAAATCTCCAACAGCAGCGAAGCAGATCAACCCCTGGGCAGGTACGGCCGGATGGCCCTGGAATACCTCAGAGAGAATCACCCGGAGCGATTTACGACTTTGAAAATGGATGGCAGTCTGATGGAGATCATGCACCGGGTACAGGACGAGGCGACCGAGAAGATCGAAGCCCTGACGCAGCAAATGCTCCAGCAGGAGCCGCTTCCGCAGACCGAGGACATCATGGAGCGGACGCGACACCTGAACAGTCTGAAACTGATGGCGGAGGAAACCGTACTCCAGAGCGTAGTCCTGATTCCCCGCTGACCGAAGAACAGCCAAATACAGAAGTGGCGCCAAGCGCCGCACCTGTGGGAGAGCCGTCTGAAAAGGACGGCTCTTTTTCTGTTCCTGCGGAACAACCTACACGCCATTTTACCGATGCAGAAGTCCGGCGCAATTATGAGTACATCCTGACCAGCACCAATCTATACCCCCCAGAGCTGCACAGCGCGGTTCGCAGCGTATTGTCAGAACCGCCACTCAATCCTGACTGGTCAGACAAAGGGCGGCAGATTGCGGCTCTCTTTACTCCTTATGGCGACCGTGAATATCAAGGTGATCTTCTCTATCGTACCCGGTTACATGGTGAAGATGGCATTTCATTTCTCTTTGATGAAGGCTATACCTACATTCCCTGGAACGGGCTGGCGTTTTTACTGGACGCCATGATCGAGGACGGCGACTATCCCAATCCTGTTGTAGAGGAGCTACCTGACCCCATCGGAGATTATAACATCCCTGATGAAGTTGATGAGATGGGCGGTCCCCACCGGCAAATGACCATCGGAGAAGCGGATTTTAATTATGTCCTGGATGCTGTTGCTTATGAAGCCGGAGAAACCGTAGTGGAACCGGTCAAGCCGGAGGCGATTGTTCAAATGGAAAACGACACACCAGCAGCCGGTGGCGAGCCTGCATCCGTTCCTGGCGAAAATCCCCATGTTGTGGTGGAGGCCCCTGAAACGGCTCTCCCCACAGATACAGCGGAGCAGCCTACACCGCCGCCCGTCAAAGGAAACACGACGGCGCACAAGAATTTCCGCCGCTTTCAAGAGTTGTTCCCGGAGATTGTGTCCGGTCAATATGAGTATCTGCGGCTGGAGGCCGGAGAAGCCTACTATCCTCTGGTCATTCACCATAAATACGGTTCCCATTACTGCATGGAGCATTACTATATGCAGAACGGCGACCGGATGTATGACCCTTATATGGATTTCCAAATCGACAAAGAGGCTGGGACACTTCGGGCTTTCAGTTATGAGAACAGTGGCATTGGTGTATATAACGAGGCTGATCCCGACGACCCCGCATACGAGAAAGCAATCAACGGGTTCAACAGTTTCTTTGCCACCTGGCTGAACAATATCCGCAGCCAAGGCTATGAGCCGGTGCGGGCCTCTATGATGGTCAATGATGAAGAAGTAGATGTGGATTTGCGCCCTGCTGCCGAAACTGTTCCGGTCATGGAAGAAGAACAACCGGAGCAGCTCTCCCTTCTATCCCTGGAAAAGAGTACGGAAGATCTGCTTGTTGAGCGTGTCATGCAGAGAGGTCCCCTTACCGCAGGAAAAAAAGAACAAATCTACGAGTTTGCTCAGACCCACCCCACCGGATCAGAATTTACTACTTTCCTAAAAAAGCTATATGGATATGAAGGGTTCTCCGGTGATGAAATGGGCGTGAAATACGCCATGTTCAATAGTGAAGGTGTCACTATCGAATGGCAGGATGAGCAGGGCGAAACACAGGAAACAAAGCTGTCCTGGGCACGGGCTGCCGGTGTCGTGCAACGCCTGGTGGATGAAGGCCGCTATCTGGAAACCCCTGTTGTCAGCCAGCCGGAGCAGCAGGATGAAGTGCAGCCTTTCAGTGACCAATACCGTCTGTTAGACCGTCTGTGTGCTGACTGCGAGTATTTTCTGGGGGCGGGACAGCGGGCAGAAAAGCATTTGTGGGCAGGCAGCGTGGATGCACAGATTGAGAAAATGCGGGAACTGTATGCCCAACTACCGGAAAAACCTGATTGGATTTCCCTGGATATAATCAACGCCTACGCCCGCCGCATGGCAGCCCCGGAGCCGGTAGAAAATACTGCGGAAGCCTTGCCGGAGGAAACGCAGATTTTGGACGAAGCCCTGGACGCCCATCATGGGCAGATTGATATGCTGATGCAGGCGGTCCGAGGTGAGCTGACGGTTGGAACCATCCGGTACAGTATTTTTGAGGGGCGGCCCCATATCAGCATGATTGAAGTTCTGGAGGACTACCGCCGTCAAGGTATCGCAACCCAGATGCTCCGCTATCTGCAAGGGCAATATCCCAATGAGGAAATTGTATGGGGGTATTTGACCGAGGATGGCTCGGCCCTGTACCAAGCCGTGGTGGATGAACAGCCCAATCCCGACTATCTCCGGGTACAAAATGACCTTGAAGATATTACGCGGGAATTTGACGCTTATGTGCGGCGCCTGGACGGTGGGGCTATTCTCTCCCCCCAAGAAGCTGCCGACATGGACGATCTGGAGGACACGCAATACCGGCTGGAAAAAGAGCTGGAAGAACTGCGCCCCATTCGCGCCTTTGTACGAATGGGCGATGGTACAGCAGCAGAGGCGCCCGCTGTTATGGATGAAGCCACCCCCACTGATCTGGCGCCCCTTCGTGAGCCGCCTGCGGCGCCGCAGGTCGCCGCACACAACTTCCGTTTTTCCGAGGACTATGACCTGTATCCAAGTGGAGCAAAGACCAAATATAAAAACAATGTCATGGCGATCAAGCTGCTCAAGCAGATTGAACTGGAAAAGCGGACAGCGACACCAGAAGAACAAATCATCCTTGCCCGCTATGTCGGATGGGGCGGGCTTGCCAACGCTTTCTCCAGTACGGCCTCTGGTTGGGAGAACGAATATCAGGAATTGAAATCCCTGCTGACTGATGTGGAATACAAAGCGGCCATGAACTCCACCATCACAGCCTACTACACCGAGCCTGACCTGATCCGGCACATTTACCGCGCCCTGGAACGGTTTGGCTTCGAGGGCGGCCCTGACCGAAAAATCCTGGACCCCGGTATGGGAACCGGCAACTTCTATTCTGTGCTGCCGGAGCAGTTTCAAGGGAGCAAGCTGTTTGGCGTAGAGTTGGATTCCATCACCGGCAGAATCGCAAAGCAGCTTTATCCTGATGCGGATATTTCCATCATGGGATATGAAGCCACCAAATTTGAGGACAACAGCTTTGATGTGATTCTGGGCAATATCCCGTTCAACTCCGTGAAAATCTATGACCGGCGCTACAATGACCTGAACCCGTACATCCATGACTATTTCTTCATCAAGTCCCTGGACCTTGCAAAACCGGGCGGTATCATTGCCTTTATCACCAGCAAAGGAATTATGGATCGCAAGGACGAGAGCCTTCGGGAATATATCGCACGGCGGGCAGAGTTCATCGGCGCCATTCGCCTACCCAACACAGCGTTCAAGGCTTTGGCGGGAACCGATGTAACAGCGGATGTTGTTTTCTTGAAAAAGAGAACGCAGCCCATAGAACTTGATCGCGCGAATCTTCCGTCCTGGATTGAAACTGACCTGGACCGCAGTAAATGGATCGCCTATAACCGCTATTTCAAAGATAATCCCGAAATGCTCATGGGCGAGATGGTGAGCAGCCGGAATATGTACGGCAACGAAGATGGGACGGCCTGTGTTGCCCCGGAAGATTTTGACCTGAACCAGCATCTTACCCAAGCGGTTGACTCCCTGTACGCCCGTTTCACAGCAGAGCCAGATGAAGAAATTGAGGCAGACGAACCGGAAGAAAGCAATACAGAGTATGAGGACGCTCCGGCCGGAACCAAAAACTTCACCTATGTTGTGCGGAATGGCGAGATCTTCTTCTGTGAAAAAGATAAGCTGATCCCGCAACCTTACACCGGCATGAAGGCCGAAAGAATCAAGGGATTGTGCGAAATCCGTACTGCGCTGCTGGAGGTTATCAACATCCAGTCCCATGAGTATGACCCGGTTGATCTCCAGAAAGTACAGGACACACTCAATCAGGTATATGACCGCTTCGTTGCAAAGTATGGAGCCATCAACAGCAAAGGAAACATCCTCGCTTTTTCTGATGATGACCAATTCCCCTTGCTGCGCTCTATCGAGGATGAGCGGAAAGACAAGACCGGTTGGGATAAATCAGCGATCTTCACCAAAGCCACCATCCGTCCTTTCCGTCAGGTCAACCATGCAGACACCGCCGAGGACGCCCTTCAAATCTGCCTGAATCACAAGCTGCGGGTGGATCTGCCCTATATGTCCTTCCTGACAGGAAAAGCCCCACAGGAGTTGGTGCAAGAGCTGGATACTCGCATCTATCTCAATCCCCAGAAATACTACGGTAATCCGCTGGAAGGATGGGAACTTGCAGAAGAATATCTCAGTGGTCATGTGCGGGATAAACTGCTCTACGCACGTCAGAAGGCAGCGGAAGAACCGGAACTCTTTGCCCGGAATGTAGAGGCTTTGGAGGAAGTACAGCCGGAGCCACTGACTCCTGCCGACATCGAAGTGAATATGGGTGCCATCTGGGTTCCCATTGAGTATTACCGCCAATTCATGTATGAAACCTTCCAGACCAGCGGATATGAAAAGGTCATCGAGGGCGGCGACAACCGGCACCGCATTGACATTGAGTATTTCTCCTATACCACGACCTGGCGTGTCACCAATAAAAATGCGGAACCGGATTCCGTAATGGTCAACCAGACTTTCGGAACCAAGCGGAAAAATGCTTATGAGATTTTTGAGGATTGCCTTAATATGCAGTCCACTACTGTCCGTGACCGGCAGGAATACATCAATGAAAAGGGCAACAAGTCGGTTAAATATGTAGTCAACGCACAGGAAACCATGATTGCCCGTGCCAAGCAGCAACAGATTCAGGAAGCATTTGCGTCCTGGGTTTGGAAAGAACCGGAGCGCCGGGATAGGCTTCTGCGTATCTACAATGAAACCTTCAACACAGTTCGCCCCCGTGAGTTTGATGGGAGCCATCTCGTATTTCCCGGCATGAACACGGAGATGAAACTGCGGAAGCACCAGCTTGATTTTGCTGCCCGTGTCATCTATACCGGGACGGGGCTTGCCGCACATGAGGTAGGCGCCGGAAAGACCGCTGCTTTAATTGCCGCCGGGATGTACCTCAAGAACCTGGGAGCGATCCACAAGGCGGTGTTTGTGGTTCCCAATCCCCTGGTGGGCCAGTGGGCAACAGAGTTCTACCGCTTTTTCCCCAATGCGAACCTTTTGGTATCCACCGCAGAGGATTTTACTCCCAAAAACCGCAACCGCTACATTTCTAAAATCGCCACCGGAGAATATGACGCAGTGATTCTGGCGCACAGCCAATTTGAGAAAATCCCAATCTCCACAGAGCGGCAGATTGCTATGCTGGAACGGCAGATCAACGATATTGAAAATGCAATCCATGAAATCAAGAGCGAAAACGGCGAGAATTGGTCTGTCAAGCAGATGGTCATTTTCCGCAAAAATCTGGATGAGCGGCTGAAAAAGCTGTCTGCCGAGGAAAAGAAAGACGATCTGCTGACCTTTGAGCAGCTCGGCGTAGATATGATGATGGTGGACGAGGCGCACTTTTTCAAAAACTGCTTTGTCTTTACGAAGCTGCGGAATGTGGCTGGTATTACAACCTCAAGCAGTCAACGCGCTTTTGATATGCTGCTCAAATGCCAGTATTTACAGGAAACGAATCAGGGGCGCGGTGTAGTATTTGCGACCGGAACGCCAATCAGTAACTCGATTTCCGAACTGTTCGTCATGCAGCGGTATTTGCAGCCGCAGGAGTTGGAACGCTTCGGCTGGTCCTACTTCGATACCTGGATCGCCCATTTTGCAAAGAAAGCCTCTGTGCTGGAATTGAAGCCGGAAGGATATAATTTAGTAGGACGATAAATAATGCGTTCCTAAATTGAAAATAGGCTATCAAAATCGGTTTTGGAACTTCAAAAAAATCTTTTAATTTTCTTGAAAAACAGTTCCGCTTTGCACCCCTATTTTCTCCTATTAGCAGAGGGAGTAATCCCTGTAATGCTAAATCAGATTACATAAAGAAAGGAGGATAAGAGAATGTCAAGGACTTCAAAGATTACAGCAATTTATGAGCGTTTATCAAGAGATGATGACCTCAATGGTGAGTCAAATTCAATCACCAACCAAAAGCAATACTTGGAAGATTACGCCCGAAGAAATGGCTTTACGAATATCCGTCATTTTACTGACGATGGTTTTTCGGGTGTGAATTTCAATCGTCCGAGTTTTCAGGAGTTGATTAAGGAAGTAGAAGCAGGAAATGTCGCAACGATTATTGTTAAGGATATGAGCCGATTAGGACGAAACTATCTGCAAGTCGGCTTTTATACGGAAGTTCTGTTCCCACAGAAAGATGTCCGTTTTCTTGCAATAAACAACAGCATTGACAGTAATAATGCTTCTGATAATGACTTTGCCCCATTTTTGAATATAATGAACGAATGGTACGCCAAAGACACAAGCAATAAAATTAAGGCTGTGTTTGATGCTCGTATGAAAGACGGAAAGCGTTGTAGCGGTTCAATTCCCTATGGATATAACCGATTAGCAACCGACAAACAAACGCTTGTCGTTGACCCTGTGGCTTCTGAGGTGGTAAAGCGTATCTTTCTGCTTGCCAACGAGGGCAAAAGTCCGAGAGCAATCGCTGAATTGCTTACCGAAGAAAAGGTTTTAATTCCGGCTGCACACGCAAAGGAATATCACCCCGAACAGTATAATGGAATAAAGTTTACAGACCCGTATCTTTGGGGAATGTCAACCATAAGAGCGATTTTAAGCAGACAGGAATATCTCGGTCATACTGTTTTGCGTAAATCGGTCAGCACCAATTTCAAACTGCACAAAAGAAAGAATACCGATGAAGATGAACAGTATGTATTTTATAATACGCACGAGCCTATCATCTCGCAGGAACTTTGGGACAGCGTTCAGAAGCGAAAGAAACGAGCGAACAGGACAGCAGCCAAAGGTACGCATAGCAACCGTTTAAGCGGTTATCTGTACTGTGCGGATTGTGGCAGAAGAATGACCCTGCAAACGCATTACAGTAAAAAAGACCGTTCGGTGCAGTATTCTTACCGTTGCGGTGGGTATGCAAGCAGAGTAAACTCCTGCTCTGCCCATTCAATTAGTGCTGATAATGTTGAAGCCTTGATATTATCGGCTGTCAAACGATTATCAAGATTTGTTCTGAATGACGAAGAAGCCTTTGCAAAGGAACTTCAAGCACTTTGGAATGAAAAGCAGACAGAAAAGCCAAAGCACAATAAATCGGAATTGCACCGTTTTCAGAAGCGATACGATGAATTGTCTAAACTTATTCGTGGCTTGTATGAAAATCTTGTTTCGGGATTACTGCCCGAAAGACAGTATAAGCAACTGATGAAGCAGTACGATGACGAACAGGCTGAACTGGAAACGAAGATTGAGGAAATGGAAAAGGAACTTACCGAAGAAAAAGTAAATGCTGTTGATATTAAGCATTTCATTTCTTTAATTCGCAAGTGCAAAGAGCCGACAGAAATTTCCGATTTGATGTTTGCTGAACTCATTGACAAGATTGTGGTTTATGAAGCAGAGGGTGTGGGAAAAGCAAGGACACAAAAGGTTGATATTTACTTCAACTATGTCGGGCAGGTCGATATTGCCTATACAGAAGAAGAACTTGCTGAAATAAAGGCACAGGAAGAACAGATTGAGATGGAACGCTTGGCAAAACAGCGTGAGCGTGAAAAAGCCTACCGAGAGAAGCGAAAGGCGAAAAAACTCGCTGAAAACGGTGGAGAAATCGTCAAGACAAAGATATGTCCTCACTGTCAAAAAGAGTTTGTGCCTACAAGTAACCGACAGATATTCTGTTCAAAGGATTGTTGCTATCAGGCAAGGCAGGATAAGACAAAAGCCGACAGAGAAGCAGAAAAAGGAAATCATTATTATCGTCAGCGTGTATGTGCTGTGTGTGGCAGTACCTACTGGCCTGCACACAGTCAGCAGAAATTCTGTTCCGAAGAATGTCAAAAGCAAAATCACAACGAGAAATCTTTGGAATTTTATCACAAGAAGCGAAAGGAGAAATCAGAATGCAAAGATTTATTACAGACGAAAGAACTGGTATCCAGTACGAACTCATCGGAGATTATTACTATCCCTGCTTGACGATAGAAAACGAAGAACCGCCTACGCTCACAAAATACGGAAGAATGAGGGAAAGATATTTGAGGGAGCATAGGAAAGTCTTATATTGCAATCTGCTTACAAGCGGAAAGTTATATGAACACCTTGCTGAAATTGATACTTCGGCGTGTAATATGGCGGAGTATCTGATAAAGGAAATGGCAAGAAAACAAGGTGTGACGGAACAACTGAAAGCGGAGGATATGATGAGATGGGTCGGATTGATGAATAATATCCGAGCCTGTGCAGATGAGATTGTATTGAACGATATTGTGTATTCCTAATAGCATACCAGCCGAAAAGGAACTGCTGTCTTTACTGATGGCAGTTTTCTTTTTCGGGAAGTATTCAAGAAGTCATTAAGTCGTGAGTGTAATGGAAGTGGTTAAATTGAAAGTTCATAAAGATGGTATGATGTGTTAAAATGAGAGTGATGAATTGTAATTTTCCGCATTGAATATTAAGAGACTTGTAGGTGTAAGCCTTTTGCTGTTTTATTATATTCTTTCAAAAAATGAAAGCTAATCTTTGAATAAATATTTTTTGAATTTAAGTGACGCTTGACACATTTTTCCCGTTTATTAGGGTGAAAGGCCTTAATACAAGGGAAAGGAGGAGAAGCCTATGGATGATAAGCAGATATTAGATTTATATTGGGAGCGCTCCGAAGCTGCTATATCCGAAACTTCAAAAAAATACGGAAAGTATTGCAGATACATAGCCTTTAATATTCTTCACAATGACGAAGATAGCGAGGAATGTGTAAATGATACTTATTTAAGAGCTTGGAACAGCATACCGCCTAACCGTCCATCTGTCCTAAAAACTTTTTTAGGGAAGATTACTCGCAACCTATCTTTGGACAGGTACGAACTGCTTAATGCAAAGAAACGTAATGGTGGGCAAATGCCATTGGTTTTTGATGAAATACAAGAGTGCATACCATCGTTGGATAGTACAGAAAACATTGTTGAAGAAATCGCTCTAACGGATATTCTCAACCGCTTTCTTTCTTCCCTGTCATTAGAACAGCGAAAAATCTTTATGAGAAGATATTGGTATTTATCGCCCATTAAAGAAATTGCAACGGAATATGGTATGAGCGAGAGCAAAATCAAGATGTCATTATTTCGTTCAAGGAACGAACTCAAAAAATTGTTAGAGAAAGAAGGTATCTCTGTATGAAAGAAAAGAAACTTTTAAGGGCATTGGGAAATGTCGATAATCAGTATATTAAGGAGGCTGAACCTATGAAAAAAACAAGTAAAATAACTAATCGGCAAAAATGGGTGTCTGTTGCAGCTTGCTTCGTACTCGTTGCTGTGATTGGAGTGGGAGTTTTTCAAAGCAATCTGTTTGGTACAAAAAACGATATTGCCACGCTGAATGATGGAGAAACAATTACTTTTGTTAAAAATGACTTATCACAATCTTCAATTAACTTAAATGTAACAACAAGACCTTTGAGCGATGCTGAAATTGAAATGCTTTTTGCAGACTTGCCTGTTACCGCAGATGCTTATTTTGATGCTGACAATCATAATATTCTGGGTTTTGAGGGAAAAATTGATGATACAAGAATGGTAGTTTCTAAACAGGGTGTAAATCTATTAGATACTATCATTGATGGAAATACAATCACTTCAAGTGTAGACGGCGTTGATATCAACGCAGGATATTTCGTAACAAAGTCAAATAGTCAAGGTGTCAAAACCGTAATATATTATGCAACCTTTGATATGGGAGAGAACACTATTTATGTAGAGTATTCTGGCGTTGAAAATGAAAGTGAAACTGTAAAAAACAACTTGGCAGACACAATTTTGAAGTTGATTGAGAACGGTGCATTTGATTTGAGCCAAATCCAAGAATAATCTGCAAATTTCATATACTAAGAACTTGATGTAACACCCTATACCCTTAAAAAATAGGGAAAGTAATATAAAGCCCCAAAAAACAAGTCTAAAAAGCTCTATTAGAACGGTATCTTCGCTTTTTGCCTGTTCTTATGATTATAATTTTAGTGGTCACGTTTTTTGCTACTTGAATGACAGAAAACATCGTAGAAATACGGTGTTTTTTGTTGCCCCAAACCCTACAATTTCATACATAACCACAGGTTAGTACAAATACCTTGCGTGATTTTTTTGAAAGGCTTAGAAAGGCAATTTTGCCCGATTTTCGCCCCGAAAAATGACAGAAACAAGGCTCTGAGTATCTTTCCTGTGGTTTTTTTATTTTCAGACGGAAAGGAGGATTGATATGCCGAGAATGAGTAAGAAACGGAAACAAGATTGGGCATTGTTTCTGAACGAAAGAAATCGCATTACCTACAACGAACTTTGCAGAAAATGCAGTAATGACTGCAAGCAGAGTTTCCGTTGTATCGTGGTGCTTTGCCCTAAGTATTTATCGAAAAGGAGAACGAAGAAAAATGAAGCAAATGGAAAATGAAATGAATGTAAATGTCCCTCTCGAAGTTATTAAGGCAAGTGAGATTGAGCCGAAGGAAGTGAAATGGCTGTGGTATCCGTATATTCCGTACGGCAAGGTTACGCTGTTGCAGGGCGATCCGGGCGATGGAAAAAGCAAGTTAATGCTGTCAATCGCCGCACTGCTCTCTAAGGGCGAACCTCTGCCTTTTACTGAAACGGAAGAAAATGAGCCTATGACTATCATCTATCAGACAACGGAAGATGATGCAGACGATACGGTAGTACCCCGATTTAACTCTGCCGGTGGGAACGGAGAAAACCTTATCTTCATCAAGGAAGATGAAAAGTCTTTATCCTTTGGAGATAACCGTATTGCTGAAGCAATCGAAAAGTATCACGCAAAACTTTTAATTCTTGACCCGATGAGTTCCTATATCGGAGAGAACTGTTCAATGAACAATGCCAACGAAACAAGGGCAGAGTTTAATCACTTGATTGCAGTTGCAAAAAATACTGGCTGTGCCATCGTGATTATCGCTCATATGAACAAGATGAGAGATACCAACCCTCTTTATCGTACCAACGGTTCGATTGATATTGCGGGTGCTGCAAGAAGTATTTTTGCAATCACACGCACACCGAACAAAGAAGCACCGGCGGAAAGATATATGGTTCAAGTGAAATCCAACCTTGCCCCGACAGGCTCTGCAATTCTCTTTGAGGTTGCAGAAAAGGGAGTGGACTTTATTTCTGAAATGGAAATGACAGCAGAAGAAGCGTTCCAGTCCCTTGCCCCTAAAATGGGCAGACCGAACGAAAAGGAAACCAAGGCGAAAGAATTTCTTTTGGAAATGCTGAAAGACGGAGAAATGCTTTCTTCGGATTGCGAAGAAAGACTTGAAGCCGCTGGGTTCAAAAAATCGACCATCAAAAAGGCAAAGAAGAAAGCAGAAGTTATCTCCCAAAAGAAAGGCTTTCTGTGGTACTGGTCTTTGCCGATGGGCGATATACCGAGAGAATAAAAGCAGGCTGTCTGATGGGAGGACAGTCTGTTTTTATGATTGAGGTATCAAAAGGAGGTCAAGGGGGAACTCCCTTGCCCACGACATCTTTGCAGACGAAGTCTGAAAGTGTCATAGTGGGTTACACACATTCAAAGAATGTTGTGTAATGGCTTCGCCCCTGCCGAGAAAGGAGAGCAAAATGGCAAAAATCGACAAGGCGGATATGAGTTGTGCAAGGGTAAAACAGTACACCGCTTCTGATGTGAGCAAGGCGGAAAGGCACAACGAACGCAAGAATGAAACCTACGAAAATATGAATGTGATTGAGGAACGAATACCCTTTAATGTGCATTTCAAAAAGCCGACTGCCCCTACCTATATGGAACAGTTAAAACAGATGGAAGCAGACGGTCAGGTGTCGCTTCGTGGGTTGAGGAGAGACGCAACACTCTTTAATGAGATAGTGATTGATGTGAATACGATGTACTTCGAGCGTAATGGTGGCTATGAATACGCAAAGCAGTTTTATGAAGAAGCCTATCGTTTCATCGTGGAAAAATTCGGTGCTGACAATGTTATATCGGCAGTAATGCACGCTGATGAAATCAATGTAGCCGCAACCGAGGAACTGGGAAAAGAGGTTTACCATTATCATCTTCACGCTATGGTTCTGCCAGTGGTGGAGAAAGAAATCCTATGGAGTAAGCGTTGCAAAGACGAAAAACTGCGAGGAACGGTCAAGGAAGTTGTTAATCAGATAAGCCATTCAAAGAAATGGAAATCGGATATTCCGCTGACCGATGAAAAAGGAAAGCCGCTTCTTAGGAAGAACGGAAAGCCGATGTTTAGAGCTTCGTACAGCATACTGCAAGATGAATTGTTTCACTATATGACGGAGCAAGGGTTCAAAGGCTTTCAGCGTGGCGAATACGGAAGTACAGCAGAGCATTTGACTTCCCTGCAATATCAAATCCAACAGGACAAAGAGCGATTGGAGAAGTTGCAGAAGCGTATTCAAAAGGAACAGGTCAAGTATGAGCCTGCCCGTCATATCTCCAAAACCTTAAACGAGATTGACAGTATGGGGCAGAAAACAATCACAGGTAAAATGGCAATCTCCAAAGAGGATTATTCTCAACTGACAGCCCTTGCCAAAGAGGGTATTACCAGTCGTGCGGAAATCAAAAAATTTGAGCAGAGTGCAAATTTTTACCGACAGAAGTATATGGACAGTGCAAACGCATTGGAACGAATGAAAACCAAATACAACGAACTGAAAGAAAAGTGCAGACCTTTTCTTGAAGCGTTGGAACATTTCCCCGAAGTTGCTAAACTTTTTACCGAAAAAGTGAAGCAACTTTTTTCTTTTAAGGAAGCACAGGAACGAGCCGAAAAAGAAGCAAGGGAAAAAGAAAGACAAGAGCGTACCAAGGCACGAAGAAACAAGCGGGATATGGAGAGATAACCATTTCCATTATACTCACGACTTAATGACTTCTTGATATGTTCCGATGAAACAGGCTGTATTTGTGGGGTGTTCCAAACGGAATGCCCCACCAGTCAATTTATGAAAAGGAGAAACGGACTATATGAAAGAAAACACTTTATCTTATACAACACGAATAGGCAAAACAACTTTTATTGTCAATGTGAAGCAATCGGAAAGTGCGAAGAAGCCTTTGAATACGGTGTTTCAAGAAATATGCAGACACGAGATGTTGGGAGATTTTTCAGCGGATAAATATTTGAATTTAGAAAACTTGCAAAAATCATCTTGACAAACTCGTTCCCGA
>NZ_LT629943.1 GCF_900104675.1 Angelakisella massiliensis | reverse complement strand
GCGGCTCTTGCAAGGCTCCCGGACAGGCTTCTTTTACAGCTCCATACCGCCCCAGGTGTGGCCCTGTTCCTGTTCTCTCTCCGGCTGCTGCACCTCTGGCACTGGTAGCAGTTCCCGCGCCTTTTCGACCAGGGGCCGGAACTGCTCCGGCAAGTGCTGATCCAGAAAGTCCAGCACCGCCCCGATCCCTTCCCGGAGCCGCGCCGAAATCCCACGCTCCCAGCTCAAATCTTCTTCCAGGTATTCCACCTGCACTTTGAGCTGCCGGTTTTCATTTTCAAGCCGCTGCCGCTCCTGGGCCTCCTTCAGTTTTTCTTTCATCGAGGGGATTTTCTGCTGAAGCTGTTGGTTTTCTACCTTCAGCTCCCGCACCTTCTGCTCTGCCGCCGCGCCCCGGATCACCGCCGCCTTCAGCTCCTTCACCTGCTCCACCGTCACACCCTTGACGGCCCCTGTCAGCGTCTTTTCCGGCTGTATCGCGTCCAGATCGGGCTTAACCTTCTCCACCGCTTTCAGCAGCTTCACATTCCCTTGCAGGGCCTTTCTCTGCTTTTCCAGGGCCGCGATCTCCTGCTCTGCTGCTGTCACCTGTTCCTGGATAGCTTCAAGCCGCTGGGCCGCTGCTCTGTACTCTGGTAGCTCCATACGCTCGCGGCCACCGCCCAGGCTGATAATCTCAAACTCGTGAGCCTGGGCGATTTCCGTTAGGGCTTCTTTCTCCCGTTCCATCCAGGCTTTCCATTCGGTCTGCTTTCGGCCCATCCCTTCAAATCCCTGCTGCTTTAACGCCTGTTTCATTGATACCCGCGTTGAGAGGCCCCGGCTCTGCTCCGTTGCCACAGGCACGAAGTCCACATGGAGGTGGGGCGTGGCCTCGTCCATGTGCAGCACCATATTGAACACCCGCAGATGAGGGTTGCGCTCCTGGAAGGACTCTGCAAATTCTTTGAGAGCTGCCGCCGCCCGTTCCCCTCCAGGGGAGCCGCACCCGCAGTCCGTCAAGTTGCCGATCTGGAAGATAGCCTCGTGAAATAGCTTCTCCTGTTTGCTCTGCCGGATATGCTCATAGTAATCTGGTATCTTGTCCCTGGTCTTTTTCTTTTTGGCATTGTAGGCGGCCAGGGCTTCATCGAAAAGTTCGTGGTACACCTTCTTCAAATCCTCGTTGCAAAAGGTGACATTCTGCCCCGACCTGCTCCGGTCTACATTCGCCGCTGAAAAGCTCCTGTTGTTGTGCCGGATACTTCCCCGGCCCGTCATTCCCGAAATGGTTGTGCCTATAAAATCACCCGTCCCTTTCCTGCAAAAGCCTATATCCTACTACTCCTATTTTACCATAACTGGCCGCAGGCCACAACCTCTTTGTTACTTTCTTGTGAGAAAGTAACGTAAAAGCACTTTCACACCGCCGCCCCTTCGGGGCTGGCAGTATGAAAGTGCTTTTGCGCCCTGCCGGGGGCTAAAAGAAGCAGCCTCACAACTGTCTCCAAGAATTTCTGTTGTCACTCTACTTCTTCTGGTGCAAGAGGATAGCCACACAATTCATCTTCCTGTGCAGAAACCTCTGCGTCCTCTGTTTTTACAAGGCCGCTTTCTTCAAGCAAATCTGGCGGCACAGCACTTACAGCTAACTGTTGTTCTTCCGGCAAGCTATTATACCAATCCAGCCATTCAAGCGTTTCTTTGGAAAGGCCCTCCGCATCTACCATCCGATCACCATATCGGACTTGATTTCCGGCTCCTTCTCTTTGCTCAAAAACGATCCATTTCTCGTTCATAAAAATCTCTATGGTATTGTCGGCCCCGTATTGATATTCAAATCCTGTTCCAAAATTAGATTGGTTATCCTTTGTCGGTATCTCAGAGCCATCAACCGATGAAGTGATTTCCCCGTCCATTACCCCGCAATGGCCACTTATGGTACTTTCTTTCCCCGTATCATAGTAGAGTTTGCCATCCACCATTACCATAGGGATTTTATCCCATTCTTGCGTTTCTTCCTGTCCCGGCAGTTCATTCTCACTTACAGGAACAATCTCATATTGGTAGTTGTCCCAATAAGATTCAATATCAGCTGCTGTAAAATAATCCAGTTTCTCCTCTGGAAGTTTCAGTCTGCCTGACTTTACTGCTTCTGCACAGTAGATAATCTCATAACTTGTATCATTTGAGAGATTAAACCGAAAACTTGTTACTGTCCCTCCAGCAACAGGCTCCGTTTTTTTATCGCTTACCTCCAATCCCGAAAACAGAAAATAAATATCCTCTATATCATCGGTTTTTGTAATGACTTGCTTTTCAGCGGAGTTTGGCACAACATTGCGATACATCTCGATATTATTCACATCAGCAACATCAAAAGGCATTGAAATAGTTTCCTTTTTTTCGCAACCAGTGAATACCAAAACCATAGCCGCCACCAAAACAAGAGCAATCTTTTTCACTGTATCACACCGCCTTTCTTAACTTGTAGTGACGAAAAAAATATCCTTTTTTTCCTATCTGCCACCAAAAATTTTTGAAAACCAGCTTTTTTTCTGTTCCGGTTCCTGCTGATCCGTTCCAGCCTCCCCGGTAATAAGCTGCTGCTGGATTGTCCCCGCGTGTAGGGCCTGGGCCGCTGCCGCTGTCTGCTGGGCGGCGGCCAGCGCGTCAGTAAGCCGGGTAATGGTCTGGGCCTGCTGCTCGATCTGCCGGTCTTTCACTTCAAGCTGCCCCTGCAGCGTGTCGATGGTGGCCTGTAAAACAGAAATCACACCATCAACCTCTGCTGTTTTTTCTGCATTTTTGGTTGACGGCGCGTCAACCAAACCGTCAACCGCGCCCGTCAACTGGTTGTCGGTGGTTGACGGTGCAATTTCAGAAAACGCCTGTTTTATCAGCTTTTCGCCGTCAACCTCTACCATCAACCTACCGTCAACCGTTGCCGTCAACCCCTGTAAACTGGTTGACAGTGGTTCACGCTTAATTTTTTTGAAAACAGCTTGCTTTGATACCCCTATCTCGTCAGCTATCTGCCGGATCGTTTTCATACCTTTACGAACAGGCCCACAGGACACACGCCCTTAAACCCCGGCGTAGATATGTACCAGCAGCCGGGGCCTGTCGGCTCCCACGCTACTTCCAGGGTAATCTCGTGCCACCCATCAGGGAACAGGGCCGTAAAACCCTGCCCTGCGTGTATGCCGCGACCTTCCAGGAGCAGCCGAGGGTGCGGATCATCGTCTGCCGGATCGGGAAGCTGTATCTGCGCGATCCTCTCTTTATCCCAGCTCATAGACCTTTCCTCCTTCCCCTAAAATAAATCGCTATGCGATCCCGTCCGGGTGAGATATAAAATCAGCTCGTCCCCGTCCACTTCGTAGATCAGCAACCAATCCGGCGTAATGTGGCACTCACGACACCCCGTATAATCCCCGGAAAGTTGGTGCTCCCTGTTCTTCTCTGGCAACGGCTCCCCCGCAGCCAGCTTTTTAATAATATCCGTCAGCAAAGAAATATCAAAGCCGCGCTTTTTCACGCGCTTCAAATCCTTCTGAAATTTTGTGGTTGGTCTTATGTTATACATCGGCAAGCAGCTCCTCCATCATCTGATCGACATTGGAATAGGTCTTGCCGAGGCTCGGATCGGCCTTCATTCTCTTTACTTCCTTGATTGCTTCAACGGTTTCAGCGTTCGGCACATCGCCGCTGATTTCAAAGGGTATTCTATACTCCCGCACCGCCTTACGCGCAAAAACATTGAACGCCGTTGTCATCGTCATTCCCATATCAGCACAGAACGCCTCAAACTGCCGCTTCAAGTCTGCGTCCATACGAATGTTAATATTTGTATTTGCCATAGGTAGCAACTCCTTTCATTCTTATTATATCCATTGTATAACTTTTTATTTACAATGTCAATATATGTTCCTGACCGTTTACCCAAGCACTGGCCCTTAAACTTCTACCCTGGTATGTTCGCATTTAGAGGGCAAAAAAGCCTTGATTTATGCGGCTTTCCAAACGCGGTAGAGAGGGGGCCGGTATATTTACCCTCGGAGGGCTGAAAACGGCTTCTAAAGCGTAACAGGGGCCTTTCTGGGCCTTATTCCTGGCCCCCATCGTGCAGCGCATCCAGGAGCCAATCGCTCAACTCCTGGGAAGGGGACACCCGCACCGTTATATGCCCATTTTCAAAGCGCACCGCTGGCGGCGGACAATCCCACCACTTGCGGACGGTTTTCGGATCAAGGCCAGTTTCCCGGTGACAGTCGGCCTTGCGCCCCTCCGGGTGCTGCTGCCGCCATTCATAAACCCGCGCCTGGGCCGTTCCGCTGCCTTTAGGCCGCCCGTTCCCTTCTCTCCAATTCGTACCATTAGCCTTATCGTTAATCTCCTGGATTGCTCTCGCGCCCTGCAAATGTACTGGCTGTTTGCGCCAGTTCCGCTTGTTGACAGGCATAGTCAGACCGGAGAGCTTCGCTATATCGTCCCTGGGGAATGTCACATAGTCCTCGTTGAACATCTCCAGGGCGCACACCACATCATCTTTCGTGAAGCGGTTTATATCCTCCACGCTCATATCATCGTAAGGCCGGAGCAGCGCGAAAGCGTCCCGGCGCAGCTCGTCCTCGTCTATCCCGCATTTTTTCGCATAAATCGCCAGCGTCATAATGCCATAGAAACGATGGCCCACCCGGATTTCATCGGCGATCCGGTGCAGCCACCAGTCGTAAAGGTCACGCTTGACCGTCCAGCGGCCCCGCCGCTCCTTCTTGACGATCCGCCGCTCATACCAATCCGGGTACTTCTCTTTCGCCTCGGCCAGCGACAGGCGGCTCTTTCTCATAAGCCCTTCAAGCCGCTGCTGCTCCCCGTTGCTGTCCGGGATATAATCAAGCAGCCGCACCAGCTCCACCGGCCCGCCGAGCCGGAACGCCCTCACAGGGTACTCACGCCCCAGCTTCGAGCCGGAGCCGACCACCCGAAATCCCTGCAAAATCCCCTGCATTTGTGGCTCCTTGATGGTGGAGGTAAACTTATTCCAAATCTGCCGAGTGAGGGAATATTTCAACTCTTTCAAGCATTTCTGGTTGTACGGGTACATAGGCACCGGCTCTTTCAGCACATAATACAGGTGAAGCCCTGTCCCGCTGTTTACAACAAAGGTTGCCTGGGGCAAAATATCCTTGTTCATCTGGTGCAGCGTGTCCCGGAGCTGGGGCATACCTACCCCGTCCAGGTCAAAGACCAAAGCATAGAGATACCGGGCATTTTTGCCGCACCGCCGCAGCCCAAAATAGGAGATCGGGGACATAATCGTAAAATCGGTGTCTTGCAGCTCCCTCAGCTCGTCCAGCTCGTCAGTGATGGTACAGCGTTTCGCTTTACCGTCCCCCTCGATCTGCAGGGCGATCCCGGTTGCCCTGTCAACCTCACCTTTCGTCACTGTCACCGCGATCCCGTTTCCCTTCCTGTCCTCAAAATGGCCCTTCCTCTCGAAAGATCCTTCCGGGAAGATCTCACGATAAAACTCATACGGCTCCACCGGCTCCAAAAACTTCTCTAAATGCTCATTCTTTTCCCTGTAAAGTTCCCGGAGCTGTTCCAGGGCTGCTTGCTGATCCTCCATTCCTTACACCTCTTTTCGTACATTCTGCAAACCCACAGGGGGAAAAGGGGGAGCCAAAGAGCGGCCCCTTCGGGGCCTTAAAGAGAAAGTCACCTCCCCCTTTTCCCCCTCGCTCTGGGGCATGGAAATGATGGAAAACCTTTCAGGTTTACCACATTCCCACACCCCGCCGCTCACCCCCATAACCCCCTCCGACTTTCTCCCTGTCAGAGAGAGAATATTTTATTATTTTTTCCCTGGCCTAAAGGCCATAGGGGGGCATATATTATCAATACATTTTATTCCCTATTTTACGACAAACCCATTTCAGCTTGTCCCCTTCACCCCATAGGGGGGCATATATTATCAATACATTTTATTCCCTATTTTTACTGTTATTATAGCCTGTCCGGGCGGCTCTTGCAAGGCTCCCGGACAGGCTTCTTTTACAGCTCCATACCGCCCCAGGTGTGGCCCTGTTCCTGTTCTCTCTCCGGCTGCTGCACCTCTGGCACTGGTAGCAGTTCCCGCGCCTTTTCG
>NZ_LT629942.1 GCF_900104675.1 Angelakisella massiliensis | reverse complement strand
GGGGAGCAGCAGCGGCTTGAGGGGCTTATGAGGAAGAGCCGCCTGTCGCTGGCTGAGGCAAAGGAGAAGTACCCGGACTGGTATGAGCGGCGGATCGTCAAGAAGGAGCGGCGGGGCCGCTGGACGGTCAAGCGTGACCTGTACGACTGGTGGCTGCACCGGATCGGGGACGAGATCCGGGTGGGCCATCGTTTCTACGGCATTATGACGCTGGCTATCTATGCGAAGAAGTGCGGGATCAGTGAGGACGAGCTGCGCCGGGACGCTTTCTCCCTGCTGAAACCTTATGACGATATGAGTGTGGAGGACATCAACCGCTTCACAAAAGACGATGTGGTGTGTGCCTTGGAGATGTTCAATGAGGACTATGTGACATTCCCCAGGGATGATATAGCGAAGCTGTCCGGTCTGACTATGCCGGTCAATAAGCGGAACTGGCGCAAGCAGGAAGAACATTTGGGAAGAGCCAGGGCGGTACAAGCATTTGATGATCCAAATGGGAATTGGAGGAATAAAGAGGGGCGCCCATTGGCCCAGGATCGGGTATATGAGTGGCGGCAGCAGCACCCGGAAGGTCGCAAGGCCGACTGCCACCGGGACACGGGGCTTGACCCCAAAACGATCCGTAAGTGGTGGGATAGTACGCCCCCGACTGTTCGTGTCCAGGATGGACACATTACGGTGCGTGTTACCCCCTCCCAGGCGGTGAGTGATCTGCTGGTGAAGGCATTAGGACAGGGTAAGGATTAGGGTCGGTTTTCGGCCCTGGAACGCCACAGGAGGGTTCTTCCGACGGTCTGAGGGTAAACATACCACCCCCCTCTTTATTGCGCCCGGAAAGCCTTGCAAATCAAGGGGTTTACCACCCATAAATGTCTACATATCAGCGTGACGCATTTACAGAATGGTAAAGAAAAACGCTTGTATTTTTCTTTATTTCTGCATATAATATGAGTAGGAAAGGAGTGTTGGATATGGCACACACGGTCAATGTGAATTTTAAGTTGGATGAAGATGTGAAAAAAAGGATGGAACGGGCCTGTGCCGAGATGGGCCTTTCCATGAGCGCTGCGTTTACGATGTTTGCAAAAAAGGTCGGCAGGGAGTACCGCATTCCGTTTGAAGTTTCGGCTGATCCGTTCTACTCGGAAAGCAACCTCCGGCACCTGGAGAGCGTCATGCAGGATGTGAAGGATGGTAAGGCTCACTTTGCCGAGCATGACCTGATCGAGGTGGACTGATGAAGCTGTTGTGGGAGGATCGGGCGTGGAGTGACTATCTGTATTGGCAGACACAGGACAAAAAGACGCTGAAACGGATCAACGCGCTGATAAAGGATATTCAGAGAAGCCCCTACCAGGGGATCGGCAAGCCGGAGCCGCTGCGGGGCAACCTGAGCGGCTGGTGGAGCCGCCGCATTGACGAAACCAATCGCATTGTTTACTATGAGCAGGGAGAGGTCATTTATATTATCTCCTGCTTGGGCCACTATGACGATTGAGAAAGGAAGGGCCGGTTATGAGTTGGGATAAAGAGAGGATCGCGCAGCTGCAGCTCCCCGATCCAGCAGACGATGATCCGCACCCCCGCTTGCTTCTGGAAGGGGAAGGCGTACACGCCGGGCAGGGGTTTACTGCCCTGTTTCCCGATGGTTGGCATGATATTACCCTGGAGGTAGCCTGGGAGCCGGAAGGCCCCGGTTGCTGGTACATATCCACGCCGGGATTTAAGGGCGTGTGTCCCATTGGCCTGTTCGTGAAGGTATGAAAACGATCCGACAGATAGCCGATGAGATAGGCGTATCGAAGCAGGCGGTCTATAAACGGTATAAAGGGAAGCTGCATACGGTTTGCGCTCCGTATGCGCATACGGAGCAGGGAGTTTTGTATCTATCGGAGCAGGCTGAAACCCTGATAAAACAAGACTTTTTGAAGGATGACCGCTCCATTGGAGCACATACGGATACGCATACGGAGCGCTCCAATGGAGCGGTGCCGGAGCAGTCGCAAGAGGACAGTGTGGTGGCAGTTTTACAGGCCACCATCGACACGCTGCAGGGGCAGCTTGAAGTAAAAGACCGGCAGATTGAAAAATTGACGGAGGCTCTGGTTGCTGCCCAGAAGACAGCGGCAGCGGCCCAGGCTCTCCATGCGGGAACGATTCAGCAGCAACTTGTCACTGGTGAGGCTGGATCGGATCAGCAGGGCCAGAAGCTGGTAGAAAAAAGAAGTTGGCTTTCTAAATTATTTGGTGGCAGATAACGGGTTAGCTTGGTCGTTATCTGCCCTTTTTATTGCATTAAATCAGAAGAAATAAAAAATAAAATTAAATATTGACTTTAATAAAATTAAAAATTATAATAAAGATATAGATAGGAGGGATGAGTATGGATGCGCTGCCTATATGGATGAGCGAGTTGGAGGAAGAGGATACGGTATTCATAAAGAAGTTCATTTTAGCATCTGGCTCACTGAAAGAAGTAGCTGCCCAGTATGGAGTGACCTATCCCACGGTGAGGTTGCGGCTGGATCGGCTTATTCAAAAAATTAAGCTGACGGAGGATACTGCAGCGGACCCATATATTGCAACCATTAAGAGACTGGTAGTCAGTGAACGGCTGGATTTTGACACTGCGAAACTACTCATCTCTGAATATAAGAAAATCCGTCAAGGGCAAAAGTGAGGGAGGAAATTTTATGGCAGCAGTAGGTTTGTTTGCGGGTGTTTTTAGTCTGCTGATTTATTTATGCATTATCCTTGTTCCTGTGGCTCTGCTGGTGGTGCTTCAAGTGTGGCTATGTAAAAAGAGTATCCGCTTAGGTTTAATTTTGCCTGGTGTGTCTTTGGTAATGTCACTTATACTGGCTTTTGGTGTGATTGCCTTTAGTAGCTTGAGCACAGCAGGCGCAAGTGGAGAATTGGTGTTAGAGCAAAATGGACAGGTGGTGGAGCGAACGGTAACTGAAAATGGTACAGTTACCGTCTATGATGGAGAAGGAAATATTACGGATCAGTATCCAGATCCAAACTATGAGGACAATCGAGCCGAAAGTGAGCAGATTTCTCTGACCATGATAGCGGTGGCAGGAGTGATGTTCTTGGTGTTCAATATTCCTACACTGGTATTTGGGGGGATTTGGCTCCACTATAAAAACCGCCAGGATTTGCAGGATGATTTGCGAAAAATGAAGGTTGAGGATTTAGGATAGAAAATAATCTATTTCGCAGGTGTGG
Organism: Angelakisella massiliensis; assembly: GCF_900104675.1. Taxonomy (GTDB): domain Bacteria; phylum Bacillota; class Clostridia; order Oscillospirales; family Ruminococcaceae; genus Angelakisella; species Angelakisella massiliensis. Next base: position 2,921 of record NZ_LT629942.1, on the reverse strand, counting down.
CCACACTTGCTGTGCTTGCTATTCTGTGGCGATAGCCCAGTCCCCTGGGGAGCCGCCCGGAGGCGGCGGGGCCGAAGCCCCAGCCGGAGCCGGCCGGGAGCAGCGGGAAACCGCAGCGGCCGACAGTTCCGGCAATCCCCCGCGGGAGCGCGCAAAAGCACTTTCATACTGACGCCCCAACGGGGCGGCGGTGTGAAAGTGCTTTTGCGTTACTTTCTCACCGAGAAAGTAACAAAGAGGTCTTGCCCCCTTGCGGGGGCTATGGTAAGATGGGATTGGTAAGAGGTTTGGACGATAGAAAGGGTGGGTGATTTTATCGGTACAACTATTTCCGGCATGACTGGCCGGGGTAGCATCCGGCATAATAACCGGAGCTTTTCAGCGGCCAATGTAGATCGGAGCCGGACGGAGCAGAATGTGACTTTTTGCAACGATGATTTGAAACAGGTTTACCATGAGATCTTCGACGAGGCCCTGGCTGCCTACAATGCCAAAAAGAAAAAGACCAGGGATAAGATCCCCGACTACTATGAGCATATCCGCCAGGGGAAACAAGAGAAGCTGTTCCATGAAGCGATCTTCCAGATCGGCAACCTGGAGGACTGCGGCTGCGGCTCCCCCGGAGGGGAACGGGCTGCAGCAGCTCTCAAAGAGTTTGCGGAGTCCTTCCAGGAGCGCAATCCCCATCTGCGGGTGTTCAATATGGTGCTGCACATGGACGAGGCCACGCCCCATCTCCATGTAGACTTTGTGCCGGTGGCCACGGAGCAGAGCCGGGGCCTTTCCACCCGGGTTTCTATGAAACAGGCACTCAAACAGCAGGGGTTTGTGGGGCTTGGCCGCAATCAGACGGAGTGGCGATCCTGGATGGAACGCGAAAAGGCATCGCTTACGGAGATTGCCCAGGCGCATGAGTTCGAGATCATCAGCCTGGGCGGTGGCCGGCCTCACATGGAATTGCCGGAGTTCAAGGCAGCGGCCAAGCGGCTGGAGGCTGTCCAGGAGCAGGTGGCTGCAGCGGAGCAGGAAATGGCCGAACTGGAGCAGCAGAGGAAGGCCCTGCAGGGGACGGTGCGGCAGCTCCAGGCTGCGGAGAAGGTGCGGGTTGACCTGGACGCGATCCAGCCAGAGAAAACGCTGACAGGAGCCGTCAAGGGCGTTACAGTGGAGCAGGTGAAGGAGCTGAAGGCAGCGGCGATCCGTGGGGCCGCTGCGGAGCAGAAGGTGAAAGAGCTGAAGGTAGAAAATCAGCAGCTTCATAGCCGGATGCCGTCCATGAAAGAAAAGCTGAAGGAGGCCGAGGAGCGGCAGCGGCTTATCAACGAAAACCGCAATTTGCAGGTACAGGTGGAGTATCTGGAGAACAGCTTGGACAGTGAGCGCAACTTCGCATCCCGGCTCCTGGAAGGGGTCGAGGCGGTGCTGGACTTCCTGGATCGGCACCTGCCGGAGCAGTTCCGGCCCATGCTGGAAAGGGCGCGGGAGCTGCTGCCTGTGCCGGAGCTGCAACAGCCGGAACAGGAGCAGGATCGGGGCCACACCTGGGGCGGCATGGAACTTTGATAGGGAAAAAATATATTGATAATATATAGCTTGTCCAGGATGACTTGAAAGAGCTGCTTGGACAGGCTATAATAACAACTGAAAATAGGGAAATACTGTATTGATAATATATGCCGTATAGTAAGGGGTAGGAACAGGCGGAAAATATGCCGGAATCTGGCTTGTCAAAAAATAGGGAAATACTGTATTGATAATATATGCCCCCCTATGGGCCTTTAGGCCCTCAAAATTATCTCTTAAAATTCTCTCTCGGATGGGGAGAAAGTCGGAGGGGAAAAGGGGGGTGGGCGGAGGCTGTGGGAATGTGGTAAACCCAACGGGTTTTCCATCATTTCCATGGCCGGAGCCAGGGGGGAAAGGGGGAGGTGACTTTCTCTTTAAGGCCCCGAAGGGGCCGCTCTTTGGCTCCCCCTTTCCCCCCTCCCGCCCGCAGGCGTTTTTGTGAGAACAGATTTTTGATAATTTTTCTTCTGGAGGTGATTCTATGGCTACGGATCAGCAGGCCGCTATGGAGCAGCTGCGGGTGTTGTATCGGGAAAAAAATGAGCATCTGGAGAAGTTCCTGGAGCCGGTCACGCCTTTTGAGTTTTACCGGGAGATCTTCCCCGTGGGCAGCTTTGAGCGGAAGGGCCATTTTGAGGACGAAAAGGGCAACGGGATCGCGGTGACGGTGCCGCCTAAAGCCGCAGGGATTGCCTTGGAGATCCAGGAGGAAGGCAAGGCCAAACGCTACACCATCACCGATGAACTGTCGGAGCTGTCGGAGGTCTACGATACGGACTTTACTATCATGTCCCCTCTGTCCTACTTCGGTCGGCGTCGGTGTGGCAAGAATGCCCGGTATCTCTATGCCCTGGTCTTTGACTTGGATGGGGTGGGGATGCCCCAGCTCCGGGACACGCTGCACCAGATGAACAAAGATATTTTGCCCCAGGCAACCTTTGTCGTAAACAGCGGGACGGGGCTTCACCTGTATTATGTCCTGGAGGAGCCTATCCCCATGTACCCGCACAACCAGAAATGCTTGAAGGAGCTGAAATATTCTCTCACCCGTCAGATCTGGAACAGGTACACCTCCACCATCAAGGAGCCGCAGATGCAGGGTATATTGCAGGGGTTCCGGGTGGTCGGCTCCGGCTCCAAGCTGGGTCGGGAGTACCCCGTAACGGCCTACCGGCTCGGAGGGAGGGTGACACTGGAGAAGCTGCTGGAGTTTATCCCGGACAGCAACGGGGAGCAGCAGCGGCTTGAGGGGCTTATGAGGAAGAGCCGCCTGTCGCTGGCTGAGGCAAAGGAGAAGTACCCGGACTGGTATGAGCGGCGGATCGTCAAGAAGGAGCGGCGGGGCCGCTGGACGG
>NZ_LT629941.1 GCF_900104675.1 Angelakisella massiliensis | reverse complement strand
GAAGGATATAATTTAGTAGGACGATAAATAATGCGTTCCTAAATTGAAAATAGGCTATCAAAATCGGTTTTGGAACTTCAAAAAAATCTTTTAATTTTCTTGAAAAACAGTTCCGCTTTGCACCCCTATTTTCTCCTATTAGCAGAGGGAGTAATCCCTGTAATGCTAAATCAGATTACATAAAGAAAGGAGGATAAGAGAATGTCAAGGACTTCAAAGATTACAGCAATTTATGAGCGTTTATCAAGAGATGATGACCTCAATGGTGAGTCAAATTCAATCACCAACCAAAAGCAATACTTGGAAGATTACGCCCGAAGAAATGGCTTTACGAATATCCGTCATTTTACTGACGATGGTTTTTCGGGTGTGAATTTCAATCGTCCGAGTTTTCAGGAGTTGATTAAGGAAGTAGAAGCAGGAAATGTCGCAACGATTATTGTTAAGGATATGAGCCGATTAGGACGAAACTATCTGCAAGTCGGCTTTTATACGGAAGTTCTGTTCCCACAGAAAGATGTCCGTTTTCTTGCAATAAACAACAGCATTGACAGTAATAATGCTTCTGATAATGACTTTGCCCCATTTTTGAATATAATGAACGAATGGTACGCCAAAGACACAAGCAATAAAATTAAGGCTGTGTTTGATGCTCGTATGAAAGACGGAAAGCGTTGTAGCGGTTCAATTCCCTATGGATATAACCGATTAGCAACCGACAAACAAACGCTTGTCGTTGACCCTGTGGCTTCTGAGGTGGTAAAGCGTATCTTTCTGCTTGCCAACGAGGGCAAAAGTCCGAGAGCAATCGCTGAATTGCTTACCGAAGAAAAGGTTTTAATTCCGGCTGCACACGCAAAGGAATATCACCCCGAACAGTATAATGGAATAAAGTTTACAGACCCGTATCTTTGGGGAATGTCAACCATAAGAGCGATTTTAAGCAGACAGGAATATCTCGGTCATACTGTTTTGCGTAAATCGGTCAGCACCAATTTCAAACTGCACAAAAGAAAGAATACCGATGAAGATGAACAGTATGTATTTTATAATACGCACGAGCCTATCATCTCGCAGGAACTTTGGGACAGCGTTCAGAAGCGAAAGAAACGAGCGAACAGGACAGCAGCCAAAGGTACGCATAGCAACCGTTTAAGCGGTTATCTGTACTGTGCGGATTGTGGCAGAAGAATGACCCTGCAAACGCATTACAGTAAAAAAGACCGTTCGGTGCAGTATTCTTACCGTTGCGGTGGGTATGCAAGCAGAGTAAACTCCTGCTCTGCCCATTCAATTAGTGCTGATAATGTTGAAGCCTTGATATTATCGGCTGTCAAACGATTATCAAGATTTGTTCTGAATGACGAAGAAGCCTTTGCAAAGGAACTTCAAGCACTTTGGAATGAAAAGCAGACAGAAAAGCCAAAGCACAATAAATCGGAATTGCACCGTTTTCAGAAGCGATACGATGAATTGTCTAAACTTATTCGTGGCTTGTATGAAAATCTTGTTTCGGGATTACTGCCCGAAAGACAGTATAAGCAACTGATGAAGCAGTACGATGACGAACAGGCTGAACTGGAAACGAAGATTGAGGAAATGGAAAAGGAACTTACCGAAGAAAAAGTAAATGCTGTTGATATTAAGCATTTCATTTCTTTAATTCGCAAGTGCAAAGAGCCGACAGAAATTTCCGATTTGATGTTTGCTGAACTCATTGACAAGATTGTGGTTTATGAAGCAGAGGGTGTGGGAAAAGCAAGGACACAAAAGGTTGATATTTACTTCAACTATGTCGGGCAGGTCGATATTGCCTATACAGAAGAAGAACTTGCTGAAATAAAGGCACAGGAAGAACAGATTGAGATGGAACGCTTGGCAAAACAGCGTGAGCGTGAAAAAGCCTACCGAGAGAAGCGAAAGGCGAAAAAACTCGCTGAAAACGGTGGAGAAATCGTCAAGACAAAGATATGTCCTCACTGTCAAAAAGAGTTTGTGCCTACAAGTAACCGACAGATATTCTGTTCAAAGGATTGTTGCTATCAGGCAAGGCAGGATAAGACAAAAGCCGACAGAGAAGCAGAAAAAGGAAATCATTATTATCGTCAGCGTGTATGTGCTGTGTGTGGCAGTACCTACTGGCCTGCACACAGTCAGCAGAAATTCTGTTCCGAAGAATGTCAAAAGCAAAATCACAACGAGAAATCTTTGGAATTTTATCACAAGAAGCGAAAGGAGAAATCAGAATGCAAAGATTTATTACAGACGAAAGAACTGGTATCCAGTACGAACTCATCGGAGATTATTACTATCCCTGCTTGACGATAGAAAACGAAGAACCGCCTACGCTCACAAAATACGGAAGAATGAGGGAAAGATATTTGAGGGAGCATAGGAAAGTCTTATATTGCAATCTGCTTACAAGCGGAAAGTTATATGAACACCTTGCTGAAATTGATACTTCGGCGTGTAATATGGCGGAGTATCTGATAAAGGAAATGGCAAGAAAACAAGGTGTGACGGAACAACTGAAAGCGGAGGATATGATGAGATGGGTCGGATTGATGAATAATATCCGAGCCTGTGCAGATGAGATTGTATTGAACGATATTGTGTATTCCTAATAGCATACCAGCCGAAAAGGAACTGCTGTCTTTACTGATGGCAGTTTTCTTTTTCGGGAAGTATTCAAGAAGTCATTAAGTCGTGAGTGTAATGGAAGTGGTTAAATTGAAAGTTCATAAAGATGGTATGATGTGTTAAAATGAGAGTGATGAATTGTAATTTTCCGCATTGAATATTAAGAGACTTGTAGGTGTAAGCCTTTTGCTGTTTTATTATATTCTTTCAAAAAATGAAAGCTAATCTTTGAATAAATATTTTTTGAATTTAAGTGACGCTTGACACATTTTTCCCGTTTATTAGGGTGAAAGGCCTTAATACAAGGGAAAGGAGGAGAAGCCTATGGATGATAAGCAGATATTAGATTTATATTGGGAGCGCTCCGAAGCTGCTATATCCGAAACTTCAAAAAAATACGGAAAGTATTGCAGATACATAGCCTTTAATATTCTTCACAATGACGAAGATAGCGAGGAATGTGTAAATGATACTTATTTAAGAGCTTGGAACAGCATACCGCCTAACCGTCCATCTGTCCTAAAAACTTTTTTAGGGAAGATTACTCGCAACCTATCTTTGGACAGGTACGAACTGCTTAATGCAAAGAAACGTAATGGTGGGCAAATGCCATTGGTTTTTGATGAAATACAAGAGTGCATACCATCGTTGGATAGTACAGAAAACATTGTTGAAGAAATCGCTCTAACGGATATTCTCAACCGCTTTCTTTCTTCCCTGTCATTAGAACAGCGAAAAATCTTTATGAGAAGATATTGGTATTTATCGCCCATTAAAGAAATTGCAACGGAATATGGTATGAGCGAGAGCAAAATCAAGATGTCATTATTTCGTTCAAGGAACGAACTCAAAAAATTGTTAGAGAAAGAAGGTATCTCTGTATGAAAGAAAAGAAACTTTTAAGGGCATTGGGAAATGTCGATAATCAGTATATTAAGGAGGCTGAACCTATGAAAAAAACAAGTAAAATAACTAATCGGCAAAAATGGGTGTCTGTTGCAGCTTGCTTCGTACTCGTTGCTGTGATTGGAGTGGGAGTTTTTCAAAGCAATCTGTTTGGTACAAAAAACGATATTGCCACGCTGAATGATGGAGAAACAATTACTTTTGTTAAAAATGACTTATCACAATCTTCAATTAACTTAAATGTAACAACAAGACCTTTGAGCGATGCTGAAATTGAAATGCTTTTTGCAGACTTGCCTGTTACCGCAGATGCTTATTTTGATGCTGACAATCATAATATTCTGGGTTTTGAGGGAAAAATTGATGATACAAGAATGGTAGTTTCTAAACAGGGTGTAAATCTATTAGATACTATCATTGATGGAAATACAATCACTTCAAGTGTAGACGGCGTTGATATCAACGCAGGATATTTCGTAACAAAGTCAAATAGTCAAGGTGTCAAAACCGTAATATATTATGCAACCTTTGATATGGGAGAGAACACTATTTATGTAGAGTATTCTGGCGTTGAAAATGAAAGTGAAACTGTAAAAAACAACTTGGCAGACACAATTTTGAAGTTGATTGAGAACGGTGCATTTGATTTGAGCCAAATCCAAGAATAATCTGCAAATTTCATATACTAAGAACTTGATGTAACACCCTATACCCTTAAAAAATAGGGAAAGTAATATAAAGCCCCAAAAAACAAGTCTAAAAAGCTCTATTAGAACGGTATCTTCGCTTTTTGCCTGTTCTTATGATTATAATTTTAGTGGTCACGTTTTTTGCTACTTGAATGACAGAAAACATCGTAGAAATACGGTGTTTTTTGTTGCCCCAAACCCTACAATTTCATACATAACCACAGGTTAGTACAAATACCTTGCGTGATTTTTTTGAAAGGCTTAGAAAGGCAATTTTGCCCGATTTTCGCCCCGAAAAATGACAGAAACAAGGCTCTGAGTATCTTTCCTGTGGTTTTTTTATTTTCAGACGGAAAGGAGGATTGATATGCCGAGAATGAGTAAGAAACGGAAACAAGATTGGGCATTGTTTCTGAACGAAAGAAATCGCATTACCTACAACGAACTTTGCAGAAAATGCAGTAATGACTGCAAGCAGAGTTTCCGTTGTATCGTGGTGCTTTGCCCTAAGTATTTATCGAAAAGGAGAACGAAGAAAAATGAAGCAAATGGAAAATGAAATGAATGTAAATGTCCCTCTCGAAGTTATTAAGGCAAGTGAGATTGAGCCGAAGGAAGTGAAATGGCTGTGGTATCCGTATATTCCGTACGGCAAGGTTACGCTGTTGCAGGGCGATCCGGGCGATGGAAAAAGCAAGTTAATGCTGTCAATCGCCGCACTGCTCTCTAAGGGCGAACCTCTGCCTTTTACTGAAACGGAAGAAAATGAGCCTATGACTATCATCTATCAGACAACGGAAGATGATGCAGACGATACGGTAGTACCCCGATTTAACTCTGCCGGTGGGAACGGAGAAAACCTTATCTTCATCAAGGAAGATGAAAAGTCTTTATCCTTTGGAGATAACCGTATTGCTGAAGCAATCGAAAAGTATCACGCAAAACTTTTAATTCTTGACCCGATGAGTTCCTATATCGGAGAGAACTGTTCAATGAACAATGCCAACGAAACAAGGGCAGAGTTTAATCACTTGATTGCAGTTGCAAAAAATACTGGCTGTGCCATCGTGATTATCGCTCATATGAACAAGATGAGAGATACCAACCCTCTTTATCGTACCAACGGTTCGATTGATATTGCGGGTGCTGCAAGAAGTATTTTTGCAATCACACGCACACCGAACAAAGAAGCACCGGCGGAAAGATATATGGTTCAAGTGAAATCCAACCTTGCCCCGACAGGCTCTGCAATTCTCTTTGAGGTTGCAGAAAAGGGAGTGGACTTTATTTCTGAAATGGAAATGACAGCAGAAGAAGCGTTCCAGTCCCTTGCCCCTAAAATGGGCAGACCGAACGAAAAGGAAACCAAGGCGAAAGAATTTCTTTTGGAAATGCTGAAAGACGGAGAAATGCTTTCTTCGGATTGCGAAGAAAGACTTGAAGCCGCTGGGTTCAAAAAATCGACCATCAAAAAGGCAAAGAAGAAAGCAGAAGTTATCTCCCAAAAGAAAGGCTTTCTGTGGTACTGGTCTTTGCCGATGGGCGATATACCGAGAGAATAAAAGCAGGCTGTCTGATGGGAGGACAGTCTGTTTTTATGATTGAGGTATCAAAAGGAGGTCAAGGGGGAACTCCCTTGCCCACGACATCTTTGCAGACGAAGTCTGAAAGTGTCATAGTGGGTTACACACATTCAAAGAATGTTGTGTAATGGCTTCGCCCCTGCCGAGAAAGGAGAGCAAAATGGCAAAAATCGACAAGGCGGATATGAGTTGTGCAAGGGTAAAACAGTACACCGCTTCTGATGTGAGCAAGGCGGAAAGGCACAACGAACGCAAGAATGAAACCTACGAAAATATGAATGTGATTGAGGAACGAATACCCTTTAATGTGCATTTCAAAAAGCCGACTGCCCCTACCTATATGGAACAGTTAAAACAGATGGAAGCAGACGGTCAGGTGTCGCTTCGTGGGTTGAGGAGAGACGCAACACTCTTTAATGAGATAGTGATTGATGTGAATACGATGTACTTCGAGCGTAATGGTGGCTATGAATACGCAAAGCAGTTTTATGAAGAAGCCTATCGTTTCATCGTGGAAAAATTCGGTGCTGACAATGTTATATCGGCAGTAATGCACGCTGATGAAATCAATGTAGCCGCAACCGAGGAACTGGGAAAAGAGGTTTACCATTATCATCTTCACGCTATGGTTCTGCCAGTGGTGGAGAAAGAAATCCTATGGAGTAAGCGTTGCAAAGACGAAAAACTGCGAGGAACGGTCAAGGAAGTTGTTAATCAGATAAGCCATTCAAAGAAATGGAAATCGGATATTCCGCTGACCGATGAAAAAGGAAAGCCGCTTCTTAGGAAGAACGGAAAGCCGATGTTTAGAGCTTCGTACAGCATACTGCAAGATGAATTGTTTCACTATATGACGGAGCAAGGGTTCAAAGGCTTTCAGCGTGGCGAATACGGAAGTACAGCAGAGCATTTGACTTCCCTGCAATATCAAATCCAACAGGACAAAGAGCGATTGGAGAAGTTGCAGAAGCGTATTCAAAAGGAACAGGTCAAGTATGAGCCTGCCCGTCATATCTCCAAAACCTTAAACGAGATTGACAGTATGGGGCAGAAAACAATCACAGGTAAAATGGCAATCTCCAAAGAGGATTATTCTCAACTGACAGCCCTTGCCAAAGAGGGTATTACCAGTCGTGCGGAAATCAAAAAATTTGAGCAGAGTGCAAATTTTTACCGACAGAAGTATATGGACAGTGCAAACGCATTGGAACGAATGAAAACCAAATACAACGAACTGAAAGAAAAGTGCAGACCTTTTCTTGAAGCGTTGGAACATTTCCCCGAAGTTGCTAAACTTTTTACCGAAAAAGTGAAGCAACTTTTTTCTTTTAAGGAAGCACAGGAACGAGCCGAAAAAGAAGCAAGGGAAAAAGAAAGACAAGAGCGTACCAAGGCACGAAGAAACAAGCGGGATATGGAGAGATAACCATTTCCATTATACTCACGACTTAATGACTTCTTGATATGTTCCGATGAAACAGGCTGTATTTGTGGGGTGTTCCAAACGGAATGCCCCACCAGTCAATTTATGAAAAGGAGAAACGGACTATATGAAAGAAAACACTTTATCTTATACAACACGAATAGGCAAAACAACTTTTATTGTCAATGTGAAGCAATCGGAAAGTGCGAAGAAGCCTTTGAATACGGTGTTTCAAGAAATATGCAGACACGAGATGTTGGGAGATTTTTCAGCGGATAAATATTTGAATTTAGAAAACTTGCAAAAATCATCTTGACAAACTCGTTCCCGAAGGAACCGGCTACCGGGCAAGAACAAGATTCAGCAAGTTTTTCAACCTGCCGGAGCTGATGAACCTGTTCAAAGAGGTGGCGGATATTAAGACCGCCGACCAGCTGCATCTGTCCACGCCGCAGGTGGAGTACCACAACGTCGTGGCCCAGCCCACCGAAATCCAGAAAGAGATGGTAGAGGCGCTCTCCGAGCGGGCGTCCCAGGTACACAGCGGTACGGTGGACCCGTCCCAGGACAATATGCTCAAGATCACCAGCGACGGGCGCAAGCTGGGTCTGGACCAGCGGATCATCAACCAGCTGCTGCCGGATGAGCCGGGCACCAAAGTCAACCAGTGTGTGGACAATATCATGCAAATCTGGCGGGACGGCGAGGCCGACAAGCTGACACAGCTGGTCTTTTGCGACATCTCTACGCCCCAGGCCCGGCCTGCCAAAAAGGCAGCGAAGGCGCTGGACAACCCAACGCTGCACGCATTGGAGGACGCGGTGCCGCTGCCAGAGCCGGAACCGGCCTTTACGGTGTATGAGGACATTCGACAAAAGCTCATTGCCAAGGGAGTGCCTGCCGAACAGATCGCCTTTATCCATGAGGCCAACACCGAGGTACGAAAAAAAGAGTTGTTCTCCAAGGTGCGCACCGGCCAGGTGCGGGTGCTGCTGGGCAGTACACAGACAATGGGCGCGGGTACCAACGTCCAGGACCGCCTGGTGGCACTGCATGACCTGGACTGCCCGTGGCGGCCCGGCGATCTGGCCCAGAGAAAGGGCCGCATTGAACGCCAGGGCAACCAGAACGAGACCGTCCATGTGTATCGCTACGTCACTGAGGGAACTTTCGATGCCTATCTCTGGCAGACAGTGGAGAACAAGCAGCGGTTTATCAGTCAGATTATGACTTCCAAATCTCCGGTGCGAAGCTGTGATGACGTGGACGAAACGGCGTTGTCATTTGCCGAGATCAAGGCTTTGTGCGCAGGCGACCCGCGCATCAAGGAACGCATGGACCTGGATGTGGACGTGGCACGGTTGAAATTGATGAAGGCCGACCACCAAAGCAAGCAATACCACTTGGAGGACCAGCTGCTCAAAACCTTCCCTGAGGAAATCGAAAAAAACAAGGGTTTTATCACCGGGCTGGAAGCGGATATGAAAACGCTGGCGGAACACCCGCACCCGGAGGACGGCTTTGCGGGCATGGAAGTCCGGGGCGATACCCTGACGGACAAAGAGAACGCCGGTGCGGCGCTTTTGGATGCCTGCAAGGAGGTCAAAGGCTCCGACCCGGTATCGGTGGGTAGTTACCGGGGCTTTGCTATGTCGGTGTCGTTTGACGCTTTCCGGCAGGAATATATGCTCCTGCTGAAAGGCGAGATGACCCACCGGACGGCCTTGGGCACCGACCCACGCGGCAACCTCACCCGTATTGACAACGCCCTTGCCCAGATGCCCCAGCGGCTGGAGGCGGTGAAAAATCAGCTGGACAACCTCTATCAGCAGCAGGCCGCCGCCAAGGCCGAGGTGGGGAAGCCCTTTGCCCAGGAGCAGGAGCTGCGGGACAAATCCGCCCGGCTGGCCGAGTTGGATGTGCTGCTGAATATTGACGGCCATAAGCGCCCCGCACCGGAGGCGGTGGTGGCTAAGAGCGGCCGTCCCTCGGTGCTGGAAGGGCTGAAACGCCCGGTGCCGCTGCGTAGCCCCGAAAAGAAACCCAAACACCATGAACAGGAGGTGCGATAACATGAACGCAGACAAAAATACGGCCCTCTATGAAAAGATGGCCGCCGAGCAGGACAAGTTCCGGGACTGGCTGAAAACCCAACCGCCGGAAGAAATTCTGAACCATGCCTATGAGTACGTTGTCCGTGAGGATATTTTGATGGCAATGGAGGAACTGGATCTGCCCCAAAGCCGGGCCGCCGCGCTGTTGGCGTCGCCGTCCCCGCTGGCCGATGTGTACAAGGAGTTTGCCGACCGGGAAACTTCCTACATGGATGTGGTGCGGGACAGCATCGAGCAGCGGGCCGAGGCAGCACTGGACACCCAGCGGGAACTGCCGCTCTACCGGCATGACGCCGCCCATGCCCGCGAACAGGGCGACCTGGATTTGTACCGGGCGTCCCGCCGCGCCAATATCGCCTGCAAGGAGGCCATTGAGACGGCGATTGCCGACAACTACCGGGACAACCGGCTGGACAGAGACGCGGTGCCCCAGGTGATCGAACAGTTCGGCTACACCCGCACTCTCTATGTGCTGGCAAACACCGTGCAGCAGAAAGATTGGGACGGACGGTTCAGCTCGGCCAACAAGACGTGGGCCAAGACTGTGGACATCCCGCCCAACCCGGACGGCTTCGGCGGCGAACGCAACCTGGACTTTGTGGTGGACAGCCATTCCGGCCTGGTCGATCTGTTTCTGACCCAGGCCCGGCAGGATTATCTGCGTCTCCAGCCGCTGACGCCGGAGGAAATCCAGGCCGAGGCCGCCCGGCTCTTGCAGGAGCTTCGCGTCCCGGATACCCCCAACAGCCCCCACGGCACCCATTACATGGCCCGCGTGTCGCCGGACTTTCTGGCCCGTGCAGGCACCCAGGCCCACGACCAGCTGATGAAATTGCTGCCGTTCCGCAGCCTGGCGATTACCGGGCTGGTGGACCGTCCCGGCACCTATGTCACCATCCTTGCCAGCGAGGATCGCAGTAAGGAGTTGCGCCAGCGCCGCCCCTCGGTCCGCCGTCAGCTGAAGCAGGAACCGCACCCCGCTGAAAAAGGCGAGAAAAAAGCGCCTGCCCGAAAAAAGACGGAGCCGGAGCGATGACCACCCCCAAGCGCAAGCGGGACGTGCAGCTGAACTTCCGGGTCTCGCCGGAGGAACTGGCGATGATCGAGCAGAAGATGGCCCAGCTGGGGACAAAGAACCGGGAAGCCTACCTGCGCAAGATGGCCCTGGACGGCTATGTGGTGCGCCTGGAACTGCCGGAGCTGAAGGAGCTGGTCTCCCTGATGCGCTATTCCAGCAACAATTTGAACCAGCTGACCCGCCGCGTGCATGAGACCGGGCGCATTTATGACGCCGACCTGGAAGATATATCCCAGCAGCAGGAGGCTTTGTGGGATGGGGTGCATAGGATATTAACTCAGCTGGCGAAGCTGTCGTGACAGGGGCATACGCCCCGGCTGTGAGGGAGGTCTGGCGTATGCGGGCTGCTGCGCCGGGCCTCCCTCCTTTTTCTTTGCCCGTATCGTTGCGTTTTGGCGGGGTGTGATTGATAATGGAGTCAGAAACGAGGTGATGGCTGATGCTGACGTTTGAAAATGTCTTGACTGTGTTTCGTGATTACCTGCGGCAAGACCCGGAGGAAGAAGTCCTTTCATGCAGGCGCGGCTACGTTCGGATAAGCTGGAACAGCGATTCCCGCTACTGTGTGGACGGCGTCCTCTGTCGAACCCCGGAGGAACTTTTTGATCTGTTGCTGCAAGATTACTGGGATTTCGAGCTGATCCGCCGGACGCATGGCCGCAGGGAGGCCACCGCAGCAGACGAAGAAGCCGTAGACGAACTGTGCCAGCCATACCTGGACTGGCGAAAGGAGGCGCAGAAATGAGAGCGTTACTGTTTATCTTGAGATTGATGATGAAAATTATCGCTGCGCCGGTAGTGCTGGCGCTGGCCTTGTTCACCTGGGTATGCTTCGGGCTGCTGTATGTGTCCAGCTTTATCTTCGGTCTGGCCTCCACCCTGGTGGCGCTACTGGGGATCGCAGTGCTTGTGACCTACTCACCGCAAAACGGCATCATCCTGTTGGTGATTGCCTTCCTGGTCAGCCCGGTGGGCCTGCCGATGGCCGCCGCCTGGCTGGTGGGCAAGGTGCAGGATCTGCGGTATGCCATCCAAGACGCAGTGTATGGCTGAATAGAAAACACAGGATTGCCGGGAGTAGTTGCCCGGCAATTTTTTTGACTTTACTTTCGCGCTAATTTCAGTGATGAGATTAGCATGAAAGTAAAGTCCACGCACATCAAAGGCATATAAAAAATCAGGGTGTCGGAGCATACAACTTCCTCCGACACCCTGATTTGGTTCAATTTTCTGGTGCAGGTTTTTGTACCGTTACATATTTTTGATGTTGGCTTCTGGGCTTATCTGGGATGGTCATTTGCAGCTGTCCATTGTCCAGCAGTGGACGCAAGTACCTCTTTGTAAATCCCTTTGTGTTTTTATACCCACAATGTTCCGCAATTTCAGCTTTCGAGCGCGGTTCTGCACAAAAGGCTAAAATCTGGTCTGTAAGTGTCACTTGGGTTCCCACTTGGGTTCCCACTTGGGTCCTCACTTGGGTCTCGTCCTGCGGCCCAACCTTTTCCACCGCAATCGGGGCCAGCGGAACCACGGTGCGGAACACATCGCCCTCGATAAATTCCGGGGTTCCACCGGAATAGAGCTTCGTGTATTTGTAAGTATTCCGCATCCCGGACCCCAGCTCGTCCGCCAGTCCAATCTCACGGAACACTTTGGAAATGGGCGGGTTCTTGGCATACGGCTCAAAGGAGGAAAGGTGCAGAGCGCCGTGCCCGTGGGAACGGTTGGCATTTTCGGTGTAGAGCCGGTTACGCTCAATTACGAATTTTGCCACATAGCCGCTGGAGTAATCCCGGTGCGCCAGGCTGTTGGAGAAAATTTCGCGCAGGATGCGGTCTCTGGCGCTGACGCTCTGGAGGCCCTCCTGCACAAAGGGGTCACTGAGGTGCTTTTGACCGAAAGCGATCAGCCGGTCATAGGTTTCCAGCAGATTCGTGATGATGACATCCCGGTCGTCATAGCGATCCAGATTTTCCACCCGGAAAATGGCGTCCGTTTTGTGCTGCGGCAATACAGCCAGGATCGTGCTGTCCTTCCCG
Organism: Angelakisella massiliensis; assembly: GCF_900104675.1. Classification (GTDB taxonomy): domain Bacteria; phylum Bacillota; class Clostridia; order Oscillospirales; family Ruminococcaceae; genus Angelakisella; species Angelakisella massiliensis. The sequence goes on along the minus strand of NZ_LT629941.1, from coordinate 38,553 downwards.
AACAGAAGAATCGCCGCCAGGGTAATGCCTTCGAGCTGCCTTTCGGGGTCTTTTAAGATCAGACCGGCGCTGCGCAGCAGTTCTTCGTCTGACATGGACTTCCACGGATGGTTGGCCGTGCGGCTGGTGGTCATGGCTCTGGCGCGCTCCATCAGGTCAGGGCGCAAGTCGTCCATCTGGAAGCGGGTCACTTTATTTACAAAATAACTGCCGCTTTTCCGGGCGTACAGCTGGTACACCATGTCGGAGTTGTCGGTTATATCAATATCTGCTTCGTGGCTGCGGTCAAAAATGCGCCCGTGATGGCGGCAGACCTGGCTGCCGGACGGCACCTGAATGACCAGCAGCGTGCGGCCGTCTACGGTGCAGGCTTCCGGCTGCAAGTACAGAGGCGGATTGATTTTCTGCCCGTTGTTGATGGAAGTCACGAAGTCTTTTTTCATACGGTCAACCGCATCCGGGGCAACACCCAAAATCTCCCCGTTGTCTTTGACGCCCAGGAGAATGATTCCACCGTCTCGGTTGGAAAAAGAACAGACGGTATCGTAAACATCCTTTGTAATCTCAGTGGTGGATTTCTTAAACTCCACCCGGATGTTCTCGCCGTCCTCGATCAGCTTCAGAAGTTCGGCTTCTGTCATAGGAGCAACAGCCCCCTTTCGAGTTGGTTTTATACTTTTTTATTATTATACGAGATTTTGCACGCAATATCAAACGCATTTCCGATGGAAGGAGGAAAAGTCATGGCCACCACCCGCATCATGCCGCTGCACGCAGGAAAGGGCCGCACGGTCGGCAAGGCCATCAGCGACATCATCGACTATGTAAAAAATCCAGACAAGACCGACCACGGCAGGCTCATCACCAGCTACCAGTGTGACAGCCGCGTGGCGGACGCGCAGTTCCTGCTGGACAAGCAGACCTACGCTGCCCGCACCGGCCGGGTGCGCGGCAAGGATGATGTGATTGCCTACCACCTGCGGCAGTCCTTTGTGCCGGGCGAGATTACGCCGGAGGAAGCAAATCGGCTGGGCGTGGAGCTGGCCCGGCGCTTTACCAAAGGCAAGCACGCTTTCATCGTCTGCACCCACATCGACAAGTCTCACGTCCACAACCATATTATATGGAACTCCACCACGCTGGAGTGTGACCGCAAGTTCCGCAATTTCTGGGGAAGCACCCGTGCCGTCCGCCGTCTGAACGATACCATCTGCATTGAGAACGGCTATTCCATCGTGGAGACCCCTAAGCGGCGCGGCCAGAGCTACAACAAGTGGCTGGGCGACGCGGCGAAGCCCTCCCACAAGGAGCAACTGCGCCAGGCCATTGACAGGGCACTGGTACAGAAACCGGGCACCTTGGAGGAGCTTCTTCGTCTGCTGGAACAGGACGGCTTCACCGTCCACCGGCGCGGCAAAACCATTTCCATCAGCGCGGAGGGCTGGGGCAACAATATCCGCTTTGACCGACTGGGGGACGGCTACACGCTGGACGATCTGCTTGCCGTCCTCTCCGGGCAAAAGGAGCATACACCCCGAAAGGAAACTGCTGTGCAGGCTGCTCCGCCCAAGGTCAATCTGCTGGTAGACATCCAGGCAAAACTCCAGGCCGGGAAAGGCGCCGGGTATACACGCTGGGCCAAGGTGTTCAACCTCAAGCAGATGGCTCAAACCCTCAACTATCTGTCCGAACACGGCCTACTGGACTATGCCGACCTGGAAACAAAAACGGCAGAGGCAACAGCCCGATACAATGCGCTATCTGCACAGATTAAGGCGGCCGAAAAGCGCATGGCTGAGATCGCCGTGCTGCGCACGCACATCGTCAACTATGCTAAGACCCGCGAGACCTATGTGGCCTACCGAAGGGCCGGATATTCTCGGAAATTTTACGCGGAGCATGAGGATGAGATCCGGCTGCACCAAGCGGCCAAGGAGGCCTTTAATGAGCTGAACGTGAAAAAGCTGCCCACCATCAAGGAGCTTCAGTCCGAGTATGCCCAGCTGCTGGCGGATAAGAAAAAGGCTTACGGAGAGTACCGGCAGGCCCGCGCCGCCATGCGGGAACTGCTGACCGTCAAGAACAACGTGGATCGGGTCCTGGCGATAGAGCCGACCGAGCCGCAACAGAAAGAAAAAGACCACGGCCAGCGGTGAGCTGGTCGCGGTCAAAAGCGTTCGCCAGAACGCGCAGCCACAGATTGAAAATCTGTGTTCAAAGGGGGCTTGGGGGACTTCCCTCAACAAGCGCGTGGGGCTATCTGGATAGCCACAGGCATCGCTTGCCACTTTTGTTCGCAAACAATATCCGTATCCTTTACACGATGATTTACTTTTATTATCATAGTCGTAATAAGTATATAAACTACTTACATATAAGCACCTAAAATATGAAAGGGCTGATAAAATGATGACCTTTGAAAAGGTTTTAGAAGTATTCAACGATTACCTAAATAAAGATAGTGTTTTGGAGGTGGTGAACACTAAGCGAGGATACACCGTTATGATTTGGGATGAAAAAGATGAGCAATGGTTTGGTGTGGAACATTGCAAAGCCCCCGAGCTTTTACGGGATGCCTTACTTGATGGCTATCGTGATTTTTTAGAGCAACAACTTACTCATAACCGCAGGAGTTTAACCGAAACAGAAATCTTAGATATTCAAAACCGATGTGAACAGCTTTATGATTTGTGTGGAGAATAAAAAAATAACCTAAAAAGTGCGATAGCCTGTGTAGGTGTCGCACTTTTTTCAGTTGGCTTGGCTTACGAAAACAGCGTTAATTATTCCGCAGTTTCTCTTGCCTTTTTCAAGCCTTGAGCCGTAGCTTCCATCACGATAAGCTCCTTTTCTTCCATATCATTCAACAGTACATCAACTTGTTTGCGGCGATTGTTGTCGCCATCTTCATTGCATGGAAAAAAGAACTGGTCTACAGAGATGTCAAGCAAGGTAGTAATGAGATAAAATTTGTTAAGCCTTGGGTGCTGCCCCCTGTTCTCTATATACATAATAGAGCGTGGCGTAAGGTCTACCAGTTGGGCAAGATATTCCTGTGTCCACCCTTTTGCTTCCCGAGCTTTTTTTATCGCTATACCTAACGGCTTAAAATCAAGTTTTCTTTCATCTTGGTACATTTTAATATCATCCTATATCATTGTACATTTCGGGTGATGATATTTGAACGAAGTATGATTTTATGTTTAGTAGTGTATAATTTCGTATTAGTGGAGAGAAACTTGCTATTATTCGTCATTCCGTATATAATAATTATATACTCTTTGCGAAAGGAAGTTGATATTATGAATTACATTTCTGTGAAAGCCGCTTCTGAAAAATGGGGCATATCGGAAAGACGGATACAAAAATTATGTGAGGAAAATCGCATTGACGGAACTGAAAAATTTGGTCGTGCATGGATGATACCAAAAGATGCAGAAAAACCCGTTGATGGACGTATGAAAACAAGGAACAAACAGGAGGAGAATCATGGAATTTAATGAAAAGCTACAACAGCTTAGGACTGGAAAGAACTTAACGCAGGAACAACTTGCGGAGCAATTATATGTATCAAGAACAGCCATTTCAAAATGGGAAAGCGGCAAGGGTTACCCTAACATTGAGTCGCTCAAGTGTATTTCTAAATTCTTTTCTGTGACCATAGATGAACTGCTATCGGGCGAAGAACTGATTACACTTGCCGAAACTGAAAATCGTTCCAACTTGAAAAAAATTTACAGTTTCATTTATGGAATATTAGATATGATGGCGGTTACTTTTATACTTTTGCCGTTGTATGGTAACCTTGTTGACGGATATATTTATTCTGTCAATCTACTTTCATTTACAGACACTACCCCAATATATCTTGCAATCTATTGGATTGTTTTTATTGTTTTGATTGCACTTGGGATAGCGAAACTGATGTGTGTTTGTTTTGAAAAGGAATCATGGAGCAACATATCACACTTAATATGAGCGAAGCATTTAAAGAAATGTTTTTTGTTGTTATTCAACTTGGAGCTATACTCGCAGTGGTTGTAATGTTTTGGAACAAGATGTTTCCCTTTCAATTTAAGAACAAAGCACAGTCAATTGTTAAAAAGGATACTTTCTCGTTGTGGTTCAAGGTTGCGGTAGCTTGTGTACCGTCAGCTATTATGGGGATTCTATTTGATGATTATTTGGATGCTTACCTCCAAACCCCCATTGTGATTTCAATCATGTTAATCTTTTATGGTTTGTTATTCATTCTCATAGAAAATTGGAATAAAAAGCGTACTCCTACTACTATGGCACTTTCTGACATCAGCTATAAAACAGCAATCTTGATAGGGGCATTTCAAGTGTTATCACTTATACCCGGCACATCACGGTCGGGAGCAACGATTATAGGTGCTTTACTCATAGGAGTTTCACGAGTGGCAGCAGCAGAGTTTACTTTTTTCCTCGCAGTACCTACTATGCTTGGAGCAAGTGCTTTTAAGCTGTTAAAATTCGGGTTTGAATTTACAAGTGCAGAACTGCTCGCTCTTGTTCTCGGTATGGCTGTGGCATTTGCGGTATCTGTCTTAGTAATTAAATTCCTAATGAACTTTATCAAAAAACATGATTTTAAGGTGTTTGGTTGGTATCGAATTGTGCTTGGTATACTTGTTGTACTTATAAAATCTTAATAATGCGTTTTCTTTGTGCGCGAATAAAAATGCCAGTTGGTCCTTAAGATCAGCTGGCATTTTTGTTTCTGGGGATGGAAAACAACCCAGAGATTCTCGTTGTCGATCTCCTCCTGATTTTAGTTTGCATGGTGAATTTTGCAAATTGAATCTACAGGAGGTTAATAATGGGATTTAATTATGGATATGAGAAAAAGAAGTTTGATAGTAGATGGAAGCGTTTAGAAGTTGAGTATTGTGATGCAGGGATGAGCGAAGAACAGATTGCTGCCATGAAAGAATATGACTGGGCATGGTTTTGCAGTCAAAGGGTTTTTCAAAACCATACGCAACCAATACCTTGTGAACAATATGATGAAGTATGTGGTCAATCACAGCTGTTCCGAAAGTTTGCATCGTTATCTTATCAATGGGATGTTGATAAGATTGATCAAACGCGATATGGATGGTTGGCTTCGGTGGAAAACGAACAACTACTGTTGAGATTGAAGAAGCTGTCGAAGAAAGATTTGGAGCTATTGACATTACTTTTTGTGGATGGTTATCGTCAAATTGATGTAGCACGTCTTTGGCATTGTTCCAGAAGTGCTGTTGCACAAAGATTTAAAAAAATAAAAAAATTTTTGAATAACACTTAACAAATGAAGCGTATCAGTGCCTACCCATTGAGGGAAGAACATTCTCCCAATGTGGAGCTTGACAATTTCATAGACGGCATTTCCGGTACATAACCTATGTACGAGCGAATCAGGCACGCCGCGAAGATGGACAGCCCCAGGAGGTGATGAATAGGACTGTTCCGAGCGATCCACGTCAGCCTGATACCCGAAAGTGGCATTTCAGGGCGCGATGACTGCATAGGGGTTAAAGATACTTCCTCACGGCCTCCTAAAGACTTGGGGGGAACTCTGCGGCGCACGAGTAAAACGACGCTGTGGAGTTATGACAGCCGCGCCAGCGGAGACCGGAATGTCCCCATCGCCAGGGGTGCGTGGCAAATGTGGCGAGTAAATTTTTCAAAGTCAGATACCATGCGCTGGCAGCTTCGGTTGCCAGCGCATTCATGTGATTTTGAAAGCAACAACCACATCTTTGACAGAAAGGGGGACCACCTATGGAAAAATTGATTTCGCGGAAAGAGGCTGCCAAATTACTGGGGATTAGCATTGCCACTTTGGATGCAGCTCGAAACAGTGGGCTAATTTCCTATGTTCAGTATGTGCAAAATGGTTGCGTGTACTTTACAGATGCTGGCCTTCAGGAGTATATCGCAAAATGCACCCATCGTGCAAAGCCAGTGGAAAAAAGCGCTACATACCGCAAGCTGCGAAGTGTCCGAGCTTGAGCTGTTCCGTATCCTTGCTGGAACCTAATATGTCTGATAAAACAAAGGTACAGCGCTGGACATTATTCTTAGGAGGTGACGGAATTGGCAAAAAGAAAAAGGGCAATTCCTCAATATGGTACGGTCGTGCTTAACGGCATTGAATATTATAGAACCAGAGTCGAAGATTCGGATGGAAACAGAGTGGCGCTTTATGCAAAGACGCCCGAAAAGCTTTATGACAAGGAACTGGAGGCGTTAGAGCAGATTGACAGTACTACGTTTCGTCGAAGATCGCCTACGGTTGCTGAGTACTGTGAGAAGTGGCTGCTGATGCAGTCCGTCCATGTTCGGGCCACCACCTTGACAGATTATACCTCTAAGGTGCGGCGGCACATTATTGGAGGGCTGGGAGACAAGAGAATGGCTGATGTATCCCTGGATGACATCCAACTTGCCCTCGTACCTGTTTCCAAGAAGTCGGCTTCGGTTTATAAGTCTGTGGTGATTCTCTGCAAGTCCATTTTCCGGGCGGCCAAGGAGAGCCATGTGATTGACGAGGACCCGACCATATACCTGGATGCAAAGGGAGGAGTTCCCCAGGAAGAAAGACAGGCATTGACGGATGAACAGGTTGAGCGGCTTTTGGACACGATCCGGGATTTGCCGCCCTATGTATTTGTGATGATCGGTTTATATGCCGGTCTGCGCCGGGAAGAAATCCTGGCGCTGCAATGGGATTCTGTGTATCTGGATGCAGAGGCTCCGTACTTAACGGTACGGCGGGCATGGCACACAGAACATAACAGGCCGGTCATTCTTACCGAGCTAAAGACCAAAGCGGCACAAAGAAACATTCCTCTCCCGGTCTGTCTGGTTGAATGTCTGAAAGATGCAAAGAAAAAATCCACTTCGGATTATGTGATTGCCAATCGGGACGGTGATCCGCTATCCTATACACAGTTTAAGCGGCTGTGGCAGTATATTGTGACGCGGACTGCAAAGCCGAGAATGGCCAGAAAACTTGTGGACGGAAAGTATGTAAAATATATGCTTTACCCGAAACTTGGAGAAAAAGCCAGGAATAACGGCCATGTGGTATATAGCCTGGATTTTGAAGTGACACCGCATCAGCTGCGGCACACCTACATCACCAATCTGATTCATTCTTCGGTGGACCCCAAAACGGTACAATATTTGGCGGGCCATGAAAGCAGCAAAATCACGATGGACATTTACGCAAAGGTCAAATACAACAGGCCGGATGATCTTGTCAAAGCAATGGGCTGTGCCTTTGACTTATGGGACGCTGTGTAAGTTCCGAACAATTCAGAAAATGAAGTAAGAGCGAGACAAGGATGTCTCGCTCTTAGTTTTTCCTTGGCCGTATCTTTGATTCAATTTGAAATCTCTGATAAAAAGGAGGTGTAGATACATCACCACGCGAGAAAGGAAATTAATTATGGCAAAGAAGAAAAAAAACATACCTCAATATGGAACCGTCACACGAAAGGGTGTCCTGTATTACAGAACCCGGATTCTGGACGCAGACGGCAAGCAGGTGAGCTTGTATGGGACTACCTGCGAGGAACTGTACGATAAAGAGCAGGAGGCGAGACGCCAGGTAGCGGAGATCATCTTCCACCGGGAGCATCCTACTGTGGCCGAGTATTGTGAGAAGTGGCTGTTGATGCAATCCGCAAAAGTGTCGCCGGCTACACTGAAGGGCTACGCCTCCAATATGAAGAACTACATTATCAAGCCTTTGGGAGATATGTATATGGAGGAAGTAACAGCGGATGATATTCGTCTGGCGCTGATCCCATTGTCCAATAAGTCCGAGAGCCTGCACAATACGGTGAATATGCTCCTCAAGTGCATTTTTTACTCGGCAGAGCGGAGCCAGTTGCTGGAATACAATCCGTGTGAGGGGATTTCGGCAAAAGGAGGTAAACCGACCCAAAAGAAAGATTCGCTGACAGACCAGCAGGTGGAAGTGCTGCTGGAAACCGTCAAAGGACTTCCGCCGTATCTGTTTACCATGATCGGCTTATATGCCGGTCTGCGCCGAGAAGAAGCTCTCGCCTTGCAATGGGATTGTGTGTTCCTCGATGCACCCACTCCATATATCTCTGTGCGGCGCGCATGGCGATCAGAGCATAACAGACCGGTTATCTCTACAACGCTTAAGACGAAAGCAGCAAGAAGGGATATTCCCATTCCCAAATGCCTTGTGAATTGTCTGCGGGAAGCCAAGGCTGCCTCCAAATCGGAATATGTGATTGCCGATAGTGAGGGACAGCCCTTGTCATATTCGCAGTTCAAACGTGTCTGGCAGTACATCGTTGTTCGGTCTACCAAGGAGCGTACCTATTATAAGTATGTGAACGGACAGAGCATCAAGTACACTGTTCAGCCGAGTCTGGGAGGACATCAGAAAAACAATCCCAACAGTGTGTATAGCCTGGACTTCGATGTGACACCGCACCTGCTGCGGCATACCTACATCACCAATCTTCTGTATGCAGGTGTTGACCCCAAGACGGTCCAGTACCTTGCCGGACATGAGAACAGCAAGACAACTATGGACATCTATGCAAGAGTAAAGTATAATAAACCAGAACAGCTATTCGATGTAGTAAATTCTGCATTTCATCAAGCTGTCCCCTCGTAAAAGTGGCCTGTTTTTTGGGTTAAGGAATAGGACAACCGAGGGGCCGAGGCTCAAAAAAGCCCGGAATATCAAGGAAAATCATCGCTCAGACGATTGAAATACGGCCTCAAGGCTGCCCGTCGCGCTCCGCAGTTCTCCAAGAGATAATTTGTTGTTTCTGTGGAACTTTCCCGCAGGCCTTCGGGCCTGCGGGTTTTTCTTTTTGCCATACTTTGCAGCGGAAGCAGGAATTACCCTTGCAGAATATTGCTACATCATGTAGAATAAAAGTCAGGCAGTTTAAAAGGGGGAATGATCATGACCTCCAGAGAAATGATTCTCTTGGCTCAAAAGGAATCAGCCCGATTGCTGGGTTGCCGTCAAGAGGACTTGGCCGGATCAGCAGATCTGGTTATCACCCGTGAAAATGCTCAGGGAAAGAGGGGAAAAGCTGCACCCTTCTGTTTTTTTGTGTCTTACGGCAGCTGTACAGTGGCATCGGCTGATCCTGCAGCACTGGAAGCTATACGCATCTATTTCAAGCGCTTTCCCAGACAGGCGGATCGGATGGAAGTCCCTGCCCTGTATACCCTGAATAAACTGCTGAAACCTATGGGATATGGGGTCTGCTTTCAATCTGAATATTTTCTCCCTCTCCGTTTCTCTGAGGCAAAGGCCTCTTCTTTCAAGACAGAGCTATTGGTAACAGAGCAATTGGCGGAGCTCAACAGCTCCCAATGACCCAATGCCCTCACAGCTCATCACCGGCACCTGGATCGTCTGGGGGTGGCAGCCTTGGACGGCGGGAACATGGTAGGACTGGCCGCCTGTTCGGAGGACAGTCCTCTGCTATGGCAGATTGGGGTGGATGTTGATCCGTTCTATCGTGGAAAAGGAATTGCTGTTTCCTTGGTAAGACAGCTGGCACAAGAAGTACTGATACGGGGGAAGGTTCCATTTTACGGGGCCGCTTGGTGCAATATTCCATCGGTACGCTGTGCTCTTTCAGCGGGATTTGTTCCTGTCTGGAATGAGATTACTGCCATTCCACTGGCTGAACTTGAAAAAATGCTCCAACAACAGGGGTAAGGCCACCTCAAAAACGGTCCCTGTTGGGATGAACGGCAGCACTTATCATAGGACTGAGCAGCAAACGATTTTTCCCCAGCTTATTGGAATATGGCACAGAATGGCGGTTTTCCCATGGCTTTGGGACAAGATCCCGGTGAAAAGTGGAATAAGAGCCAAATAAAGGGGCAAAATAAAACTGCTTTTCCTTTATTTTGCAGGAAGCTCTTCATCATCATGCAAAACGCTTTTCTCTTTACACCGGATATTTATGTCTCTTCTGTGGCGTTTCTTTTCCCTTTCTCCCTGAAAAGGAGCTTAAATCCGCTTGAAAAGCCGCTTTGAGGACATTTGTCCGGCCTTTCATGACGGGAACAGCGCTTTTCTCAAAATTCGTTCATTTATCGCGTATTTTTCCCCATCCCATTAGTTAATGTAACGAAAATTCCTTTGTAATACCGGCAAAAAGCTTAGAATATCACCCCTATGGACCGTGATCCCTTTCTTGACAAGATTTCGGGGATGCAATATAATAGCAAAAGCTTTGCAGGAAATCCTGCTTTTAATTGCTTTTTGTATCCTCCCGTTTCCGGGACATGGCAAAGGCAGCTTCCGATGAAAGAAGAAGCTCTTCTTTTTGACGGCAGTCCTTTTCTTAAATTTCTTTTCCCTAGGCGGTGGGAGTTTCCTGGGCCGGATACAGAGAAAACAAAAAGGAGAACTATATGGATCAAATTAACCCACGACGAATACTCAAAGGAGCGCTGCACCTGATTTTCAGCAAAACAGTGCTGTTCAGTGCTCTGGCGATAGCCTTGTCCGCCGTTATTTTTGCCGTATCCTATCTCAACAATGTCATTTATATCACTGATGGCAACACCACCACCGTCACTGTTACCACCGAGCGGGACGCCATGAAAATTCTGGCCAATGAAAACATCATTACCACCGCCAATGACCGCATCACCTATGAGGCTCCTTCCATCGGCAGCAGCGGCCAGCTGACCATCCAGCGGGGATTTCCCGTATCGGTCACTGTGGACGGCGCTACCCATACCGTCAACTGGATCGAGGGTCAGGTGGAGGATCTGCTGGAAACCACCGGCGTAACGCTGGGGGCCCATGATAAGATCACCCATGAGATCGACCATGAGATGCGTCCCTATGAAAATGTAGTGATCACCCGGGTGGCCTATCGCTCCTATGATGTTCCTGTCACCCTGCCCAAGGAAGTGACCTACAAGAGCACCAGCCTGATCAAATACGGTACCAGCCGGGTCCTTCAGGCGGGCACCGACGGTCTGCGCATCGACAGCTATGATGAGATCCTGGAGGATGGCCAAGTGGTGGAAACCCTGCTTGCCAGCTCCACTGTTACCAAGGAGCCCACTGAGGAAATCGTTCTGGTAGGTGATGGCAGCGCCATTTCCAGACTGGATTACAGCGCTTCCTATCCTCTGGATGAAAACGGCACCCCCATCAATTACAAATATGTCCTGCACAATCAGCGGGCCACTGGTTACTGGCGTGCCGGACGTGCCTGGGGCGCCAGCGGCGAATACTGCATGGCGGGTACTGTAGCGGTACGGGCCAACGAAATTCCCTATGGCACCAAGATGTATATCCGTACCCCTGACGGCAACTTTATCTATGGTTATGCTGTTGCCAACGATACCGGCACCGGACTGATGCAGGGAATCATTGATGTGGACCTGTTTTATGAAACTTATGAGGAAAGCTGTCTGAACAGCGTCCGCTGGGTAGACATCTATATCCTGGAGTAAAAAACAAAATATCGTTACTATAGCAAACGGGGAACAGTAAAAACTGTTCCCCGTCTCCGTCTGCTTAAATCCAATTTGAAACATCAAAATCATTGGACAGGCTCCCCTGCCCTTGGTTTTGCAACTGCCGCAATCATCCATTCCCCTGTTTTTCCGGCACGATCCAGGCAACCCCAGCGCTTCCAGGGCCAATATAACTGCCGATCACCGGACCGATCTCACAGTGGCCGCAGGCGCCGACACCCGGGACTTTTTCCAGGTATCCCGCCAAACGGCTTGTCAACTCCGGAGCCTGAGCTGATCCCAAAACCGGTGGGAAAGCAGGATCCACCCCTTCCCGGGCCATGGCGGCAGCAATCCACTGGCAGGCGGCTTCTTCTCCCCGGGGCTGGCTTTCCACGGAAAGGGTCCCTTGGGTCAGTCTCACCACAGGTTTTCGAGAAAAAAGCTTGTCCAGCATCTCGCTGCCCCCCGTCAGCTTCCCGCTTCGGCGAAGATACTTTCTGGAACCTGTTACCGCCAGCATCCGCAGTCTCCCTTTCAGGCTTTCCAGCGTGCGGGCCATCTCCTCACCGGATACACCCAAATGGCGCAGCCTCACCGCTTCATTGATCAGCACCATGGAACCCATGGATACACTGCCGGTATCCACGATATGAATCCGTTCCGGTCCCACCAAACGCTCTCTGGCCTCCCGGGCAGCCTCACAGGTGCCGCTGAGACTGCCGGAAAGAAGAATGGCCACCACCTCATCCGCCTCCTCCAGACGGAAGGAAAACAGATGCTCAAAAATCAAGCTGTCCACTTTTCCTGTAACAGGTGTGCTTTTGGTGTAAGCAAGCTTCTGATAAAATTCCTGAGGTGACAGATCTACCCCATCCTGATACTCCCGGCCATCCATCGTGATGGCCAACGGTACGGCAGTGAGGTCCAGCTGTTCCAGTTCCTCGGGAGAATAACCAGCTGTGCTGTCAATGATGATCTTGAGGGACATCATCAAGACCTCCTTTCCCTCATTCCTCCGCAGGCAAAAGATTTTCCACCTGAATATACCGCTCCTCCTGCTCCAGAGATGTAAACCACTGTGCCAAAACCTCCAGGGCCGAAACCAATGCCAGCAGCTGCTGATGATCCAGGCAGTCCATCACCCCGCTCACCAGCCGCTCATGAAACATTTGATGATACCGATTGGCCTCTTCCGCCACATGGGTGGGATACAGCCACACCATGCGCCGGTCCTCCTGCCGTTTGCGGCGGGTAAGAAAGCCCTTTGTTTCCAGGGTTTTGACCGCGGTGGTAAGGGTGCCCATCGTTACCCCCAACCGCCGGGAAATCTCACCCATATTGTTCAGGCCGGCATCCATGGCCAGAAAAACCGCCTCAATGATATGGAACTCATTGACTGACAGCTTGCCTTGCTGATAAGAACTCAGCACCTTTTCCTCCCAACGGAGGACCTGGTTAAAATCCTGTACCAGAAAACGATGAATGGCTTGACTGATATCATCCATAGGGTACATCCTTTCCATCAAAACAGAACTTGTCCATCCTTGAAAGGAGGAATCCTTCGTCTTTTCCCCTTGCCAGAAGGGGATGAAAAAAGTTTTCCCCATTGATTCGCTGATTTTATTATAAAATACTTCCTCTTTGGGAGCAAGAAAAAAGAGAAAAAAACCGGCGTCTCCATTTCCTGAAAGGTGAACGGAGCCGCCGGTTTTTCCGCAGATTATCCCGTTTTTGACGCTGATGATCCTCATGGCTGCTGTTCCAGCCGCTTCCAGCAAAGAACGCCGCCGGGGTTTCAGGGCAAAGGCTTCCGGCTCTGCTTTTCACTGTACAGCACCAGCAGAAGCAGAAAGCCTGTCACCAGCGTCTATGTATCGTTTCTTTCAGGTCAGCTCCTCTTTTCGGATCCCGAAAATGAGACGAAGGATCCCCGAAAGCAGCCGGGGACTTTTTACCACCACGATCTTCAACGCCGTCACCTCCTTCATGCTGACACTGCGGTCCCTCTTACCGCTTACCCGATGCGGTACATCCCAGAAGAATCAGGCCAAAGGCGGACAAAACCACCACCAGCCGCAGGGAAAACACCAAAGACAGCAGCACTCCCGCTCCAAAGCAAACACAAGCCAGAGGGATACAGGAAGGACCGGGACGTTTGCATCTTTTCATCTTTCCTTTCTCCCTTCTGACTCATGTTGGGGAAGCGCTTTTGGGAACCGCTTAGTTTCATTATACGTCGGACGCCGGAAAGAGTTCATTAGCTCAGCTAATACCATGGCTTTTCAAATTAATCATGTTAATAACTCGGTTGAAAGTGTGGAAAAGTTGGAATGATTTGCGGTGGATTTGGTGGAAAAAGTGAATGAAATCAGGCAAATCCCCTTGAAAAACGGAACTTTTTGGGTTGAAAATGAGAAAAAAGCGGTGGAAAACTAAGTTGAAAGTGTGGAAAGGTGAAATATAAGAGCCGTTTATTACCCCCTGTATAAGGGATAAAACGGCTCAGCAAGCGGGTTTACAGCCTTTTCAACACCATATGTGGGGGGGTGGAAACGTTTTTTTCCACACTCACCACAAGATATTGGGGAGAAATATCGCCGGAGGTGATGGTTATCTCCTTTTTGTCGCCGGCTTGAAAATCAAAGGATTTTTTCAGAGGTATTTGATGGATTCCAGGTTTTGGGACCATCAGCCTTTAAAATAAATCATGGAGAAAGACCCCGGCTTTCTTTTCCGGGTCCTTCTCCATGCCGTGGTACGCCAGGGGTACTCTCTGGCCATCAGGGCTTGTCCTTGGAACGGGAGAAAAAGCCTGCCAGGAGGCTCAGCACAATAGCCCCCGCCACACCGGGAGCGCAGGCGGTCAGACCGCCGGAAAGGATCCCCAGAGGTCCCTGCTCCTGGATGGCCTGACGGGTGCCCTTTGCCAGCAGCGCCCCAAAGCCTGTGAGGGGTACAGTTGCTCCAGCGCCGGCAAAATCAATGAGGTGCTGATAGATTCCCAGCCCTCCCAAAAGCACTCCTGCCACCACATAAGCCACCAGAATCCTGGCCGGAGTAAGCTTGGTGCGGTCAATGAGCAGCTGTCCAATGAGACAGAGACTTCCTCCCACCAGGAAGGCTTTGAGCAATACAAACAGGTTCATTTTTTCACTCCTTTCCTGCGGGAGCCGCGGACAGCCACAGCAGATGGGCGATCCCGGGGATGGATTCCCCCTGCTGCACCGCTGTAGGAGACATCAGGGCGCCGGTGGCTACAAAGAGGATATTTCTCAGTGAGCCATCCAGCAAACGGGGCAGCAGGCTGGAGCACAGCACAGAAGCGGAACAGCCGCAGCCGCTTCCTCCTGAATCCACCTGCTGTCTCTTCCGGTCATACAGCAAAAGTCCGCAGTCCCGGTGCCGTCCCTCCAGACGCACCCCATCCCGCTCCAGCAGCTGGAGCAGCAGCTGTGAGCCAACATGAGCCAGGTCCCCCGTCACCACCAGATCAAAGTCCTCCGGCTGATATCCGGTGTCGGTGAAAAAACGGGAGATGGTATCTGCCGCTGCCGGGGCCATAGCTGCTCCCATATTATTGGCGTCGGTGATTCCCAGGTCCCGGATCCTGCCGGGGGTAACCGCCCGCACCCGGGGGCCTGTTCCCTGCCGTCCCACTACCACAGCGCCGCTGGCTGTGGCGGTCCACTGGGCGGAGGGGGGACGCTGGCTTCCATATTCCAGAGGAAAGCGAAATTGCCGCTCCGCTGAACAGAAATGGGAGGAAGTAACCGCCCCTGCCAGCTCTCCAAAGCCTCCCTCCACAAACAGGGAAGCCATCATCAGGCTTTCCGCCATGGTGGAGCAGGCGCCGTATACCCCCAGAAAGGGAATGTTCAGATCCCGCAGGCCATAGGTGGAGCTGATGCACTGGTTCAGCAGATCCCCGGCAAAAAGAACATCGATCTCCTCCGGAGAAAAAGCTCCCTTCTGGATTGCCAGATCCAGGGCCTTTTTCTGCATGGAGGCCTCTGCCTTCTCCCAGCTGTCCTGGCCGAAAGCGCTGTCCTCACAAATCAGATCAAAGGAGGGCCCCAGCGGCCCTTCCCCTTCCATTTTGGAGCCCACCGCCGCAAAGGATCGAATTACCGGTCCCTGGGTCAGCAGCAGGGTGCTCCCTTTGCGCAACGCCATACTTCTTTCTCCCTTCTAGCGGATAAAGTAATAGATCAAGCCATACAGTACACCGGCGGAAATGCCGTAGACCAGTACCGGTCCCGCTATGGAAAACATTTTTGCTCCCAGCCCCAGCACCAGTCCCTCACTGCGGAATTCAATGGCAGCAGAGGACATGGCGTTGGCAAAGCCGGTAATGGGTACCAGTGTGCCCGCTCCCGCAATTCTGGCCACCCGGTCATAAAGACCGAAGCTGGTCAGCAGCACCGACAGCAGCACCAGTGACAGCGACACCAGCGCAGAAGCCTGGTCCTGCTCCATTCCCATGGATTTCAGCAGCTCCAGTACAATCTGGCCCAGGGTGCAGATACTGCCTCCAATCAAAAAGGCCATTGCCCCATTTTTCACTGTCCTGGACGGCGGGGACGCCTCCTGCGACATCTGCTGATAATCCTTTGGCGTCAGTCCCATAGGACCATCATCCTTTCTCTTTTTTCTTCATTCTCCCCAGTGGGGTTTTCTTTATACCTCTGTCCAATGGCTGTTGCCGCGGAAATGTCATTTATGTTATGATGAAAAAAATACAAACGCCTTTTCTCCGGTCTTTCTGCTCTGGGGAAAAAGGCCGGGAGAGGGAGAGAAAGATGAAGATTGTTTCACTGCTTTTGGCTTTTGTGCTAACGCTGGCGGTGCTGTCAGGATGCGGCGCTTCCAATTCCCAGCAGCCTTACACCACCGTCAAAAATGAGCAGGTTTTCACTGTGGATCCCGAAGAAAAAACCATCTCCTGCGGCGGGGAGACCTACCGCTATACCCTGCAGGGAGATGCCCACTCCTGGCAGACAGAACTGACCTATCCCAATGGGGAAACCTATTGGTGGCGCAGGGAGGAAGCAGGAAACGGCTTTTCCAGCGGTTATGGAGGATGGAGTGATGGCTTTGATCCCAGCGGTTACGCTGATCCTCATTTGCTGGTGGAAATTCTGGAGGAACAAATGCAGTCCCAGCCCTCTCCTGTCAACTGGCCGGTGGTGCTTTTTCTCATCGCCATTGGCGTGCCCCATATCATCTGGCCCGAACGCTGCTGGTATCTTCGGCACGGCTGGATGTATCGCCAGGCGGAGCCTTCTGATGCAGCTGTGACCGCCAGCCGTGTCAGTGGTGTTGTGGCAATTGGCATAGCGCTGGTGATGTTGGTTTCCCGGTAAGTCATGTGTGGAAAAATTGGACAGAGACTGTGTTCCATACCAGAAAGTGGAGTGGGCAACGGTTTGGGCTGGGGTTACGCCCAAAGGGACTCTCGCCGGAGCAAAGTCCATTCCGCTTCGGTCCCCTGGACGGGGACCATCCACTCCATTCCCTTGCCCATCTCCGGCCTAAGAGCCGCCTGCGGCGGTTGGCCTCCGAAATGCGCCTGCGGGCGCGAAGCTCTTCCCCAAAAGGTCCCGCTTGCTTCGGCTGCTCGGTTGCCTGTACCCTTTAGGGGTAACAAGCGCCCTCACGACGCCTCCGCTGCGCTACCAACCTTTTGGGGGCGGGAGTGATTTTCATTTTATAAGGAAAAAAGGGAAGGAGCCTGCCGCTGTTTTTGCCTGTATCTTTTAGTGTTATGGGGAACGGGTGGGAGGGATGGTTTCTGTTCCAATTCCAGTATAGACAATATCGTCCGCTCGCCGGTTGTCGGGGTAAAGCCCGACAATCCACTCGCTTTCCTGGTGGAAGAGATGGCCGCCCAAGGCGGCCAAAGGGGGCGGCGGATAAACCGCCGCCCCCACACCGTAAAAAACTGTTTCAAAGGGTAAACAAAATTTGAAATTATAAAAACCAGCCAGATATCCCTTTGAGCGTTCCGGAAAGGCTTAACATTTCCAAATCTATCATTCCGTTTTCATGCCCGGGAAGAATACAGCAGCATTTTCCAGTGAACAACGGGTACAGAAACAACATCTGTACATGAAGGTGTTCCCCTTCCAACCTGCTTGCAAACTCGATATTTCCGGACAATTACCCAGCTTTGGAAGCATACTCAAAAAGCCCCGTCCGGCTTTCGCCGGACAGGGCCCAGTCTTCTGTAGAAAAAGCTGATTCCGAGAAAAAACAAAATTCAAAATCATAAAAATCAGGACATGCGCCTGATTTTTATACCACGACCCGCGCCCACCGGGGCGCGAAACCGGGGGTATCGCCGCTGGTTTCGTCAGGAACCTGCGGCGTATCCAGGGGGACTGGGTCCCCCTGGAAGTGTGCCGAACCCCTTCGGCACACTCAGAGGGACATGCGCCTGATTTTTATACCACGACCCGTGCCCACCGGGGCGCGAAACCGGGGGTATCGCCGCTGGTTTCGTCAGGAACCAGGCGGCGTATCCAGGGGGACTGGGTCCCCCTGGAAGTGTGCCGAACCCCTTCGGCACACTCAGAGGGACATGCGCCTGATTTTTATACCACGACCCGCGCCCATCGGGGCGCGAAACCGGGGGTATCGCCGCTGGTTTCGTCAGGAACCTGCGGCGTATCCAGGGGGTATTGGATACCCCCTGGAAGCGTGTCGAACTTTTTCGACACGCACAAGCCCCGTCCGGCTTTCGCCGGACGGGGCTTGCTGTTGTTTGTTTCTTTTGGGATGCAAAGCAAAATCAGAACCGGATCTTTTCCTCGATATAAGCTTCCAGGCTCTCAATGGAAATTCTCTCCTGAGCCATGGTATCCCGGTCACGGACGGTCACGCAGCCATCGTTCTCAGACTCAAAGTCGTAGGTGATGCAGATGGGAGTACCGATCTCATCCTCACGGCGGTACCGTTTGCCGATGGCTCCGGTAACGTCAAAGTCCACCATGAATTTACCGGCCAGCTGATGGAAGATCTTCTCAGCGGGTTCGCTCAGCTTCTTGGACAGAGGCAGCACCGCAGCCTTATAGGGGGCCAGAGCGGGATGGAGACGCAGCACAGTGCGGATATCGCCGCCTTCCAGCTCCTCCTCGTCATAAGCATCGCAGAGGAAAGCCAGCGCCACACGGTCGGCGCCCAGGGAAGGCTCCACCACATAGGGAACGTACTTCTCTCCCGCTTCCTGATCAAAGTATTCCATGGATTTGCCGGAGTGCTCGGCGTGCTTGGACAGGTCGTAGTTGGTGCGGTCGGCAATGCCCCACAGCTCGCCCCAGCCGAAGGGGAACAGGAACTCAATGTCTGTGGTGGCCTTGGAATAGAAGGACAGCTCCTCAGGGCTGTGATCCCGCAGGCGCATATTTTCCTTCTTCATTCCCAGGCTCAGCAGGAAGTTTTCGCAATAGCTGCGCCAATACTGGAACCACTCCAGATCAGTATCCGGCTTGCAGAAGAACTCCAGCTCCATCTGCTCAAACTCCCGGGTACGGAAGGTGAAGTTGCCGGGGGTGATCTCGTTACGGAAAGACTTGCCTACCTGGCAGACGCCGAAGGGGATCTTCTTGCGGGTGGTGCGCTGCACGTTCTGGAAGTTGACAAAGATACCCTGGGCAGTCTCAGGACGGAGATAGATCTCATTTTTGGCGTCCTCGGTCACGCCCTGGAAGGTTTTGAACATCAGGTTGAATTTGCGGATGTCGGTAAAGTTGGTGCTGCCGCACTCAGGGCATTTGATGCCGTGGGACTTGATGAACTCCATCATCTGCTCATTGGTCCAGCCATCGGCCACCTCGCCGGTAGCGTCCTCAATCAGCTTGTCGGCACGATGGCGGGTCTTGCAGTCCTTGCAGTCCATCAGCGGGTCGGAAAAACCGCCCACATGGCCGGAGGCCACCCACACCTGAGGATTCATCAGGATGGCGCAGTCCAGCCCCACGTTATAGGGGGATTCCTGCACGAATTTCTTCCACCATGCCTTTTTGACATTGTTCTTGAATTCCACGCCCAAAGGACCGTAGTCCCAGGTGTTGGACAATCCGCCGTAAATTTCGGAGCCGGGATATACGAAACCTCTGCCTTTGCACAAGGTCACGATTTTTTCCATGGTCTTGTCCGCGTTGTTCATCTTTTATGTTCCTCCATCTCACCGGGAATCCGCTCCTGTGGAGCGGACCCGTTTCTAACTTCCTATTCTATCGGCCCATGGGCGCAAAGTCAAGGAAAAAGGCCCCTTTCGCCCCTTTTTTCCCATCGCCCGCTGGGCAAGGACATTCTTCTGAAAAAAGTCCTTCCACCCCGCTCCAAAGCCCTGTCCTTATTTTCAGCGGATGGGCTCCCATTCCATGGTATCCCCGGCGGACTCCTCCGGCACTTCTCTGGGCGCGGGAATCCATTTGCTGGGATCCTGAGGAGACCGGATCATGCCGTTGCGGTGCATCTCCTCTTCCAGCGCCTGCTGCTGCCGCAAAAAATATTCCTGGTAAAAGGGATAATGGTCACAATAATATTCCCGCAGCTGCTCCAGATTGGGAGAGAGCAGACGTTCCAGCAGCACCATATCCACCAATCGTCCCAAATAGAAGCCGTGGCCACGGAGCACTCCCACATCCCGGTAGCCGCAGCAGCGGCAGTTGTGGAGAAGATTGCGGTCATCCGCCCGCACCAGCATCATCACCTTGCCATAGCCCAGGGCGGTTGCCTGCTGTTCCAGAAAGCGCAGCAGCGGACGTTCCAGCCCTCTTCCCTCCGTACCAATATGGATGGTGGCTTCCACCACATGGTCAAAGGGATAGCTCCAGCGGCTGACCGCCAGATCTGCCCAACAGATCATCCTGCCGTCTCTTTCACCGGCAAAAACCGGATGGCGGCTGCCATGGCTGTCAAACCACTCCATCCATTCCTCTTCTTTTAACGGAACGATCTCCAGCCCCGGCACATGACCGGCATCAATCTCCTCCCCCATGATGCAGTCCAGCTCCTGCCAATCCTGGCGGCCTGCCCGCCTGATTGTCACAGCCATCTGTTTTCTCCTCCTCTCCACATCCATCCTGAAAGCAATCTTTTCCCTGAAACCAAAGCCGTTTTTTACCGACAAATTTCGTGCTGGCTGAGTATCCCGTCCTTCTGCTGTGTTTGGACAAGATTTTTCCGAAAAAAAGCGCAATTTTCCAGCAAAAAAAGTGAAAAAACTCTTGAAAAAGCTTTTTCTTGTTTTGTATACTATATAGTAGTCCATTTTGCGGCGTTTTACAATCATTTTCACGCCGGTTTGAGGAGGATTTTAAAGACGGCGGCTAAAAAGCCGCTGTTTTTCCCGTGGGCAGGTTCCCTTTATTTATTTTTCTGTATTTTAAAATCTGGAGGTCGTGTGTCTATGGATCGCAGCCGCAGCGCTGTCAGGCAGCAAAGAAAAATCAGGAAGCACCGTAGAATGGCTTTGGTTACCGTGGCACTTTATCTGTGTGTACTGGTAGGAGCCATCACCGTGGATGGTACTGTGGAGGCGCAGGCCCAGCACAAGGCCCTGGCCCAGCAGGCAGTGGAGATTCAGGCGGGGAACACTGAGGCGTTTCAGGAAGCGCTGGATGCTTCTCTGGCCGCTGTGCGCACCCAGGATCTGTTGTTGGCGGCCAGCCTGACAGCGGAAGACGGCTCTGGGGAAAGCGAGACAGAAAGCACGGAAGGCTCTGAAAGCAGCGAAAGTTCTGAAAGCTCCTCCCCCAGCAGCAGCCAAAGCACCACTCCCGCCGCCAAACCCATTGCCAACGCCAACGGTGAGTTCCAGGCGGACGCTTACGGTTATACCGGTGCGGACAAAATCGACTATTGGAAGAGCCAGAACAGCGACGTTATCGGCTATCTGCGTATTCCCGGCACCAACATCAGCCATCCGGTACTGCGCAACACCTCCGACGTCAACTATTATACCAGCAAGGGCATTGACAAGCAGTACAGCTACTATGGCGTGCTGTGGACCAATCCCAACACAGTGGTGGGAAACAGCAGTGAGATTTCCTCCAACACCGTCATCTACGGCCACAACTGGACCAATTATTCCGCTACCCCCCGCATCGGCAACGCCAATGACATTATGTTTGCCCAGCTTACCGGCTATCACTGGCTGAACATGGCCAAGAGCTATCCTTACATTTATTATTCCACCGAAAAAGAGCAGATGACCTTCAAGATCTTCGCCTGCTTCTATACAGAGGTGGCCTTCAACTACAATCAGCCTGAAGGAGATATGGAATACATCATCAGCGAGGCCCGTGACCGCAGCCTCCATGATTTTGATGTGAAGGTGGATTCCTCCGATAAGATCCTCACCCTTTCCACCTGCACCAGAGCTTATGGCGCCACCAACAATCAGCGTTTTGTGGTTATGGCCCGGCTGCTGCGTCCCGGTGAAACCATTGAACCTGTCACCGTCACCGCCAATACCGACTTTAAGGTACCCAATGTCTGGGGCTGATCGTTTCCTGTCCATCCTTTCATAAAAAGATACGAAAAAGCATCAGGAGCCGTTCTGAATGTTGATTTCAGAGCGGCTCCCTTGATATTCTCAAAATCTGTTTTGCAATAAATTGCAGCCAAAGAAATATGGCGTTTTCCGGTTCACTGTTCTCACAGAGGTCCCCTATAGGGGTATTCAATCGTTCCTTAGCTGTGGGAAATCCTCCTATGAAAAGGGGTTATTCCACTGAAAAGCGGAAAATAGTGGTGTGATCCCACACCTCTCCGGGACGCAGCACCGGGGACGGGAAGTTTTCATGATTGGGGGCATCGGGGAAGAACTGGGTCTCCAGGCAGAAGGCGTCACGATTGTGGTAAACCGCTCCCCCTTTTCCTGCGGGACCTCCTTCCAGAAAATTCCCGGTATACAGCTGTACCCCCGGCAAAGTGGTGCTTCCCTCCAGCAAAATACCCGTCCGGGGGCACCAGACCCGCGCAAATGGCCGCAGTGTTCCCTGGGGACCATCGATGATCCAATTGTGGTCATAGCCGGAGGCGTACCGCAGGGGGGCAAAATCCTGGTCGATCCTTGCGCCGATGGCGGTGGGACGGCGGAAGTCCATGGGGGTGCCTTCTACCGGAGCGATTTCTCCGGTGGGAATACTTTCAGGGTCTGCGGGAGTATAAGCGGAAGCAAACAGCTGGAGCTGATGGTCCAGGACTGCCTGGGACCCCTGTCCGCCCAAGTTGAAATAGCTGTGATTGGTAAGATTGCAAACTGTTTCCCGGTCGGTACGGGCCTGATAATGGATGGTCAGCTGGCCTGGCTGTAAGGTATAGGAGACTGTCACATCCAGTTCGCCGGGATACCCCTCCTCCATGTGAGGGCTGTGGAGGGAAAGGGAAATGCCATCGGGAAGCTCCTGGGCCTGCCAGATTTTCTTATCAAAGCCCACCTTGCCTCCATGGAGATGATTGGGGCCGTCGTTGGCATAAAGGGGATATGTCTCATTGCCCAATCTGAAGCGGCTTCCCCCAATGCGGTTGGCGTACCGGCCGATGAGCGCGCCGATATACTTGTCCTGCTTCTGGTAGTCCTCCACGGTATCAAAACCCAGCACCACATCGGTTGGGTGTCCTTCACGATCAGGCACCTCCAGCGCTGCCAAGGCTCCTCCATAGGTGAGCACCCCACAGCGGATGCCTTCCCCTTCCAGCCAGATCCGCTCTACCGCTTCTCCTGCGGCCGTATATCCAAACAGTTCTTTTTTCATTTCAATGGCTCCTTTCTGTCCCCCTTCTCCTGTGGGGAAACTGACGCCTTACACATTTCCGGTTTGCTGCAAATCCACCTGCCGCGCACACTGTCTTTTGCTGTCCTGCCTGTAAAAAATCTCCCGCTTTTCATCAAAATTCCCTGCGCCACAGGTCTGTTATCACTATAACACAGCACAGCGGCGGAATCTACCTGGGCGGGAAAATTTTGGTGGAAAAGGAACAGTTTTTTTCTCAAATAAAAAAGAAAAAACGCTTGACATTCTTTCTGCCTTATGGTATATTGTTCTAGCGCGATACAGTAGATTCGCTGGTGTAGCTCAGCTGGTAGAGCAGCTGATTTGTAATCAGCAGGTCGGGGGTTCGAATCCGTCCACCAGCTCCACCAACATCAAAAGCTATCATATGGGAGAGTTCCCGAGTGGTCAAAGGGGGCAGACTGTAAATCTGTTGCTTCGGCTTCAATGGTTCGAATCCATTCTCTCCCACCATCTGCAGAACCTGGAGTAAAATTGCTCCAGGTTCTTTTTTTGCTTTCAGAGTGATTCTGTGGGTAGTCCTTTTATTTCAAAAGTCCGGGAACAGTTTTCGTCTGCTCCCGGACTTTTTCTGTTTCAATGTTCCCAAACGATGATCCGGCATCTTTCACCAGGAAGATGATTCTCTGTAGCAAAAACTTCTGACCGTCACCCTGCTCAATAGCCAAAGATGAATTAAAGCCAAGTACACCGCCGGTACATATCTGGTGAAAAAATCATCCTGCGCCTTATTCACAGGCGGGCAAGCCCTCTTGCATGGTCAAAAAGGGCGTCAAGCTGTCTGCCTCTTTGCCGGGATATATATCCAACAAAAAAATCAGCCGGTTCAGGATTTTTTGCCTGCATTTCCTGAACCGGCTTTTGTCAAAGAGCATGACCTCTTTTTTAATACTTTAGCCTCGCTGTATGGAACAATGGTCAATCATCCCAACGATCATCGTCATACCGGTCATCATCATCCTTCTCATAGCGGTCATCGTCGTACCGGTCGTCGTCATCGTCCTCATAGCGGTCATCGTCGTACCGGTCGTCGTCATCGTCCTCATAACGGTCATCGTCGTACCGGTCGTCGTCATCGTCCTCATAACGGTCATCGTCGTACCGGTCGTCGTCATCGTCCTCATAACGGTCATCGTCGTACCGGTCGTCGTCATCGTCCTCATAACGGTCATCGTCGTACCGGTCATCATAACGATCATCATCGTACCAGTTGTTACTATGCTGATTATCATTGCTGTCATTGCAGCGATCCAATGTATTTTCCACAGCGTCTTCAAATTGACCCAGTACACGATTCAATTTGATATCCTTCTGGACAGCGAAAGCTGTCAGATCTGATACCCGAAGGCTTGCCAGCTGTTCCAGGCTCAGGCTGTCATCGTCCTTCATCATTTGCTGGATCAGCTCATATTTACCAGCGGAGATATGATACTTTTCCGCTTCGGTCTGCAGCTTTTTCAGATCCGACACCTGGTTATTGAGGATCTGCGCCTCGATCTGCTTGCTTTTGAGCAGCTGGGCAATGGTCTGATTCACCTGCCGTACCGCCTGGCTGTCCGCATACCCGTCGTCCACCGTCACCAGCACCTTATTATCCGTTCCGCCGGTGATATAACCGCTTTTCATCAGCAGGTTCATAATTTTTTCCACCGCGTCTTCCAGCGTCTCTCCCGTGAGGTCCACGCCGTCCAGCATCTTGCGGGCGTCAGCGTTGGCTGCGGTAACCTTGGTCACCCGGTTGAGCCAATTGGTTTCCAGCTCAATACTGGGGTTGACATCAATGGCCAGATAGTGGGCGGGAGCCAGCAGCAGCGCTGCCGAAACAGCAATCAGTGTCAGCAGGGAAAGCAGCCAGAGAGCAGTGTGTTTCTTCAGCAAATTCATAATCATTCTCCTGTCTGTTGTTATTATTCTTGCCCAATGGGCGCTGTGTGCGAAACCGGTTTTGCCTTTCATAACCATAATGCCGGGGATGGGATTTTTATTGCAGGCCCCGCAAAAATTTTTTCGATTTTGTGAAATTCCGTTCCACGGCCCATTTTCCGCTCTTTGTTCAGCAGGATTAACCCAAAGTTCTTTTCTTACTGGTCAGAGGGATGGCATCTTCTTCCGTGGGGAAGTCTCTTGCCTTCCGTACAAACCATTCCTGTCGTCCTTTGTGAAGCATCGCCCAAAAGAACAGACAGACAAAATATTCTTCTTTCAAATCTCATACGGCTTTTTATTCATCAGGGGTTTCTATCATCCTTCACCAAAAGCAAAGGCGCGGAGAACACACACACTTTCCCCGCGCCCTGAAACCTGTATTTGCTTTTAACCTCTTATCTGTCAGTCATGCTCATCATCCCGGTCATCCCCATCTGACTCATCATCCTGGTCGTCTTCATCATCCTCATCGTTTCTGTCGTCCCGGTTATCCCGGTCATCTTCATCGTCGTCCCTGTCTTCCCGGTCGTCCTCTTCTTCCTGATCATCCCGTTCGTCCCGGTCATCCTTATTTTCTTGGTCATCCCCATCGTCCCGGTCATCCTGGTCATGGTCATTTTCCTGGTCATCCCGATCGTCCTGGTTGTCCTGGTCGTCCTCGTCTCTATCATCATCCCCGTCGTCCTGGTCGCCCTGGTCATCATCCTCCTCTTGGTGGTCCCAATCATCTTCGTCGTCCTGCTCCTGGTCCCAATCGTCTTCGTCGTCCTGCTCCTGGTCCCAATCGTCTTCGTCGTCCTGCTCCTGGTCCCAATCGTCGTACCAATCATCCCATTCATCATCAGGATCATCAGAGGTAAAATCGGATAAGTCCAAATGGTTGCTGTAACAATATCCCAGCAGCTGATCCACCGACATTTGATAAAGGGTCTCACGGTCTGCTTCCGGCTTCTGTGCCAGAATGTGTTCGATCAGCGCCACTCTGCCGGGAGAAATTCCCTGGACCGCTGCCCCCTGAGATTTTTCCTCCAAAGGGGAAGCGTGAGACAATACCTTGGGTGTCAGCCCGGCTGTAGTCAGCTGCTGGCTGATTTCACCTGCGAGAGAGGCGGTCATTTCCACTGCTTTTTGCTGGTTGGAGCTCTGCACGGTTACCAGGACGGTACTATGCTGCTCATTAAGGTAGCCCTGGGTCACCATAGAACCGATAATGGCGTTGACTCCTACATCCAAGGGAACCCCTCTCAGGTCCATCTCTCCCAGGACTTCCTGGGCCTGGCTGTTAAAAGCCTCTGCCTTCAAAATACGGTCTGATCTGCTGGCTGTCAGCTGAATACTGGGATTGACATCCAGATCCACCAGGCTGTAAGGCAGGCGCGTCTGCCAAAACCATCCCCCCGCCAAGGTCAGCAGCAGCATACAGCATACTGCCGCCATCCGGGGAATCCAACTGTTTCTTTTTCTGTCTGGGGAAGCAGGCTGGGCGGTAATGAAATCCATTTCCTCCATCTTCCGCACCGGGGCACTGGAGATCTGCTCCAGCAAATCCGGCATTTGTGCCTCCACGGCCCGGTTCAGAGAACGGAGCAGCTGCTTGCGGGATTTTCTTTTCATGACAGCGCCTCCTTTTCTTCCAGGTACTTGCGCAGTTTTTTCAGGCTGCGGTGATACTTGGAAAGTACAGTGGACAGGGGCAGGCCCAGCTGTGCCGCGATTTCCCGATGCTTCATCCCGGAAACCGCAAACAGCAGCACGATCTGCCGTTCTGTTTCCTCCAGCAGCCCCAACGCCGCCTGGAGCACGATAGCATCCTCCCGGTCACAGGTGACGGAAAAACGCAGACTGTTTTCCAGCTCTTCCGCAGGGGGCAATTCTCCCTGCCTGCGCCGCTGTCTCAGCTTCATCAGCGCCAGATTTCGGGCGATGGTAAAAATCCATGCCATGGGCTTTCCCTGAGGCTGATACAGGTGGGCACAGGAGCGGATCTTCAAATAGGTGTCCTGCATCACATCCTGGGTATCCTCAGGATCGCGCAGCATGGAAAGAAGATAGGCATACAATGCCTTTTCCGTTTGATGATAAAAGATGGTCAGCGCCTGGCCGTCCCCTTGCCCAATCAGGGGAATCAGCTCTTCATCCAGATGAAACCGGGGAACGGATCCCTCCCCTGGAGAAGCGCCCAAAACCGCGCAAAACAACAGCATCTCAAAAACTCCCTCCATCTTGTTAATGTGGGAAACCGAACTTTTATCGCACCTGGGGACCGAAAAAAATCAACTTTTTCATTCTGCACAAAAAAGCCGGAGAATCTGCGGCCCACCATGAAGAACTTTCCCTTTCCGAAAGCTTCTCATCGCAAAATCAGTGTATCAGAACAAAAAATTTTTGGCAACTCCAAAAACCGGCATTGTGTCATGACTGTGAAATGCTTTTGTAAAAGGAAAGAGTGCCTCTTTTCCTCTCAGTCTCTTGTTTTTTATGCCAGTCTGTGGTAACGTATAAATATCTTTCGGCGCCCGTTCCATGGGTCAGAAGAATCAGACAGCAAACCTTTGCGGAGGAGTGGAAAAATGAAACTGCTGGAGGAGCGGATCAAAAAAGACGGCGTTGTCAAAGCCGGGAATATCCTCAAAGTGGACAGCTTTCTCAATCACCAGATGGATGTGGAACTGTATCAGGAAATCGGCAAGGAATTTTATCGCCTGTTCGGGGACTGCGGCGTAACCAAAATATTGACTATTGAAGCTTCCGGCATCGGTATTGCCTGTGTAACCGCCCAGTACTTCCATGTGCCGGCTCTGTTTGCCAAAAAGACCAAAACCAAAAATATTGACGGCGAGATCTATACCTCTCAGGTGGAGTCCTTTACCCACGGCACCACCTATCAGATCATGGTGTCCAAACGCTTTCTGGGGCCTGAGGATACTGTGCTGATTCTGGATGACTTCCTGGCCAAAGGCAACGCTCTGATGGGCCTCATCGATGTGGTGGGCAAAGCCGGCGCAAAGCTGGCAGGCTGCGGCATTGTGATCGAAAAGGGCTTCCAGGAGGGTGGCCGGCTGCTGCGGGAAAAGGGAATCCGGCTGGAATCCCTGGCGATTATTGACAGTATGAATGAAAAAGAACTCATTTTCCGTGAGCAATAAGGGCAATTCGCGTATAAATTCATAAAAAAGTTACAAAAACTTGGGAATTCATCCATTAAGCCTGGGGAAATCCCATTGAAATAATTACAATTTTGTAATATACTACAATAAGTGACACCTGCAAAACGTTAGTATAGGTGAACACCAACAGCGACTGTAATTTTTAACGGAGGAAAGAAACATGAAAAAGATGTTGGCTGCTATGTTGGCGGCGTCTATGCTGGTAACCATGGCATACGCAAAGGAATGGGATTCTGTTCCCAGCGAAGTTTGTTCCCCTGGCGATACGATTGTACTGGATTACAACCAGTTTCAAAACGAGGATGATAACTCCAGTATTCCCAGTGATGTAGAGTTTTCCAGTGAAAACTTCACCATTTCCACCAAACGGATCACCAAGGGATCCGATCTCATTGAATCCATCGCTTTTGATGATGGGGATGAGGTAGTGGTCATCACCCTGAAGGACAATGTTGGCGAAGGCATCACTAATGACGATAAACCCAATGTAGTCATCTCTGAGCTGGCGGTAAAGTCCAAAAAGAGCATTCGTGAGGACGGTCATGAGATTCTGGGCCGCAACGATACCTTTTCCTACGGCGGCGGCGAAAAGATCGAGCTGAAGGTTGGTTATCAGAAGGAAACTTACAGCCTGATGCGCGATTCTGATTTTGAACTGCCACCCATCGCTGATGGTGATACCCTTTATGTAGAGTGGGAAGGCGATTCCTATGGTATGGTGACCGCTGACTTCGACGGCTATGCTTATGCTTATGGCCGCGCTTACAAGGGAGACGAGAACATCTACGGTTTTGACACCGATGTGGACACCGATTTGTTCCGCACCTATCCTGATGCCGACATCATGGGATTGAACTTCCGGGTAAACAGCTCCATGGAGCTGGAGGTTTACTCCGACTATAACGAAGACGCTTATATTTATCGTTACAGCAATGGCAAGCTCACTTCTTCCAACCTGAAGTGGGATGAGGATCTGTATGCCTGGACCGGCAAGATCAGCAGCAATACTTCTTACATCATTTCCGATGTGCGGCTGAAATCCGTTTCCTCCAGCTCTGAATCTGAAGAAGATTCCGGCAGCTCTTCCAGCTCCTCCTCTTCTTCTCCCATCATCAACTACAACCCTGACACCGGCGCCAATGATGTGATGGGTCTGGCTTCCGCTCTGGCTCTGGTCTCCATTGCCGCTGCCGGCGCGCTGATCATCCGCAAAAAGTAATTCACTTTTTAAATGAAGCAAGTATAAGAAGGGCCGCTCTGATAAGCAGAGCGGCCCTCTTTGTTTAAAAGTGATCTCTTAAAAATTTATTTGCAGGCGAACCTCTCACCTCTGTTTTGAAAAGCCCAAAATACCATAGGGAGGAGCTGACAGAATGTTTTCTCAAAAAAACAAAATGAAAAGAATTCTTGTGATCGGCAATTCCGGCCCAGGAAAAAGCACCTTTGCCAGAAAGCTTCATCGGGCTACAGGATTGCCCCTGTTTCATCTGGATCTGCTGTGGCATCTGCCTGATAAAACCAACATCTCACGGGAGGAGTTTGATACCCGTTTGGAGGAGATTCTCGCCCTGAAGGAGTGGATTATTGACGGAAACTATCAGCGCACCTTACAGCAGCGTATAGCAGCCTGTGACACCATATTTCTTCTAGATTATCCCGTCGAGGTCTGCCTTGCCGGAGTGGCGGAACGAATTGGAAAAGACCGTCCCGATATACCCTGGCAGGAAACAGAATTTGATCCGGAATTCCGTCAGTGGATATTGGATTTTCCAAACACGCAGCTGCCGGATATTTACCGGCTGTTGGATCAGTATCGGGACCAAAAACAGATCATTATCTTTACCTCCCGTGAGGAAGCCGATGCTTGGGAAAAGCATTATTTGCGATAACTTTTCTTTTCAACTTTCTCTGCGCCGTTATTTTCCACAGATAGGGCCGTTTTACCCAACCTCATCCGCGGGAAGGGACATGGGATAATAACCATGCCTTTTTGCAGTCTGCAAAAGGGAAAATACTCTTTTCCTTTTTCTTTCTCAAAAGCAGGTTAAAACGGCAGATCCTGGGCGTCCCCACCTTCTCTTTGCTGATTGCAGAATAAGGGGAAAAACTTCTCATCTTCCATAAAAAAGAACCCGTGGCGGAGAAGTCCATCTTCCCCGCCACGGGATTCTTTTTCTGCTGTTTGTAAATGATTTTTTTAGAAAAGTACCTTTTTCTCCCCGGGTACAGCGCTGGCAATCAAACGTCCCGCCTTATAGGAGCGAAGGACAGGAGAATTATAGTTGAGGGCATCATAATAATTCTTGGCGTCCAGCACGATCAGGTCGGCGCTGTTGCCTACCCGAATCCCATAGCCATCCCCCAGATGGAGAGTTTTGGCAGCATTGGTGGAGATGAACTTATAGGAATCCATAATCTCCTGATAGCCCATCATCTGGCAGACATGGAGCCCCATGAATACCACATCCCGCAGATTGCCGTTGCCCAGAGGATACCAGGGATCAAAGATATCGTCGTGGCCGAAGGAAACATTTAGCCCTTCCGCTGTCAGCTCCTTGACGCGGGTGACACCCCGGCGTTTGGGATAGGTGTCCACCCGGCCCTGGAGATGGGTATTGACCAGGGGGTTGGAAACAAAGTTGATCCGGGACAGCTTCAGCAGCCGCATCAGCCGCAGAACATAGGCATTGTTATAGGAATGCATGGCGGTGGTGTGGCTGGCAGTCACCCGGTCAAACATCTGCATTTCATAGGCCCGGGCCGCCAGGGTCTCCAGACCGCGGGAGGCTTCATCGTCAATTTCGTCGCAGTGAACATCCACCAACCGGTCATATTTTGCCGCCAATTCCATGGCAAAGTTGAGGGATTCCACACTGTACTCCCGGGTGAACTCAAAATGAGGAATGGCGCCCACTACATCGGCGCCCATCTTCACCGCATTCTCCATCAGTTCCTTGCCGTTGGGATAGCTGAGGATACCTTCCTGGGGAAAAGCTACGATCTGGATGTCCATCACATCCCGCAGTTCCTCTTTCAGCTCCAGCATGGCTTCCATAGCGGTCAGCTTGGGATCTGTGACATCCACATGGGTACGAACATGCTGGATACCGTTAGCCGCCTGCATCCGGACCGCCCGGTTTACCCGCTCCCGGACATCCGCCTTGGTCAGCTTGTCCTTGCGCTTGGCCCAGCACTCGATCCCCTCAAAAAGGGTGCCGGACATATTCCACACCGGGTCCCCCGCCGTCAGGCAGGTGTCCAGGTGGACATGGGATTCAATGAAAGGCGGCAGAGCCAGACGTCCGCCCAGGTCCTCCACTTCTTCCCCCTCCCGTGGAGCGATGGAGGGGGCGATTTCTGCAAACCGTCCCTCCTCAATGCGAATATCGCAGGTTTCCGGCGCGTTTTCCAGGTACAGGTTTTTCAGCAGCATTCAATAATCCCCTTTCTGGTGTGTTTCTTTGATTTTTTTGACGCTTCTCTTGGTCGTGCAGCCTTTCCACAGACGCCCTCATTCTTGTTGAATTTTTCATTCACGCAAACACAAGGATGCAATTTTGAGAATTTCTTTGATGGCAGCTTAAAGGAGCAGAAGGCTTTTGTACAGCCCCTGCTCCTTTGTTCTCCGGAGGGGCACGATCCTTCCGGTGTCTATTTTACTTCTTTCCGGCCATTTCTGCAATGAGATAGCAGATGCAGGCTGCAATCATGGCATTGACCGAAGCGATGCCTACAGGCAGATAGTTTCCTACCAAGGCACCGGCCACCACGCCCAGGATAGAACCCCAGTTGAAATTGGTTGCCACTTCGCTGCCCTGGGCATAGTCCTTCCGATGGCGGAAGAAATCCAAGGCGATGAGAGCGCCCACAGGAGGCAGGGTGGCATTGAGGAAGTTGAGCCAGCCCACAAAGTTGTTGTACAGCCACAGAGCGGTAACGGTACCCACCACACCGGCCACCAGCACCATGGGGCGCTTGCGGATCTTGGTGATGTTGGACAGGCCCAGGCCGGAGGTGTACAAGGCGTTGTCATTGGTGGTCCAGATATTGGCGCCCAGCACCACCAGAGCGGGGAGGGCCAGTCCCTGAGCGATCATCACATAGAAGATGTCATCCTTACCGGTAAAAGCACCGCCCACAGCGCCGAAGGCAAACATCAGGGTATTGCCCAGGAAAAAGGCTACTACAGTGGAGATAACCGCGATCTTATTGGTTTTGGCAAAACGGGTGAAGTTAGGGGTTGCAGTACCGCCGCTGACAAAGGAACCGATCACCAGGCCAATACCGCTGAAAACAGTGAGGGAGCCGGCACTCTGGCTGAAGATGGCCTCCAGGCCGCCGCCCTGAACGGTGGCGGTAACCATGGAGTAAATACCCAGCACTGCGATCAGGGGGACAGAAATGTAGCTGACCACTTCCAGGCCCTTGATGCCGAAATAGGCGGAGCTGGTCATGCAGATGCCGGCAGCCGCTACCAGCACAACAGGGCTCACATGGAGCAGTTCAGCGGCGGGTACAGCGAACATGGCAATACCAACACCGAACCAGCCGATCTGAGTGAAGCTGATCAGAGCCGAGGGGAGATAAGAACCGTACCGGCCAAAGGACCGCTGGGCCAGCAGGTCCAGGGAAAGGCCGGTATCGCTGCCGATATAACCCAGTACACCGGTATAGGCTCCCAACAGAACGCCACCCAGCAGAATGGACCAAACAAATCCGCTGAGATCAAGGCCATTGCCCAGCTTGGCTCCTACGCTCATGCTGGCAGAGAAAAAAGTGAATCCCAGCATGATAAAGAACATGGGGATAAATGCCTTTCTGGCGGACATGGGGACACTTTCCAACGAAAAGTCATGGTCCACCGTTTGGGGCTGCTCCTGGTGCTGAGCTTTACCGCCCAGCACGCCTTCCATACCCATGGAAGCGGTCTTTTCAGTTGTGTTCATACACTGATTCCTCCCTCTGATTCTGCCCGTATCTGTGCCCAGGCCGCAAAAAAACACGCCTTTCCGTGGGATGGAAAAGGCGTGCCTCACTGCACAGCATTCGGGGCGCAACTTGGCTCCTGCCATTCATACCTCGACTATTTTATGGGGCAAAGCTGCCCTTGTCAAGAAGCTTTCGACAAAAACGGCAATGAAGACAAAATTGAATTATTCTCCGGCAGTTCTTGCAACATTTTGTCGAGGGGTAAATAAAAGAGAATACCAAACAAAAGCAACTGCTCCTTTATGAAACCATCATACCATTGAGACAATACCGTTACCCAGGCCGTCGCTTTTCCTCTTTTCTCCATACAAACGGCGTCCCCAGGGTTCGGGGACGCCGCCTGTATGTGCTTGTATGTATGAGAAGAAAGTTTCAGGAGTACCCAATTACAGTGGCCAGCATCAGCAAGATGCATCCCACCACAACCCAGAGGAGGAAGAGCTTGATGGCATAGCTGAACCAACGACCAAAGGGGATGCCAGCCGCGCCCACAAAGCCCATAGTAGCAGCTGCGTGGGGAAGGATGTTGTTGCAGAAGCCGTCGCCGAAGTTGAAAGCCAAAACCGCAGTCTGCCGGCTCATTCCCAGCAGATCTGCCACCGGCACCATAATGGGCATGGAGGCGGCGGCCTGTCCGCTGCCGGAGGTGATAAGCAGATTGATGATGATGTGCATAATGAACATGGCCGGAGCCTGGAAAATATGGGGAATATAACTCAAAACACCAGCCAAAGCGTGAACCACTGTATCCATAATGTTGCCATCGGTAAGGATAATGGCAATGGTATAGGCAAAACCAATCATCATACTGGTGCCGGCCATACTCTTGAGACCCTTGATAAACTCTTTGCAAATGTCATTGGGCTTCATCCCGTAAACAATGCCGGCCGCCAGTCCCATGTAAATAAAGATGGTGGCGGTAGTTTGGTTGCCCGCTTCTCCGGTCAGCGCCAGATAGATCATCGTGCCGATGCCAATGGCGGTAACGACAGCAACGGGGATGTGCCGCTTGGTAAACTCCGGAATCTTTTCCAGGGAGGCATCGGTGCCCAGGTCCAAACCATAGACGTAGCTCTTAGTGGGGTCCTTCTTGATCCGGTTCGCATACCGCACCACATAAAAGATGGCGGTAATCAGGAAGGGAATCATACAGAACAGCCGGTACTCTATGCCGGAAAAGGTGGGGAGTTCTGCGATGCTCTGGGCCGTTCCGGTGTTGGAAAGGTTCATCGCGCCGCAGGAGAAGCCTACCGCACCGCCCAGCATGATGATGGAAATTCCCACAATGGCGTCCATTCCCAGAGCTGCGGCGATTACCAGACCGAGAGGCGCAAAGGGAATAAAGTTATTGAGGTTGATGGGGATGCACAGCAGGGCAAAAATGGTCATCAGGGAGGCGATAACCACCCATTCCTTGCCTTTGACCCGGCGTCCCATGGTTCCGGCGGCGCCCTGGAACATTCCGGTGGAAAGGACAATGCCTAACCCACCACCGCAGCACATCAGAGCGAAAATGATACCCTGGGCGTCGGTGAGTCCCTGAAATACCAATCCCAATACGCCGATGGGATTGACAGGGGAGCGCTCCACATAATGGAAACT
Source organism: Angelakisella massiliensis (assembly GCF_900104675.1). Classification (GTDB taxonomy): domain Bacteria; phylum Bacillota; class Clostridia; order Oscillospirales; family Ruminococcaceae; genus Angelakisella; species Angelakisella massiliensis. The sequence continues at coordinate 3,551 of NZ_LT629941.1, read as the reverse complement.
CTCAGGGTCCACCACGGTCTGACCGCTTTCGGAAACTGTCCGGTCATAGGTACCCGCAGGGATGATATAAGTCAAAACTGCCGTCAACAGCATCACTGCCAGAATAATAATCAGGGAATGAGGTACCTCAAATTTTTTCTTTGTCTTCGTGGCTTGCTCACTCATGCTTTTCTCCCTCCTATACTTATGGATAAAAATTCCCTTTCCTTGTGAGAAAACCTCATGAAAAAACTCTTTTCACCATTTGCCAGTGAAGAAACACCCCGTTGCCTTTTGAATCAGTTTTTTGGAATTCCGCCTTTATTTTTTACCAGTCGGGCCTTTTCTTTAGCGAAACTCATAAATGGCATACTCATTGCAACAGGGATTTCCCGCCGCCACTTCCATTACGTTGTCGGTGAGATTGTTGATAATGGAAACAAAGGTATGGTAGCCGCGTTCCGCTGTTTCGTGCATGCAGATGGTGTCCGGTTCGGTTCCATGGTCTCCCAGAAAATGATGCAGTTTCAGATCGTCTATCTTCCCCTTATTCTCCTCGATCAGCTGGCACATCCTGCGATATCTGGTGGTAGAGTTTTGGGTTTCAATGTTGTTGGATTTCTCATATTGGAACATAGAAGGAGCCAGAAAATGATTGGTATGTACCAAATAACCTTTTCCATCAATCCGTGCCAAATCAGTAGAAGTCGTTTCGTAATTGGCGATATGGCCTTCCCGATCACAGATCAAAATATTCCGTTGGGACGCCCGCTCGGGAATCTCCGCTTTGGCGCAAGCTTCCTCAAAAGTCCGTTGTTCCAGAATCAAACGGGACATGAGATAACGGGGGAACCCTTTCTTCCAGCCGGTGCAGTGCAGCATATTGCAGTTGCAGGAAATACCTTCGGAATTCATGCCCAAAAAACTCAGCTGACCGGCGGGAACGGCCATCATAATCTGGGGTTTTCCGATAACGCAGAAGGTAATGACATTGGTAATGGAGCGAAAATCATCATACATATCCGAGTTTTGCCCAGAGTATACCTTTCCGTTTGCTGTGTATTCCGAAGTCACCGCGAAAGCAGTACACTCAGGATCAATCCCACCAAACCGTGCCAAATTAACGACTTCCTGCCGCACCTGAAGCAAAAGCGCCTCCGCTTTGGTAATCCCTGCACCCTCCCCCAGTCCGGCGATTTCATCCAAATAATGGGGCGCATATTTTTCAATATACGGTTCGTACATCTGAGCAATCTGCAGTGCCTTTTCTTTGGTTACACCAGAAACTTTATAAGCATTTCGATAAATAATTTCCAGATGTCCCAGAATTTTTTCTCTGAGTGCCTCGCCATATTGACGTCCTACTTCCCGATGCGATCCTGTAAATACCAAATGATCATAGAAACTCTGGCTCATTGCTTGCTCCTTTCCCTGTCAAAGGAAAATTGATCAGGTTTTCCTCTTTTAAACCCATTGAAAAATATATATTTTTCTATTTCAAAAATAACATTTTTTATTTATTATGTCCAATACCATTTTATATATTGCCATGATAAACTGATATTTATCAAACAGATTTTATTTTGAAAGGAAAGGCGGAGTTGTGATGGATCATTCCAAGTTTGAGTACGTCCTGGCTATTGCCAAAGAAAAAAACATGACGCAGGCTGCCAAAAAACTGTATATCTCTCAACCCGCTCTCACTGTAACCATCAACAAACTGGAAGAGCGCTTGGGGGTAAAGTTATTTGATCGTACCTCCAATCCGATACAACTGACCTACGCCGGAGAGCACTACATTACAGAGATGCAAAAAATTATCGCCCTTGAGCATCGCCTGAGCAATGAGCTGGAGGAAATTGCCGGGATGCGCCGGGGGCGCCTGGTAATAGGCATCGGAAACGCCCGGGGAGAATATTGGCTGCCCCATATTGTACCGCCTTTTTTGAAGGCTTATCCCGGCATCGATATTAAAATCGTGGAAGGAAAAAGCGACGTTTTTGAAGAAGGTCTACTGAAGGGAACCATTGACCTGTGTATCACCGCTCTTCCCAATATGTCCCTGGACATTGATTTTGATATCATCTGTGAGGAAACAATTATTCTGGCAGTCGCTCCTGGACATCCCATTCTCAAAGGGAAAAATTTGTCCGGAAATGACTTGGAACATCTTTTATATATTGAACCGGAGCGTTTAAACGGACAAACCTTTATTTGTCCCAGTCCGGGCCATGGATTGTATCGGTGTACCTGGCAAATCTTTGAAAAGCATGGGATTAAACCGGGCGAAATCCGGGAAATCAACAACAGCGATACCGCTTTTCATTTGGCAAGTGAAGGACTGGGATTGGTTTTCACCCCGGATAACAGCGTAACACCTCCTTATCCGCCCCACATTCCTGTTTGCTGTACCGTGGATCTGCCGCCCTACAGACGCAAAATTATCGCCGCTTATAATAAGCATATTGGTCTTTCGCCTTCTGCCCAGGCCTTTATCCAGTTGACAAAAGATATTGTAGCAACCTCTCCTGCTTTAAAAATTCCTCCGCTGCCTGAACGGCCTTATTACTCCGCCTTGCAACAATCTACCTGAATTGGCAAAAAAGTCTTCTTTTTCTCTATCAAATAAAAAGATGTCAAAAAAGGGAACTGCCTTGCAAACAGTTCCCTTTTTGTGAACAAAATTTTCAAATAGTCTCTATCGTATACCTATTTTCTTTTAAACAGTCCCATCCCCTCGCCCAATAAAGGTCCAAATGTTTTTCTGAATCTGGAAACACTATTCAACGGCGTTTTGCTCTTTACCTTTCAACAGACAGGCTGCATCGTCAGCCTTGCGGGAAAAGTCCGTGCCATCTGTGGAAAACTTTGGAAGGTTGGATGAGAAACAAGATGGAAGTCTATCAAGGTGAAGAAAGAAGCAAAGTTTGTTTTCTCTCCAGCTGACGCTTTGACCCTTTGTTCACTGAAAGTAAATATAAATCATAAAGAGAATCCTTTTGGGATTTGGAGTTTCCAAAAAGTCATTTCTCCTCAAATCCAAACCATAAAATAACAGCAATCAAGACCTGCAAAGCGAGCTATTTGGGATTCTCGCCCAGTGATTACCGGTATCAGCCTGCGACTATAACTCAGATTTATTAAAATCAAGCACGGGCCATTTATTCCGGTTATAATAAAAGGCCTGGAGCGCGTTTGGCTCCAGGCCCTCGCCTGGTGGCGCCTCAAGTTGGACTCGAACCAACGACCCTGCGGTTAACAGCCGCATGCTCTACCGACTGAGCTATTAAGGCATATAAAGTTTTCGGAATGGGCTAATAGCGGTCCCTGATGGAACCGCTATCAACTCTTCTTTTGTGCCGGCGAAGACCTATTTTCACAGGCGGCTTCCCGCCAACTATCTTCGGCACTGGTGAGCTTAACTTCTGTGTTCGGGATGGGAACAGGTGGGACCTCACCGTAATAAACACCGGCTATTTTGCTGTCCTCGTGTCGGCCTCAGTTATTCTTTGCGCCTTGCCTTCACAGGGAAGCTATTTTCATATCAGGACTTTCGTCCGGATAAGCTAAGG
>NZ_LT629940.1 GCF_900104675.1 Angelakisella massiliensis | reverse complement strand
GGCAATACCGCATAAATGCCACAATCCGCATTATACAACAGGTGCCAAGTAAAAACTGTGGATAACCTCGGAAGTTTTTGTCCGCAAAGGCGCACTAACTCAAGCTGCCAGACAGGGTCTGTCAGCCAGAATCAGATTTGCTAACGCAAACATGATATTGAATTTGGCTTGCTGCTTTTCAAGCCCTCGGTATCGTGTTTTTCGAAAACGCAGCTGCTTCTTAACGACACCGAATACATGCTCTACTTTTGCCCGGACGGAAGATTTCGCCCGTTCCGCTTTCTTTGCTGCGTACTGTCCGCTTTTGCTCAGTTTCTTCATCTGCGATGGACGACGATTGATCTTGTACTTGATTTTCCGGCCAGCTTTGTTTCGGACTACGGCATCTTCGCGCTTACCTGCGCCGAGATAACCGCTGTCTCCATAGACTGTTTCTTCCTCTCCCGTCAACAATTTCGGCACTTCCGCAACGTCGTGGACATTTGCCGGTGTGGCTTCCACTGTGTGAACCAGTCCGCTGTCCTTGTCCACGCCGATATGTGCTTTGTACCCAAAGTGCCAGGTGTTGCCCTTCTTGACCTGATGGGCATCCGGATCCCGTTTCTTTTCCTTATTCTTGGTAGAAGAGGGGGCGGAAATGATGGTGGAATCTACAATGGTGCCCTTTTTCAGAATGAGGCCACGTTCCATGAGCGCAGCTACCACCTGAGCGAACAACTTTTCCTGCAGTCCGTTCTTGATCAGCAAGTTCCGGAACCGGCCAAGGGTATCCCCGTCCGGAACCTGGTTGCTGGAATCGACACCGCAGAACTCCGAAAATGCGCGGCTGTCGATGGCTTCTGCCACTGTGGCCTCATCACTCAGGTCATAGAGGTTTTGCAGCAGATACAGTCGGAGCATGATCTCCAGCGGATAGGGTTTGTTGCCGCGCTCTCCTTTGTAATAGCACGGCTGAATCATGGCAAGCCATTCCTTCCACGGGACAATCCGTTCAATCTGACTGAGAAATTCCTTTTTCTTCGTCCGCACCTGTGCCAATTCGTCACTGAATGCGGAAATCGTCATCTGTTTATCCATAGGTTTATTATATCACACTTGGCGGTATCTGGCACTTTTTTCTGTGCGGTATTGCCTTAAA